>NZ_AP025589.1:2662500-3102500 GCF_022846535.1 Pseudoalteromonas sp. KAN5
CCCGTCCGCCGCTCGTCATCTTCTAGCAAGCTAGAAATGTTACCGCTCGACTTGCATGTGTTAGGCCTGCCGCCAGCGTTCAATCTGAGCCATGATCAAACTCTTCAATTAAAAGTTTTTATGTTCCGTAGAACAGCTCAATGAATTCTGAATTTATTTAATATCTTTCGATATTGAATTGACTGTGCTGCAATAAATAAATTTATTGCTGTTGGTCACTCAGTTTCAATTGAGACTCTAAATTTGTTTGCGTCATCTAGTGAACTAGAATCTGCTGTTAGAACTCAATCTGTACGAGTGCCCACACAGATGATTGCTTTATATTGTTAAAGAACGTTGCGATTAAAGCACTTGGCTTTATCTCGCTAGGGCTGCGCATGTTACGCTTTCCTATTTTTTTTGTCAACACTTAATTTTAAACTTTATTAAAAATCTAAACTCAAGTTTTACTCGACTTACTAAGTGACTTACTTGGCTCGCTATGCGTTGCCTGCTCTGCCGTCTCAGTGGGGTCGCATTATAGGGCGCCGCGAATTTTACGCAAGCGTTTTTTAACGTTTTTTATGATTTATTGGTGTTTGGTTTAATTTTCAAACGAACAGCTTAAAAACAAACCTAAACTCATCTGTAAATAACGAATAAAAGTAATTTAACACTAACTTTGGATAAAAATACGTCATATAGAACTGCAGTAGTTAAAATTAAAATAGACATCGCACTTGAATATATACAAAAACGAATATACACTTTATTGTATATTCTATGTAAGGTGTGATTTATGAATAATCAAACTTCAACTAAGCGTTCAGTTTTATTTTTATGTACTGGTAATTCTGCCCGCTCACAAATGGCTGAGGCATTGCTACGCCATAAAGCAGGTGATCGATTTGAAATTTCGAGTGCAGGTACGTCACCTGAAGAAATAGATTCACGCACTTTAGACGCACTTAAAAAATTTGGTTTAACCATTGATGAATTAAAATCTCAAAGCATTGAGGAATTCTCAGGACAAGAGTTCGACTTTGTAATTACCCTGTGTGATAAAGCAAATCAAGAATGCCGAAACTTCCCCGGCGCTAAAGCACAACTTGCTTGGGATTTTCCAGATCCAAAAGAGCGCACCTGCAATAATCCATTTGCTACCACATTAAGTGAACTGAATAATCGTCTATCGATGTTTATACTTTTAGAGTCAAAAAACCAACCTAGCAATAAAACACAACCTACCCTACGTATTGATGAGCAAATATCAGCGCTTGATAATATATCGATTGATCCAATCTCATTTTATAAATGTCTCACCGATGACATTCGTTTAAAAACACTAATGCTAACTAATTATCATGGTGAGCTATGTGTTTGCGAAATCATGGAGGCCTTACAAGAAGACAGCCAACCAAAAGTCTCTCGTAACTTAGCTGTTCTAAAACGAGCTAATATTATTACTGACAGAAAACATGGCCAATGGGTGTTTTATAAAATAAATCCAGAATTACCTCTTTGGATAAAAAAAGTGATCAGCGAAACCACCGAAAATAACCTTCCGCTGATAGCTAAAAATTTAGAAAATCTTACTAACATGTGTAACCGCCCAAGCAAAACTGACTTTTGTCGGTAATAGAGGAGAATAAAATGGGAATTTTCGAACGTTATTTATCTCTATGGGTTGGCTTAGCCATTATTACCGGTGTTTTACTTGGTCAATGGCAACCTGATGTATTTCAAATGATTGCTGATTTTGAGATTGCTCATGTAAATATTGCCGTCGCTGTTTTTATTTGGGTGATGATCTTCCCTATGATGGCGCAAATCGATTTTTCATCGATTAAAGATGTCGGTAAAAACCCTAAAGGGCTAATACTGACACTAATAATAAACTGGTTAATTAAACCGTTCACTATGGCAGCGCTTGGTTGGTTATTCTTTAACTTTATATTTGCAGATTTAGTCGACCCGCAATCTGCACAAGAGTATATAGCCGGTATGATCTTACTAGGCGTTGCCCCTTGTACTGCGATGGTGTTTGTTTGGTCACAACTCACTAAAGGTGATGCTAATTACACACTAATCCAAGTATCTGTGAACGATGTGATCATGATTTTTGCCTTTGCCCCGATTTCAGCATTGTTATTAGGCGTAAGCGATATTCAAGTACCATGGGAAACATTACTGATCTCAGTAGTTTTATATGTATTACTACCTTTAACTGCAGGCGTATTAACCCGTAGAGCACTGAATAAAAGTAAAGATGAGCAAGCACTTGAACACTTTTTAGCAAAGCTAAAACCATGGTCTATGGTGGGTTTAATCGCAACGGTGGTTTTACTGTTTGGTTTTCAAGCTAATACAATTAGCTCTGAACCGCAGACTATTGTATTTATTGCTATTCCTCTGATCATTCAAACCTACGGCATTTTTATCATTGCTTACGCTGCCGCTATTTGGATGAAGCTACCACAAAAAATAGCAGCGCCGTCATGCCTAATCGGTACTTCAAACTTTTTTGAACTTGCTGTCGCGGTCGCTATTTCATTATTTGGTTTACATTCTGGCGCTGCACTTGCCACTGTTGTAGGTGTATTAGTAGAAGTCCCCGTGATGCTATCGTTAGTTGCCATCATTAATCGCACCCAACATTGGTTTAAATAATTATAGAAAAGGATTTAACAATGCCACTTCACCCATTTGATTCGTTAAATTTAGAAAATGGCGCAAAACTTATTTTTACGCCTTGCCCTGGAAGCAAAGAAGCATCTTTAGAAGAGTCTGTACTAACTCTAAAACAAGCCGGCACCAGCATGCTACTTACGCTTATGTATGATCATGAAATTGCTAAAAATGATATACAACGGTTAC
Organism: Pseudoalteromonas sp. KAN5; assembly: GCF_022846535.1. NCBI lineage: Bacteria > Pseudomonadati > Pseudomonadota > Gammaproteobacteria > Alteromonadales > Pseudoalteromonadaceae > Pseudoalteromonas > Pseudoalteromonas sp. KAN5. The sequence continues at coordinate 2,665,357 of NZ_AP025589.1, forward strand.
CAAACCTATGCGCAGAGCATGATATTACTTGGTTGCAGCTACCAATATTAGATGATGGGGCACCCTCTCAGGAGTTTGAAGCACAGTGGGCGTTACATAAAGATGCGATCATAAACGCTATCAATAACCAACAGACGATTGCCGTTCATTGTAAAGGTGGTACAGGCAGAACTGGCTTAGTGATTGCGCTTATTTTACTTACTCATGGTTGGCCTAGCGACAAAATCATGCAGCAAGTACAACACATAAGACCTAAAGCACTGAAGAATACACTTCAACTTAATTATTTTAATTCGCAGTTATAACGAGTATTAAGGAATAAACAATGACAATTAAAGTAGGTATTAATGGTTTTGGCCGTATGGGCCGCTTATCAATGCGTGCAGCATTTGATTGGGATGATGTAGAAATCGTTCATATTAATGACCCTGCAGGTAACGCTGAAACATTTGCCCATTTAATGACATTTGACTCAGTACACGGAAAATGGCATCACGAAGCAAGCCATACTGATAATGCAATTGTAATCAATGGTAAAGAAATCAGCTTTAGCCAAAACACAAAAACGCAAGAGACTGACTGGTCAAAATGTGACGTAGTAATTGAAGCCTCTGGTAAAATAAAAACCAAAGCATTGTTACAAGCTTACCTTGATCAAGGCGTAAAACGCGTTGTGGTAACAGCTCCGGTAAAAGAAGAGGGTATTTTAAATATTGTTATGGGTGTCAACGATCACCTTTATAATAAAGATGCTCACCCTATTGTTACTGCTGCTTCATGTACAACCAACTGCTTGGCACCTGTCGTTAAAGTGATTCATGAAAAAATCGGTATCAAACATGGTTCAATCACGACCATTCACGATATCACTAATACCCAAACAATTATTGATGCCCCCCATAAAGACTTACGTCGTGCCCGTTCATGTGGCACAAGTTTAATTCCAACCACCACAGGATCGGCGACCGCTATTACGCATATTTTCCCTGAATTAAAAGGGAAATTAAACGGCCACGCTATTCGTGTTCCTTTAACAAATGCCTCTATTACTGACTGTGTATTTGAGCTTGAACGCGGCACAACGATTGATGAAGTAAATAAACTGCTAAAAGACGCTGCTGCTAACGAACTTAAAGACATTATGGGTTATGAAGAACGACCGCTTGTATCTATCGATTACAAAACCGATCCTCGTTCAAGTGTTATTGATGCCCTTTCAACTATGGTGATCAACGACACTCAAGTAAAACTCTACGTGTGGTATGACAATGAGTGGGGCTATGCGAACCGAACTGCAGAGCTTATGCGCAAAGTTGGCCTAGCCGATAAAGGATAATTAACCGTGGATCGATTAAAAGCACTGCCGCCACAGATAAAACAATACTTAATAATTACCGGTAATTATTGGGCGTTTACCTTAACTGACGGTGCCCTGCGTATGCTTGTGGTACTGTATTTTCATCAACTTGGTTACAGCCCTTTAAGTATTGCCATGTTGTTTTTGTTTTATGAAATCTTTGGTGTGATCACTAACTTAGTGGGCGGATGGCTAGGTGCTCGATTCGGTCTCAATAAAACCATGAACATTGGCTTGGGCTTACAAATAGTTTCTTTAGCTATGCTCATGGTGCCTGTAGATGCACTCACTGTTATTTATGTTATGGCTGCACAAGCGTTATCGGGAATAGCCAAAGATCTCAATAAAATGAGTGCAAAAAGTGCCATTAAGCTTTTAGTACCAAAAGATGCACAAGGCCAACTCTATAAGTGGGTGGCTATATTAACCGGCTCTAAAAATGCACTCAAAGGGGTTGGCTTCTTTTTAGGTGGCTTATTACTCACCTTGCTAGACTTCCACGGTGCGATACTAAGCATGATTTGCATGCTAACAGCTGTATGGCTATTTAGTATCTTTGCTTTAAAACAAGACTTAGGTAAAGCCAAGCACAAAGCCAAATTTAGTGAGCTATTCTCAAAGAGTAAAGCCATTAATGTGCTCTCCGCCGCACGGATGTTTTTATTTGGTGCTAGAGATGTATGGTTTGTTGTTGCCTTACCCGTATTTTTAGCAGCAACCTTTGGCTGGGATCATTGGTGGGTTGGTGGCTTTATGGCAAGCTGGGTGATTGGCTATGGCATAGTGCAATCTTTTGCCCCCTCTTTTACCGGTAAAAAGTCAGGGCAAGTTCCAAGCGGCCGCAGCGCATTTTTATGGGCTAGTTACCTAACGGCAATACCAGTACTGATTGCTTTAGCACTACATTATGATTTTTATATTCAGGCATCGATTATTGGTGGCTTACTTATATTTGGCGCTGTATTTGCTATTAATTCGTCATTACATAGCTATTTAATCGTCAGCCTAGCCGACAGTGATGGCGTATCGTTAGATGTTGGCTTTTATTATATGGCTAACGCCATGGGCCGATTAATTGGCACCGTGTTATCTGGTTGGGTATATCAGCAATACGGACTTGAAGCATGCTTATGGATTTCAAGCGCATTTATAGCCTTCGCCGCCCTACTGTCATTGGCATTACCACAAAAAACCACCGTACCTGCGTAATCCCCCCTCCCCTGCATAGTACGCTAGCTATGCAGGGCTTATGCCTCTTGAGCCCAAATGTGGAACAATTAATGCATCGCTTTTGACAATAAAAGCATGTCAATTTTTAGTCGCACGGGACGCATAATGAACTTAACCAACATACCTACATCACTACTTACTGATCCAAATTTTTTAAAGCACACCCAAACAGGCACCCAACAAACAACGGGCCAAGCCGAAGAGACCGGCTCAAACACAAACAAAATTAAAAGTACTGATGAAAAATCCCGCCCAGATGAAGTGACCCCTGATGAAGCGGCAGACACCACTCAACAGCAGATGATAAAAAATATTAAAGAGCTACAACAGAAGTTGCGCGCACTTGAAGCAGACAACAGCCTCACAAAAGCAGATCAACAAACACAAATTTCTGAATTACAGCAAGAGTTAGATGAAGAACTAGTTGCAATACAATTAAGCGTTAAAAAGAATGTGTCAACGTTGATGGGAAGTTTATTTTCGTCAGCAGGGAATACTAACTCTGGTTTATTGTTTAAGTACAACGCTTAGACTTAATTAAATAGAGGGAAAGTTTGAAAAGTGGCACCCCTCGTAAACTTAAATTGGGGGTTCTAATGATTATGAAGCCCCAATAGCAAGCTTGTAACCCCTTTAATGTTACGGTCGTTTATCGATATTGTTACCATCTATAAATCGTATGATGTAACTCAAATTGATTTTTACCAGTTCTGAACTAAACTTCATTATGGTAGGATTAAGTAGGATTATATCCTTACAAAGTTTCTTTCATTGGAGGTAAATTATGGCAATGGTCAAGAAAAGTATCACAGTAACTGATCAGCAAGAACAATGGATGCAAGCTCAACTTGCAACTGGTCATTATGCTAGTGACAGCGAGTTATTGCGAGATTTAATTAGAAAAGAGCAAATGCGAACTAGCGAAGTTGAAGTTATTAGACAAGAACTTATCAAAGCAGAGAAAAGCGGTTTTAGCTCTCGTTCTCCTGAGGATATTGTTAATGCGGTGATTGCTAGAAAGCAAACTAATGACGAAATTTAGATTAAGTACAGCTGCCGTTCAGGACTTCGAGCAGCTATTTGATATGGTATAGACAGCTTTGGTTTAGTTCAGGCTGAATCATACATTGATGGGTTGATTATACAGTTTCAAAGCATTGCAGAAAACCCATTGCATTATCAGACAGTTGACCATATTCGTAAAGGATATAGACGCAGTGTCTACGGAACTCATGCTATTTACTACGTCGTTTCTAATGACTGTGTTGATATTATGCGAATACTAAGATCAGAAAACCTTAAAACTGCTTTTGAGTAATGACTGTGTCTAGCTCGTTATCTGATAGGCTTTTAGATATTGATAATCGACTTCAGCGACTCGCTGAAGAAAAGAGTCATTATTAAATGAACGTAATAATATTCTTGCACAGCAAGAAGTCGAGCTAGCCAAACACTTTAACCAACACGTTTCACCTGAAGCTAAAGTCAATTTATTCATCTCTTATTTTAAAGGTCGCAATGACGTTTACCCGTTTCGTTGGCAATCGAAAAATGGGCGAAGTGGTTATTCGCCTGCATGTTGGAATGAATGGAAACCTAAAATCTGTAATAAACCAAAGATTAGTTGCACTGAATGTTCAAATCAACACTTTAAGCATTATGATGGTCAGGCAATATTTGATCACCTTAAAGGCAATCAAACGATTGGGATTTACCCACTTCTAGAGAACAATAGAACTCACATTCTTGCCACTGATTTCGATAAAGAAGATTGGATTCACTGCGTTAAAGCTTTTGCTGAAGCCTGTGATTTTTATAAAGTACCACACATTATAGAACGCTCTAGAAGCGGTAACGGTGGACATGTATGGATTTTCTTTTCGCAAGCTGTTGAAGCGACCAAAGCTAGAAAGTTAGGTAATGGTTTATTAACCAAAGCCATGGAAATGTATCCAGCGCTCTCATTTACTTGTTTCGATCGCCTATTTCCGAATCAAGATGTAATGCCGGAAGGTGGTTTTGGTAATTTGATTGCATTACCACTTCAACTAGAACCAAGAAAGCAAGGTAATAGTGTATTTATAGATTCGTCAGGAGTACCTTTTAAAGACCAATGGGCCAAGCTTGCTTCTATTCAAAAAATTGATACTACGACACTTGATAGCTTACTTGGCAAAATAACACTAATAGATAACAAAACTAATGATGACTTGGCAAATACGCCTTGGAAGAAGCTATCCACTATTGAGAATGATGTGATAGCCCATTGCCCTGAAGAAGTAACCTTGGTTATTGCAGATCAAATTTATATTCCAATCGATAAGCTTCCTGGCAAATTAACATCAAGGCTTAAGCAATTAGCTGTGTTTTCTAACCCTGAGTTTTACAAAAGGCAAAGTCTTCGATTATCTACGATTGGAGTCCCTAGATACATTTGTGCCGCTCGTGTTGAGGGTAATTTCTTAATTATACCGCGTGGCTGCCTATCATCTGTAAAAGAAAAATTAACCGAGCAAAAAATTAAAGTGAATTTCGATGATAAGCGTTTTTCAGGTGACAAGCTTGCTAAGGTTAAATTTACAGGAAAATTGAAAAGTCAGCAGAATAAAGCGGTTAATGCATTATTAGATTCATCGGTTGGGATACTAGAAGCTTCTACTGGCTTTGGTAAAACAGTTACTGCATTAGCACTGATTGCTAAGCGCAAGGTGAACCACTGATATTAGTTCACAGTCGGCAACTTGCAGAGCAGTGGCTGGAACGTATTAATGTTTTTCTCAAAGACACCGAAGTTGGTTCATTACTTGGTGGTAAAGAAAAACTGTCGTATCAAGTTGATGTAGCAACATATCAAAGTTTAGTGGGCCGAAATGGCATGGATATTAAGCCATACATTGAAAAGTATGGCCAGGTTATTGTTGATGAATGCCACCATTTACCTGCTTCAAACTATGAAAGCCTGATTAAGTCCAGCCATGCCAAATTCATTCATGGATTTACCGCAACACCAAAACGCCAAGATGGTTTAGAAAAACTGATGATGCTACAACTAGGAGATATTGTTTATAAAGGCGTTAAATCAGGTTCACTGCTTAATCAGCAAGTTAAAGCACATGAAACCAATACAGCGTTTCCGAATGAGTGGTTAGATCCTGATACAAAGCCCCATATCGCACAAATTTATAAGCACCTAGTTAACAGTGATGACAGGAACCAAAAGATTGTCGATGATATTGTCTGTTGTATCGATGAAAAACGTGCAGTGATGGTGTTAACCGAGAGAAAAGAACACATCGAGCTTCTATCAGCTTTACTCACACAAAAAAACCTAATGGTTGTAGAACTGCATGGTGGAATATCAACGAAGCAGCGCCAAGAACGCATTGCTTTACTCGAAGAAAACAAAGATTTAAGTAACGCTAAACAGGTTATACTTGCAACGGGTAAATACGTTGGAGAAGGATTTGATTTACCTTATTTAGATACGTTGTTCATCACCTTACCTATAGCGTGGAAGGGCATATTAGCTCAATATGCAGGTCGAATCGGGCGAGAGTGGAGTAACAAAAACTCGGTGCTGATTTATGATTACATTGATACTTTCCCAACACTTAAGCGAATGTTTTCAAAACGAGAAAAGGGATACAGAGCGCTGGGTTATGAAATCACTTATCGCTAACCAATATACTTGAGTATTTTTCCCAATAGCTCGATTTCAGATATTTCATTACTATGGTCGTTCCCCAATCAAAAGCGCCTACTTTTTAAAATGAAATTTAGGGAAGTTATAGGTAGTCCAAGATAACCATGCTTGAGATTGGCGACTTATCTAGTAAAACAGGAAGTAGTGAGTTTCCATCTAGCCACATATTGAGTGGAGATGGTGGCCCCTCCCAGACTTGAACTGGGGACCTAACGATTATGAGTCGTGTGCTCTAACCAACTGAGCTAAGGGGCCATTTTGTATTAGCATGTGTTTTGAACAAGGCTAAATTTTTGAAGCGTTTAACCACCACAGCGATTAAAGCGGGTTGCAGTATAAAAAGTTTTTACTGGCTTGTCACTAGCAAAAACCTTTATTTTAACAATCAACAAGCTAACTGCTTAAATAGTAATCGTAAACGCTCTCTATTCATGGTTAAAGCCATTTCCTACGAACGCTTGTATCACGTAAGAAGGGGCTTTTATCGCGAAGCTTTTTACTGTAAATCGAGTAAATTAACAATACTGCCCCGCTGCGAAGCCGCAGCTCCACGCGTACTGAAAATTGTACCCTCCTAACCAACCTGTTACGTCGGTTACTTCACCAATAAAGTACAGGCCTTGGGATTTTTTTGCTTCAAATGTTTTTGAGCTGAGTTCGTCGGTGTCTACCCCGCCAAGTGTAACCTCGGCGGTGCGATAACCTTCTGTGCCATTTGGTTTAATTTGCCAGTTATGAATGTAATTAGCTAGCTCGTCAATTTGACTATGGGTAAGCTGGTTTACATTGCAGTCTGGGATGGCTTTGCTCTCGTGTAGTATTTCAATAAAGCGTTTAGGTAAAATAGTGGCAAGGCTATTTTTTAATGATTTTTGCGCTTGAGTTTCTCGCCATGTGGCTAATTGCGCTTTTAAATCAAGTTCTGGTAACAGGTTAATAGTCACCGCCTGCCCTGCTCGCCAAAATGAACTGATCTGTAAAATAGCGGGGCCTGATAAACCACGGTGAGTAAACAAGATATTTTCTTTAAAGCGGGTGCCGTCTTCACTGCTGACAATGCATGGAATACTAATACCTGATAGCCCTTCAAAGCGGTCTTTGTCATGTTGATGCAAAGTAAAAGGCACCAGTGCTGCCATGGTCGGTAATACTTTTAAGCCAAATTGCTCTGCAATTTTATAGCCTATTGGTGTTGCGCCGAGTTTTGGCATAGTTAAACCACCCGCTGCAACTACGAGGGATTCACAACAGAATGCCCCTTGCTCGGTGCTCACAAGGTAACCTGTATCCATTTTTTCAACACGCAACACCTCATTACGCAGCGCAATGTTAACGCCGGCCCATTCGCATTCAGTAAGTAAAATATCAACAATATCTTGCGCGCTGTTGTCGCAAAATAATTGCCCGAGGGTTTTATGGTGATATGCCAAACCGTGTCTGTCCACCAGCTCAATAAAATCATGCTGGGTATAACGGCTCAAACAAGATTTAACAAAATGTGGATTACCACATAAGTAGTTTTCTGGGCTGGCATTTTCGTTAGTAAAATTACAACGCCCGCCGCCACTAATAAGAATTTTACGACCTGGCTTTTTGCCCATATCAAGCACTGTAACACTGCGGCCACGGTAACCTGCTTGCGCTGCACACATTAAACCTGCGGCACCGGCACCGATCACTATTACATCTACTTGGGTCATTTGTTCGTCTCATTAGAAAATTTTTGCAATTGTAGCAAATTTAAAAGTACAAACTGAGCGGTATTTCACTATTTAATTATTAACAATAAAGTGTGGAAAAATAAATACACCTTCTATCACCTTACAAATAAATTAATACTTTATAACCAATAAACCTGCATTATAAAAACCATAAATGCGTATTTAGCCATATAAACATCCTGATATAACTAAAATAGAGACAGTAATAGTAAAACGTTATTTTAACTATTTTAACAGATCATTTACCTTTGTTCCCCTTCTCGATAATCAATCGCGAAGCAAACCATAACAATCTAGGGATCATTATGACAACAACAAAATTTAAAAAATGTGCGATAGCACTAACATTAGGCACGCTGTTTGGTGCCACTACGAGTATGGCAAATCCAAGCCAAGCGTTTATGCCATCAATGGCTGAAACGGCAGCAAAACTGCAAGGCCAAGACCCACTAGGTACTCGCTTTATTATCAAATATAAAAATAATAGCAGCGAAATGGCAACGCTTTCGGCAGCAGAGACTAGCCCACTAATGATGAACAAAAAAGCACAGGGCTTTGTGAAAAACTTTACCAGTAAAAAAGGTAAAGTGAAGGCACAATACGTTCGTGCCATGGCTTTAAGCAACCACCATGTAATGCGTGCAGATAAAAAATTAAGCCCAGATGAAGCGCAAGAATATATGCAGGAAGTCATTGCATCTGGCAATGTTGAATACATTGAAATTGACCAAATGTTAAAGCCATTCGCCACCCCAAATGATCCTATGTATGCGGATCAATGGCATTACTATGAGCAAGCTGGCGGTTTAAACCTGCCAACAGCATGGGATACTGCTACTGGTAGCGGTGTAACCGTTGCGGTGCTCGATACGGGTTACCGTCCACATATTGATCTTAACGCCAATATTTTACCAGGCTACGATATGATCTCTGACACCTTTGTTGCTAATGATGGTGGCGCACGCGATAGTGATGCTCGCGATCCAGGTGATGCGATCAGTGCTAACGAATGTGGTTATACTCATGGCGCACAAAGCTCTAGCTGGCACGGCACTCACGTGGCAGGTACAGTTGCTGCAGTAACAAATAATGGCGAAGGTGTTGCGGGTGTTGCTTACGATGCGAAAGTAGTACCAGTGCGGGTACTTGGTAAATGCGGTGGTTTAACATCAGATATTGCTGACGGGATTATTTGGGCATCAGGCGGCTCTGTATCTGGTGTACCTGCAAATGCGAACCCTGCTGATGTTATCAACATGAGTTTAGGCGGTAGCGGTTCGTGTAGCTCAACCACGCAATCTGCTATTAACCAAGCGCGTAATAACGGCACAGTGATTGTAATTGCCGCAGGTAACGATAACGACAACGCTAACAACTACAACCCTGGTAACTGTAGTGGCGTAGTCAATGTTGCTTCGGTTGGTCGTAATGGCGGTCGTGCTTATTATTCTAACTATGGAACATCTATCGATGTTGCAGCACCGGGTGGCGCACAAAGCTTTGCGAATGACTCGGAGGGTGTGCTTTCAACTCATAACTCAGGCTCATCAAGCCCTTCAAGTGATAGCTACCACTACTCACAAGGCACATCAATGGCAGCGCCGCACGTTGCAGGTGTTGCTGCATTAATTAAACAGGCTAAGCCAAATGCAACGCCTGACGAAATTGAGAGCATTTTAAAATCAACCACACGTTCGTTTGCCGCATCATGTAATAACTGTGGTACTGGTATTGTTGATGCCGCCGCCGCTGTTGCTGCTGCTGGAGGAACAACACCGCCACCACCAACAGGTAATGAATTAGTTGATGGCCAAGCACTAACCAACCTAAGTGGTAGTGCAAGCAGTACTACATTCTATACGATGACCGTACCAAGTGGCGCTGCAAATGTTACTTTCACTATGAGTGGCGGTAGTGGCGATGCAGATATGTATGTACGTGCAGGCAGCGCACCAACAACATCAACCTATGATTGTCGCCCATATAAAAATGGCAATAACGAAGAGTGCTCTATCGATAACCCAACAGCAGGAACATATCATGTCATGCTCAATGGTTACTCAGCTTACGCAAATGTGAGTTTAGTCGGTAATTTAACAACCTCTGGTGGTACAGGTAACCCACAAGCAGGTGGTGGCACGGTTGAAAACGTATCTGCAAGTGCCGGTCAGTGGAAACACTACACTTTAGATGTCCCAGCAGGTATGGCAAGCTTTACCGTTACGACCTCTGGTGGCTCGGGTGATGCTGATTTATTCGTTAAATTTGGCAGTCAACCAACCAGCTCTAGCTATGATTGCCGCCCATATAAAAATGGTAACGCTGAAACATGTACATTCAGTAATCCACAAGCGGGCACTTGGCATCTGAGTGTAAATGCATATAAAACCTTTGCCGGTTTAACGCTTGACGCGCAATACCAACCTTAAGAACTAAAAACGCGAGTGTCTGTATAACTGGCACTCGCGCTTTGGTAAACCAGTTTCCCCTGGTGATTTTTAGCCGAGCTTTGCTCGGCTTTTTTATTACAGCTTTTCTAACACGGCTTCTGCACGGCTGACTACAAATTCTTTGTCTTTTTCAACAAACAAACCAGTAACAGTTTGATCTTCAACAATCATCGCATAACGGGTTGAACGAACACCACCAAAACCAGCAGTGTCTTTGTCTAAACCAAGTGCTTTGGTAAAACTTGCATCACCATCTGCTAGCATTTGAATATGCTCGGCATTGTGTGCTTCACCCCACGCCTTCATAACAAATGCATCGTTCACTGATACGCAGTAAATAGCGTCGACACCTTTCGCTTTTATTTTATCTGCAAGCGTAATAAATTCAGGCAAATGTGCATTTGAACAGGTTGGTGTAAATGCCCCTGGAACGGCAAATAGCACCACTTTTTTAGCAGCGAATAAGTCGTCATTAGTCAGTGTTTGCATGCCGTCTTCGGCTAATTGTGTAAGACTAATTGCTGGTAATACTTGGCCTTGTGAAATCATAATAATTCTTCGAAAGTGAATATGAGTTAGCAGTATAATAGAGTAAGGTTAAAGTTAAAGGCGAAACAATAAAAATATCACTATCGGTACACTGCTATGAAAAAAAGTAATTACTACACAAACCTGCTTCACTATGCGTATAAAGTTACTTTGCATAAAGAAGAAGCTGAGGACTTACTACAAACTGCGCTCCTTGCAGCAATTGAAGCTAAGCGTTCAGATTTAAGCTGTGTTAATAACCGTCGATGGATAATTGGTGTACTTCGAAATCAGTCAGCTTTTAATGCTCGCTCTGCCGCAAGGCGAAAAACACGTGAAGCTTCTGTCGCCTATTTACGTAATATGCAAACACAGAGTGAAGTATCACCCCACCATTTTGTTGATACATTACCACCAAGCCTTAAAACAACTGCACTTTTAGCCTTAACTGGGCATACCAAAAAAGAAATATCTTGGCTACTGCGAGCATCAGACACGGCGCTACGACAACGCATTGTGCAAATCAAGCGCCGCTGGCGACTATATGATGGAAGAGATGTCTTTGAACTTAAAGGTTTAACTGATGAGCTGCCGTTTGGACAGATACGAAAAGCATTACTAAAAGCTCCTTGTCGTAATGATGACACTGTAGCCAGTCACGACCCAGATGGACATCTTTTTATGGTGACCTCACAAAACCCACTGTCACGGCAACATAGGGTGAAATCAATCAAAAAAGAGGAAAATGTTCATGTTAAGCAACAGTAAGATTGGCGCAATTTGTTATTACATCAGCGATCTTGATAAAACAGAGGCTTTTTACCGTGATACGCTTGGAATAGATATTCAAAGGATGGAAGACGAAGGTGAAGGTTGGCTACTAGCTAAAACAGTAAATGCGGTGGAATTGCTCTTTTTTAAGCAAGAGTCACGTCCCGGAAACTCACCGATTATTGTTTTCGAACTCGCTGATGGGGGGATCGACGATGTAATCGAGGCTCTTGCTGAAAAAGGTACGACCATTGTTACACCAGTCAGTCATGCTCCAGGTGGCTGGTCAGCCGAAATTGCTGACCCTGACAATCATCAAATTTCAATGTATCAATCCGATGAAGTTCCACGCAGCAGAAAGTGACTGCAGCAACACTAACTCTGTATAAGCCAAGTTAAATGTAAGCTAAAACACATTCGCCTATAACGTGTTTTAGCTTTATCCACTACAATCCCAAACTACTACGAATGGTGTGCATTTGCTGCTGTAAACGTTGGTGAATATCAGCCACTAGTAGGCTTGACTCACTCACTTGGCCTTTCATGCTTTGCATTGACTGGCTAAAATTATCCAACAATGCATTTTGTTGTTTTGCTAACTCCATTGCTTCAAACGCGACTTTATTAGCGTCTTGGGCGTTATCGGCGACCCCTTCTGAATTACGTTTTAGTTCTTGCGCATTCTTAGTCTGTAATTGAGCGTCATCGGCCAGTGCTGATATTTGCGTTGATACCATGGTTGAATTTTCACTCAAGAGGTTTAGCTGGCTATTAATATCACTCAGTGAACCTTGGGTTTGACGAGCCAACTTACGTACTTCATCCGCTACCACAGCAAAACCACGGCCATGCTCTCCAGCACGAGCAGATTCAATTGCCGCATTGAGCGCCAATAAATTGGTTTGATCAGCAATATTGCGGATCATCTCAATAACTTGTCCAACATCTTGTACGCCGCTGAGTAGTTCTTGTAGGCTATGTAAACCTTGATCGACACGTTGTTGCGTATTCGAACTAGCACTTAACATATTCTGTGCAAAGCCTAAGCTTTGCTCCATTGCTGAAAAGGTGTGCTTCGCGTTATCTGCTACTTTGCCGTTTATATCATTAACTTGTTCACCAATATGTTGAATATCCGTTAGTAACCCTTGGTTTTGCTCCACTTGATGGTGACTAGCATCAGTTTGCTCACTTATTGTTTGTAAGTGCTCGCTCATCTCTTGCATAAAGTCATTAATCACCTTTAGCATTTGTGCCCGCTCATCTGCCTCGAGGCGCTGGCGCTCAATTAACTGATTGAAGTAATGAGCAATTTCACCCACTTCCGTTTTTGGGTTTTTACTTTCTATATTTTTTAACTCATTACTTTCAATTAAAAATGCAAACCCATCCCGTAACTGGCGAAGTGGTGCTAATACTTGATTTCGCTGTACAAAATAAACCCCAATAGCTAATACCACTAACATGCTAATAGCAATACAAAACACCACTAGCACTTGCTGTTTTAACGTACCTTGTTGAATTTTAAGTTGTTGCTCGGCGTTAATAACCGTCTCAGAAAGCGTGCTAATTTGTTTGCGCATGGCTTGCATACCAATTTGACGTTGCTGAGCTTGTGCAATGGTATTTTCTAAATCACGTGGATAACGGTTTGGCCAACTGCTTAGTTCGGCTTTAATTTCGTCAGCTAAATCTTCGGCTTCTTCATCAAAAAATAAACTATCTTCTTCAACTTCACTCATCACGCCTAAGTTTTCAAGCTCATCTATCTGCTGCGCTAATCGATTTAAGTTAGTAATACTTTGCTGCAAATTAGCTTGCGTATCTTGATCAAAGCTCAGCAATAATTGATATGTAAATAACGACAAGTTAGTCACTTCACGATAGTAATCACTAGCAAGCTGATAATAATCAAGCGCATGTATATTTTGTTGCGCAGCTTTATTGGCATAACCAATTAAAGAAGACGCGGAGCCCGCCATTTGCCTAAGCGCGTTATCCAGTAATGCAGTTTCATTACCGGAAAGTTTACCCAACGCACGATATTTACCGTTTATTTCCGTATCTAGCTGGGTTAATTGCGTATCCAACTGCTGCTTTAAATCACTAGGTAAAATAGCCAGCTGAGTGCTTTTTACTTGGCTAATTAAATCTGACGCTTGCCCTAAATACAGACTATCGCCCTGAGCTAAATAATCTTCAAGTAAGCCTTTTAAATCGACGAGTATTTTATTTTTTAATTGATTATAAGAATGGTCTTGCTGTTCAAGTTTAACTAATGTTTGACTTGCCCAGAACAGAGTGCCGCCTAATAGCAGGCTGGCTAATGCCAACAATATAGCTAATAGCCGAGTAAATGATGACACGCGCATGAAATTCAATTCCTCTAAATAACTGCGCGTACACTATTAACTATTTATGACAATTTAATGAAAAGCCGCATTAAACACTGATGGTTAATGAGATTAAATTTAAAATATACGAATAAAGGACTACACCATTGCCGCTTTTACGTATACATCGAATCTGTTTTTCTTGGTTTTGATTTGCATGCTTGGAGTTTTATTATTTAAAAACGGTGCGTAGTCGGGGCGCTTAACAACAACTCGTTTACTGGCAAGTGGATAGGCAAATTCAAGTAAATCATCGGCATCGTTATCTGCGCCGACTAAATCCTGGAACACCCGCATTTCTTTTTTAACCAGTGCTGATTTTTCACGATGGGGGAACATAGGGTCAAGGTAAACCACATCTGGCATACTCTCACATTGTGCAAGTAAGGTATGACTAGAGCCAAATACTAAGCTCATGTTTTGCTTCATCCACGAGCCAATTTCAATATCGTTATAAGCACGTTGTAAGCCATCATAAAGCAATGCGGCAACAACAGGATGGCGTTCATGTAAAATCACCTTACAACCCAGTGATGCCAAAACAAAGCCATCACGGCCAAGGCCAGCTGTGGCATCGAGCACAACCGGCGTTGCGCCTTTATTTAAACCTACCGCTTTGGCGATAGATTGCCCTTTACCGCCCCCAAATTTACGACGATGAGCAACAGCCCCCGTCACAAAATCAACACTGATAGCGCCAAGCTTTGGTTCATCGGTTTTACGCAGGCTGAGCCCTTGATCATCATAATGTAATGAAAAGCCAGCCGTGTTTGCCGCCCATTCAGCCAGCCCAAAACGCTGCTCGATTTCATTGAGATAAGGACGTACTTCTTTAAAAGGACACTGTATAACCAAAATAAACTCCGACCGTAAATAGCCCGCGAAGTATATCAACTGCTCAGCGTCATAGCACTAAAATAGCTCAATATCGGTTTGTGATGTAACGTCTTGAGTGTGTTCGGGGCTAGCAATTTTACTTAAACTGTCGATCAACTCACTACGCGAATCAATAATATGATTAAGCTGATGTTCAATAAAAGTTAAATCATCATTCAAGGTAGCTAACTGTAACTGCGTTTGCTCTAACTGCGCTATGTGTGATGTTAATGCCTGATCATCGGCAGCGCAGCTTTGTTGCAACAGTATGCGTAACTCTGCCAGCTGGGTTGCCAATACTGCGACTGTGCTTTCACGCGCTTCACTGCTGCCAAACAGTTGCGAGGCAAGCTCATTAAAGGCATTACCCACAGTGTGCGCTTGGGCTAGCGCTTTTTCGTTTACTTCCATATCTTGAATTTTCGCGTTAGTGACTTCCAAAATATGCGGGAATAAATCTTTATAACGGCCATACAGTGCCACATCATCAAGGGGCATGTTTTTAATTAAAATAGACACTTTAGGGTAATTAATTATCGTGCGGCTGCTAAAGTCAACAAACCGGTTTGAATAACGGTGCTTTTCTAACAGCTCTTGCTCTAATGGGCAAACGCCGCCATCATCAGTACACACCACTCCCACATCTTGATACCAAAAAGCCACCACCACATCGAGGTTTAACGGCCGGAAAAACTCAAAAAAATAGCTCGATAATGATTGCAGATCATGCGCGTGATACGTTTGCCCAACATATCGCATGATACGGCCCATATCGCCTGAATCTGTCATAGCTATTTCAGCGGTGATCTGCGCTCGCTCAACATCATTTTTTAACTTTATTGAATGCTGGCGGTACTGGTATAACACCCTAATGCGTGCCATTAATTCTTCGGCATTAAAGGGTTTAACAATGTAATCTGCGGCCCCTGCGTTATAGCCTTTAACGCGCTCTGGTAACTCACTCTTGCCAGATAAAAACATTACGGGGATATCTTTAGTCTGCTCATTATTTTTTAGTTCAGTACATACTTGATAACCGCTTTTCCCGGGCATTTCTACATCCAGTAAAATAATGTCGGGATTATATTTTAGTGCTTGTCTGAGTCCATCATCACCATTTTTAGCATGTATTAGCTGACAAAAACCTGCTAATGATTCTTCAATTACATGGTGAACGTACTTATCGTCATCAATCGCCAGTACCAGTTTTGTCATGCCCCATTCCTTTTTATTAATTACTTAAAAAGCATAGTACGGAGCTATTATTTTGCGACAATTTATTAGAATTCATCACCACACAGGCTAAATTAAACAATAAAAAAGCGCCAAATGGCGCTTTTAAAACAACTTAATGTACATAGTGCTTATGCTGCTATACCACTGTGGCGCAGTAATGCCTCAACACTTGGCTCGCGGCCACGGAAGTTCTTAAATAATTCCATTGGCTCTTCACTGCCGCCTTTTTCTAAAATATGTTGCATAAAGGCTTGGCCCGTTTCTGGATTAAAAATGCCCTCTTCTTCAAATTTAGAAAACGCATCAGCAGAAAGCACTTCAGCCCATTTATACGAGTAATAACCAGCGCTATAGCCACCAGCAAAAATATGGCTAAAACCATGTTGAAAACGGTTAAATTCAGGTGGCTTAACAACAGAGGTGTGGCTACGCACTTCGTCTAAGCGCGCTTGAATTTGGCATTCTTCACCCGCTTGGTAATCATTATGAATTCTAAAATCAAACAATGAGAATTCAATTTGACGTAACATTTGCATGCCTGAATTATAGTTTTTAGCTGCTAATAGCTTATCCAATAACTCTTTAGGTAATGGCTCGCCCGTCTCAAAATGACCGGAAATAAAATTAAGTGCTTCTTCTTCATAACACCAGTTTTCTAAAAATTGACTTGGTAGCTCAACAGCATCCCAGGCAACACCATTAATACCAGCAACCGGTGCCGCTTCAACTTGCGTTAGCATGTGATGAATACCATGGCCAAACTCATGGAATAAGGTTGTTACTTCGTTATGCGTAAACAATGCAGGCTTATCGCCAACCGCTTTATTAAAGTTACACACTAAATAGGCTACAGGAGTTTGCAACTCGCCGTTCGCACGAACTTTGCGGCCCATACAATCATCCATCCACGCACCACCACGCTTGTGATCGCGTGCATATAAGTCGAGGTAAAAACGACCACGCAAGGTATTGCTGTTATCGTAGATTTCAAAGAAGCGTACATCTTTATGATAACTGTCAAAGTCTTTTACTTCTTTTACGGTAATACCAAATAAACGATTTACTGTTTCAAACAAGCCGCTTAGCACTTTATCTGCTGGGAAATACGGACGCAGTACTTCGTCTGATATTGAGTATTTCTCTTGCTTTAGCTTTTCGCCATAATAGCCATAGTCCCACGCAGCAAGCTCGTCAATACCATGCTTATCTTTAGCATAAGCTTGTAACTCAGCGAGTTCTTGCTCTGCTTGCGGCTTAGATTTAGCGGCTAAGTCTTCTAAGAATGAGAATACCTGCTCAGGTGTTTCAGCCATTTTAGTTGCCAGTGATTTTTCAGCGTAGCTGGCAAAACCTAACAATTGAGCTAACTCATGGCGTAGCGCCAGTTCTTCACTCATAATTGCTGAGTTATCAAATTCACCCGCGTTAGGACCTTGATCAGACGCACGGGTGACAAATGCCGTATACGTTTCTTCCCGTAACTCGCGGTTATCTGCATAAGTCATAATTGGCAAGTACGATGGGAAATCTAACGTGAACACCCAACCATCTAATTCTTTACTTGCAGCGGTATCTGCCGCCAGCGCTAATGCCGATTCAGGTAAACCCGCAAGTTCACTTTCATTGGTAATGTGTTTTTGCCAAGCCAAGGTGGCATCCATTACATTATTACCAAACTTTGCAGCCAGCTCAGATAAACGCGCACTAATTTCGCCATAACGTTTTTGCTGCTCTGGTGCCAAGGCAATACCTGAAAGCTCAAAATCGCGCAGTGCATTAGTTATCGTTTTTTGCTCTGCTGTGCTTAGCGTTTTAAATTCATCACTGTTATGCAGTGCGTTGTAAGCTTCATACAAACCTTGATGCTGACCAACATAAGTTGAATACTCAGAGATAAGCGGTAAACACTGTTCATAGGCTTCGCGTAGCTCATCAGAGTTTACCACTGAGTTCATGTGCGATACGGGTGAGAACATACGTGATAACTTATCATCCACTTCTTCAAGCGGTAACACTAAGTCTTGCCAAGTGAACGATTTATTAGCCAACACTTCATCTATTTTTGCACGGCACTCATTGATGCCCGCTTTAAGCGCTGGCACAACATGCTCAGGCTTGATTTTAGAAAATGGCGGTAAGCCTTCAAGGCCTATTAGTGGGTTATTTTGTAAATCGCTCATGTTAGCTCTCAAGTCGTTTCGAATATGATTTTTAAGTTGGGGCGTATCTGTTGAAATACAAGGGGCTTTTAACAGGTCTTGCTTATGCTATTATCAAACCAATTGATTTATTTTTGAGGAATAACTATGGCTCAGCATTTTGACTACATTGCAATTGGCGGCGGCAGCGGCGGTATAGGGTCGGCTAACCGAGCAGCAATGCGCGGCGCAAAAGTAGCGTTAATTGAAGCAAAACATATGGGCGGTACCTGTGTGAACGTAGGTTGTGTACCAAAAAAAGTAATGTGGCATGGCGCTCAAGTTGCTGAAGCAATTAACTTATATGCCCCTGATTACGGCTTTAATGTTGAAGTAAAAGACTTTAACTGGAGCAAATTAGTTGAAAGTCGTGAAGCATACATAGGTCGCATTCATAAAGGCTATGATAATGGTCTTGCCAAAAACGGCGTTACCGTTATTAAAGGCTTCGCTAAATTTGTTGACAGTAAAACCGTTGAAGTAGACGGTGAGCTATACACAGCTGATCATATTTTAATTGCCGTAGGCGGTCGTCCTAGCATTCCAAACATTCCAGGTGCTGAACACGGTATTGATTCAAATGGCTTTTTTGAGCTGAATGAGCAGCCAAAACGCGTAGCCGTTGTTGGTGCAGGTTATATCGCGGTAGAAATTGCTGGTGTACTACATAGCTTAGGCACAGAAACCCACTTATTTGTTCGTAAAAATAAGCCACTGCGCACCTTTGACCCATACATCATCGACACCCTAGTTGATATTATGGCTAAAGAAGGGCCTACGTTACATACAGAATGTTCACCAAAAGAAGTAGTGAAAGAAAGCGATGGTAGCTTAACCATTCACTTTGAAAACGGTTACAGCCAAAACGTTGACCAAGTAATTTGGGCAATTGGCCGCACGCCAACGACTGATAAAATTAACCTTGAAGCCGCAGGCGTAGAAGTTAACGAAAGCGGTTATGTGAAAGTTGATGAGTACCAAAATACCACTGCTAAAAATGTCTACGCTGTGGGCGACATCATCGAAGGCGGTATTGAACTTACCCCGGTAGCGGTAAAAGCCGGTCGTACTTTATCAGAGCGCTTGTTTAATAAAGAGCTGCCAGATGATTTAAAAATGGATTACAGCCTAGTACCAACAGTGGTATTTAGTCATCCGCCAATTGGTACTATTGGTTTAACTGAGCAAGAAGCGATTTCACAGTACGGCAACGAAAACGTAAAAGTGTATAAATCAACGTTTGCAGCTATGTACACCGCCGTTACTCAGCACCGTCAACCTTGTAACATGATGTTAGTGTGTGCAGGTGATGATGAAAAAGTAGTTGGCTTACACGGCTTAGGCTTTGCTGTTGATGAAATGATCCAAGGTTTTGCAGTAGCCATGAAAATGGGCGCCACCAAAGCAGACTTTGATGCCGTTGTAGCGATTCACCCAACTGGCTCAGAAGAGTTTGTTACTATGAGATAGCTTCGGGCTTCGGGCTTCGGGCTTCGGGCTTCGGGCTTCGGGCTTCGGGCTTCGGGCTTCGGGCTTCGGGCTTCGGGCTTCGGGCAAATATTTAAAAACCTTGCTGTTCATGCTGCAAGGTTTTTTATTCAAACTAGACCTTCCAACTGCCCTAATCAGCTTCTAACGCCGAATAGTTTCTTCAAGCTTATTGGTTAAACACAAACTGTACGCGTATAGCGAATTTTAAGCGTGATATAACAGTTATCGGCTACTGCACAACTTCCTATGTAGCTCATATAAAGTGCAAATTGTGTTAGCGAATGATTTTCGTAACGCGATTTACACTAAGCTGCTCACCTGTCTCATGTAAATCTACGTGTATCCAAGGACAAGCTCGCTGCCGCCACACTGACCATGTAAACATTTAATCAACATTAACAAGCGATCTGTCGCCATTAGTAGAGTAGGAAGGTTTAAAAAAGTGCCTTGCTAGCGCTAGCTTGTCCAACACCAACTTTAGCAAATTGTTAACAGTTGACACAATGAAAAAAGGTACTATATTGTATAGCCAAGGCCAATAATGAACCAGAATCACCTAGTTTGATTGATTAAGTTAACGAGTCTGTGCTCATAAATAATGACGACATGGATATTTTACTTCAGAACATCATTTAAACCTTTTTACTCAATGCCGATTGGTGCTGAGTGCTAAACGCTATATTTGATGTTGTTCTAACACAAAAAGATAAACACTACGTTTGAAATATTTTTAACAAAAATGGTAGGTTAATTTTATAATGATAAATAAATATAGTAAGAAATTGTCTCAACAAAAAGCAGCTGCAATAGTGTTGCTTGCAGCGAGTTCCAGTAGTTTTTATACGGCTCATGCTGCAGAAAATAAAGTTTTTGTTGACGTTAATTTAGACACTAAACACCGTATTGGTAATATTGAAAACTTTGACCGTCAAAAATTTATTTCATTGCATTCCGCTCCAACAGAAAATGAGTGGGGTCATGATAATAGAGGAAATAACGCCAATCCCGACTTAATTGCTAGCTTTATTAATGGCTATGATGTGTATTTTGGACGTGATACGGGATACATGAAAAATCAATTATTTGCTCAAAAGCAGGATAGTAATCGTTTAGGTTTCGTTGATGAATCTGTTGTAACGGCCAAGGGCAACGCTGCAATTAACTTATTTAAAAATAGCAATGCAGATCAATTCGTTAATGCCCGACGTTTTAAAAATAGATCTAAAGATATGATTGTTGGTGGACAAGTTCATCCTTACTACCCTGACGGAACCAATATAGGTAATAGTAACTGGTCATTTTCGCAAAAAAATACTCAACAAGAGCCAATTGGTACCGCAACGGGCCACTACATGGGACAATTTTTACAAAAATATTTTGCACAAACAAATACAGCCCCAGGAGCGCCAAAACCAGCTTATTTAGAAGTTGTTAATGAACCTCTGTATGATTTAAATATTGCGCCTAAAAACGGACGAGATAAAGCTCCGATAGCTGATATTTTCAAATATCATAAAAGTGTCGCAAAAGAAGTTCGCAAAACTAATAATCAAACATTAAACAAAAATGTCAAAGTTGCAGGCTATACCGTTGCCTTCCCTAATTATGATTGGAATAATTTCGAACGCTGGGAAAATAATGACAAGTTATTCATTGATACGGCTGGTGCCGATATGGACGTATTTTCTATTCACTTGTATGACTTCCCTACTCATCCTCGTGGAGAAGAATATCGGCGCGGTAGTAACGTTGAAGCAACATTAGATATGTTGGAGCAATACTCAAACATTAAGTTTGGTCGAACGAAACCATTGTTAATTTCAGAATACGGTGCGTCAGTACATGCTTTGCGAAACAAACCTTGGACACATGTCAGAGATGCCGAAAAGCTACGTGGTTATAACGCACTATTAACTCAGTTTTTAGAACGTCCGGATGTAATAGCGAAAGCAATTCCATTCATCCCAGTTAAAGCTGAGTGGGGTCGCCACACTGACACGGGCTACCCTTATGAAAATCGATTAATGAGACAAGAGTTTGAGAAATATGGGCAGACGGGAACCGACTGGGTTTACACTGATTTAGTAAAATTCTTCCAATTGTGGTCTGATGTAAAAGGTGTGCATGTTGATAGTTGGGCATCTGATCTTGATATTATGGTCGATGCGTATGTAAGCAATAATAAAGCACATATCATTATGACGAGCTTGGAATTTCAAGATACTGATGTCTCATTAAAAGCGCTGGGCGTCGACGAAAATTCGGTTAAATCCGTTAAAATAAAAACATTGCTTTATGACAATAATAACCATGCGCTATTAGATACTAAAACGCTTTCATCGGTACCTGGAACCGTATTTTTACCAAAAGAAAGCACCAAGGTCATGACGATTACCTATCACAATAAAATTAATATTGATAAATTTAATCAACAACATAAGTACTATGCCACATCTTATAAGCAGCCAATAAGGGCGAATGTTGATATGTTTTTTAATATTCAAGATGTAGAAGTAGGTGCACAAGGTGAAGCAGTCTTACGCTTAGGTATCGGTCGCGCTCACGGTAAATCGCTAACTCCGATAGTAAAAGTGAATAGCGTGCCAGTGCAAGTACCAACCGATTTTAGAGGATATGACCAAAAACAAGGTAAAACTCGCAACGGACGTGCTAGCTTCTTTGGTGTAATAGAGATCCCAGTACCCCACAACTTACTGCAAAAAAGCAATTGGATACGTATTAACTTTAATGATGCTGGTGGATTTGTAACAAGCGCAGCTTTGCAAGTGGTCAATAGTAGTGATGAAATTATACGCTCACTTTAAAAGCAAAGGGTCAACCTAAGGGTTTCCCATTGTTTTTAATAGCGTTATTTAAAGAGATCGTTTTGCTCAAGCGATCTCTAAACCTCTTTTATAATTACCACCTTGAGTGTACTTTTTCGATAAGTAGCGTCCCTTTTAAACTTTACCTGAAAACGAAGTTCCTCCTCTTCAGCGCTAAATGTACCAGCATCTAATTAGAATAGTATTGCCACGAGGTTTTTTACATCCATGATTACGAAATGATGGTGAGTTGCTAAACTCGGTCAAAAGAATAAAAACGTTAGCTACTTTGCAGGTGCGACCCGGTGATGAATGCAGTTTTAACAATAACTAAGTTATAAACAGTGCTGGCACAGACCTTGTAAGTATTCAGTTATCGCAACAATTTGCCCTTGCTTGCTGTGTAATTAAGCAATTATTACGCAGTAAACAAGGCATTTTTACAAGGAGGCACTGTGTCTAAGTCTGCAATTTTATATCGCATGGTAACCGATGAGCATATTTGCCCGTTCGGCTTAAAATCAAAAGATTTACTAGCGCGTAATGGTTACGATGTTGATGATCGCCACCTTACCAGCCGCGAGCAAACTAATGACTTCAAACAGCAGCATGATGTAAAAACTACGCCACAAACCTTTATTGATGATAAACGTATTGGCGGGTACGATGACTTGCGTGATTTTTTCAACCTTTCTGATGCGGGTCAACAGGGCACAAGTTACACGCCGGTGTTAGCCATTTTTGCAGTCACTCTATTACTCAGCTGCGGGTTTAGTTTTGCCAGCGGCGACGCTTTATTATCAATGCAAAATCTAATGTTGTTTGTTGCACTATCGATGGCTGTTTTAGCCATTCAAAAGCTGCAAGACTTATATAGTTTTTCAAACTCATTTATTACCTATGACTTACTTGCCATGCGCGTGGTGCCTTATGCGTATGTTTATCCTTTTATAGAAGCCTATGTTGCCATTGGTATGGTAGCCAAATTACCAGCCTTAGCTGTGGCGCCGTTCTCGTTATTTATTGGCGGTATTGGCGCAGTGTCAGTATTTAAAGCGGTGTATATTGATAAGCGAGATCTTAAATGTGCCTGTGTGGGGGGCGACAGTAATGTACCACTAGGTTTTATCTCATTAACCGAAAACCTATTTATGATAACCGCAGGTATTTGGATGCTAGCTAGTTGATAAAACATAAAATAGTTTTGCCACTTTATTGCAGCTCTATCATGGTTAAAGCAGCAAAATTTCGCTAGTATGGCGTGGTGTTATTTTTTATTAACGCTTCATCAATTAGGAATTTATGAACAAAGATCTACTGCTCCACCCGGTACTTATTTCATTAGTCGTGATCACCATTGCCTTTAGCCTTAAAGCACTGGTTGATAGGTTTGCACGACATAAAGCACAGAAAAAAGAAAAAGATATTCGCTATATTTCGCACAATATTAAGCACTTTATTAACTTAGTAACTGTGCTTTTACTGTTATTCGTTTGGTCTACTGAAATTCAGAACTTTGCGCTGTCGATCGCGGCATTTGCGGTGGCTATTGTATTTGCAACCCGAGAGTTTATTCAGTGTGTAATTGGCTTTATCTATTTAGTTACCACGCGCCCATTTCGGGTTGGCGATTGGGTGCAGGTTGGTGAATATTATGGTGAAATAGCAGAAACCGATTGGATCAAAACCACTATGCATGAAATTGATATGCATACCTATCAGTTTTCCCGTAAGACTATTTATATCCCTAATAATAAGCTGATCACTAGCCCAATTAAAAACCTAAACTTTGTAAAACGTTTTACCACACACCACTTTAGTATTGTGCGTAAGGAAAGCTTTAATCCTTACCCTATCTATACCACTTTAAGTGATAAGGCAAAGCAATGCTGTGAAGAGTTCCAAGATGTAGCAGGACGCTATAACTCGATTATTGAAAGAAAGTTAGATGCTAAAATTTCCGGTCCAGAGCCAGAGATACACTTTAGTACCACTGATTTAGGTGAGTTTAAAGCCAGCTTTACGTTATTCTGCCCAACTGAAAAAGCGCTTGAAATAGAACATAAGCTAACCGAGTATTTTATGCAGCTTTGGTACAGCGAAGCTGCAAAACAAGAAAGCAGTAACACCTCACATAACAAAACGACTTAAGCTAATAGTTTAAGCTTACCACTATACGGTACAGCTTGACTCACTTGATTAAAAGTAAGTGAGCCAAGCTGTTAATGTTAGCCACCTGTTCTAAGATCTCGTTCAAACTCAGTTTCAGTTTTCACTGGCTGACAATGGGTTTGCACTGTACTTTTATTTGCCTCATCTTTGTCGGTGCTAAAAATGGTGTAGTTATAATCTGTTTCGACTTCACCACCTAGGCACTCATGCTCTGCATACACCTCATTGCTATGGCCATCTTTTATTTCTTGTGATGCACACCCAGCTAAGAGTAAAAACACCGTTAAAACGGATAAAAATTTCATAACATCCCCTGTAAAGCTACTTTAGTAAATTATAGTTCATATTCAAAATGCACTGAGGGAAGCTTGTTAAGTAATGGCAACAGCGATCTTTCTCTTATTAAATCATCACGCTCATCATCTAACATTCCTCGCTCCCTGTGCAGCTCTTTACGTTTATTACTGCCAACTGTTTCGGCACTTAACTCATCCCTAATGGTATTAAGACGCCAATTTATTTCATCAAGCCGCTGCTCTATTTCAGTTTTTCTTTCCTCAAGTTGATAACGATCATTCCCCTCTTGCCATGCTTTTCTAAACTGCGAGCTGTTACAAACACCATTATATGATTCGCCGCGTATGCCCAATGTGAAGCCGTTCTCAGGCTCACAATACACCGCAAGGCCTTGCTGATAACTAGCTTGATACTCATTTAACTGTGCAGTTATACCAAATTCACGGCAAGCGGATATAATTTCCTTTCCCCGCTCATATGTGTAGCCTTGTTGTCCATGGCTATAACCAAGCTCTCGCCAATTAGCTTGTGCACACTCTTGTTGAGATAAAGAAGTACACCCTGATAGCAAAATAAACAACAACAAAAGTAAAAACCGATAAGGCATTTTATTTCCTAATATATCAGGGGGTTAATAGAGTACCCATTTTGTATTAGCATTTAGGTAAAGTGAACAATAAAAATGTAACTAGATATTTTATGGTTTCACCATCGCTCTTCACCTTTACAACTTAAAAGCCAACGTCTGGAAGTACAATAAATAGTCGCATTTATAGACTTCTCAGCAGCAAATTTAACTTTGAGGTAAATAGAGTTCAATAAAAAACCTTGAGAGTGTGCACTTTCAAGGTTTTATTTATCGCGTTTGGCCGTTATAAAAATTAAGCTGTGCCACCCACTGTTAGGTTATCTATTTTCAGGCTTGGCTGACCAACGCCTACAGGGACGCTTTGGCCATCTTTACCACATACGCCTACGCCTTTATCAAGCGTTAAATCATTACCTACCATAGAGATTTGCTGCATAACCTCAGGACCGTTACCAATTAAGGTGGCACCTTTGATTGGCTGCGTAATTTTGCCATTTTCGATTAAATAAGCTTCAGAGGCACTGAATACAAATTTACCTGAAGTGATATCCACTTGGCCGCCACCAAAGTTAGGCGCAAAAATACCTTTTTTAACGGTGCTGATAATATCGGCTTGGCTGTGCTCACCGCCTAACATATAAGTGTTGGTCATTCGCGGCATCGGTAAATGGGCGTATGATTCACGGCGTGCGTTACCTGTTGGGTTAACGCCCATCAAACGGGCATTCATTTTATCTTGCATGTAGCCTTTTAAAATACCGTTTTCGATTAGAACGTTATAGGCTGCTGGCGTGCCTTCATCATCAACATTTAATGAACCACGACGATCGGCAATAGTGCCATCATCAACCACTGTACATAGCTCAGATGCCACTTTTTCGCCCACCTTACCACTAAACGCAGAGGCACCTTTGCGGTTAAAGTCACCTTCAAGACCGTGGCCTACGGCCTCATGCAGTAATACCCCCGGCCAGCCTGCACCAAGTACGACTTCCATCGTCCCAGCCGGTGCATCAACCGCCTCAAGGTTTACTTTAGCTTGGCGTACCGCCTCTTCAGCGTATTCCATCCAACGTGGTTTGCCATCAACTAACTCTTTAAAATAACCATAATCTAAACGCGCGCCACCACCTGCACCACCGCGTTCGCGACGGCCATTTTTCTCTAGTAATACCGAGCAGTTTAAGCGAATTAACGGACGGATATCGGTGGCAAATGTACCATCACTGGCCGCTATTAATACTTCTTCATAGACCGCTGACATTGAACTGATCACTTGCTCTGCATCAGGGGCTAGTTCGCGAATATAGTTCTCAAGCTCGCGCAATAAACTTACTTTGTCGGTATCGCTCATACTTTGAATAGGTTGTAACGGGGCAAATTGTTGTTTTGCTGCTACATCACTAAATACTTGAATCGCTTTGCTTTCGCCTGCTTCGGCAATGCTACGTGCTGCGGTTGCCGCCTTATTTAGGGCTTCGAGGTTAATTGCGTCAGAGTATGAAAAACCGGTTTTTTCACCGCTAACGGCGCGTACTCCAACACCGCGCTCAACGTTGTAAGAGCCTTCTTTAACTAAACCGTCTTCAAGCACCCATGATTCGTGGTGACTTGATTGAAAATAAAGATCTGCGTAATCAACGTTATGTTGATGAATAAAACCGAGCGTTTTTTCGAGTTCTTCTCGATTTAGCTGGCTGTCGTGTAGTAAATGCTGTTCAACCGAATTCATAATAAATGCTCTCTAAATCGTTGGTGAGATTGCACTGGCATATCTCGACGAATGGCGTGCAAGCGGTTTAAATCTGGCTGACAGCCAATAAACCCTGTGCCATTTGCAAGCTCGCTGAGGACATCGCCCCAAGGAGAAATAATAATACTATGGCCATACGTTGCACGACCATTTTCATGCAGCCCCGCTTGGGCAGCGGCAATCACATAACTTTGGGTCTCTATTGCCCGCGCTGTGAGTAACGGCTGCCAATGAGCGGCGCCGGTTACCGTAGTAAAAGCGCTGGGCACTAAAATGATTTCAGCCCCTGCACGTTGCAAGGCACTAAATAGGCCACTAAAGCGCAGATCATAACATACTGTTAAGCCTATTTTACCAAACGGCGAATCCACTACAACGATATCATTGCCCGCTTGCGTATAGTTAGACTCACGATACGCCCCCGTACCGTCCGCCACATCTACATCAAATAAATGCATCTTGTTGTATTGGGCGACTACGTCACCTTGATTATTAAAAAGCAAAGAGGCAGCAAAATATTTGTCGTGCTCAGTGGCTATAGGTATAGTGCCTGCAGCAAGCCAAATATCGTACTGACGACATAAGTTACTTAATTGCTGAAGATACATATCAATTTGCTTAGCAATGGCAAGCGTTTGTTGACCACTTTTACTAAATACTAAAAAGCTTTCAGGTAAACAAACAAGTAATGGTCTGGTTGCTGGCAGTTGTTGTAGCTGCTGCGTAAACTGCTCGATATTGGCATCAGCAGACAACCCTGAGCACATTTGTAATGCAACTATCATGGCTTACTCCTTACTGCGTGGCTGTAACAGCGGCATCTTTGAGTGTTAACTCATCTGATGTAGATGCTTGAGGTTGATTTTGTGCAGCTTGTGGAATAGTCACTTCGCGACTTTTACGATCAACTTCTTGTACAACAGGATCGTTCATACTGCCCGTCACTTTAAAGTTTATTTCTGAAATAACCCGCGCGGAATGAATCACCTTATCAATCGCCAGCGCAGCTAACCCCGTCACAGGATTAACCATCCAAGCAACAATCACAGGAATACTTGAGGTCACTTGCGGCGCCACAGCTAAGTCGTAATCAATTTCCATAGTATTGAGGTTAGTGTGGCCTTTAATCGTTAAATCCGCCGGTACGCCATCCATTTTGGTGTCTTGCGTGTACGCTATCCCTTTATCTAACTGCATTGTTCCTTGTAGGCTGTTATAGAAAAAACCTTTTGAAAACACATCCCTAAAATCGAGTTTTAGTTTTCGCACTAGAGAGTCAAGGCTAAGTAACGAAAACACCCGTGCCCCACCGTCGCTGATCTCAGCTAAATGCCCTTCACCTAAACGCCAATCTAACTCCCCTGACAAGCTAGCTATATCAAATAAATAAGGCGCGTCTTGCCACGCAAGGTTAAATTTAATGTCAGCAGTCGAATCTTTTACAGTGGTGGTGATATCAAATTCATCAAATAGCTCGCCAATATCGTCGCTTTGCATATTGCCATTAAACTGGCTCGTGCCTTTTTGCCATTGCCCTCTTGCTCGCAATATATGCTCACCTTTATCAACCACTAATTCGGACACGGTGAGTTTATGGCCGTCACCATAAAGTGATGCACTCACTTTATCGAGTTGGTAAGTGGCAACTTTACAGTCAGCACATTCAAACTCAATGGCGGGTAAGTCACTTAGCCAGCTGTAATCTTGCTCTGTGTCTGATAGGGGTAATTCATCCGTGGTGGGCATAAAATTAACCCGTAAATAATCACTAGCAATATGAATTGGTCGACTTGATTTATCTAGTGGTATCAGCACTTGCGAGCGAAGCTCTTTAGCGTTAAGGCGCAAGCTTAAATCACTAGCAATAGGTGCTAAACGCATTTCAAAGTCATGAAAGGCAATATCGGCTACAGTTAATTGCTGTATCGTGCCCACAACCTCTTTCAGTGGTGGCAATACACCTTGTGTATCCGATTCTACTTGGCTAACTGTAATGATCTGCTGGATCAAGTCTAGCCAAGGTAATAAATCCGTTTGCTCTAAATCAATGGCTACACTAAGGTCTTGTTGGTTTAACCCTAAATCTTGTTCGCCTAAAATAAGGTGCGCATTACTAAATATGCCGCTGCTATTGACTAAAATACCGTTGAAATATAAATTTTCATTAATATTTGCAGTGATCAAATTAGAGATTTCATCGCCTTGAATAACCGCAGTTAGCGGCCAAGGTTCAGTAACCTTTTTACTATAAGGCGCAGGCAGTTCACTGCTCAACCCTTGTAGCTGCGAACTCACATTTGCGCGATAATTAAAACCATCTGTCAAAAAGTTAAGCGCAAGATTAATCGCCACTTCACTTTCGCCATGCAGGTAATCTTTTAATAAACCTTGGCCATGTGAAATTAAGGTATCGGCATCCAGCAGCGCTTTTATATCTATATCGGCACGGTAGTTTTGCGCAATACTTTTGCCCTGAAAGTTTACTTTTAGTGGCATGCCTAACCAATTGGCTTGCGCATTTTTTAAGGTGATCTGATCATCATTAAAATAGAGTTTACCGGTTACACCTTCCAGCTGAAGTCCTGGCTGTGCTAAATACACGGGCAGATTGTTTAAATTAACGGTGCCTTTGGCTTTTACATCAAGCTCATTCAAATCAACAAGTAGCTCAATATTAGCGCTGGCATTGCCCTTACCTTGGATCACCTCAAATACGTTCGCTAATGGATCGGCAATTGGCGTTGCTTTAAAAAACGGTAATAGCTTTTGCACATCTGCCTGCTTGTTAATTTTTACGCTTAGCACATCCGCATTCATCAAATCCGCAATACTCACATGCACAGCATCAGCAACAGCTAAATTGACCAATTGCCCCTGTTGAGAATAAATGTCCATACGCTGATTTTCAAAGTGCAATTTTGCACGACCCTTAGTTACTGCAGGCCAATCAGGAGTAAACTGGTAATGTGCGTTATCAACTTGGGCTAACACCTCAAACTGCCCTGAATTATCGGCAAACGGAAAGCCGGTTAATGGTCCTGAAAACAACACTTGCGCCAGAGTAAGCTCGCCACCTTTAATTGCCCCGGTTAAGTAATCAACTAGGCTTGCTGTCATTACTGGCCGCGGGAAATAATGACTGGCGATACTAGCGTCAGGTGCAAAGGCTTCAGCGTATAAATCAAGTCGCGGTTGTTCGCCTAAGCTGAGCTTCATTTCGCCAGCAAGGGTAACTTCGTCGTTATCAAGCCAAATATTATCACTGCTGATCTGCCAACCTTGTTCGCTATTGGCTAAATCAATTTGCATATTAAGCTGATTATACTTAATAGGGTGACTAAAGGTGTCACCGGTCAGTAGTTCGTTATTTTCACCAAACAGGTTTATCCGACCCCGATCTTGATTTATCAAGCCATCAACCAATACCCCTTGGACTGCGGGTACGCCTTGCTTAGCAAGCCAACCTATCTGCTGTGCTTCAAACCATAACTGCCACTGCTGCGCAGAGCTAAATTGCAAATATGCATGCTCAACTTGGCCGCTAGGCTGACGAGTTAATAGCGGCTCTAAAGCTGAAAAATCACTAAGTTGCGCCAGTTTTGTGACTAGCTCAAAGTCCAACTGCTGCAACCAAAATTGCTGCTGGTTGTTATCTAACTGCGCTTCAAATTGAAAATCTGGCCACTGTTGTTGATCATTGGAAATAGCAAGCCCAGAGCTCTTTAACCGCCAACCTTGTTGCCATGGGTAGAGCTCAAATCCCCCTTCACTTAAACTAAATTGGTGGCTCTTTGTATCTTGCTGCCAATGAATAAAACTCGGTAACCATTTAACCGTAACATCTTTGATCAAGCCATTCTCAATACTTAACCATGACTCTAAGTTGATATCTGAATTAAACTGCTCTTTCTCGGTATTTATGTATTGCGCTAACCATTTAGAGACATCAACATTACTGGCTTGCACATAAATATCGCCTAGCATGGTCTCAAGAGTTGAACCTGTCAGCGCCAAGCGCGCATCGAAGGTGCCGACTGAAATCCCCGGTACAGCGAGCGTGCCGCTGCCTAAGTGTTGCTCAGGCTGGTTTTGCCAAACGATGTTTTCTAGAATTAAACGGCGTTCTTTACCGTCGCCTAACATAAAATTAAGGCTACTATTTTCAACGGCAAAATGCCCTGTTTCACACCAAAAATAACCCTTCAATCAGCTCTTTTTGTTCAAACGATACATCACCACTTTTTGAATCCAACATAGTTGGCAGATCAACATTTGCATGAAAGCCGTTGATCACAAAGTAACTCGATTTTAATTGCCGAGTTTTAATGGTTTCCCATATGTTTAGCTCAAGGCTGGCTTTGGCAATAGTGAGTGCAATAGGCGAGGTTTTATTATCTTCAAAGCTTATCTCTTCCAATACTATGGCAGGCCCTTTGCCATGCCAACTGGCAGAAATAGCCCCAATCGATAAGTTAACGGCAAACTTATCAAATAGGTAGTCTTCAATGTCCCCTTTGTAGTCATTAGCATACGGTAGAGTATATTTAAGAACTGAAACAACAACGGCCAGCAATACCAGTGTTATGGCACATATTTGCCATAACTTGCGGATACAAAAAAAACAGACCGTCTTTGCTTTCATTACATCATAACCACATCAAACTGTTCTTGACTATACAGACTTTCGGTTTGGATACTGACTTGCTTGCCAATAAATAATTCAAGCTCAGCAAGGTTATGATACTCATCATTCAATAGCGCTTCACTAACCGCAGGCGCTGCATAAACCATAAATTTATCAGCAGCATAGGCGCGGTTTACGCGTACAATCTCACGCAGTATTTCATAACAAACCGTTTCCACTGTTTTTTGCGAACCACGCCCAGAACAAGCCGGACACACGTCACACAAAATATGCTCCAGACTTTCACGAGTACGCTTTCGGGTCATTTCCACTAACCCCAGTGCTGATAAGCCATTGATATTCGATTTAACGCGGTCTTTGGCTAACGCAGATTCCAATGAATGCAATACGCGACGTTTATGTTCTTCGCTTACCATATCAATAAAGTCGATAATGATAATCCCACCTAAATTGCGTAGCCTAAGTTGGCGAGCAATGGCTGAGGTGGCTTCTACGTTAGTGTTAAAAATGGTTTCTTCAAGATTGCGGTGACCTACAAATGCCCCCGTATTTACATCAACTGTGGTCATCGCCTCAGTTTGATCGATAATTAAATAGCCGCCAGATTTTAAGGTTACTTTGCGATGTAGCGCTTTTTGAATTTCGTTTTCAACATCAAACAAATCAAAAATAGGTCGCTCGCCTGGGTAGTACTCTAATGCCTCAGAAAGAATAGGCACAAACTCTGCTGTAAAGCTTTTCAACTCTTCATAGGTAAGTTTTGAGTCAACCCGAATGCGTTCCATGTCTTCACCTACGTAATCACGTAAAGTGCGAAATGCTAAGGTTAAATCTTCATGAAGAATACTTTCTTTACTGGTTTTTTTGCGCTTCGTGACTATTTTTTTCCAAAGTTTTTTTAAAAACTCAGCATCGTGGCGCAGCTCAGCTTCGCTGGCTCCTTCAGCAGCAGTACGAACGATAAAGCTGCCGTCTTCGTCGCCATATTCACCAACAATGCTTTTTAAGCGCGCACGCTCTTCTTCACTTTCAATACGCTGACTGACTCCAACATGGGTGGCATCAGGCATAAAGACTAAGTAACGAGATGGGATTGTGATATCTGTGGTTAAACGCGCACCTTTAGTGCCAAGTGGATCTTTAACCACTTGCACCATAATGTACTGACCTTGGCGAACTAATTCGCGAATATCTTGTACTTTTTTGATGGGTTGCTCGTCAACACCTTCAACAATCGAGGCGCTGTTAACGATATCAGAGGCATGTAAAAAAGCCGCTTTATCTAAACCTATATCAACAAATGCAGCTTGCATCCCCGGCAGCACGCGGCTTATTTTGCCAAGGTAAATATTACCGACGATACCTAAATTGCCAATACGTTCTAGTTGAATTTCTTGTAATACACCGTTTTCAATCAGGGCAACACGGCTTTCACTTGGTGTGACGTTGATCAGTAATTCTATACTCATGTTACCTACTTAAGAATTCGCTTAATAATTTTTCGCACTCATATAAAGGTAAGCCGACAACCGCAAAATAGCTACCCGAAATATGAGTAACAAAGCGCCCACCTAATCCTTGAATGCCATAACCTCCGGCTTTATCTTGTGGCTCACCACTTTGCCAGTAGGCTTCTAATTCTTGTTCTGAGAGTGTTTTAAAGCTCACTTGAGTTGTTACAACACAGCTCATTACTCGTTGTTCAGTTGCAAACGCAATGGCCGTTAATACTTCATGGCTGCGCCCTGACAAACGCTTTAGAGTTGCCATAAAGTCAGCTTTATCACGCGGTTTGCCAAGAGATTGGTTATCAATAACAACAACGGTATCACTACCGAGTACTGGGCGATCTGTGTATCCCATTGCAACCCCGGCTTGCGCTTTTAAACGCGCTAAACGCTCAACAAGTTCGAGCGGGGTTTCATTTGCTAGTGGGCTTTCATCAGCATCAACACTAAATTGTGAGAATGGGACGCCAAGCTGAGTTAGCAACTCTTTGCGCCTTGGGGAAGCTGACGCTAAATAAATGGCGGTTTGCATTATCTGATCCTGAAATGACGACGATACTTACGTAACAATAAGAAAATCCAAGGCCAACTTAACATGCCAGTTACGACAGGCCATAAATACTGCGGGTTAAAATAAACATCCATTAAAAAATGATTCAACCAAAACTGCATTAAATGATACAAGGTTAAAAACAAGCCAACGAGTATTGCTTGCTGCCAAATTGAAAAGTTACGAATTTTTTGAAAGTTACTGGCAGTGACAAAAATACAAATTGAATACGTCAGTGAGTTAACCCCAAGTGGTGAACCTGTAGCCAAGTCAATTAATAGCCCCACCACCCAAGCAGTACCAATATTTAGTCGATGTGGTACCGCTAACGACCAATACATTAATACTAATAACACCCAATCAGGACGAAAGGGCTCAAACGAAAAGGGTAATGGCACCAATGCCATGATCAAAGCGAAAAAGATGCTCACGGCAATTAACAAAAAGTAGCGGCTATTCATTACTAATAGTTTCCTGCTGATTACGCCATAAGATCACAAGTAAACGGATCCGATCTAACTGCGCAATTGGCTCTGCGTAAACTTGTGCAAATGGCTGGCCTTCATCACGATTAATTTCAGTTACCACAGCCACAGGGTAACCTTCAGGAAACGTACCACCTAGCCCCGATGTCACCAATACATCGCCAATGCGTACATCTAAGCTGTGTGGAACATGAGAGAGCTTCACTGCATTAATTTTACCAATGCCTTCAACCACAGTACGCACATCATTACGCAAAATACGCACAGGTGTGGCATGGGTTGTATCGGTCATCAGTAATACACGAGAGGTTGTTGAACCAACTTTAGTAAGCTGCCCGACAACACCCATTTCATCAATAACCGCTTGCCCTTCACTTATTCCATCAATAGTGCCACGGTTGATCACCACTTGATGGCTATAAGGATTAGAGTGCACTGAAAGCACTTGCGCGATTATCTTACGATTTGAGTGTTTAGCAGAAGACCCTAATAAAGCGCGAAGCTTTTGGTTTTCTTTGCTTAAAAATTGATATTGCTGAAGCTGCTCACTTTGCAGTAATTGTTTTTTCTTTAGTGCTTCGTTTTCTGTCAGTAGTTGATCGCGCGTGTGCAAGCTTTTAGCGCCAAGGCTAAATACTTCATAAGGCAAGTTAGCTAAATACAGTAACGGGCTCACTAAGGTATTTAAACTCGTGCGTACTGTAGTGCCACCTTGGGTATAGCGATCGCCGACGATCAACATAACACTCAATACCACTGCGACGAAAAGCCGCAGTTGTAAAGAAATGGCACGCCCAAACATTAATTTCATTAGTCGTAACTAAATACGTCACCACCGTGCATATCTATCATCTCAAGTGCTTTACCGCCACCACGTGCAACACAGGTTAATGGATCGTCAGCAACCACAACAGGTATACCAGTTTCTTCCATTAATAAACGGTCTAAATCTTTAAGTAATGCACCACCGCCGGTTAATACCATACCTTTAGCAGAAATATCTGATGCCAGCTCTGGCGGCGATTGCTCAAGTGCAACCATCACAGCGCTGACAATGCCCATTAATGGCTCTTGTAAGGCTTCTAGGATTTCATGCGAGTTTAGCGTGAATGAACGCGGCACACCTTCAGCAAGGTTACGACCACGTACTTCAATTTCAATCGGCTCATCTGTTTTAAATGCAGAACCAATTTGGTGCTTGATATTCTCAGCTGTTGCTTCACCAATTAAGCTACCGAAATTACGACGCACATAGTTAATGATTGCTTCGTCGAACTTATCACCACCGATACGCACCGATGATGAATACACTACGCCGTTAAGTGAAATAATAGCAACTTCAGTTGTACCACCACCGATATCAACAACCATTGAGCCGGTTGCTTCTGATACAGGTAAGCCAGCACCAATAGCTGCAGCCATTGGCTCTTCAATTAAGTAAACTTCGCGAGCACCCGCGCCCATTGCTGATTCACGAATAGCACGTTTTTCTACTTGCGTTGCACCACACGGTACACAAATAAGAACCCGTGGGCTTGGACGCATAAAGTTATTGTTATGCACTTGCTTGATAAAGTGTTGTAACATTTTTTCAGTTACATAAAAGTCAGCAATTACACCATCTTTCATCGGGCGAATAGCTTTAATATTACCAGGTGTTCGGCCAAGCATTTGCTTCGCCTCAGTGCCTACAGAGGCTACACTTTTAGGACCACCAGCGCGTTCTTGACGGATCGCAACGACAGATGGTTCATTAAGGACAATGCCTTCGTCTTTGACATAAATGAGGGTGTTGGCTGTACCCAAGTCGATCGATAGATCGTTTGAAAAAATACCACGGAGTTTTTTAAACATGAGGCTGGATGACCTTTGAAAAACGTTCTTATGTTAGCTAATGCACTTTAACATGCTGAACCAGTTCAGCAATAAAAAGCGTAGCTACCTTTGTTAATTAGTTAAAAAAGGAAGCATTGCTTCCTTTTTAAATTATTTTTTATCGTTCGCGTACTAGACGAAAACCGATATAGTTTGCACGAAAGTCCGGCGCCAAAATCAAACGCGTTGAGGCACGAGCTAAACTTGGCGCAAAATTCCACGCCCCACCACGAACAGTTACATCCGATTGTTCAGCTGACTTATGAGTCCATTCCCATACATTTCCTACCGTGTCATAGAGGCCAAATGCATTAGGTGCAAACGAGCCTGTTGGCGCTGCACTTTTATTTGACCATTCACTACCACACCAACCACAATTGGCTAAATTCTTACCTATTTCGTTACCCCATGGGTATTCAGTTTTCGTACCAGCGCGTGCTGCATACTCCCACTCAACTTCATTTGGTAAACGATATTGTTGACCTGTTTGACCAGACAACCACTCAGCGTACGCTTTGGCATCATTGTAAGTTAAGCACACTGCAGGAAAGTCACTGCTTTGCTCAAAACCTGGATTACGCCAATTTAAATTAACTTCCCAAACGGGTTCGCCATTTAGGTAATAAGCACAACCACGATTACGCTCAGCTTCGGTTTTATAATTCGTATTAGAAACAAACTGCTGATAAGCACCCACAGTCACTTCTTTATTTTGCATAGCGAATGAGTTTGCTATTACTTTCTCAACAACTGGGCGCTCATTAGCAAGCCCATTACCGTTGATATCACCCATCTCAAACTTACCAGCTGGAATTACAACCATCGCAGCAGCGGCATTATCACCTAATGCAGTACTGGCCACCGGTGTCGTATTACGTTGCTCGCTAGTGTATGTCGGTGCAGCAATCGACTCAGGCTTTTTTACCAGCTTAGCGTGAATTGTCTGCGGCTTTCGTAAATCAACTCGAACGCGATAAGGCTGATACCCTTGTTTACGCACTTCAACATCATGAATACCACTTGGTAAAGTCGTTACCAACCGTGTTGAACCAAAGCTCACGCCATCAATAAACACTTCATCGTCATAAACATTTGAACGCAGTGTAAATTCAATCATTTTATTGGCATCTGCCTGCGGCTTAACCGTTGGCATTGGCATAGGCTTAACTGAATAATCGCGTATCGGTTGCTCACTCATACGCGACACCGAAACATTCGCATTATCCTTGCTATCACTGAATGTTAACTGACTATCTGTAAAAGTCGTATCGTAACTTGTTTGATAACCAGTGCTAAGTGGTGTGCCGTACTCTGAACAGTAACGATTATCAACACTTAATAAACTGCATAAACGGCTGCTATTTACATCACCACGCATAGTAACACTTAAGTTTACGTTGTAATTACCTTGGCCACTAAAGGCACTATTAACTACATGACTACTTAACACTTGTACCTGAGCACCCGCCATATTGCGTTTAGGCTCTACTAAGCGCTCTTCTGTTAAGTTAGCAAATATTTGGTCAACAAAGCGTTTGGTTGCTTTTTGTAGGCCCATTTGCTGGCCGCGTTGCTCACACGCTGCTAACGTTTCGGTACGTTTACAGTTGATAGTATGGTTAACTTCCAATGTACCTTCACGAGTAAATTCGTTGCGTAAGCGCTCAACTCGAGCCGTTGTTAATTGCTCTTTTAAGCTTTCGAGTGTATTTAACTGGGTATGTTTTGCTACGCGAATTTGTTCAATGTCTTTGCGGTGGGATGCAATTGCCGCCAACTGCATCGCGATATCATCTTTATTTTGCTTATGATCAACCACAGCCTGCTGATAACGCGCTTGTGCAGCACTGATATCAATAGTGGGATCGTCAATTAAACGACGATACATTTCATTCATGGCATCAAGCGCTTGATTTTTTTCTTTATCTAACTCAGTTGAACGAGTTCGTAGTAAATCTAGTTGGCTTTGTAACTGACTTTCTTCTTTTAAGTGTTTTTCAAGTATCTGTGTAGCGTTATCGTATTCAGCTTGTTTAATACTAATCTCAGATTCAATTCCAGTAACCGTGGCTGTATCTTGTGCAAATGCACTTGATGCAATCAAGCTAGCTGAAATTAATAGAGATAAAGGAGCAATTCGCATATATTCCATTCCCAAAAAGCGGCAATTATTTGGTCATTATTTATTTTTTATAATTAAACTCTTATGCTATGTACTTGCAAGGCAAAACACAAGCTTTGTTCAAAAATTATCTGAGTTTACAACTATTCACACTAGTCTTGCCAGTAAATAACCGATTCATTGCCTGAAAACAGCTTATTTTCTGAATCATTTTCCTGTTCTTGCCTAATTTGTTAATCTTATCTTCCCATTTACTTTAAGTTACCACTGTGAATTTACTAGCTGAGTCTGCATTACAAAAAATCACTTGCCCATTGCTGAGTGAAAAAAAAAATATCATTATCAGTAAAACGAGACGATCAACTACACCCACTTATAAGTGGTAATAAATGGCGTAAACTTAAATACAACCTCATGGCTATGCAAGCGCAAGGAAAAACCGAGCTCGTTACTTTTGGTGGTGCTTTTTCAAATCATATCCATGCCTGTGCAGCAGCCGGAAAACACTTTAATATTAAAACCCATGGCATCATTCGTGGACCTGAACTTGACTGGCAAAACCCGACCTTACAATTTGCCAAACAATGCGGGATGCAATTACATCCAGTTACTCGACTAGAGTATCGTGAGCGCCAAAACCCTGATTATTTAGCGCAATTACAAGCACGCTTCCCCAATGCTTACATATTGCCAGAAGGCGGGACGAACAAAGCGGCACTGCAAGGATGCTGTGAACTTGCTAAGTCATTACCACAAGCTGACTTCGTAATATGCCCAACGGGTAGTGGCGGCACGCTGGCAGGGTTAACTGAAGGCTGCGATAACAGCACGCAGATTTTAGGAGTTGCGGTATTAAAGCAAGCTGAGTATTTAATTAATGAAATAAAATCGCTAAGTCCAATTGCAGCACAACAGCAGAACTGGCAATTACTCACCCAGTTTCATGATGGTGGCTATGGTAAATTTAGCTCTGAACTTTGGCAATTTTGTTTAATGATGCAAAGCCAACATCAATTACCTTTAGAGCCAATTTACTCAGGTAAAATGATGTACGCTTTATGGCAATTAATAGAACAAGATTATTTTCCTGAAGGTAGCCGGATCATTGCCATTCACACTGGAGGATTACAGGGATTAGATGGACTGCGCTATCGCCAGCTTATATAAAAAATCAATTTACCGTTACATTGGTAAACTCTTGCAAAGGCTCTGTAAAATAAAATCCTTGCGCGCCAACAACGCCGAGTTTTTTCAGCATATTGAGTTCTTGTTGAGTCTCAACACCAACCCCGTATACAGGTAAGTTGACTCGTTCCGCTTTGGTAACTATTTGGCGCACCTGCTTTTGCTGCGTTATATTTTTATCAATATTATGAATTAAGTCGTAGCTCAACTTTAAGCCTTTAATCACTTTATACTTATCTAATAAAGTGACTTTACTGCTCGATGAAACATTATCAATTAACACCGAGCTACCAACTAATTCGATCCTGCTAAAGGCAAACTTCAACAGCTGCAGGTGTTGATAAAAGTCCACTTCAGATATTTCAAACTGCAACTTGTTTGCAGCCTTGATATTACCCATTCGCTTACCAAACCAATGCCAGTAATCATCATCAAACCAATTTAAAGCATGCAGATTAATACTTACGGTTAAAGGGCTTGGTTCACTCTTTAATAACTTAATAACCTGATCTAATACTGTTTTATCTAACAAGGTAATTGCGTCATCACTTTTCAACTGTGGGATAAACTGCTTAGCCGACAACATACCAAGTGATTTATGACGTACACGAATTAAAGCTTCATGCTGTAATATATCACCACTGGCAAACTCAAACAGTGGTTGAAAAAACAACATAAACTTCTTTTTTCCAATGTAGTCAGCAAGGTTTTCAAAACTATTTGCTAATACTGTTGATCGCGTGTAGTTAAATGGCACACGATGAATATGTTGCCACGCACTTTGCTTTGCGAGTGTAAGTGCCGATTTTGTTAATTGATACACTATGGTTTGGTCAGCACCATCACGGTAATTACATACGCCTATTTTTATTTCTTTACGGGATAAATCACCACGATAAGGCAAAGATGCTTGGTAAATCGTTTGATGTAATCGCTTTGTGTAAGTATCAATTTCGGCTTGAGGTATATTTTCTAGGGTAATTGCCAAGCCTCCAGAAGACAATAACTTTACAGATACCCGAGATAGCTCTTTAAAACCTTTAACCATTATAAGTTTGAAATGACGTTCTAAATCAACGTTGTCAGGAAATGGTTGCGCGCAGTAAAGTAACGCAAAAAGATGCTGATGGTTACTTTGAATCCCATACATGCCCGTGATTGCTGGGTTTTCCCCTGTTGTCGCTTGTTGTTTAGGTATCAGTGCTTTTGTGCTACCAACTGCCATATCATGATGTGATACCTTAACGGTGGTTTGTTGAGTGCTTTTGGCACTTGTAAATTGCGTATTGCCGATTTGTGGCGAAACCTCATCAGCACTATCATGGCGCCTAAAAAGCACTCGCCACCAGCGGTAGCCCCAGATCGCCGCACCTATCATAACTAAGTTAAGTAAAATAAATAAGTGGCTTTCTACAACCCAAAAAGGCCAATGGTAAAGCTTTAAACTAACCGTTTTATAATTAAAAATCTCACTATCTTCCGCCATAAAAGCTGAAAAATGAAACGGCATACTCCCTGGTTCAAGCATGAAACCATGATCATCTGCAAGAGCTGCAATTATCTCCCTATCTGCGGTTTGCTCCAGCTTTAAATTATACACTTGCTTGGCTAATTGGCTGCCTTCGAGATGTACTTTTTGATGCAATATCTCTCCAAGTAAGAGATTAAATACGGTTAGTAAAAGCATAAAAGCAATCACATAAATACTTAGCATCCGTACTTGTGCATTGTTAAATTGAGTCACCATGGCTGTTACGCTGTTTGTACTAATAGCTAAAGTGTTGTTCAAGATCCTTATAAACACAAGGCTGAGAGCGGACTTAAAATGTTACCCAGCATTTAAAATAAAAAACTTTCGTAATTTTAATTACTAAGCCTTAGGGTAAATTTCATGCCTTGGCAACAATCAGCCTGTACTTATAATTAAGTGAAGGTGCTTTGCTTAACACCCAGAGATAAGTTTGCCGTATTGGTCAATAATCATTTCACCATCTTCTTTGTAAAATGCGCCCTGTGGCCAATTATCAAGTAAGCTTAATACCGCTTCGCTCGGGCGTGCTAATTTCACTCCTTTTGCAGTACAAACGATGGGGCGATTCACTAAAATCGGATGCACGAGCATTGCATCTAGAACTTGCTCATCAGACACGTTGTCATCTAATAAGCCTAATTCTTTAGCCGGTGATTTAGTGACTCTAAGCGCTGTTTTCGGGGTTAAATCTGCCGCAGCAAACAAAGCAAGGAGTTGCGGTTTAGTCCAGCCTGATTTTAAATATTCAATTACCACAGGTTCATAACCTGACGCCTTAATTAGCCTTAATACATTTCTTGATGTACCACAATCTGGATTATGATGAATTACAACCATAACAAGCTCCTCGACTATATATTTACTGATTAAATAGACCGTTGGTTTACACGTTCACTTAACTGCTCAGCTGATTCAACTCGCTCCGAGTATCTATCGACAAAGTAGTCTTTTTGATCGCGTAATAACAAAGTAAATTTAATGAGCTCTTCCATCACATCCACAATACGATTATAAAAAGCCGACGGTTTCATACGACCATCTTCGTCAAATTCTAAATAGGCTTTTGCTACAGATGATTGGTTAGGGATTGTAACCATGCGCATCCAGCGACCTAGAACACGTAACTGATTCACGACATTAAAAGATTGAGAGCCACCACAAACTTGCATCACAGCCAAGGTTTTACCTTGCGTAGGTCGCACGCCACCTAAACTCAATGGTACCCAATCAATTTGATTTTTAAATACACTGGTCATAGCGCCATGGCGTTCAGGCGAGCACCACACTTGCCCTTCTGACCACAGCATTAAATCTCGTAATTCTTGTACTTTAGGGTGTGACTCATCTTCACTGTCGGTTTGCGGTAAACCTTGCGGGTCAAAAACTTTCACTTCAGCGCCAAAATGCGTGAGTAGTCGCGCACTCTCTTCAATAACCAGCTTACTGTATGAACGCTCTCTTAAAGAGCCATATAACAATAAAATTTTTGGCTTATGCGCAGAGAAATTTAAATTAAAGGCGCCAGCAGCCGGAACATGACTATGTACTTGCTCTAGATTTGGTAACTCAACTTTATGTGCCATTTACTCTAACTCCTAATAAAATGCGCAGGCCAAACATATGAAATATCGAATATATGAAATTTCACATATAAATTAATTAAAGTCAAAGTTTATTCAGTATAAAATTGCTTATAGTCACAAAAACTGCCTAACAAAAATCAAAAAAGCCGCTTAACAGCGGCTTTTAAGGGTGTTTTTCAACATTTTTAAATTTGTCTTTGGTTAAAACGGGATATCGTCATCAAAGTCAATGGGTGGTTCCATTGGATTTGATGCGCCGCCTTGTGGGGCATTTTGTGGTTTAGGTGCAAAACCGCCTTGTGGTTGGCCGCCACCTTGTGGAGCATAGCCACCACTTTGGTATTGATTATTCTGTTGTGGAGCTGGCTGCTGGCGAGCGGCAGGAGCTTGTTGTGGAGCAGGCGCATAACCACCACCACTTTGTTGTGGTGCACTTTGTTGATAACCACCACCTTGTGGAGCGCTTTGCTGTTGGCCGTAACCACCTTGAGATTGGCCGCCTTGGCTTTGTTGTTGACCACCTTGGTAGCCACCACCTTGCTGATCGCCACCACGTGCGCCTAGCATTTGCATTTGCCCTGTAAAGCCGTCTACTACGATCTCAGTGGTGTATTTCTCTTGGCCTTGTTGGTCGGTCCATTTACGTGTTTGTAATTTACCTTCAACGTAAATTTGTGATCCCTTACGGCAATATTCGCCGACAATTTCAGCCAATTTGCCAAAAAATACCACACGGTGCCATTCTGTTTTATCAACCATTTGACCGGTGTTTTTATCTTTATAGCTATCAGACGTTGCTAAGGTAATATTCGCTACACCATTGCCATTAGGCATATAACGTACTTCTGGATCTTGACCTAAATTACCAACCAAGATTACTTTGTTCACACCGCGTGCCATGGACCTTTCTCCTATAAACGTTATATTAAACCAGCCACTTTACGGGCTTGGTCTAGGTCAAATTCTTTATCATTAATCTTTAAATAGCTACGATTTTCATCGCATACTACCGTTGCTTCAATTACACCTGGTAAAGCAACTAAACGAGAAGCAAGGGTTTGCGCTTGCTGCTCATTACTTAATTCAGTCATTAAGCTTATCATTTTACTTCTTGGCGGGACTTGCATATTCCACGCAAGGATAAGCCATATTAACCCAACAACTGCGGCTGCGGCAAACACTGCTTGTGCTGTTGTTGATTGCGCAACGTAACCTCCTAAAATACCACCTAAAAATGCCCCAAAAAATTGCCCAGATGAAAATACTCCCATCGCCGAACCTTTTTGGTTTGCTGGTGAAAAACGCGATACTAATGCAGGCATAGTCGCTTCTAGAAAATTAAACGCCACAAAATAGGCCAACATGCATAATGCCATACCTAAAATACTATCAACCCATAATGCCATTGCAGTCATACTCAGTGTTAACAAAGCAATTGATGCGATAAAGGCCTGCTTTTCTTTTTCTTTACGAATGGCGATGATCATCATCGGCGCCATTAACAAAAAGCCAAAAATCAACACTGGGATATATATTTGCCAATGTGCTGATGCAACAAGGCCATTAGCAATTAATTGACCAGGTAGCGCCACAAAAATAGTGGTTAGGGTTAAGTGCAGCAACATGATCCCCACATCTAAACGTGCTAACTGTGGGTGTTTAATTAGTTTTTTAATATCTGTAAAGCTGGCTAGGGTATCGCCTTTGGGCGCTTTATTAACCGCTTTGGGTACTAA
Source organism: Pseudoalteromonas sp. KAN5 (assembly GCF_022846535.1). NCBI lineage: Bacteria > Pseudomonadati > Pseudomonadota > Gammaproteobacteria > Alteromonadales > Pseudoalteromonadaceae > Pseudoalteromonas > Pseudoalteromonas sp. KAN5. Next base: position 2,710,167 of record NZ_AP025589.1, read on the forward strand.
GAATAATATAATAAAAATACCAAGAATAGCCAGCGCTGCCGTCAACCAAAAAATTCCAGCAATACCCCAAGCCGCAGCGACCATAGGGCCTAGTAACATAGCAACAGCAAAGCTCATGCCGATACTCATACCGATAACAGCCATCACTTTTGGTCGTTGCTCATCACGGCTAAGATCGGATGCAAACGCCAGCAATGAACTGGCAATCGCCCCCATTCCTTGCAAAGCTCGCCCAACGGTTACCATTTGTAAAGAATCTGCGGTTGCAGCAATCACTGACCCTAGCGCAAACACACACAAACCACCTACAATAACTTTTTTACGGCCAATTTTATCTGATAGCCAACCCATAGGGATTTGCAACACCGCTTGCGTTAAGCCATAAGCACCAATCGCAATACCAATCCATAACGGTGAAAATCCAGCTAAATCTTGTCCGTAAATTGCCAGCACAGGCATTAACATAAATAAGCCAAGCATACGAAATGCAAACACACTCGCGAGCGATACTGCGGCGCGTTTTTCTCGTGAATTAAGTGAAGATGCTGTCATGATTCGCGTGTTCTTGCTGTCTATTAAAATTCGAGCAGGGATTCTAGCACAAGCTTAACAAGAAATAATCGTTTCAAACTGATGATTTTTTCATTGATCAAGGATTAATCTTGCTGCGTATTATGAGATACTCAGTAAATCAATTTGGTAATGAAACGAGATAGCATGGAAAACATTGAAGTCCGAGGCGCCCGCACGCACAATTTAAAAGACATCAGCCTAACCATTCCCCGTGATAAATTAATTGTTATCACCGGCCTATCTGGTTCAGGTAAATCGTCTTTGGCATTTGATACCTTATATGCAGAAGGGCAACGTCGGTATGTAGAATCTTTATCGGCTTATGCCAGACAATTTTTATCTTTAATGGAAAAACCTGATGTTGATCATATTGAAGGGCTGTCACCGGCAATTTCAATTGAGCAAAAATCAACGTCACATAATCCTCGCTCCACCGTTGGTACCATTACCGAAATTTATGACTATTTACGTTTAATGTTTGCCCGGGTAGGTGAGCCACGTTGTCCTACTCACGATTTACCACTAGCAGCACAAACAATTAGCCAAATGGTCGATACTGTCTTGGCATTCCCTGAAGGTAGCAAACTGATGCTACTGGCTCCGGTAGTAAAAGAGCGTAAAGGTGAGCATGTTAAGTTATTAGAGCAGTTAGCCAGTCAAGGCTACATTCGCGCCCGTATTGATGGTGAAGTATGCGATCTTTCCGATCCTCCAACCTTAGAGTTACACAAAAAGCACACCATCGAAGTGGTTGTCGACCGCTTTAAAGTGAAAGATGGCTTACAACAGCGTTTAGCTGAATCGTTTGAAACCGCGCTGGAATTGTCTGCAGGTGTGGCTACCATAGCCTCAATGGATGATGCAAATGCTGAAGAATTATTACTGTCAGCAAACTTTGCCTGCCCTACCTGTGGCTACGCGATGACTGAGCTTGAGCCACGGTTATTCTCATTTAATAACCCTGCTGGCGCATGTCAAAGCTGTGATGGTTTAGGGGTAAGACAGTATTTCGATCCTAACCGCGTTATTCAAAACCCGGAACTCAGTTTATCTGGTGGGGCAATTAAAGGTTGGGATAAACGCAGCTTTTACTACTTTCAAATGCTGCAAGCGGTTGCTGAACATTATAAATTTGATTTGGAAGTGCCGTTCCAAGAGCTAAGTAAAGAGGCTAAAAAGATTATCTTAGAGGGCTCTGGCAGCACTAAAATTGCATTTAACTATCGCAACGATCGTGGTGATTTAATAACGCGTAACCATGAGTTTGAAGGCGTGCTCAATAATATGAACCGTCGCTATCGTGAGACTGAGTCAAACTCGGTACGCGAAGAACTCGCTAAATACCAAACCAGTCAAGCCTGCCCTAGCTGTAAAGGCTCTCGCCTTCGCCAAGAAGCACGTAGTGTATTTATAGGGCAAACCAACCTGCCAGCAATAACCACCATGAGTATTGGTGAAGCCATGGACTTTTTTGAAGGTTTAAGCTTAACCGGCCAAAAAGGTCAAATTGCTGAAAAAATACTCAAAGAGATCCGCGACCGTTTATCGTTTTTAATTAATGTTGGTTTAAATTATTTATCTCTTGAACGCAGTGCTGACACTTTATCCGGTGGTGAAGCACAGCGTATTCGCTTAGCAAGCCAAATTGGTGCAGGTCTTGTTGGTGTAATGTATGTACTTGATGAACCTTCTATTGGTTTGCATCAGCGCGACAACGACCGCCTGTTAAAAACGCTTATCCATTTGCGAGATCTCGGTAATACCGTAATTGTCGTTGAACATGATGAGGATGCGATACGCGCTGCCGATCACATTATTGATATTGGCCCTGGGGCTGGTGTGCATGGTGGCTATGTTATTGCTCAAGGTACGCGGGATGATATTTTAGCCAGTGAAAAATCAGTTACTGGGCAGTTCTTATCGGGTAAACGTAAAATTGAAGTGCCAAGCGTTCGACATAAAGTTAACGACAAATGGCTAGAGCTATTTGGCGCGACAGGTAATAACCTCAAGAATGTTGATTTAAAAATTCCTTTTGGTTTGATGACTTGTATTACCGGCGTATCTGGCTCTGGTAAATCAACCCTTATTAACGACACCTTGTTCAAGCTCGCGCATACCGAGTTAAATGGTGCAACCACCGCAGAAGCTGCGCCATATAAAGAAATTAAAGGCCTTGAGCACTTTGACAAAGTGATCGATATCGATCAAAGCCCAATTGGTCGTACACCGCGTTCAAACCCTGCAACGTATACGGGTATATTTACCGGTATTCGTGAGTTATTTGCCGGCACTCAAGAGTCACGTTCGCGTGGCTATAAAGTGGGTCGATTTAGTTTTAACGTTAAAGGTGGGCGCTGTGAAGCCTGCCAAGGTGATGGCGTAATTAAAGTAGAAATGCATTTTTTACCGGATGTTTATGTGCCGTGTGATGTCTGTAAAGGCCAACGCTATAACCGCGAGACGTTAGAAGTACAGTACAAAGGCAAAAACATTCATCAAGTGCTAGAGATGACCGTTGAAGACGCACACGACTACTTTGACAAAATCCCAGCGATTGCACGTAAGCTAAAAACCTTGATGGATGTAGGCTTGTCATATATTCGCCTCGGCCAAGCAGCTACCACACTCTCTGGTGGTGAAGCACAGCGAGTTAAACTTGCCCGCGAGCTATCCAAGCGTGACACTGGCAAAACCTTGTATATTTTGGATGAACCAACCACAGGCTTGCATTTTGCTGACATCGAGCAGTTGTTAGTTGTATTGCATCGCTTACGTGACCACGGTAATACCATTGTGGTGATTGAGCACAACCTTGATGTGATCAAAACCGCTGATTGGGTTGTTGATTTAGGCCCTGAAGGTGGCGCGGGTGGTGGTGAAATTCTCATTGCAGGCACGCCGGAAGAAGTGGCTGAATGTGAGCGCTCACATACTGGTCATTACTTAAAGCCGCTTTTATAAGTTAGGAAAAATGTGCAACGGTATCTAAAAATAATCAAATGGCGTGCTAATAAACAGCTCAAGCAACAACACGCGAGTTGGCAAGTGCAAGCAAAGCGTATTTTTAAGCGCGGCCAAGCTATTTGGTTTAATTTAAGTACCGCACAAAAACTGTATTTACTCGCATTGGCCAGCCTCGTTGTGTTGCAATCAGGTTGGCTTTGCACGGCCTTGAGTATTATTGCTTTAATCGTTGAGTTTTGGCCTAAGTTTAATCATCTCTGGCATTCACTTGCCGGTAAAGCACTGATACTAATTTTTTACGCAACGATAGCCAACTTTGTGCTCGCCAGCGCTAGCGGTATTGTTAACGAAGTCACTATGGTGTCGGCGAGCCAGTTAAATTACACTCATAATTTTGCAACCTTAATTTATTTACCGCCATGGGCACTGGGGATCACTCTTGCCACATTACTTGCCCTGCAATTACTTTTACCTCTGTATATTCTCGCCCTGTTGTTGATCAAACCTTTTGGTTCTGATCGCATCAAATTCATCACACAGAGTTATTCACCTTTATTAACAGCTCTACTGCGCTTCGTACTTGCAAGCGTGGTGATCCTAAATATATTTTCGTTTGTTGATGGTAAGCCCACAACCGAAGTTATTGATGATATAACAACCACCTTTTCTCAAAGTCAGCAATTATCTGCCAAGCCAAAAGCACAACAAGAGCAAGCGATAGAGCAAATATCAGAAAAAATACAACAACAAACTGAGTCTGAACAAGAAACTGACAAGCAGCCGCTAATCACTCTCGACGCGACTTCAGAAGGCGATACCGATATTTCTAATGCTGTCTATTCTTTCCTTGATACTAAAGGCTATTTTGAACGCAGTAAGCGCCTAATCGCGATCTTTGCTTACAGTTTTGAAGCAAATAGCTACTCACGCTGTAAAAAATCCACAAATACCAAAGTTGTCGAATTAAATGATTACGAAATTGTCGAAATAGCCTTAGATAACAGCAAACCCTATGGCTATAGCTTTACAGTAAAAGCCTGTGACTCCGCAGGAATAAAGGCACCGCAGTAGCTAGCTACCAACCCAAAAAGTAAAGCCGCGCTTGTTAAATCAAGCACGGCTTTAGTTATATCTATATGTGTCAGGCAGCTAAATCCTACCAACTGACTAGTTTTATTTGTGTATCTTTCACATCTCGGCGATTGAATAGCAGCTCATTATTATCGGTGACATTAAAGGCAAACGACTTGAAATCAACATGCGTTTCTTCAAGTGCGTGGCTGGTTAAATTAAAGCGAGCTACTCGCGAGATACCATCACTAATATATAAATACTCGGCATTAATTGCATGAAACGAGGTGCTACGGGCAGCATCAGGAAGCTGCCAACGTGTATCATCCGCAAGTCGGATCAGCTCATCGTTGGTGACAGCATAACTGCGCCCTTGGTTATCGTTAAGTAATGCATAAGGGGCAATATCATTACGCTTAGCCAATTCACGGGTTAACAAATTAAATTGCCATAATTGATAACGTTTATCCTGCTGTTCAATTAGCCATATTTGCTCGTTATTATCTGACCATGCGTAGCTTGCAACTTTTAATCCTTTTAACTCCGCTATGCTATGCAGCTTTTTCGCTTCAATATCAAAAAAGTTGAGCTGTTCATTAATTTTGAGTAATAAAAACTTGCCATTACTGGCCATTCTTACAAAACCAAAATCAGGCGTACCATGCTGTGCGGTGAAATTACTTATTTGCACTTGTTGGTCACCTTGCTCGAGCCAAATTTGACCATTGCCTGAGCGGCTAGAAATAAACAATGTGCTGGCTTGCTGTCCACTAAGCAGCGGCAATGCATTGTAGTTATTACCTTCTGATTGGTATAAATAATGCCCTTGCATCTGTAGCGAAAATAAATCAGTGACTTTAAATATCGACAGCTGCTGGGTTTGTGCTGGCGAAAAGTAAAAACTATTAGCGGATTGAGCCGCTATATAATAAGCCGACAGGTAAGGTGATATTTCACGAACCGTATGGCTACCATCAACAACATTAATAGTCGTTAGGCGGTCATACTCTGAAACAAACACACGGTCTTCATTAGGTAGCCAATCAAATGCAAAGCTAATTCCTTTTGACTGCCCCTGAAAAAAGCGCTTTATCTCTGTCGTCTGTAAGTTGTAAGTAAAAAAGGAAAATGGCTGACCTTGCAATGATTGAATATAGCCTATGTATTTACCTGATGATGAAATACGCGGCATCAATACCCCATACAATATGTCAGAGCTTGGAACTAAAGTGGTTTCTTTCTTAGTGTGAGTGTTATAGCGTAAAAGCCCAGCGCCACCTTGCTTGTCTTTAAATTCACTGAAATATAAGAATGTACCACTTTCATCCAGTTGCGCATAACCGGTATAACGTAAGTCGCACTCACGAATAACCCGCCCCGCGGTAGGATTTAAAAAGTCACTAATATCAACCAGTACCATTAAGCATTGCTGCTCAGATAATTTTGTTGCCTGCAACAATACACTATGCTGCTTAAGCTGCCATGACAAAATAGAGACATTGAAGTCTTGGTAATGCAACTCTATTTCTCGTTGATCGGCGATACGCTTAACAAAGGCATGGGGTTGCTGAGTAGTTAAATCAGTATTACTGTAGGCCAAATATTGCTTATCAAAAGAAAGAACTGGCACCGCTTCTGCGCCTACATTCCATGTGCTTGGGATAATTGTTGCGGTTGTTTTTATGATCTCACCTTGCTCAGGTGGATGCTGCTTTGTGTTGTTCATCACCAGCCAACTGACAATTACAGTAATCAGCACAAGTAACAACACGCCAGCAACTACGTAAAATTGTTTTGATTTAGTGTAACTTGTCGCTATTACTTGGCTACTAGTACTACTTTCTGCAAGCACCACATGGGCAATTTCTGAGTCGCTCTTTATATCACTTACATTTGTCGCATTAAGACTTACCTCACGAACATGATCAATAGAGGTCATAGCGTTCGGCTGATGCTGTGGTTCATTTACAGCTAGTGGCGTGGCAACCACAGTCAAGCTATAACCTTTGCGATAATGAGTTTTTAATAATGGGGCTTTTTCAATAGGGTGAGAAAGTTGCTTGCGTAGCTCTGAGATTGCACGATTAATCGCATTGTCATCAACAAAACTTTGCTGCCAAACCTGCTCTACTAATTCTTGACGGGCAATGATCTGCTGAGGCTTACTAATAAAGTGCATTAGTAATTTAACAAGTAACGGATCTAACTCTCGTTCTATATTACCTGCAACAACCACACAACGGTTTTTAATAAATTGCCAAGGTCCGATTTGATAATTCATAAGGCTTATTTCTTTTTTTGTATCTACTAACCCTAGCACAGGGACGATTATTTATGTAGTTAAACCTTATATTGCAATATAAGGTTTAACAATAAGACATTGATTTAAAATAACAATAAATAAAAAACTATTATCAATTAATTGCTCATAACTAGATAAGCGACTTTATTAAATTTCAGGGCTATTCTTATCACCGTCAACAGCAAACGGTTCACTGCTAATTTAATCGCAGCCAATATTTGCAGTTAATAGTTAACTTAAAGTTTAAAAATTAAAAGGGTTCAATCATGAAAAATTTAATCAAAAAAACATTACCAGTATTTTTAATCGCCGCTACTTTTGGTACTTCTTCAGCAATGGCAGCAGGTAACCCTGAGCTAGTTATGCAACAACTAGGTAGCTTACATATCTCAAAATCTGTAGTACAACAAGCGCAAGCGAAAGAGCAAGCATTCGAAAATGGATTAGATACAAAATTAGATGTGAACTTGGAAAAATCAATGGACGAGCTACAAAAACAAATTGATAAAAAGTTAGCTGATAAACTAGACAAAGCCTAGTGCGCTATAAAAACGCCGCATACATTGTCTATTATACCAATCGTGTTAAGTTACTGACCATTTATAGCGACAGATAAATGACGTGATAACAAGGCGTAAATTTTGACATGTAGTTGTTCTACATGAAAAATTTATAACGCAGTTAGCGCTTTATTTAGCTCGCTAGAATGGTTAAATATTTAAGTCGATTGGTATTAGTACAACAGCCACACTTTAAAAGTAAAAAAACCGCTTTAGAATATTATTCAAAAGCGGTTTTTTGCAAACTAAAGCTAAATTATGGGCGAGGTATGAAGCCTAATGCCTCGTAAACCGATTTTAAGGTCACCTCAGCGCGTGCACTGGCTTTTTCAGCGCCGGTTCTCATGATGGTATCAAGCATAGTTTGATCTTCACGAATTTCTTTAAAACGCGCTTGAATTGGTTCAATCATGCTCACCACTGCATCGGCCGTATCTTTTTTCAGATGACCATACATTTTATCTTCGTATTCAGGCACTAACTCTTCAATTGAACGTTTAGTGGCTACTGACATTAGCGTTAATAAATTTGATACACCTGGTTTTTCAGTACGATCAAAATAAATACGTGCCTGCTCGTCTGAATCAGTTACTGCTTTTTTCAGCTTTTTCTCAATCTTTTTCGGCTCATCTAACATCATGATAAAACCATTTGGGTTTTCATCTGATTTAGACATTTTCTTCAGCGGATCTTGCAAGCTCATTACGCGTGCACCAAACTCAGGAATGTAAGGTTCAGGAATAGTGAACACTTCGCCATAAACGTTATTAAAACGCGTTGCGATATCACGAGTAAGCTCTAAGTGTTGCTTTTGGTCATCCCCCACAGGCACTTGTGCCGCTTGATAAAGAAGAATATCTGCCGCTTGCAGTACTGGGTAAGCAAACAAGCCCACATTGACGTTATTAGTATTCTTGGCTGACTTGTCTTTAAATTGGGTCATGCGGTTCAGCTCACCCATTTGTGCATAACAGTTTAATACCCAACCTAATTGAGCATGTTCAGGCACTTGTGATTGCACAAATAGTGCAGCTTTTTCAGGGTTAATTCCACACGCTACATATAAAGCAATACCATCTAACACGCGCGCTCTTAACAATTCAGGGTCTTGGCGTACGGTAATGGCGTGTAAATCGGCTAACATAAAGTGACTATCATATTCTTCCTGTAGCTTTACCCACTGGTTAATAGCACCAACATAGTTGCCTATTGTCATCCCACCGGTTGGCTGCATGCCACTTAACACTACTGGTTTACTCATGATGTTCCTTTATATTACTAAAATAAAAAATACTAAAATTAAAAATGCAAGCGCTTACCTTTGGCTAAGCACAGGTATTATATCTAAGAATGTATCACAGAGGTACTGCGGATTATAATCACTGAGGTTTTCACCTTGGTTATAGCCATAACTTAACGCAATTACATCAATATTGGCAGCTTGAGCAGCTAAAATATCACTTTTTGAATCACCTATCATTATTGCCTGGCTAACAGCTACATTTAATTGCTGACAAGCAAATAAAAGCGGCTCAGGGGATGGCTTTTTAGCCATGTCGTCACCACAAACTATCACTTCAAAGTGACTTGTTAATGCGAGTTTATCTAATAGTTTTTCTGTGAAGCATCGCGCTTTATTAGTGATCAACGCTTTTGGTACTCCACGTAATGCCGCAAGGCCAGTTTCTACGTGTTGATACAACACACTGTATTCACCAACAATTTGTCCATAATGACCGTAAAACAACGTAATTGCTTTGTCAGCAAGTACAGCGTCTAAATGCTCACTCACTTGCATATCACCACTTAAACCCCGTTTTACCAAAGTTTCAATGCCATTGCCGACCCAGCTTTCCACCAAGCGCTGACTCACAATAGGAAAAGCCAAGTCAGATAAGGTCAGATTCATAGCGATATATAAGTCATAAACGCTATCAACTAAAGTGCCATCTAAATCAAATAAAGCAACCTCGTACTTCATTACTTAACACCTTTTAACTGTTCACGCATTTGCTCTATCACTGCTTTATAATTTGGCTGATTAAAGATTGCGGAACCTGCTACAAACATGTCCGCGCCAGCTTGAGCCGCAGCGGCTATATTGTCGACTTTAATCCCGCCGTCCACCTCCAAGCGTATTGCACGACCTGAGTCATCTATAATTTTTCGCGCTTGACGAAGTTTCTCCAAAGTATGGGGAATAAAGCTCTGACCACCAAACCCTGGGTTTACCGACATCAGTAAAATCACATCAAGTTTATCAATCACGTGTTCTAAATAGCTTAAGCTCGTTGCGGGATTAAATACTAAGCCAGCTTGGCAACCATGGTCTTTGATCAACTGTAAAGTACGATCAATATGTTCACTCGCTTCTGGGTGAAAGGTAATAATTGACGCACCAGCCTCTGCAAATTGCGGAATTAAACTATCAACAGGTTTAACCATTAAATGCACATCAATAGGCGCTGTGATGCCATAATCACGTAGCGCTTTGCAGACCATAGGGCCAATTGTTAGATTTGGTACATAGTGATTATCCATGACATCAAAATGCACTACATCTGCACCTGAGTCTAAGACACGCTCAACATCTTCGCCCAAGCGCGCAAAATCAGCAGATAAAATAGAGGGAGCAATCAGATACTTTTGTAGTGTTTCTAACATAAACAATCCTTAGAGTGTATTCATAAATGCAACTAAGCTGATTTATAAAGCCTTGATACGCCTAATGTAACAAATAACCTGAAGGCGGGAAAATAAATCTGCAATATATTGTACGACATTCAATAATGAGCGAAACAACCCATAAATTTAAGCTTTAACTCTATTCAATTAAATGCAACGGTTAAATTTCAAGCAACTAAATTTAAACATTATTTTTACCTTAAGCGTTTAATTTTATTAAAAATTTATATTTATTAAGGGTAAATTAAGTTTGTTATTTGAGCATTTTTTATGTATGCTCTAATGAGTTACATTATTATGGATTTAGTCAAATGCGTGCTTTTAAAATCGGGATCTTAACTGCGGCTGCTATAACTATCGCTTCTATAAGCTATTTTTCAAAAAGTGATGATGCCTTTATGGCAGCAAACGATTGCCAATGTAGCTCTGGACACCTCACTATTAATAATGCTACCCAATGCATGAAAGTCGAACAAGAATCAAGTTGGATGTCATGGCTCACCGGTGAAAGCCGTAGTGCACAGTTCCATTATTTAGATTTACTTGAGTTACTAACTAGCTCAGATGAACCAAAAAAAGCGCGTTCACTTAGTCCGCGGTTTTAATTAAATGCAACAGCTGCTGAGTGCTATGCAAAGCGTTATTGCAGCATTCTTCGGCGTGCAGTCTGAAAACAAACGCCGTTCTGACTTCAAACAACACTCGCCACTGAGTATTATCATCATCGCAGTTATATTATTTACTCTTTTTGTTGCCGCTATTTATGGCGTGGTGACTTGGGTGCTAAATACATAGCCATTAACTCATTTACTTTGTTACGCGAGCCACCTTTAGGGCTAATCGTGCGTTTAACTTGAATTTCTGCCAAGCTCGCTTGGCTATAAATTTTGCGAGTCCAGACCGTATCGTGGTTTGAGATCAATACAGGCGTTTTATTTTCAAATGCAGCCTGCTCTGCTAAATTTGCTAAGTTGGCCTGATCATCTAAATTAAAACCACCTTTAGCATACGAGGTAAACGAAGCCGTTTTGCTCAAAGGGACATACGGAGGATCACAATAGATCACCGCATTATCTGGAACTAATTTAAATACGTCATCATAGCCTAAACAAGTAAATGTGGCTTGTTGTGCTTTCTCGGCAAAAATATACATTTCATTTTCTGGAAAGTAAGGACGCTTATACTTACCAAATGGCACATTAAAAATGCCTTTCAAGTTATAACGACATAAGCCATTGTAACCATGGCGATTCATGTATAAAAATAAAATAGCTCGCTCATAAATATCATTACTTTGATTAAACTGTACGCGGTAATCGTAATACGCGTCAGCTTGATTATTTAAATCAACAAATAACTTTTTAGCGTCACTAATAAATTCATCAGGTGAGTTTTTTAGTTCGTTATAAAGATTGATTAGATCAGCATTAATATCATTGAGGATGTAATGTTTAAAATCGGTATTTAAAAATACCGAACCAGCGCCAACAAACGGTTCAACTAAGGTATCAGCATGCTTACTCGCTTCATTTAAGCGCGTGCTAATATCTTCAACTAAGCTGTATTTTCCGCCAGCCCATTTAAGGAAGGCTCTGGTCTTTTTCTGCATCGGCTCTTTACTTCAAACTGGTGTGCCGCGATTTTACACTAATCAAAGTAAGTTTACTGATCTAGTAACGCGATTTCTTGTTTTATTTTACTGATTTTTTTATAAAATGGCTTATTTTTACGCACTGTTTCAGATAAGTTCGATAACGCCTGTTGCGCACTTTTTAAATTATCATAGCTACCATAAGTGACTAGCCACCACACTTTGCCATTTCGCCTTGTCTGGTAAACTTTAGCAAGTGACTGCAAGCCTTGCTCAACCACATACTGCTCGGCAACGGCCTGTTGAGTTACCGCTAGTAGCTGGATCACAAGCTGCTCATCGGCCTGCTGTAAATACCAGCCATTATCAACTGGCAAATCTGCTGCGCGACTCGCTTTCGAGTCAACATCATCGGCTAGACTCGCAATAACATCAACTGGCTCTGCTGCAGGCGCTAAACTATCTAATATTGCCGCAACATTGTTCTCTTTATCTAAACTTTCTTTAGTTAAGCTGTCTTGGGCAGGTTTTTTCTGTTCAAGGTTGTCTTGAGAAGGATTTTCCTTCGACTGCTCTCCCTGTTCTGACTGAGTTTGTTGCTCGGCTAATTCAGCATCAGTAAGGTTTACTGCTGAAGAACTCGTTGCTAATGCAGGCTCTGCAACTGGTTGCTTTAAGGTGGCCACTGGAATCGCTGTCGACACCGAACTGTCTGGTTGTTGCTGATAAAAATCTTGCCACCAACGGGTCATATCCGATTGATATAAAAAACCAATGATCAACAGCATTATAATTACCAACAGCGCAATCAAGTGTAAACGCCAAGATACTTTATCTGCTACTGCTACTTTTGCAGTATGTTGCGTAGGCTGCCATGCTAATAATAGGCTCGGGTTACCATGCGCTTCTTGCAAAAAGGTTTGAAAAACAGGATCTTCATCATATGGTAAATCAGGAAAATAACACTGCATTAACTGCTTACTTTCAGCAATAGACAAGGGCTCTAAATGAAGTTCAACGGCTTTATTAAATTGCCCTACCGATTGCGATGCCAATAAAATATAAAGCGTTGTTGGGCTGTGCTGAGCAAGTATTGTTAGTTCTTGCACCATTTCTTCAGACAAATGCCGACCACCATCTAGCACCCACAAGCAAGAGCCACAGTCTTGCTGTTTTGCTAATTGGTAAAAGTTCTCTGACAAACTTAGATTTTGATCAATCAATGGCGAGCGAAAGCTTTGTTCAAGTAGCTCAGACATTAACTGGCTATCTGTCATGCGGGCATGTAACTGCACAAATGATTTATTAAAATCACTATATTTATCAGTGATAAAGGTTTCTAGAAGGTAACTTTTACCAAGCCCTGAAGGGCCTAATAAGACAATGAGATTTTGCCCATATTCAAACTGCAGGGCAATCCGATCAACCAAAGCCGCACGGCTAGGTAAGATTTGCGATTGCATTAGCGCCCTATTAAATCTCTAACCTGTTGATCAGAGACGTCATCAACCAGCGCACATTGGCCAAACTCAGTAGGAAGAATAAAACGAATTGTACCTTTTTTATTCTTTTTATCTTTACGCATGTGATGTAAAAAGTGTTCGCTGTTCATCACATCAGGAATATCACACGGTAGGTTGTACTGTGCAATTAATGTCACAATTCTTGATACTTGTTCCACAGTTAAATCACCACGAGTATGTGCAAGTTTTGCAGCTAATACCATGCCGGTTGCCACCGCTTCACCATGTAACCATTGCCCATAACCCATTTGCGCTTCAATAGCGTGTGCAAATGTATGCCCTAAATTCAGCAAAGCACGTAGGCCCGCTTCTTTTTCATCTTGAGCAACGATCAGAGCTTTAATTTCACAACAACGGAAGATCACGTGCTGGATAGTTTCTTCATCCAAAGCCTGTAACTGCGCGATGTTAGTTTCAAGAAAACTAAATAACTCAGTATCGTAAATTAAGCCATATTTAATAACTTCAGCCATACCAGCTGCAAACTCACGAGCAGGGAGTGTATGCAGTGATTGCGTATCGATAAAAACCGCTTGAGGCTGATAAAACGCCCCTATCATGTTTTTACCTAAAGGATGATTAACTGCCGTTTTTCCACCAACAGAAGAGTCAACTTGTGATAGCAATGTAGTAGGTACTTGAATAAATGGTACGCCGCGTTGATAGCAAGCCGCCACAAAACCGGTTAGATCACCAACAACACCGCCACCTAAGGCAATTAAACAGGTATCTCTACCGCAGTTGTTTTCAAGTAAAAATGCTGAAATTTTCTCAAACCATTCCAGTGATTTATATTGCTCACCATCAGGAATAATAAAACTTAGTGGATTTAAATCAGCTAACAACGCCATTGCATCACTTAGGTATAAAGGTGCAATGGTGTCATTAGTGATAATGATAGGCCGACAATCACCAATATGATGACGTAGCCTGTCAGTCTGTTGAAGTGCAGATTTTCCAATATAAATAGGATAACTTCGCTCGTCTAAATTAACTGTTAATTCAAGCATTGCTAGTATCCTTTCTTATTGGTATTTAAAAATCTAATTTCTCAATGATTTGATTAGCAACAACTTTAGCGCTTTGCTCATCAGTGCGTACAGTAAAATCAGCCACTTCTTTATACAGCGGTTCGCGTTCTTCAGCTAAGCGCTCTAAAACATCACGAGGTGCTTCTTCTGTTTGCAGTAATGGGCGACGCTTGTCGCGCTGCGTACGTGCAACTTGCTTTTCGATTGGTGTCTCAAGGTATACCACGATACCACGAGCCGAAAGCTTATTTCGTACTTCTTTACTCATCACTGAGCCACCACCTGTTGCAAGTACAATACCTTGCATTTCAGTTAGGTCGCCAATGACAGATTCTTCACGAAGTCGAAAGCCTTCTTCACCTTCAAGATCAAACACCCAGGCAATATCAGCACCAGTGCGGCGTTCGATTTCTTGATCAGAATCGACGAATTCAAGGTGCAATTGGTCTGCAATGTGACGACCAATTGTGCTTTTGCCAGCCCCCATAGGGCCAACTAGAAATATATTACGTTTTTCAGCCATATCTTTTAGTACAAACGAACTCTAAAATTTGAAATAAAACCCCGCCTAACGACCTGGCCCCAAAATTAAGGAGGGGATTATCTCAGTAATTGATTGGGTATTTCAAGTCAATTAGAACAAAAAGCCAATTAACGAGCAATTAAAGTCAATAATTGCCCGTTGTGTAAGAATAAATCAGTGAAAATTACTCTATTTGGATTTTCGGAGTAACGAAAATCAGCAATTCCTTCTTTTCATTAAACTCACTTGTGCTTCTAAACAGCACTCCTAGGTAAGGAACATCACCTAATAATGGTACTTTTTTAACTGAGTTAATGATTTGCTGCTGGAATATACCACCAAGTACCACTGTTTGACCATTCTCAACCAAAACTTGGGTTTGAATTTCTTGGGTATCAATTGCAACAGCAGGTCCTGTTCCTGTTTGCACTGTATCACCTCGGGTATCTTGAGTAATGATCAAGTCCAGAATCACTTTATTATCTGGGGTAATATGCGGTGTAACTTCAAGACTTAACACAGCCTTTTTAAAGCTTACCGTGGTTGCCCCACTTGAAGCAGATTCAACGTACGGGATCTCAGTACCTTGCTCAATACGTGCTTTTTTCTGATTAGCGGTAGTGATCCGCGGACTCGCAATAATCTCACCGCGGTTTTCCTCTTCCAACGCCGTTAACTCTAAATCAAGTAACGTACCATTAGCTAACTTAGCAACGTGCATCCCAATGCTGCCAGCAGCCCCGGTAATTGGCAAGTTAACATTAAGGCGATCAGAAATACTTGGAATAGTGCCGTTAGAAATCGTGTTCGCGCCTTCTAGTGTCCCCGAGATACCATCAGTGCCTTGTTGATCGCTAAAGCCCCAACGTACACCGAGATCCTCTTTCACGTTGTCGCGTACAGTCACCATTCGTGCTTCAATAACAACTTGTCGTACTGCTATGTCTAGGGTCTCAACCATACGGCGCACACTTTCAATACTTTTTGCAGTATCTTTAATCAGTAAGGTATTGGTACGTCTATCAACTGACACGCTACCACGTACGCTAATGATGCTGTTAGTATCTGTTTTTAGTAAATCAGCAAACTCTTCCGCTTTTGCATAATTCAAACGAATGTATTCACTGTAAAGCGGCTCTAAATCTTCAACTTGCTGCTTGGCTTTAAGCTCTTTAGCTTCACGAGCCGCCAGTTCCTCAGAAGGTGCCACCATTAAAATAGATCCATCCATGCGTTTATCAAGGCCTTTAACACGCAATACCACGTCAAGTGCTTGATCCCACGGCACACCGTCTAAACGCAAAGTGATGTTACCATTGACTGAGTCACTGGTTACTAAGTTAAAGTCGTTATAACCGGCAATGATCTGCAATACCGCACGAACAGAAATGTCTTGGAAGTTTAAGGTCATAGGGCGACCTTGGTACTCTTTGCCACCTTCTAGGTAAGAACGCTGTGAGTCATCTTTTTCAACTGTTAAAGTTAAAATATTTTCTATTTGCTGATAAGTAAATTTAAACGCGCTATTAGGGCTTATTACCACCCGACTCATATTCTCTTCTTTAAATGTCTCAATTGAACTCACTACTGTGCCAAAGTCGAGCACATCTAGTTCATACAATAAGTCATCTAAAATATCGGTATGGTGAAACTCAGCAATTATTTTCCCACCACTTTCATGCACATCAATCGCAGCTTGGGTATCTTGTAAAAATACTAATACTCGCGCTTCACCTTTTTCACCACGACGAAAATCAATCGACTGAATTGAATTTATATAATGACTCGCCTCAGCTTGAGTTGTGTTATTACCCGCTTGTGCTGTGAGTGGGTTATCAGATACATGTAATGAAACAAGGTTATTATTAACAGATGTTTGGTAAATTTTTAAACGCTCTAAGTGCACAGTAACGATTAAAGTACCATCCGTAGTCACACTACTCACATTTTCAATGCCAGCTTGATTAATTGCTACATCGGCCAAACCTTGCTCAACATCGGCTGCGTTAAAACGCATTTCAATGCGGGCAGGGTTATTGAAAACCTGAACCTTTGGCTCTGTCGTCAACTCTTCATCAAAGACTAGCTGTAACTGTGTTTCTCCAGCCATGAGTGGGTTATAACGAATGTCATACAGCAGCGGTGTCGCCATTGCTGATTGCGTGATAAAAAGGGCAATAACAACAAACAAAGCCTGTTGAATGCGATTACTCCACGATACTCCCTTATGCATTTTAATTTTACCTTTTTTATTTTCAACTAGTGCCATTGGAGCTCGCCTCTAACATTTCAAGCTTTGTCAGGCGCTCTTTCCAACAACCAGACCCGTCGGGAATTAATTCTAACAATTCTATATAATCACTTTTTACTTGCTGTACAACGCCATGGTACAAACCAACATGATTGCCCACAGTGACTCGGTGCAAGGTGTCATCCGCTGCTTTTATCAATGCCCACGTTTGTCCATCCGATCCTAAGGTGCCCTTCATCGCTAAATTATCCAATGGATACTTTTCTAATACCTCGCGTGGACGTTCAGGATCAGGGTGTAAGCAATTTTTTACTTGGATCATGTTATTTTGAATAATTTCGGGTTGTGGCGCAACAAAAGGACTACGTAATTGCTGTGCATTGTATTCAAAATGTTCAAATTTTGTCAGTTTCGGAATTTCCTCAACTTTAGGCGTTGTACTGGCTTTTACTTGGTCAATAAACTCTTTTTGCTCAGAGGTGTCATCGTTACATGCACTGAGCAAAGCACTGCTAAGTAAAACAAAAGCTAATTTTTTCATTTTTTAGCTCCTACTTTCTTCACGCCGCCTTCATAGCGGTAAGTTTTAGCGACCACACTAAATGTCAACTTACCGGAATCCGAACTATTAATTGAAAAATCATGCAAGCTGACAATACGTGGCAATTGCGCTACTTTACCAACAAAATCACCAAACTCATGATAACTGCCTATCACTTCAATTTTGATCGGTAATTCAGTATAAAACTCTTTTTCAACTTCAGGTAACCAGCCAATTTTAAGAAAAGTTAGACCACTGGTGGTACCTACGTACGATAAATCATCGAGTAAGCCCGGCGTCTCATTAGAAGTGGGTAAGCGTTTTAGTAGTAAAGAGAATTTCTCTTCCATCTCAACCATCTGTTGGCGATAGATCTCTAAATTACTGGCTACTGCATACTTTGCACGGTAGGTGCTGCGTAATTCAACTTCCTTACTAACCGCATTGTGGTAACTATCAATTTCATCTGAAACTAATAAGCTATAGCTAAAAAACAGCACTAATGCGGCAACAAAAGTACAGCAAATAACTTTAACTACAATTGGCCAATCACCAATATTCTCAAGCTCAATTTCGTTCCATTCAATCTCAGTTAATGCTTTGATATCAAGGTTCATTGCTTAACCTCGCCAATTTTATCAAACGCTTTTACATAAAATTCCATATTAAAATCACTTAATAAGCGTGACGATTTTTCCCCAGCAACAATACCTTGCATGGTGGGCTTTTCGAGCAAGTAAGAGTTTTGTACTTCACGAAGCATATTTGAAAGATGGTTGTTAGATTCACTTCGGCCGACCACATGTATCGCACTGCCACGGCGCTCTAACTTAGTTAAGTAAACACCAGTCGGTACTATTTTGGCTACTTCATCCATGATTTGGGTGCCCAAGTTACGGCTGCTTTGTAGTTCTTCAATTAAACGCATGCGTTGTTGTAGGTTTTCTTTCTTTTTATCTAATTCACGAATTTCGCTAATGCGGCGATCTAACTGGCTAATTTCAGCTGTAAGATAATTGTTTTTGATATTTTGCCCATCACGCAAGTTACCGTAATAAGTACTTAATAAATACATACTCATAAAACTACCAAGTACCACTAAAAACAAAATAGTGGCAAATTTAGTTTGTGATTGTTTTCGTTGCTGTTCACGCCACGGCAGTAGATTTATATGTGGCATGATGAAAAGCTCCTTAATGCCAAACCCGTCGCTATTGCAAATTGAGTACGGTGACGCTGTAACACATTGCGATCCACATGCGGGGAAATATCCATATTTGCAAACGGTTCTGCCACTATAGTGTGAATACCAAGCTCTTCAATTAGCAGCCTATCTAAGCCATCTATCATCGCAGTACCGCCAGTAAGTACAATATAATCAATTTGATCTTTGCCACTCGTAGTTAAAAACATCTGCACTGCACGGCGTACTTGTTGTAACAATGACGTTTGAAACGGCGCCAGTACTTCAAAAGTATAATTAGGGGGTAAATCACCCGTTGTTTTACCAATCTCAGCTTCATCAAAGCTTTTATTATAATAGGCCACAATACTGTTAGTGTATTGGTCGCCACCAAATACTTGATCTCGGGTATAAATTGTTTCACCACCGAGGACCACACTTACCAACATCAGCACTGCGCCAATATCAACGACCGCCACACATTTGTTAAATGCGTCACTCGGTAATTGTTGATAATAAACATCCATAGTGCGGCTCAAAGCATAGCTTTCCACATCAACCACTTTCGCAGTTAAACCGGCTGACTCTAACGCACCTACGCGGGCTTCCACACTTTCAGTACGCGCTGCTGATAACAACACATTCATTTTTGATGGATCAGCTTCATTAGTACTTAATTTTTCAAAGTCTAGGCTAACTTCGTCTAACGGATAAGGAATAAGACTGTCTGCCTCAATGGCTATTTGCGACTCTAGTTCTGCATCAGTGAGCGTAACATCCATAAAAATCACTTTTGTGATCACTGTTTGCCCAGACACAGCAACCGCAGCAGACTTAATTGACTTAGGCAATTTACGTTTTAGCTTAGTAATAATATTACCAATTGCCTCAATATCTTGAATACTGCGCTCAGCCATAGTGCCTTTTGGCATAGGCTCTATTGCTAACGCCTCAAGCCGGTAGCCACTGTCCGTTTCATTCAGTAACACTGCTTTTATAGCATGTGAACCGATATCTATCCCTACCATCATCGATGAAGACTTACTCAATAGTTGACTTAGCATGTTTGCAACTTGGCCTTTGTTTTAAGAATAAACAAGTTATAATTTTTATATGAAAAAATACTATTCATTTTTTAATCAATATATACTAGCAGTCTCCGATTCTAATTGGGAGTCCATTTAGGGAAAATATAAGTGATTTTATTAAAACGAACTTTACAATTTTTTATCATTTGCACGTTTTTGGGGCTCATTACTTTAGTAAGCCTTTATTATTACGTTAAATCTGATATCCCCAGTGTGCAAGTTTTAAAAGACGTGCAATTACAAACTCCTATGCAAGTATTTTCTAAAGATGGTTTATTAATCAACCAGTTCGGTGAAAAACGCCGTATTCCAGTGACCATCGATGAGATACCGCAACCGCTTATAGATGCTATATTAGCCACTGAAGACAATCGTTTTTATGACCATATAGGCATAGATCCTATAGGTATTTTGCGTTCAGCGCTCGTATTAATTTCAACGGGAGAGAAAAAACAAGGCGCAAGTACTATTACCATGCAGCTAGCCCGTAACTTTTTCTTAACACGAGAAAAAGCCTACATTCGTAAGGTCAAAGAAATTTTTATCGCACTGCATATTGAAAATTTACTCAGCAAAGATGAAATACTTGCTTTATACCTAAATAAAATAGAATTAGGTAATCGCGCTTTCGGCATCGGCGCCGCAGCACAAGTCTATTACGGGAAAAACCTAAACGAATTAAATTTAGCGCAAATGGCGATGATAGCAGGCTTACCTAAAGCGCCGTCGGCATTAAACCCAATTAGAAACCCAATCCGTGCCAAAGCGCGACGTAATGTAGTATTGGGTCGTATGCTAGATGAAAAATATATCTCTAGAGCCGAGTATGATGAAGCTACCAACGCTCCTATTACTGCTAAGTTTCATGGGGCTGAAATCGAGCTGTATGCACCTTATATCTCAGAAATGGTACGCGCTGAAATGGTGGCCCGATACGGCTACGAACGAGCTTATAATACCGGCTTTAAGGTTTTTACCAGTGTTGAATCTGACGTACAGGCAGCGGCACAAACTGCCCTCGTCAATAACTTGCATGCGTATGATATGCGCCATGGCTACCGCGGCCCTGAGCAACAGTTATGGGATTTTGAAACACAAACCGCTTTAAGCCATAGCGACATTTTAGAAAAGCTAAGGCCAGTAAAAGAAATCGGCCCATTATTAGCTGCCGCCGTGCTTGAAGTGAGCGAGCAAAGCGCAACTGTCTTATTAAAAAATGGCGAGCAAGCTACTCTTGATTGGAACAACCTGAAATGGGCGCGCAAATATATCACTCGCTATCGCCAAGGGTTTCCACCAAAAACTGCTGGCGACATACTCAATCCAGGCGAGCAAATACTGTTGCGTAAAAATGACGATGGCAGCTATCTACTTAGCCAATTGCCTGAAGCATCCAGTGCATTAGTTTCATTAGATCCTAACGATGGTCGTATTAAAGCAATTGTCGGCGGCTATAGTTTTGAGCAAAGTCAATATAACCGTGCCGTACAAGCGAAGCGTCAAGTGGGCTCTAATATTAAGCCATTTATTTACTCTGCGGCGCTAAACAATGGGTATACCTTAGCCTCTATTTTAAATGATGCACCAATCAATCAATGGGATAAAAGCTTAGGCGTGGCATGGCGTCCAAAAAATAGTCCAGCAGTTTACAATGGTCCGATCCGTATTCGTCGCGCATTGGCACAGTCGAAAAACGTTATTTCGGTGCGCTTATTGCGTGGCGTTGGCTTACACCGCACCGCTGATCACTTATTAAAGTTTGGCTTTCAAGATAGCGATATTAATCGAAGTGAATCATTAGCACTCGGTAGTGCGTCAATTACACCGCTTGAGCTTGCTCGTGGTATGAGTGCATTTGCCAATGGCGGCCACTTGATCACCCCGTATTTCATTAATGAAATTCAAGATTCAGCAGGTAATGTATTATTTAAAACAGCACCACTGTTAGCTTGTGATCCTGTAGCACCTCAGTTAACTAATGAACAATTTGAGTTAACAACTGAGCCTCAAAGCAGCCAAGAAGCATCGATGACTCATTGTGCACCTCGTATTATCTCGAAACAAAATGCATTTTTAATTGCTGATGCAATGCACAGCGCAATATGGGGTGGTGGTAGCTGGGCACATAAAACCGGCTGGAGTGGTACTGGCTGGCGTGCGCAAGCGCTGGATCGTCGTGACCTTTCAGGCAAAACAGGGACTACCAATGACTCTGTTGATACCTGGTTTAGTGGCTTTAACCGCAATGTGATGACCTCAGTTTGGGTAGGCTTTGATAACCCAGGTAACCCACTTGGCCGTTCAACCTATAATAACAACATGGATAAAAACCAAATATCCGGCGCGGAGTCTGGTGCCAAAACAGCGCAGCCAGCTTGGGTTGATTTTATGCGTGTTGCCCTCGACGGTAAACCTGAAGCGCCGATTGAGCCACCAGAAGGACTCGTGTCGGTAAGAATCGATTTAGCAACGGGTTTACTGAGTCAAAAAAATGATTACACCAGTCGCTTTGAATACTTTGAAAAAGGCACCTCGCCAACCAAGTATGTAATGCAACATGTGGAAAATGTCTTTGAAGAAGAAACTAAAACAGAAGAAGAGCTGTTTTAATCGTCGCAATATAAAATCGTAACTACGTAAAAAAGCGCCGACTGGCGCTTTTTTATCATTGATGATCTCGATTATTTTAGATTTTGTATTAACCAATATAAATCAGAATGTACGCCCGCGGCGGTCACTTCTTTACCAGCACCAGGGCCTTGGATCACCAAGGCATTATCACTATACCACTGGCTGTTGATCACAAAAATATTGTCGCCAGGAGTCAAGTTAGCTAAGGCATCCCCTTGAGTTGCGTATGCCAATCCCACTTTAGCGGTCACTTTACCATCTGCAATGGTTAACGCACCGGTATAACGCAGTACTTTATTTTCTTTGCCTGCCGCAGCGGCTTTTTCAGCAATAAAGTCATCTAACAACTGCTTATTATCAAGAAAAGACTGCCAGTCACCATGGGCTAATTGCTCAGGCATTAATGGCGTTAAAGCAATGTCGTCTAGCTCCAACGTTAAACCTAGCTCACGAGCTAAAATTAATAGCTTACGCTGCATATCTCGACCTGATAAGTCTTCACGAGGATCAGGCTCGGTGTATCCCATTTGCTGCGCTTGCAGTACTAAATCTGAAAACGGCACACTGCCATCATAACGACTGCACAACCACGAAAGCGTGCCCGAGAATACCCCTTCAATGTGGGTAATGCTATCACCACTGTTTTGTAGATCAGCTAATGCAAAGTTAATTGGTAAACCAGCACCAACGCTGGTGTTATAGCGCCATAACAAATTACGCTCAGCTAAATTACGGCGTAAGTTTTGATACCAATCATTATTTGCCGTGCCCGCGTATTTATTAGCGCTGATCAAGTGACAATCTAAATTTACAAACGCAGGATATAACTCACTAAATGCTTCACTGGCGGTAATATCAATCACCACTTTATGTTCGTAATCAAGTTCGCTAATACGCGTTAATAAGTCATCCTGTTGATAATCAATCGCTTCGTTTTGCCACTGTGATTGCCACTGCTCTAGCGCAATACCACTTGGGCTAAACAACATTGCCCGTGAACGTAACAAACCAACCAGTTTAACGCTAAAATGGTGTTGCAAACGATTCAGTTGCTGACTCAATTGCTCAATAAACACTTCGCCAACATTGCCTAACCCCGCCACAATAATAGCCAGCTCCTGACCTTTGTTGATCAATTTATCGTGCAATAAGGTTAATACGTCACTATCAATTGATTGATCGGTTAACAACAAAATATAGTCTGCATCTTGGTGGCTAAAACGTGGCGTTAAGCTTTGCTCAGTAAGCACTTGAGTTGCTTGTTCAAATAGTTGCGCCACATCATTACTTGGCGCGACAACGGCGCAACCATGTAAATTAGATTCAATAATATTAGCGCGGCCTTGCAAATGACTGACCACTTGATGAGTCGCGCTAGCTGGCACCAATAAATAGGTATCTCCATTTTCTATAAAGTGATGCAAACTATGTTGAATAAGTTGACTTAATTCACCAATTTCTCCACCACGTAACTGATCAATGCGCAGTAAATCAATATTTTCTAAGGTAGTAATAAAACGCTTCGCTTTACTGTAGCCTTCTTTAACAATTTCCGTGGCACTGGCTTCTGTTTCATAGCTGCTACGGACCACTAATTTAATATCAGTATTTTTTAATGGCGAAAGTGTTTTCGCATGTAATACAGGGTTGCCTAAACGGGCGAGCAGGTTAGCTTGGCCACGACATACCTTTGAGTACTTAATCGCTTTTTTAACTTTACGCGGATCAGTACTAAAAACCCCTTGGGTATCGGTCCAAATTGACACTTGTTGAGCATTACAATAACTCCCCAATAAAGTTGCACTGTAATCACTGCCATTACGCCCAAGTGTTACCGTATTTGCTTGGCAATCGGCGGCAATAAAGCCTGTAACCACATTAATGCTATTGGCCGAAATTAACTGCGCACACGCTTGTTGATTTTTTTGATGTAATAATTGCCCATCATTTAAGGTAAATAATTGCCGTGCATCCACATCATTTGCAGCAAGGCCAAGTTGCTGCAAATAGGTTGCTAATAGCCGTGCCGACCATACTTCACCATGAGCAAGTAATGCAGCTTCCTGTAAGCTTTGCTGTTGCGCTTGTTGTGCTATTAAGGCCAACTCTTGCTCAAGTATATTTAATGCAGCATATCGCGCTGTAGGGCTTAGTAATTGCTCAATCAATGTACGCTGGTGATTATCAAGTTGTAGTAAAATATCACTAACCGCTTGCTGATCACCTTGTTGGTAGCTTTGCCACAGTTTAACTAACGTATTGGTGGTTTTTCCTGCGGCAGAAACCACCACACAGTCACCCGCCTCAGTATGCGCTAAAATAATATTAGCAACGGCCTGATAACGCTCTGCCGAACTTAAACTAGAACCACCAAATTTATGAACTATATTTACCATTTCTATTACCACAAAGCCGTATGTGCTGGAGTCAGCTTAAATGAGCTTGATTGCTCTTGATCTTGTTGTTGAGAAACCGATGTTGCAGCAGCCGTTGTGTGCTGACCTTGCCCAGGTTTCACCTTATTAAATACGCGTTCTAAATCAGCAACCAAATCTTTGGCATCTTCAATACCAACCGAAATACGGATCAGCGTATCGCCTACGCCAGCGGCTAACCGTGCATTCGCTTCCATTCCTGCATGGGTCATGGTTGCAGGATGACAAATTAAACTCTCTACGCCACCGAGCGATTCCGCCAAACTGAACTCTTCTAGGCTAGTTAGAAATGCCGCTGCATCATTAATATCACCTTTAATATCAAAGCTTACCATACCACCAAAGCCACGTTGTTGCTGTTTTGCCAACTCATGTTGCGGGTGAGACTCAAGACCTGGGTAATAGACTTGGCTCACGTAAGGTGAGTTTTCTAAATACTCGGCAATAATAAAGGCATTCTCTTGGTGCTGGCGCAAACGAACATTTAAAGTGCGCAGGCCACGTAAAGTTAAGTAGCTATCAAACGGCGCCCCTGTAATACCAATATTATTTGCCCACCAAGCAAGCTCATCGCCAAGCTCTTGGGTTGCTGCAATCACAGCACCGCCTACAACATCAGAGTGACCATTGATATATTTAGTCGTCGAATGCACCACAATATCAACACCAAACTCAATTGGGTTTTGTAATGCTGGTGATAAAAAGGTGTTGTCTGCGCCAACTAATGCGCCACACTGCTTCGCAATTGTGGTGATCGCTTTAATATCTGTTAAGCGTAAAATTGGATTGCTTGGCGTTTCAATCCAAATAAGCTTTGGTTTTATCTCAAGAATTTTTTGATGGTTTTCAGATTTAGTTAAATCTAAAACTACTAACTTTAATAAGCCACGCTTTTCAAGTGAAGTAAATAAGCGATAACTGCCACCATAACAATCATGTGGGATCACTAGGGTATCATCGCTACTCAGTAGTTGTGTGGCCAAATGCACTGCAGCCATACCTGTTGCAGTGATTATACCCTTTGCACCGCCTTCAAGTTTTGCTAGGGTTTCAGCTAAAATGTCACGATTTGGATTACCGCTGCGGCCGTAATCATATTGACGCTTGGTATCAAAATCGGCAAATGAGTAGGTGGTCGATAAATGAATGGGAGGCACAACAGCACCGTGATGTTTATCTGCATCAATGCCATTACGCACTGCAATGGTCGCTTTATTCTTTTGACTCATAACGTCACCTACAATTAAATGGATGTTTAGACGTCCAAAAGGTTAGAGGATCGGATCTAAGAAGTCAAAGCATTTATGCTGTTTTAGGTGCAAGTACGGCAGTAAAAACATTTATGTTGCTAGATGGCTAAATAACTAGTATTTGACTATCTTATTTAAAACGATAGAATTTCGGCATCTTTGTGCGCAAAAGGCCGCGCAAACAATTAACAACCTGAGGCAACGACACATCCTATGGCTAAATGGAATGGTGAGTATATTCACCCATACGCAGAACACGGGAAAAAATCAGAACAAGTTAAAAAGATCACCGTTTCGATCCCGCTTAATGTATTAAAAGTTTTAACTGATGAGCGTACTCGCCGTCAAATTAATAACCTTCGTCACGCAACCAATAGCGAACTACTTTGTGAAGCGTTTTTACATGCGTTTACTGGCCAACCATTGCCAAACGATGAAGACTTACGTAAAGATAATCCAGAGAAAGTACCTGAAGAAGTGAAGAAAATCATGCTTGAAATGGGCTTAGAAGTGCCTGTACTCAACGAAGATTAAAAATAATATACTTCAGGAATTAAATACAAAAAAACCTCAGCGACTTAACGGTACTGAGGTTTTTTATTGTATGTTCCGACCTAAGCCATATAATTTTCAGGCATATCAATACGTGCGACACCAGAATCAATAGCCGCCTGCGCGACCGCTTTAGCGATACGCGGTAATAAACGCGGATCCATTGGTTTTGGAATGATGTACTCAGGGCCAAACTCAAGCTTATCAACACCTGCGGCTTTTAATACTTCTACAGGGACTGGCTCTTTAGCAATGCTACGAATAGCATCAACCGCCGCAATTTTCATTTCATCATTTATTTTGCTAGCGCGTACATCTAGTGCACCACGAAAAATAAATGGGAAACACAATACGTTGTTTACTTGATTTGGGTAATCAGAGCGACCCGTCGCCATAATTAAATCATTGCGAGCGCTGTGAGCAAGCTCAGGTGATATTTCTGGATCTGGGTTTGAGCAAGCAAATACCACAGGTTTATCAGCCATCAATTTAAGATCTTCTGGCGCTAATAGATTTGGCCCAGACACCCCAACAAACACGTCAGCATCTGCAATCACATCTTGCAAGGTACGTTTATCAGTATTGTTAGCAAATAGCTGCTTATATTCGTTTAAGTCATCACGACGAGTATGAATAACCCCTTTACGATCGAGCATATAAATATGTTCGCGCAATGCACCACACTTAATCAATAGCTCCATGCAGGCAACTGCTGCGGCCCCTG
Organism: Pseudoalteromonas sp. KAN5; assembly: GCF_022846535.1. Classification (NCBI taxonomy): domain Bacteria; kingdom Pseudomonadati; phylum Pseudomonadota; class Gammaproteobacteria; order Alteromonadales; family Pseudoalteromonadaceae; genus Pseudoalteromonas; species Pseudoalteromonas sp. KAN5. The sequence continues at coordinate 2,737,648 of NZ_AP025589.1, forward strand.
CACCTAAACACACGATAATCGCATCTTCAATATCTTTACCTTGCACTTCTAACGCATTAATCATACCTGCTGCGGTCACAATCGCGGTACCGTGTTGATCATCATGAAATACTGGGATGCTACAACGTTCAATTAATGCTTTTTCGATTTCAAAACACTCAGGCGCTTTGATATCTTCTAAGTTGATACCACCAAACGTATCGGCAATATTAGCAACGGTATTGATAAAGTCTTCTGTGGTGTTGTGCTTTACTTCAATATCAATCGAATCAAGGCCAGCAAAACGTTTAAATAATAACGCTTTCCCTTCCATAACGGGTTTCGACGCCAATGGCCCTAAGTTACCTAAACCTAAGATGGCAGTACCGTTAGTGATAACCGCAACCATATTGCCTTTACCCGTGTATTTATAGGCATTAGCAGGATCAGCAGCGATTTCACGTACAGGTTCAGCAACACCAGGGCTATATGCTAAAGCGAGATCTTGGACTGTTTCAGCCGGCTTAGTAAGCTCGATACTGATCTTTCCTGGAACGGGGTGCGAATGGTAATGTAAAGCTTGTTCACGAAAATCTGACATAACGCGATTTTATCCTGCAAGTAAATTAAGTTGAAAGTGAGAGTAAGCAGTTCTTATAGGGAACGACACCTATTAAGGAACGATACCTATATTATAATTTAATTCAAGCAATATCAGGTCTATCCTGTTATATGCTATATCCGTTAATTTTATGCGTTTTGTCGGCAAATTTTGCAAAATACCTGTTTTTTTTGCCTAAAAAATAATTATAAAGCATCAAAATACCTAGCTAAAAATGCTTATTAAGTGAGTATTGAAAGCAAAAATCAGCAATAACAGCTATAGCGCTAAAAACTTAGAAGTTAGCAACATTTAGCCGCATAAACTTTAATTTTATCGGCAAAAACATCCAAAGTTACGTTTTACCAGTAGATTCAATATAAAGAATTAATCACTATTTGTCTGTTATTTGCTCGCTATACTGGATATAAAAGTGGGAAATAGTCACAACATAATGAATCTGAGGAGGCGCCCTAAATGAGCAAAGCTTAAAGGCTAAGTGACTGCTGTTTTTATAAACCACAGGCATAAAAAAAAGCACCCTAAGGTGCTTTTTCCGACAAAACAACAATAATTACTTGCTGCTAAGTGAACCGAAACGCTTGTTGAAGCGATCAACACGGCCACCTGTGTCTAAAACTTTTTGCTTACCAGTGTAAAACGGGTGACACGCAGAACATACGTCTAAGTGAATGTCTTTACACAGTGTTGAACTAGTTTCGAATTTATTTCCGCATGAACAAGTTGCTGAAATTACTTCGTACTTAGGGTGAATACCTTCTTTCATAGAAACCTCTAGTTAAGGCCGCATCGCTCTCCAAACCCGAAGTCTGGTACCATACGTCGTTAAAACAAATTATTTAGGACGCGTATTCTATGCAACAACCCCGCTTGCTACAAGCTTTAAATAGCGTTTTTGCTAATAAAACAACCAAAAACTTTAAAGCAAAGATTAGCTGCTAGGTTTTTAGCTGTAATTTTAGTACATTAACTTCCTTGCTAGTTACTGTTTGGGTTGTTATGAATTTTGTTGAAGTTGCTATAAAAGTTCCGTTGCAGCGCACTTTTGATTATCGCATCCCAGCGCAGCTTAGCGGTTTATTAACACCGCCTCAGGTGGGCGCCCGTGTTATGGTACCGTTTGGCAATCAACGTAAAGTTGCGGTGGTATTGGCTTTAAAAAACCACAGTGACGTGCCCGCAGACAAACTCAAAGACATGTTTGAAGTCATTGACGATGAACCGATTCTTTCGCCACAACATCTCGAATTATTGCGTTTCACCGCCCGTTACTACTGCTACCCATTAGGCGAAACCATTCATATTGCTTTACCTAGTGCCCTACGCCAAGGGTTATGCCCAGATAAAAGCAGTATCAATATGGTGACACTGACCGATAAAGGCGCCAAGCTGCCGTCTTTAAAAGCTAAAAGCCAATTAAGCTTACTGAAACAATTAGCCGAATCAGGTAAATCGTCTTTAACAGAACTAAAAGCACTGGGATTTAATAAAAAAACCATCGACAGCTTACTTGCTAAAGAACTGATCAGCCAAACTATTGAGCACGATAATCAATGGCAACAACAAATACCCGCAGTGGGCATTAAGCCCACACTAAATAAAGAGCAAGCCGTCGCCTGCAGTACAATTAACCAAGCTAAAGGGTTTAATAGCTTTTTACTCGAAGGCGTAACCGGCAGTGGTAAAACCGAAGTTTATTTACAATGCCTTGAAGATGTTTTAAAACGTGGTGAACAAGCATTAGTACTGGTGCCTGAAATTGGTCTGACACCACAAACGGTGAATCGTTTTCGTCGTCGCTTTCCTGATACTCCTATTATGTTATGGCATTCAGCACTGACCGATAACGAGCGCTTACAAACGTGGCGTTTTTGTGAAAAAGCCAGCTGTGCCATAGTGATTGGTACCCGCTCGAGTATTTTTTTGCCGTTTTTAAAACTCGGTATGATCATCGTGGATGAGGAGCACGACAGCTCTTTTAAACAACAAGATACCCTGCGTTATCATGCTCGTGACCTTGCGGCCTATCGCGCTTTTCAACATAAGATCCCACTCATTTTAGGCTCAGCAACCCCAGCACTTGAAACCTTACATAAAGCGCTGAACAATAAATATCAGTTATTAAGCTTAACGCAACGCGCACAAACCAGTACCGATAACCAGTTTCAATTACTGGATATGAAAGGCCAACCTGATCAAGCAGGTATAGCACACGGAAGCCTGGCAATGATTCGCCAGCATTTAAAGCGCGGCAAACAAGTGATGGTATTTTTAAATCGCCGTGGTTTTTCGCCAACCTTGATCTGCCATGAATGTGGCTGGCTTAGTGAATGTACACGTTGTAGTACCAGTGCAACGTTCCATAAAGCGATTGGACAAATGATTTGCCACCATTGCGGTGAGCAAGAACGCGTGCCACACCAGTGCCCTGACTGCGGCAGTACGCAAATATTTCCAAATGGAAAAGGCACGGAGCAAATAGAAGAATTTTTAGCGAGTGAATTTCCTGACACGCCAATTAGCCGGATCGACCGTGATTCAACGCGCCGTAAAGGCAGCTTAGAAAAAGCCTTAGACGACATAAACCAAGGTGGCGCACGTATTTTGGTTGGCACCCAAATGCTGGCTAAAGGCCATCACTTTCCTGATGTTAGTCTTGTACTGATACTCGACGTAGATGGTGGCTTGTATTCCTGTGATTTTCGCGCCACTGAGCATTTAGCACAACTGGTTACGCAAGTTGCAGGACGTGCTGGTCGCAGTGGCGAACCTGGGCAGGTTTTATTACAAACGCATTTTCCTGAACATCCGCTATTACAAGACTTAGTCAACAATGGTTACCAAGATTTTGCCCGCTTTGCATTACAGGAGCGTGATGACGCACAATTACCTCCCATTACTAATATGGCAATTGTGCGCGCTGAAGGACACAACATAAAGCAAGTGGTCGATTTTTTAACGGATTTAGTTCCAGTTCAGAGTCTAACTGGTATACAATTGCTGGGGCCGATCCCTGCACCACTCGAGCGAATTGCAGGGAAATATCGTTTTCAATTACATATTCAAGCGCTCGAACGCCCTCTATTACACCAATATCTCGCGCAAATGGTCGACTATTTAAGTACCAGTAAATTAGCGCAAAAGGTGCGATGGAGCTTAGATGTAGATCCTATAGATATGATTTAAGGTTAGAAGTCCACATAACCATGGCACAACATGATTTTATAAATAAAAAACCAAATAACCGTAAAAAACAGCCGCCACCAAAAAAACCATTCCCGGTTTTATTGCTGCTTGTGGTTGTATTGTTAGTTGCGGGTTTTAGCTTTGGTTTATGGTATGTAAAAACCAATGCCGATCCAAAATTAGTTGAGCAACAAGCAAACCCAGTACCGGCAACAGTAAAAGAACAACTAGCAAAGCCGCGTCCGCCAGAATTTATTAAAGAAATCAAAGAACATGAAATTCAAGTTGAAGTAAGAGAAATTGAACAAAAAGGCCCCTATGTAATGCAGTGCGGCTCGTTCAGAACCCATGCCCAAGCCGAAACTCTCAAAGCAAAAATAGCATTTGCCGGACTCATCGCCGAAATTAGAGAAACAACGGGCACTAATGGGGTTTGGTATAAAGTACGCTTAGGCCCTTACAAAACCAAACGTTTAGCCGAAAGTGATAAAAATAAACTCAAGCGCAGCAAAATAACTGGCTGTGGAATTTGGAATTGGACTTGATTTTAACCCATTAACCCATATTAACTCATCATCAATCGTTTTTAACGAGCTGCCCCTGCGGCTCGATGATGAGGAATAACATGACCACTATTGTAAGTGTACGTCGCGGCGATAAAGTCGTTATTGGTGGCGATGGCCAAGTTTCGCTTGGTAACACCGTAATGAAGGGCAATGCCCGCAAAGTTCGACGCCTTTATAATGGCAAAGTGATCGCCGGTTTCGCTGGCGGCACTGCTGATGCCTTCACCCTATTCGAACGTTTTGAAAGCAAACTTGAAATGCATCAAGGCAACTTGACCAAAGCCGCTGTTGAAATGGCCAAAGATTGGCGCAGCGATCGCGCCTTACGAAAGTTAGAAGCCCTACTCGCAGTGGCCGATTCCACCGCATCTTTGATCATCACCGGTAACGGGGATGTTGTGCAACCTGAAAACGACCTAATTGCCATCGGTAGTGGTGGTAATTTTGCGCAATCAGCGGCAACAGCTCTACTTGAAAATACCGATCTAAGCGCCCGCGACATCGTTGAAAAAAGCCTCACCATCGCAGGCAATATTTGTGTCTTCACAAATAACTTCCAAACCATCGAAGAATTGTAATAGGAACTGCTATGTCTGATATGACTCCCAGAGAAATCGTTCATGAACTTGATCAACATATTATTGGTCAAGCAAAAGCTAAAAAAGCAGTGGCTATTGCACTTCGTAACCGCTGGCGCCGCATGCAACTTAATGAAGATCTTCGCACAGAAGTAACACCAAAGAACATATTGATGATCGGCCCAACGGGTGTAGGTAAAACTGAAATTGCTCGTCGCTTAGCAAAACTTGCTAACGCCCCTTTCATTAAAGTAGAAGCAACAAAGTTCACCGAAGTAGGCTATGTTGGTAAAGAAGTTGAAACCATCATTCGTGACTTAGTTGACGTGTCAATTAAAATGACTCGCGAACAGCAGACTAAGAAGTTCAAACATCGCGCTGAAGAAGCCGCAGAAGAACGCATTTTAGACGCCCTATTGCCACCAGCCAAAGATTCTTTTGGCGAAAGCAAACGCGAAGACGGCTCATCTACACGCCAAGTATTCCGTAAGAAACTACGTGAAGGGCAACTAGATGACAAAGAAATTGACATTGATTTAGCCCAAGCACAACCAAATGTTGAGATCATGGCACCACCGGGTATGGAAGAAATGACCAACCAGCTGCAAAGCATGTTCCAAAATATGTCTGGTGACAAACGCAGTAAGCGCAAAGTAAAAATCAAAGAAGCCTTCAAACTATTAGTTGAAGAAGAAGCTGCAAAATTAGTAAACCCTGAAGAGCTAAAAGAGCAAGCCATCTTCGCTGCTGAACAAAACGGCATTGTGTTTATCGATGAGATAGACAAAATCTGTAAGCGCGGTGAATCATCAGGCCCAGACGTAAGCCGTGAAGGCGTACAACGTGATTTACTCCCATTAATCGAAGGATCAACGGTTAGCACTAAACACGGTATGGTAAAAACCGACCATATGTTGTTTATTGCCTCTGGTGCATTCCAAATGGCAAAACCATCAGACATGATCCCAGAACTACAAGGCCGCCTACCTATTCGTGTAGAGCTTGAAGCGCTCACGGCTGATGACTTTAAACGCATCCTTACAGAGCCACATGCTTCATTAACTGAGCAACAACATGCGCTTCTTAAAACAGAGCAAGTCAGTGTTGAATTTAGCGACGATGCCATTGAACGCATTGCAAAAGCAGCATGGCAAGTAAATGAGAAAACCGAAAACATCGGTGCTCGCCGCCTGCATACTGTGATGGAAAAACTAATGGAAGAGATTTCATTTGACGCCTCAGAGCAAGCAGGTAGCAATATCGTAATTGATGCAAGTTATGTAGAGAAGCACCTAGGCGCATTAGTTGAAGATGAAGACCTAAGCCGCTTTATTCTTTAATTTTAAAACTAGGATCTAGGGCCTAGGTTCTAGGTTCTAGGTTCTAGGTTCTAGGTTAATCACAAAGGTATAACAATGAAGCAAGTGATCAAGGTACATCATCATACCGTTAGTAAAACCCTTGATGTTTATTTTGACGATGACAGCCATTGCACCTTTAGCTGTGAGTTCTTACGTGTTCATTCACCGTCCGCCGAAGTACAAGGCCACGGTAACGAACCGATGAAATTAGTCCTTAATAAGCAATCAGTAAATATTAAACACATTGAACCCGTCGGCCACTACGCACTGCGTTTAGACTTTAATGATGGCCACAACAGCGGCTTATTCAGCTGGGCATACTTCACCCACCTACAAGCCCAACATGATGAGCTATGGCAAACCTACCAACAACGCCTCGCAGAGCATAATGCTAATAAAGACAGCGTACCGATAAAGTTTGTGCCTTAAATTAGCGGTAAGCGGTAAGCTGTAAGTTTTAAGTCAGCTCGGCGTTAAAGTTGATTATGTGATTGTGGTTGAGTGTAGTGAAGATAATCAGAAGGCGCTAGGTAACTAGGTTTTAGGTTTTAATAAGCCCTAAATAGTCTGAATAAGTTTGATATTAATGAGCTTCAATCAAAGCTGACAGTCGAGTTTGTAATTTAATATCAATTAGTTAACGACAAAATAATCAAAGGTATCCGTTAACTAAAATAAGTGCCAAAGGAGCAAGAACCAACTGTTTTCTGTCCTTTTTTAATTACTTTGTTAGCTTTACGATTTTTATGATTTTGTTTTCTTTGCTTATTGGTAAGTAGCTAACTTCTAAACAACTACCATTTTTTACAACTTTACCAGGTAACTCTTTTTCATAGAAAAAAGGTGTTTTTGTGTAACTATTAAATGAAAACTCAACCCCATCAACTTCGAATGTAGCTCTTTGCCTCTTAACCTTGTCTAACCTATAGTTTTGAATACAGCCTGATACAACTGAAAAATCTCCCGCATCGATCTGCTTTTTAATCTCGCTGTCTCGCTTCAACTCTGAGTATGTTACAAACAATCCGATGATAAAAATGAACCCGATAATTGTTAAAAGCCAATTGCGAGAAATATTTACTAAACTCGTTGCAAGGTCAGAAACAGCCGAAAACCTGATCAAAATACTAAACAAAAATAAAACGGGGAACACCCACAAAAAGTAATCCACGCTGGGCTCTATATTAATTTCAAAATAAGGACTCAAAATTTACCTAGTACTATAAATAACGAGCCTGTAGATTAACTCGTTTTTAATTTATTGTTGATGGTTCACCATAGCCGAGTTGCTATTTTGATTCAATCGCTTAGTAACATTCGTGTTAGATTATCGATCATTTAAACATGCCAATACTAAGCGCTACGTTTCCCTCATTTACTTCTCATTCTCTTCCCTTTGTGCAAAAGATCTTTAATTGAATTATTCAACTAGACCCTGAGATTAGCGTAGGTCGTGCTTTAGCGCGTCAATTCCAATGGTTAATTGATTCTCGCCATAAATGACGACCTACAATGGTGCTAGGTGTATACTCGTTGCTCGAACCCTGCACAAAAGATCTTTAATTGAATTATCCACAAAGGAGTTAAGTAACTAGAGCCTGAGATTGGCGTAGGTTGTGCTTTAGCGCGTCAATTCCAATGGTTAATTGATTCTCGCCATAAATGACGACCTACAATGGTGCTAGGTGTATACCCGCTGCTCGTTGCCCGACCCCCGCGGCTTGTTATCCCCTTCCCTTTGTGCAAAAGATTTTTAACTGAGTTATTCAACTAGAGCCTGAGATTGGCGTAGGTTGTGCTTTAGCGCGTCAATTCCAATAGTTAATGATTCTCGCCATAAATGACGACCTACAATGGTGCTAGGTGTATACCCGCTGCTCGTTGCTCGAACCCCGCAGATTATTATCCCCTTCCCTTTGCGTAAAAGATCTTTAATTGAATTATTCACAAAGGAGTTTAAGAGGCGCTGCGCTTTAGAGGAATATAAACAAATACTGCGCTAATAACGTAAGGATTATTGCGTAGCGCTCCAATATGTATTTGCCGTGAGCATTCATTACTTAATGCGCCCTAGCACTTGTGCACGCGCATCTTCATTTGCAATACCTAGCCCTGAAGCTAATTGAGCTTCTGCAGTACGCATTTCTTCAAGTAGTTCGATCTTTTCTTGCATTGCTTCATACTCTGTAACATCGAGAACAACGGCTACGCCTTTACCATGTTGTGTGATTACCAATGGACGACGAGTCTCATTGATTTGTTTGATGTAAGATGCGACACCGGCACGAAATTCAGATAACGGTTGAATATCTTTATCGAAATGAATGCGACTCATATTGAACTCCAATCAGTACAAAATAACGTACAAATAATAGTTCAACTAATCGCTGTTAGTAAGGGGCTGATACTGTGCTAAAGCACTTCATAGTGCGTGCATACGGCTGCTTCGTCTCAGGCTTATTTAATTACCAAAACAAAAAAGCCATAACTATCAAACAATTCAGGACCTTTAACCTTTAACCTTTATTACACATCTCTTAAAATAGCTTTAAGTGTGCTTTTTTTGGCAAGAATATCACGATATAAAGCAAACTGATTCTGTGCTCGCTCTAAGTTATGGTTAGCATGCTTAATTGAAAAATAGTGATCGCCATCAATGTAATCAGTTAAAAAGCGCAGACCAATCATAAAGGTCATCACTTTAGTACCTAACCAAAAACTCTGTTTTTCTTGCTCGGTAATTAAATCTTTTAAAGGCTCAACATAACCTTTAACCACGGCTTCAAAAATTTCTTCGCGAACGCACACATTGTCTAAATTGGTTGAGTCTTCTTGCTCTGGCGAGCAAAAAGTTCGCACCATATCACCAAAATCATACAGCCAGTAACCTGGCATACATGTGTCTAAATCAATCACCGCCTTGGCATCATGTGACTTATTACAGAACAGCATATTATTAATTTTAGTATCATTATGGCAAGGTCTAACAGGTACATTACCTGCTAACGATTTTAGCTCATCAATTAACCCAAACTGCGCCATACAAAAATCAACTTCTGCTTGGCAACTAGCTAAACGATTAACAGGGTCATTGGCAACCACTGCTTTAAGTTTTTCGGCTCGCATCGCTAAGTTATGAAAATCAGGAATAACATGATGCAATTGCTTGGCATCAAAGTCTTCTAATGCAACAGCAAATTGACCAAATGCATTGGCCGCAGTTTGCGCTTGCGAAGTGTTTAGCACCACATCTTCACTGTAACTGCCGCCAATAAATTCGAGTGCACGCCAAACGCCATTATCACAATCAACTAAATACCCATCTTCAACAGTAGGAACATGACGAATAATGGCTAAATCATAATCACCCGACTGGCGCTTTTTAGTTAAATGCTGCTCGATTAAACGGGCATTTTTTACCAGCATGTCAGGCTCAGGAAAAACCTCTGTATTTAACTTTTGCACGACTAAAGATTTTTTAGGTGCAGTTAACAACATAGTGGTATTGATATGACCACTACCAATTGGTTTCATGCTGACTTTTTCATTGCCAAGGCCAAAACTTTCAGACAAGTAAACCGCAAGGGAATTTGACTTCATACTTACTTCGCTATTATTGTGCCCAGGAAAAGGCATGATCGGGGCTAACTCATCCGTGACGTAGTTCATATAATTTACCTGTAACATCCTGTAATTCTGATTTATAAGTTACTCCATACCAAGACTCTTGTGCAGTATAAATAGTAACTTTTTGTTGATTAGATGTGATCACATGCTGAATTTGATCTGGTAAATAATACTCGATCTTGACACCGTTGTCATATTTTTGCAGGAACTCCGTAAAGCCAATTTCAAGCGCATCAAAAAGTGCGGGGGTAATGCCCCAAAAACTCATTGATCCCAAAGCATCTAAAGCGATTTTCTCACGCTGTCCGTGTGGATTATCACCCATTATGTGCCCTTGCTCAATTTGTATATTTAAATACTCAACAACATCTCTTAATTGATTATTTTCAACTTGGCAAACGCCACGGTTTACACCACCTTGTGCTGATAACGTGTCAATAATTGGATACCCAACCATCGCCCAGCTATTGGAGTTTTTAAAATGTTCAGCAAGTAAAGTAAATGAAGACGCGCCATAATAATCATCAGCGGTAATGACAATAGCAGGGTTATGAATAAATTCTTTAGCGCACAATAACGCATGCCCCGTACCCCACGGTTTTTCTCGTTGTTGCACTAAATTTTGGTACTGCTCAGGTACTAAATCAATTCTCTGCTCCACCAAAACAACATCAACCCCCGCAGGTAAACGCGGTAGAATCACTTGCTCTATTTCGTTTCGCACAGCTTGGTTGATCACTAATACAACTTGAGTAACCCCAGCAGTAACCGCATCAGCAATACTAAGCTCCATAATAGTACAGCCAAGCCCTGCGATTTCTGCTATTTGCTTATTACCACCAAAACGAGAGCCCAACCCCCCCGCCAGAACCACTAAACTTAGGTGATGATTTTTAGTTTTCATTTTTGTACCGTTTAATCATTAATAGCCCGAGTCTACCAGTTTCAACCACCAGATCTAGCATAGGGATAGGTTTTAGGTTTTAGATGTAAGATGTAAGATGTAAGATGTAAGAGGTAAGAGGTTAGATTTTAGATTTTAGATTTTAGATGTTAGATGTTAGATTTTAGATTTTAGATTTTAGATTTTAGGTTAACACCGTAACGTAGGAAATGGCTTTAGCCATGAAACTTTACACCTTCGCGGCATAAAGCCACGGGCTGCGGGCTATGAAAACACTTAGCTCCTTTTAACCTTTTACCTTTCTCCTCTAAAGCGCAGCGTCTCTTAACCTCTTTGTAAATAATTCACTTAAACCTTTGCGCGGCATAAAGCCGCGCCTACAATAACCCAAACACCGGTGCAAACCCGTAGGCGCGAGTTTATCTCGCGCAGGTTTATATTCACCACTAGAAGAAAAGCCACTGGCTGCGGGTAACGAGTTTCGAGCTATGAAAACACTTAGCTCCTTTTAACCTTTTTACCTTTAACCTCTTCAGCGCAGCGCCTCTTACCCTCTTTGTGAATAATTCACTTAAATCTTTGCGCGGGATAAAGCCGCGCCTACAATAACCCAAACACCGGTGCAAACCCGTAGGCGCGAGTTTACCTCGCGCAGGTTTATGTTCACCACTAGAAGAAAAGCCACGGGCTGCGGGTAACGAGTTTCGAGCTATGAATCCTAGCTCCTAGTATTTAATGGTTGTAGGAGAGCGCTTTAGCGCCGATGAGCTTTAACACATAACCAAAAACAATCACGGCTAAAGCCTGTTCCCACAAGAGCCAAGACACCTAACCTCTAACCTCTAATCTCTAACCTCTAACCTCTAATCTCTAACCTCTAACCTCTAACCTCTAACCTCTAACCTCTAACCTCTAACCTCTAACCTCTAACCTCTAACCTCTAACAAAAACGGTGGCCTGAGCCACCGTTTTTTATACATTAAAAATTAATTACCAAATTTTTACACGCTCTTCTGGGGCGATATACATTTTGTCGCCTTCTTTTACATCAAACGCTTGGTAAAACTCCGGCATATTCGACAAAATCCCAATTACGCGGTAATGACTAGGTGAATGAGGGTCTGTCATTAAGCGGTTACGTAGCTCTTCATCACGATATTTACGGCGCCAAATTTGCGACCAGCCCATAAAAAAGCGCTGCTCGCCAGTGTAGCCATCAATCACTGGTGCTTTACCATCGCCGAGTGATAATTGGTATGCAGTATAAGCAACCGTTAAGCCACCTAAATCACCAATATTTTCACCTAACGTAAGTTGGCCATTAACGCTGGCATCTTCGAATGGTTTGTACTCGTTGTACTGCGCCACTAACTGCCCTGTACGCTCTTCAAACTGCTTAAGGTCTGACTCGCTCCACCAGTCACGTAAATTGCCGTCACCATCATACTTAGCACCTTGGTCATCAAAACCATGGCCCAATTCATGGCCAATTACTGCACCAATGGCACCGTAGTTAACCGCATCATCAGCTTCTAAATTAAAAAATGGCGGTTGTAAAATTGCCGCAGGGAATACTATTTCGTTATTCACCGGATTGTAGTAAGCATTTACTGTTTGTGGTGTCATGTGCCACTCAGAGCGATCAACTGGCTTACCTAACTTGTCGATCATATCCGCATAAGCCCACTCACTGTGGCGAATATAATTACCGACCAAATCATCGGCATTAATGCTTAACTGTGAGTAGTCTTTCCAGTTATCTGGGTAACCAATTTTTGGCGTAAACTTGTCGAGTTTTTCTTTCGCGGCAAGCTTAGTTTCAGGGCTCATCCATTCTAGGTTTTCAATTGCTACAGCGTAGCCTTTGATCACGTTATCAACTAACTCTTCCATGCGAGCTTTCGCTTCTGGTGGAAAGTTTTCTTTAACGTAAACTTTACCTAAAATCTCGCCTAATACTGCGTTAGAGGCATCAACAGCTTGCTTCCAAAGTGGCGCTTGCTCTTTTACACCACGTAATGTGGTGCTATAAAAATTAAAGTTTAAATCAACCAATTCTTTATCTAGCACACCGGCATAGTTGCTTACTAAGTGGAATTTTAAATACTGTTGCCACGTTGCCAAGTCTGTTGTTTTATAAATATCTGCAAATTTTTCAAAGTAGCTCGGTTGGCTAACAATAATATCGGCAGTATTCACGCCTGACGCTTTAAAGTATTCAACAAGGTCAAACTCACCGGTTAACTTGCTTGCATCAGCAACGCTCATTTTATTGTAAGACTTGGTTGCATCACGGCTTTCAACACGCGTCCACTGTGCTTCGGCAATGCTAGTCTCTAGGGCAATAATAGCTTTGGCAGCTTCGTCTGCATTTTTAACACCAGCGTGGGTTAAAATATCAGCCACGTAAACTTGATACTGCGCACGGATCTTTGTGAACTTTTCGTCATCTTTTAAGTAATAATCACGATCAGGTAAACCCAAACCTGATTGATAAGCATATAAGGCATTTTCGCTAGAATTTTTAGCATCGTTATTTACATACCAACCAAATGGCACGGCACCGCCTTGCATACGAATTTTAGCCATAAGCGCCACTAAATCTGACTTATTTTTTACGTCATCAATTGCAGCTAAAGGCGCATTTAACGGGGTAATGCCTAGCTCATTACGTTTTGCTTCATTCATGTAGCTTTTAAAGAATGCACCTAATTTATACTCATCCGTGCCCTCTTTAACTGCGGTATTTGCAGCCGCTTTTTCAAGCACAATTTTCATCGCTTGTTGCGAATCATCGTATAACTGTGAGAACGAACCATAATTAGACTTATCGCCTGGGATTTCGGTACTAGCTAACCATTGGCCATTTACGTGATAGTAAAAATCGTCTTGAGCACGGACCGACTTGTCCATATTTGCTAATTCAATACCTGAATTAAGCTGCGTTGTAGGTGCGCTAACTTGAGCGACTTCGATTTTTTTTGTGGTTTCTTGTTTATCGCCGCAGCCGACTAACCCCAAAGCAAGTGCAATACTTGCTGCAGTAAGCGTTACTTTTTTCATGATTGTCTCGTTTGTTAGTTATCGTTTGAATATTCAGCCACTAAAAAAGTATTGAACTAGAATATTCGGTAGCCCATCTTAAACCTGTTCAATACAACAATAAACCGATAAGCCAAAACAGACGGTTTAAATATGTAACAAAGTTTGTAAGCGCGAGCTTAGCTTTTAATTTTGCTCGTTTTACCCTAACCTTGTTTCTAATTTATATAATTAAAATAAGGACGACGATGAAAATTATCCACCATGGAGCGGTGAACGGAGTTACTGGCTCTTGCCACCAGCTAAATTACGAACAACACTCAGCGGTTTTGATTGACTGTGGGTTATTCCAAGGTGAAGATTCAGGGCCAAGTTTGGCTATCGACTTTGATATATCAACAATTACAGCGCTTATTGTTACACATTGCCATATTGATCATGTTGGCCGCATTCCTTATTTATTCGCTGCGGGTTTTGCAGGCCCTATTTTTACCTCACAAGCATCGGCCAGTTTATTACCCTTAGTAATTGAAGATGCACTTAAAGTTGGCGTAACGCGGGATCAAAAAATTATCAACGCCTGTTTAAGCCTACTCAATAAGCGCATAACCGCTGTCGCATTTAATAACTGGTTTTATTTACCCAGTAACCACAACGAGCCAACCGCAAAAGCCCGCTTACAACGCGCGGGGCATATTTTAGGCTCAGCTTATGTTGAGATTGATATAGGTAAAAAACCAAACACACATAGAGTTGTTTTCTCTGGAGATTTAGGCGCCCCACACACTCCATTGTTGCCGTCACCAAAAGCACCTTATAAAGCAGACACATTAGTGATCGAATCAACCTATGGTGATAAAAACCATCAAGGCCGAAAAGAACGTACACAAACTCTAAAAACAGTCATTGAAAAAGCCGTGGCCGACAACGGCGTTGTGTTAGTACCCGCTTTTAGCATTGGCCGTACCCAAGAGCTGCTATATGAACTAGAGCAAATAATTCATAGCGCTGCTAAAAACTCACCTTGGCGCAATTTAGAGGTGATAGTTGACTCTCCCATGGCGGCTAACTTTACTGTTGAATACCGTAATTTCAAAACATTATGGGATGATGAAGCCAAAAAACGCCTAGCCAAGGGGCGTCATCCATTAAACTTTGCACAACTACATACCATTGACAGCCATAAAGAGCATATCGCCATTATTAATTATTTAAGTAACCGCAAACAACCAGCCATTATTATTGCCGCCAGCGGCATGTGCACCGGCGGTCGAATCGTCAATTATTTAGAGCGCTTTTTGCCCGATAAAACCACCGATGTCATTTTTGTAGGTTACCAAGGCCGTGGTACGCTTGGCCACGACATTCAAACCTACGGCCCAAGTAATGGTTATGTTCATATAAACGATCGCAAGATCACCATTAACGCAGCAATACACACTATCAGCGGCTACAGCGCCCACGCAGATCAAAATGGTTTAATTAAATTCGTAACCGGCATGCGCAAAAAGCCAACATTAATAAAAATTGTTCACGGTGACGAAAATGCAAAACAAGCATTAGCACAGAAATATAAAAAGATCCTAGGAGAAGGGACTGAAATTGAAATAGCACAGTTAAGTTAAGGGCTTCGGGTTTCGGGTTACGAGCTTTGAGCTTCGGGTTGCGGGCTTCGGGTTACGGGCTTCGGATTTCGGGCTTCGGGTTACGGGCTTCGGGTTGCGGGCTTCGGGTTGCGGGCTTCGGGTTGCGGGCTTCGGGTTGCGGGCTTCGGGTTGCGGGCTTCGGGTTGCGGGCTTCGGGTTGCGGGCTTCGGGTTGCGGGTTGCGAGCTTCGGGTTGCGGGCTTCGGGTTGCGAGCAAACAACTTAGCCTAGCCTTTGGATTTTATTATAAGGTGTAGTGGAAGTTGTGAGGGTCTCATGAGCTTTTGATTACATAAATCAATTTACCAAGCATCTTTCCAATTACTTCGCACTCATTTAATGCAAACTCTGCTTGCTCATGATTAATATAACCGAGTTCAAAAGCAATCATAAGTTGTGTTTTTAATTCTCCTACAGAGCCTTTTGCCACAGAAAGAAAGTAGGTTCTTTCTTTATCGGAATAGCGTTCATATCCCTCTGCTATATTACTTGGTACAGAAACAGCACTGCGGCACATTTGATCTTTAAGGCCAAAATCTCGTAAATCATTAAAAACACGATATATCAATAAACTTAATGAAAAAGATTTCTTCCATACATCTAAACTTTCATATTTCATCACATACCCTAGTGTTGTTACTTCCTTGCAAAAACGACCAAATAATTATGCACCTATGATTTAATTGAAGAGTGTAGCATACAGCACCCGAGCCTAAGCTACGATTATATCGTAGCCGTAGCTCGAAGCACGAAACTCGTAGCCTGTTACACTTAAACTGCTTTTAGGTGGCTTGCTTTTTTAGGGTTAACTAATTCAGTTACAAAGCTTGTAAAGTCTGTTCCTAGGTTTTCGTCGCGCATGCTGTATTCCACAATCGCTTTTAAATAACCTAGTTTGTCGCCGCAATCATGGGCGCGGCCACTCATGTGAAATGCTTCAACTGTTTCAATTTTCATCAACATGTCTATCGCATCTGTTAATTGAATTTCGCCACCAGCACCCACAGGCGTTTTGCTGAGTAATTGCCAAATAGTTTTTGATAGTACATAACGGCCAACAACCGCCAAGTTTGATGGCGCATCTGCCACTTTTGGTTTTTCAACCATAGTTTTAATTTTCGCGCTTTCACCTGCACTAATCACCGCGCCATCAATATCCGCAATACCATATTTGCTAACATCTTGTTCAGGTACTGGCTCAAGCATAATTTGGCTTGCTTTAACGTCATTAAAACGTTTGATCATTGCAGCCAAGTTTTCAGTTTTTTGGTCTGCGGTATAAGCGTCTAATATTACGTCTGGCAGTAAAACTACAAAATCATCATCACCAATAATTGGCTTGGCACACAAAATAGCATGTCCTAGGCCTTTTGCTTCACCTTGGCGAACACTCATAATAGTTACATCAACAGGGCAAATTGAACGCACTTCATCAAGTAGCGTACGTTTTACACGTTTTTCGAGTGTTGCTTCAAGCTCAAAGCTGGTATCAAAATGATTCTCGATGGCATTTTTAGAGCTATGTGTAACAAGCACAATGTCTTTAATACCCGCGGCAACGCATTCATTAACAATATATTGAATGAGTGGTTTATCTACCAAAGGTAGCATTTCTTTTGGAATCGCTTTAGTCATTGGCAGCATACGCGTACCAAGGCCAGCAACAGGGATGACAGCTTTCATAGTTAGTCCTTTATTTAAAATATTTAATTCAATTTAAGTTAACAACGTGAAGCTTTATAGGAAGTGAATGACTTCGGGCTTCGGGCTTCGGGCTTCGGGCTTCGGGCTTCGGCAAAATTATAAACACTAGTTACACAAAGAGAAAAGCCACGGGTTGCGGGTAACGAGTTTCGAGCTATGAATCCTAGCTCCTAGTCTTTAATGGTTGTAGGAGAGCGCTTTAGCGCCGATGAGCTTTAACACATAACCAAAAACAATCACGGCTAAAGCCTGTTCCCACAAAAGCCAAGACACCTAGCCCCTAGTCTCTTCCCTTTTCCCTTTGCTCTTGCTATTTATCGCACCTCGTAACCCGTAACTCGCGGCTATTTCTCTAACCTTTAACCTTTTATCTTTGACCTTTATTTTAATCACTACCAAACAAGTCGCGGGTATATACTTTATCTGCAATATCACTTAGCTCTTCAACCATACGGTTTGATATCACAACATCTGCAAGCTGTTTAAACTCATTAAGATCTTTCATCACACGTGAATTAAAAAAGGCTTCTTCTTGTAATGCTGGTTCATAAACAACTACCTCAATGCCTTTCGCTTTAATACGCTTCATAATGCCTTGAATAGCTGAGGCTCTAAAGTTATCTGAACCTGTTTTCATTACTAAGCGATACACGCCAACCACTTTGGGGTTGCGTTTAATAATCGAATTGGCAATAAAGTCTTTACGGGTGGTGTTAGCATCAACAATGGCGCCAATCATATTATTTGGCACATCTTTATAGTTTGCTAATAATTGTTTAGTGTCTTTAGGTAAACAGTAACCACCATAACCAAATGACGGGTTATTATAATGATTACCAATACGAGGATCTAACCCTACCCCTTGAATAATCTGCTTTGCATTTAAGCCATGGCTTTCAGCATAGCTATCAAGCTCATTAAAGTAGGCAACACGCATAGCCAAGTAAGTATTAGAGAACAGCTTAATTGCCTCAGCTTCTGTTGAGTCAGTGAATAAAGTTTCAATATCTTGCTTTACTGCGCCTTGCGCTAGCAAACTAGCAAACGTTTTCGCACGTTCACTTTGCTCACCCACAATAATACGTGATGGGTGTAGGTTATCGTAAAGGGCTTTACCTTCACGCAAGAACTCTGGCGAGAATACAATATTGTCAGTCGCAAACTTTGCTTTAACAGATTCAGTATAGCCAACTGGTACAGTCGACTTTATCACCATAGTGGCTGCAGGGTTAATTTTTAATACATCTTTAATTACAGATTCAACACTGTTGGTATTAAAGTAATTTGTTTCTGGGTCATAATCCGTCGGCGTGGCGATAATAATAAATTCAGCACCAACAAGTGCAGATTCTTTATTAGTGGTAGCCGTGAAGTTGAGTTGTTTATTTAGTAAAAAATCACTAATTTCAACATCAACAATCGGTGATTGCTTATCTTTTAAAAGTGCAACTTTTTTTTCATCAATATCCAGTGCAACTACTTTATTATGTTGCGCAAGTAACATCGCATTAGACAAGCCCACATAGCCTGTACCAACAACTGCAATTTTCATTTTAAATTCCTTAAACATCTTAAATTTTGCTTCCAAGCTTAAGCTTATTCCGCTTAGCACTAAAGCTATTAAAATACGGGCTGCCGGAGACGGGCTGCGGGTAACGAGTTCCGAGCTATGAATCCTAGCCCCTAATCTTTAATGGTTGTAGGAGAGCGCTTTAGCGCCGATGAGCTTTAACACATAACCAAAAACAATCACGGCTAAAGCCTGTTCCCACAAAAGCCAAGACACCTAACTCCTTTAACCTTTCCCCTTTTACCTTTTCCCTTTAACCTTTTCCCTTTGCTCTTATTATGTCTCGCATCTCGTAACCCGTAACTCGCGGCTATTTCTTTTCCCTTTACCCCTTCAAATTAACCACGTTCGCTTGAGGGGCGCTTTCAAGTTGCGCGCTTTTTTTAGCATTCCATACTAAATCACAAATACCATCTGTAGGATTAAAGCCTGTTGGTGCATCTAACAATAGCTGGCGGATCATTTCGTGATCAAAGTTATGGCAAGCAATATCAAACGCTTCTAAAAATACTTTTAGCTCAGGTAGTGGCAGCATTGCTTCGCTGGCGGTCATAATACGTTCGTGCGGTGTTTCGCCTACGTTATCGCCAATTAATAGCTCTTCATATAACTTTTCACCTGGGCGTAAGCCTGTACATAAAATTTCAATATCACCATGTGGGTTGTTTTCGTCTTTCACTTCAAAGCCCGACAGGCGGATCATTTTGCTCGCCAAATCTTTAATTTTGACCGAGTCGCCCATATCGAGCACAAATACATCGCCTCCTTTCCCCATAGAGCCAGCCTGAATTACTAGCTGCGCAGCTTCAGGTATGGTCATAAAAAAGCGGGTGATATCTTGGTGGGTTAGCGTAATTGGGCCGCCTTCTTTAATTTGACGACGGAATAATGGTACAACAGAGCCAGACGAACCAAGTACATTACCAAAACGTACCATACAAAAACGAGTGCGATGCTCTTTACCTTTTGTTTGCGCCAAACCTTGTAGTACCAGCTCAGCCATGCGCTTGGTTGCTCCCATTACATTTGTAGGGCGTACTGCTTTATCAGTGGAAATTAAAACAAAGGTTTCAACCTTGGCATTTACTGCAGCTTTTGCAGCATAATAAGTGCCAAACACATTATTACGTACACCTTCAACCACATTATGTTCAACTAGTGGTACATGCTTGTACGCTGCAGCGTGGTAAACAGTTTGTACACCAAAGGTCACCATTGCCGTTTCAACACGGTTAATACGCTGTACAGAGCCCATTAAAGGAATTAGCTTAACATCGAGTTGATTATGCTGAATATATTCGCACAGCTCTTTTTCGATTGAATATAAACCAAACTCATTAACTTCAAATAATACTAATGCTTTTGGTTTTTGCTTAACTATCTGCCTACACAGCTCTGAGCCTATAGACCCACCAGCTCCAGTTACCATAACAACTTTATCAGCGATATTAGCTTGCATAAGATCAGGTTTTGGAGGGACAGGATCTCGGCCTAGTAAGTCTTCAATTTCGACTTCTCTAAATTCAGAAAGCTGCGCTTTACCTTCAACCACATCGGCCATGCCAGGGATAGATAAAACCTTAATAGTTAACGGCTCTAATTGGGCGAGTACTTCTTTACGACGTGCACGGCTAGCACTTGGTAATGCAAGTAACACTTTAGTCACTTTACCTTTATTTATAAGCTCGTAAATATCTTTAAAATTAATTACTGGAACACCTTGAATTATCGAGCCTTGCTTGGTTACATCGTCATCAATAAAAGCGCGTACATAATATTCAGGCCCAGCACCAAGTGCGGTTGCAAGCTGCCTACCAGCAGAGCCTGCACCATAAATAATAACAGACTCTTTATTTGCAGTGGCCATTTTACCTATCATCGCACGCACGACTATTCGCGCTCCGCCCACAGTCAATAAACATAGCCAAGCAAAAATAAACGGCATAGTGCGCGGAATAGTAATACCAACAAAAAACGACAGCAACACTAAGCTTACCGTAGTTATAACTGTACCCAGCACAATGGCCCATAATGCTTGAGCATTCATGTACCTCAATACAGCGCGGTATAAGCCTAAATTAATAAATGCAATTAACGCCGTGGGGATTAACATCGCTAAAAGTAACCAGTTATCAGCTTCACTAAAAGGTGCTAGGCTGTCTAAACGCACAATAAGCGCAAGCCAAAATGCAGCAGCAATAAAAAGTGAATCGATAAACAAGGTGATCGCACGCTTTTTAGCACGCGAGGCATTTAAAATAGATCGGATGAAACTATCCACAACAAGTTCCCTTTTCTTGTACACTATTAGTTAAAAAATTAAAGAGCTAATACTGTAGCCCTATAATTGTTAAAATTTCATTAATTATAACTCTAAACGATTAAGATCACCACAAACCAATACATAATCATTAGTTATTGATTTAAATAAAATTAGGAGAGGTCAAAGGTCAAAGGTCAAAGGTCAAAGGTCAAAGGTCAAAGGTCAAAGGTCAAAGGTCAAAGGTCAAAGGTCAAAGGTCAAAGGTAGCTTACTATCCTAATCCCATGACTCAATCGATTTCATTAAACCTGATAACATTTTGGAGAGCTGCTTTGTCTCTTCGATCCAAGCTTCAGATGTTTTTATGTCAATCTCGCCAATTTTAACTGCAATATAAATTTGTGAACGTAATTCACCACAACTACCTTTGGAGTATGAAAGAAAACGTAAGTAATCTTTAGGTGTCTTCCTCTCATACCCCTCTGCAATATTTGAAGAAATAGATAAAGCTGAGCGAGTAATTTGATCTTTCAGCCCAAACTCTTTACTTGATTTAAAGTGTTTATAAATATCACACGCCAAGTCAGCAGAGCGTTGCCATACGGCTAAATCTTCAAACTGCATAAAATCCCTTATAACTTGCTTTTCGCCTCTTAACTTTTCTGTTTAAGCTTTGACTTTCATCTTTTACCTTTATACTTTTACCTCGTATCTACTTTACCCTATCCCCGCTACCACTACCTGTTACTGTCATTAGTATATATTTAAAGTAGTTTCCTATAGTTAGGGTATCTATCATCTCGCGATCTGTCTTTGCGAGTAATTCAGGGGTCGACATGTCGATTTCGTTTACTTGGGCAAGGCCGGTGATTCCTGGTCGTACTGCAAATACATTTTTAGCCTCACGTGCTTGGGTTAGCTCTTCTTGGTTAAATAAACCTGGGCGTGGGCCTACTAGGCTCATTTCACCTTTTAAAACATTCCAAAGTTGTGGCAGTTCATCTAACTTTGTTTTACGTAAAAAACCACCAAATGGGGTTATTGATGCTGTGCTTGCTAAGTGGCTAGCAACCGATGCAGTATCTACAGTCATGGTTCTAAACTTAACAAGAGTGAATGGTTTTTTATTACGGCCAACACGCTGTTGCGTAAATATAGGTGAGCCGGTATCAAACAAACCAATAATGTATAAAATCACTAAAAATGGTAACGCAAATAACAAACCAAATAGTGAAAACAAAAAGTCGAGTAAGCGTATCATTTATAAATCCATTAATTATATAAAGTCATTTGAAGCAGCGACGAATACCTTCATCTAAAGTAATCGGGGGCTTCCAATTCAATGTTTTTTTAGTATGTTCAATATCAACAGTTAATGAACTTGAAAATCTCTCAACAGCTGCTTTTTTACCAAAAACTGAAGCTGCAAGCTTCAAAAGTGACACCGGAACGGGTAATAACCAAGGCTGTTTACCAGCAGCTAAAGTTAACTTCTTTAACAAATTAGATGTAGAGATTGTCTCATCATCACTGACTAAAAAAGTCTGATTAGCAGCATCAGGGTGATCAATACAAGTAACTATAAGATCAACTAAGTTATCAATAGCAACAAAACTACGTTGATTGTTAATTAAACCTAAAGGCAGTGGTAAGTTTTTTTCTGCAACTTGCAAAAGTGTACCAACATTACCTGGAGCACCTTTACCATATACAAGTGGAGGGCGAATTATAACGACCTCCATTCCTGTCTTTTTAGTTATTTTTTTTAAGCCTATTTCGGCTTCATATTTAGAAACAGCATAATCCTCTGTAGGGTTAGGGTCATCGGAGTAGATAAAAGGGGTTGAGTTTGATACACCATTAACCCCAATTGAGCTAATAAAAATAAATCGTTTCACACCGCTTTTAGCTGCTTGCTCAGCTAGTTTTAAAGTTGCAAAAACATTCGATTTTCTAAACTCATCTAACGCTGTCTCTGATTTTTTTCCTTGGATATGTGCCCTTGCCGCCAAGTGAATTACACAATCTATTTCATTCAAACATCTTGTAAAATCAGTCTCTGCCGAAAAGTCACTAACTTTATATTTTCTATTAGCACACTCAAAATATTCAGTTGAACTTCGAAATACCAGAGCAACATTAAAGTTATTATTTAGCGTTATAAATAAATTTTTTCCTACAAAGCCTGTAGCTCCGGTTAATAATATATTTTTCACAGAATGTCTAATTAATAAATAGTTTATGATAGAGAGCGGTATGCTTTTTTTTTCAAAAACACAATAAACAGATAACAAGATAAATTATATGAAGCAGAAAGGTAACCGCAATTACCTACATCACGTAATACACGCCAATAGTATTTAAATGCATCAGACTTGCTCCGAGAAAGTGAGCCTGTACGAATACGGTAAAAACCTAAATTATCTTGCAATCCATATGCATAATCAAATTGTTTCAATAATTCCAACCACAAAGCAAAGTCTTGCCGTTTTCTAACTAACGGCATGTAAATTTTACCAAATACTTGAGTATCATAAATTGCAGTTAAGCAGCCGATATAATTATGTTTTAATAACTTTTTAAAATTGACCTTTTCTGGCACGCTAAGTCGTTCTTGTAACATCCCTTGTTCATCTATCGTAGAGTACCCAGAAAACGAGAAACCAAAGTTGTTTTTTTGCATAAAATTAATTTGTTTTTCAAGCTTATCTGTCGTCCAGAGGTCATCAGAGTCTAAAAAAGCAACATATCTACCTTGGGCATGCTCAATAGCCACATTTCGAGAGCCTGCACCACCGAGGTTTGAGTTATTTTGAATTAACTTAATTCGCTTATCGACCAAAAAATTACGGATAACACTTACAGTCTGATCTGTAGAGCAATCGTCAACAATAATAAGTTCCCAGCTTTGCATTTTTTGCTTTATCACACTTTCTATTGATTCTGCTATAAAACCAGCTACATTATATGCAGGCATTATAATACTAACCAAATCAGATCCAATTTTATTCATTCTCTTTCCGTGTGTTTAACTAACTAATAGTTTTTGCCACTTGTAAAGCACTCAATACCAAATTTGCAGAAAGAGCTTCATCTTTCGATTCTGCATAACACCTCAACTCTGGCGCATTTCCTGACGGTCTTAAGTGAACAATGTCTCCTGATGATAAAGTAATTCGTAATCCATCAGTTGAATCCTGCTCATAACTTTCTTTATAACCGATTTTAAGTAAAAAAGCCTGCGCATCTCGCTTTAATAATTCAATCAATGACAAACTTTTCTCACTCGGAAAGTTCTGGATTCTATCACTGGCTGTAAACCGTTGTGGTAGCTTTAGAAGCAACTCAGATATATGTTCAGGTTGCGCTAGCAAAATCAAGGCTGGTAATAGAGCATCTCTTGTTGGCAGAGCTTTAAGTAACTTACCATTGTATGTTACATCTGAACCTAACAAGTAGCCACCATTAGCTTCAAAGCCTGCGACTGATGAGTATTGTTCAGCTAACTTTGCAAATTCAGCAATGACATACGGCGAGCCAATTTTGGTACGATTAACTTGCTTAAAACTTGCTGACTTCTCAATAGCGGTGTTGCAACTAACGGGCGTTGCGATAGCTTCGATATTTAGTAGCTGACTACAAAGTAACCCAAGTATATCACCACGTAGCCAACAGCCATTTTCGTCAGCAATTAACGGTCGATCACCATCGCCATCTGTTGAAAAAATTGCATCAAACCTGTATTCACTAGACCAGTCCAGTGCTCTTTGCTTATCTTCTTCCGATACAGCTTCAGTATCAATTGGTACAAATTCATCACTTCGACCTAGGCTGATAACCTCTGCACCTAGCCGTTCAAACAATGCCTTGTAGATATCACGCCCAGCACTTGAATGCTCATAAATACCAATTTTCTTACCTTTAAGTGTATCTGCACTAAAAAGTGAGATATAACGATGAATATAAGATTCGCTGGCAGTTGTATCTAAAGTCAGCTCTTCTAGGTTTTCAGGCAAAGCAGTGAATATTGCTTTGCTAGTTAGAATGGCCTGCTCATCGGCTTTTGTGATCTCACCATTAGGGCGGTAAAATTTTAAGCCGTTACGATCAAATGGAATGTGACTGCCAGTAACCATTATGCAAGGCATATTATCTTGCATTGCTTTGTAAGCTAGTGCAGGGGTGGGTACTACACCATAATACACAACATTTAATTTAAGTTGTTTTAGCGCCTCTGCACAAGCCTGCGCGACTGCGTAACTACTTGGGCGGTTATCTATCGCAATTGCGACTGTATCAAAAGTAAATTCATTTTCTATCGCAGAAATAAAGGCTAAAGCAAACGCCGCATTTACATTAATGGTAAAATCTTTTACAAGACCTCGTGCACCACTGGTACCAAACGCAATACTACTCTTTGCAATGATTTCAGAGCAAACTAACTGGCTATCCATAAAAAACCTATTTAATTAATTCTTTTATTAAGCATACAGCTAGTACAAAATGAACTGTACTAGCTGCTTTTCTAACATTTGTATCTCTGCTTATTTCACTCGACCATATCGGTCTTCAAAACGCACGATATCATCTTCACCTAAATACGAACCCGATTGTACTTCGATTAACTCTAAGTCAACTTTGCCTGGATTTTCTAAAGCATGAACCGCTGTGATTGGAATATACACAGACTGATTCTCTGTTACATACTGCTCTGTATCATCAATTTGCACTTTCGCCGTACCCGATACCACAATCCAGTGCTCTGCGCGGTGGTGATGCATTTGTACCGATAACTTAGCACCTGGTTTTACTGTAATACGTTTTACTTGGAAGCGTTCACCGTTATCGACTGAATCATATTTAC
Organism: Pseudoalteromonas sp. KAN5; assembly: GCF_022846535.1. NCBI lineage: Bacteria > Pseudomonadati > Pseudomonadota > Gammaproteobacteria > Alteromonadales > Pseudoalteromonadaceae > Pseudoalteromonas > Pseudoalteromonas sp. KAN5. Next base: position 2,763,559 of record NZ_AP025589.1, read on the forward strand.
CCCATGGGCGATACACTTCTCTGTGGAAAGTAACTTCAGAGCGTTCTTCAGCTTTTAGCTGGGCTACAATAGCCTTAACTTCTTGTGATTTATCTTTATGAGCAACTAAAACAGCGTCTTTTGTGTTTACAATCACCAGGTCTTCAACACCAACTGTTGCGACTAGTTTGTCTTCACCAAATACAAGCGTGTTTCTTGTATCTACCGCTTTTATATCACCTTTAAAGACATTGCCATTTTCATCTTGTGAAGATACTTCCCAAAGGGCAGCAAAACCACCGACATCACTCCAACCCGCGTTCATAGGCACAACAACAGCATCTTTAGTGTGTTCCATTACTGCATAGTCAATCGACTCATCAGGGCAGGCCTCAAAAGCAGTTTTATCTACGCGAATAAAGTCCATATCGCTGTTTTGTACTGCAATGGCTTTTTCGCATGCTTTGTAGATATCTGGACGAAATGCTTTTAACTCATCTAAATAGCGGCTTGCTTTAAATAAAAACATACCGCTATTCCAGTAGTAATCTCCGCTTTCAATATACTGCTTAGCTGTATTTAGGTTTGGCTTTTCGACAAAACTGTCAACAACATAACCATGCTCTACCGCTTCACCACGTTTGATATAACCATAACCTGTTTCAGGGCTGTTACCTACAATACCAAACGTAACTAATTTATCTTGGTTTGCTAATTCAGCTGCTTTATTTACACTTGCTTGGAATGCTGCCGAATCTTCAATCACATGGTCTGCGGCAAGTACAAGCAGTAATGAGTCTTGCTTATTTTCAATCGCTTTAAAAGCAGCTAAGGCAATGGCTGGTGCTGTATTACGACCAACAGGTTCTAAAAATATACCGCCATGCTCTGCACCTACCTGGCGCATTTGCTCTGCTGCAATAAAACGATGCTCTTCATTACAAATTAACATTGCAGGTGAATGCGACAAACCTGTTAAACGGCTTAGCGTATCTTGAAGCATAGTTTGTTCACCATTTAGTTTTAAAAACTGTTTTGGGTAGTTGCCACGTGACAATGGCCATAAGCGTGTACCTGAACCACCAGCCATAATAATTGGTAAAATCATATTAATTCCTTTCACTAACACTCATTTTTCTTCTGTACAGAAGAGAACACGTATAAAACAATTGGGAATAAAACTATAAGTTCTTGTCGAAAAAAGATATTCAAGTAAGCATACAAAATAACGATAATACTCAAACCTTTTTTTGACAGACTATAGAATCTATAAAAAACAAAATTATAAACAATCAGCCCCAACACTCCGAAGTAAAAAACAACATTATTTAAGAAAAAATGAAGCTTATAGTATTTATTCCCTATTATTTCCTCCGAAGAAAAAGCTCCTTCACTTATTATAGAGTCGGTATAAAACTCATTAAAATTAATATACCCAAAAAAACCATATCCAAATAGCGTATTAATGAAATTACTAGTCTCACCAAACAACAGATTAAAGAAGGTAAACAACCTAACTGAAGCTGAGTCTCCCAACTCAGCTCCATCTCTGAGTGATGAAAAGAAACTAACCTTGTGGCTAAAGTAATTACTAACACTTTCAGGAGAGAAGTTAATTAATAGAAAAAAGCTATAGGAAAGCAAAAAATGATAGCAAAATAACTTAGAACAACATTTCTACCGACATTTTTTAAATTTATTATCAACAGGATCAAAGATAGTACAAATAAAATAATCTCAGTTCTAGAGACGCTCAAATGAAGAAAGAGAATTGCAAACCAAAAAAATTTAGAAGATGGTAGCTTAGTTTTTATTCCACTTCCGTTTACAATCATAAAAACGGATATAAAAACACCAATAAAAGTATATACTCCAGGGTCTTTCACTGCATCACCGTATAAAAATGCCAAACGAAAAACCCCTCCTAAAATTACAGCTAAAAGTAACCCTTCTTGGATATAATTTATATTTTTGTTTTTTATTTCTTCATAGACCACAACTGCCAAGCAACAGAACAGAACGAATTTTAGAGGTGCTTTATTAAAAGTATATAGTGGCACGTTAATGATACTAAATACAAGCGTACCAAAAACAAGTGTCAATAACATGTAAAACACAAGAAAAATAGCTTTATCATTTATTAGAAGCCCACCTTTCCCTCTGGAAAGGAAGGAAGATGATAATCCACGGACAAAAAAAACAACAAGCCATAAATCAGGGATTAAAGCAACATCAAATAAGCTGTTAAAACTTAACTCTCGGTCGAAATATACGGTTTTCTCAAATCCTGATTGCACCAACAAAGCTGGTACAACAACCACCCAGAAAGCTCGGAAATTAATAGATAGAACAATCAATAATGCAGCACAAAAAGAGTACAAAGAAGTGATACCCAAAAAAGTTATCACAGAGATAAAAAATATCATGACTATCGGGATTGTAAGCATAATGAAATCTTAACTTCCAAATACATTTATAAAATCAGGATACCTTTTATGCCAATACTCTACACCGCTTGTTATACCACGCTTAATATTATTCATATATAAAGCATTTATGAGCTCATCATTTTCAATAAAAAGTCTATCACTACACCCAATGCTACCTAAAAACTCTTTTTGTTTTTCTTCATAACTAATCATCAAAAAAGGTGTACCGTAACTAGCAGCTACAACAGAAGGGTGTAAGCGGGTAGAGATAACAAAATCAGCTTGACAAATAGCTTTATTAGATTCTGTTATATCTAACCACCCTTTAATTACATTTAAATTAAATAATGAAGAGAGGCTCCTACAAATTTTTAAATCTTCGAAGCTAGATGCAAACAATGTTACATTTCTCTTTTTATCAGAAAGGATTGATTCTATTAACTCAATAAAAAAGTTCATTGATGAGTGCTTACCATGTGGACAAAGCAAATAACTTTCTTTTATACTATATTTTTGAGAAAAATTACTTTGAGGGTATAAAATAGAAGTGTAAACCCCTGGATCTACGTAACTTTTAGCGCTAACTCCCGATTTAACGCACATCTCAGCACTCTCTTTAGATCTAGTATAAACATTGGTAGCTTCCAGACAAGTAACCCATTCACTAGACATTTCACCAGGGATAACACCAGAACAAAAGGTAAGTTTAGGTTTAACTTTGAACTTGTTAATTGATTTTAAGTAGATTGGACCGTTAATTATAGTACCACCGCCGAGAACTAAATCATTCACTTTAATTTTCTTTTGAAAGGAGAATATATCAAGAACTGGTATATATTCACTATTATTTATCAATTGAAATATTTCAAAAAGTAAATCATCACCATAGTTCTTCCGGCCTACATACCCTATATAGTACTTTCTATCATTATTAAATAATGAACTTTTAAGAAAAGCCAATTTATTAATTAAAGCTTTTAAATACAACATCAATAAAATTCCCGTTTGAAATAATTTTCGCGTTTCTCAATGTTCAATGGCTCGATAGTAGCATATCCAGGTCTAACTAATGAATAAGGGGGTATTTGTCCGTGAACAATTGAACCAGCACCTATAATACAACCTTCACCAATTTCTGTACCTGGTAATATGATAGCCCCTAAACCAACCCATGCACCTTTTCCTATAACAACCTTTTTTAAGATATCATCACTACCGTATGGGATCATGTCGCTTTTGAAGTCATGATTATAACTCCAAATCTTAACATGAGGGGCTATTATAGAGTAGTCCTTTAACTCTATTCCTCCCTTCGCATCAAAATGACAGTTTGGACCAATGTATACTTTTTCACCAAAATCCAACCCATTGTGATTGTCACATGTAAAAGAGTAATGAAAATCCTGTCCTTTAAAACAACCGTTATACTTTTTGTTAAATATGAAAAATCTGTATAACTTTAATAAATTCTTTACAAAAACCATATGAAATCCTACTTTATAAAATCATCGAGCTCTATGTTTGAACTATGATTCCAATCATCTACCCAATCACTAACACTCTTTATACTCGGTACTTCATAACTTTGTACCTTAGCTTCAAAATCACTGTAATTATTTACCACACATGCCAAAGGGAAAGATTCATAAGATTTTAATGCTTCATGCTCGATCCATACTAAAGGAAGAGAAAACTCAGCTGAATCTGACACAGTACCTAATGCTGTATACTTATATGAATTAATAAGTGGAGATAGAAGAAGGAAGTCTACACCTTCCAAACACCGTTTTAGCCAATCATCCGTATAATGGCTCTTTACAACTTTACAACTTTCGGATAATTCAATTTCATCACTCTCCGGACCGAGTCTACCAAAAAAATTAGTATCAATTGATTTTAAATTACGTAATTTAATAGGTGTTTTAAGATCTTTAGTGTCACCTCTCAGTAAGCCAATTACAGCTAACTTATATATCGGCTCATCTTCATGAGCTTTCGTTATACTTTTAATTACAAAGTTTTTTTTAATACTAGGCATTGGATGTCTGACAACTTTTACACCGGCGTATGAGTCAGACACTTTTAGCATATTCATTTTTATATGCTCACTTAGCACTGCCGTTTTAATTAAATTACTCAACTTAAAGTTTTTTACTGCAAATCTAGCAAATAATTTATTTATACCTTTTTTGCTATCTAAAAACTCTAACTCACTATGATAAAAAAGCCTTAGTTTTTCTCTCTTAGCTTTAAATAATTTCATAATCAATGACAATAAAAACAGTTGAGTTCCAGTAGCTCCTAGTATGATTACTTTATCAAAACCACCACTTTTCAAAACTTCCTTAATAAAATAAAAATCTCTAATATACTTCCAAAACAGCCCTTTTTTGTATGCTCTCCCTGATATTGGTTTATCCAATTTTCCAGCGACTGCTCTCATGTGTTTACTTTCTGAAACATAATAGATTTCATCTTTTATAGATTTTAAAACACAACTATTAAAGCCAACATGAGATGAGTTGTAAGACAAAAAGTCAATACACTTTATCATGATTACCTTTCTCCTGATTATAAACAAATAAAACACCATAAATCCACATTAGCAATCTAGGAAGTAGGTAAGCTGAAAAAATAAAGAGTTCCATACTAATATCTCTCATCAAAAAATAACTCAAAAGCAGTATTATTAGAGGAAATACACCTACCAAAGAAAGTACTAGTAAAGGTTTGAAATTGCCAGAGTTTGCTTTAGAGCTAATAACTTCTCGAACGGGTATATTTAGACAAGAAAACAATATACTAAACCAAATCATTGTTTTACTTTCCATAGAATCTAGTATACTCACGTTATAATAATCTAAAATAAACACCATTACCGACGTATAGATAAAAGGAAACATAAAGCAAAAAACAATAAATTTACTTCCTTTTTTAACTGTTGTATTTCCTGTTATTAGCGCAGTATTTGAAAAGACTCTAACTATTATAGCTAACGGTAAGTAAAGAGCATTTAACTTAAATATTTCAGATGAAATTACTGCACCAAAGAATAAGACTGATAATTGCATATCTAATTTTTGAGTTAGCAGGCTAACAAACGATGATACCCCACAATAAAACTTATCTTGCGTACTTTTTGAAAACCGTGGCAACTTAAACTCAAGAAAAAAATATAAAAAAGCGAACACTATGGCTATAGCATAATTCGAATATAAACTAAAAAACGATACTATATAACTAAAAAAAATCACTGTAACGAGAAGTTTGTAATTCCTCCTGCGTAAGAAAAATGCAGATAATATATTAAGCCCACTTAGAGATATAGTCGTGACTATAATTGCTGGTAATAATTCTTGCTGCTGTTTAGTTGCACTAAAATAGAAAACAATTGATACTAAAGATAATAGAATAACTATATCAGTTAACTTGCTAAAGTATGTATGATCGTTGCCAGAAGATATTAAAGACTGCCTCCCCATTGAAGAAACAGTTGCTAGGACCTCTGATATGATAAATATTTCAAGAACAGTATTGCCTTCTGGAAATATTGGTATTAAAACAAAAGCAAATGCAAGCCTAAAAAAAGGTGTTAAAAGTTGAGCCAGCATCAGCTTCTTTGAATCTGAAAAATTCATCAATAGAAATCCATCGACTTTTTAGTTGAATCGATTATATTATTTAATTATCCGACTTATACTCATAATTATAATAACCGTAGTAACCATACGCGTTGCTGGCTTTTTTAACTACACCATTAAATACCACGCCTTTAACGTCGGTGCCGTTTTGCTCAAAGCGGTTACGGGTTAGCTCTATTTCTTTAATATGGTTCTGGCCAAAACGGGTTACTAATAATGTAGTGCCGGTATGGGCGCTGACAATTGCCGGATCAGTTACCGCTAAAATTGGTGGCGTATCAATTATCACTAAATCGTATTCAGCGCTTACCTCTGCTACCAGCTTGCTGAAGTTGCTGTGCATTAATAGCTCTGATGGGTTTGGCGGTATTTGCCCGCGGGTAATTACATTTAATCCTTCAACCTGAGTTGGCTTAGTAACCTCTGCAAGGTTTAAACGCCCTGATAAATAATCACTCAAGCCATCGTCCCACTTTAAGCCGAACTGGGTTTGAAGGTAACCTTTACGCATATCGGCATCGATGATAAGTACTTTTTTACCGCTTTGCGCCAATACTGCGGCTAAGTTAACTGATATAAACGATTTACCTACACCAGGACTTGGGCCTGATATTGCAATAAGGTTATTTTTAGCTTCCATCATCGCAAAATGTAGGCTGGTACGTAAGCTACGCAGTGCCTCAACCGATAAGTCTGCTGGGTTATCTAGCGCCAAGATTGATTTAGGCTTATTGGTTTTATTTTTTAGCGCTTTACTAAAACCTGTGAGTTTATCTTGATAGTCTGAATATGGCACACTGGCGTAAACAGGTAGGCCAATTGCTTCAATCTCATTAGGGTCTTCTACCCCTTTGTGCATGGCTTTTTGCACAAGCACTATTGCTACTGCCAGCATGCCGCCTAGCATAGTGGCCATCACTACAATCAGTGCTTTTTTAGGCTTAACTGGTTTTGAGGTATTTACTTCTGCGTGGTCAATCACTCGTACGTTACCCACAGTACCGGCACGTACAATATCAAGCTCTTGAGTTTTACTCAGTAAGAGTGTGTAAATTTGGTTACTTACTTCAACATCACGCTTTAAGCGCAGTAGCTCTTGTTGGGTCTCTGGTAGGTTGCCTACTTCGCCAACGAGTTCTTTTTTCTGATCGTTAACTGCGCTAATTTGTTCAACCAGGCCTTGGTAACTCGGGTGGTCTTTTTTAAACTTGCGGCTCATTTCAAGGCGCTTTAACTCAAGCTCTTGCAGTTTAGTTTCAAGCTTTACTACTTGCTCTAACACCCCTTGGGTTTCAAGGGAAATATTAATTGATTGGCGCTGTATTTGGTAATCGTTAAAACGCTGCTCAGCAAACTCAAGTTGCTTTTTAATTTCAGGTAGTTGTACTTCTAAAAATTCTAATGATTTTTGCGCTTCTGCTGAGTTGCGCTCAACATTACGGCGCACATAAATAGCGGCCACTTTATCGAGCACTTTTTCTGCATAGTGTGGTTTTGCGCTTTGTAAACTTAAATTAATAATGCCGGAATCTTTACCTTTTTCACCAGCACCAATCGCGGCTTGTAAATCCAAAATGGTGTTTAAGCGATCCTTACGTGTGAGTGTAAACTCAGTACCTGCGCGAGCATTTAAACTACGTACCGTTAAGTTAAACTTACCGTTTGTTAGCTCTTGCCCCACTTTACCCGCTAATATTTGCTCGCCCTCGCCGTTTAATAACGCAATGCTGTTGTTTTCTTGCGCTACTAATGTAAAGTCCAAACCAATCGCCGAACGGGGTACATCAAACCTAAATACACTGATGCTTTCACCGCCCCATGCATATGAACTTGCACCAACGCTTGGCTCTGCTAACTCACCCTCGTTCATTGGGGTAAATTTACGAAACGCCCGGCTACCTATAAATGGGAATAACTTAGGCTCTACGACTATATCTAGTTGCAACGTATCAACGGCTTCACCAATCACTGAGCGAGACTTGAGTAGTTCGATCTCTGTTACTGCGGCTGAGGTACTTTCAAACATGCCGGCCATATCGTCAAAACCTGGCACTGAGCCACCGCTTTCTTCCACTTGGATCATCGCGGTAGCTTGGTATATAGGGGTCGAAAACACCGCATAGACCACACCAATCATCATAAAGAGTGTGGTTAAAGCAATAATAAAATATTTGCGATCTATTAATGCGCCGAGTAGGGCCATTAAATCTATTTCTTGGCTTGCTTGTGTGTCTTGTCTGTTTTGTTTGTTTGCTGCAATAGCTGCGGGCTGAGCATTCATGTACTAGCCTATCCTTATAAATACTTTTGCCAAGCGCTACAGGCGCTGTCGATTAATGCATAAACGTGTTCAAACGCTTCTAAGCTTTGTCGGTATGGATCGGGGATTTCTTTATCACCTAACCATTTCCCTAGTAAAAACGTTTTACCTCGCGCCTCTGGGTAACGGCTGCACAAATCGGTTAAATGGCGGTGTTCCATAACTAAAATAACACTATTTTGTGCTACAAGGCTTGAGGTTAATTGCCGACCTTGGTGTTCGTCCATATTAATACCATGAGGGGCCGCTATTTGCTTTGCTGTAGCATCAGCAGGTTTACCTTCAAGTGCGGTTAACCCCGCTGAAGACACTTTAATGTTTTTACCTGCCAATTTACTTTTTAATACGTACTCTGCTGTTGGGCTGCGGCAAATGTTGCCTGCACACACCACTAAGATAGAATCAAACATCGTAATCCTTAGTTTGTTGCAGCTAGATCATCAATTGAATCAACCGTTGCGATAGACGGTAATAGTAAGCTTATTACACGGTTCCAACGAGCAAGTGGTGCTGAGGTTACATACACAATATCGTGCGGTTGTAATTCAAACTGCTCTGCCAATACTAAGGCAGCCACATTTTTTGCGTGCAATTGGTATACATCAGCAATCACACCGTCGGTTTCAAGGTTGCGCTTACGCAGTACAAATACCCCATTTGCATCGGCGGTATTTTCGTTTAAGCCACCCGAATTGCTTAATGCTTCGGCTAGGTTTAGGCCATAGCGGTTAATACCCACAGAGCCTGCACGTTTAACATCACCTAATACAAATACATTTTGTAGGTCATTACGATTTACATGCACTATGTCGCCGTGTTGTAGTAAACGGTTTTGCGAAATGTCACCGTGGGCATAAAAGTCATCAAGTTTAATCACTTCGGTTTTATCACCACGGGTAAAGGTAACTGTGCGCCAGTCGGCAGCTTCAGTTAAACCACCGGCTTGGTTTAAAGCGTCAATTAAAGTCAGTGGTACTTCGGTTACAGGGTAAACACCAGGGTTAGTTACTTCACCAGTTACGTAGGCTTTTTGGCTTCTAAAACCCACTACTTTGATATCGATTTGTGGGTCTTCAATCACTCGGCTTAGGCGTTTAACGAGTTCAGCATGTACTTGCTGTACAGTTTTACCTGCAGCTTGAATATTTGGTGCGTAGGCGTAAGTAATTGTGCCATCTGCTTGTACACGAAAACCATCAAATTCTGCGGTACGTTGTACTGCAGCGGGTATTGTTAGCTCTGGGTGATCCCATACGCCAATGGTGAGTACGTCACCTACTCCGAGTATATATTCGTAATTTTGGGTGTCTATGCCGTCAAGACTAGAAGGTGGCTTAACTTTTTTACGTGTTTGCTTTTGCTGATAAATTAAAGATGAATCAATAATTTGAATGTTTACTTTTTCAAGGTCTTGTTCAAGGTTTTTTGTTTGTTCACCCGATTCGATTCCTTCGAAATGGCTACCGGGGATGATTGTACAACCTGTCATTGTTAGCAACGTTAGTGATGCTACAAGTGTTTTACAGCTTAGCGCCATTGTTTATTCCCAAAATAATATTAAATTCTAAAACTTTCAGCTTATTTTAAATAAATTGCTGTTATTTTTTTGCTGGCTAATTAAAGCATGGCTACCCTTGCTTCGCAAGGTTGGCTGCACGTTTAGTGTGCAAGCGGTTAACTTTTTTGTAATCTTGGTTAAAGTTTCGGGCTTCGGGCTTCGGGCTTCGGGCTTCGGGCTTCGGGCTTCGGGCTTCGGGCTTCGGGCTTCGGGCTTCGGGCTTCGGGCTTCGGGCTTCGGGCTTCGGGCTTCGGGCTTATCAAGCATTCTTGATTGTTTTTATTTACTTGCCAAACATTTTCCCATTTAAGCGCGGCGCGTCTTAACCTTTTGTGAATAAGTCATTTAAGCTTTTTGCACAAAGAGAAGTGTATGAGAAAAGCCACGGGCTGCGGGTAACGAGTTTCTGGCTACGAATCCTAGCTCCTAACCTTTAATGGTTGTAGGAGAGCGCTTTAGCGCCGATGAGCTTTAACACATAACCAAAAACAATCACGGCTAAAGCCTGTTCCCACAAAAGCCAAAACACCTAGCCCCTAGTCACTTCCCTAGAACCTATCCCTTTAGGCACGCTTCCGCCCCTAGGTTGCAGTTCCTACGTACTGATAAATTAAGCTCAAATTTTTAGGTTCTAGGTTAATCAGTTTTAAAATTAAAGATGAAAGGTCAAACCTTTCGCGGCTAAAGCCGGCTCCTACGATAAATTTAAACCCTGTAGGAAATGGCTTTAGCCATGAATTTTATAAACAACGCGGCATTAAGCGCCATCTACACTTTAAAAACACAGGTGCTCGGTTTTAGGCTCTAGTTCCTAGTCACTTACCTAGAACCTATCCCTTTAGGCACGCTTCCGCCCCTAGGTTACAGTTCCTACGTTCTGATAAATTAAGCTCAAATTTTTAGGTTCTAGGTTAATCAGTTTTAAAATTAAAGATGAAAGGTCAAACCTTTCGCGGCTAAAGCCGGCTCCTACGATAAATTTAAACCCTGTAGGAAATGGCTTTAGCCATGAATTTTATAAAGCCCGAACTACAAAGTCATAAACCTAGGTTTTAGGCTCTAGATCCTAGTCACTTCCCTAGAACCTATCCCTTTAGGCACGCTTCCGCCCCTAGGTTGCAGTTCCTACGTACTGATAAATTAAGCTCAAATTTTTAGGTTCTAGGTTAATCAGTTTTAAAATTAAAGATGAAAGGTCAAACCTTTCGCGGCTAAAGCCGGCTCCTACGATAAATTTAAACCCTGTAGGAAATGGCTTTAGCCATGAATTTTATAAACAACACGGCATTAAGCGCCATCTACACTTTAAAACATAGGTGCTCGGTTTTAGGCTCTAGTTCCTAGTCACTTACCTAGCACCTATCCCTTTAGGCACGCTTCCGCCCCTAGGTTGCAGTTCCTACGTACTGATAAATTAAGCTCAAATTTTTAGGTTCTAGGTTAATCAGTTTTAAAATTAAAGATGAAAGGTCAAACCTTTCGCGGCTAAAGCCGGCTCCTACGATAAATTTAAACCCTGTAGGAAATGGCTTTAGCCATGAATTTTATAAACAACACGGCATTAAGCGCCATCTACACTTTAAAAACATAGGTGCTCGGTTTTAGGCTCTAGTTCCTAGTCACTTACCTAGCACCTATCCCTTTAGGCACGCTTCCGCCCCTAGGTTACAGTTCCTACGTACTGATAAATTAAGCTCAAATTTTTAGGTTCTAGGTTAATCAGTTTTAAAATTAAAGATGAAAGGTCAAACCTTTCGCGGCTAAAGCCAGCTCCTACGATAAATTTAAACCCTGTAGGAAATGGCTTTAGCCATGAATTTTATAAACAACGCGGCATTAAGCGCCATCTACACTTTAAAAACATAGGTGCTCGGTTTTAGGCTCTAGATCCTAGTCACTTACCTAGAACCTAGTACCTTTGTCTTCCTAGCACCTTTAACCTTTTACCTTTAAGCTTATAGCTTATAGCTTACAGCTTACAGCTATTATCCTACCTTCTTCACTTCGCGATTATCTACGCTCATTTCTATTTGTTGGTTAAGTAGATTTACTAACAAAATACTGCGCATATCGCCGTCTGGCTCTTTAAATATTGCCTGCACATCTTTGAACGAGCCATTATTTAGGTACACCAAATCACCAGACTGCGGTAAATTGCTGTCACATTGGTTTAGCTCAAAGTTCTTTAATTCGTTGATGAGTTGCTCAGGTACTATTTGGTAGGTCGCGCCATAAGTTACAAAACCGCTGATGCCACGAGTATTTTTTACCGCAGAAAAATTGCCAGTTGTTGCATTTAAGCGAACAAATAAGTAATTGGGAAATACTGCGGATTGCTTAAAAGTACGGCGACCTTTAATGAGTTGATGTTTTTCTAATTGCGGAAAAAACGCTTCAATCCCTTGGTTTTGCAAATTAATTTGAGCGCGAGCTTCTTGCTTTGATTTACAAAATAATAAGTACCAACTATCCATATCAATCCCTTTAATACTGACTTTACGCCTGCTAATTATTTTTATTCTGCCACAGACGGCGGGGATTATACGTGTTCAATTGCTATGGTGTCTATAAAAAACCCATTAAAAATTTTTCATGTTTAAAAGGGGGTTACTGAAGCTATTTAGGTAGTAGGAATGATAACTACGCAGCATAAAACTGTATCATTATTTATTTCGAACAAATACTGCTACTAACCAATTTAGCATGACTATAAAATGGATTACAACCTTGTCAATATTACACTCTTGATCTCTAAAATCTCTTGCTTAAAAGAAAAAAACACACTTATCATCATGCAAAGCCAAAAAACAAGTAATGAGGTAGTGTGGTCTTGGCCATAAATAGTGCTAATAGAAGCTCCAATTACAAGCAAGACCGTATAGCTATATAACTGCATTCTTGGAAAAGGCTTCCAAACATAAATAGAAAGCTCAGTCCTTAAAAACAAAAAGACCCAAAAAGAAATACATGTACTCACTGCCGCCCCTGAAGCACCCCAAATAGGAATAAACCACCAATTACCAAATAAATTTATAATAAAAGCAAATAAAGTGGCCAATAAAGAAAATTTTGTTCGACGAGTGACACCAATTCCTATAACTGTTGTTTCTGAAAGCGTATAAAGCAGTGGGAAGCCCAGACAAGAAATTAAAATCCACTGCACTGCTGAATAATTGCTTGGTAATATGAACGTTACTATCCACGAAAACAAACCCGCTAAGCAAAATAAAACAATAACAACCAATAATACATAGCGGTTAACTTTATATATTTTATCAAGATTCTCACCTGCAGCAGCCCATTTATATACCGTAGGCACCCAAACCGTTGAAAAAACACTCTGAATGATAGTTGCGGCAGTAGCAAAACTAACAGCAACTGAATACAACCCCAACTGTTCAAAATCAGATAGTTCTTTCAGTAATATTTTATCTGACGCCGTTAACCCCCAAAACGCCAGACCGCCAAAAATGAGCGGCGTGCCAAAGCTTAATAGACTTCTTAAGTAACTGTAATCAACTTTCTCTCTAAGCCCTGCAAGCCATTCTATTCTTGTATTCCATGCATATATAAAAAAAACAAGTAACGCCGCTGTTACATTCGCCAATACAAGGTTAGCGATGTTTTTACTCACGGAAAATAAGACATAACTCAAAATAATAATGATTAAAAGTAGCTTTGGAAGCAGCTGACTCATTGAATAAGCGATCCCCCGCTCATTCATTCGTAAAATGAGAGACAAAAATCGGGAAATAAAGGTTGATAAAACCATCAAAGCTACTAGCAGGCTAAGTAGCTGGCTGTCTACCTCAAACAACCAAAGTGAAATAATATTATTAAAACTAAGTAGTAAACATAAACTAACGATTAATAAAATTAAACCTGGTAACAATGCCGTTTTGAAAAGTGCAGGTCTGTTACTTACTTCATGAAATTCACGGACATACGATTGATCTAATCCTAAACTAAAAAATAGTGTACAAAACCCAACCACCACATTTAGCATAGCTATACGACCAATATCCTCTTGAGAAAAAAACCATGTGATAATTGGTAAGCTAATGAAACCTAAAAGTGCACCACCAACAGGCCCTAATGCAAATGATAATATTTTTTTAGGAGTCATAACTTTATATGTTTTATCATGTTTATATTAATTCCAAGCGAATGATCTAGGTGAATATCTGTAACGTTGATAGTTACACCTAATAATCAAATAACTGAGTGAGTTGCTTTTTATAATTTTCTAGAGAAAAATAAGCTTTTATGATTTCGACATTACCAGTTCCCTTTTGGTAATCTAAACTATTTAACGTCCCTATATCACCAACTTTAACATCTTTCTTCTCAAAAAATTGCCATTGTGTTGTGTCGCTGCGAATATATACAGTTTTATCAAGCCCTAATAAAGTAATTATATTCCCCATAGCTTGTTGGCGCTTGTGATTGAATAAAGCAATATCGATTGAACCTAAAAATAACAAGTAATCCTCAAATGACATAAACTCAGTAAAAGGCTTAAATTTATCACCAAACCACTTTTCACCTTGCGCTATTACCTGCTGAGCATATTCCTGCTGACCGTATGATAAAGGCGCAAAAATACATATATTTTCATTTTTAAACGGTAAGAGCTTTTCCAGAGCCTCGATATGGTTATTACTCGGATCGGCTGAGTTACCGAGCTGAATATTCACCGTCGATTTTGTACTTTCAGGTAATTCATATTCTTTATACAAATTACTCGTGTACATTAGACATTCATGATATGTACCTTTTGCTCCATACCACTTTCTTGCAAGAGCTATATCCCCATCTAGATACGTAACTAAATGCCCGAGGTTACTAATTACACGCCGTCTTAAAAACTCATTTACCTTTCCTTTAAGGGTTTTTGGAGCCGATTTATATGCATATAAATCGGCTCCCCATATCATCCAATAGCACTTTTTATGCAACCATGGCGTAAAAAATAAAACTTTCACAATGTTAAAATCGATTAAGCTATGTAGAATAACTTTATCAGCTCCATGCATTTTTATAATTAGTTCATAATGGTGTTTCAACTTCGAAAAAATTGACCCCCCTGACAAACGAACATTATCATTTTTTTTAAGCTTACTATCAGCCATACCAGATTTTAATAAAAAATCATGCTCTTCTGGATTAAAGTTATCATTAACAAAGTCAACAAATGGAGGTATAAATTTATCACATTCCGCTACATGTAATATCTTTTTATCCTTCAAGGAAAAACCCCTTCACTGACTCTATCACTTTCGCCTGCTCATCACTGCTCATTCCATAATATAGAGGTAAACGCACCAACTTGGTACTTTCAACCGATGTATGCAGGTCATAATCAATAAACTTACCAAACTGCTTACCAGCAGGGCTTGAGTGTAATGGTATGTAATGAAAAGGTGTAATAATATTACGGGCTTTCATAAAAGAGATAAACTTAGTTCTTTCCTCGTTCGACGCTAATTTTAAATAAAACATATGCGCATTATGCTCTAATTCATTTGGAATATATGGTAGCTGTTCTGGTTGCAGTACCTTACTAAACTCAGCGTAATAGTTATCCCATAATGACAAGCGAAAATCGTTGATTACGTTAGCTGACTCTAGTTGTGCATAAAGGTAAGCTGCCTGTAATTCACTAGGTAAAAAACTCGAGCCAATATCTTGCCATGTGTATTTATCAACTATACCGTGTAAAAATTGACTTCGATTGGTTCCTTTTTCACGAATAATTTCAGCTCGAGCAACTAATGCTGGATCATTTATTAATATTGCCCCACCCTCACCACCCGATGAGTAATTTTTAGTTTCATGAAAGCTATAGCAACCAATATGACCTATCGCACCTAACGCTTTTCCTTTATAAGTAGACATTACGCCTTGGGCTGCATCTTCTATTACCCAGAGCTCGTGTTTTTCAGCAATAGTTAATATAGTATCCATTTCACATGCCACCCCCGCGTAATGCACCGGAACTATAGCCCGAGTTTTAGCAGTTATTGCGGCTTCTATTAACGATTCGTCTATATTCATGGTATCCGGGCGAACATCAATAAAAATGATTTTTGCACCTCTTAGTACAAATGCATTAGCAGTAGATACAAATGTATATGAAGGCATGATCACCTCATCACCTTCTTTTATATCTATTAATATTGCCGCTAACTCCAATGCAGCCGTACATGAAGGAGTAAGCAATGCTTTAGATGTGTTAAAGTTTTCTTCTATCCACGCTTCGCATTTCTTTGAAAACTGGCCATCACCACATAACTTATCTGATTGGATAGCTTGCTCTATATATTTAAGCTCACTGCCAGTTTTAGGGGGAATATTAAAAGGGATCATTTTTAAACCTGTTTATAAAACCAATATGAAATATCAGCGATAGCAAAGCCAGCTTTGCTATATAAATTTGCGGCTGAAATATTACTTGTTTGTGTAGCAACCTTAATAGTCGTTGCTTTTTTGGCAGCACAATAGCCTTGAACTAATTCAAGTAACTTTTTACCAATTCCTTGACCTTGAAAGGGCTCTACAACACCTATCAGCCCAATAGTTGCTTCACCTTCCCGGATGCGGATAGTGACAAAACCGGAAATTGAGCCTTCACTTCTTAAAACTAAACAACAATCGTCAAATTTAGACAAAACGGCATTTTCCACCCACATTTGATAGAAATTATCTCTTTCTATTGAGGTAAACCATGGCTCTCTAAATCGGCTATTAACATATAAATCACTGACAATGAGTTTAAGCTCATCAATAGAGTCCTTTGTTGCTAAATAAGCCTCATAATCGGTTAATAAAGGAGACTTTGAAGTAACAAGTATTGCCTTTTTAAAAACCAGCTCTCCTTCTACAAAGCTAAACCCATGCCTATTTACCTTGTCTAAAAAGAGGGAATCCGCAGAGCCAACCTTTATAGTTGTCAGTGAATTTTTAGGCCAATCGTAGCTTGCAGTTTCAATAGCTGGTAACTCGAAGGAAAATATTCTCCGATTGAAAAACTGGCTATCCCATTCCCTAAGTGTGAAATTATTGTGCATTACTTTGATATTAAATCCATTAAATACTGGCCATAGCTATTTTTTAACATCGGCGTTGCTAACTCTTTTATGTGATGCTCTGTTAACCAGCCATTATTGAATCCGATTTCTTCTAAACAGGCTATTTTATAACCTTGGCGTTTTTCAATGGTTTCAACAAACTGTGCTGCTTCCAATAAGCTCTCGTGCGTACCGGTATCTAACCAAGCGAAACCACGACCCAGTATTTCGACATTTAGCTTATTTTGCTTTAAATACATTTCATTAAGGCAGGTAATTTCCAATTCATCACGATGAGAAGGTTCAACTTGTTTTGCCATAGCAACAACTGAGTTATCGTAAAAATAAAGCCCTGTTACAGCCAGGTTTGATTTTGGCTTAGTTGGTTTTTCTTCAATTGAAATTGCTTTTTGATTTTCATCAAATTCAACTACACCAAAACGTTCAGGATCTTTTACTTGATAGCCAAATACCGTGGCACCGTTGCCATTTTTGGCATTTTCAACTGCATGTTTCAATTTTGGTGTAAAGCCTTGGCCGTAAAATATATTATCACCGAGCACTAAGCAGACATCGTCATTACCAATAAACTCTTCGCCTAAAATAAAAGCTTGTGCTAAACCATCAGGGCTAGGCTGTGTGGTATAACTTAACTCAATACCAAATTGTGACCCATCACCCAATAAGCGTTTAAATGAGTCATTGTCTTCTGGTGTAGTAATAATTAATATTTCACGTATACCCGCTAGCATTAACACTGACAACGGATAATAGATCATCGGCTTATCATAAATTGGCAATAACTGTTTTGATACACCCATAGTGATAGGGTAAAGACGAGTACCAGAGCCTCCGGCTAGAATAATTCCTTTCATGTTACTTTCCTTGCGCTACTGAATCTATTTCGCCAAGACGTTCACGCTGATATGAACCATCTTGAACGTTCTGACACCAATCTTGATTATCTAAATACCATTGAACTGTTTTTCGAAGTCCTGTTTCAAAGGTTTCGACTGGCGTCCAACCTAAATCCTTTTGCATTTTACTAGAATCAATTGCATAACGGCGATCATGGCCTGGTCGATCAGCTACGAATGTAATTTGATCAGCATAATTAGTTTTTTTAGGTGCTAACTCATCTAAAATATTGCAAATTGTTTGCACTACTTCTATGTTCTGCTTTTCATTATGACCACCTATATTATAGGTTTCACCCACTTTACCTTCAGACACGACTTTATATAAAGCACGGGCGTGATCTTCAACATAAAGCCAATCGCGAATTTGATCACCTTTACCATAAACAGGTAATTCTTTACCTTCAAGCGCATTTAAAATCACTAATGGTATTAGCTTCTCAGGAAAGTGATAAGGGCCGTAGTTATTTGAGCAATTAGTAATGATCGTCGGAAAGCCGTAAGTACGCAGCCACGCACGCACTAAATGATCACTCGATGCTTTACTTGCTGAATATGGGCTACTTGGCGCATAAGGAGTTTGCTCGGTGAATAAAGGAAGATCTATAGTTTCATCCTTTTGTAGCTCATCTGGATGCGGTAAATCACCGTATACTTCATCTGTTGAAATATGATGAAATCTAAAAGACTCTTTTGCAGTGGCATCTAATGCGTTCCAGTACTCACGGGCAGCTTCTAATAAATTGTAGGTACCAACAATATTAGTTTGGATAAACTCCGCAGGCCCAGTTATTGATCGATCAACATGGCTCTCTGCCGCTAAATGCATAACAGCATCAGGTTTATGCTGTTTAAATACACGGTCGAGCTCTTTGCGATCGCAAATATCAACCTGCTCAAACGTATATCGTTCATCATCCGCAACAGGCTCAAGCGATTGAAGATTGCCTGCATAAGTCAATTTATCAAGATTAATAACAGAATCATTTGTACTGCTAATAACATAGCGAACAACAGCCGAGCCAATAAAACCAGCCCCACCTGTAACAAGAATTTTCACAATTAATCCTTTATTAATTTTAAAGTCAGAAATCAGGGTAGCATTTTTTAAATTATGCTACTGTGTCAAATAATATCTAGGTTCTTCAGTTTTCGGGTAAAAAGTTTAGCGGCTAAAGCCTGCTCCTACGTGCTTATATGGACTCCCCGTGTTTTGTCAACAACATAAATATACCCAAATAAGGTATAATTTCATCGTTCGAGCCAACCATAATCATATGAGTTTAATAAATGATGGAGCAAACCTTTGAAAAACGATTACAGACTACCTCGTATTAGCATAGCGAGCTAATGGCACTAACATACCTTTTAACGATTGGCTTTAAAGATAATTGGCTCACCATATCCTTTAAAATAAAAGCGTCAGCCTTTAAATATGCTTCAGATTCAATTGCTTTAATTAAAGAACAACTATCACCCACTGGATATATGATACACTGTTGATTTGTTATTCTTAAGATGTCCTCGTTGTAGCTCACACCTAAAATTTCTGCAGGTCCAGTTTGACAATTAGAAGTAATAACTGGGACTCCTAGCCCTAAAGCTTCTATTAGACAATTAGGATAACCTTCAAATTCGGAGGCTAAAAGTAAAGCCTTCGCATTTTTGATATAGGGGTACGGATTCGACAAGCGCCCCAAAAAGCAAACCCTTTCATCAACTCCCAGTTTTGAAGCTAATTTCTCTAGATTAACTTTTTCTTCACCATCACCTACAATTATTAATTTATGCTCCCCTTTTGCCGCTGAAATAGCATTTATTAATTGGTCAACCCTCTTTGAAGCAGTTAATCTCCCCACATATATAAAGTACTGACTGGTGGGTAACTCCACGTTTTCATTTGATAAACTTAAATATGCTTTAAAGTCATGAGGATTATGAATTAAACACACTTTAGGATTTTGAAATAACGCATTTGCCAAATCAAACATTTTAGATGAAATGCATATGATCATACCAGCTTTCCTATAAATATATTTTGCTATTTTAGAGGATCGATTAGTTGAGTTTATTTCTGAAATACTATGCACAACAACTTGGGTCTTGAAGGTAAAAAAGTAAGAAAAAAATATAGATAAGAAACTTGGAAAAAATAAGTGAGACTGCACAACTTGAGGCTTAAACTTAAATATTAAATATAACATCTTAAAAAATGCTATGAATCTCCAAAATACAGAGTCAGTATCCTTTAAATAAAAAGTATGAATACACAACTCTTGATATTTAGTTAACTCCATAGAAAGTGTATTAACAACAACTTCGGCTCCCCCACCAGACTTCGAGTTTGTAACAATTAATACTCTCATACACAATCAACTCTAGAGTAAATAGCTTGATATTTTTTCATCATAATACCAAAATCGAATCTCTGGCTAACTTGCTCAAACTGCTTAGTGGCAATGAGAACTCTCAACTCTGTATCTTCAAAAATATTTTCTAATAAAGTACATAGTTCTGGTTCATCACCGAAAAGAACATGGTTTTGAATTTCCTGAGATACAATTAGCCTATGCGCAGGAATATCTGAAATTAAAAACGGTAGTTGCAATGCATTAGCTTCTAAAACAGAAATAGGCAAACCTTCTTCTCTTGATAAAGATAAGAATAAATCAGCCTCCCTCAATACAGAGTTTACATCCTCAACCTTACCTAGAAAGTTTATTTTAAAATACATTCCAGATAAAGATTCAACTTGCAACTTTAAATGCTCACTTTCTATGGCACCAGCAATATTCAATTCAATCACTACGCCTTCTAAGATTATTGATTTTTCGATAGTTTCTTTCAATTTATTAAGTCTATCATAACCTTTTCTAAGCTTTACATTACCAACACAAGCTATTTTCAACCTGTTTTTTTCTAGACTAAAAACTTTTTTAGGTACTAAACCTTTAAAATCGATACCATTTTCTATCACATGATACTTTTTTCCAAATACATTCTCAAATTTATCAATATCTTGTCTTGAAACCCCAACAATTTCGTCGGCATATCTATTAATCAAAAACTGGTGGACTCGACCAATCAATTTATTCTTAACTCCCCCTCCATAATAAAAAGAATAACTATTATGTATAACAACAATATACTTCCCTTTCTTTTTAACTTTTCTGCATAAGAATAACAGACCGAGGATTATATCAGCTCCTTTAAGCTGAGACTGTATACAGTCTGAATTTGATTTTTTTATAGCTGCAGGCAATCTGAATAAAGCACATAATAGAGCATATAAGCCAAAGAATGAATTTGTTATATATTTAAAGTTACGTCCAGACCAAAAGCCCTCCTGACTATTATTATGTTTCCATAATAACATTACTTCACTCTCAAATTGACTTGAATCAATCATCCGACGTAATAATATTTCTGCACCACCAACACCATCTGAATTTAAAATATGTAAAATTTTCAAGACTGACCTCTAAAAGTATTTACTATCGAAGTAAAAAAATTTCTGCAGTTAATAATAAAATTGTAAAAACAAGAGTGCTTCAAACTCAAGTATAATCCTCGATAAAACATAGATGTACCGAGCAAAGATAAAAGTAACCAAAAAGGAATTGGCTGCCTCCTATTAGCAAGGTCATTAAAAAGCCATATGTGAAACTTTCCTTCATATATACTTGCATGCTTTTGTAAAAATTGAATAGCTCCCTTAGAAGCATTTGATCGAGTGGTAATACTCTCACGGTTTGGAGCTACATCAACAAAATAAAGCTTATCACTTAACTTTAGTGAGCTTTTGCACGTTGTTCTTAAAATTCTTAGCCAACAGTCATAATCCTGCCACGCATTTAAAGCTTCATCGAACATTACAGCTTTGAGCGTTTCTATTCGAGTGAAAACTTGATTACCAACATAGTTCATTTTTATAAGGTCATTCTCTGTAATAATAAAAGACTTACCAGCCAAATTATTTGCGACTTCACCAATATAATCATAACTACCGCATATAAAAGAAAAGTCATCTGACCAGTTTGCCATATAAACCTCTAGACAATCAGGCTTCATTACATCGTCATCGTCTAGGCCTGTAATAAAATCTCCTTTTGCGAGACTTATTGCTCGATTTCTGGCATTACAGGCACCTAAAGGTTTTTCATTAAAAGTGTAAATTAATCGACAATCTTCTTTTGACACAGACTCTAACAGGGAAATTGACTTTTCACATAAGCCATCAAGTACTACTATCACTTCAATGTTTATATAAGTTTGATCTAAAACCGAACTTAGGGATCTACTGAGATCATTAGGTCGATAATGGGAAGGTATATACACACTTACTAAAGGTCTATTGTTAGACACGCTTATCACCAATATTAAATACAAATGGAACAACAAAAAACAAAATCCAATAAGGGTACACCCACATCTCATTGGATATTGACAGAAAACAAAAAATTATTATCAAATACCTATCAGCTCTCTTTTGAGTGTTAATCAACATATAGCTGAAACCAAATATTATTATAAAAAATATTAGTACACCATGATCTACAAGTAACGCCAGCCAACCATTATGTGGTTGTACATAGCGCATGCTTAGATCAAGCACACTCCTTACACCAGTGATACCGTAGCCTAAAAATGGTTTTTCATAGAAGCCATCTAAAGCTAGGCGCCACATAACTAACCTTTGCGTAAAGGTTGCTAGTTGCTCAAAAAGTGAGAAAGCTACGGCTGCTCCGAATAAAAGAAGAAAAACAACCCCAACATTAAAGAGCACTCTCACTTTAAGCTTAATAAATAGCAGTCTAATTAATAGAAATGAGCTGATTAATAAAACAGTCTTAGAGCCAGAAGCAAAAAGAGTAATTAAACAAACTAACAATAAAACCCTGTTTAATATTGTTTTTTTTATATTCACAATAACGTAAATAGTAAAAACCATTAATAGTGAAGTATAATTTGGGTCATGTGCATAACCTGATGGCCTCACCCCCAATAATGATAATTCATCTTGAAAAGCTTCACCTGATGAACCTGCTGAAACAAATGGCAAATCTCCAGTAACCGCCTGATATAAACAGGAAAAAGACAAAAACAAACTAGAATATAAAACAGCGTATATTAAAACTTTGTTATTTAAATATTTTTTATTTAAAAAAAGATAAAATGCTATCATAAAATTATAGGAATATAAAATGACGACATTTTTATATACAGTAACATTTTTATCTAAATCAGAAAAAAACCAAGCAAGCTGATTCTGAGCTAATATCAAAGCAAAAAATAAAATTAATAAAATAGCACGACTAGGTATCATCCAATTATTAAATTTAGCCTTAACTAGAAAAGCAAGAATTAAACTCGAGAGAAAAATAGGAAAAACTATAAACCGGATATCAAAACCAAAGGAAAAGGTTCTATTATAGATAGAGAAAACTAATACGCTAATAAATATGGTGCTTAACAGTCTATTTAAGCCTGATTTATTTATTCTGTCGGTTTCATGAAGCTGCATTTATTGATTTATTCCTGCATGGGGCTAACGCCCCATACCAAAAAGTACAACCTTCACTGTTTTTAATAGAATCTTGAAATCAAGCAAAGTGCTATGGTGCTTTATGTAATGTATATCATAACGATGCTTCCACATTGCATCATCCAATGAAGCTCCATACGGGTAACTGACCTGTGCTAATCCTGTAATTCCTGGCTTGACAGCATGACGAAAGCGGTAATATGGAATTTGCTTTTCTAATTCACAAATAAAAACTTCTCGTTCAGGTCTAGGACCAATAATTGACATATCCCCCTGTAAAATATTAATAATTTGAGGTAATTCATCTATTCTTGTTTTTCTGATGAAACTTCCCACTTTGGTTACTCTATCATCATTTTCTTTTGCCCATTGAGCACCACCGGCTTCTGCATCGGTGTACATAGAGCGAAATTTAACCACATTAAATTCTTCGTTAAATAGCCCCACTCTCTTTTGCTTATAAAAAATAGGACCTTTGCTTTCTAGCTTAATAAAAATTGCAGCTAGCAGTGCTATAGGGAATGTCAAAATTATTAACAATATAGAAAAAGCAATATCAATAACTCTTTTAGCTATTTCAGTTCTTTTTGTTGAAAGTATAGAAAAAGCTTTTTGGTGCAAAAAATAACCACTTGATAATAAGTTAATTTCCGTATAACCAAGCCTTGCATCTAGGTAGCTCACAAGAGGCTCAACCCAAGCACCCGCTTCAGTTGCTGCAACAAGAAATTCTTTGCTTTCAGCACTTAGAACTCTGCTATCGTAATGGCAGATTACTGTACGTGTTAAATCTCTGATGGAATAATCATTAATAATCACCTCAAACGGGTAAGCCTTTGATAATTTATATATTTCTTCTTGCTTATCTGGAGGACAATAAATATAGATTACAGATTGTTTTAACACCTGATTACGGCT
The DNA here is from genome assembly GCF_022846535.1 of Pseudoalteromonas sp. KAN5. Lineage (NCBI taxonomy): Bacteria > Pseudomonadati > Pseudomonadota > Gammaproteobacteria > Alteromonadales > Pseudoalteromonadaceae > Pseudoalteromonas > Pseudoalteromonas sp. KAN5. Next base: position 2,787,936 of record NZ_AP025589.1, read on the forward strand.
GCGAAACCGTTTTCTTATACGAAGTTCGTTTAAAGATAACAACTTTTCTTTATTTGAGTTGCTTTCAGTATTCATGATATTGCAACCTTTTCATTACCCTTAAATGCGTAAAAATGGACTAAAACCAAAGTAACAGACAATATTAAACCAACAAAAAACCCTAATACAGAAAAAACAGCTCTATTTGGAGAGTACTTTTTTTCAGGAACTATAGCTGGATCAACTGTTTTAAATATGTACTCATTTCTAACCTCTGCAAACATAATCGTTTTAGCTTGTTCTTCTATTAGCTTATAAAGGATTTTTTGTATATCTGTTACATTAGTCTGTTCAATTTGTTTTTTTAAAAAATCTGTACTTTGCATAGCTTCGTTCACATCTCGGGTTTTCATTTCTTTATTTATATCTTGCACAATTAAAGACACCCACTTTTGTGCGATATGTGGAGAAAGATGCTTCACTGAAATGATAAACATTCCCGCTTCTTTGGATTTTTCAATCGAAACTGATTTACTAAAAATACGATATGCTTCTTGTTGTGAAGGTTGCTTACTCAATTCGCCAGTACTGACCCACTTTTTATTCTCAGGATTAAATAAGCTTCTATCATATTCGAGAGTATTTGAAGGTTCATCCCATGCAGCAGCGGCCATAAGTTCAGGTAATATCTTATGCCTTTTAATGAAATTACGAGAAAACTGTTTTGACTTAATAACAGCAATTGCTAATTCAACCTTATTTACACCATTATTTGCTGCTAAGTTAATTCCTGCTAAGCTCGCCATTCCACCGAATTGACCAGCCAGAGCAGCCAGACCGCCACTCTGCTCGCTTTCAGCGGGAGCAAGCAGTGCTTCGGATTTATAAATATTAGGCAAATTGATAGAATATATCACTGCGGTAACTGAAAAGATAAATGTAATCAGAAGAATAAGCAGCTTTTTTTTCCAAAGAATAGTTAAAAGCTCACGCATATCTATATCATCATGCATAGTATTATTATGATTATTTTGCTCAGACAAGCCAGTATAATTATTCATAAGTATTACGTCTCAATTTATACTAAATACTACTTATCGCAGCGATTGCGACACCAAGTTGATAAACTATCTGCGTTGCGGTACTCCACAGAGTTAAATTATCCATATAACCTGAATCAAGAGGCACGACTATCGTGTCACCTGCTTCCAGTATTTGTGAATCATTCACCGCAAACCAACTACCTGAATCTGGGATTTTTACAGAGCCGTTAGCTTTTATAATGTAAATGCGTTCTTCATCAGCGCGGACCTTTAAGCCACCACTCAGTGCTATATAATCTTCAAAACTTATACCTGGTTTGTATAAGTGCGAAGTTGCGTAATTAACTTCGCCTATCACACTGATTGAATCGCGCTTACTCGGTACATAAAGAGTATCGCCATCTTGTAATACGAGTTTTTGCTTGTTTTCAACGATAAGTGGTAAATCTATAACAAGTCGCCCTACAGCTTCTACATCCGCCAAATCAATAAGTAGCTTATTCATTTCTTCATATGAAAGTGATGTACCGCCTACTGAGTTCTCAAAGCTTTTTTGTGCTATGTCGCGACGTAATTCTTCTGACAATTTAGATAGCTGCTGCTGCTCTTGTTTGCGAATTGATTCACGAGTAAAAATAGCTGCATTTTCCTCTGCAAACTCAGAAAAACCGCCGGCACGTTCTAATAAGTTAGTAAGTGTTTCACCACGACGGATAGTATAAACACCTGGAAACTTAACCTCACCTTTAAGCTCTACTTTTACATTTTCTTGCCAGTTTGGAATTGAGAAAATATTTAAGCTGTCTTTACTGCGTAGCGCACGGTTATCACTACTTTCGCCTAACATCGCTTTTTGCAGGTTAAACTTAATATGTTCAACTTTAGATGAATCTCCAGCAACGATGCGGGTAATTTCAGCTTGTTCTGTATAAGCTGATTCCAGCAAGCCACCGGCTGCGGCTATAAGTTCGTTTACCTCAGCGCCTGCTGTTAATGGGTAAACACCTGGGTAGGTGACATGACCGTTAATTTCAACAAGTTGCATAGCTTGTTTAACTGACGCTTGTTGTTTTAATTTTGCTTTTATCGGTCTTAATATGTTGTAACGACTAAAAACGGAGTAGTCTTCAGGGGCCAATTCTTCAGTTTCTTCTTCAGCTTTTCTTTGCTTAGCAAGCTGGGCTATTGTCAGATTCGCTTCTTCTTGCGCCTTTATGAATGGGTCTTCTTCTTCAACCACACCAATATATTTTTCAAACTCTTTCTGTTGATATTTGTGCCATTGTTTAGTTTTCAGCTGTAATGCTTGTTGTTCTTCGGTCAACGCCATATTTTCAAGAGCAAGTTCTTCTACTTCTTTTTCTTCAAAGCGACTAAAAACTAGTAGCTTATCATTTGCTTGCAACTCTAAATCATGACCTTCGGTCTTAACGATTGCTTGTGCTATATCAAACTGGTGAACTTCAATATCACCTGAAATATTGACTTCACGAACCAACAACGCATAACTAAGGTCAGCTTGCGGTAATAAATCTCCACGGACTGAGGTAAACACGTCTGATATACGTTTACCTTGATGCCACTGGTAATGTCCAGGGCGGGCAACAGCACCAATGACACTAATTGAGTTTTGGTACTGTAGGCTAACTGGGTTAAAACGGATGCGGTCGCCATCGCGTGGGGTGTAAGCAATTTGTTTGGCCGCAAAGTTGACCGATAATATTTCTTTAGCATTATGATTATTAAAGCGTTCAACAATTGCTTTTTGTGCGTAAGCTTGTGGTTTTAAGCCACCAGCCATTTTTAGCAAATCCTGTGCGCTTTCATTATCTTTTATCTCGAATATTGCAGGACGCTTAACCAAACCTTCTACAGCTACTTGTGAGCCTACTGGCGGGATAAATACCACATCGCCTGGTTTTAAGATGATATCGTTTCGGCTATCACCTTTAATAAGCAAATCATAAAGATCAAAATTTGTAACGACTTTACCTGCACGCTTTACTTGAATATTACGCAGCGATGCAATCTCTGATACACCACCACTAATAAACAGTGCATGCGATACTGTAGTTAAGGACGACACGCTATAGCTGCCTGGCTTATGTGCTTCACCTAGCACTAATATACGCATGCTGCGTAGCTGCCCTAGTGATACAAACGCTTTAACACCAATTACTTCTTGCTCTACTTTTGCTTTAATAAGTTGTTTTATTTCACCAAAAGTTAAACCTGCAACCTCTACGGGGCTTAAGTTTGGTATGTTGAGCCGACCTTCGCGATCAACATTCACTTCGTAACTTTCACTTTCTTTACCGTAGAAATTAATTTTTAATTGATCGCCACGGCCTATTAAATAAGTCTCTGGTACAGCAGCATTTTCACTAGGCATAAACGTAGTTGGCTCACCTGCAAACAGCTCATAACCAAACGGTTTTATTTCATCTAGCTTGGGTTTGAAGCGTTCTTCGTCAGTTAACTCCTCTTCTTCGACTTGATTGCGAGGCCTGATTGTTTGCTCTTGTTCAGTATTTTGTTGTGAGGGGGTTGTGCCTGTAATGGTTGATAGATCTACACCATACTGTTTTGCTAGGGCCTCTTGCTGTGCTTTTGGTAATTTTTTAAATTGTTCTATCTGAGCCGCGCTTGGGGTAAAAGCCCACGCAAAAGCGGTTGTAAAGAGTAACAAAGTTAATAAAAATCGTTTAAAAAACATCACAGGTAGGTTCATCCCTAGTTCTACGGCCAAAAGATTGGCTATTCTACATTATTTCACTATAAATAAAAAAGGGACTTACGTCCCTTTATTACACTTAAATGTCATTTAACTAGAGTAAACTGTTAAAAACTGTAAACCAGTGTCAATGAGGTTTCTGTATCAGTACTTTCTTTATCATCAGCAACATCTGAGTTGTTGGTGATGTTATAAGCAACTTTCATTTGCAATGAACCGTTGATTTTAGCTAGAAGTGCTGTTTCCGAACGCGTTTTAGTGTTGGTATCACCATATTCAACGGCAACTAACTGAGTAAACTTAGCGTTGTCAGAAATCTGCCAATTGTAATCTAATTTACCTAATGCGATTACTTCACCTTCACTCTCACCTGCATTTGAAATACCGTTATCATCAACGCTACCCTCAGGGAATTCAAAGTACTTATAACCAGGACCAATCTCTGCGTTTAACCACATGTCAGCACGGTCTAATAAACGTTGACCGTAACCTGCTGAAATTACAGACTCATTACGGTAAGCGCCAAAGTAATCAGATACATATGAACCATAAATATATAAATGAGAGTGCTCTTCATTTAACTTATAGTTACCTTGCGCTGATAATGAGTACTTTTCATTCGTGCGTTGCGTTTCTTTCACACCAGCAGCATTTTCGACTTCGTCCTCTTTATAAAGACCATCGATTTTGTATTCATTATTCCAGTTTTCTAGGTTATGTAACGCCTTGATACCACCCTTTAGAGTAGTTGTTTCAGTGTTACCGCTGGTGATAATAGCACCTAACTCACTGGTAATGTCCCATGTTTGAGTTTCTTCAGCGAATGCGTTAGTTGCAGCAGATGCTGCAACTAAAATTGATAAAAGCTTTAATTTCATTAAAAAATAACCTTAGCTACTTGGGTTGATTAGTTTTGCTTGTGCAAATGAACATCCATTTGTGGGAATGGAATAGTAATATCAGCATCATCTAGTGAAATTTTGATGTTTTCCATTAGATCAAAATAGGTTGGCCAGTAGTCTGTAGAGTTAACCCAAGGGCGTACCACAAAGTTAACGCTTGAATCAGCCAATTCTAACACTGCCACTGTATATGCTGGATCTTTTAAAATACGCGGCTCTTTATCCAATACAGATTTAAGAACTTCTTTGGCTTGGCGTAAATCTGCATCATAGCCAACACCGATAACTAAATCGATACGACGTGTTTTTTCACGTGAGAAGTTAACAATTGGGCCAGACATGATTGATGAGTTAGGCATGATGATAACTTTGTTATCTGGTGTACGTAATTCAGTTGAGAAGATTTCGATTTTATGAACACTACCCATTTTACCGCCAGCTTCAATGAAATCACCAGATTTGAATGGGCGTAATAAGATAATAAGTACACCTGATGCGAAATTAGATAGTGAGCCTTGCAACGCTAAACCAACAGCTAAACCTGCAGCACCTAAAATTGCAATGAATGAAGTTGTTTCAATGCCAATCTGAGAAAGTGCCATTAAGATAGTTGCCATAAATACAATGGCGTAAACAATGCTTGATACAAATGAACCAACAGCCTTGTCTACTTTTTTCTTCTCGAATGCTTTTTCTGTTAAGTTTGAACAAAATTTTGCAACCCGACCACCCAGTAAAAAGATCGCCAATGCAATTACAGCTTGAATGCCGTAATGTAAGATCAAACCTGAGTTTTCGTTTATCCAGTTAAGTATTGTATCCATTATCACTCCTGATATTCAGTATTAAGCAGTTTGCTGGTTAAATTATATCTGATTTCAATTTATTATTTCATTAATTTATGTATTTAAATATTAAACATAGCTTTTAGTATTGTTTTTATTTTACCTTACCAGATAAAAAAACGATTTAAAAACCCCCACAATGAGTGTTTTATAAACAAAAGTGAAAAAAATTAAATTTTTTTCACTTTTTTTGCCCTGAACCCTTCACAACATTTATTATTTTATGTATTATCCGCGCCACACCAAACGAGGTGTGTTGTGGCGGTTGTAGCTCAGTTGGTAGAGCCCCGGATTGTGATTCCGGTTGTCGCGGGTTCAAGCCCCGTCAATCGCCCCATTTTTCCCCTTTTTAGTAATTCAAAAATTTTCCTAAAACCCCTTCTAATTGTAAACTTTCATTTATCTAACTTATTCTTATCTGCTTGCTGAGTTATTAGCACCGATTAGCTTTAACAGAGAGCTCGAATCCATAACTTCATTCACGGCTAAAGCCTGTTCACACAAAGCAATACACACCTCCGCCCGTAGGAGAGCGCTTTAGCGCCGAATAGCTTTAACATAGAGCTCAGTTCCATAACATCATTCACGGCTAAAGCCTGTTCCCACAAAACAACAACACACCTCCGCCCGTAGGAGAGCGCTTTAGCGCCGAATAGCTTTAACATAGAGCTCAGTTCCATAACATCATTCACGGCTAAAGCCTGTTCCTACAAAGCAATACACACCTCCGCCCGTAGGAGAGCGCTTTAGCGCCGAATAGCTTTAGCATAGAGCTCAGTTCCATAACATTATTCACGGCTAAAGCCTTTTCCTACAAGTAACTTTAACTTCTGCTATCTTTAATATTTATATTTTAAGGATAGAAATATGTACGCTCATGCACAAGCGTTAAGAAAAGGACGCACTTCAGTTGTTAATCATTTTTATTCTGTCACAGTGATAACCTACCAACGCCATAAATACTTCCTAGACTTTGATAACGCAAGAAAAGTTATAGCTGCATTGAAAAATTCAGATGAGCTAGGGTTTACACAAACAATTAGCTTTATAGTCATGCCTGATCATTTTCACTGGTTGTTTCAATTAAAAAATAAAGAAAATTTATCTGAAGTTCTTAGACGAGTAAAAGGATGTAGCTCTTTCAATATAAAAAACAAACACACACCTCAAGTTTGGCAGCAAGGCTTTTACGATTCATTAATTCGTAATGAAGATCATTTAATTGCACAAGCGAGATATATTGTAGCAAACCCCTTGCGTGCGAGTTTGGTTAAATATATTGGCGATTATCCTTTCTGGGATTGCATATACCTCAAATAACCGAATCAACGAGGCTGTACTACACGGACCGGAATTTTTTCATTCATGGCTGAAGCCATTTCCTACGCGGACACCTCGTAGGAGCGACTTTAGTCGCGAAGTTTAGGTTATGAAGCACAGTGCAGAAAAATACATAGCTACAGTGCAAATCCATACCATTCATGGCTGAAGCCATTTCCTACGCGGACACCTCGTAGGAGCGACTTTAGTCGCGAAGTTTGGTTACGAAGCACAGTGCAAAAAAATACATAGCTACAGTGCAAATCCATACCATTCATGGCTGAAGCCATTTCCTACGCGGACACCTCGTAGGAGCGACTTTAGTCGCGAAGTTTGGTTACGAAGCACAGTGCAAAAAAATACATAGCTACAGTGCAAATCCATACCATTCATGGCTGAAGCCATTTCCTACGCGGACACCTCGTAGGAGCGACTTTAGTCGCGAAGTTTGGTTATGAAGCACAGTGCAGAAAAATACATAGCTACAGTGCAAATCCATACCATTCATGGCTGAAGCCATTTCCTACGCGGACACCTCGTAGGAGAGCGCTTTAGCGCCGAATAATTGACCCTCGCTAACTTTACGCTAGTCAGCTCGCAAACGGCTTCACTTTCTTCCAGACAAAAAAATGCCACCTTTCGGTGGCATTACACACGGGATTATTTCTACATTATAGAAATTCTTTTCAAAAATTAGGTTCTAGGTTCTACAAACAAAGTTTAACTTTAACCTTGCAACTTTATCCTTTCACCTTGTAGCTTATAGCTTGTCTATTTCCAGCTTTTCATTTTATGCCCTTTAACAGCATAGAAAAGAATGAATAAATAACAAGGTAACATAACGATATAAGCGCCTTGCTGAGCTTCTGCTGAGTCTACACCGCCACTTGCGAGGCCCCAGAATAATGGACCAAATGCGCCACCGGCTATACCCATTACGAGTAAGCCCGAGCCAACACTGGTTAATTTACCTAAACCAGATAACGCCAGTGGCCAAACTGCTGGCCATACGATTGCATTTGCAAATCCTAGCACAGCTATCATCAATAGTGTATCAGGTAATTGCACTTCTAAGCCTAGAGTCGTAGCTATAACCACTGAGCTTGTATCACTAAATACCACCGCAAGTGTTAAAATACAGCCCAAAATCGCAGATACACTTAAAGCCGCTTGCTGTGAAATTACACGTGGGATAAGTGCTATACCTAAAATATAACCAAGTACCATACATCCCATAGTATAGGAAGTCATTACACTGTACTTTTCAACACCTAGTGATAATGCAAACGTTCCGATGGTATCACCAGCGATGACTTCTACGGCCACGTACACAAACAATGCCACTACACCTAATGCAAGGCTCGGGTGTGCCAGAGCCGCTTTAACTTGGCCTTGCGCACCTTGCTCTTCATCATCGAGTAATTCTGGCAGTGGCATTTTAGTAACGGCAAAACCTAGTACACCAATAAATAAAGCCATGCCTAAATATGGGTAGATAAGACTGTTTGCCATTGAGTCAATTTCAGCTTGTGATAAGTCTTTACCCACAAGGCCTGTAAATTCACTTAAAATCAGAGCAGTAAACACGATTGGTGCAATTACGCCTGCACCTTTATTTAATATGCCCATAATGCTTACACGAGCAGCGGCTGATTCTTCAGGCCCAATGCGTACCACATAAGGATTAACAGCAGTTTGTAGTAATGTTTGACCGGCACCCATTACTAATTGCGCAAATAAAAATAGTGCAAATACTTGAGTTTTAGCTGCAGGAATAAACAGTAGGCCTGCAACCATCATGGTTGCCATACCTAATGCCATACCGTTTTTATAACCGACTTTACGGATGATCATCGCCGATGGTACTGCGGTGAATGTTACCGCAATATAAAATGAGAATAAAATGAGTGATGCTTGAAATGGGGTCAACTGCAATACTTGCTTTAAGTAAGGCATAAGTGAGCCATTCAACCAGGTTGCAAAACCTAGAATAAAGAATAACGTGGCAACTATGGCCATAGGTATAAAATTACTTTGTTTGTTAGTTTTTGACACAGTGACTTCCATAAAACTTCTTCTTGTTGCGAGCTATCGTTATAATTATTTGTTTCAATTAAGCCCTCCGGGACTTAAAACGACGATTAGCGTTGCTGCATTATGTAACACTTAAGCGAGAAATCAATAACACTCTCGCAACAAAAATGACAGCGCTGCCATAAAACTTTACGTTAATTGCCGCCATATTACTAGTAACTATTTACTTTACAATGGCACAAAAAAGGGCCAATTAGGCCCTTTCAAAACAAAAGTTCTTACTAATACATTAATTTATATGAGTAATTCGACTTTTCAGTTGGCTATTTAAACTGCTGCGCAATGCCACTGATTGCTGTTTAGAAACACTGATCGGAGCTGTATACTGCTGCCAAGTTGCACCATCATCCAAACTATATTCAGTATTTAAATAAGCAAATGGTGTATTTACTTCAAGCTTACCATTGTTGATCACGCCTCCTGGCACGGGTAAATGCAAGTTAACACCCGAGCTTGCCAATTTAGTAAGCTCTTTTAACCCGACCGCAGCTGAAAATTGCGCCCAATCTTTTGCACGACTATTACTATCAACTTGCTCGCCTTCCCATGGCGCTTTGTACCATGCTCGCTCTGCAACCGATAAAATACGCGGGAAGATCATTGCTAATACTTGCTCTTCTGTGCGGATCGTTTCTGACCAAACCTGTCCTTGCATACCAAGAATGTTTTCTGGTTTCTCCAACTTTGGTAATGGTCGACCAACTAACGCTTCTAGGTTGTCGATAGGTTCACGAGTCCGAGTGTAATCAGCATTTGCATAAACATCATCTGGCATGTAGTTAAATGCTTTTTGCGTATCGGTGTAGCGTGTAGCCCAATAATAACCACGCTCTTGCGGGTGCGCTTCATATGGGTGATCAAAGTATAAGTGTGTACCATGAGATAATATCACTTGGTATCCCGCGTTCGCTAAACGATAAGCTCGGTCTGCAACACCCCATTCCCAAATGTTATCCCAAACGTTTGCAGTAAAGGTTTTATTTGGAAATTCATCGCGCTTAAATGGATTTGTACGGTCATACATTAAACCATCTTCCCATGCGCCTGGTGAAATACCACGTTTTTCCAGCAACTTAGCAACACGCTGTGTAAAGTATGGCTTTAAATCTGCGGGTCCTGCTACACCGTTATTTGGATCAGCAAACATTGCTTGGCAGATTGGTGAGCCAACCCATGAGCCCGCGCCTACTTCATCACCACCAAAGTGTAAATTAGTTAACTGTACACCCGCCTCACGGTACATTTGTTGTAGTTCGTAGGTTACCTTGTCTAAAAAGGCATAAGTTGAGTCCATACACACATTCATTGAATTATCTTTGTAGTTTTGCACCGTCATATACACTGAGGTGTCTTTTGGATCATTCAATAAATATTGCGTTGCCGCACTGATATCAACCTGTTGAATTTCTTTATCTGTTTGCTTTGTATTTACTAAGTTATTTTTAGCGGCTTGTTTAGCTTCATCACTTAGCTTGTGATAGCGTGCTTCCATTGCTTTTATAGAGGCACGAGCATGACCTGGCCCTTCAATTTCAGGAATAATTTGAATATGACGGTCTTTCGCAAACTTTAATAGCTCAATAAACTCTGCACGGCTTAAATATCCGTTTCCTGAGCCAGACTTAAATGGCCCTGTACCTAACTGTGTCAATAGGCACTCTCTCTCTTCAAGATCAAAGCAACGATATCCACCAACTTCTGTTAGCTCTGGTAAATCAGGAATTTCTAAACGCCAACCTTCATCTTCCGAAAAATGCCAGTGTAGTTTGTTCATTTTATAGCGTGCCATTTGCTCAACAAGTTTGAACATAGCGTCTTTGCCGTGATAGTTGCGGCCATTATCGTAATGCATACCACGCCAACTATAACGCGGGCTATCTTCGATCTCTAACTGTGGAACTGTAACGGCCCCCTGGCTATTTGCAGGTAGTAAATTAAGCAAACTTTGCATGCCATAGAACACGCCAGCGTTATCACTACCTACAATTTCAATGCGTTTGTCATCAATCTCTAACGTGTAGCTCTCTGACTTTCCTGCAGCCAATTGTGGGTTTACTTTTAAGCTGATCAACTTTTCTTTATTGGTTTTAATGTGATCTGGCTGGGCTTTTAATGTAAGTCCGTAATCATCTTGTAAGTCTTGCATAAAGACGATTACTTCGTTTTTTAATTGACCTTGGAAACTAATTTGCCAATTATTATCTAGTGTTGCTGTGCCACGGTTAAACTCTACTTTTTGTGGTTGTGGAATAATCCGTTTCAATGCATCTTCTTTTGAAACTTTGCTACTACTAGCTTGATTGCGTTCAAAACGAATTTCAGGTGTGATCAACACAGTGCGATCTTGCGGTTGATTATAACGACGTAATTGATTTTCGCGCTCAAATGGGGCCACGAACTGACTCATATCTTCGCTGTCGGTATTTGCAAAAATAGCTGGCTTATGATCACCCGATACAAAAAATGCACGGGGCATAAAATCGGTATAAGCAACAATAAAGGCTTGTGCATCAAATTCAAATTCTAAGCTTTTGCCTGCTGCAAGCCCTTTGAATTTTTTTGTAGGTGTAATACGGTGTAAATCACCATTAACATGCTCAATATTTAAACCTGCAACAAGCTCAGTGCTTATTTTACGCACCGAGTGGATATACAGCTGCCAATCGCTCTCCCCTGCAGGAAGTGCTACATCAGATTGGTTGTTTAGTGTAATTTTCCCCAAAAAACCAGCATCTTTATTATGAAAATTATCGACGACGGCAAATGTTAGGGCGGTTTCTTTTGCAAAGTTATTCACTTCAGTTTGCGAAAACTGCGCCTGCGCCAATAACGGCATCATCGCGATCAAACTCGCTAAAGTTCGCTTTTTAAAATCCATTACTCTCTCCTCGTTGTATACCCTAAGATTACGCATTTCCCCCCGCGTAATCTCTTATTATTATTTATTTACTCCTCCCCATCATATAAAAGATAAAATGACAGCGCTATCATTAATTGAAAATAAAGCTATCAGCTATCAGCTATCAGCTATCAGCTATCAGCTATCAGCTATCAGCTATCAGCTATCAGCTATCAGCTATCAGCTATCAGCTATCAGCTATCAGCTATCAGCTATCAGCTATCAGCTATCAGCTATCAGCTATCAGCTATCAGCTATCAGCTATCAGCTATCAGCTATCAGCTATCAGCTATCAGCTATCAGCTATCAGCTATCAGCTATCAGCTATCAGCTATCAGCTATCAGCTATCAGCTATCAGCTATCAGCTATCAGCTATCAGCTATCAGCTATCAGCTATCAGCTATCAGCTATCAGCTATCAGCTATCAGCTATCAGCTATCAGCTATCAGCTATCAGCTATCAGCTATCAGCTATCAGCTATCAGCTATCAGCTATCAGCTATCAGCTATCAGCTATCAGCTATCAGCTATCAGCTATCAGCTATCAGCTATCAGCTATCAGCTATCAGCTATCAGCTATCAGCTATCAGCTACAAAATTTTGCTCATATTAACTTAGGTGTCAAGACGAATTTGTCTTAGGCTGACGGCTGACGGCTGACGGCTAAAAGCTTCTGGCTTTAAATTTTCATACACACATATTTTTCTTCGAGGTATTCGTCGAGTCCTTGGTGTCCGCCTTCACGTCCTAGGCCGGATTGTTTAACGCCACCAAACGGGGCGACGGGGTTGGAGATAAGTCCCTCATTAATACCAACCATGCCGTATTCTAACGCTTCACTTACACGATAGATTTGTTTGATGTCTTGGCTGTAAAAATACGCGGCGAGGCCATAAGGTACGTCGTTAGCCATAGCTAACACTTCAGCTTCCTCGTCAAAAGGAATAATACTAGCAACGGGACCAAATACTTCTTGATGATAAATATCCATTGCACTGGTAACGCCAGTTAAAATAAGCGGTGCCTGGAAGTTCCCTCCGAGATCTTTATCATCCCCGATTACTGATGCTCCCTTAGTGATTGCATCAGCCACTAACTCTTGCACTTTTTGCTTGGCTTTAGGGTAAATTAGTGGGCCAATATCCGTGTCTTCAGCAATGCCGCTACCCACTTTGAGTGCCGCTACTTTTACCGCTAGTTTTTTGAGTACTTTATCAAGTATGCTGCGCTGCACAAAAATACGGTTCGCTGCAACACACGTTTGCCCAGCATTTCTAAATTTTGCGCCCATTAAGCCAGTGACAGCCTCATCTAAATCAGCGTTATCAAAAATTATAAACGGCGCATTACCACCCAACTCCATTGAAGTGCGCTTGATTGTCGATGCACATTGCGTAAGCAACTGCTTACCAACACCGGTTGACCCTGTGAATGTAAACTTACGCACGGTGTTTGATTCGGTAAGGATTTCACCGACCATTTTTGCATTTTCAGAAAGTAATACGTTAAAAGCGCCTTTTTCAAAACCAGCTTGATCTGCCAAATATGCTAATGCTAAAGCGCATAAAGGCGTATGTTCTGATGGCTTTAATACAAAGCTACACCCTGCTGCATAAGCAGGGGCTACTTTTCGAGTGACCATAGCAATCGGGAAGTTCCAAGGCGTGATGCCAGCAACCACACCAATGGGTTGTTTAAAACTGGTTAAACGATGATTGTCATCCGTGGCAGGAATAACATCACCATAACTACGTTTTGCTTGCTCGGCATACCACTTTATAAAGCCGGCGCCATAGTCAACTTCACCCTGCGCTTCTTTTAGTGGTTTACCTTGTTCTTTAGTCATTAATTCCGCAAGTGCTTGCTTATGCTGCATTACTAGTTCATACCAACGCATTAAAACTTCACTGCGGGTAGTGGCATTGGTCGCTTTTAATTTTACAAATGCGCCGTGGGCAGCATTAATAGCTTTATTAACCCCATCATCATCTATATCACTTACCATGACGATGCTTTGCTGGGTGGCAGGATCATCAACACTGAAGTGTTTTTCAGTGTGGTAAAACTCACCGTTGATGAAAGAGTCGTTAAATATAAGATGTGGCATAGAAATCCCTCCGGTCTGTAACTATCAGCTATCAGCTATCAGCTATCAGCTATCAGCTATCAGCTATCAGCTATCAGCTATCAGCTATCAGCTATCAGCTATCAGCTATCAGCTATCAGCTATCAGCTATCAGCTATCAGCTATCAGCTATCAGCTTAAAATAAAAAAACCATGCTTGTTAAGTCAAGCATGGTTTTATCTCTATACTGACGGCTGACGGCTGACGGCTGACGGCTGACGGCTCAAAGCTTACTGCTTTAAATCAATGCTCTTCATTAACGATATTGAGATTGTACTTCGGTATTTCAACTATTAAGTCTTCATCACGGATAATTGCTTGACAACCTAAGCGTGATTCTGGTTCTAAGCCCCATGCTTTATCTAACATGTCGTCTTCAAGTTCGTCGCTTTCATCAAGTGAATCAAAACCTTCACGGATCACTAAGTGGCACGTAGTGCATGCGCATGATTTTTCGCATGCATGGGGAATGCTAATGCCGTTTTTAAGTGCTACATCCAGTACGGTTTCACCACTTGGTGCATCAATTGCAGCGCCGTCAGGACATAATTCCGGATGGGGAAGAAAAATAATTTGTGGCATTCTAACCTCTTTTAAACGTTGTCTACTGACTGCCCTTGCAGTGCTTTTTTAATCGATGCATCCATTCTTAGCTCAGCAAATTTACTACTGGCGTTATCAACTTTTTCAATGGCTGCTTTTATTTCATTTGGCTCTGTGGCTGTTTCACGAACTTTAACCAGTTTAGCAATTTCAGCGTTTAGGTCATTTAATTCGTTTTCATCAAGCAATGCACTATCTGTTGCCAGTGATGCATAAAGCGCTTCGATAACACGCAATGCCTCAACCTGTTGCTCTTTAAGCATACGCGCTTGCATGTCATCTTTAGCGTTAGTCATCGACTCTTTAAGCATATTAGCGACTTGGTCGTCTGACAAACCAAACGATGGTTTAACTTGAATTTCAGCTTGCACACCGGTGGATTTTTCCATTGCAGATACACTAAGGAGACCATCGGCATCGACTTTAAAAGTCACCCGAATATGCGCAGCTCCAGCTGCCATTGGTGGAATACCTTTTAAGCTAAATTTAGCTAATGAACGGCAATCATCTACCAGCTCTCGCTCACCTTGTAATACATGTAAAGACATCGCCGTTTGGCCATCTTTAAAGGTAGTGAATTCTTGTGCGCGCGCAACAGGAATAGTGGTATTACGTGGAATGATTTTTTCAACCAAGCCACCCATGGTCTCTAAACCCAGTGACAAAGGTAAAACATCAAGCAATAGCATATCTGAATCAGGCTTGTTACCTACCAATACATCAGCTTGTAATGCTGCGCCCAGCGCAACTACACGATCAGGGTCGATAGAAGTTAGCGGCTCTTTATTAAAAAACTCAGCAACCTGGCTACGTACAATTGGCATGCGGGTTGAACCGCCGACCATAACCACTTGCAGTACTTCGTCATTGCTAATGCCAGCATCTTTCACTGCGCGACGACACGATCTAAGTGTCTTTTTAACTAAAACCATAGCAAGTTCTTCAAACTTGTCACGGGTTACTTCAACCATGTGCTTTTCGTTATCAAACTCAAGACCAACATTCACTTTCGCATATTGGCTGAGTGCTTCTTTACAGGCTTTCGCTTTATTAATAAATAAACGCAAGTTCGAAGGTGATAAAGTCATTACCCCCGTTTCACGTTTAAAATGATCCACCAATAAAGAGTCAAAATCATCACCACCTAGGCTTGAGTCACCACCGGTTGCCAGTACTTCAAACACACCTTGGTTTAATCGTAAGATTGAAATATCAAACGTACCACCACCTAAATCATAAACCGCAATAATACCTTCTTGGCCTGAATCTAAGCCATAAGCAACGGCGGCGGCAGTGGGTTCATTTAATAAGCGCAGTACATTGATACCGGCAAGCTCTGCGGCATCTTTGGTGCTTTGGCGCTGCGCATCATCAAAGTAAGCTGGCACTGTGATCACGGCACCTAAAATATCTTGCCCTGCAAAACTTTCTGCTGCGCGTTGTTTTAACGCTTTTAAAATATCGCTTGATGCAGTGACTGGACTAATATTACCGGCAGCGGTAGTAATGGCAAGTGCACCATCATGCTGGCAAAAATCATAGGGTAGTTGACCGTAGCTATGCTCGATCTCAGCTTGGGTTTTACCTAAAAAACGTTTAACTGAAATCAGGGTATTGGCAGGATCTTGCGTGGCCGCTTGAGCTGCTTCTGCACCAACCGTAATACTGTCAGCTTGATAGCGAACAACTGAAGGGAGCATTGCTGCACCACTAATATCAGTAAGGGTACGGGCTTCGCCACTTTGCACTGTCGCAACTAATGAGTTGGTAGTACCCAGATCAATACCTATTGCTAACTTATGTTCATGTGGTGCCGCGCTCTGCCCCGGCTCAGCAATCTGCAATAATGCCATAATGCTCTTTAACTCTTGTTTGACTTACTTGTAGTTCAGTAAGTTAGATAATTAATCGTCGAATAAACTGTCTTCAATCCGCTCTAATTCATCACGTAGCTTATATACAAACTTTAATTTACGAATGTTATCAGCGGCGAGCTGCCATTGCTGCTCATCATCACTTGCCAGTTGCTCTGCAAGCTGTGCACTGTATTGGCTATCAAGTTGTTTTATTTGTTGTTCGAATTGGGCTATCGCTGCATCAGGATCTGCACTTGCAGTTAACTCTTCTAGCTCTTCACGTAATTCCATTTGCTGCATTAAAAAAAGCGGATCTTGCAGGGTTTGCTGCTCGGCACGAATATCAACACCCAACTCACTGAGCATATATTCAGCACGTTTTACGGGATGCTTTAAGGTTTGTAGGGCGTCGTTGATTTCTGCTGTATTTTGTACGGCTAGCAATTTATCTCGGCTACTAGCATTCGCATGACGATCAGGGTGAACTGCACGCTGAAGTTCGAGGTAATTTTTATTTACTGTTGCTAAATCTATATTGTAATCAACAGGTATCGCAAACAATTCAAAATAGCGCATAATTCCAACCATGCCAAATTAACATATTGGCTTAAAATTCAGATAGAACAAAGCCCTACAGATGCAGGGCTTAAGAATACAATAGCGTTACCTAGTTATACTGTGAAACTTTCGCCACAACCACACTCATCAGCTTGATTTGGGTTAATAAATTTAAACCCTTCATTCAAACCTTCTTTAGTGTAGTCAAGCTCAGTACCATCAATATAAACTAAGCTTTTAGCATCGACGATTACTTTAACCCCTTGAGATTCAAATACTTCATCGCCATCAGCTAACTCGTCAACAAACTCAAGAACATAAGCAAGACCTGAACAGCCCGTCGTTTTAATGCCAACGCGCAGGCCAAGGCCTTTACCGCGATTTGCTAAAAATGATTCTACGCGGTTTGCTGCCGCATCTGTCAATGTCACTGCCATGATTATCTCTTACTTCGCTTGTTTACTTTTGTAGTCTGCAATAGCTGCTTGGATTGCATCTTCAGCTAGAATTGAACAGTGAATTTTCACTGGTGGTAATTCAAGCTCAGCACTAATGTCAGTGTTTTTGATCATTGCAGCTTCATCTAAAGTTTTACCTTTTACCCACTCTGTTACCAAAGATGATGAAGCAATTGCGCTACCACAACCGTATGTTTTGAATTTAGCGTCTTCAATTACGCCTGCAGCTGATACTTTAATTTGCAGCTTCATTACGTCACCACATGCTGGTGCGCCAACCATACCTGTTGCTACTGATGGATCATTTTTGTCTAAAACACCTACGTTACGTGGGTTTTCAACATGATCGATTACTTTATCACTATACGCCATAATACTATCCTCATTACCTGCTAGCGGATGTACTCAATCAATTAATGATGAGCCCATTCAACTGAATCTAAATCAACACCTTCTTGATGCATTTCCCAAAGCGGTGACATCTCACGTAAGCGACCGATAGAGCTCTTCATTAAATTGACGGTATAATCAATCTCTTCTTCGGTAGTAAAACGACCAATACTAAAACGAATTGAGCTGTGTGCTAATTCGTCGTTACGGCCAAGCGCACGTAATACATAAGAAGGCTCTAAGCTTGCTGAAGTACAGGCAGAACCTGATGATACAGCAATATCTTTAACAGCCATCAATAACGACTCACCTTCAACAAAGTTGAAGCTGATGTTAACAATTCCTGGCACTGATTGGTCCTGTGCACCGTTAAAGTACACTTCTTCCATATCAGCCATAATGCCATCAATTAAACGCTTACGAAGCGCACTGATGTGGGCATGGTCTTTTTCAAAATCTTGTTTCGCAATTCTAAATGCAGCACCCATACCAACTAGCTGGTGTGTTGCTAAAGTACCTGAACGCATCCCACGCTCATGACCACCGCCGTGCATTTGCGCTTCTAAGCGTGCACGTGGCTTACGACGAACATAAAGTGCACCAATACCTTTAGGGCCATATATTTTGTGCGCAGAGAATGACATAAAATCAACTTTAAGCTGCTGCACGTCAATTAACACTTTACCTGCGCTTTGCGCTGCATCAACGTGGAACATGATTTTACGTTCACGACACATTTCGCCAATTGTTGCGATATCTTGAATCACACCTAGCTCGTTATTCACGTGCATAATGCTTACTAAAACGGTGTCGTCACGCATTGTTTGTTCAAGCTTTTTAAGATCCAGTAGGCCGTTTTCTTCAACGTCCATATAAGTAACTTCAAAACCTTGGCGCTCAAGTTCACGACACGTGTCGATCACGGCTTTATGCTCAGTTTTTGCGGTAATAACGTGTTTACCTTTCTTTTTGTAAAACTGTGCAGCACCTTTAATAGCAAGGTTGTTTGATTCTGTCGCACCCGAAGTGAAAACGATTTCACGTGGGTCTGCGTTAATTAGATCTGCGATATCAGTACGTGCCTGATCAATCGCCTCTTCAGCTTGCCAACCAAAACGGTGTGAACGTGATGCAGGGTTACCAAAGTTGCCATCCATTGTTAGGCATTGCATCATTTCTTTTGCAACACGCTCGTCAACTGGCGTGGTTGCTGCGTAATCTAAATAAATCGGTAACTTCATTTCTTTCTCCGCTGGACGCCAACCTATAGTTGGCAGCTTACTTGAATATTTTCCAATTGCTTAATTGCATTGCTAACGTTGCTATTTTGGCGAGATGCAACTTCTTGCACATCTGATTGTTCCACCAATTCCGCAAGAGTAATACCATTTAAAAAGTCTTCTATTCGGGCACTTAAATCTGACCACAACGTATGCGTTAAACAACGCATGCCGCTTTGGCAACCACCAGTTGCACCGTGGCAACGGGTTGCATCTATTGATTCATCAACAGCGTTGATCACATCACCGACCGAAATAGCATGCGTTTCACGACCTAGTAGATAACCACCACCGGGACCACGCACAGAGCTGACTAAACCATTTTTACGTAATCGGGCAAATAACTGCTCAAGATACGACAACGAAATTTCTTGTCGCTCTGAAATGTCGGCAAGGGGAACTGGCCCTATACTTGCGTGTAGCGCAACATCAAGCATCGCTGTAACGGCATATCTGCCTTTTGATGTTAACTTCATTGAGCCCCCGCACTACCAAAGAGTGCAAATTTTAATTACCAGAGTAAAATAGTCAAGTATTATATTAGTAGCTATCAGCTATCAGCTATCAGCTATCAGCTATCAGCTATCAGCTATCAGCTATCAGCTATCAGCTATCAGCTATCAGCTATCAGCTATCAGCCAGAACTTCAATACCCGACTGTTTTGGTCAAGTATTGTGTTCATTGTAATTACCTGAGTAATTTAGTCAAGTATTAGTCTTATAACTTTCGCTTATTTAGTAGACTTATTTATTGAGGTCAAAATACCGCGTAAGATATTCAGCTCAGCATCTTCTGGACGTGCGCGGTTAAACAAGCGACGTAGCTTGGTCATTACCATGCCTGGGTGCTGCTTGATGATAAAACCGGTGTCAAAGAGGGTTTTTTCTAAATGCTCGTAAAATAGCTCTGTTTGTTTTGAGCTTGGGTAAACGGCATCATCTTCTTGATTTGCTTTTGGCTGCTGAGTTAAAAATGCCATGCGTGTTTCATAACATAACGTTTGTACTGCCATCGCCAAATTCAATGAGCTATATTCAGGGTTGGCTGGAATGCATACATGATAATTGCACAATTGCAGCTCTTCGTTTGTCAAGCCACTGTTTTCACGGCCAAACACTAAGGCTACAGGGCCATTGGCGGCTTCAGTTACTAATTTTTCACCACATTCACGGGGCTCAACCATAGGCCATGATAAAGTGCGTGAACGTGCACTGGTACCAATCGTTAGCGCGCAATCGGCAATAGCATCCGCCACAGTATCGACTATCACTGCATTACCAAGCACATCAGTAGCACCTGCTGCTAATGCGCTTGCGTGGCTGTCTATTTCACACGCAGGATCAACTAAATAGAGTTTTGATAAACCCATGGTTTTCATCGCTCGCGCGGCAGAACCAATATTGCCTGAATGCGAGGTATTTACTAAAACAATACGGATGTCATCTAAGATCATTGCTGTGCTACTTTAACCCATACAAAAAATTGCGCGGATTATAACACAGCTATCAGCTATCAGCTATCAGCTATCAGATCAGGCTGACGGCTGACGGCTGACGGCTGACGGCTGACGGCTGACGGCTGACGGCTGACGGCTGACGGCTGACGGCTGACGGCTGACGGCTGACGGCTGACGGCTGACGGCTGACGGAAAAACTCTACAACTTTTACCTTACAACTCAAGTCAGTATAAAAAACACTCAAAACTATTTGGGGTTTATTGTTTACTTTGTGGCAAAAATCGCTAGAATACGCCGGCTGAAATATATAGAAATATATAAACGTTCTTTTACAACCCAAAGGTAACACCATGCATCCAATGTTAAACATTGCGGTTCGCGCTGCGCGTAACGCAGGCAAAATTTTACTTCGCGCTGGCGAAGATTTATCAAAAGTTGAAGTACAACAAAAAGGTACTAACGATTTAGTTACTAATATTGATAAAGAAGCTGAAGCCGTAATCCGTGACACTATTTTACAATCTTACCCAACTCACTCTATCGTGGGTGAAGAGTTAGGTGAGCACAAAGGCAAGGATGCAGATTACCAATGGATTGTAGATCCTATTGATGGCACAACCAACTTCATCAAAGGCATTCCTCATTATGCGATCTCTATCGCTCTTAAAGTTAAAGGTCGTTTAGACCAAGCAGTTATCTATGACCCAATTCGTGGTGAGCTTTTTACTGCTTCTCGTGGTCAAGGCGCTCAGTTAAACAGTAAACGTCTTCGTGTAAGTAAAACTACTGTGCTTTCTGGTACTGTACTTGCGACAGGTTTCCCATTCAAAAACAAACATCATATGGATGCGTATACTGAAGCATTCAAGGCATTGTTTGTTCATACAGCTGATATTCGCCGTGCAGGCAGCTCTGCATTAGACATGGCTTATGTTGCTGCAGGGCGCATTGATGGCTTCTTTGAGATTGGTTTAAAACCTTGGACTTCTGCTGCTGGTGAGCTAATGGTTAAAGAAGCGGGCGGTATGATTGTTGATTTCGCTGGCGGAAATAACTACAACCACAGCGGTAACATCATTTGTGGTTCACCTAAATTAACTCAAGCGATCATTCGTGAAATTCGCCCAGTGTTAACTGAAGCATTACTGCGCTAACGGATACTGCTATAAGTTCAAAAAGGAGCTAAGGCTCCTTTTTTTGTGGTTAATCACAATCGACTTATAATATATAACCACTCTAGTGAGCTAAATAAAACGCTAACAGTGCTGGTAGTTTACCAAAGAGAACAACTACATATCAGAATTCTTGCCTTGTAATCACGGATTAAAACTAACAACTGCCAATGCTGGACCACGGCGTTTGCATAAAAACAAGTAGCTGTGGCGGTAACGCTTTGCTTCTTTTTTGGCATCAGTTGCCAACGCTGCAATTTGATGACTGTTAGTACATTGCTCTAAATCTGGCTCGACAACGCCAATTGACAGAGTAAGCAAGGGCACAAATTGCTTTTCACCTTCACGGTTAGTCGCCCAATACCCCCCACTGGCAATATGCTCTGGTGTAAAAAATGCCCGAGACTTGAGCTCAAAGTCACTAATAATTTGATTACAAATCTGTTCGGCATTATCACTATCAAATACCACCATAAAATCATCACCACCAATATGCCCAACAAAGCTTGGAACATTACTGCATGCCTGCGTGGTTACATCCGCTAGTAACTTGATAACGCTGTCACCACTGGCGTAGCCATATAAGTCATTGAACTGTTTGAAATGATTCAAATCTATGTAAGCAAGTGCAAAGCCATGTTTAACTCTTAATCTGTGTTCTATCGCTTCATTTATTGCCACATTGCCCGGCAGCATTGTTAGAGGGTTAGCGTGTTGAGCATGACGTATTTTTTCTTCAGTGATGTGCTTTAAAATATCGCGAAGTGGCGCAAGACCTAAATATCGCCCGGCACGCGTAATGATAATATGCCGACGGATATCAAAGTCATTTTCTGTGATCTGCTGGCTCACGGTATCAAGCAGCTGGTTTTCATCAACCACTAAAGGCTGTTTATGCATCAATGCCGTCACTGGCTGCTTGTCATAGAGCGCATGCCCATACGGGGCTGCAAATACCTCTGTTAGTTGATCTTTGTGTAATAAGCCAATCGGTTGCGCATCTTGATTGACGACAGCGATACTAATGATTGCTTTATCTTTTTCAAAAATATTATGAGCGTCTTTGCAGCGAGTCTCGCTACCAATGGATAATTGCTCAACAGCCAGCCAACCAATGGCCATTGATTGCTCAAACTGATCTGTGATTGGGGTAAAATTTAACTGTTGTAACTGGGCTGAGTTAAACTCCGAGCTGGGTCGCAAACTTGGCCGCTCAAGCAAAAAGCCTTGGGCATGAACAATACCGAGTCCCTCTAAAAGGCTTAACTCTTCATGCCGCTCTATGCCCTCAGCGATCACCGCTGTTTTAGTTACTTTAGCGAGCTCAATAATGGATTTTAAAAACTCTTTTTTAACCACACTTTCATCACAATGATCAATAAAGTAGCGGTCAATTTTTACATAGTCAGGGCATAATTCAGACCACTGCTTTAAACCGGAGTAACCAGCTCCTAAGTCATCAATCGCGATTGAGAAACCTAGCTTGCGATAGTGGGCAATGGTTTTCAGTAATAAAAATCCATCATCCACTTTTTCTTGTTCGGTCACTTCAATCACCACTCGATTAGCGGCTAAGCCAAATTGCTCAACAAGGTGTAATGTTTCACCTTTAGGATGGCATGGATCTAGTAACGTTTTAGGACTTACGTTTAAAAACAATTTGCCTTGCAAATTGAGTTTAACAAAGTTTTCGATTGCTTTGGAACGGCACAGTAATTCAAGCTCTGAGACTTTATCGAAGTTTACCGCCGCGCTAAATAATGCATTGGGCATTTGCAGTGCGCAATTTTTAGGACCGCGGCTAAGTGCTTCATAACCTAATATTTGTTGCTCGCTAATATCAAAGATGGGTTGAAATAAAGTGGTAATCTCACTGTTTTTTAAGATATTTTCTAATATACCTAACTGAACACTCACTATTTCTAACCCATAACTTCATTAAGAGGCGGTTAAAGTAGCAAGACCGTATGACATTTTTATGGCAGTACTGTGTGGCTGTTAATAATTAATCAGCCAATGCTTGTTCTAGCTGTTCAAAATGGGCTAAGACTTCGATAACATCAAGCTCTGCATTTTGATAAGCGAGTTGATCATCTAACCCTAAGCGCGCATGTGCTTGTACCGTTGCTGGGTGAACAACTAAATCTTTAGCGTGATAACACACAGGATCATCAAATGGAGGTAACTTGCCATCACTATGATAACCATTTTCAATTTCAATCAATGGTAATGAAGCAATCGCAGTTGCCACTGTACTTAACGCATTCAAATACTCAGTACATTGTGGATACTTAACGATAACCTCTTTAATTAAGGCCAGCGATAAAATTACTAATTGTGCAGATTCAGCCTCTAAACTGGCTGCATCTTTTTTAGCACGGATGCTATTTAGTAAGTCACTGGCTTGCTGCGGATATTGCTCCAATGCACTTACTGGCGAAGGTTTAGTCGCATGCTCGTGCTGTTGAACTGTTACGTTGTTATCACATCCGCTAATCATAATTAAACTCGTAGCGACTACAAATGGCTTTAACATTAGTTTGTTACATCAGTTCTTGATCAATAAGAATTATTATAAGAAATATTGTGTTTCATAAATAGCAATAATTAACATCAGCGCCAATTCGAGCAAAAACAAGAAAAGTTGCGGGTTGCGGGTTGCGGGCTATGAATCCTAGAGCCTAGTCACTTCCCTAGAACCTAGCTGCACTTGGATGTTAGATGTTAGATGTTAGATGTTAGATGTTAGATGTTAGATGTTAGAGGTTAGGGTTTTTAGAACGTAGGAAATGGCTTTAGCCATGAGTCTTTAAACCGCGCGGCATAAAGCCGCGCCTACAATAAACGCAACCCCGTAGGCGCGAGTTTACCTCGCGCAGGTTTATGTTCACCACCAAGATGCTTAGCTAGCTGCGGGCTATGAACCCTAGAGCCTAGTCACTTCCCTAGCTCCTTTTACCTTACCCTCTTTGTGAGTAAATTTTTTAAATCTTTTGCAGGCTAAAACCCCACCTACGACATCAATCTCTGATAGCAAAAAACCGCTCAATGTGAGCGGTTTTTAAAAACGTAAACTTCGCTTTATGCTTATGGCATGGCGTCTAAGTCTGCGCCTTCTTTTTCGATGACTTCTGGGATCAAATCTTCTTTACTTACGCCCATTGCAATTGCAACAGCGCTAGCAACATAAATTGAAGAGTAAGTACCAATAAATACACCAAATAACAATGCCGTAGCAAAACCATGAATGGTTTGGCCACCCCAAGCAAACAAGGCAATCAATACTAAAATAGTGGTGATTGAAGTTACTAAGGTACGGTTGAGTGTTTGCGTTAATGAAATATCAATGATTTCAATGGTGTCATCAATACGCACTTTGCGGAAGTTCTCACGTATGCGGTCAGATACAACGATCGTATCGTTCAATGAGTAACCTATTACGGCCAGAATTGCAGCCAGTATTGTTAGGTCAAACTCTAAACCTAATACTGAGAACAAGCCAAGCGTAATAATAACATCATGCATCAAGGCCGATACTGCCCCCACTGCAAAACGCCACTCAAAGCGAAATGCAACGTAGATCAAGATACAGATAAGTGCAGTTAACATGGCAAGGCCACCCTGCTCTTTTAAGTCTTCACCAACACTTGGACCAACAAACTCGATTCGGCGCATTACCACGCTGTCGTCGGCTTTTTTCAGTGCATCAATCACTTGGTTACCGATAACTTCAGCTTTTACATCATCACCGCGAGGTGCCAAGCGTACTAAAATCTCTTGGCTTGAACCAAACAATTGTACCGATGCATCTGCAAAACCGTTTTCAGCAAGTACCGAGCGAACTTTCTTTAAATCTGCAGGTTGGGCAAAACCAACTTCAACCGCTGTACCGCCGGTAAAGTCTAAACCAAAGTTTAAACCTTTCACAAAGAACGATGCGAATGAGGCCAAAATAAGCAACGTAGAGATACTCATAGCAACTTTACGCAGTGACATGAAAGCTAACGTTCTGCCACCTAATTTTAAAATTTGCATACCTGCTCCTTAAATTGACAGCTTATCAATGCGCTTACCACCAATACATAAGTTGATCACCGCACGGGTACCAACAATGGCTGTAAACATTGACGTGATAATACCAATCGCAAGTGTTACTGCGAAACCAGCAATCGGACCTGTGCCCACTGCGAACAAGATAATTGCAGCGATTAAGGTGGTAATATTGGCATCAAAAATCGTACTAAAGGCACTGTCATAGCCATGATGCACAGCCTGTTGCGGGCTACGACCATCAGCGAGCTCTTCACGAATACGCTCAAAAATAAGTACGTTAGCATCAACAGCCATACCAACTGTAAGTACGATACCAGCAATACCTGGTAGCGTTAATGCGGCCCCCGGGATCAGTGACATTACACCTACAATTAGGACTAAATTAGCTGCTAAGGCAACATTAGCCACTAAACCAAAGCCTTTATAATAAACCAACATAAAGATCAGTACGAATAAGAAACCAAGGGCTACGGCTGTCATACCTGCTTCAATGTTTTCCTGACCTAAGCTTGGGCCTACGGTACGCTCTTCAACAATTTGAATTGGCGCAACTAACGCACCAGCACGCAGTAATAAACTTAGGTTATGTGCTTCTGCTGGGTTATCAATACCAGTAATACGGAATGAGCGATCGAGACGTGCTTGAATAGTTGCTACGTTGATTACTTCTTCCACTTTAATTGGTGGTAATGCTTTACCGTTTGCGTCTGTTTTACCTGAAGGCTTGTACTCAATAAATACCGTTGCCATACGCTTACCAATCGCGCGTTTCGTAAAGGCATTCATTTTTGCGCCGCCTTTGCTATCAAGGCTGATACTTACTTGCGGGCGTTGGTATTCATCGGCACCCGATTGCGCACCTGTAATGTGACTACCTTCAAGAATAATGCGTTTTTTCAATACCACAGGATACCCATCACGGCTCATGATCATTTCAGTGCCAGGTGGAATACGCCCTTGTGCGGCAGCTGAAGGATCTGCATTTTCGTCTACTTCACGAAACTCAAGCGTAGCTGTTGCACCTAAAATTTCTTTCGCACGGGCTGTATCTTGTACGCCTGGTAGTTGCACAATAATGCGTTCTGCACCTTGGCGTTGTACGTTTGGTTCAGCAACACCAATTTGATTGATACGGTTACGAATAATGGTTTCGTTTTGCTTAATAGCGTAGTCACGAATTTCTTTTAACTTTTGGTCGCTAAGGCTTGCGTAAAATGCATTATCGTTTGAGCTATCATCAATGAAAGTGTGTAGTGGGTAGCGTGATTGTAAAAAGCGTTCTGCGGCGTCTTTGTCTTCTTCACTACGCATTTCAACGCGAAGACGTTCAGTACCTGCTACACGACGAATAGTGCGATAACGCAGCTTTTCTTCACGAAGGTCACTTTTATAATCTTGATCCATTTGTTCCAGCGCGTTATCAACCGCTGTCACCATGTCGATTTCCATCGTAAAGTGAACACCACCACTTAAATCCAAGCCCAATTTCATTGGATTGCCACCAAGGGCTTTTAACCAATGAGGTTGCGCCGGGGCCATGTTAATGGCTGAGATGTAATCTTCGCTTAATGAATCACGCAATAAATCTTGCGCTTTAAGTTGTTCTTCAACGTTTTTAAAACGGATCAATACTTGGCCGTTTTCTAAAACTACTGATTTAACAGTAACGTTGTGCTCTTCGAGGGTCGCGTTTACTTTGTCTACAACACTGAGATCCGCATCAGTGCCTTTAGTGCCTGAAATTTGTATGGCCGGATCACGACCATACAAATTAGGAGAGGCATATAAAAGACCAATCGCGATCACAGCTAGAACAAGTAAATACTTCCAAACTGGAAACTTGTTTAACACGTGGGCGTCCTTATTTAATTATTATAGCGACTTCATAGTGCCTTTTGGTAACACAGCTGAAACAGCTGATTTTTGTACCGTTACTTCAGCTTGGTCGTTCAAAGAGATAACGATGAAATCTTTGTCTTCAGAAATTTTAGCAATTTTTCCTACTAAACCACCTTGGGTGAGCACTTCGTCACCTTTAGCCATCGCATTCATAAGCGCTTTATGCTCTTTAACACGCTTAGCCTGTGGGCGGTAAATTAAGAAATAAAACACTAAGCCAAAAATAGCTAACATGATCAACATTTCATAACCACCACCGGCTGGCGCCGCGCCTGCTGCACTTGCATGGGCATTTGAAATAAATAAACTCATAGTACTTCCTCTTTAATTTTTAAAATTTAATTTTCGGTATCAGCTAGCTCTGGCACATCTTGGCCACGGCGAGCATAAAAATCACTAACAAATTCGTCTAACTTGCCTTCGCTAATCGCATTGCGCAAACCTTCCATAACACGCTGATAATAACGTAAGTTATGTATTGTGTTTAGTCGTGCACCTAATATTTCGTTACATTTATCAAGATGATGTAGGTACGCACGTGAATAATTCTTACAGGTATGACAGTCACACTCAGGATCCAGTGGGCCGGTGTCTGTTTTATGCACTGCGTTACGAATTTTGACAATACCACCAGTAATAAATAAATGACCGTTACGGGCGTTACGGGTTGGCATTACACAGTCAAACATGTCGATACCACGACGCACAGCTTCAACTAAATCTTCTGGTTTGCCCACCCCCATTAAGTAACGCGGTTTGTTCTCTGGCATTTTATAGGCGCAGTGATCCAGAATATTGATCATCTCATTTTTTGGCTCACCCACTGATAAACCACCCAGTGCATAACCATCAAAACCAATTTCTTCAAGGCCCGCTTGTGATTGCGCACGTAACTCAGGGTACATACCGCCTTGAATAATACCAAACAATGCAGCAGGGTTATCACCATGGCCTTCTTTTGAGCGCTTAGCCCAGCGAAGTGATAACTCCATCGAGTCTTTCGCTTCTTTTTCAGTAGCAGGGTATGGCGTACACTCGTCAAAAATCATGACAATATCTGACCCCAAATCGCGCTGCACTTGCATTGCTTTTTCTGGCGAGAGCATGATTTTTTCACCGTTTACAGGTGAGCTAAACAATACACCTTCTTCGCTGATTTTACGCATTGCACCTAAGCTAAAAACTTGAAAACCGCCTGAATCGGTCAGAATAGGACGATCCCAATTCATAAAATCATGTAAATCACCATGCTGTTTAATGATCTCAGTACCTGGACGCAGCATTAAGTGAAAGGTATTACCTAAACAAATTTGGGCACCGGTATCTTTTACTTCATCAGGGGTCATCCCCTTTACAGTACCGTAAGTACCTACAGGCATAAATGCGGGTGTTTCTACTACACCTCGGTCAAAAATCAAGCGGCCGCGGCGCGCTTTGCCATCTGTACGGTCTAATTCAAATTTCATATCATCCTCAATGTCGGAAAAACAGTCCAACAAGCTATAATTTAACCGCTCGATTCTACCCTTTTTGTAAAACCATTACTATTAATTGGGCTCAAAGCTGAGATTAAAAGTGTAAAAAAGCCCAGCATTTTGCTGGGCTATCACATTCATTAAGGCACTATTTATTTACGAGTTAAAAACATTGCATCACCATAACTAAAAAAGCGATATTTTTGCTCTATTGCCGTTTTATACGCGCTCATAATATTGTCTTGTCCTGCAAACGCACTAACTAACATTATTAGCGTTGATTCCGATAAGTGGAAATTAGTGACCATGGCATCCACCACATTAAATTGATAACCCGGATAGATAAAGATATCGGTGTCACCAAAGTAGCTAGCAAGTTGGCCGCCATGTATTTTCGCCGCTGATTCTAACGAGCGCACTGACGTTGTCCCCACAGCAATCACCCGCCCGCCTCTCGCTTTTGTAGCTGCAACAGCCGCCACAACCTCGTCAGGCACTTCAATGTATTCGGAGTGCATTATATGCTCATCAACCGAGTCCACGCGCACCGGTTGAAAAGTCCCCGCTCCAACATGCAAAGTAACAAAAGCCATGTTTACGCCTTTTGCTTTTAATGCAGCCATTAGCGAGTCATCAAAATGCAGGCCTGCAGTTGGCGCTGCAACTGCACCTGGCTTTTCACCGTAAACGGTCTGATAACGTTTACGATCTTCGTCTGTATCGGGGCGATCAATATACGGCGGTAAAGGCATATGGCCGATATCGTTCAGAATTTCCAAAACATTTTGCTCAGCGGTGAATTCCAATTCGAACAATTCACCATGACGGCCAACCATCGTTGCCTCAGCTTTACCTTCGAGAATAATTGTTGTGCCTGGTTTTGGTGATTTACTAGCGCGCACATGGGCAAGTACACGGTGCTCATCAAGTACACGTTCTACCAGCACTTCAAGCTTGCCGCCAGAGGCTTTTTGGCCATACATTCGCGCGGGGATCACTTTAGTATTGTTAAATACCAACAAGTCATTTTCATTTACTAAATCAAGAATATCACTAAATATTTTATGTTCTACGGCGCCACTTGGGCCATCTAAAGTAAGTAAACGGCTGCTAGTTCGATCCTGTTTAGGAAAACGAGCAATTAATTCATCAGGTAAGTCAAAGCTAAAATCGGCCACGCGCATAGGATATATCCAGATCAAAAAAGTCGCGCCAAGTTTAACTGTATCGCGCTATGAGCTCAACCAACGCCTTTAATAAAAATACCCAGCAATGTTCTCTTGTGGTTCGGGACAAATGGCATTATTCTACTCAACTTAATTAAAGTTGGGTTTAAAAGAGGTATGACTACATGGCTAAGCAACTAAGTTTGCTGATCTTAAATGCCAGTGTCGCTGAGCGTCAGGCAGTTAAGTCAACCTTAAGTCGACTCAATGTATTTACTTTTCTTGAAGTAGCAGATAGCCAGCAAGCCCTCGAAATTCTCAAGTCTCAAGCTGTTGATGTCATTATTACCGGGCTCAATGTTGGTAAAATCGACGGTTGGCGATTTTCGCGTATGATCCGTTCAGGGCTATTAAAAACCCCAAAGAATACTCCCATTGTGCTCACTCCCCCCATCTACTGTGAACGCATAGCAGAAACAACCGCACGTAGTTATGGTATAGATGCCGTTATACCGTTCGAACGTCAAGATATGCTACCGCAAGTGTTGGCCAATGTGTTATCTACTCATTTAGAAAAAAGCAGTCGTTTAGACTTATTACTGCTTGAAGCTGACAGCACTAAAGCGGCTAAAATAGCCCAACAATTACAACTAAACTTTGCCTGCACCCATGTGGCTAATAACAAACAAGCATTATCTATCTATTTACAACAAAAATTTGCCATTGTGTTACTTGATGCAACCGCGGCACATGCCGGATCAGCAAACCAATTAGTTGAAGAAATTTTACAGCACAACCCCAAGCAAGCCATTGTAACCATTATTGATACTAAAGACGCTAACCATGCTGAGCAGCTGCTGCTTTCTGGCGTCACTGATTTTATTCGCGCCCCTTATGAGCACTCATTACTCACAAAAGTATGTGACCATGCAGCACGTCGCGAAGATTTTATGGTCAGTTATGCTGAATTTGCGCAGAAAGTGGAACAGCTAAGCCAAAGCCAAAATCGTTATAAAGAGCTATTTTCAGCTCATCAACGAATATTGTTGCACCTTAATACTGTGGTGCTTGAGTTTGATCAACAAGGACGAATTCGCTTTATCAACCCTGCATGGGAGGCGTTGAGCGGTTTTGGCATTAAAGAAACTTTGAGCAAAGCACTCTCTGATTTTTGTATTAATGACTGCAAAGAGAAACTGCTTGATACCATTAGCAGTATTTTGCAAGGCGGCGCTTTGCAACAACAGGTAGAAGTGCAAATTATTCATAAAGATGGCCGAGCTATCTGGGTTGAGTGCCGCCTGCAACTGATCAAAAACAGTAGTAACGCGGCAACAATTACTGCAACAATCGACAATATTCATGAGCGCAAGCAAGCAGAGTTACAACTGCGTCATTTAGCCTTACATGACACTTTAACCGGTTTGCATAATCGCTATTATTTTGATCAGCAACTGAACCGCATTTGCCAACCACAACGCACCTATGGCGACATTGAACACGCCTTAATTTATATAGATCTTGATCACTTTAAAATAATTAATGACAGTAAAGGCCATCAACAAGGTGATATTGTTCTAAAAGAAGTCGCGCAGCTATTTACTGCTAATATCAGTGATGAACATTTGGTATGCCGTATTGGTGGTGATGAATTTGCGGTGATCTTAAAAAATATGAATTTACTTGATGCGCACTTAATCGCAGAAAGCATTTGCATGGCAATTGAAGGTCATCAGTTTAAATCTGAAGAGCAAATATATTCTATTAGCTGCTCAATCGGCTTAACGCAAATAACCGCCGCTAACCACGATCCGAGTGAATGTTTAAAACAGGCCGACATTGCCTTGTATGTAGCGAAAAGTCTTGGCCGTAATTTAGTGCATTGTTATTCGAAAGAAGATGCCAACCATAACACCTTACAAGCAGGCTTAGAGTGGGGGCACAGTATTCGCCAAGCACTGCAGCAAAATCACATTGAACTGCATTACCAACCAATTTGGAACTTTAAGCAAGGTGGCGTGGCGTACTTTGAAGCGCTATTACGGTTAAAACTTGACGGAGAACTGGTTTATCCAAACCAATTTATTCCATCACTTGAATTATTAAATGATACTTACTTGATGGATCAATGTGTGATCAGTAATGCCATTGCAGCCATCGCTGCGAATCCTGAACTAAATCAAGTTGCCATTAATCTTTCGGCGCAATCGTTTTTAGATGAACGTTTATTACCGCATATCGAGTCCACCCTTGCAAAATATCAGGTCGTTCCCACTCGCGTTATTTTTGAAATCACCGAATCGGCCAGTATTAATAATTTAACCGCCACCCGCCTGATGATTGAAAAACTCAATCGCTTAGGCTGCCATTTCTCAATCGATGATTTTGGTACGGGCTTTAGTACCTTTAATTACCTTAAGCAATTGCCTGCTCAACACGTGAAAATAGATGGCTCGTTTGTTCGCGATATGCTCAATGATCCTATTGATCTTGCGCTCGTTAAAGCGATCAATGATATTAGCCGCTCCCTTGATAAACGATCAGTTGCGGAATATGTTGAAAGCAAAGAGATCTTTTTAGCACTGAAAGAAATTGGCGTAGATTATGGCCAAGGCTACTTTATTTCTCGCCCCGTACCCGTAGAAAAAATAAACCACCAGTTACAAAAAATTTCACAAAACAAAACTTTTTACGAACAATCACCTAGCTAAAACTGTTACATTTTTACACAATTCCAGCTATTTTTTTACTTCCATCTTAGAATAACTCATCTATACTTTGTCTATCGCTTAGTAAATGTCTTGTTATTATAGTGATTTTCAAAAAATAACATGACATCACTGAATGACCACAACATACTACTGAATAACTAACATATTGTTATGAGTACTATTGTCAATTTATGGAGTGAATTATGACGCAACTAATCGTGCTATTACTGGTGGTAAACTTAGGGATAACTTACCAATGCTACCGTTATGCTGAACGTAAAGGCTACCCTGTTACAACTTTCACCTGCTTAGGGCTAATACCTTATTTTAATTTAGTGGTGTGGGTGTATTTATTATTTTTGCCAGACATTACCCCCTTCAATAAGCAATTTGAATATGAAGGACATAATGAAAAGCAGCCTTTGTAACAAAGGCTGCTTTGTTGGTCAGGGATACGTTTTTATCAAATTAAAACTGATAGCTAATTGCCTTAAGGGCTAGATCGCTGGCTTTAATGTCGCCGACGACACATTTTTTAATATCTGCTTTATTAAATATTTTTATCAAACGTTTATTGTTATCTGCTAAACCTTTGATTATAAAACTAACATGCTCATCATTTGGTAAGCTACGCAAGCCACTACCGTAATCACATAGTGTTAAACTAATGCTGGTATTAACTTGTGTTTGCAGCTTTTGCTGTTCTGCTGCTTGCTGTTTTTCGCGCTCAGCTTGCTTTGCCTGTATATCTTGACGTAATTGCTGTTGCTGCTTAGTAAGCGTAGTCTGTTGCTTTTCAAGCTTAGCAATATCTTTTTCTAATGCTTTTTTACGTTGCTCAAGCTCTTTTTCTGCGGCGCTATTATCGTGGCGACTAGCAAATTCTAGGTCACGCTTTTCACGCTCTAACTCACGTAAATCACGGCTAACATCACGCTCTTGCTCAGCAATTTCACGTACTCGCTCCGCACCTTCGCGCATAACTTCCATCGCTTGCTGATAAGCTTCTCGTGATGATTCAACGGCCTGCTCACTGAATACTTCAACTTGCTCACTAATGAACTCAACATTCACATTTGAAAAGTCAATATCGGGTAAAGGAGGTAGCGGCGCATTTGGCACGCTACTAAAAATTGTCTGCCAGCGGCTTGTGCCTCGCACATCTAACTCAAATACTACCCCCTGCTCAACTAGATAATTAGCCGAAATGGCGCGGATCTTTTTATCAGTATCCTGTTGTAAAGCACTACTTAAAATGTTTTCCATAATGCCCACTTCACGCTGAATAGCAGCCAATTCTGCTGGGGTTTGCGCCTGTAGGTTACCGCTTGCAAACGCTATAACGGTGATTATAGCGCTACTGATTAGTTGTTTATTCATGCTCTTTACTCCTAATTTTTCGCAATGGCAGCCATTGGCTGCTCTTGTACTTGTTCGGCTAAGTCGTTTAGTTGCATCCGCAGATACGCTTGATCTTGAGCACGCTGGGTTTTGATATAGCTAATTAAATTATTAATATCTTCTTGGCGCTCAACTCGTCCGGTAGCAATAGCCTCCTTCGCTAGTTGATACATATGCTGCTGCTGCAATTCATTTTGCGCAGTGATAATTTTTTGCAGCTGGTCTATTTGTTTTTGCTGTGACTCTAATAACTGCGTTTGTTTTGCTACCTGCTCAAGTAGATCTGGCACCTGCTGCTTTGGCATAACTAAAAAAACGAGCGCACAAATCATCACTGATGCTGCAACAGCCCAGGCTCCAGCCATACCAAATACACCTGCAGAAGCAAGCTGTGGCATGGTTGATTGCCGATCCCAATGTGGAACTGGCGCCGCTTTATATTCGCGGCTATGTTGCTGCCAAACCAGTGCTTGACTCATCAAGGCACGATATTCAGGATCATTTTCAAGCTGCTGTAATTGTGCATCACTCAAAACGTTCCCTTCTAACCATTGCTCAAAAAGCGACTCTAAATTAGCCATCAACGGCCTCCAAATGAACTTTTAATTTACCTAATGCACTATATAACCGCGATTTGGCGGTATTGGTGGAAATATCGAGTTGCTGCGCAATTTCTTCAAAAGTGCAATGTTGAAAAAACTTTAGCTCTACCACCAAGCGCTGCTCCCACGGTAAGTTATTCAGCATTGTTGTTAATTGTTGATGTTGAACTTGCATTAATTGGTTATTTTCCAACTCACTGTGTTCACATGCCTGTTCAGGCACTTCATCAAGGCTTTGGTAGTACTTACGGCGACGATAATATTCAACACTACGACGATGCACGATTTGAAAAACCCAAGTATGAAAGCTCGACTCACCGCGAAAGCTGGGCAAACTTTTATACACAGAGATAAACACCTCTTGCATTAAATCCATCGCATCATCAGGGTTACTGAGCATTCGCAGGCAATGGTTATAAACTTGGCTTTCATGCTGCTTAACCAGCTTAAGCCAAGCGCGTTTATTCCCTTGCTGTGCTTTGGCGATTAATGTTTCTGTTGATTGAAAAAACACGGCTCTCAATGCTTAGTTATTTTACTTATTAGGTTAGTCGATAGAGCGAGGAAGATAGTTTGGAAAAGATGAAAATAAATTAAAAAATAAATAGCTCACCTTAATGAGCTATTCTTTTGTCGTTATTAAACGGCATTGGTGTTGTAAAAAACCCTCTAATGTTTGGCTAAATAAACGAAAATCGCGGATCCGCCCCGTTGTTTTACGCCATAAAATGCCAATATCACGGTACGCGTCACTTTGCGAAGGCGTGGCAAGCATGTTCTTATGCTCTAAAATACCGGCATTAATCGCCATTTGCGGCAAGAAGGTCACCCCTAACTGATGTTCAACCATACTTAATAAAGTATGCAAACTGGCCGCTTCAAATGGGTTAATACAACTTGAGCGGTTTAAGTGACAGGCACTGAGCGCATGCCCAGTCATACAGTGCTCCCTTTCTAATAAGAACACGCTAGCTTCCGGTAATAAATTAAAATCTTCAATGTTCTTAGCTGGCAAGTAGTCTTTATGATGCACTAGACTAAAATGGTCTTGCGCTAATATTTGAGTATGAAACTTATCGGTGTCGTAAGGTAATGCTAATAAGGCCATATCGATATGACCATGCTCTAACTTATCCAGTAAGCTATCACTGGTGTCTTCTACTAAAACCAGCTCTAAATTAGCAAATTGTTGCTGGCAAAGGTGATATAAAGGCGCCGCTATAAAGCTGGCAATCGTTGGGATCACCCCGAGAGTTAATTTACCACTAAGCGGGCTTAAATGGCTTTTAGTTAGTTCTTTAACACTCAGTGTATCATCAATTATTTTCCGTGCTCGCTCGACAACTTCTTCGCCGATCGCGGTAAACATCAAACTACGATTCTCACGTTCAATGAGTTGGCAGCCGAGTGTTTCTTCAAGAGTTTGAATCGCACTACTGAGTGTTGATTGCCCAATGAAGCATGCGCTCGCTGCGCGGCCAAAATGCTGATGCTGATGAACTGCCAATAAATACTGCAGCTGTTTAATACTTGGTAAGTTCGTCATACTTCCTTTACCCACAAATAAAAAGACCCCAACACCAAGGGCGTTGAGATCTTTTCAAGCTAAAAGTCTGTGCTACTTAAAAGCTGCTGGATTTAAACTCCAAAGGCAGTTCTTAGTATGTAGAAAATAACAATAGCAAGGGCAGCGCCAACTGGCAATGTAATTACCCAAGAAACTACAATGTTTCTGATCACACCCATGTTAAGAGCAGCAATACCACGTGCCATACCTACACCTAACACCGCGCCAACTAAAGTTTGCGTGGTAGAGATTGGTAAACCTGTACCTGATGCAATAACAACCGTAGATGCTGCCGCTAATTCAGCCGCAAAACCACGACTTGGTGTTAAATGCGTAATGCCTTCACCAATGGTTTTGATTACTTTCTTACCTAAAATAGCCAGACCTGCAACAATACCAAAACCACCTAGAGGTAAAATCCACCATGCGATTGATGCTTGCTTAGCAATTTCACCGTTGTTTTCAACAATGTTTACAACCGCAGCAAGTGGACCAATGGCGTTAGCAACGTCATTCGAACCATGCGCAAATGCCATACAACATGCAGTTAGTACCATTAAGATAGCAAATACTTTCTCAACGTTATTAAATTGCATTTTCTTATCGGCTTTTGGATCAATTTTTAAGCGAGAAATAACCACCTTACCAATAATAGCAACAACCAGTGCAATACTAACCGCTAAGACATAACCTTCAACTGCGCCGATATTAATACCAATGTGCTTTAAGCCTTTTTTGATAGTAACCAAAGACATAATAAAGCCCGCTAAACCCATGTAAATAGGCACATAACGTTTGGCATTTTTAAGTGGTGCGTCTGTATCAAAAATCAGTTTTTGCGCACTCATAAATATCAAATACGCGATAAAGCCTGAAATTGCAGGGGTAACAATCCAACTCCCAACAATACCTGCCACTTTATTCCACTGAATCGCTTCACTGCCAACAGCAACTAATGCAAAACCAATGATAGCACCAATGATTGAGTGTGTTGTTGATACCGGCCAACCTAAAAAGGATGCAATTAACAACCAACTACCTGCTGCAAATAATGCCGAGATCATACCCAACACCATCAGTTCGGGAAGCTCTAAAAATGGTGTTGAATCGATAATACCTTTACGAATTGTCGATGTTACTTCACCGCCAGCTAAGTAGGCGCCTGCAAACTCAAAAATCATCGCAATAAAAATTGCTTGTTTAATGGTTAATGCTTTTGAACCTACCGATGTGCCCATCGCATTAGCAACGTCGTTCGCGCCAATGCCATAAGCCATAAAAAAACCGACTGCTGCGGCAATTATAATTAATACCGTGCCATAAGATGCAATGATATCCATTGTGTAACCCTAATCTTTCGTTATTGAACTGAGTGTAAATTAACGAGCTAACATCAGCTCAAGACGTGAACCTACGCGCTCTGCAATATCTGCAAGTTCGCCGACCCATTCGATGATTTTGTATAAAAACATTACATCAATTGGATTGAGGCCACCTTCAACGGCGCGTAACTGGCGGCGTATTTTGATTTGCATGTCATCCGTGTCTTGTTCAATTGCATCCAATTCAACGAGCATTTTTTCGACTAAGGTCACTTCACGACCTTTAAAACCAGTCTCTAATAACTCATCTAACTCATTAATAGCATTTGACGCTTGTTTAGTCGCATCAACACAACGAGTTACATAAGCTAGGAAATCAGTTTGAATTTCTTTTGGTATGGTCATCTCACGACCAATTACACGACCAGCAATGTCTTTTGCTTTATTAGCAATTTTGTCTTGCTGGGTGACGAGTTCGAGCAGATCTGTACGCTCTACCGGCATAAATAAGCCACGCGGTAGTTGTAAACGTATATCTCTTTTCATATCGTCGGCTTCACGTTCTAAATTACGAATGTTCAAGCGAATCTCTTCTGCTTGTTGCCATTCTTCTTTAAATACATGATTGAAAAAAGGGATCAAAGCTTTACTTGCTTGATGTACCTTCTTGATGTGATCTTCCATTGGCTTTATAGGAGATTTTGCGAATACCCCTAGAAATGCGTTTGTAGGCATAACTGACCCTTAAATCAAATTAGTATGCTTTGCGGCGTGAATTTTACAGCATTCACCGCGATTGTGAATGCTTTTATTACATCCAAGTCGCTGTAACAGCATATTAATTATAGTGGTAACAGTAAAAGCGGCAATTAGCCGCTTTCATAAAAAAACAAAGATAACGAATAATCTATAACGATTTTTCGATATCCTCTTGAGATGTATGACGAATATCTTTGCCGTTTACAAAATAAATAATGTACTCAGAAATATTTTGACAACGATCACCAATGCGCTCTAATGAACGCACTGACCACACTAGATCCATGATTTTTGGAATTGAACGCGGATCTTCCATCATGTAAGTCATAATCTGACGAGTAATTGCTTCATATTCTCGGTCAACCTTGGCATCTTCTTTATGTACTTCAAACGCTTTTTGCACATCCATACGAGCAAAAGCATCAAGTACATCATGCAGCATTTTTGAAACTTGGCGACCCATATTTTCGATATTCACCAATAAATCTTGCTGATCTTTAGTAAACGAATCGAGGGCAACTTTAGCAATACGCTCCGCTTCATCACCAATACGCTCTAAATCTGCAATGGTTTTCGCTATGGCAATAACAAGGCGTAAATCACTAGCTGCTGGCTGACGACGAGCAATGATACGCGTGCACTCTTCATCAATGCTCACTTCCATGGCGTTTATTTTATAGTCGTTTTCACGGACCTTACGGGCCAACTCAGCATCACCATTACTTACCGCATCAAGTGCACTATTAAGTTGCTGCTCAACCAAGCCACCCATACTTAATACATGGTTGCGGACATTCTCTAGCTCTTGATTAAAGCGGCCAGAAATATGCTTATTAATATTGTGTTCCATTGTCTACCTTCTTATCAAAATTGGTTACGTCACCCGAAAATTATATGACTGATTTACTAACCGTAACGGCCGGTAATGTAGTCTTCAGTTTTCTTTTTCGCTGGGGTTGTAAACAAGGTATTGGTATTTGAATACTCAATTAACTCACCCATGTACATAAAGGCCGTTTGATCAGAAACCCGTGCAGCTTGTTGCATGTTGTGGGTAACAATAACAACGGTAAACTTATTTTTTAAATCGTTGATTAGCTCTTCAATTACCAGTGTTGAAATAGGATCCAACGCTGATGTTGGCTCATCAAGTAATAACACTTCAGGCTCAATAGCAATAGAGCGGGCAATGACTAAACGCTGCTGCTGACCACCGGATAAACCAAAAGCACTATCATGAAGTCGGTCTTTTACTTCATCCCATAATGCTGCACCACGTAATGACTGTTCAACAACTTCGTCTAATTTACGTTTTTCTTTAATACCCTGTAAGCGTAGGCCATAAACTACATTTTCGTAGATTGATTTAGGAAATGGGTTCGGGCGCTGAAACACCATACCTACATTACGACGTAGCGCCGCTACATCAACACTTTTGTCATAGATGTTCTGGCCATGAAGTAAGATTTCACCTTCAATACGACAGCTATCTACCAAGTCGTTCATACGATTAATACAACGTAACAATGTTGACTTACCGCAGCCCGATGGCCCGATAAATGCCGTTACTTGGCCTTTAGGAATGTTCATACTTACTGAGCTAAGCGCTTGTTTTTCACCATAGTAAAGATCTAAGTTTTTGATCTCGAGTGCTGTTTGCTCGGTGCTTAAATTGTCTAAATCCAATTTCAAACTACTGCTTGATTGGTTTACTTGTGGAGCGACTGTAATCATGTTTGTTACCTATAAAATCTTTACTAATTATTGATCAAGCGATCTAAACTTTTCACGTAAATGGTTACGTATGCCGATTGCGGTAATATTCAGGGTAATAATCACTGATACTAGCAAGAATGCGGTGGCATAGACTAACGGACGAGCCGCCTCAACATTCGGGCTTTGGAAACCAACATCGTATATATGAAAGCCTAAGTGCATGAACTTGCGATCTAAGTGAAAGTACGGGAAGTTGCCGTCAAGCGGTAATGTCGGTGCCATTTTTACAACACCAACTAACATTAACGGCGCAACTTCACCGGCAGCACGGGCAACCGCTAATATTAAACCTGTCATTATAGCCGGACTTGCCATTGGTACAATGATACGCCATAAGGTTTCCGCTTTCGTAGCACCTAATGCTAATGAACCATGACGTACCGTACTTGGAATACGTGATAAGCCCTCTTCCGTTGATACAATTACAACTGGTAAGGTTAAAATAGCCAAGGTTAGCGCTGACCACATTACCCCTGGTGTACCAAATACAGGGCTTGGTGATGCTTCAGGGTAGAATAGCTGATCTAAGCTGCCACCTAATACATAAACAAAAAACCCTAAGCCAAATACACCGTAAACAATAGAGGGGACACCTGCTAAGTTAATTACCGCGATGCGGATCATTTTAGTTACTGCATTTTTCGCAGCGTACTCATGTAAGTAAATAGCTGCCACAACCCCGAACGGCGTGACTATCACAGCCATCAGCATAACCATAAACACTGTACCAAAGATTGCCGGAAATACACCGCCTTCAGTATTCGCTTCACGGGGGTCATCTGCTACAAATTTACCTAGCTGTACAAAATAGTGACCTAATTTTGCAAAAAAGCCCATGTCATTTGGAAACCAAAAGTCCAGTACTTGGTATAGCGGTAAAGTAACGATTTCACCGCGCATATCTTTTACAGTTACTTGGTCACGTTTAGCTTGTTTACGCAGTGCAAACAATTGCTTTTCTAACACGCTATATTCAGCTCTTAATTCTGCGCGAGCTTGTGCAAGCTCTGCAACGCGCTCATCGGTTAAA
Source organism: Pseudoalteromonas sp. KAN5 (assembly GCF_022846535.1). Classification (NCBI taxonomy): domain Bacteria; kingdom Pseudomonadati; phylum Pseudomonadota; class Gammaproteobacteria; order Alteromonadales; family Pseudoalteromonadaceae; genus Pseudoalteromonas; species Pseudoalteromonas sp. KAN5. The sequence goes on from NZ_AP025589.1 coordinate 2,829,414, forward strand.
GCATCATCAAGTAAATACGACTTCTCTTTTAAGCGTAGGCGCTCTAGTTCGTAGTTAATATGGCCAATATCACCGTTTTGTAAATCAAGGGCTTGCTCATTTAAATCAACGGCACGATCTACTAATTCTTCTAATACGGCGATTTTATTGCCGGTAACAACCTCACCGTCTTTAATAACTTGCTCAACATAGCCGTAAAAGTTACCGTTTTTACTACGCTCAAATACAGCGATAGCGGCAGGTTTAGTATTTGATTTAATGTCGGTCTCAAGTACCCAACGAAAATCTAAGTCTACGTACTCACGGTTACCGGTTTTAATCAAAAAGCGTTCTAACTGCTCTTTATCGAAACCAGATAAATCAATACCGGTAGCTTCAAGGCGCGATTTTGGCACCATTTCACGGTCATAGATTTCACCAATAACAGTCTGTTGTGCAACTGAACCTTGCAACTCGAGCTGTACAACTTGTGATGGCCAGAAAAAGCTTAATCCTTTCCAAGCAATCATGGCTAATAACCCTAATACAGAAATCAGACTGATACTAACCGCACCACCTGTCATCCATATCCAAGGAGAACCTGACTTAAACCACTGCTTTACCATGTCGTGTCTCCTACTTACATCGAGCTGTATTTATCACGCAACTGCTGACGAACAAACTCAGCAATTGTGTTAAAAATAAAGGTGAATATGAATAATACAAATGCGGCTAAGAATAGAATTCGATAGTGTGAACTACCCACTTCCGACTCTGGCATTTCTACTGCGATATTAGCTGCTAAAGTACGCATACCTTGGAAAATGCTCCAATCCATTATTGGCGTGTTACCTGTTGCCATCAGTACGATCATGGTTTCACCTACGGCGCGACCGAGGCCCATCATCACTGCTGAGAAAATACCTGGGCTGGCAGTTAATAGCACAACACTTACCAATGTTTGCCATTGCGTTGCTCCCAGCGCTAATGAACCATTTGATAAATGCTTTGGCACACTAAACACAGCATCTTCTGCAATTGAGAAAATAGTTGGAATAACCGCAAATCCCATTGCAATACCAACAACTAGAGAGTTACGTTGGTCAAATGTCATACCAAGTTCATTCGTTAAATATTGACGCACATTACCGTCAAACATCCAAAGTTCGATTGCGCCACTCATCGCAAATGCTAACCAGCCAATTAACAACAACACTGGAATAAGTAAAATTGAATGCGCCCCATCTGGTACACGGTGACGAATACTTTGTGGTAATTTGGTCCATGCAAATGCGGTTAATAGAATTCCCACTGGCAGCATAAACAATAAGCCTACAATGGCTGGCAAGTGCTCTTCAATAAGTGGAGCAAGCCACAAACCCGCTAAAAACCCTAAGATTACAGTTGGTAATGCTTCCATAATTTCTACGGTTGGTTTCACTACTTTGCGTAATGAGCCAGACATAAAGTAAGCAGTGTAAATTGCCGCAGAAAGTGCGATTGGCACGGCAAATAACATCGCATACATTGCAGCCTTGATAGTACCGAACGAAATTGGCACTAAAGAGAATTTTGATTCAAAATCATCCCCCGCCGAGGTTGATTGCCAGATATAACCTGGCTCTGGGTAACCTTCGTACCATACTTCTTGCCATAATGCCGACCAGGTTACTTCTGGGTGTTCATTGTGGATTTCAACCACAGTAAGTTTATTATCCGCTAAGATAAGCGCCGCATTTGAGCGCGGTGCAACAGCAAAGTTTTCAATCGGGCCGTCACTGATTTTGCCTTGCCATAATTTAGCTTCACTGGTGGTGTAATACACACCAAGCTCACCGTTACTACTCGTGGTGAAGAAAGTACGACGATAGAACTCAGTGAAGATATCTAACTTAGGTTGTTTTGACGTTTCAAAAGCACGTATTTTTTGATATTCACGCCCAGTATCCGTGTTAACTTCAAACCACTGTGATACTTCGCCATTATCATTAGCCAGCATCAATGAATTAGCGCCAGCTAATAACTGTGCCGCCACTAGGTTGGCATTTTCTTCATTTGCAGCCAGCATCTGAATCAGCTCAACTTCACCTGGATAACGCGTATCATAAACATAAATTTGATTGGCTGAACGAACAAAAGTACGGGTGGTATCTGGTGACATTAATAGTTGGTCAACACGCCCTTCAACATCAAGTTCGGTGCGCTCAATGAGCCACTCAACTTCACCGCTGAACATGTTTTCTTCAGCAACAAAGCTACTAAAAATAACGCGCTTGTCTTCAGTTTGTGCCACAACGGCGGTTTTATCTTCAAAATGACTGAAAGCAAACTGTTTAATTGCGGCACCTTCAGCGTCAACTTGTAAGGGTGAATCCTCACCAAGCGGATAACCTAAGCGCGGTGTTAATTGACGTTCATTATTAGGAAACGTGACTAAAAACTTAGGGGCAACTAAAACCACTGAGCCGTTTTCAAGTCCGTATGCATAGTGCCCTTGAAAAGGGGCGCTAACGGCAAAACTGCTCACATCGCTCTCTAGTGGAATCGCTAAGCTTTGAAGTTTCTTACCGAAACTTTGTTTCTCAACACTATAGAAATCAACGCTGCCTTGTTGGCTTAGTAAAAAGGCCACTTCGGTTTGTTCTTCTACACCTAAACCTACAATTTGCTCTGCATTACTTAGGGGAAAGCTATCACGTGTCTCTACTTTCGCTGATTCGAAAATAGGTTGCACAACGTACAACAAATAGAAAAATATCAATAGCAAAGCTATCAATACCATAATACCGCCAGCGGTAATGCTAAATTGGGCAAACCGATCTTTGAATAGACGGCTTCTATCCGTATTAAAAGACGGTTTATTCGGATTGGAAGTCATCGAAACACCTATAAATCTTAACGTTGGTTAGATTATATTTCACCAAGATGACAGTATTGTTACAAGCGTCATAATTGCTTAGGCTTTGTTGCTATAAAACGAAACCGCTTTTATATTCAACAAGTTAAGAAACAACAATAACGTGAGTAATTTTCAACTTGTCAATTTATTATTGATAAACAGATGGTTAGCTAAGTAATTTTATAAACTAACACTATATAACTACTTTTAGATTGAACTAATGGCAAAAAAATTGGACAAATTTAGGTACCGAGTCAATACTCAATTCGGTTAATACTTAAACATAATAATCATTCAACAATTTCATGCCTGGGCATTTATTATTTAATTACGGCAATTTTTAGGAATTCTCTTTATGAAGCAATTAGTTATAACTATTTTGGGGCAAGATCGCTCAGGACTTGTGGAAGACATTTCATCTGCAATTTTAAATCATCATGGTAATTGGCTAACAAGCAACTTAAGCCATTTGGCCGGTCACTTTGCTGGCATCATTGAAGTAGCAGTACCTGCCGAGCATCTACAAGAATTACAAGATTCATTACACAGCCTGCCACAGTTAGAAGTACGCATTGAAACAGGCACTGATGAACTGCCTGATACGCCAGCTGAAGAGCTTAATTTTGTGATCACCGGTAACGATCGCCCTGGTATAATCCAAGAACTTGCAGGTGTGTTACGTCACAAAGGTGCAAACATCACCCACTTAAACTCTAAACAGCAAAGCGCACCAAACTGGGGAGTGCCTATTTTTAGCGCAGTAGCTACAGTTGCGCTACCTACAGGGATGAATAAAGACGAAGTAGTCGCAGCATTAGAAGCCATTACCTCAGATCTAATTGTTGATATTGAAGACGCTTAAGCCACTGTAATACGCAGCCCTTAACACCTATTGGCGTGTCACAAAAGTGACACGTTTGTCATTTTTTTGTCATCTAAGTACTTTATATTTTGTTCAGTTACTATCCAAGGAATAGAAAATGAACGCCTGTGCTGATGTACCTCAAACGATTAATTATTTCGCCCCAGAGTTAAGTTGGCTGTCTTTTAACGATCGCGTATTACAAGAAGCGCGAGATAAAAGTAACCCAATTATTGAGCGCATTCGTTTTTTGGGGATTTTTTCAAATAACATGGATGAGTTTTTTAGAGTTCGTGTTGCCGATGTTAAACGTCGTATTTTATTAAACAAACTCCCTGATACCAACTTTGATGAAGACGAAATTTTACTGACGCAAATTCAACAAAAAGTACTGCAGTTAGGCAAAAAATTTAACCAGATCCACGAACAAATTTTAAAAGATCTGATTGCTCACAATATTCATGTTGACCGACCTGAGCAGCTGAGTGAGTTTCATACCAATTGGTTAAGAAAGTTTTTCTTCGATAACGTATTACAGCATATCTCACCTATTTTATTAGATGAAAACAAAGATTATTCAGATCAAATCAACGATACCATGACGTATATGTTTGTTGAGATGAGTAATGACAAAAGCCATTACGCCATGCTTGAAGTGCCAACCGATCGCGTGCCTCGATTTATTATTTTACCGCCTGAGAAAACTCGTCGTCATAAAACTATTGTGATGTTAGACGATATTATTACCTTCTTCTTAAGTGATATTTTTAGTAGTTTTTTTGACTTTGATAACATTCAGGGTTACGCCATAAAATTAACCCGTGATGCAGAATACAACCTCGATGATGAATTAGAAGAAGGCATTTTAGATAAAATGTCTAAGGGCCTTAAACAACGCATTTATGCCGAGCCGGTGCGATTAGTTTATGATCAAACAATGCCTGAATCGATGCTCAAAGTAATGAAGAAGCGTTTGGGCGTTACTCACCATGACGCCTTGATCCCCGGCGGCCGCTACCGTAATTTTAGAGACTTTATTGGTTTTCCCAATGTTGGCCGCCAATATTTAGAGAACAAACCACTGCCCGCTTTACAAAGTACAGCCTTTAACAACCATGCCAGTATATTTGCAGCGATTAGTCAACAAGATATCTTACTTTACTATCCGTATCATACATTTAACCATTTGCTAGAGTATGTTCGCCAAGCTGCATTTGATCCTAATGTGACACAAATTAAGGTCAACATTTATCGCGTAGCGAGCAAGTCACGGCTTATATCGTCACTTATTAATGCCGCAAAAAATGGTAAGAAAGTAACGGTAATGGTTGAGCTTAAAGCACGTTTTGATGAGCAAAATAATATTGAGTGGGCAAAAGTGCTCAGTAGTGCCGGTATTAAAGTTATTTTTGGCATTCCTGCACTCAAAGTACACAGTAAGTTATGTATTGTGCACCGCCGCGAGAAAGGCCAAATCGTTAAGTACGCCCATATCGGCACTGGCAATTTTCACGAAAAGACCGCAAAAATCTACACTGACTTTAGCTTATTCACTAAGCATCAAGGCATTTGTGATGAAAGCGATAGCGTATTTAAATTTATTGAAAGTAGCTATAAACCTTTTGTATTTGAACACTTAATGATTTCGCCAGTAAACGCAAGACAACTGCTAATTGGTTTAATTCATCAAGAAATTGCTCATGTCGAAAGTGGTAAACAAGGTAAAATAACATTAAAAATAAATAACTTAGTTGATAAAGAGCTAGTCGATTGTTTGTACTTAGCGGCGCGTAGTGGGGTTAAAATTAGGATTATAGTTCGTGGTATGTGCTCTTTAGTACCGGGCCTTACTAACTTTAGCGACAACATCCGCGTTATTAGTATTGTTGATCGCTTTTTAGAGCACCCACGCGTGATGGTGTTTGCTAATAACGGTGATGAAAAAGTGTATATTTCATCTGCAGATTGGATGACTCGTAACCTTGATCATCGGGTTGAAGTGGGTGTGCCTATTTATGATGAAAAGCTCAAACAACTGATCATCGATGTACTTGAGCTACAATTTAAAGATCGCACCAAAGCGCGTATTATTGATAGTGAGCAAAAGAACCATTATGTAAGACGCGGAAATCGTAAGAAAATTCGCTCGCAAATTGCAATTTACGATCACTTAAAAAAATGGGAAGGCAATTATAATAATGAATGATTATCCCTCAATAGCTGCGGTCGATTTAGGCTCCAACAGTTTTCATTTGGTCGTTGCCAGAGAAGTCGATGGCTCTTTGCAAATTCTTCACAAAGAAAAGCAACGGGTTTATTTAGCTGATGGCTTAGATGATAGAAACCAACTAAGCCAAACTGCGATAGACAGAGCATTGGCTGTATTGAAACAGTTTGCCAACACGCTGCAAGACTTTCCAGCAAGTAACGTAAAAATAGCCGCAACCTATACATTACGACGTGCTAAAAATATTAATTCATTTTTAACTCAAGCAAGTAACGTTTTCCCCTACCATATTGATGTGATCTCAGGTCAAGAGGAAGCCCGGTTAATTTATCAAGGTGTTGCTCATTATATTCATCATGATGAAAACCGTTTAGTGATTGATATTGGCGGCGGTAGTACCGAGCTCATTATTGGCAAGCATTTTAAACATAAGCTGCTCTCAAGTCGCAATATGGGCTGCGTAAGCTATACCAAGCAATTTTTTGCCGATGGTATTATTAACGACAAACGTTTTAACAAAGCACAAATAAAAGCCGAGCAAGAACTTGAAGTTATTTTTGCCAATTATATTAATACTGGCTGGCAATCTGTAGTGGGCACCTCCGGCACTATAAAATCAATACTTGCGATGATCAGTGCTAATGACCCTGAACAAAAAAATATCACCTTAGAGCGGTTACTTGAACTAAAAACCCAATTTATTGCTGCAAAAACCATTGATAACTTATTAATTGAAGGTTTAAGCCCTGAGCGCCAAGTAAGTATTTGTGGTGGCTTGGCTATTTTAATTGCTATTTTTCAGCTATTTAATATTACTGAAATGGATTATAGCGACTTTTCACTACGAGAAGGCCTGCTCCATGAAATGCAGCAAAAATTAGCGCTTAAAGATATACGTACCAACACTATTGCTAATTTAAGCGAAAGAAACACAATCGATAAGGTTCATGCTCAACGTGTTGCAAACACTGCTGACTGGTTATTCCTACAAGTACAAAAAGAATGGCAACTTGACTCGTTAGATAATCATCAACTCTTGCTATGGGCTGCACAGTTACATGAAGTAGGTTTAGGAATCAACTCATCGGGCTTACATAAGCATAGTGCGTATGTGGTTGAAAATAGCCAATTACCTGGATTTACGCAGCAGCAACAAACATTGCTTAGCTGCATGATACGCTTTTACCGTAAAAAAGTGCGTTTAGAGCAATTTCCAACGCTACTTTCAGTACCACACTTTCAAATATTGCAATTAATTGTCTTACTGCGATTAGCAGTATTACTTAACCAAAAGCGCTTGAATGACCAGCATCAGGAGTTAGCAGTTTCTGTAAAAGGGAACAGTATGTTATTGCAGTTTCCACTGGGCTGGCTCAGTGAGCAAACCTTGCTGCATGCAGATTTACAGCAAGAGCAAAAGTATTTGAAAAAAGTGGGATTTTTAATCGATTTTGTTTAGATACAAAACGGGATAAGTGCTATCCCGTAAGCTACTTTACTTATCAATTGAATATTAGTATCAGTTACATATCCATATGGCGATTAGCGCTTTGTATCATTTGCTTTAAGCCTTGCTGCTCAAGCTCTAGCAATTGCGCTAACTTCTCTTTACCTGCAGGGGTTTCTGCACGACTAAGTAAGTATTCATAAAGGTTGATTACTTTTTTATGCTGCTGAGATAAGTAACCCTGCATGACTTGCTCATCAACACGGGTATCACGATCTAAATCGGTGAAATTTATCAACTCTGGGTTTTCAGCAAAGTACTCGTAACAATAAGTATCTAATGTATTGATTTCGGTGATAGCTTTAAAACCAACCATATCTTCAGCTAACTTTTTTTCGTACTCAACAAAGTAATCGGCGAGCATTCGATTATGCTCCGCTAACCCCTCGCGAAGACTAAAAAAATTTGCCGCCATTTGCGTATGAAAAAGCACAGTCCAATCGTACACTTCTTGTATTGTTTTAACTTGCATGTGTGTTCCTTACTTAATTAAGCCTGCTAACAAGGCTATAGCAAAAACGTGTTATAAGAATATTGCTAAAAACATGCCATTAAAAAGTTAAGTAAAAACAAGTGGGTATTAAAATCCTGTTACTTAAACTCGTATAAGTTACAAGTAACAGGGTAATTTTTATAGGGTGGCGGTAAAAAGGGAGCAACAATCGTAAAAAGCCAGACTTGTTATTAAAAGAGTAATAAAAAAAGGAAATAAAAAGAGGACGGAAATGAAAAGAGGACAGGCATATATTTTTCAAAAAGTTGTGTACTTCACCTATCAAAGACAAATGTCCTTTTACTAATTAAAAGCCACTATTTACAAGTTAAGAAACACCTTAAAAATAAAAAAGGACAGGCATATATTTTTTAAAAATAAAAAAGGACAGGCATATATTTTGTCAGAAGATTTTGTACTTCCCCTATCGAAGGTAATCCTCGCATTCCTTTATTGCACGCTGTTAATTGCCAAACTTCGAGCTGAATAACTTAAAAAGGTTCAACTATTCAACCTGTACCTTTATACCATTTGACATCGTTGCTGGCGGCGTGCTGCTTTAATCGTTGTTTACTGCCTGCAAAATTTGAATATTGATGCCTAAATCGCTTTACGGATTCAAGCCATTGCGCTTCTTCTATATTCAAAGTAAGTAGCGCTTTAGGGACTGTGTGGTTTATATGCCCTTTTTTCTTTGGATCTATATGTCGGCCACTCCAATCTACTAATTCAATATAATCTAGCAAAGCAAAGGGAATTGTATGTTTGATGTCATTACCACCAAATGGTTTTAGCTGTGCAGGTTGGCTTTCATGTTGGATATTATCATTTTGTTTGAGGGGCTTATTCGCTTTCATTACGTCTGCGGTAAAAGCTTTGAAATGCGCTATACGCTCTTGAATTGAGGTAAAATCACTGTCTTCGAGGGTATCTGCTATATTTGCTCTGATAGGATTTAAATCGACATAGGCCATGCAACTAAGTACTGCTGTTTGATCTAATAACGCCTGTGACTTATAGCGCCCTTCCCAGTACTTTCCGGTGCAGTTATCCTCTTTATTGGCTTCGCGGGCTATATATTCATTGAGGTTTTTCATATACCAGCTAATGTCATACAACCTTTCTCGCCATTTAGCGATGATCTCATTGAAGAAAAGTAAACTAGGTTCATCTAACTGCTCACCATTTATGTAGCGATCAACCAACATGTGACCATTATAGAGTTGATACCAGCGCTTAATTACTTCTTCATCAGACCACTCAAGGGCTTGTTGCCTATTCACATTTACAACGAGGTGGTAATGGTTGCTCATAATCGCGTAGGCTGCGATTTCGATGGCAAACACGCTACTTAATAGCTTTATTCGCTCTACAAGCCACTCTCTTCGGTGATCAAAGTTTTTACCCGTGTGTTTATCATTTCCACACAAGTATGCTTGTCTAACACAACGAGCGATTAAATGGTAATAGGATGTGGATGCTAAATCAATCAGGTTTTTTCTTGCGCGAGTCATAAAGTATCAGCTCCAGTCAAACTGTATATAATAACAGTAGTTGATACTATGGTTTTTGCAAAAAATTTTGTGCCTGTCCTATTTTATTCATGCTGCCTACAAAAATTGGAGGTAGTCGCAGTAGCTGTTTTACGAGGCTCTGCGACTCTGATCAAACAAAGTTTGAGGGGCGCTGTATTTTTAATTCAACTTTATGAATTTATACTCCGCTTACGCCATAGCAAATACACTGCAGGTAGCACTAACAAGGTTAGAACGATGGCGCTGAACATGCCGCCGACCATGGGGGCGGCGATGCGGCTCATTACTTCGCTGCCGGTGCCTGTGCCGTAAAGTACGGGGAGTAAACCGATGATTATGGTTGCGACTGTCATCATCACTGGTCGTACTCGCAGGCCTGCGCCTTCGACTATGGCTTGCTTAAGCTCGACAAAGCTAAGCATTGTGCCGGCTTGTTGTGCTTGCACGCACTTTTCATTGTAGGCTTGGTTTAAGTACACCAACATGATCACTCCAATTTCCACCGCGACCCCGGCAAGGGCAATAAAGCCCACTCCCACGGCGACTGAGAAGTTAAAGCCTTCTAAGTACATAAGCCAGATTCCACCAATCATCGCCAGCGGTAAGGTGGCCATTATAATGGCTACTTCTACAAAGCTTCGAAAGTTGAGGTACAACAGCACGATAATAATCGCTAATGTCAGAGGTAATACATAAGCGAGCTTGTCTTTGGCGCGCTCCATGTACTCATATTGCCCCGCCCAAGTTATTGAGTAACCCGCTGGTAGCACTAGCTTTTCGTCAAGCACTTGGCGCGCATTATCTACATAACTGCCAATATCAATGCCATCAATATCAATAAAGCTCCAACCATTTAGGCGTGCGTTTTCGCTTTTGATCCCCGGTGGGCCGTCTTCAATAAATACATCCGCCACATCAGCAAGCGCTATCCGCTGACCTGATGGGGTTACGATTGGCAATAACATCAGCTCTTCAGGTGAATCGCGGTAATCTTGTGGGTAGCGTAAATTGACTGGATAACGCTCTTGCCCTTCGACCGTTTCGGTTACATTCATCCCCCCTATCGCTGTAGCGACCACTTGCTGCACATCGGCAATGTTTAAGCTATAACGAGCGGCTTTTTCGCGATTGATATCCACCTTGATATAACGGCCACCAGCAACACGCTCAGAATATACCGAGGCAGTGCCGGGTACATCTTTTAGTAAGACTTCAATCTGCTGGCCAATTTTTTGAATTTCATTCAAATTTGGCCCCGCGACTTTAATGCCTACTGGCGTTTTAATGCCCGTTGCCAGCATATCAATACGGGTTTTTATTGGCATAACCCAAGCATTTGTCAGGCCTGGGAATTTCACTAAACCGTCGAGCTCTTTTTTCAGTTTCTCTAAGGTCATGCCTTCGCGCCACTGCTCTTTTGGCTTAAGCTGAATAAAGGTTTCAATCATGGTCAGTGGTGCGGGATCGGTGGCAGTTTCTGCGCGGCCTACTTTACCAAACACGGTTAACACTTCAGGCACGCTGGCTATCAGTTTATCGGTTTGTTGTAAAATCTCCCGCGCTTTACCAATCGATAAACCTGGGTAAGTAGTTGGCATATACATTAAATCGCCTTCATCCAGCGGCGGTATAAACTCACTGCCAATTTTATTCACCGGATAAAAACCAATAATTGCTACCACCAGCGCTAACACTAAAGTCATTTTAGGAAAGCGTAAGACCGTATTAAGTAGTGGCTTGTAAGTATTGACCAGTAAGCGATTAACCGGATTTTTTTGCTCTGAAATGACTTTGCCACGTATAAAATACCCCATTAATACTGGCACTAAGGTAATTGCCAAGCCCGCAGACGCTGCCATTGCATAGGTTTTAGTGTACGCCAGTGGTGCAAACATGCGCCCTTCTTGCGCTTCTAAAATAAACACTGGCATAAAGCTGACGGTAATGATCATTAAACTAAAGAACAGCGCGGGGCCGACTTCACTGGCTGCATCGCTCACCACTTGCCAGCGGTTTTCATCCGTTAATGGGGTTTTTTCCATGTGCTTATGCATGTTTTCAATCATCACTATCGCGCCATCAGTCATTGCACCTATGGCAATGGCAATACCGCCGAGCGACATGATATTGGCGTTAATGCCTTGCCAATACATGATGATGAACGCCGTTAAAATCCCCAGCGGTAAAGTAATAATCGCCACTAAGGATGAACGCACATGGAACAAAAATACAATGCAGATAAGCGCCACCACCACTAACTCTTCGAACAACTTGCTGGTGAGGTTATCTACTGCATTTTTGATCAGGTTAGAGCGGTCATACACAGGCACAATTTCAACCCCAGCAGGCAAGCCTTTTTTGAGTGATTCGAGCTTTGCTTTTACCAGCTCTATGGTTTTTTGTGCGTTTTCGCCATAGCGCATTACCACCACGCCACCTGCAACCTCACCTTCACCGTTTAACTCAGCGATGCCTCGGCGCATTTGTGGACCAAGGCGAATATCGGCAACATCGCGTAACTGTAGCGGTGTGCCATTAGCATTAACGCCCAGTGGAATAGCCTCTAAATCAGCCACGCTTTTAATATAACCGGTACTGGTTACCATGTATTCGGCTTCGGCCATTTCTACCACTGAGGCACCCATTTCTTGGTTGCCTTGTTTGATGGCTGTTTGTATTAAACTCAGCGGAATACCGTAGGCACGTAATTTATCTGGCTCTACATTGACTTGATATTGTTTCACCATACCGCCCACTGAAGCCACCTCAGACACCCCAGGGACAGTTTGTAATTCAAATTTTAAAAACCAATCTTGTAAGCTACGTAATTGGCTAATATCGTGTTGATTGGTTTTATCCACCAGCGCATATAAATAGATCCAACCAACACCTGTGGCATCTGGGCCAAGCTCAGCGGTTGCGCTTTCTGGTAAACGACTGGCTACTTGGCTCAAATACTCCTGTACTCGGCTACGAGCCCAGTAAAGGTCGGTTTTTTCATCAAAGATGACATACACGTAAGAATCACCAAAAAATGAAAAGCCACGCACAGTTTGCGCCCCTGGCACTGAGAGCATAGCGGTGGTAAGTGGAAATGTAACTTGATCTTGCACCACTTGCGGCGCTTGCCCAGGGTATGAGGTTTTAACAATCACCTGCACATCAGATAAATCCGGCAAGGCATCAACCGGGGTATTTTTTACCGCAAATACACCGCCACCAATTAGTATTGCGGTTATAAGCAAAACAAAAAAGCGATTAGTCACAGACCAACGAATAACTGCTGCTATCATAACGCCCCCTAGTGTCCGCTGTGTGATTGCATTGAGGGTTCAACATCAATACGGCTAATAACAAATTCCCCCCCTTGCAAACTAAAGGTAAATGTTATTTGTTGTGCAGCTTCAAGCGTTGTTAAATCAACGCTATCAGCAAATACAAAGTCTAGTGTGGCGGGTGCTCGGTGCCATTTTTCGATTGCGCCGCGACTAATATTGGCTACTCGCGTGGTTTTATCAATACTGTTAATCGTGCCCTTTACGGTGGCAGTATTGGCCGCATCAACCATCATATGAGTTGAGTCCATAATATGAATACCGCTTACTACATAACTTCCTTCAACTTGTTTTGTTAGCTCAAAATGCAGAGTTTGACCTGCTTGTAACGCGCTAATATCAACACTTTCAGCAACCATAAAATCCATTGTCATGCTGGGCCAGTCAAGTTCATCCATTGGTTCGTGGCTAATATTCACCATGCGGTGATCTGCCATTACATGATTGATAACCCCTTTTCCCCACACGCTGGTGATAACTTGTGGCGCTTGCATCCGCTTAAAATCAGAGCTTTTACTTGATTCTGAATCTAATAAGAACTGCGCAGAAGTCACTACTTCATCGTCGGCTTTAATGCCCGCTAAAATTACAGCATCATTATTATCACTACGGCCAAGTTCCACCGCGACTGACTTAAAACGACCTTCACCTAAAGCAACAACAACGCGATCTTGAGAACCGGTGCGGATCACCGCTTGTTTTGGCACAATTAGCTGCTGATCGCTGGCTTTAGCATGAATGCTCACTTGTGCAAACATGTTCGGTTTTAGTTGGTGATCTTGATTGTTAAAACGTAAACGTACCCGCAGCGTACGGTTTTTGGCATCCAACGTTGGGTATATATAATCAACCTTACCGCGCCAGCTTTGCCCTGCGATGTAATCAAGGGTCATGGTTACGGGTAAGCCTACTTCAATCAATTGTGCTTGGCGTTCAAATACCTCAGCTTCAACCCATACTTCATCCAACTGAGCAATACTCATCATAGAAGTACCAGGCTTTACATAAAAGCCTTCGCGCACATTAAGCTCATCGACCACGCCACTTTGGCGTGCAAAAAAGGTAATATTTTGCATCACCTTTTTATTGGTTTGTAAGCGTTCAACAAAACCATCCGATACATTTAATGCCTTTAAACGTGCCTTTGCTGCACGAATAAGTACAGGGTTATTACGATTCACCGCCAGTACAAATTCTTCTTGAGCGTTAACCAATTGCGGTGAGTACAAGGTATACAGTGGCTCTCCTTGTTTAACTTGATCGCCTGCGGCTTTAACATATAAGGTTTCAAGCCAGCCTTCTACCCGAGGGTGGATATGCACTTGCTGATCTTGGTTATACTGTACGTAGCCCACCGTATTCACTTCGCTTTGCAGTGCTTTACGTTGTACTTTGGCAGTTCTAACACCTAGGTTATTGATCACGGCGGGCGAAATAGTCACCGCACCCGGGCCGTCTTGATCGTTCTCTTCGCCTTCGGCATACACAGGCACAAGATCCATGCCCATAGGCGAGAGTCCTGGTTCATCACGGCGATAATTGCTATCCATTGGCGCCACCCAGTACAAGGGTTTCTTTTCTGTGTTGGTACTGACTGTATGCGTGCTATCTGTCAATAAGGATAAACCCGTTGCCGCAATGGCTGCACCAACAAGTATGGCAATAAGCAATTTTAAATTAGTGTTCATCATGCTCTCCTGCTAACAGCTCGGCCATCACAGCAGCGTCTTTACTACTGGCGTAATAATTCAGGCGAGCAATAATAATTTGTTGATCTATCTGGATATTTAACGCGTCTATTTTGGCATTGAGTTCACTGATACGGGCACGCATTACTTCAGAGAAATCACCATCATCGCGGGTGTAGGCATTTAATGTCGCTTGTGCTTGCTCAGCCATTTGAGGCAGTAGTTTAGTTTGATAAAGGGCGTCACGCTTTGCCAACCGTGCTAATTGGCTAAACTCTTTAAAGTACATACCTTTGAGCTTTTGTAAGGCAATCAATTTTTCAGTTTTAACGGCTTCAGCCGTGGCGATCGCGGCATTGACTTGTTGGTCTTGGCGATTATCAGTAAACAACGGTAGATCGATACTAATACCGACAGAAAACAGATCGGCACGGGAGTCACCCATTGGCGTATCGTCACGATAACCATAACCCATATTCACGCCAAGCTGTGGTTTATAACCTTGCTTGGCAACATCGATTTCAGTTTGCTTTGCCGCGACAGTTTGCTCAATTGCAACGATTGCAGGGTGCGCCATTAACAATGGCATTAGCTGTGTAAACTCAAGCTGGTCAAAATCAACCAATGGTATTATGTCACTGCGATTAGCACTCACAGGTTGAGTTAACATATTGATTGGCAACCATTGTGACAAACGCTTTTTAGCACTTTCAAACTGTTGTTCGAGCATTACTAGCTTATCTTCAAGGCGAGTTAATTCTAACTGGGCGCGAATAATATCTTGCTGGCGAGTATTACCGACCGAGCTGGCATAACTTGATTCTGTAATATCAATCAGCTGCGAGAACAATGCCTTATCTTGCTCAATTAAAGCGATGCTTTGCTGTGCTCGATACGCATTGAGCCAAGATTCAATAACAATGGTTTTTACTTGGGCAAGTCTATCTGCGCGTAACCAAGGATATTGCTGCGCTGATTGTGCTAACGCATGTTGTTTCAGCGCAAGGCTATCACCACGACTAAACATTTGACTCACACCCACCTTAAGTTGAGTCATTCCTTCTTGATCAAAGGCAAAGCCATCTGTAGGAAGGTTCATTAGCCCAACAGTCAAAACGGGATCTGGCAACGTGCCCGCCGCTAAGCTTTGTGCTTGCACTGCTGCTTGCTGATACTTATTGGCTGTTAACCAAGGTTCATTATTAAGTGCATAGCTAAGCGCTTGTTCAAGACTTAACTCATTACTGTATGCTGGGTTTGCCGCTGCTAGCAAAATCGCTAAAAAAATGGCTTTAAATACTGCTAAGTGATTCATCACTTACTCCACTAAAATTAAAAAAAGGATTAAATTTAGAGGCAGAAAAGGTGATTTATATAAATTTTAGACGCACCTATCCTGCAATTAAGCAGACATAGGAGGGCGGTAAAGCGAGCTGGCTATACGGTGTTGATTTTGCGAGATGTGAAGTTGTACTTTTTCAGACGGCGATAATAATGTGGTAAATAAACCATCCATACTCAGCATTGAATGTGCAGAGCATGCACTAACAGGGCAACCACATTCTTGATTGGCTGTTGTGTCGTCATCACAACAATCCATATTCATCATGCCAGCAGACATATCATGATGCATATCATTATTATCCATCATGCTTGACTGTGAGTGACTCATGTGTGGCATTTCACAACTCATAGTTACAGACGCAACAGCTTGACCCACTAAAGTGAGTAACAAAACAATGGTCAATAAACTAAGGTAAATACGTTGCAAAAAAGTGCCTTTTAAAATTAGGTTCTAGGTTCTAGGTTCTAGGTTCTAGGTTCTAGGTTCTAGGTTCTAGGTTCTAGGTTCTAGGTTCTAGGTTCTAGGTTCTAGGTTCTAGGTTCTAGGTTCTAGGTTCTAGGGAATTTTATGTTAACTTATTCACTAACACAAACGTTTAACTGTTTTTTGGTTCAATCTTAATTAAATTACTGGCGGCGATGGCAAATAAACAATACCCGGTAAAATACCAAAAACCAGCGCCAAACTCTGCGTGCATATTGATAAGTTCGCCCATTTGGCCTTCTGCGTTACCGGCTAAATAGGATACGATTAACGCAATAACAAATACATCAACCATACTCCATTTACTTAAGCCTTGTATTACTTGACCGAGAAGCTGCTTAAATTTATTCACGGGTAAAAAAATATATAGCAATTGCATCAATAATTTTAAGGTTGGTATCACTATCGAAAAAAATGCCACCAGCACGGCGACTAAATAGTTTTTATTATTAGCCAGTTCGTTAACCGTGCCCCAAATACTGCGTGTTTTTTTATAGGCACTAATTTCGCCTTCGAGCTTGTCTAGACCCAACATGCTTGAAGCCATCATTAACATATTACGGGTATTACGGTCGCCCTCATCTGCCAACATTTCAATCCCGGTTTGTGCTAGCTTTGACTTATCTATTTTTCCCTCTAAGCTCAAAACAGGCTGAGTTACACCAGGAATAAGCAGTGCTAAAGCAATTAAAATCGTGGTAAATGGTAATAATAAACGCATGTAATATCTTCATAAGATAAGTTAGTTAATGCGCATAATACTCAAGTGCTTATTCTTGTTCAATAATTGATGCTAATACGTCGTCCCCGTACTGACGGGCGCTGAGCATCGCATTATAAACCACTTCTATTTCGGAGGCTGGGCGAATTGTTTCCAGCAGCTTTTCAGCCAAAGGCCAATTATCTTCTTCTACTGCCCGCGCTAGTTTAAGGGTCGCTCCCAACATACCATTAAAGTTGAGTAATGCGCTTGAAAGCTCATCACCTAAGCGAAACTCCTGCGCTATTACATCAAGCTCCATATTTAAGATCGCATCAAGTACCGACATCAGCCCAACCAAGTAGCCTTGCTCTGACATCTCTTGGCCACCCGGTTGTAACATCAACAACATAAAGTGCGCACGTGTTAATCCCAGTTTGGTTAATTCACTGGGTTTATCAACGCCAAGTTCACTCAGCGCTAATACCCTAACAAATTGGCGTATTGCATCTTCGCCTAAATAAATAACCGCCTGAGAAATTGAAGTAATAACTAAATTCTGACTTTTAGAACGGGCATTCACTAATTTCAATATACGAGCCGTTAAACCAACATCTTTAGCAACACGTTGATGCACCTCATCAAAGTTTAGATCTGAGCGTGATGTACAGCGCAATAAATCAAACACAGCCAGTTTCGAGGGTTCAACATTATGATAAGTAAGCATTTCAGGACGCGCGAAAAAGAAGCCCTGAAAATAATCACAGCCGGCACTTTTTAAAAGCG
Organism: Pseudoalteromonas sp. KAN5; assembly: GCF_022846535.1. Lineage (NCBI taxonomy): Bacteria > Pseudomonadati > Pseudomonadota > Gammaproteobacteria > Alteromonadales > Pseudoalteromonadaceae > Pseudoalteromonas > Pseudoalteromonas sp. KAN5. The sequence goes on from NZ_AP025589.1 coordinate 2,847,253, forward strand.
TAAATTGTTCATGGGTTTCTATACGCTCAACGATAATTTTCACATCAGGAAATCGGCGCTTGAGCTTTTTCAATAGCATATTGGTTTTAATTATAGGCTCTTCGACTTCGAGCTTAATATAATCGACTAAGCCTAAAAGTGGTTCCCATTTAACATCGCCATCGTAATCATCTAAGGCAAACCGATAGCCTTCTTGCTTTAAAGATTTAACACGTTTTGTCACTTTCGCTATATTATCTGCACGCTCCACTATCTCGATTACAGCGCTGTTTGGTTGCAACAGTTTAGGGAAGTCTTCTAATAAGGCATCTGTTGAAAGGTTAATAAATGCACGATGATTTGCGGTGAGCTTATCAATACCTATCAACATTAAGGCATTAAAAAACAACCGCCCAGTAGCTTGGCCGTCGGTTGTACCAACAGGAAAAGCGTTATTAATCGAATCTCGATAAAGTAACTCATATGCATAAAGGCCTGTGTCAGCATCAAAAATTGGTTGCCTTGCTATATATTGAGTAACAAGGTTTGGCATATCGGCTGTTATCTGCGTACTCAGCATATTATTTCCTGCTAATAATTCTAGCGACTTATGCCAGCTAAATTGTTGTTATTTTATCGATTCAGTATAGTTAATTTTTTTCAGCTTGCCTAAACTTAAACATCGGTAACCAGCCTAATCAACTCAATGCCAGCAAAATACTGTGCGCTTATAGTAATTTATATACCCACACATAAATAATGGATATGTTCTAATTTACTCTACAATTGAGTACAATAGCTACTTACCTTTAAGTTTACCTCCCTTACAAGAGCCCGATATGAGCATAGAACAGACCTTAGTTGAACGCAGCAATACCCAATGTGAGTTATGTGCTGCGAGTGAAAACCTTTCTGTATACGAAGTACCACCTGTTACAGAAGCTCATTCAGATAAATGCATTTATACCTGCCAAACGTGCAAAGACCAAATTGAAAACAACATTGAGCTCACCCCAACTCATTGGCATTGTTTAAACGACAGCATGTGGAGTCAAACACCAGCCGTTCAAGTGGTTGCTTATAGAATGCTTACCCGCTTAGCACCTGATAATGGTTGGGCGCAAGACGCACTAGATATGATTTACTTAGAAGAAGACACACTAGCCTGGGCAAAAGTTGCATTAGCAGAAGACGATGATATTAAGCATGTTGATAGCAATGGTGTAGTCTTACAAGCAGGCGATACAGTTACACTAATTAAAGACTTAGATGTTAAAGGAAGTAGCTTAACGGCTAAGCGCGGCACTGCGGTTCGCAATATCGGCTTGACGAGCAACCCTGAGCATATAGAAGGACGTGTAGACGGTCAGCGCATTGTTATTTTAACCAAGTTTGTTAAAAAATAAGCGCGTCTAGCGCTTCAGATTGACGATAAACCCTGCTTTTTTTGCGGGGTTTATTATTTTTGAGCAGCCGAAGGCTGCGATCGCGATATTTTTCTGTTGTTATTATTATTCTTTGCGTTTTAGTGCTGATGTGAATTTTCTTGAATTTACCGCCGTATGACGGGGTCTTAGAGGGATTTTGAGATTTATTACGCTCATATTGAGCTAGGCCGCCTTCATTAACGCCATTTTCTTCATATTCTGACAGGCTGCTGCCAATAAGCATTGCGCACTGACATTCTTTATTCCTCTGTATCTACAATAACGGTGCCCGTGATGTTGTTTTGCATCCGCGAAACTTCTTTCGACTGTTTCACCTCGTCGTTTGTATCGTTTTTTACCCCATTCGCTCAGCCGTATTTCATTTGCTGCCTCTACACTTGCTTGCCACACATGCCGTGTAATTACTTTGATATGGTTTTTACTGTTTGTGCATCGCGACCGCACTGGACAGTCTTTACATGTCTGCGGGGTTGAGTGGTATTGCCGATATCCTAGTCGGTTTGTGGTGTTATAAATCAGTATTTCGCCTTGTGGGCATGTGTATGTATCGGTGTCTACGTCGTAGCTGTATTCTCGCTTTGCGAAATAGCCTTTCTTTTTGTTTGGCCGTCGATAACCCAAGACACCAATGAGTTGTCGTTCTTCTAAATTATGGCACACTGCGGCTGTAAAGTACCCTGCATCTAACCCAACCGCGATGGGGTTGAGTTCAAACGTATCAAGTACGCGGTCTAAGCGTTGTATGATGGGTTGACTGTCATGCACATTACCTGCTGTGGCATGTGTATCAACGATAATTCCGTGTTTGCCATCCACAACCCTATGGTCTAAATAGAAAAATCCTTTTGGCTTTTCATCACGCACCATAAACCCACTGTCTGGGTCAGTTCGGCTTACTTTGGTTGGTTTTGTACAAGGCTCCTTTTCCTCATACTTCAGGCGCTTTTTTCCTTCGGCTTTCCTGTCTTTTATCACGGCTTCATTAAGCTGCTCAACATACACTGAGGGGCTGACTTTTAAGTCTTCAATGTCATAACGGCGTTTATTGGCATTGGCTTTTAAATGGGTGCTGTCTGCAAATAAACTATGCCCACCAATGAGCCCTTGCTTCATCGCTTGACGAACTATATTGTCGAAAATCGATTGATAAATACCGCTGTCTTTAAAGCGTTTTACACGGTTTTGGCTCAGTGTCGAATGATGGATAACGTCATCGGTGAGCCCTAAACCTAAGAACCAGCGGTATGCAACATTCACTTGCACTTCTTTAATAAGGCGGCGCTCACTTTGAATACCAAACAAGTAACCTAAGAATAGGTATTTAAAAAAGCGGACAGGGTCTACGGCTGGTCGGCCATTATTTTTGCAATATAAGTGGGCGACTTCATCACGTATGAATTCAAAGTCGATAGCTAAGTCTACGAGTCGTACTAAGTGGTCTTGTGGAACAAGTTGGTCAATTGCGACCATTTCTAATTCATGTTGTTGCGGGGTTTTATCTCTAAGCATAATGAACTCTCCAAATTCACTCTGCTTATTAGATCAAAGGGCTCGATCTGTGTCTAGCCCTTTTTCAACAATCTGAAGCGCGTCTAGCGCTTTTTCTTGTGTTCCAACAATTAAGCTATTATTAAGTAACTAAGTCGTACACTTATAGCTAATTAAGAATCCACCGATTTCATTCACCCCAAGGAATAAGCCATGCTATTACATAAACCAAATGCAATTTTAAAATCGATTGTTGGTATGAGTCTATTAGCCAGCAGTGCTGTTGTACTTTCAGGATGTCAAAGCCAACCTGAATCAACTGAACAAACTACTGAAGATGCAGCTATGGCCACGTTAACTACGCAAATTACCTACCTTGATCGCAGCATGCTGCGCCCGGGCGCGCAACTGACAGTAACCCTTGCTGACGTATCAAAAATGGATGCTAAAGCTGAAGTGATCAGCCAGCAAACTATTGATATTAATGGTGCACCACCTTACACGGTAGAGCTTAGTTATGATGCGAGTAAAATGGATCAACGTCACCGCTATAGCGTCATGGCACGGATCACTAATCAAGACCAACTATTATATGTAAGCACAACCCATAACAACCCGTTTGAGCAATCGCAACAAACCACTCCTTATGAGGTTGTGGTGTCTAAAGTAGCGCCGCAAAAACCTAATGTCGATTTAGTAAATACGTACTTTAAAGCGATTACTTTGAATGGCGAAAAAGTAATCGTAGAAACAAAAGAGCCCTTTATTCAATTTAGCGCTGATAACAAAAGCCATGGTTTTTTAGGTTGTAACAACTTTACTGGTAGCTACCAGGTAAATCAGCAAACACTTAAATTTAGCCCACAAGCCAGCACAAAGAAAATGTGTTTTAAAGGTATGGAACAAGAAGCGGCAATGTCAGCAGTATTACAAAATACCGCACAGTGGGAAATTAAAGGTGAATTACTTCGTTTGAAAGATCAGCAAGGAAACGAACTTGCAACTTTTAAAGCAACTTACTTTTAAATATAACGCATAGACATCAAACGCCCAGCTCTGCTGGGCGTTTTAGGTTATTCTTCAACTAACTGTTCGCTACGGTAAAAACCAGACGAGTCGCTTAGCAGACTTACCAGCTCTGGTAATATCTTATCCATCGTTTGTTTAAGCTTCCATGGCGGGTTAATTACGATCATTCCTGATGCCGTCATACCATGTACTTCAGTATCCGCTGTGGTAGCTAGTTCAAATAACTGAATATTACGCATACCTGAGGCAATTAAGCCCTCTTCCATACGCTCAATTCGCTCTCTATCAACCACTGGGTACCAAATCATATACGTGCCTGTAGCAAAACGCTGATAAGCCTTGGTTAGCGTTTTAACAACGGTATCGTAGTCGTCTTTAATTTCATAGGGTGGGTCAATTAATACGCACGCGCGACGCGACGCAGGAGGCAATAAACCAATTAAACCTGCAAAACCATTCTCACCACGAACACGGATCGAACGTTTGCCGCTCATGTTTTCTTGCAGTAGCGTTAAATCCCGCGGATGCAATTCAAAAAACCAGCCCTTGTCTTGGCGACGCAAAAAATGCTCGGCAATTTTTGGAGAGCCGGGGTAAAAAGCCAACTGCGCCGAGTTATTAAATGATTTTATCAATTCGATATAATCATTTAGCGCTTGGTGTTCGCTATTATGTTGGTAAAGCTTAGCGATACCATCAAGGTATTCTTGGGTCTTTTGCGCATCGGCACCTGCCAATTCAAAAAAACCAGCCCCTGAATGGGTATCGATATAGTCCAATGGCTTATCTTTAAGTGTTTGGTAGCTCAAGACTTGAGCAAGGACCAAATGTTTAACCACATCGGCTGGGTTTCCAGCATGAAATGAGTGTCTATAACTAAGCATAATGTTATTTCGCTATAAATGGTTTATTTAAATAAACCCATTGAAGTTGGTTATATTCTACAACATAAAATGCCGAGGGTCATAAATTGCTGGTGCTTGAATTCAAGATTAAGTGAATCACTTATGAACAAATCAGGCGCTAGCCTGAACAGCTCATTAACATTAAATAAAAATCAGCTAAAACGCACGTAAATGCTGGCATATAAAGCAACTTTGCTTTACATTTGCATGACAATAATCACAGTTTTATGAGCGCCTTAATGAATAACGATACCCTTTCTCAACTAGAACAATTGATCGACCAATTAATTGGTCAAAATTCACAGCTACAAGCTCAGGTTAGCGAGCTTAAAGAAAAAAACAGTAAGTTAATCGATGAAAATGAAATTCTTCAACTTGAAGTCCTCGAAAGTGAAGAAAAACAAAAAGACACCAGTACAACGTTAACTGGTTTACTTGAGAAGCTACAAAGCGTCCAACAGGCTAGCTAATGTCTGAGCTGCAAAACCAGCGAGTCACCGTTGAGTTGCTTGGTAAAGAGCAGCAATTTGCTTGCCCTGCAGGACAAGAAGATGCCCTCATTGCATCAGCCAAATATTTAAATGATTTGGTTGAACAAATGAAGCAACGCTCAACCGTGCGAAATGATCAAAAAGCCTTATTAATGGCAGCTTTGAACATGAGCCACGAGTTACTTGAAGCGAAAACGCAGCAAAGCGTTGAACAACAACAACAAGATCAGCTCATTGATAAACTAAGTGCTTACTTAGGACAATCATCAACCAAATAAAAAAGCGCCCTGCGCTTTTTTATTATCTCGCTATTTCCAGTATCAATTCCAAACAAAATCCGCTAACTTTGCTATTTTATTGTTGGTTGCTCAGGTTGTCACTATGACCCATTATTTTTATTCTCCCATGAAATTTATTACGTTTTTACTGCTAAGCTGCTTCTGTGTTGCAGCCAATACAACTGCTGCGCCAACGCAATGGCGCACTATCTCTGCAAATGTACAATTTTTAGAGCAGTCGAGTAATTTACGTTTTTATGATTCAAACCAAGTACTTATTCAGGGTGATAAATGTGCATTAATGTTTGATGCCAGTGGCGATTTTGCCGCTGTTGAAACGACCATTGAACACCTAAAAAATACCTTAACGACTCCTTTATGCTACTTGGTTGCTAGCCACTTTCACGATGACCATTTACTGGGGATGGCTATTTTGCAACACCACTACCCTGACGCCCAACTAATTGTTCATCAACAGCTTGCAACTGAGTTTCAGACTCTGCAAAAAGCCTACTCTGATAAATTGGACAGTTATGAAAAAAGCATTGAACTGAGCTTGCAACGCTTATCACAGCAACCAGAAGCCCAGCAGCAACAGTGGCGCGATAAGCTCAACTTAGCGAAACAACGATTGCTTCGTTGGCGCCAATACCAACTGCAAGCACCCAATATACCAGTCTCTCAGCCGCTCACGCTGGAGCTTGGTAACTATCCTGTCACTATTAACGCCTATCAAGCTCATACCAACGCTGATCTAACTCTCAGCGCCGAAAACCATCGTATTTTAGTTGGCGCAGATCTCGTTGACTGGCTACCCTATCCAGGTCACGGTAATTTTAATAGTTGGATAAAAGTACTGTCGCAATTACACAGTGATAAACGCATTAAACTAATTCTTCCTGGACACGGAGGAGTACTTAAAGTCGATGATTTACAACAACCTTTAAGCTTTTTACAGGCTATCGAAGCGCATGTATTAGCGCACCCACAACAAGACTTAACTCAATTAGAACACAGCTTTGATCAACAATTTGCTAAAGACTATCAAATCGACGAAATATCCAAGAAAGCTTATCCTCTGTTCCTACAGGCTGGACTTAAACGAGCGAAACAGTCAAAATAGCGACTGCACGCGGATGTGCTAGACTTTTAAAAGGATATTAATTTAGTGATTTTTATGCGCAGTTATCTCTTAGCCCCATTAATGTTGTTACTGTTGCTTACTGGTTGCCAGACAACAGAGCAACCTGTAGAGCCAAGTGATGCACCGCAAGCCCCAATTATTTTTAATCACTTTAAACCAACACATACCCCGCAGCCACTGGCTGACAGCGAACAGAAAAAACAAACAATAAAATTAAAAGCACCATCGCAACAAGCTACAAAAGAATCTCAAGCAAGCAATCGCAGTCAAGACTTATGGCAGCATATTGCTGATAAATTAACCATCAAAGTGTATCTAAACAAAGCTCTCAACAAACGTATTTCATGGTATACCAAGCAACCTAATTACTTACAGATAGTCAATGAACGTGCTGCTCCGTACCTTTATCATATTGTCAGTAAAATTGAGCAACGTAAGTTACCGATGGAGTTAGCCTTGTTACCTTTTGTTGAAAGCGACTTTAGGCCCACCATCAGCTCATCTGAGCAGGCGGTTGGAGTATGGCAATTAGTCGGTGCGACAGCCCATCACTTTGGGATCAAATCAGATCAATGGTATGACGGTCGCAAAGATGTCTTGGCCTCAACCGATGCAGCACTGGCGTATTTAGAGTATTTATATAAACAATTTGATGGCAATTGGTTGCATGCATTAGCGGCCTATAATAGTGGCGAAGGACGAGTAAAACGCGCAATTGCCGAAAATAAAAAGCGCGGTAAAAGCACTGATTACTGGACTTTAAAATTACCAAAAGAAACCTCCGAATACGTACCAAAACTACTTGCACTAAGCTACTTAGTAAAACACCCAAACCGCGGCTTGACTCGCCCTAAGCTGGCGAATAAAGCACTAACAACTGAACTAAATATTGGTCAACAATTTGACTTTTCAGTGATAGCCAACCTATCAGGCATCGGTCGTAACCAGTTACATAAACTGAATCCAGGTTATTTAAAAAATCAAAGTTCTCCCAACGGCCCACACACTTTATTACTCCCATTACAGCAACAAAGCTTACTAAGCAGTCAATTTTTTAAGAGTAATTTTGCTGGTGAATATACGGTGAAAAAAGATGACACCTTATATTCAATAGCTCGCCGCTTTGGATTATCGGTGGAAAAACTTAAAGCTATAAATAATAAACATTCCAACCTAATTGGTATTGGTGAAACCCTAATGATTGGACAACCTCGCACTATGCCCGATTCATTAACGATTGATTATAGAATTAGCCCTTACCTTGAGCAGAATGAAATGGCGATCCCAACGATTGCGATCCACTATCAAGTAAAACCAGGCGATACCATCTGGGGAATTAGCCAGCTATACGACGTGCCGCATAGTGATTTAGCGCAATGGAATCAACTCAATGCCTCCAGTATTTTAACACCGGGTACGCAACTGGTTTTACATTTACCACAAGCAACGAAAACGGCTCCTCAAATACACAATGAAGGTTTACTTTCTGAACTTGAAAAAACCTTAAAACAACCGCACTAACCAGCAGTTTCACATCACTCGTATTTAGCGTAAAATTAGTTTTTCATTTTAGTTAAATTAAAGAGATCTGCATGCAAATTAGCAAAAACTCGGCCGTGGAATTTCACTACACATTAAGTGAAGCAGGCGAGCAACTAGAAACAAGTACAGGCAATGAACCATTAAGTTATATCCACGGCCTTGAAGGCATGCTGCCAGGTCTTGAAAAAGCCCTTGAAGGTAAATCTGCGGGTGACACTTTAAGCGTGACTTTAGAACCAAGTGAATCATATGGCGAGCGTGTTGATGATCTTATTCAGCGCATTCCACTTAAGCATCTACAAGGTGACACTAAAGTGTGGAAACCAGGCATGACAGCGATGGTTCATTCAAACCAAGGTCGTCATCAAGTAACGATTGTAAAAGTAGGCCGCTTCAATGCTGATTGTGATTTAAATCACCCATTTGCAGGCAAAACACTGACTTTTGATGTGCAAATACTTAGCGTGCGTGAAGCAACCAACGAAGAATTATCTCATGGTCATGTGCATAGCGAAGGCGGCTGCGGCCACAACCACTAAGGAATTACTATGTCAAAGGTTGCTATCGTTACGGGCGGCAGTAAAGGCATAGGCCTAGCTGTGGTTGCACGCTTTTTAAAGAATGGTTATCAGGTACATAACCTAGATATTGAAAGTGGTGAGCTAGGTATTTGGCACCACTGTGATGTCAGTAATGTGAGTGCTGTAAAGCAAGTTATTACAGATATTGCCAATCAAGAACAACGCATCGATGTATTGGTATCGAATGCGGGCCGTCATTTAAGTGCAACGATTGAGAATACCGACGAAGCAACCTTTGATAGCTTATTTGCCTTAAATGTAAAAGGTGCATACGCAGCAATTCAGAGCGTTTTACCGAGCATGAAAGCACAGCAACATGGGGCGATTATTTTAATTGCCTCAGATCAAGCAATTATCGGCAAAACCAATTCATTTGCCTACAACTTAACAAAGCATGCCTTAGCATCAATAGCCAAAACCACAGCTCTAGATTACGCGCAATATAATATTCGCGCTAATGCTGTTTGCCCTGGCACCATAGAAACACCACTATTTCATAATGCGATTGATGCCTACTGCGCTCGCAGTGGCGCAGATAAAGCAAGCATCGTTGCCGAAGAAGGTGCCTTGCAGCCGCTAGGTAGACTCGGCCAAGCTGATGAAGTAGCGGCACTTGTTAACTTTTTAGCCAGTGATGATGCCAGCTTTATTACTGGAAGTTTGCAAACCATTGACGGTGGCTACACAACACAATGAGTGAACGTATTATCGATCCCCACGTGCACTTTTTTAATTTAGCACAGGGGCAGTACGATTGGTTGCAAGGTAACAATCCGGTCAGCTGGCCAAATTTAGCAAAAATTAAAGCACCTATAACCGCAGCGCAATTACAGCAACAAACCCAGTTTGAACTGGCAGGCCTGGTGCATATTGAGGCAGGTTATGATAACCAACAACCCATCAACGAATTACTTTGGTTAACTGAACATTTAGCAGATCAAAACTATAAAGCAGTTAGCTTTGCCAAAATTGATGGTCATCCTAGTAATTTTAATGCTGCTATTACTGCATTATCACACCCCTCCTTGATTGGTATTCGAGATATTACACAAGGCAGCGACGCCATACGTTTAAGCAATTCTAACTGCCTAGAAAACCTAGCTTTACTAAGCAATGAGCAGTTAATTTTCGAAGCACAATTTGCAATTGAAAACCTTGCAATAACACAACACATTGTAAATTATTGCCATCAACTACCGCAGTTACAGATCGTTATAAACCATGCAGGTTTGCCAAATGACTTATTAGACTGGCAGCAAGGGATCCGCCAATTAGCACAAATAGCCAATTGCAGGATCAAGTTTTCAGGATTTGAATTATTTCCTGCACTTTCACAAAACCTGCAACAACTGTGCTTCGAGTTTATTATTAAGCACTTTGGTTTACACCGAGTAATGTTTGCTAGTAACTTTCCAGTGTGCCAAATCAATGCAAGTTATCAACAATGTTGGCATAGCCATTATCAGCGCTGTACTAGTGACAATATGTGGTCACAACTTAGCTACAAAAACGCACAGTACTGCTATCAAGTTTAATTAAAACCCGCTATATTTAAGCTATGTTGTATTAAAATAAAGTATAAATATGGCTATTTCATCAACAAATAAATTCGCGTTAGGGCTTATTAATTGCTCTTTGCTAGTACTGCTCAGCGGCTGTGGTGGCGGTAGTACAATGACCGACAACAATAACAGCAATGGTGATGGCGACACTGGTAACAGTATCAATTGGACTCAAGGTGTATTCCAACCATCAAGTAACTTTGATCAACAATGCCAAGCACTAAACGAAAAGCATTGGCTGCGATCATGGAGCAACGAAACTTACCTTTGGTATGATGAAATAGTCGATCGTGATCCTGCCCTCACTCCCGCTGTGAGCGACTATTTTAACTTATTAAAAACCGAGCAGATTACTGACTCTGGCGCTAAAAAAGATAACTTTCATTCCAGTCTACCAACCGCACAATGGGAAGCACAAAGTCAATCTGGTGTAACGTTTGGCTATGGTTTTAAAGTGAAGTTAATAAGCCCATCAGCGCCGCGCCAAGGTGTGATTAGCTATACGGAGCCGAACTCACCTGCAAGTAATGCAAATCTTGCTCGTGGTTTTGAGATTTTAGAAGTTGACGGCGTTGACTTTGTTAATGCCAGCACGCAAGCAGAAGTAGACACCCTCAATGCAGGTTTATTTCCAACTCAAACAGGGAAAAATACGACCTTTTTATTTAAGGACTTAAACACTGACGAAACGCGTGAAGTCACTTTAACCTCGCAAACAATTAGCTCTAAACCTGTTACAAACGTAAAAACCTTAGCCGATGGCAGCGTAGGCTACTTTCAGTTTAATAGTCATAATGCGGTGGCTGAAAAACCACTTTATGATGCTTTTAATAATCTAAAAGCCAGTAATGTCACTGATTTAATTATTGATATTCGTTACAACGGCGGTGGTTTCTTACAAATGGCAAGCCAAGTTGCTTACATGATCGCAGGAGCTGAGAATACCAATGGTAAAATTTTCGAAAGAACGATTTTTAACGATCAGCACCCCACTTTTAACCCTGTCACTGGACAACGTTTAGAACCTGTGATGTTCACTGATGAATTTCTTGGCTTTGCTGATAACCCAGCATTAATACCTGGCACCCCGTTACCGACCCTTAATTTAGAACGCGTTTATTTATTAACGACCGCTAGCACCTGCTCAGCCAGTGAAGCGATTATGAATGGCTTACGCGGAGCTGATGTTGAAGTCATTCAAATTGGCGCTGGTACTTGCGGTAAGCCCTATGGCTTTTACGCAACCGATAACTGCGACATCACTTATTTTAGTATTCAATTTACCGGCGAGAACCACAAAGGCTTTGGGGAGTATGCTGACGGTTTTGCACCACAAAATACCACTGACAACGCCCGTTTACCTGTTCGTGTAGAAGGCTGCGCAGTGGCTGACGACTTTAGCCATCAATTAGGTGATCCTGAAGAAGCAATGCTTAAAGCAGCACTTAATTACCGTGCAAGCGGCAGTTGCCCTGTTGCAAGCTCAATAGCCAGTAAGCAGGGCTTTGCACCCGCTCGCTTTAGCGACACGCCAGCTGTACAAGACACCCGCGCCGCAACTTTGGCTGAGCAAAATAAAATATTGCCACGCCAGTAAGTTATTAAGGCCATAAGAATGCTAAACAAAAAACTCTATTTCATGATAACGGCAGTACTGCTCTACGGTTGTACAACAGCAGAAACTGCCACGCCCAAATTACAGCATGCATTACTAACAAAACCGCAAAGCGAGCTTATCGCCCAAGGTATTGCTCGTCTGATGCGCACTGATAATATTGCAATCGCTGATGATGTATTTATGCAGCGCAGTTTACTGGTGGTCGATAACGTTACTAAACTCGATGAGTTTGGTAACCCAATCATGGGCAAGCAACTCAACATGCCAGACCGCTATGAACTACTCATTAAAAATGATCTGTGCTTTGTAAGGCATTTAGACAGCAAAGCCACAGAGCCATTGCCGGATGTGAAATGTAAGGTGAATTATAACTAGGTTCGAGGTTCGAGGTTCGAGGTTCGAGGTTCGAGGTTCGAGGTTCGAGGTTCGAGGTTCGAGGTTCGAGGTTCGAGGTTCGAGGTTCGAGCAAAATTGTAGTGCAGTGAATGTGTAAGAAATAGTTTTAAAAGAAAAAGTGGATAAGCTTAATGAAAAGCGAGCTAAATTTAGCTCGCTATCCATAGCTCGCGACTCGTCGCTTATTTTATTTCTACACGTTGCGAGCGCATCACTATTTCATCGTTCAGCTCAATACCAATACCTGGCTCCTCTGATACTTCGAAGAAACCATTTTTAGGCTGTGGATCTTGTAAGCATAACTCTCTATTCCACTTTTTAATCGCATAAGTGTGGTGCTCATGAATTAAGAAGTTTGGAATCGCTGTTTCTAAGTGCAATGATGCCGCTGTGGCAACAGGGCCACCACAGACGTGAGCTTGAATTCGCACGTCAAAGATATCTGCGTAATCACACACTTTTTTGGTTTCAGTAAAACCACCACATAAACCAATATCCGGCTGTAGCACATCAATACTTTGATCTTCTAAATACGGACGCACACCCCAGCGGTTATATAAGCGCTCGCCACCAGCAATTGGCACCGACACTTTATCTGCGACCTTCGCATGTAAAGAGTGGTTTAGATAATTAACAGGTTCTTCATAGTACATGCAGTCAAATTCTTTGGCGATTTCACCTATTTGAATGGCAGAAGTTGCCCCAGGTAAACTGTGGCATTCAAAAATGATATCAACCTCATCGCCAACCGCTTCGCGAATTGCTTGCATGCGCGCGCGATAAAGCTTCATCTCAGCGCGTGAAATGATGTTAGTACGATCGTAATAGGTATTACCGTCCTTATCGTATTGGATCGGGTCAACTTTAACCGCATCGTAACCTTCGGCCACCGCTTTTAATGCTGCTTCAGCGTATTCTTGCGGATGTACAAGTGCTTTAAACTCGCTGTCCCAATCAAACTGTAATTGTGATGCATAAGTACGTAATTTGTCATTCACTTTACCGCCCAGTAATTGATACACAGGCAAACCTAATGCTTTACCTTTAATATCCCAAAGCGCAGTATCTATCGCGCTCATAGCGGCATACACTACAGGTCCGCCGCCTAAGCCCCAAAAGCTTTCACGAAGCATACGCGACCATAACTTTTCAGTTTGAAATGGGTCATGACCAATCAAGAATGCATCGGCCATTTCTTTGATCATGGCAGCTGCTGCACTGTGACCTAAGTCATAAGCAAGCCCAGCTTCACCAACCCCACTTATACCTTCATCGGTATGAATACGAACAAATACAGGTGTCCAAGCAGGTCTGTCTGGACAATGGATATCAAACACTTCAACGCGATTAACTTTCATAAAATTCCTTATTAACCAACTTGGTTATTTTGCAAAATTAGGATCAAGTCGATAAGCTTTACGTAACATCGCAGGCCAGGCTAATTGTCCGCCAGTACTACCACTGTGTACGACATTCGCTTGATTATAAATATTATCTATTATCGCTTGTGGCACTGGTGTAACCGCTTGACCACTGGCTTGTAGAGCGAGCTGAATTTCACAGGCGCGCTGTAAATCATAAAAACGCATAAATGCATCCCCTACTGTTGGCCCAACTGTTAAGCCACCATGATTTACTAATAGCATATGATTAGTATCTGCCAAATCATCTTGCAAGCGTTTTTTCTCATCATTATTGACCGCTAACCCTTCATAACCATGATAAGACAATGAAGGCAGTGAAAACATGGAATATTGACTCAGTGGTAATAAACCATTTTGCTGCGTAGCAACGGCGATGGTTTCTTTAGTATGCAAATGGATCACGCAGTGGGCATCTTCACGCACTTCGTGGATCGCGCTGTGGATAGTAAAACCAGCAGGGTTAATAGCAAATGGCGTGTCATCTAAAATATTGCCATTTAAATCCACTTTAACTAAATTGGAGGCGGTTACTTCATCAAATGTTAAGCCAAACGCATTCACTAAATAATGATCAGTACCCGGCAAACGCGCTGATAAATGCGTATAAATCAAATCACCCCAACGAAAATGCTCAACCAACCGGTAGCAGGCAGCTAAATCAATACGTAGCTGCCACTCTTGGGCAGAAACTTTATTTTTTAAATCAAGTTGTGGTAATTCAAACATTGCAGTGCCTTATAGAAACGTGCTCAACAATTAACACGAAATAGATGGATAGAAGTCTAAAGTAGTGAGCGAGGATGATCAATCTTTAAAATAAAACAGCCACACCATTTGGTGTGGCTGTTTACTGCCAGTTAAGTAGGTAACTAGCATTTAGAAAAGTTATTTTACGTTTGCTAAATAATCAGCAATTGCTGTCATTTCTTCTTCAGATACATTTGCGACCATTGCTTTCATCGCTGCAGCCATGCCGTTGTTACGCGCGCCCGATTTTATATCTTTCATTTGTGCGACTAAATACTCTTTATTCTGACCATTTAGTTTTGGGTACATAGCCATGATAGGTGCTTTACCTTCTGGGCCATGACATGTTTGACATAGTTTTGCAGTGTAAAGCGCAGCGCCATCGGCAGCCATGCTATTAAATGACACACTTGCAGCCATAGTGAGACTGGCACCTAAGAGTAATTTTGTTATCTTGCTCATTGTATTCTCTCTTCTTTTTGACGGTTTATAAAAATTATTGCTCTAATTGTAGACCATAATAACGGATCTTTGCACATAACTAATGTACGTTATTTATACACCAAGTAGATCACCAAACACACTGTTCAAATTAGCTGCTAGGCTACCAAACTAAATCATCTGGTACTTCAAAATCTGCATAAGGGTCGTCAGCATCTTTGCCTTTGTCTTCAGGCTCAACATGAAACACAATGTACTTTTCATCGACTTCTGCCACTTTTCGCGCAGGCTCATCTTCAAGTACAAAAAACTGCCCTTCTAAAACACAGATAGCGAGTCGCCCACCGGCTAATGCCTTTTGGGTTTTTTCGTTTACATCTAACTCTTTTACTTTATTTTCATAAGTAAAGTTAAAAGTTCGCTCCCCACGGATCGAATCTTGATTATGGTGCTCTAAAATTTGCTTAACACGGGCGATTTGTTCACGCTGCTTCAGCTCAGCTTGACGCGCCTGATTTAACTCTTCTGCTTTTTTCTGTTGCTCTAACTTTGTCTGCTGAATATGTTTTTGCAGATCACTGGGGTTACTTGTGGCCCCTTTTTTAGGCTTTTTTTGCTGCTTACGCTTTTCAGTCTTAGCGACTTTCGCTTTGTGTGACGTTGTTAGTCCTGCTTTTAGCAATTGGTCTTGTAATGAACCCATGGCTTTGTTCCATTAAAAACTGATATTAAGATTATTTTAATCGTCAATGCAGAAGAATCATAGTGCTGCGGCTATTAATCTAACAAACTGTTGCGGCTGATACCCTGATTTAGCGCAATAAATGATGATTTAAAAGAAAAAAGGTTTAACTTGATTGAATTAAATAGCAATCAGGTTATGCTGTGGTTTTTGTAGTAGGGGCAATATAATGCGCTTGAGTCATTTATTAGTGTGCTCAGTGTTTATCTTTTTTGTACTTTATGCGCCACAGCCATTGTTAGGCTTATTTGCCGAGCAGTTTTCAGTTAGTCCGGCCACCGCGGGCAGCTTGATGACGGCGACTATGATCCCATTAGCCGTCGCTCCTTTAATGTATGGTTTACTACTCGCTAAACGTAACCCTCTTACTATTCTTCGCTATACTATGCTGCTACTTGCTGTTAGTTGCATTGCTTTTGCGTACGCCCCCAGCTTTGAGTTATTACTGTTGCTACGGTTCTTACAAGGTTTAACGTTACCTGCCGCACTTACAGCAATGACCACCTATATTGGCAGTACTTATCAAGCGGAACACTTACAAAAGAACATGACTCTCTATATAGGGAGCACCATAGCAGGAGGTTATTTTGGCCGTGTATTTGCCGCTGTTTTTGCAGATCTTTGGACATGGCAAAGTTTTTATTTTGTTATCGCTGCTGGTTTAATTGGCTCAGCTTTATGTATACCACGCCATCAAGTCGCCATTGTTAGTAATGCGCTTTCACCACTAAACTATTTAAAGCAACTGGCTAATGCTGCCGTCTTAAAGTTGTATGGTGCTGTGTTTTGTATGTTTTTTTGCTTTGCTGCGTTATTAAATTATTTGCCATTCATTTTACGCGACACTTTTTTAATTACTAACACTCGCGATATTGGCTTAGTCTACAGTGGCTATTTAATCGGCGCACTCGCTTCTATAGCAACACCTTGGCTATTAAGAAAAAGTATTTCACCGTGGCATTTATTGTCAGCAATATTTATGTTTTATAGTACAACCATGGTCTTTTTAATGAGTTCACAGTTGTTGGTATTTTTACTGGCATTTACTGGCTTTTGTGGGGCAATGTTTATTATTCACTCAACAGCCGCACCACTGGTTAATAAAATCAGTAACGCGCCACCGAGTGTAACGAATGGCGCTTATGTGTCGTTTTATTACAGTGGCGGGGCATTAGGCTCTTTTTTACCTGGTTTGGTTTACCAGTACTATGGCCATGTTGCATTTATGGCAGCATTATTGTTTGTGTGCTTATGTGGTTTAGCATTAGTGGCTGCGGGTTATTTTGCAGGTAAAAAAACCACCTTAGGTTGATGACCTGTGCTTGCAAAAAAACGTTCTAAATCGGCTTTTTTTAACAACCATGTTTGCGTGTTCTCGAACGGATGGCAATGAAACAAATCGCCAAACCAAATATCTTGGTCTAACCAAAGTGTGACATTATTTTGCTTATCGTTCATTAACGCCAACATTGAGACACAGCCGGGAGCGACTTTTAGAAAACGCGCCAAGCGCTCATCTGAAGCAAACCCTAAACGCGACAAACCTTGATATTTAGCCAGCGCTTTTAAATCTAATTGTTTGTCGTGAGCTGTGATCACTAAAAAATGGTTTTTACCTTCGTTATCGCGCAGGAATAAATTTTTTAGTCGTGTGCCGGGGCGTTCTATCATTAATTCATCAGCAGTCAGACTGCCATGTAATGCTGGATGTTCAATTACATCGTAGCTAATTTCCAAATGCGCTAGCAGTGCTGCTAACTTAGTTTTATCCGCCACCATTTATAAACAATGCCCCCTTAATTGCACACTTAAGTCACGCCATACAACATTGTTTATTTCATACTTATCCTTACAGTATTGCGTTGTTTTTAACTCTTGTTGCAATAACTCTACGGCTTGGTCCTCTAACTCTAGCTTTAAGCTGTTCGATTCTTCAAAATATTCTTGCTCAGCAAAGCTTTTAAACTCACTGCGGGTAAGTGGTCGATCTAAGTTTAAACTTTTTCGGCTATTCGCTTTGACCGACACAACATAGGCAAAAATCTTCTTACCTTGCTCATCTAACTTGGTATGCAACTGCTTGTTATTAATTTCAAAAGGCGGCTCATCATTTTGACTTGCACATCCGCAGAGCAAAACGAGTAGGATCCATGCATATTTTTTCATCTTTAAAGTCTTTTTACTTTCTAGTGGCTACTAGTCTATCAAAAATACACTACTTGCGTGAAAATTCACAAAATATATAAAAAATACTTGACCAAGCCCAAAAATCTCATTAAAGTTCGTCCCGCTTGAAAGGGAACCTCAAGTAGGTTACGAAATTCGTAACTTTAGGAATGTGGGGCTATAGCTCAGCTGGGAGAGCGCCTGCCTTGCACGCAGGAGGTCAGCAGTTCGATCCTGCTTAGCTCCACCACTTTCCTGAATTTTTATACAACATATCCTCTATTATCTACTCTGATAAAATAACTTTAATATTTATTAATATCTTTTTTATTTCCAGCTTGTTTTTTAGTTATACCAATCGACTTAAATATTTAACCATTCTAGCGGGCTAAATAAAGCGCTAACTGCGTTATAAATTTTTCATGTAGAACAACTACATGTCAAAATTTATGCCTTGTTATCACTCCATTTATCTGTCGCTATAAATGGTCAGTAACTTAACACGATTGGTATTACTTAAGTTAAAGCTTATGCACTTACAGCCAGATATAAAAAATCGGCTCTAACATACGCTAGAACCGACTAATTTTATAAGTCGTATATTTCAACGATTCACAGAGTATTATTCGCGTACTTGGCCTTCACCATTCACTAAGTATTTTTCTGTGGTAAGTGACTCTAAGCCCATTGGGCCGTAAGCGTGCAATTTTGACGTTGCGATACCAATCTCTGCACCTAAACCTAACTGTGAGCCATCTGAGAAGCGTGACGACGCATTTACCATTACTACTGAAGCATCAACACTGCGTTGGAATAACTCAGCGGCAGCTTGATTTTTAGTACAAATCACTTCGGTATGGTTTGAACCAAATTGTGCAATATGGTCAATGGCACCGGCAAAGTCTGGTACAACGCGAATTGCGATTTCTAAATCTAGGTATTCTTCACCAAATTGCTCTGCTGTAAGTACGGTTGCATTATCAAAATACTGTGCAGCTTGGCTGTCTGCATTAATTTTTACCCCTTCTTGGCGTAATACAACAGCACATAGATTTAAAAATTCATCAGCAATATCTTGATGAACCACTAAGCCCTCTAATGCATTACATACACCGGTGCGCTGGGTTTTACCATTCAGTAGTAAGTTAATAGCCACTTCAAGATCGGCATCTTTATCGACGTATAAATGGCACACACCTTTAAAGTGTTGGATCACAGGGATCGTGCTGTTCTCTGTCACAAAATTAATAAGGCCTTCACCACCGCGTGGAATGATTAAATCAATGCTGTCGCGCTGCTGCATAAGCTCCATTAATAAACCGCGATCTGGATCTGGGATAACTGAAATTAATGCTGTAGGTAAATTATGCTGCTCAAGTACGCTGTGCATTACGCTGGCTATTGCTTGCGAGCTTTTAAGTGCCTCTTTACCACCACGTAAAATTACACCATTACCTGACTTAAAGCACAACGCACCTGCGTCGGCAGTTACATTTGGACGCGCTTCATAAATCATACAAACAACACCCAGCGGTACGCGCATCTTACGAATTTTAATACCATTTGGACGCTCTGTAATATCACGTAATTGACCCACAGGATCATCAAGACTTACTATCACTTCGATGCCTTCCGCCATCGCTTCGATACGTTCATCATTGAGCGTCAAACGGTCAACCATTGATGCTGCTAAATTATTATCGCGCGCAGCAGCTAAATCACTTTCATTTTCTTTAATGATAAAGGCTTTTTGCGCACGCAGTGCCGCAGCCATTTCTAGTAGCACCTGATTTTTGGTCTCGGTATCGAGTAAGGCTAACTGATGTGCCGCTTTTGCTGCTTGACGTGAAATATCCGTAATTAAACTCATGACTTCTCCAATAATGCGATATCTTTTTCTGAAATAACGGGACCGATCGAATCTTGCATTTTGTCGCTAAATTCGCTTTGTTCGTTATCAGCTATAAAATTCAATAAACAACTACTGTAATTGGCGGTCGCTTTAGCTAATCGAGTACCATCATTGCTGCGAACTAAAATGGTATCACCAACCGCAAACTCACCATGTACAGCAACAATTTCATCACCTCGAATACAGCCTGTTTCACCCTCTAGAGATTCATCAAATGAACCTTCAACAACAACTTCACCTTGCTCATTTGCTGTATGTGTCATCCAGTGCACAGCTTCTTGCATTGGTTTTTCATACGGCAAGAAAATAGTTCCTGGGTTTTCGCCTTCCAGTAGTTGTGTAAATGTTTTCTCTTTAAAACCGTTAATAATGTACGTAGTAATTCCGTGTGAAGTGGCTTTTTCTGCCGCTTCAATTTTAGTTTTCATCCCACCGGTACCAACCGCGCTGGTAGCACATCCTGCCATAGCATAAATTGAATCATCAATTGATTTAATTTCAGGCAATAACACCGCATCATCATGTAAGTTCGGGTTTTTATCATAAAGCCCATCTACATCTGAAAAAATCATTAATGCATCAGCATCTGCGGCCGCTGCCACCATCGCCGATAAATTGTCGTTATCACCCACCTTTAAATCATCTGTGGTCACCGTATCATTTTCATTCATGATAGGCAGCACACCATGCTCAAGTAAGGTAAACACGGTTTCTCGAATACTTTGATAGCGCTCACGGTCGCGTAAATCACCATGAGTTAATAAAATTTGTGCCGATGGGAAGTCAAAAAAGCGGTCCCACATTGCCATCATTTCTGTTTGGCCTGCCGCTGCCATGGCTTTTTTCATTACCACAGTACGCTCTTGCTGAGCAGGAAATAAATGCGCGCCAGCAGCAACTGAGCCTGACGAAACTAAAATCACTTCAATTCCTTGACTACGACAACGAACAATAAACTGAGCGATGGTTAATAAATAACGCGAGCGGCAGCCATCTTGATCCGGTGCAATTAATGCGCTACCTACTTTTAATACGATACGTCGCCAATTTAACTTTTGCATAAATGTTCAACTTTCCATTTTAACTGTGTTTTACCCTTTAGTAGGGTAAGTATGAAAACAATCACCTAGCACTACACTAGATTACGAGTTAACAATGTGTACGTTCCATTTCACTCACTTTCATTCTGCACTTTTAAATACTCAGCCAAAAACATTCACTCAGTATGTTTACTAAGCAATAGGTATAGCATAACTTTAGCTCAATCATTAAGACTGAACAGTTATAAAGTAAATAAAAAAGTGTTGTTTATGCATCGCTGTAAAAAGCTGTGTGAGGCTTTTTTATTAACAACATACATAGAGCCTCTAGAGTCTGGTACACCAACAGATAGGGTGATGACTCAAGGACCGAGATTTGCTCACCACGATGGGTGTCAAATATTGAGCAAGTAACAGTTCAACTCAAACTAAATAAATCACCAAAAGGTAATTTTTGTTCAAATTAACTAACTACTAAAAGTGAGTAAAATTATACAAATTGTGTTCCAAACAATTAAAAGTTAATTTTTAAGCATATAAATATAGTAACCTCAATCTAAGCCATTGAAATAAATAGCGACTTAAAAATAACTATATGTATTCGCTTAGTTCTAAAAAATAACTAATTAGATAACTAATTGTTTGAACACTAACTATAATACGCTAATCTTAGGGGAGAGATCAAGGCTACATTTCGTCCGGTTGGCTTATTATTCATCCTAAAAAATTTAAAAATATATATTTTTCAATCGGTTATGGTAACTTTACTTCATTTTGATTATTTTAAACGCAGTTAATTTTCATTTCTTCCACAAATAACTTCATAAACAGCTAAAATTCTATTAGGAAAAAATAACATACACGTGTATACCCCTGTATCATTAGTCTCTAAAATGTTACTCCACACTGCAGTAATAAATAAGGAATGCATCATCTATGTCAGCTATTTATATCGCAGGGATCGCGCTATGCTCGGTTCTCGCTCAATGGGTAGCATGGGGTTTTCGTGTCCCAGCTATTTTATTTTTGTTGCTTACAGGCCTGCTACTAGGGCCTGCTACGGGTCTATTAGATCCCGATGCACTACTTGGTGATTTACTATTTCCAGTGGTCTCTCTCAGTGTTGCAGTGATCTTATTTGAAGGTTCATTAACACTGCACTTTCGTGAACTCAAAGGTATTGGCAAGGTAGTGAGGAACCTCTGCTCAATAGGGATGATTGCCACTTGTATCGTCATCAGCCTAAGTGCATATTGGATTTTAGAACTAAACTGGCGTGTTGCCGCAGTACTTGGTGCTGTTTTAGTTGTAACAGGGCCTACTGTAATAGCCCCGCTATTAAATTCAATGCGGCCGACTCAAGATATAGATCGAATTTTGCGCTGGGAAGGCATTGTTATCGACCCAATCGGTGCTTTATTTGCGGTATTAGTATTTGAAGCTGTCATGCTTGTTGGTCAAGGTGAAGTGTTTTTACACACTATTATCGCCTTATTCAAAACCTTAGGGGTGGGCTTGTCAATTGGTGTAGTTGCTGGCTGGTTAACAACTTTATTGATCCGCCGTGAATGGCTACCATTTGAATTACATAAGTTTGGCATCTTAGCGCTGGTATTGATCAGCTTTACAATTTCAAATCATTTAAGCCATGAATCTGGCTTACTTGCGGTTACAGTATTTGGTATTTGGCTAGCAAATCAAGATGATTTAGAAATTGATTCTGTTTTAGAGTTTAAAGAAGATCTGTCTATGATCTTAATTTCGACCTTATTTATCTTGCTTGCAGCACGTTTAGAGCTCTCGGATTTAATGATGCTTGATGCTGATGTGTTTATCTTTTTAGCAATAGTGCTGTTTGTTGCACGTCCACTGTGTATTGCTGTTTCAACCTTTGGCACAGAGCTGCCAATAAAGTCTCGTCTAGTGCTGTCATGGATAGCACCTCGGGGGATTGTTGCCGCTGCAGTAGGCTCGGTATTTGCGCTAAGTATGATGGAAGCAGGCGTCGCCGACGCAGAAAAAATAGTCCCGCTAATTTTTACTGTGATCATTATTACTGTGGTTTTGCAAAGTTTAACGGCTATTCCAATCGCTAAACTATTGGGTGTACGCCAACCTTCACCTAATACTATCTTAATAATAGGTGCTAACCATGTTGCTCGCGCCATTGCTTGTGGCTTAAAAGAGCAAAATATTCCAGTGCATTTATCTGATCCTGCTTGGGAAAACTGCAAAATGGCACGTATGGACGGCCTTGCTTGTTACTATGGCAACCCGCAGTCAGAGCATGCTGAGCGCTACCTACCATTAACCACTATTCGTAGTGTTATGGCGCTATCGCCTAATCGCCACCACAACGCATTAGGTGTGCAGTATTTTTCACATTTATTGAATGAGAAAAACGTGTTTTCACTGCGTTCTTCAACCTCACATGCTAAGGCAAATAAAGACAGCGCCACATTTTTATCTCGCCAAATACTATTTGGTGATAGTGGTTCATATGCTCGTTTAAGTAGCCTTATAGCAAAAGGCGGTAAAGTGAGTGCCACACGCATTTCAGAAGAGTTTAGTTGGGAGAAATATCAGGAAATGAATCCTGATGCGATCCCATTATTTATTATTAATGGGGATAAAGATAGCGATGAAGATTCACCGTTAAAGCTGCGTCCATTTACGATAAATATGGAGAAACCGCCACAACAAGGTGAGCGTATTATTGCAATGCAGCCACCGAAAATGTCGGTGTTAAAAGACCCCAACAATGGTAAAAACAAAGAGCCTAAACAATCTAAAGAAATAAAAGAGTAAACAAAAAGGGCTAGGTATTACACCTAGCCCTTTTACTTTCAACTCGCTAACTGTATCCTTTCTAACTCGCTAGCTATTCAATTCACACCTACATAGGTAAACGTGCGCGTGCCACTACGCTGTCTGGCATTTTTTGCGCCAGTTGAGCAAGTGATCGTTCAATCTTTTGGTGAGTTGCCTTGTCTGCCACCATGGCATGGAAGAGCCAACGATACGCATCTTCATAATCGCGTGGACTACCAAAGCCTTGATTAAACAAATTTACTAAGCGTAATTGTGCCTTCAAGTTACCTTGTGCTGCTGCTTCGCGCAGGTAAGTTATAGCCAGTGCTTTGTCTTTTTGCACTAAACGGCCAGTATCATAGTAACGACCAAGTTGCTCTAATGCAGCCGCTAAGCCTTGCTGAGCTGCCTGACGCATATAATACACACCCAATTCCACATTACGATCAACACACACCGCATACGCTAACATGTCGCCATATAGGAATTGATAAGAAGGCAATGCCATTTTATTGGCTCGTGCTTCGATATCTTGCACTAACTGGCAATCATCTGCCTTTACCCGCGCTAAATGGGCATTTTTATTGATCAGTGCTAACAGCTCTGTTTCTGTGTATAAAGGTACGGCAGTCAGCGGTTCCTCCGCTTTAGCGAAGCTTGCCAACAACATAGAGAGCGGCACTATTGATAAACAAGTTAACAAACGCATTTAGGTCACTTTAATTAAAACCATCTTGTTAAAGTTTATACAAAGATCGTTCCAGAATGAAATTTATCTAGGCTTATTTGTAATAAAGCTGAAAAACAGCCACAAAAAAAGCTGCTCTAGGCAGCTTTTTTAGTGCAATTGCTTATTACGCAAATGGGCTGCGTAGTACCATAGTTTCTACGCGATCAGGACCTGTAGAAATAATATCAACAGGTACACCTGTGATTTCTTCAATACGCTTGATGTAATCAAGTGCAGCTTGTGGTAACTGCTCAACAGAAGTAGCACCTACTGTATTTTCAGACCAACCTGGCATTTCTTCATACACTGGAGTTACTTTCTCGTAACCTTCAGCAGCAAGTGGCGTTACGTTAGTAACAGTACCGTCTTCTAACTGATAACCAGTACAGATTTTAAGCGTCTCTAAACCATCTAATACGTCAAGCTTCGTTAAACAGAAGCCTGTAATTGAGTTGATTTGCACTGCACGGCGCATTGCTACTGCATCTAACCAACCAGTACGACGCAAACGACCTGTTGTCGCACCAAATTCATGGCCAACAGTACCTAAGTGCTTACCTACTGGGTCTTGCTTTTCAAGGCCATCGTAAAGCTCTGTTGGGAAAGGACCAGAACCAACACGCGTTGTGTAAGCTTTGATAATACCCAGAACG
Organism: Pseudoalteromonas sp. KAN5; assembly: GCF_022846535.1. Taxonomy (NCBI): domain Bacteria; kingdom Pseudomonadati; phylum Pseudomonadota; class Gammaproteobacteria; order Alteromonadales; family Pseudoalteromonadaceae; genus Pseudoalteromonas; species Pseudoalteromonas sp. KAN5. Next base: position 2,872,380 of record NZ_AP025589.1, read on the forward strand.
TAATCAAGGTTTAATGGACCAAAACCTGCGCCTGTCGCAACACCACCGGCAGTGGTATTTGAAGAGGTTACGTATGGGTAAGTACCGTGATCGATATCAAGTAATGTACCTTGTGCACCTTCAAATAAGATGTTGTCGCCAGCAAGGCGAGTTTGATCAAGTAATTCTGTAACATCAACAACCATTGCTTTAAGAATATCTGCAACAGCCATTGCATCATCAAATGTTTGTTGAAAATCAACAGCGTCTACTTTGTAGTAGTTAACTAAAGTGAAGTTATGATATTCCAATACTTCTTTAAGCTTCGCTGCGAATAGCTCAGGATTAAATAAATCACCGATACGTAAACCACGACGAGCTACTTTATCTTCATACGCTGGACCAATACCACGACCTGTAGTACCAATCGCTTTGTTACCACGTGCTTTTTCACGGGCAACATCTAATGCGATGTGGAAAGGCAAGATTAACGGACATGCTTCGCTTATTAATAAACGCTCGCGTACTGGTACGCCACGTTCTTCTAGCATGCCAATCTCTTTCATTAGCGCTTCTGGTGATACAACAACACCATTACCAATCACACATTTAACATTGTCACGTAATACACCCGATGGAATAAGGTGTAAAACCGTCTTTTCACCGCCGATAACTAAAGTGTGACCTGCGTTATGGCCACCTTGGTAACGAACTACTAAAGATGCTTTGTCTGTAAGGAGGTCAACTACCTTACCCTTACCTTCGTCACCCCATTGGGTGCCTAATACAACAACGTTTTTACCCATTGTAAATTCACTTAGAAAAAATTAGGACGAGATTTTACCAGATAATGAGGGCAAAGATCACCCCGTTTAGGTTATTTTTTCTGCGAGCGCGTAGAGCATCACTCACAATAAAAATTAACTGGTTGAATAACATTAAGTTATTCACAATAATCCGTCTTACTAAAAGAAAAACCCTGCATACACAGGGTTTGGATTTGTGTTAGATATAAGAAGTGATTACTGCGCAGCAGCACCTTTCATATATCTAAAGAAGTCACTGTCTGGTGATAACACCATCACGTCTTGCTTATCTTTAAAGGTCTTTTTATAAGCCTCTAATGAACGTACAAAACTAAAGAATTCAGCGTCTTTATTGTATGCATCTGCATAAATAGCAGCTGCTTTTGCATCACCAGCACCACGAACAGCACGGGCATTACGCTCTGCATCAGCAAGCATAACCGTTACACGACGGTCAACTTCAGCGCGGATAGTTTCTGCTTTTTCATTACCTTCAGAACGGTGTTCATTTGCAACCGCTTTACGTTCAGCACGCATACGTTTGTAAATAGAATCACTAACCTCTGATGGTAAATTGATCTGCTTAACACGTACATCAAGTACTTCAATACCTAACTCTTGAGCACTTTCAGAGGCTTGGACTAACGCTTCTTCCATTAGCTCGCTACGCTCACCAGATACAATCTCACGGATGGTACGTGAACCAAAATTAGTACGAAGACCGTTGTTTACTTTTTGCTTAAGTAGCGCTTCAGCGTATTGCTTATCACCACGGGCACGTAAATAAAATGCGCTAAAATCACTTACCCGCCACTTCACGAACGAGTCAACGATTAAGTCTTTTTTCTCACTGGTTACAAAGCGATCCGGTGCGCCATCTAAAGTTTGAATACGCGCATCAATACGACGTACTTGGCTAAAGAAAGGTACTTTGAATTGTAAGCCAGGGTTGTAAACAATTGCTTCACCACTGTCGTCTTTTTGTACTTTACTAAAGAGCATAACAATTGCTTTTTGCCCTTCAGGTACTACAAACACTGACGAAAATGACAACACAACGGCCGCTAATAATAGAACTAAACTAAAGTTTTTCATTGCGCTTATCTCCCGTCGTTAAAGCGATCTGCGCCAAAGCGGTCTGAACTTGAGTTCACAGTGCTATTGCGCGATGTATTAACTTTATTGCGTAGGTCGTTGATATCACTTGAACTAGGTAGTGCAACACGAGTTGCTGTACCTTGTTTTTCCATCATTTTATCAAGTGGTAAATACATCATGTTATTACCGCCTTTAACATCGACTAACACTTTCGAGCTGCTACCGAGCACTTCTTGCATGGCATCAATGTATAAGCGCTCACGAGTTACCTTTTTAGCAGCTTGATATTCAGGTAGTAGCTTTTCAAAACGGGCTACCTCACCCTCTGCTTCTAAAATAACACGCTCACCATAACCTTCAGCTTCTTGCGTCATACGCGTTACTTGACCACGAGCACGCGGTTCAATCTCACGGGCATAAGCTTCCGCTTCACGAATGAAACGCTCTTCATCTTCTTGTGCTGCAATCGCATCATCAAACGCATCTTTAACTTCAGCCGGTGGACGTGAATCTTTAAAGTTAACGTCCGTGACTATTAAACCTAAATTATACGGTTCGATAATTTTATTTAGTTCGTCCCAGGTATTTTGACGTACAACTTCACGGCCATTCGTTAATACTTGGTCCATTTTAGAATGGCCAACAACATAGCGCAGTGCACTTTCTAATGCTTCTTTTAAACTAGAATCAGCATTAGTAACACTAAACTTGTACAATACAGGGTCAATAACTCGGTACTGCACCTGAAATTCAACACTAACCACATTTTCGTCTTCGGTTAGCATAAAGCCAGATGTCGATAATGAACGAACTGCTTCAATATCAACTGGAACGACTGTTTCAATAAATGTCATTTTCCAACGCAAACCTGGATCTGCGATACGGTCAAACTGACCAAAATGTAATACGATGCCACGCTCTGCTTCTTTAACGGTATAAATACCGCTTAATGCCCATACAATTGCAGCAATAATTAGCACAAATGAAAGACCAGCTCCACCGAGTCCACCGCCACTTTTGCCGGGTTTATTACCGCCAAATATGCCGCCAAACTTACCGCTGAACTTGCGAAACACCTCGTCTAAATCAGGTGGGCCTTGATCACGTCCGCCTTTTTTGTTCCACGGATCTTTGTCATTGCCATTATTACCCGGTTCATTCCAGGCCATAGCTATACTCCATTGTTATCTAAATAATTTAGGTAATTACGTTAAATCTAACAAAAATACCGCTGTTCTCATACTAAAAATGACATTGTGCGGTAGTTTTTTCGAATTACAAAATAAAAGCGTCGATTTCAGGACCAAACTCTTTTCTCAATCGGTTCCATTCTACCATAGGCATACGCGTAGCTAACAACCATTGACCCTGCTCATCAAAGTCTTCTTGATGTACTGCGTTTAAATTAAACAACGCAGCACGTAAACGGCCAAATTGTGGTGCTAATTTAAGCGTATGTACAAACATTTTCTTTGCTAACAACTCACTGATAGCCTGTGATAATAATTCACATCCTTCACCACTGTGAGCCGATAACCAAACTCTGATCGGGGTGCCTTCATCATCCCGATCAATGCGCGCTTGAATATCTTCAAGTGCATCAATTTTGTTGTATACCAGCAATTGTGGTACTTCATCCGCTTCAATTTCTTTAAGAACCGATTGTACCTGTTCTATATTCTCTTTGCGACGATGATCAGCAACATCAACCACATGTAGCTGTAAATCTGCTTCACGAGTCTCTGTCAGTGTTGCTTTAAAAGCAGCAACTAAATCATGGGGTAAATGACGAATAAAGCCTACAGTATCCGCTAAAATAATCGACCCTACATCTTCAATTTCAAGTTTACGTAAGGTTGGATCTAACGTCGCAAATAGCTGATCAGCAGCATAAACATTAGAGTCAGTTATACGGTTAAATAACGTCGATTTACCCGCATTGGTATAGCCTACCAATGACACCGTTGGGATTTCATTGCGGTTGCGAGCACGACGACCCTGCTCACGTTGCACGGCAACTTTTTCTAAGCGTGCACGAATGCTTTGAATACGCACTCGCAGTAAGCGTCTATCTGTTTCTAGCTGGGTTTCACCTGGGCCACGTAAACCAATACCACCTTTTTGGCGCTCAAGGTGTGTCCAGCCGCGGATCAAGCGAGTTGACATATGACGCAGTTGTGCAAGTTCAACCTGCAACTTACCCTCATGAGTACGTGCGCGTTGCGCAAAAATATCAAGAATAAGCGTCGTTCTATCAAGCACTCGGCATTGGCAAACGCGCTCTAAATTGCGTTCTTGTGACGGTCTGAGTTGATGATTAAAAATGACGACATCTGCGTTGTGGATTTTGACAATCTCAGCGATCTCTTCAGCCTTTCCGGTACCGACGAATAGTTTCGGATGTGGTGATTGACGGCTGCCTTGCACAACCGCCAAACTGCTAACACCAGCAGAAGATACCAACATCTCTAATTCATGAAGATCTTCACGATCCCCTTCTTTAGGAAAGTCGATATGAACTAAGACTGCCTGTTCGCCGGCTTCATAACGGTCAAACAAACATTATGCTCCTAATTTAAAAATTTCCAACTTCTGGCTCTTCACCGTCTTCGCTTCCTTGAATACCTTGGAAGTTAACAGCACGAGCAGGAACTACAGTCGAAATTGCATGTTTATACACCATTTGGTTCACGGTGTTTTCGAGTAAAATAACAAATTGGTCAAATGACTGGATCTTACCTTGTAGTTTGATGCCATTAACCAAAAAGATTGATACTGGAATACGCTCACGACGTAACGCATTCAAAAATGGGTCTTGTAACGATTGGCCTTTTGCCATGTTATTTTCCTTCGTTCTAGGTGTTATTATAATTAAGTGGCTGAACTCATTTAACAAAGCTAAAAAATTTCAACTACTACTAGCTTAGCGAACTTACAACACGTTGCAAGTTTTCTTCATCACCCGTTGTTAACCACGTTACATCGGGCCAACCTCTTAACCACGTCAATTGACGTTTAGCAAGCTGTCGTGTTGCTGCAATACCGCGAAACACCATTTCATCGTAATCAGTTTCGCCAGCAATGTAATCCCACATTTGTCTATAACCCACGCAACGAATAGAAGGTAAGTTTGGGTGTAAATCCTTACGTTGATATAGGGATGAAACTTCATTTTCAAACCCCTGCTCAAGCATTATTTTAAATCTTTGTGCTATACGTTCGTGTAAGTCGGCACGATCATCCGGTGCAATAGCAAATTGATGGAACGTATACGGTAAACTTGGCTGCTTACTTTTTTGCAGCTCAGTCATGGTTTTACCCGTTAAGCGGTAAACCTCCAACGCACGATTAATACGCTGAGAGTCATTTTCACTCATTTTTTCTGCCGCTTGTGGATCAATACCAAGCAGTTCTTTATAAAGTGCTGGCCAACCATGCAATTTAGCTTGCTGCTCGAGTTCAGCCCTAATGACTGGACAGGCTTCTGGCAGTGGCGATAATCCATCTATTAATGATTTAAAATACATCATTGTACCACCAACTAATACTGGCACTTTACCTTGTTGGTGAAATTGGTCAATCTTTTCAATCGCATCACGACGAAAATCAGCAACAGAGTAACTTTCACTGGGATCTATTAAGTCAATTAGGTGATGCGGCGCAAGTGCAAGCTCTTGTGCATCCGGCTTTGCCGTCCCTATGTCCATATCTTTGTACACTAAGGCTGAATCGACGCTGATTATTTCTGTTTTTAAATGCTGACATAAATCAATAGCTAACGCAGTTTTCCCCGCAGCTGTTGGGCCCATTAAAAAAATGACAGGTAAATTACTCAACTCAACGACCTTAATCTAATTGCACTAAGAAATGATTTAAATCTATTTTAACCGCTTTTGCAGCTAAGCGCTGAATTGTTTGTGGATTATTTTGCAAACGCACAACATCCTCTGCAAATGCTTGGCTCGCATAAAAGCGTTGCGGTATTTGCCCTCGTTGCCAGTGTAACCAATCCTCAATGCTCTCAAGCTCAGCTTGCGTTGCTTTTATTAAGGCATCTATCGCTTGGCTTACATCAAGCAAATATAAACTCTGCGGCAGCTTTTTCACCATCACAAATTGCTTTTCAATCAATAACTCAAAGCCCAGTAAAGTAAACCAAGATTGTTGCTGCGTTAAGCGCGCACTATCTTCTTTACTGATATTGACTCGCACAGGTAACAACAACGCTTTGCCTTCTAGGTGACCGTGCTCTGCTATCAACTCTAACCAATCATCCACTAATAGATATTTAAAGTGTGAACAGTACAACTGTTGTTGTTGCTTAAACACGCAGCCACCATCACTTTGTATTATTAATGACTGTGCTGTTTGCTGCTGATTAGATGTCGGCAACTCGATTGGGGTACTCGTTGGTTTGTCAAAATGACTAGCATGCTGCTCATTGACACCTTGATAAAATGCACTGACATCATGATGATTCGCTTGGTTTGTTCTACCGTTTGTTCCTGCATACCCACCACCTCGAGAGGAAGAAGACGATGCCCCACTGTGGCTATTTTCAAATGATTGCAGGTTTGACTTAGGGTAATCCAATAACTCATTCGCTGCCTGACTCACGTACTGTGATGGCGCGCTACGGTAAGGGCTTTCTAACACCCCGTGTTGCGAGCTTTGATGATCAACAAACTCTTCTTGTAATGGTACTACAACCTGCTTAATCGCTTGTAAGATAAAGTCATGCACTAAACGCCCTTGATGAAAACGCACTTCGTGCTTTGCAGGGTGCACGTTTACATCAACTTGTCGTGGGTCTATATCTATATAAATAACAAAGCCGGGGAGTTCTTCTTGCCCTGCAACTTCCTCAAATGCTTGACGAATAGCATGTAAAATCAACTTATCGCGCATCATGCGATTATTTACATAGGTATATTGTGTGGTATTTGCAGAGCCTACGGGCAACACCCAACCATGTAATTGTAAACCCGCCTCTCCTGACTCAATATACAAGCCTTGTTCAGCGAAGGCTTTGCCAGCCACTTGGGCTACCCGCGTAATCGCCTGTGCGGGATCCATTTTAGCCCGATACTGACGTACCACTTTGTCGTTATGAGTGAGCGTAATAGATACATCAAAACGGCTCAAAGCAATGCGCTTTATTAATTCATCTATATGGGTAAACTCGGTTTTTTCAGTGCGTAAAAACTTACGTCTGGCTGGAGTATTAAAAAATAAGTCTTTAACTTCAATAGTCGTACCATCAGGGTGCGCTGTAGGCTTTACTTGCACTACCATATCACGCCCCTCAGCAAACGCTTGCCACGCGGCCTCTTGCTCTTTGGTTTTAGAGCTCAGTGTTAACCGTGATACCGAGCTAATTGATGCCAATGCTTCACCACGAAAACCCAGTGAGCAAATATTCTCTAAGTCATCAAGCGACTTTAATTTGCTGGTTGCATGGCGAGAAAGCGCAAGCGTTAGCTCGTCTTTATTTATACCCGAACCATTATCACGAATACGAATAAGCTTATGGCCGCCTCGCTCAATATCTATTTGAATCCGTGTTGCGCCTGCATCTAAGCTATTTTCAACCAGTTCTTTGACAACCGATGCGGGTCTTTCAACAACTTCGCCCGCTGCAATCTGGTTAGCTAATCGCGCGGGTAATATTTCAATGCTCATAGAGATCCTAACGATTTTAGCTTTGTGGAATATCTAACTCTTGACCAATAAACAAGGTATTAGATTGTAGTTTGTTGACTTGCTTAAGCTTACTAACTGATACGCCATAACGACTGGCAAGCAAGCTTAAAGACTCGCCGGGACGCACTTTGTGCTTAGTCGGGTATTGCGACTTCAACGACGCAAACAGTGAGTCATCGGGTGGATTTTTTAAGTAATAGCTTTTGATTGAGGTAAATATTGCTTTTGCTAAGCGCTCTTGGTGGTTAGCACTTTTTAGTAATTGCTCTTCACGTGGATTCGATATAAACCCCGTTTCCACCAATATTGACGGAATATCTGGCGATTTTAACACTGCGAGGCTTGCGGCTTGCGGCTCTTTTTTATGTAATTTAGCCACTTTTTTAAGCTCTTGCACCATCCCCTCTGCTACGCTAAAGCCGGTTTTCATTGAATGATCCATCGACATATCTAACAGAGCTTGGGCTAGGTACTTTTCACTGGCGGTGTCTTTAATAACCCCAGCAGCACCGCCTAGTAGCTCTGAGTGTTTTTCTTTATCTTCAATCCATTTACCTATTTCTGAATTAGCCCGACGCAGCGATAGCACCCAAACAGAAGCGCCATTTGGTTGTGGGCTCGTAAATGCATCAGCATGAATTGAAACTAAGAAATCAGCTTTTTTCTGCCTTGCTCGGCTGGTACGGGTATTGAGTTTTACAAAGTAATCGCCACTACGCACCATCCGTGAAATCATCCCGCGCTCAGCATCAATCATGCGCTCTAAGCGTTTAGCAATTTGTAATGTAATATCTTTTTCGTAAGTACCTGACGGACCAATTGAACCGGGGTCTTCGCCACCATGTCCTGCATCAATGGCAATAACAATATCACGCTGCTGATTTAGCTCACGCTTTTTAACTGCAACATTGCTACTAGATACAGTGGGTTCTGCTTGATTTTTGTCATATAAGTCCACCACTAATCGATTTTTATAAGGCCCAGTTGGGGCTAAAGCAAATATAACGGGCTTTACTGGCCCTGTAAGCTCAAATACAAACCTGACAGCTTTGCTATTTTTTGCTTTGGAATAACGTAACTTACTAACAATTTGATGTTTATTTGGGATCGCTGGTAAATCTTTTATTTGATTTGTGTTTTCTAAGTCAACCACTAAACGCAGTGGGTTTTTCAGCATAAAGTAACTAAAGTCTGGCTTATCCGTTAAGTCGAACACTACACGAGTACTGTCTGGCGATGGCCAAACCCGTACACTATTGATAGTATTTTGTGCATAGAGGCTAGTGCTGATTGCTAACAGCAAAAACCCGCACATCCACTTTATGACTGCTCGACACATAGGTAACACTACACCCTTTATTATTTGTTGTTATTCAATATGAACTGATTTTTTCTACAATACTATCGCCACGCGGACTAATACTTTTAATTTCAATTTCTCGTGCCTCGCCGACATAACGCAACGTAATATCTAGATCTGGCGTTGGGATAAACTCACCGCCTTTCTCCGGCCACTCCACCACACAAATAGCTGTGGGAGAGAAGTAATCGCGGATCCCCATGTATTCCAGCTCTTCTGGGTCGCCTAAGCGATATAAATCAAAATGATAAACGTTGGCCGTTGCCAATTCATAAGGTTCCACAAGCGTATAAGTTGGACTCTTAACCTTACCTTGATGACCGAAGCCTTGGATCACACCACGTGTTAAAGTAGTTTTACCCGCCCCTAAATCACCATGTAAATAAATAACTGCACCTTGCTCCATTAATTCTGCAAGTTGATTGCCCATTTTAACCGTTGCAGCTTCATCTGCGAGTTGAAAACCAACAGTGTGCGCCATTCTTACCTCATGGATAGTATTAAAAACGATAACCTGTTAATCATACCAGATTATTTTTTTAAGGCGAGTCGGCGATCATCTGACACAAAAAAACCGGCAAAGTTTGCCGGTTTTTTTCATAATTAGGGTTACAGCCCTAATTTTCTTTCAAGATAGTGGATGTTAGTACCACCATTTTGGAAGTTTTCATCTGCTAAGATGCGCTTATGTAATGGCGTATTAGTTTTAATACCATCGATCACAAGCTCATTCAATGCGTTACGAGCACGAGCAATCGCGACATCACGGTTTTCACCATAAGTGATCAATTTACCAATCATTGAATCGTAATGTGGTGGTACTGTGTAGTCAGCATAAATATGGCTGTCCCAACGAATACCTAATCCACCGGCTGGGTGAAAACGGGTAATCTTACCCGGTGACGGGATAAACGTTTCAGGATCTTCAGCATTAATTCGACATTCAACGGCATGACCACGAATAACAACGTCATCTTGCGTGAATGACAATGGTTGACCAGCAGCAATTTTTAGCTGCTCTTTGATTAAATCAACACCAGTGACCATTTCAGTTACAGGGTGTTCAACCTGAATACGGGTGTTCATTTCAATGAAATAGAACTCACCATTTTCGTATAAGAACTCAAACGTACCCGCACCGCGATAACCAATTTCGATACATGCTCGCGTACAGCGCTCACCAATGAACTTACGTACTTCGGCAGTAATACCTGGTGCCGGCGCTTCTTCAACCACTTTTTGGTGACGGCGCTGCATTGAACAATCACGCTCGCCTAAGTGAACTGCATTACCTTGACCATCAGCTAATACTTGAACTTCGATATGGCGTGGGTTTTCAAGGAATTTCTCCATGTAAACCATGCTATTACCAAAGAACTGCTTCGCTTCTTGTTGAGTAAGTGCAATTGAATTAATTAACTCAGCTTCGCTACGAACTACACGCATACCGCGACCACCACCGCCACCAGCGGCTTTGATGATCACAGGATAACCAATGCGCTTAGCGATTTGCATATTGCGCTCTTTATCATCCGATACAGGGCCGTCTGAGCCCGGTACGCATGGAACACCCGCTTTACGCATAGCTTCGATTGCTGATACTTTGTCGCCCATTAAGCGAATGGTATCGCCACGAGGACCAATAAACACGAAACCACTTTGTTCAACTTGGTCAGCAAAATCAGCGTTTTCAGCAAGGAAACCATAACCTGGGTGAATAGCAACAGCATCCGTTACTTCAGCAGCCGCGATAATTCGCGGAATATCTAAATAACTTTCTGTTGCAGCAGGTTTACCGATACAAATTGTTTCATCTGCAAGCAATACATGCTTAAGATCGCGATCCGCCGTTGAATGCACAGCAACCGTTTTGATCCCAAGCTCTTTGCAGGCGCGCAAGATACGAAGTGCAATTTCACCTCGGTTTGCAATGACTACTTTATCTAACATAAGAGTTGGCCTTATTAGGTTACGCTATTATTCAATGATGAATAACGGTTGATCAAATTCTACTGGCTCGCCATTTTCAACTAAAATAGCTTTTACTGTGCCCGCTTTATCTGACTCAATTTGGTTCATCATTTTCATCGCTTCGATGATACACAGCGTGTCACCCACTTTAACTTGTGAGCCTACTTCAACATATGCCGGTGCTTCTGGAGAAGCAGCTGCATAGAAAGAACCAACCATAGGTGATAATACTTGATGACCCGTTGGGCCTGCAGCTGGCGCTGCTGCTTCAGAGGCTGCAACTGGAGCTGCAGGTGCTGGCGCCGCTGCTGGAGCTGGTGCATACTGAGGAGCATATTGTGGAGCGTAAGCAGGACCTGCACTCATGTTATTACGGTTAATACGTACTGATTCTTCACCTTCAGTGATTTCTAATTCAGCAATACCTGATTCTTCTACTAGTTCAATTAGTTTTTTGATCTTGCGAATATCCATGAACAACCCGCCTATTAGTTTGTTAGTTTAAAATTAAATTGCGTTTTGCAATCGATTTACCGCCGCTTCAAGTGCTGCGCGATAACCCATTGCACCTAATCCACATATCACGCCCTGCGCCACATCAGAAAAATATGAATGATGACGAAACGCTTCCCGTGCGTGCACATTAGTTAAATGCACTTCATAAAACGGGATATCAACCGCCAGTAATGCATCACGTAAAGCCACGCTTGTATGCGTAAATGCCGCTGGGTTGATAATAATGTAATCAATAGCCTGCCAAGCGCTGTGTATACGCTCAATTAAAGCTTGCTCACTATTACTTTGAAAATGCGTTAATTCCACATCTAGACCATCAGCAAGCTCTGTTAGTTCGCTCATAATCTCACTAAGTGTGTGTGAACCGTATTTTTCTGGTTCACGCTTACCTAGCATGTTTAAGTTAGGGCCATTTATAACTAAAAGTTTAAATTTTGCAGCCATAATACGCGATAATCCTATAAATAATGAGTTAAGCCATTTTGATTAGAAACCCCCTTAAAATGTAAGGGGAGAAAACTAAAATAGCAACTATTTCTCACGTTAACCACCTATTATAGTCAGTTCGATGTAAATAGCAGCAAAATACTGGTCTAATCACTAGAAGTGACCACACAAACAAAAACGCCACTCATGTAAAGTGGCGTTTAAAACAGCTGTGTAAAAAATGTTTATTTAGCGCTATTTTTTACATCAACTAAATGCTCAGCAAAGTCCTTCGCGTTTAAAAAGCCCGTCACACGCTGCGCGGCAAGCTCTTCACCTTTTGTATCAAAAAACAAAATGCTTGGTAAACCGAATACAGTAAACTCTTCCATTACTGCAATTGTCGTGTCGTCACTTTCGGTCAGATCTATTTTTAGCAGTTCAAAATTTGCAAACTCCCCCTGCACTTTAGTGTCAGGAAAGGTGTATATTTTTCGAATTCTTTACACGCAACACACCAATCTGCATACAAATCAACCATCACAAGGCGACCATCACTGCTTGCATCCTCTATTGCTTGTTGCAGCTCAGCTAAGTCAGCAACTAATTTAAAGCCATGTTCCTTTTGCTCGCTATTTGCGGTACTAGCAACTAGTGTTGTTGGCCATAGATAGTTTTTCGTTAAGTTAGCCCCAGTAATTACTAGTAACGTAGCGGCAAACCACAATGCTGTTTTTAGCTTGCCTTGGCTTTGGCTACTTTGCCAATGATGTAAATACAACGCAGTAGCCAGCGCCAATAAACCCGCCATCAATAATATGATGTCAAAATCAACAATACGTTCAAGTAATATAAGTGGTACAACTAGCATGATAAAACCGAATAGGGTTTTAACTTGCTCCATCCAACCACCTGCTTTTGGTAATAATTTACCGCCAGATGTACCAAGTAGTAACAAGGGTATGCCCATACCTAAACTCAATACATATAAAGTTAAGCCGCCGACGAGGTAATCACCACTTTGTGCGACAAATAATAATGCTGCGGATAACGGCGCAGTAGTGCAAGGTGACGCGATTAAGCCAGACAACACGCCCATCAAGAATACACCAATATAATTGCCGCCTTTTTGATTGTTACTCACTTGAGTTAATTTGTTCATCATGCTGCTTGGTAGTTTTATTTCATACCAACCAAACATCGACATAGCCAACAAAACAAATAACAAACTAAAGCTGATCAGTACATAAGGGTGTTGCAAGTAACCTTGCACTTGGCCACCCAAAGAAGCAACAACCAAACCTAATGCGGCATACGTGACTGCCATCCCTTGGATATATACAAACGATAGTGCAAAAGCCTTTTTAGTCGAGAGGTTTTGTTGACCTGCAATTAGGCTAGACAAAATAGGAAACATTGGAAATACGCACGGCGTAAAAGCAAGCCCTATCCCCACTAAAAAGAAAATAACTAAATTAGCAAGCAGGCCTTGTGAAGCCAGTTTTTCGGTAAAGTTTAACTCTTTTTCAGGCACGTTATTTAATGCAGTGTCATTCGTTACTAAAGCTGGCGACTCTGCATTAAGTGCCGCCAATGCATTACTTGCAGTTGCCGTGTCTGCTGCCTGTTCAGATGTCGCTAGTTCACCAGCAATCACACTTAATGGGATGGTGATGATTTCAGGCGGGTAGCAAAGGCCTGCCTCCGCACAACCTTGATAACGAACTTTAACTACACCACCGCTCGCTACATTACTCAGTTTACTGACTACACTTAAGGAGTCAAAAAACACCTCTGTTTTGCCAAAAAACTCGTCTTCAATAACCACCCCTTTACCAAGCTCAGGAACTGTAATATCAGCCCCTTTTTCAATGATCTCTAACTTCTTTTTGTAAAGGTAATAACCTGGAGCAATATCCCAACCAATAAAGAGGGTGCTACCTTGTTGGTCAAAATCAAATGTAAACGCTTGGTCAACGGGTAAAAAAGTTTGCTCAGCGGGCTGCAATAAATCGCTCAATAAGTTTTTATTAGCAGCTTGTGTAGGAAACAACAAAAACGCACACAGCAAGAAAAGAAAACAACGCATTAATTAAGTACCTCATCCATCCAATTAAAGTAGGCTAAATTGCCCGTGGCCACGTCAATGACCTGTATTTCCGGAACGTCGTAACTATGTAACTGTTTAATAGTTTGGAACACTTCATTCATTTTTTCAGATTTCGTTTTTATTATTAATTTACTTTCGGTTGCATAGCTTACGTCTCCTTGCCACATATAAACAGACTCTATATTAGGAAGAATGTTTACACAGGCTGCGAGTTTCATTTTAACTAGCTGCTCAGCCATCGAACGTGCTTCACTTACATCTGCACAAGTTGTAAAAATAACTCGAAAATGCGTCGTCATATTGAACCTTTAGTTGATTGCTCTGCCCAACCCCATAGTAGCTGATAGCCAAAGCAAAGTGTAGTTAGCCAGAGTGGCTTTCTCACTAAGCTTGAAAATAGACCGAGTCACCCATATTAATATTTCATCACGACTTTACGTGAGCACAATTTAGAGAGCCTTATGTTTAGATTTTTATTTTTGTTATTTATTCTCGTGCCGATTGTTGAAATCGCTCTATTGATCCAAGTGGCCGATGTGATCGGCGGCTTTGCCACTGTTGCTTTAGTGGTTATCACTGCAATATTAGGTGCCAAATTAGTAAGACAGCAAGGCATGGGGGCACTACAAAATGTGCAAACGCAAATGGCCCAAGGGCAAATGCCAGCCAAAGAATTATTTACTGGATTATGTGTGATCATCGCCGGTGTTTTATTATTAACCCCAGGTATTATGACCGACGTATTTGGCTTTTTATTATTAACTCCAGCCATTCGCAATAAATTAGCTGCCGGCCTTGCCAGCCAAGCAACTGTGCGTATGAGTGCCGGTATGCAACACGGGCCATCCTCTTTTAGTCAACACAGTTATTCAGAATCAGAACCTCGTAAAATGAGTGAGCCAACCACCATTGACGGTGAGTATGAGAGAAAAGATTAAAAAATTTTACTTTTTTTCTCTTGGGTTTTTCTGCAACACCCCCATTACTGAGTACAACTAATCCTAGGCTATTAAACAAAACGATTTAATAGCTTTGGTACACACAAAACTTTTTTCTGTCCTGTTCAGAAACTGTTAGGAGAACTAAACAAATGAACATTCGTCCTTTACATGATCGCGTAATCGTTAAGCGTCTAGAAGAAGAAACCAAGTCTGCTGGCGGTATTGTATTAACTGGCTCTGCTGCTGAGAAATCAACACGCGGAGAAGTTGTCGCTGTTGGTAATGGCCGTACTCTAGATAACGGTGATGTGAGAGCATTAGAAGTTAAAGTCGGTGACACTGTGTTATTCGGCTCATATGTTGAAAAAGCTGAAAAGATCGAAGGTCAAGAGTACCTGATCATGCGTGAAGACAACATTTTAGGCATTGTAGGCTAAACCTACTTTTCGTTTAACAAACATTTAAGAATTTAGAGGAAACAATCATGGCAGCAAAAGAAGTACTTTTTGCAGGTGACGCACGCGCTAAAATGCTAGCTGGCGTAAACATCTTAGCAAATGCAGTTCGCGTAACGTTAGGTCCTAAAGGTCGTAACGTAGTATTAGACAAATCATTTGGCGCTCCAGTGATCACTAAAGATGGTGTATCTGTAGCAAAAGAAATCGAACTTGAAGACAAGTTTGAAAACATGGGCGCGCAAATGGTAAAAGAAGTTGCATCTAAAGCAAATGATGCAGCGGGTGACGGTACAACTACTGCCACAGTTTTAGCACAATCTATCGTTAACGAAGGCTTAAAAGCGGTTGCGGCGGGCATGAACCCAATGGACCTTAAGCGCGGTATCGATAAAGCAATCATCGCAGCAGTTGCTGAACTTAAAGAACTTTCTGTTCCATGTGCTGATGCAAAAGCAATCGCACAAGTAGGTACTATTTCAGCTAACTCTGACAAAGAAATTGGCGACATCATTGCAGAAGCAATGGAAAAAGTAGGCCGTAACAGCGGTGTGATCACTGTTGAAGAAGGTCAATCACTTGAGAACGAACTTGATGTTGTAGAAGGCATGCAGTTTGACCGTGGTTACCTATCGCCATATTTCATCAACAACGCAGAAAAAGGCGCTGTTGAATTAGACAACCCATTCATTCTACTTGTAGACAAGAAAGTATCTAACATTCGTGAGTTACTACCTACATTAGAAGCCGTTGCTAAAGCAAGCAAGCCACTATTGATCATCGCTGAAGACCTTGAAGGCGAAGCACTGGCAACACTAGTTGTTAACAACATGCGCGGTATCGTTAAAGTATCAGCAGTTAAAGCGCCTGGTTTTGGCGACCGTCGTAAAGCAATGCTACAAGATATCGCAGTATTAACTGGTGGTACGGTTATCTCTGAAGAAATTGGCCTTGAACTTGAAAAAGCAACGGTAGAAGACTTAGGTACTGCTAAACGCGTTGTGATCACTAAAGATGATACAACGATCATCGACGGTGCTGGCGAAGAAGACGGCATTAATGGTCGTGTTGCACAAATCAAAGCACAAATCGAAGAAGCAACGTCTGACTACGATAAAGAGAAACTACAAGAGCGCATGGCGAAACTTGCCGGCGGTGTTGCAGTGATCAAAGTAGGTGCTGCTACTGAAATCGAAATGAAAGAGAAAAAAGACCGCGTTGAAGATGCATTACATGCAACTCGCGCAGCGGTTGAAGAAGGCGTAGTACCGGGTGGTGGTGTTGCACTAGTACGTGCTGCTAGCAAGCTAGCTGCATTAACTGGCGACAACGAAGACCAAAGCCACGGTATTAAAGTAGCACTACGTGCGATGGAAGCACCACTTCGTCAAATCGTCACTAACGCAGGTGACGAAGCGTCTGTTGTTATTAACGCAGTTAAAGGCGGCACAGGTAACTACGGTTACAACGCAGCAACTGGCGAATACAACGACATGATTGAAATGGGTATCCTAGATCCAACTAAAGTAACGCGCTCTGCACTACAGTTTGCAGGCTCGATTGCAGGTCTTATGATCACCACAGAAGCCATGGTAGCTGAAATCCCAAAAGATGAAGCTGGCGCTCCTGATATGGGTGGCATGGGCGGTATGGGTGGCATGGGCGGCATGATGTGATCACCCCCCAAACCATCTAGCTCAAATAAAAACCCAGCTTAGGCTGGGTTTTTAGCTTTAAGGGCAACGATAAAGTAATAAATAAAATAACCTCTGTATATGTCGTGTTTACAAGCTGTAAGGCACTTCACAACTTAGGGGTAATTTTATTTATCAGACACAATTAAGGACATTACAATGAATAAAAGGCCTGAACTGATCATCTCATCACTTGATGCAGATAGATTGTATGATTTAATGGAATCATTGCCAGCAGGCAGCTTCGCTGGTGAAAAAGAGCTTGAAGCTGAACTTGGTCGCGCGACCATTGTCGAGCCAAAAGATATGCCTTCGACAGTGGTAACTATGAATTCAACTGTGAACTTTATCGTTGAATCAAGCCAAGAAGAGTTTACTAAGACCTTAGTGTATCCAAAAAATGCGGATGCCAATGCTGATAAGATATCAATTTTAGCCCCTGTTGGCAGCGCCTTACTTGGCCTATCTCAAGGTGATGAAATTGAATGGCCCAAGCCTGGCGGCGGGGTTATAACAGTAAAAATAAAAGAAGTAACCTATCAACCAGAGCGAGTTGGTGAGTTACACCGCTAATACCAGTTAGCAGTATTGAAAACCCAGTGAAAGCTGGGTAAAGCTTTCAGTTTTTAGCTGTCAGCTATCAGAAACTGACGGCTGACGGCTTTAGTTTACCAACTCTCTGACTATCGCAAACAGGTCGCTTGGTAGCAAACCTCGTTCGCCGTCGCGCTGTGCGGCTACGTCTCCAGCTTTTGCATGCAAGGTCACACCAAAACACGCAGCGTGCTCAGTTGTTAACCCTTGTGCGATAAGGCCAGCAATAATCCCAGTGAGTACATCACCGCTGCCGCCTACGGCTAACGCGGGGTTGCCATCAGTGCATACCCACGTTTTAATGCCATCAGCGATAATGCTGCCCGTCCCTTTGAGTACACAGGTCGTTGAATATGTTTCTGTCAACTTGTGTGCACTCTGGTAACGGTCTGACTCTATATCACTAATGGTGCAACCAAGTAGCCGTGCAGCTTCGCCTGAGTGCGGTGTGAATACCGTGTTTTTCAATGCAATAGGCGCGGATTGCTGAGCAATAAGGTTTAACGCATCGGCGTCGACAACCATTGCTTTATTGTGAGCAACACAGTGCTCAATAACCGTTCCAAAGGTGGATTGAGACCATGTATCTTGGCCGAGCCCTGGGCCAATCGCTATACACGTTGCCCAGTCTAATGCTGCGTCAAGATCGATTGTCGTCACCATCAGCTCAGGGCGGCCAATACTCACAGCAAGGACTGACTCAGGATGAGTGTATACTTTTACCATACCTGCCCCACTGCGCAGCGCGGCCTCACTTGTTAAGCGTATAGCCCCTGCCGTACCTTTATTGCCACCTACGCACAGTAATTTACCATGGCTGCCTTTATGGCTATTGTTATTTCTTTTCCCCAAGCCTTGCGATGTTTGATAACTTATCAACTTTGCAGTTGGCGTTGCCAATTGTGTAAATGCATCTGAAATAGATAAATCGTCAAACTCTCCAATACCTGCGCAGGCACGCCCCGCGCCCGTAACAAGCCCTTGCTTAATACCAACAAAAGTGACTGTAACATCAGCCTCAATTGCCACTCCCAGTACAGCTCCTGTGTCTGCGTTAATACCTGACGGCAAATCAATTGCTACAATTGGCGCAGCGCTGTTATTAGCTGCTTCAATCAGCTCAACAAAAGGAGCACGTACATCACTGTTTATTCCTGTGCCTAACAAGCCATCAATAATGACATCCGCGTTATCTATAATTTGCTGATGAAATGCCGTTATGTCACCACCAGCTGCTAACCATGCTTTTTGCGCTGTAAGCGCATCACCTGTTAATGGTTTATCTGGTACGGCCGCAATTACTGTTACTTGTTTTGCGGCCTGTTTAGCGAGGCTTGCAACGATATAGCCGTCACCTGCATTATTACCCACCCCAACCAACACCACATAATTTTGAGCTTGCGGAAAATGCTTAATTGTCTGATCAAACACCGCTTTACCAGCTCGCTCCATCAGCGTATACATAGCTACGCCAGATTGCGCTGCGGCGGCGGGCTCGTGAGTTCGCACTTGCTCGGCACAAAACACTCGTTGAGATAAATTAGCTGACATATTGATCCTTTAGGTGGGCTTTTAACCAGCATATAAGTGGTGAGAATAGCAGTCAAATAATTACCAAAACCCAAGCTTTTTGCATAATTCTTATGGTACACGACCTAATACAGCCTTTTGTCCTCTGATGAATTGTATTGTTCTGGTAAAACACCTAGACACAGTTATTAATTCGTAAGGTAGGTCAATGTCTAATATAAAACAACACATAGGAAGTATCGCGTTAGTCGTTGAAAGTTATAATGACGCCATTGCTTTTTACACTCAAAAACTGGGGTTTGATTTAATTGAAGATACCGACCTTGGTAATGGCAAACGCTGGGTATTAATCGCACCTCCTAATTCCAATGGCACCAACTTACTACTCGCACAAGCAAGTGCGCCACAGCAGTTAGAGGCTGTAGGTAATCAAACTGGCGGTCGCGTGTTTTTATTTTTACACACCAATGATTTTTGGCGTGATTATAAAGTGATGCAAAAAAATGGCATTCGATTCAATGAACAACCCCGTAAAGAAGCCTACGGCACCGTGGTGGTATTTGAAGATTTATACGGCAATAAATGGGATTTGTTACAGTTGAAACGAACTCGATAAGAGGTTATTTGTCGCGATAAATCACGACCTACCTGTGATAGCCACAATCACTGAAGGTAATGGTTTTTCAGGCTTCGTTATGTTCAACCCAAGCTACGATAATAAAATTAATACTGCGTTACTCGTAAGCTTTACTCACACTAACTATCGCAATAACCCACATACAAAAACGGCGCGTAATTTTCATTACACGCCGTTTTAAGAATCAACTAATTCTGCTAGTTTATTCTGTATCTGGTAAGTTACGACCGTAGAAGATCTCTTGCATCTCGCGGGTTAACTTAGAGCGAATTTCTTCTTCTTCCTCTTCAGATAAATCGCTGGTAGTGACACCGAATAAATACGTATTTAGATCGGTCTCTTTTAGCATCATCTTAGTGTGGAATAAGTTTTCTTGATACACATTCACGTCCATCATCTGGTACGCTTCTTTCGTATCTTCGGTCATGTAGTTTTGAATTGAGTTAATCGCATGATCAATATAATGCTTAACACCATCTACATCACGGGTAAAACCACGTACGCGGTAGTCAATTGTCACTACATCAGAGTCTAAACTGTGGATTAAGAAGTTCAATGCTTTTAATGGCGAAATAATACCACAGGTTGATACTTCGATATCAGCACGGAAAGTACAAATACCATCATCGGGATGCGCTTCAGGGTAAGTGTGCACACAAATGTGGCTCTTATCTAAGTGAGCAACCACAGTTTCTGGCAATGGGCCTGGCGCTTCATCTACATCATAGGTCTGCTGTTGTTCAATTGGCTCTTCTGAAATCAGAATTGTTACACTAGCACCTTGTGGATCATAATCTTGACGCGAAACATTTAAAATATTCGCACCAATAATATCCACTACTTCACCTAAAATATCGGTTAGTCGATCAGCACTGTACTGTTCGTCGATATATTCAATATATTCTTTACGTTGTTGCTCTGTCTTTGCATAGCAAATATCGTAAATACTAAAGCTTAAACTTTTGGTTAAGTTATTAAAGCCATGAAGTTTAATTTTATCGAAGGGTTTGTTCATGATAAACCAACCTATAAACAAGTGAAATCTGCCAGAGCAGAATGAAAAGTTCGCGGATTTTATACGAATTTCACCGCAGGAAAAAGCGTTATTTTCCCTGTTCTTGTATAACTTCGTGTGTGTGAGTAATTTCTACTGTTTTATCAAGCATTAATGCTACTGAACAATACTTCTCAGCTGACAGTTGCACGGCGCGCGCAAGGTGTTTTTCAGAAACATTATCACCTGTCACAACAAAGTGTAAATTAATTTTAGTAAACACTCGAGGAGCAGATTCAGCACGTTCAGCGCTTAGTTGTACTTGTACGTCAGAAAAATTTTGTTTGGCTTTTTTTAAAATGCTTACTACATCAACCGATGAGCAACAACCAACAGACATTAACACCATTTCCATTGGGCTTGGTGCGGCGCTATCGCTACCAGCATCAAACACCACATTGTGCCCAGAATTAGAAAGACCAAGGAAGGTATCGCCTTCGACCCATTTTACATTCGCTTGCATTTTATGACTCTCAAAAAAATTAGTTACTTGATTGTAAGGAAGTCACACACAGTTGCAAATTAAAAACGATGTATTCAAGCGCTTTCTGCGACAGCGCTATCAAAGAGGTTTTTTACCAGGGCGGCAAATTCATCAATAAAGGCGTGCTGTTCAATGGTCACTTGATTACTGGTAACACTACTTAACACTTCTTGTAAATCGTATACGATACCATCCACCTCACGCACAATTTGACTACGTTGTTCGGTGGTCAGTTCTGTATGCTGCTGACATAACAACATGACATTTTCAGCAATGTCATCCTCTATCAGTTCCATAATAGTGGGGGAGCCTGGTTTAATTTCGCCGGGTTTCTCAAATAATGCTAAATTTTGAGTAAGATACATGATCAGATCATCATACCCTTGCCTATCTAAAACCATAATTAAAACACCCACTGTAAAATTATCACGACTGTAATGATTTAAGCAGAAAGCGCTTTTAATTGCTACCTTTGACCCTTAACCAATACAAAAAAAGCAGCCTAGGCTGCTTTTTTAGTTATTTATTACTATTTAACAAAACTCGATTAATCAATTTTTAAACCTGGGCTTAATGTTGCTGGCATGGCTACTTTATCAAGCTCTACAGAAGCAACTGGGTATGCACAGTAATCGGCAGCATAGTACGCGCTTGCACGATGATTACCCGAGGCACCAATACCACCAAATGGCGCAGCGCTTGATGCTCCTGTGATTGGACGATTCCAGTTAACTATACCGGCACGAATACGACGTAAAAAGTGATCGTAATCGGCGGCGTTATCACTCAATAAACCTGCTGATAAACCAAAGCTGGTGTCGTTGGCTTTATCAATTGCGCTGTCAAAATCACTAAAGCGGAATACTTTTAATAGTGGCCCAAAGTGCTCTTCATCTGGGAAGTTAGCAACATCAGTACATTCAATAATGCCCGGTGTAACAAAACCGGTATTCTCTGTGTGTTTAAGCTCAACTAACACCTGCGCGCCAAGCTCAACAAGTTGCTGCTGAGCTTTTACCATGCCCGCAGCGGCTGCTGATGAAATCATCGACCCCATAAATGGTTGCTCTGCATCATCGTAGTTGCCCACTTTAATCGCTTTAGTGGCAGTAACTAAACCGGCTAAAATTGCATCGCCCTGCTCACCTGCTGGTAAAAACAATTTACGTGCACACGTACAACGCTGGCCACTAGAGATAAACGCTGATTGAATAATATCGTGAATAGCTGCTTTAGTATCTGCCACATCAGTAATGATTAACGGGTTATTACCGCCCATTTCTAGTGCTAATATTTTACCCGGTTGACCGGCAAACTGTTCATGTAAAATATGCCCTGTGCGTGATGAACCAGTAAAGAATAAACCATCGATACCTTTATGAGCTGCAAGTGCTTTACCTGTTACCACTTCACCTTGCACTAGGTTAATGACACCAGCTGGTAAACCCGCTTTCTCCCATAGTTTAAGGGTTAATTCAGCAACCGCAGGCGTCAGCTCTGATGGTTTAAATACCACGGTATTACCCGCTAATAGCGCAGGCACGATATGACCGTTAGGTAAGTGACCAGGGAAGTTATATGGACCAAATACAGCCACTACCCCATGTGGCTTGTGGCGGATCATAGCGCGCCCTTGTGGCATTGGGTTTTCAACATCACCAGTGCGCTCTAAAAAAGCCTTTTCTGAAATGGCAATTTTGCCAACCATAGCACCGGCTTCAGTGCGAGTTTCCCATAATGGCTTACCCGTTTCTTGGGCAATCGCTACAGCGAGCTCCTCGCTGTGCTCTTTTAGGGTCTCAGCAAAGGTTTTTACTATCGCTAGGCGCTCTGCAAAGGATTTGTCTGCCCAGCTATAAAATGCTGTACGTGCAGAACTTACAGCCGTATCAACTTGTTCGCTGGTCGCTGAGTTTGCTTGCCAAATGATCTGATTATTAGCAGGGTTTACTGAATTAAATGCATCGCCTTGGCCCTGAACCCATTGACCATTAATAAATTGTGCAGGATGAGTCATGTACTTTCTCCTAAATTAAATGCGTGTTGCTGTAACGATATCGCCAGCTTGTAAATGAAGTGCTTCAGCCATTGCTTGAGGTAGAGTTAACTCTGCGCTTGATTCATCAAAATTTAGTTGTGCAACGGTTGCTCTAAAGTCATTGAGCTTTTCATTTGCAAGCATCACCGCGGTTTCACCGCTGTTGTTACCGATCTTAACGGTAAAGTTTTTCGCATTACGAATAGTGGCAATATTATCGACTTTTGCTTCAACCGTTGGACCTGCGTCAAAAATGTCTACATAGCCATTAAACGTAAAACCTTCGCTTTTTAGCAGCTCAATCGCAGGGCGGGTATTATCGTGTACTTTGCCGATCACCGCTTGCGCCTCTTTACTTAGTAAGTTGACGTAAATTGGGTACTTTGGCATTAGTTCAGCAATAAATACTTTTTGGCCAATACCTGTTAAGTAATCAGCGGTTGGAAAGTCCATCGAGAAGAAGTGCTCTTCTAACCACTGCCAAAATGGGCTGTTGCCTTGCTCGTTCGAAACGCCGCGCATTTCAGCAATAACGGTGTCGGCAAAACGTTCTTGATGCTGTTTAATAAACATAAAACGTGCTTTTGAAAGCAGCTTACCGTTATTATTTTTACGGTAACCATCTTTTAAAAACAGCGTACAAAGCTCTGTGGCACCGGTGTAGTCATTACACAAGGTGAGAATATCAACGGCTTTATAAACATTCAGTGTACGAGATGAATGAATGGCTTTACTAAGGTGGTAATGATAAAACGCGTCATCAAGGCCAACAGCAGCTTCAATGGCTGAGGTACCCACTACTTCACCTGTTTCGCTATCTTCAAGAACAAACAAGTAACCTTCATCACCCGGGTGAGATGCACTTTTTGCGAATGAGCTTATTGAATGATCTATTTTCTTTTGCAATAACGCTTCGTTATTCGGTAAAGATGTAAAACCATGCCCTGATTCATGGGCAATTTTCAATAAAGCTGGGTAATCACATTGCTGGATTGGGCGAAGGATCATCATGAGTCCGCTTGCTCCCTTATAAATAACGGTAAATTAAGAATAGTCGGGCAAGCTTGCTGCTTGCCCTTAGTATGAGAGGTGTTGATTAACCGTTCACAACCTTGGCGACAGCTTTCTCAAAGCGTGCCATGCCTTCGCGAATATCCGCTTCTGGTATTACAAGTGAAGGAGTGAAACGAACAACATCTGCACCTGCGACTAAAGACATTACACCTTCAGCGATACCAGCCACTAAAAACTCTTTAGCTCGGCCTTTAAATTGCTCAGTTACTACCGCACCAATTAATAAACCTTGACCACGAATCTCTGAGAATACCTGATGCTTATCATTAATCTCACACAGTAACTCATTGAATAATTGTGCTTTAGCTTTAACGCCAGCTAATACTTCTGGTGTATTTACGGTATCAAATGCTGCTTCACCAACAGCACATGCCAGTGGGTTACCGCCATAAGTAGAACCATGTGTACCGACTTTAAGATGCTTAGCAATTTCCGTAGTTGTGATCATCGCACCAATTGGGAAACCGCCACCAAGTGCTTTAGCTGTGGTTAAAATATCAGGAGTTACTCCTAAACCTTGGTATGCGTAAAGCTCACCAGTACGACCCACACCCGTTTGTACTTCATCAAAAATAAGTAATGCATTATGCTTTGTACATAATTCACGTACACCTTTTGCAAATTCGTCAGTCGCAGAGATAATACCGCCCTCACCTTGCAATGGCTCCATCATAACGGCACAAGTATTATCAGAAATAAGTGCTTCAAAAGCAGCCAAATCGTTATAATCACAATGCACAATATCACCAGGTTTTGGGCCAAAACCATCAGAATAAGCCGCTTGGCCACCGACCGTTACAGTAAAGAATGTACGACCATGGAAACCTTTGTTGAAAGCAATGATTTGCGATTTCTGCTCACCAAAATTCTCCAGTGCTACGCGACGCGCTAATTTTAGTGCACCTTCATTTGCTTCTGCGCCAGAGTTGGCAAAATAAACTTTTTCCGCAAATGTCGCATCTACTAGCTTTTTAGCTAAACGCAGTGCAGGTTCATTAGTCATAACATTAGACACATGCCAAATTTTCTCGCCTTGCTCTTTTAACGCTTTAACCAAGGCTGGATGACAGTGACCTAGACAGTTAACAGCGATACCACCTGCAAAATCGATATATTCTCGATCTTGCTGATCCCATACACGAGACCCTTCACCACGAACAGGAATTACACTTGAAGGTGCGTAGTTAGGAACCATTACTTGATCAAATAATTCGCGATTGACTGTCATTTTATATCCTCTTAATTGTTATCTCACAGAGAGTGTGAAAAGTTGGCTTGGTGATGGCCTGTATTACCATCTCCTTTGGTGCAAATCAGCATAGCTTAAATTGCCAAAAAATACTCTCTGGTTCAATTTTCAGACGGCCATTATTTCAGAGTTTTTAGTTGTTGTCTCTTAGAAAACTTTCATGCAGCCCTTGTTATTAAAGGGATTGAGATATTATTTCAGAGATAGTGAATAACTATCTGAATAATAAATTATAGGGTTGTTTATTTGATAAGGCTGCCCCACTACCGACTCAGCAGCGCTTTGACAAATAAAATATGATTAAGGGCCTGTATTAATGATGAATGAATAGTCGTAAAAAAATTAACAAAAAATTTATGAAACTAGTCAATTTTGATATGAAAGTGCCGTAAATTGGTTTTTTCGAGCTGCATTTGTTCCTGTTTTGATAAGCCTACATAATCAAACCAGAGTGATTTTTCATCACTTTCTACTAATTGATGAGCAGTTAAACTGACCACTTGGCTATAACATCGAGCTTTGCGTATTAGCGTAGTTAACGGTAATGCTGAATCCCCTTTTGCTACACCATTAACCAATTGCGAGAGCACCGCATTAAATGGCAAATACCGAAACGCCATTTTATCTATCACCTTTGCTGTGACTTTCAATGCGTGCTGGTTAAGCAAGGTACTTAAAAAAAGAGGGTCTGGTTTTAATTCTAATAATGCCGTATGTAAATCTTTATGCTGTTCTTCTCGAGCAAGGGTTACTTTTCGTTGCCAAACACGCTCAAAGGTACGTAAATAAAGCCTTGTCAAAGCTATTTTACCCACATCGAGTAACATCCCTAAAGTAAACGCATGCACTTCATTATTACCACTGTTCTTAGCCAACTCCTGCGCTGCAATTGCACAGGCCATTGAGTTATCGCGTAAGCGACGCTTCAATAATGGAAATGGCTCGGTACTATGTGGCATCCAATGACGCACTGCAAAAGTTGGCACCACAAATTGCAAGTTATCTAAACCAATATAGCGTAGCGCTAAAGAGGGGTTGTCAACCTTAACGGAAGTGTGTTTATTACGCTGCGCACGGTAATAAGGCAAGTTTACAAAAGTAACCAACTCCCGACCTAGCCAGGTTAAATCTTTAACTAGCGGCTCAAGGCGTCCTACCGATGCAGACTTTACCGCCAATATATCCAAAATTGCCGGAACATTATCTTCAATGCCAATTGTTTCATGTAATACAGTGTCTATATCCGCTAATTGCTTGTTCATCGCGGTATCAATCACTTGATGAAGTTGTTGGCTGGCTTGAGCGCGGTATTTATGATGGGCAGTACTCGATTGTTGACGTATTTTCTGCGCTGCGACTTCAACTTCCAGTAAAGTACGTTGTTCCATTGCTTCGCCGTAGTCAATTTCTAAGGTGTGAATATAACCAATTTGACGCTGCGCAAAACTATGCCCAAGTAACAAGTCATGGGCTCGTTGTTCTAATGCTTTTACAATCCTTTGTTGGCGTACTTCATCTGTCATTCATTATTATCTTTATGTAAAAGTTAAAGGAGCTATTACAGCTATTAACGTTAAGCCTAGAACCGAGTTAAAAAGTTAGCAAGTAATTCAAGCCCACGCTCAGTTAAAATTGCCTCTGGATGAAACTGTACCCCTTCTAATGCTAAGCCATTATGAACTAAGCCCATTATTTCATCCAACTGACCACTTTCTGTTTCAGTCCATGCAGTAAGCTGCAATTCGTCAGGCAAACTATTTTTATCAACAACTAATGAGTGATACCGGCAGACCGTTAGTGGGTTTGGTAAACCTGTAAATACCCCTTGATTCGTATGATAAACTGGCGAGGTTTTACCGTGCATCACTTGCTTAGCTTTAACAATATTTGCACCTAAGGCTTGTGCAATCGTTTGATGACCTAAGCAAATACCTAAGATTGGAAACCTGCCTTTTAGTTGCGCTACAACATCTAAAGAGATGCCAGCCTCGTTGGGCGTACATGGCCCGGGGGATATGACAATATGTTGAGGATTTAACTGCGCTATTTGACTAACCGTGATCTCATTATTGCGTTTTACTAACACCTCTTGGTCTAAGCGCTGAAAGTATTGCACTAAGTTATAGGTAAACGAATCGTAATTGTCGATCATTAACAACATCTGGTTAGTAGCTCATTGATAGTTAAAGGTTGCAAGGCAAGATAGTTCTGGGCGCATTCTAACTTAATAGCGCACAACTTGCAGTTAAATGTCGACTGAAAACGCTGCAGCCAATGTCTAACGTTTTTTACAGCAGCTCAAATCGACCCTCAAACATACTCCGACAGGGCAAAACCTTAAAAATAAAACCTTATAATAGAAATAAGGTTTTAAACTAAGTAATTGATTTTAAATTAATTATAAAAATTAAACCTTATAATTAAATTGCTCATACCTAGATAAGCGACTTTCTTACTACTGCCCTCTAATATTGACTCATCGCTACAGCCTAGCGAACAAAACGGTAAATATTACATTACACATCCGCATAAGTATGGATGACAAACAAGACTAAATATGAAGGAATAAATCATGAAACCATTAACTAAAGCTGTAACAAAAACTCTATTAGTAAGCACGGTGATAGCCACTTTATTTAGCGCAAATGCCATGGCTGAAGAGGTAGATAATACGAAGGTGCCAGCCGCTCCCAGTGTGTCGCAAGTACAGGACGTGGCCGCGGTCGATTACAGTTTTAGTCAAGACTTTAACACTTCATTTGAAAAACAATTAAATAAGATTGACGCTGCAATCAACTCTCAAATAGACGAATCGATCAAAATAGTGAACGAACAAGTTTCAGCACAATTAGCAAAATTATTTAACTAATTTGATATTCAAAATAATAAAAAAGGAATGAGGCATGATCAATTTTAGTAAAAACTTAATCAGTAAAAGTTTACTTATCGGCTGCTCATTATTGAGCTTATCTGTCGCAGCACAAACTTCGGTATGGCAAGTCAGTAAAGGGGACGACAAAGTGTATATTGGCGGCACCCTGCATATTTTACCTAGCAATCAAATGCCGCTGCCTGCTGAGTTTGAATTTGCCTATAAACAAAGCGACACGGTCATTCTAGAAGCTAAAATGCCCGACCCAGCTGATAGCCAAGCGCAAATGACGATGCTGCAAACTCTTTCTTATAAAAATGGTGAAACCTTAAGTGAAAAACTTTCGCCAGAAGTTAAAGCACAACTAGAAACAAAATTGGCACAATTTGGCGTTAGCTTAAACGAGCTAAACAGCTTTAGGCCCTTTATGGTGAGTGTTATCCTGATGTCAATGGAGCTGCAAAAACAACAACTCATTGGTGATGGTGTTGATGCTTATTTTGCCAACCGAGCAAGCAGTGACCAGAAAACACAACAATACCTTGAAACTCTGGAATTTCAGTTACAGCTTTTTAAAGAAATGGGAGAAAATAGCGAAGACAAATTTATTCAATCTAATTTAACTCAACTTGATGATTATGCTGAGCTATTTGATGGGATGATGAAAGCATGGCGCAGTGGTGATACTGAAAGCCTGAATGAGTTAGTAATATTACCTATGCGTAAAGAAGACCCAGCAACTTTTGATAAACTATTAAAAGCGCGCAATCACAATTGGTTACCTCAAGTTAAAGCCATGTTTGGTAATAATCAACAAGAATTAGTGTTAGTTGGCGCCGCTCATTTAGCTGGTGAACACAACCTACTCGCCTTATTAGCAGAAGAAGGCTATAGCATTACTCAACTTGACATTGCAGGTGAACAATAATGGAAAAAACAGACAAGCAAGCAATTAGTTTATTAATTATATTTGCGCTATTGATGTTAGCCAGTGTGACGATGCCAAGTAAAGCTGCAAATAACCCAATAAGCAATGAACAAGGCGTTTTTAAACTTGCGGTTAAACCAGCAAGAGAAGCCACCCACATATTTCCCATTGCACAGCAATGTTTGATTGGCAGTGATATTCACATGCATTTATCACAATAATAGCTATTAACGTAATGTATGCGCTGTAGCCCTAGTCTTACAGCGCAAACATTTCAAATAGGAATGAACTCTTTTTAACTCTTTCAAGTTGGGCTTTGACTATCTAAATGCGTTTGTAAGGCCTCCTTCTCTTGTGTTGATAAAGGAGTAGCACTTTTAGCCGAAAAATCATACCGAACCATGACCGTTTTGCCTATCGCACAACATCGCTCTTGCTGAAAAGCTTCTTGGCGTATTACAAAAGAGCTTGAGCCAATATGCTCAATGCTCGACTTTACTTGCACATCATGACCATAAAATAACTCAGCTAAAAAGCTTACTTCTACCTTGGCAATGATCAACTTCCAGTCATAAGGATTCAAATCCGGGGTAAAAAATCTAAAAATAGGCGCTCGTGCAGCTTCAAACCATACTGGGAGTACGGTATTGTTAATATGACCTAGTACATCGGTTTCGCTAAAGCGCGGTGTAATTTTTTCTATAAACATAATAATTCCAAAAAGGCAGCTCATGACGGACTTTATTCGCGTTTACGATAACGCCCTAAGCAAAGAATTTTGCGATAATTTTATCACTGAGTTTGAACAAAGCCCGCATCTAAAACAAGGCATTACCTCTGGCGGTGTCGATCTAGCAAAAAAAGATAGTCACGACCTCTACTTAAGCTCTTACCCTGAGTATGCAGAGCAATTAAAACATATTCAACAAACCACCGCGGGCTATATTTTTAAATACTTAGAAGAACATATTTTTATGATGATAGGTGCATTTGGTTTAAAGGTATATCACCCAAAAACAGGTGTTCCAACAGATTTAACCCAAGCAAACTTTGATGAGATAGGTAAGCCGCAACTCCCCTTATTAGTGCAACAAATTTTTAGACTTGGTAATATTCAAGCACAAAAATACCAAGTAAATAAAGGTGGCTATCCGTATTGGCATAGTGAGGTGTACCCGCAAGCAGGTCACAATGATGCACTACATCGCGTGCTGCTGTTTATGTTTTATTTAAATGACGTTGAAGAAGGTGGAGAAACCGAGTTTTACTACCAGCAGCGTAAAATTGCTCCAAAGCAAGGCACTATGGTTGTCGCTCCAGGTTACTTCACTCATACCCACCGTGGAAATAAACCCGTTTCAAACGATAAATATATTTTAACTTCGTGGGTGCTATTTAACCGCGCAGAGCAAATATATGGTCAACCACAAAGCTAAGCGGTAAGCGGTAAGCGGTAAGCGGTAAGCGGTAAGCGGTAAGCGGTAAGCGGTAAGCGGTAAGCGGTAAGCGGTAAGCGGTAAGCGGTAAGCCAAAATTTGAGCGTTGCAAATTATTATGTCAACACTTAAAAAGCACTCGATCCGCTTAAAACTTACAGCTTATGACTTATAGCTCTAAAATAATTGATCAAACAAATCAAACAGCTTATCGAGCTCTTCAATGGTGTTGTAATGCATACAACCGATACGCACAACGCCGCCTTTATCTAACACTCCTAATTGCTCACATAAGCCTTGGGCGTAAAAATTACCATCCCACACACAAATGTGTTGTTTACCTAAAAACTCAGAAACCTGACGCGGCTCCAGTCCTTCAAAGGTCAAAGCAAAGGTTGGGGTACGCTGTGATAGACGTTCTAAATCATCAATTCCAAATAACCTGATCTTAGGGTAGTTAACTAAGCGAGTTAGGAAGTGCTCACTTAAGGCCATTTCATGTTGCTTTGTTTTCGTAAATGCTGCGGCTAACTTATCACGTCGTGAATGGCTATCATCAAGTTCACTTATATCTGCGATATAGTCCACAGCCGCAATCAGACCTGCTAGTGCTTCAAAACTTTGCGTGCCCGTTTCCCAACGACCTGGGATTGCATCTTTTGCAGGTTCCACTTTATAAGGTGTAAATCCTTCAAGATGTTCACGCTTACCGTAAACCATGCCTAAGTGAGGGCCGAAGAACTTATAGGCAGAACATGCTAAGAAGTCACAATCTAACGCTTGTACATCCACCAGCTCATGAGGTGCGTAATGGACTGCGTCAACATAAACCAATGCACCCACTTCATGGGCCATGGCAACAATACGCTGAATATCGTTAATAGATCCTGTGGTGTTTGACGCATAAGTCACAGCAACAAGCTTGGTATTTTGATTAAGTAAGCTTGCAAAATGCGCTAAATCTAAGCTGCAATCAGCTTCGTTAATCAATACAGTATTAACCTTCACGCCTTTATCTTCAGCTGCTTGCTGCCAAGAGGATACATTTGAGTAGTGATCAGCATTAGTCACAATGATCTCATCACCCGCCTGCCAATTACGAGAAATCGCACGACTAAAGCTAAACGTAAGGCTGGTCATATTCGCGCCAAATACAATTTGATCGCGCGATGGAGCATTTAACAAGTCAGCTGCTGCTTGACGCGCATTTGCCATTAGCTCAACGGTTTTATCGCTTGAGAAAAACGCGCCACCTAAATTCGAATTGTAATAGCCTAAATAAGCCGACATTGCACTGAGTACTTGCTGCGGTACTTGCGAGCCACCCGGGCCATCTAAAAATATTGGCGATTTACCCGCAACTTGTTGCATTAATGCCGGAAATTGACGGCGAAGTTTAGTTAAATTCATTGCCATTCCTTAAGCCGTTAATACAAAGCAGTCTAGGTAACCGTCTTTACTTGCATCAATTTTATTCATCGGTGTGGCGTTATGCCATACTTCGCGGTCATTAATAAGTGCAAACATACCGTCTTTAATTTCCATTTTAAAACATGGCTCAGCTTGTTTGTTTTCATAAACCAACAGTTCACCGCCTTCTAAGTTTTCGTGAGATACACCACAAATACACACGTGATCAAAACCATCTTGGTGAATACCCTCTGGTGCAGGTGGTGTATCGCTGTCGATTGCGAGCATTCTAAATTGGTGAATTTCAATATCACGGTCTTCATCTATCCCTGTAATTGCACGAAATTCATTAACGATACTTTTCATCCCTTCACTTTGTAGTAAGCCTTGCTCTAAGTTTTCATACGTACGCTCAACATTACCTTGAAAGGTATTGATTGAATCATCTTGTACAAAGGCTTTAGTGGCTTGTAATTTTAGCTCGCCACCTTGTGCTTTGATCACTGAATAGCGGCGTTTACGAAATGCACCATCAGCGTACGGATTAGCCGGAAGATTGGCAAATGATGGCTTTACCGCCTCGATATGAGCTTGGTTTACAAAACGAAGTTGTAATAGGTTCTGGTTGTTTAATGCTGTCATAAAATATCACCTAAAAAATAAGAGACTAACTCATAAATATTGGTGGGATTTTAATGCAAATAGATAGAATTTTTTGCGTCTTTATTTGGTTAAAGGCAGCTAAATGTATAAAAATAAGATCTAAAAGTGAGTTTTATTGAATTTTTAATTTAAAAATGAAAACGACCACATAAGGTGGTCGTTTTCTCATCTATAAAAGGTATTCAATAAACTTAAGGTGTTGTCTCTACAAACTCAACATTTACTTCACACGACTCTGTGATTGGACCTACTTCATAATAGTCAGCTGAGTGCCAAGTACCATTACAACCTGAGGCAGAACCAACTTCATAACCTTCATCTGGATATAGACTCAGACCACGAGTTTCATTATCTCCTAGTGTAAAACTATTCTCACTTACCACACCATTACCCGAAACAACAACATTTACAGCATAAACTTGACTATAATAAATGTTGTAATAATCTTGGTTATTACGCAAATCTTCCAAATAGTTAACGGTTTCATTACTTAATGGATTATTATGAAACTCTAATATAGCTGATTTTTCAGCAATAAAATCAACCCCTGTAATCGTCGATAAATTCGAGTTACTGAGCCTTACCTCAGTTAAAGCTGTATTATTTGAAAAATCGATATTTGCTATATTCGTACTGTCCAAATATGCGGACTCTAAGTTTATAAACAAACTAGTGTCAAATGAACTTAATTGTTGGTTGTTGCCTAAACCCACTGATATCAGTTGTGATGGAGAGGCAATATTTATTTGCTCACTTAAAGTAAACTGATTACCTTGCAAGAATAACTCTCTTAAATTAATTAGACCACTTGTATCAAATGAAGTTAAATCCGCGTTGTTAAATTCTAACCTCCTAATATGTGGGAACTGTTCATTACTAATTAAGC
The DNA here is from genome assembly GCF_022846535.1 of Pseudoalteromonas sp. KAN5. Taxonomy (NCBI): domain Bacteria; kingdom Pseudomonadati; phylum Pseudomonadota; class Gammaproteobacteria; order Alteromonadales; family Pseudoalteromonadaceae; genus Pseudoalteromonas; species Pseudoalteromonas sp. KAN5. Next base: position 2,906,294 of record NZ_AP025589.1, read on the forward strand.
TTGAGTCTAATCCGTCGATACGTAGAGTATATAGATCTTCAAGATGACTTAGATTTAGTCCAGCTAAGCCATAACTGTAACTAATGTCTAAAAATTCCAATTCAAGATTATTTGATAAATTTAACTCATGTAACTCTAAAGAGTTCGCATAAAGTCTCTGCAACTTGGTATTTTGAGTTAAATCTAATGAACTTAGCGGGTTGTTGTTAACCCAAAGAATTTCTAAATTAGCTTTATCACTAACATCTAAGATTGCTAAAGCATTACGCTCTACATCAAGATGAATCAAGTTATCGGTGCTGGCGAGAGATAATGTACTTATGTTATTAGCCCAAGCGCCAAGTTGAACCAATAAAGGCTGATTGCTAAGATCCAGCTCTATAAGTTCATTACTACTTACCCATAAATGAGCAATTAATGGGTTCGCGCTAACATCTAGCTGGGTAAGCTTGTTATTACTTAAATCAAGCTCTAGTAAATTAACATAACGACTAAGATCGAATGTTGTTAACCCAATTGCATTTAATTTCAACACTTCAATTAAAGCAGGATCTGCAACCTCAATTGTACTTACTTGGCTATCATTAATTGAAAGCTGACGTAGTAAAGGCAGATTGGTTAAATTGAGGTTTTCGCCTACATTTACATTACTAAGACCTATACTTTCTATGTTTGTAAATGCTTCCAGTCCAGCCAGCGCTGTAATTTCACCATAACCTTCATATTGGCAATTTAACTCTGTAACACTCTCTAAATTAGTTTTCCCAGAATTATCAACACACATAGCAAGCGCAGGATCGGTAACATTTGCCTGAATAGATAATGGGACAAACTCTTTAAACGTGACATCAATTTGACAACTTTCCGTAACGGATGAAACTCGATAGCCATCGCCTTCTATAAAACCATCACACCCAGAAATAGTATTAAGTACATAACCTGGGTTAGGGTCAATTGACGTCCACCACGATGAACCATGCCTTACAAAGCTCTCATCACCGACACCAAGCGAACCATTGCTATCACTATTAACTGTAATAGTATGTTGCGGAGCATCAAACGATAAGTAAACTTTATCTTCCTCAAGGCAACTATTGCCTTTTAAGTATTTACAGAAAGTAATATCACGACGGTTGTTATCAATTAATTCAATAACAGTATCTTGGCCATCAAGTATTAGCTCTAATTTACCGTCAATCAGCTCAACATTTACAGGCTCAGCATCATCAATTTGGAAAGTATAGTATTGTTTATCTAGGGCTTCATCGTAATCACCATAACTCACTGCCCAGCGAGCAATACCATTATTGTCATTTTGATATAAGGTAAAACCAAGATTATATTCATAAAACCGATCAACTTTGGATGAACCTGTAAAATCATGGATATATAAATGTGCCGTGGTGTCTCCTAAATTGGTTCCACCAACAGTACGCTCTATATAATATCGCTGACCATCTACAGCTACTAAAGTATATATAAACTCCCCTTCAAGAGTACACGTATCTAAAGCAACATCACACCAATCTACTCTTTGTGGGTAACCATCAACATACTCGGTATATAGGTCACGCTTTAAATGACCATCTTCAAACCCTCTTTGGTAAGAGCTTGTTCCAAAGGTAAAGAAAATCTCACCATCATCGTAAACTTGAATTTCAGACCAATGAGTATCAATATCATGGCCATCTCTAAATTGGTGACGGCCTGCAAAATTATCTGCTGTTATAGCTTGTTCACTTCGGCGCACCATGATGCCTGAATCGGTATAATGCTCACCTTCATACTCTCCTTGGGTTACAACCTGGTAACCGATGTTTAAATCTTTAGTAATATAAAATGATTCAGTTCCGTCATCTAGAGGGAAAGATAAAGCGATAGAATTATCAACAATCTGCCAAGTAAGTTCTTCTTCAAATAAATCGCTAATATTATGAGATATACCAGTACCATCATCATTAAACGTAACTTTGTATACCGTATCTTCACCTACAAGGTCGATTGACCACTCACCAACGATGTCATCTGCTGTAATAGCTAAACGCTGGTCTAGCGTTGTTTTGTCCACTTCATATGAACTTGTGTATTCGTCAACAAGCACATCATCTTGGTATTGCTCAATGTCTCGCGTTAATTCGAACCAATGACTACCTTTTTCAGGAAGTGGAGTTAATGTAAGTTTTGTTGCGATATCTTTAGTAACAACAAGCGTCCCTGTACTATTAGAGTAGCTTTCGTATTCTTGTAAAACAAAATCACTTAAAGGAGTAATTTCTATTACACCCTCAGTAGTTTCTGTCCACGTTACATCAACTTTACCGTTGTAGGTTAAAGAGCCAGTGTTATCTTCACGCAACTCAACTGTATAAGCACTTGCGTAATACAGATCTTGATTACCAATTATGAAGTTACCCGCTACTTGCTGTTGCTCTTTAAAGGTCGCTGTAATTTCACAATCAGTGTTACTTGCAAATGCAATGTAATGGTTACCTTCTATATAGCCTTCACACCCCGTAATGCTATCTACTACGTAGCCTTCTGCTGGCAGTATTTCAAAACCAACATTTTGATAAGTGAATGAGTCTTGAACTATCGGTGATAACTCACCGTTACCTGTGGAGTTTGCAGTAAGTGTTACTTTAGGGCGCTTAGGTAAATAGCTGATCTGTGTTGCTGCTGAACACTCACTACCTTGTTGGTAATGACAAACAACAATCGCATTCTCATCAGCTGAAACAAGTTCGAAATACCAGGTTGTGCCGTCCACCTCATAGCTTAATACACCATCATCGAATACAAGCCCAGTATATTGCTCACCATTAATTTCAAGTGTGTAATCAATACCTTGATCTGTATAGTTTGAGTATAACTGATCTGTATTACCATTTTGGCTATAAAACTGAGTGTAGTTTTCCAATAATTCTTCGGTGAACTCTGAATACGACAAGTCTTCACTGTATTCATAGATTAAAATAGCACGAACTTGCTCAGTAATATTACCTTGCTGATCATAAGAGGATTGCGTTCTTAATATATAAAACTGATTATCAACAATATTTATAAACTCATGAACCATATCATCCGCTAGGTAACAGCTACTATCAAAGCCTTCACAGCTAGTTACCAGCTGGTTGTTGTAAACAAAACGCTTACGTATAAACACGCCATCTTCTAGGTAACCTTGATAGCCTGTGTAACCCAGACCTATCATTACTGTGCCATCACTATGCAGATTAAGATCATAGTTTTGTGCTGTACCAACAAAGCCATGCCAACGACCTATAAGATCTTCATTGGTAGTCGTTACATCAGCCTGCTTAACAATTAAACCTGTTAGTGAGTTACCTGACTCATCAGAGCTGGTGTCTAAAGCAACCAGCTGGTAGCCTGCCGATAACGTCTTGGTAAACCAAAAATCAATTACACCAACTTCGCCATCTTCATCATAGCTAACAGATAATTTGGTGCCATCTAATACCCAGTTAAAACTTTCACTACTGTCATTGTTTACATCGCCTGTACCATCAGTATAAAAGCGTAACTCCTCTGGTTCTTCACGCTCGGTAGTACCATCAAAACTGCTGTCATCTGCTTGAAAGAGCCAAGTATTTGCTGTTAATTCTGTGGCAGTTAAAGCAATAGTTTTAAATTTGTTAATTAAATTAGTGGTATAAGTATACTCTTCTGCAGGGCTCGTTGTGACAATACCGGTCTGTTGATCAAGAGTCTCGATTTGTGTTGTACGTGTCACTTCTATGGTCTTAAACACATCATTTTCAGCTAAGATTTGGAAACTTATTGCTTTTAATTTCATCGTTTCTTCAGGATCAGAGCTGCTCATTCCTGCATGAGCTTTATAAATAATCACGTCATTAGCTAGTGCAAGATTGTAAATCCCCCCCTCTTGAGTCATCGTTACATTAGAGCTCGTATTGGAATGAAGTTGACCATTACCATCTGCTGATAGTGTTAAGTGAAATGCGCGATTATTATAATAACGGGGTGAGTTAATAATAAATTCACCCACTAATGCTTCCTTACTACCTGTTACAAGATCGTCGTCTTCTTTAATTTGTTTTTTAGTTTCTTCAATTAACTGTGGATCTTGTTCATTAACTTGCTCTTCAAACGTTTTAGCAACATTTTCATCAGCAACCAGTTCCAGGGTACTATTTACACCTTCAGGTAATTGATAAGCAGGGTTATCAACAACGATTTTAATTAAGGTCGCAAGTTGAATTTTTTCATCCGCATCAACATTTAAAAGAGCTGCGTCAAGCTCTTCAGTAGTGGTTGGTTCAGCACCGTTACGTGTTAAAAGTGCAAATTCAGCCGTTGTAACATTAGTGATGTTTACACCAAAGTTATCATTACTATCAAGTACGTTATCATCACCTGCTTGCTCAAGTAGCTTTTCTACCGAGCTTAATTGCGACACAAACTCAACACCTGGGTTTAATGAGTCTAAGCCTTTAGCTTTTACACGTACCAGTTTTTTGCCTGAACCTTCGTCGATAATTAACTCTTGGGTATAACGACCATTCGCATTTGCCTGTGTTGCAAAAGATTCATTCCCTACAACAATCTCAAGTTCAGCATTAGCGATTGGCTCATCTGTAACTACCCCTGTAATGGTAACGTTCGACACTTTACGCTTAATTACAACTTCTTGTGTTTTTGAAGCTGTAGCGCCATCATCATCTGTTACTGTAACTGTAAAATTAACTGTTATATCTTCTGTTATATCTGCAGAAGTGAACGTCGCATTTGCTGCTGACAGGCCATCGCTAGTCAACTCGATACTTGCATCATGACTCCAGCTATATGAAGCTATACTCCCATCGCTATCACTTGCAGCTGCATTGAGGGTAAATGCCTCTTGCTCTATCGTCTCTGCAGGCGCGGTTATGCTAACTGTTGGGCTCTGATTGACTGGATCAATTGGGGGAGGCGGTGTTGAGCCCCCGCTGTCATCACCGCCGCCTCCGCAGCCAGTTAAAAGTAGTGCACTCGTAAATAAACCAATGCGTAGTTTGCTGTTGCAAAAATCCATTTTCTTTCCCCTTTTAAATGGATAAAGTTCAGTAAATTAGTTCGCTCACCCGATAACTAAAAAAAACCATAGAGGTTCTATGGCTTGTATTCAAATCAAAACTTTATAATTTATTTTTAACTTCTTTTAATTGTTCTGAAAAGGTAAGGTTTCTTAAGTCTCCTAAACCTACCGCTTCGGTAAGTTCGGCTAGCTCGGCTTCAAATTTAAGCAGCTCACTCTCAATCTCTTTATTACCTAACGCTGTTTTTAACTCTGTATACTCACTAAACAGACTGTTTATACGATCGATTTGATGGGCAACAAGATCTGCGGCTACTTTTATATTGTCATAGTCTCGGTAATTTTTCTGAGCGTAAGCTTGCCCTTCCGCTAGCTGGCTCTTTACGTCACCATACACCACAGGAAACACACTGACTTTATCTGAATTAGCTAAGCTATAGATTTTATTAATATGTTCTGAAAAATAAAACTGCACCACTGCGTCTTTTTCTAATGCTGTTAACTGCTCTAAAAGCTGTGGGACATACTTTTCTACCTGCGCTTCTTTACCATCTATGAGGAGCTCTTTTAACTCTTGGTGCTGCTCATCTAATAAAGCGTAGCGCTTCTCAAAATGAATTTTGGCATCGATCTGAGTAAGTACAGCAAATTCATCTCTAACCGGTTTCAATACAGCCGTAATTCGCTCTTTAGATAAACTCGCAGCAGTAACTAAATTAATAACCTCTAAACTTTGCTCCATGACTTCATCTGCAACCGTATCCGATGAAAATAATGAAGCACTATCAAGTGCATGCTCTGGTGACAACCTTAATTCATCAAACTCACGATCAAGCACTTGCCAAATCTTTTTAGCTTCAGCGACTTTCTCTGCATCAAAATCAGCCAAAGATTCTGAATCTATTAAGTTATAAGCTGTTAACGCTTCTTGAAAAGCTTGCTCAGCCTTTTCATAAGCCAGTTGTAATTGCTCAGGTGTTGCTTGTTCACCAGTCAGTCCAGAGGTAATGCTGCCTAAATCTTTTTGTACTGACTCGATGGTTTTGCAACCCGTTAAGCCCACAGTTACGATAATTGTTGCTAGTAATATTTTCTTCATTAGTAGCTCCATTGCACACCGAATGTATACGCAATATTTGTGTACTCAACCTCAGGGACTCTTAAACGCTGACCATTCGCTAAGTTTTCGGTTACCACGTCTCTGGTTTTATAGTTTGCGTCTATACCTGCGATGATCGCAACATGCTGTAACACCTGATAACGCATTCCAGCTCTTGCAAAGACTCCCCAACCATTAAAGTTATCGGTCAAAGTTGTGGTTTCAAATTGGGTATTTTGAATTTGTGAATACATAGGTGAACTTACCTCACCTTCAACGTACCAACTATATTTGTTGAAGCTATCTTGTAAACGACTGTCAAAGCGAGCTCCTAAACTTAATAAGATGCCCATTTGATCTTCTGATACCGAAATAACGGGGCTTAAATTTGAAGTGTAATCTTGCTGAGCCCCAGTGTGCCCACCATCCATACCTGGCAAGGTATAACGAGCAGGATTATTTGGATCATCAGAGATTGCCATTAGAGCTTGATCAAACGCATCGGCGCCAGGTTGTACAAAAGAAAAGTTTGAACGAGTAAAGCTAGAAGTGAAAAATTTAATTCCAGCTGTTATCTGAACAGCTTGACTAAAGTTATACGCAGCTTTGGCACCGACTTCACTAGAACGAATTTTGAACGCATTTTCTTGTACCGCGCCAAACTCCCCCATACTCCAGGTTTCTGTTTCTATTTCGGGAATAAACGTGGTTGCGGAGTCAATATAATAGCCCCAATCATCATTAAGACCGCTATAAGAAACTTGGCGAATCGTTGTATTAGTTACATCTATTGACTGACTTAACTGACCAAAACCAGCAACATCCCCTAACGTTTCACTATAGCCAACACTTTCAAAGCCAACGCGTATTTCACTAAATGAGGGGTTTGGAGTTGCATAAATTGATGCGCTAAATAAAATTATTGATGGCAACAAGAAGGGTTTCATTTTCTCACCTTACACTACATTGATATTTATAAACATGCAGCAAGCAAGGAAGATAATCTGAAATCATGTACCATCCTTGGTTACAACAAATAACATTTGTTAATATTTATAGGCAAAGTTTAGCTTAAGTGAATAATCAGTCAAGTGAAAATGAATATAGACTTAACAAAAAACCCGTATAAAACGGGCTTTTTAACAAAGACAAGCGTTTAAACTGCCTGTTGAATAATCACTTTGTCTGCTTTTTTAGTGTAAACAGGCATGCGGTGGAAGTTTAAGTAACGGTATGTGTCAGCTGCTGTTGCATTAATTTTCGCAGCATATTCTTGATATTCAGCAGGTGTTGGTAACTTACCTAAAATAGCCGCGACAGCAGCAAGCTCAGCGGAGGCTAAAAATACATTCGCGCCATTACCTAAGCGATTTGGAAAGTTGCGGGTAGAAGTAGAAACCACCGTCGCCTTATCTGCAACACGCGCTTGGTTACCCATACACAATGAACACCCTGGCGTTTCAATGCGAGCGCCTACGCGACCAAATATACCGTAATAACCTTCATCGGTAAGCTGGTCTTTATCCATCTTAGTTGGTGGAGCAACCCACAATTGAGTTGGAATACGCCCAGTAAAACCATCAAGCAATTTACCTGCCGCGCGGAAGTGACCAATATTAGTCATACATGAACCAATAAATACTTCGTCGATTTTCTCGCCCGTAACATCAGATAGTAAACGTGCATCGTCAGGGTCATTTGGCGCACATAGAATGGGTTCATTGATATCGGCCAGGTCGATTTCTAGGACGTGTTTATATTCTGCATCTGCGTCAGCTTCCATCAACTCTGGATTTGCTAACCATTGTTGCATTGCTGTAATGCGACGCTCAATGGTACGTACATCACCGTAGCCTTCAGAGATCATCCACTTAAGCATCACAATATTTGATTCTAAATACTCAGCAATCGACTCTTTAGAGAGCTTCACAGTACAACCAGCAGCTGAACGCTCTGCAGATGCATCTGATAACTCAAAAGCTTGCTCAACCGTTAAATGCTCCACCCCTTCAATTTCTAGAATACGACCAGAGAACTCGTTGATCTTACCTTTCTTTTCAACCGTCAATAAACCTTCTTTTATAGCAAAGTAAGGGATTGCATGAACAAGGTCACGTAACGTAATACCCGCTTGCATTTTACCTTTAAATCGAACCAGAATTGATTCAGGCATATCAAGAGGCATAACGCCTGTTGCGGCTGCAAATGCAACAGCACCGGAACCTGCAGGAAATGAAATACCTAGAGGGAATCGGGTATGTGAATCACCACCAGTACCTACGGTATCTGGTAATAACATACGGTTTAGCCAGGAGTGAATTACACCATCTCCTGGACGCAGTGATACGCCACCACGGTTCATGATAAAATCGGGTAGTGTATGATGCGTGTTAACATCAATCGGTTTAGGGTAAGCTGATGTATGACAAAAAGACTGCATAGTTAAATCGGCTGAGAAGCCTAAACAGGCAAGATCTTTAAGCTCATCCCGTGTCATCGGGCCGGTAGTATCTTGCGAACCGACCGTGGTCATTTTTGGTTCGCAGTATTGGCCAGGACGAATGCCCGTTACGTTACATGCTTTACCCACCATTTTTTGTGCAAGTGTAAAGCCTTTATCAGACAGCTCAGTGATAGCGGGTACTTTAAATACATCCGTTGCACCTAAGCCAAGGGAGGTACGGGCTTTATCAGTTAAGCCACGACCAATGATCAGTGGGATCCGACCACCAGCACGAACCTCATCAAGAATGACATCTGATTTAAGTTCGAATGTGGAGATCACTTCATCTGTACCGTAGCGCTTCACAACACCTTCATATGGATAGATATCAATTTGTTCACCCATATTAAGTTCATCAACATTCAACTCAATTGGTAACGCACCAGAATCCTCCATCGTATTAAAGAAGATTGGCGCTATTTTATTGCCTAAACATACACCACCAACACGCTTGTTTGGTACAAACGGAATATCATCACCCATAAACCAAAGCACCGAGTTAGTGGCAGACTTACGGGAGGAGCCCGTCCCAACAACATCACCAACATACGCCAAGGGCAGGCCTTTTGCTTTTAATTCTTCTAGCTGCGTAATTGGCCCGACTTCACCGTCTTTATCTGGTTTGATACCATCGCGTTCAATTTTTAACATTGCTAAAGCATGTAGAGGGATATCTGGACGAGACCAAGCATCCGGTGCGGGTGATAAATCATCAGTGTTTGTCTCGCCGGTTACTTTAAAAACAGTCACAGAAATTTTTTCAGCAACAGCTGGCTTGCTAGTAAACCACTGTGCATCTGCCCATGATTCAATCACTTGCTTAGCAAAGCTATTACCTGCTTTGGCCTTCTCTTCAACATCATAAAATGCATCAAACATTAATAGGGTATTAGCAAGGCCTTTAGCGGCGATTGGCGCAAGCGACTCATCATCAAGTAAATCAATCAGAGGGGCGATATTGTAACCACCAAGCATTGTACCCAGTAGTTCTACGGCTTTTGCTTTTGAGATAAGCGGCGACGATGCACCCCCTTTAGCAATTGCGGCTAAAAAGCCAGCTTTAATATACGCTGCATCATCCACACCAGGTGGTACACGGTTCACCAGTAAATTTAGAATAAACTCTTCTTCACCAGCCGGGGGAGTTTTAACTAGCTCAATAAGATCAGCTGTTTGCTGAGCATCTAATGGCGCTGGTACGATACCTAATTCGGCACGTTCTTCTACGTGTTTACGATAATCCTGTAGCACAATATAGCCCTCTTTGGTGACGTGAAAGTATTTTGACGATTTATAATAAAGCTTTTAAGTATAGATTAAAATCCATCCTGTAAAGCAAAACATAATACTCACTATAAATTATGTGAATGTTAATTAAGGAAAATACCAATCACATGAATATTAATTACAACCCAGTTATTATCAGGCATAAAAAAACCCAGCATTGCTGGGTTTTTTTAATTTAAGATAGTATTAACGCTCTACTTTTACGCGTTCAATAACAGTTACATGCGCTTCAACACGACGGTTCTCAGCATGCGCTTCAGCCGTGTTTGCAGGGTTTTTAAGACGCTCTTCGCCTAAACCAACAGTAATGATACGTTTTTTATCAATACCATCTTCAATAAGACGAGCTGCAACAGCGTCAGCACGTTTTTTAGATAACCATTTGTTATAGTCAGCTTTACCCACTGAAGAAGTGTGACCTTCTAAAAGAACTTCAGTTCCTGGGTACTCTTTTAAGAATGCAACCGCTGCATCAATATCATCTAAGTATTTTTGCGATACTTTAGAAGTATTATTAGGGAAAGTAATTAATAAGCTCTTAGTTACTTCACGATCTTCATATAATGTACAACCAGTGCCATCTACAGCGTCAGTCATTGGTGTGTTTGCACATTGGTCGTCTGCATCTGGGATGTTATCGCCATCACTGTCAACTGGAGCAACAGCTACTGGAACAACAGCTGCTGTAGGAGCTGCTTCAACTGGAGCTGATGAACCTTGCTCACCAAAAATATAGCTAAGACCAAGCTTACCAGCAACATCAGTGTAACCACGGTCAAGTCCTTGGTACATTGTAGCTTCAGCGTTGAATGCAAAGTTATCTGTGAAATAGTGTTGATAACCAGCACCTAAGTTAGCAAACATTAAATTTTCAGTAATGTCTAATTGCTTAAGACCAAAAATACCATAGAAAGGGCCGCCGTTAATGTGGTAAAGACCATCAATACCTAAACGATCGCCGTCCATGCTCGTTGCAGTCATAGCTGGGTTTGAACTTGAGATATCAAAATCCATATCTGCATATTCTAAACGTGCGCTCCAGTAATCGTTAAAACGATAACCTAGCTCAGCACCCCAACCCGTTGAATCATCAACATTAGTACCAGCACTACCACGAACATTTTCCCATGATGCATCATAGTAATCGCCAAAAGCACCGATAAAGAAGCCTTCTTTTTCAGCCGCGAAGCTTGAAGCGCTAGTTGCAGCTAGTGCTAAAGCAATAGTAAGAGATTTAAGTTTCATGTTTCATTCCTTTCCATTAAAAATACCTAAAGGCCATTTGGCCAAACTCGCTCTAAGATAGATGATGACCAATTAATCCAAACTTAATAAGCCTATAGAAACTGAAATTTATAGTGAAGTCCAATAGGTTGGAACAACACAAAATACGACAATACCTATATCAATTCTTAACTCGCTAGATATTTCGCGAGCTCTCAAAATTATTTAACTCATTTCAAACTTCGACAAATTAATTGATTAACAATAAGAATACTACAATTATTTACGGCTTTATTACTTTAAATCAAGTTTAAATTCACTTTAATTAAAAGCGAAAAATGATTAAGTAGTCAAGAGTAACATCATACAGTGTTAGCCCGTTTACTCAAAAAGTAAATATTGGTAGGTATTTTAAAAGCAAAAAAAGTCGACTTGAGTTAATCAAGTCAACTTTCTAAAAGCTAAAGTTGCTGAGTTAAAATGTTAAAGCAACTTTAGCTCAGTAAATAAAATTATTTGCGAAGAACTTTAACTCGTTCAACACTCTTAACCTGAGCTTCTACTCGGCGATTTTGTGCGTGAGCTTTAAGTGTGTTTGCTGTATTCAACAAACGCTCCTCACCATAACCAATAGTAGATACTCTTTCAGATGAGATGCCATCTTTAATTAGCACATCTGCTACATCTTGTGCACGTTTTTTAGATAATTGCATATTGTAATCAGCATCACCTACAGCTGAAGCATGACCTTCTAATAAAACTGATGTTCCATCGTTTTCTTTCATAAACGCGGCTAAATCAGCAATATCATCAAAATAGCCATTTGGTACTTCGGCAACATCGTGCGGGAATGTAACTAACAATGCCATTGTTACTTCTTTATCTTCATACAATGTGCAACCGTTATCATCAACGGCATCAGTCGTCGGTGTATTAGCACATTGGTCATCAGCATCGATAACACCATCATTATCACTGTCCATAGGACCCGCCACTACTGGCGCTGGCTCTACTGGCGCAGGTGCTGGACTTTGGTCACCAAAGATATAACTAAGACCTAATTTAGCACCAACATCTGTGTAGCCACGGTCAAGACCTTGATATAGAGAAGTTTCAGCATTAAAAGCAAAATTATCTGTAAAATAATGTTGGTAACCTGCACCCAGATTAGCAAACATTAAATCTTCATCTACAACATCAAGATTTTTCAAACCAAAGATCCCGTAGAAAGGGCCGCCATTGATATGGTATAGGCCATCAATACCGTAACGTTTTCCGTCCATACTTGTTGCAGTCATCGCAGGGTTTGAGCTTGAGATATCAAAATCCATATCAGCGTATTCTAAACGTGCGCTCCAGTAGTCGTTAAAACGATAACCGATTTCCGCCCCCCAACCTGTTGAATCATCAACGTTAGTGCCTGCACTGCCTCGGACATTTTCCCATGATGCATCATAATAGTCGCCGAATGCACCTATATAAAAGCCTTCTTTATCGGCTGCGAAACTTGAAGCGCTAGTTGCAGCTAGTGCTACAGCAATAGTAAGTGATTTTAATTTCATTGTTTCCTTCCCATTTTCACAATTAAAATTGTAGCTAAGTGACCCTAGCTCTTAACATTTAACCTGAGTACAAAGAGATTTGTTAATCATTACTTAACGAAAACGCTTGAATTGTGTTTTTGTCAACTAAAGTGGTTTTAATACAAACAGTAATAAGTATAGACGAGATAAAAGACTTTACCTAACCTACAGCTAAATCACCCAAACATAACACTAAAAAAACCTCCCATAGTCAGTATTTACAGTGATAAGCGCACTTTAGTACGCGTGTAAATTTTAAAACTCTCACGTGTATTATATTGGTTAATTTTAAATCAACAAGTAGGAAGCGTATTTATTTCTTATGAAAGATTAATGAATAACAGTTAATAATCAGCCTAAAGTAAGCAAAGTAAATATCTCCTCACAATAATGACTTACTTTCAGTGAGGAGCGATATAAATAGGAATATACTAACTCAGCGTGGTGCGTCATCAGGTACCACAAAATGTCTGATAATTTAGTTCATTTTTAGGGGCTAAAGTCCATGACTCTTTTACTTGGGATTGATATGGCTGTTGCAATGCATGCAAATATTCGTTCAATATGGGACTGTGCTGCTGCCGCGTAAAATCTTGTAAGATATCTTCAATAATATGATTGCGCGGGATCAATTTTGGATTCACTTTACTCATTATAAAGTAGCTGTCGGCAGATGTTCTTTGTAACCAACTCTGTGACCACGTAGTTAACTCTTGAGGTATATCACTATTACCTTGCAATGATTGCGTCAACGCATTAAAAGTATTGGTGTAATCAAGTTGGTGCGTTTTCAACAACGTTAGTAGCTCGGAAACTAATTCTTTATCCCCTACTTGCTCACCATCAAGTCCCAGCTTCTGCGCCCACATTTGGCTAAATGCATGATTAAACTGCTCAGCAAAGCCATTAATAATTGGGCTTAATAAGGCTACCGCTTGCTCATCATCGCTACTGATCAAAGGCATTAAACTTTCGGCTAAACGGGCACAGTTCCAATTTGCAATATTTGGCTGATGACCAAAAGCATAACGCCCTTGACGGTCTATAGAGCTAAATACGGTATCAAAATCAAACTTATTCATCATCGCACAAGGGCCGTAATCAATGGTTTCACCGCTAACTAGCGTATTATCGGTATTCATCACGCCATGAATAAAACCAACTCGCATCCAACTCACCACAAGGGCTATTTGTTTTTCAACAACCTTAGCTAAAAATGCTAAATAGCGCTCAGCGCCAGAAGTCGTTATTTCAGGATAATGTCGCTCAATGGCTAAATCAGCCAAGGCCCGTAAACCTGCAACATCTCCTTGTGTGGCTAAATACTGGAATGAGCCAACTCGAATGTGACTGCTGGCAACGCGGGTTACAATTGCTCCCGGCTGAGGTGGTTGTCGGTAGACGGTTTCGCCGCTGGCAACAACCGCCAAACAACGTGTAGTGGGTACGCCGAGCGCATGCATGGCTTCACTCATTATATACTCACGTACAGCAGGACCGATTGCACAACGGCCATCACCACCGCGTGAAAATGGCGTAGCGCCCGAACCTTTCAACTGAATGTCCCATAGCTGTTGCTCTTGATCTGTCACCGCCCCTAGTAAGTGTGCGCGACCATCTCCCAATCGCGGTGAGAAATGACCAAACTGATGCCCAGAATAACCCAGTGCAACAGGTTCTATGTTACTGTTACTTTGATTACCAGCAAAAATGTCTGCACGTTCAGCGCAGGCCACATCAATATTAAGCTGTTGAGCTAAAACATCGTTCCACAACAATAATGTGGGTGCTGCAACGACACTAGGAAAATCTGGTACTGCAAAATCATCTGCAATCTGGGTATAGCGCGCAACGAGTTTCATGGTATTCCTTAAGCTTGGGTTGTTTGTATGCCAACGCGGTTATCACCCACGCTGTACGCGAGAATTAAGCTTAGCTCTTGTAAACTTAAACCGCTTTGCTGTTGTAACTCATTAAAAAATGCTTGCGCCGCAGCTAGTGACTTTTTAGTTTGTAGGCCACCATCAATTATTTTATGCGCCCGCAAATAACTTTCTACGTCACGAGATAATAAAAAGGTATCTTTACCAAGAGCACGTAATGCATAAGGTCCTGTGTTACCCCCTAAACGTGCACCGTGCTTTTTTAAATATCCCCACAAACCAATTATGTCGTCTGTTGGCCAATCGGCAATAAATTGACTAAAACTACCATGTTCTGTGGCAACATCATGGATCATATAAGCGTTATGTGGAATGGTTTGTACTTTTTTAAAGTTACGCACAATTCGCTCATCACTGGCTTTTTGCTCGAGCATATCCGGTGGCATCATGAGTAACTTTTCGACACTGAAGTCCCAAAAAACGTCACGAAAGCCAGCCCATTTATTGTTGATCACCGACCAATAAAAACCACTTTGAAAAACCTTGCGGGTAAATTCTTCAAGCCATACATCATCAGGTAGAGTCCGTAATTGTATTGCTGTTTTTGGAGCCACAAGCAATTGCTGTAACATCGCTTCGCCACCTTTTCTCTGTGCCGCTCGTTGATATATATCTTGAAACTTTTCCATCATTCACTACCACTACTGTTATTAAGCTTACTGTAACGTTATTTACGTTGTAAAAAAATGTCAGGAGCACATTGCAGGGTAAATTAACTTAAAAATATCCATCCTTGACACCTAGACGGCTAAAATGCTTTAATCTCCGTCATTACCCCTATTTAAGGTGTGAGTTTTTCTTAAAACTTGCGCTGTGGGCTAGAAGAGGTGCGTTATTCAGGTAGCGTATGTGAGGAGCACAAAACTCCAATGATCATACGTGAGGGGAATTAACGCCGAGAAGTAACACTTTTTGTGAAGGGTTATTTCGGGCGACTGGGTTGAATCCCAGCGACTGTCACCAATAACAGCAACGCTGTTAATTTGTTTGGTGGAGAGCTTCTGGTCTTAGCATAATAAGGCCATTGCGCCCTATTGTATTAAGCCCATTCGCTCTTCGAATTATTAGTTCGAACGACGTTAATGCGGCTCCAATCATAAAAGCTTCCTTAACTCTTCGAATAATTTATAAGTTCGTGAGAGATGATCAACAACTTTAATTTAAACAACTACCCATTATGGACCGCGCTTGTCACCCCTTTTACAGATGCAGGCGACGTCGACTATGGCGTACTTAACCAGTTAGTTGCACAACAACAAGCAGCTAACAATGGTATATTATTACTTGGCAGCACCGGAGAAGGTCTTGCCTTAACATTAAAAGAGCAGCAAGCGATTGTTGAGCACGTATGCCAATTAGCACCAACCGTGCCACTGATGGTTGCCGTTGGCGGTATGAACCTAAAGCAACAAATTGCGTGGGTTGAATACTGCAATCAACTTCCTATTCACGGCTATTTACTTGGCTCTCCTGTGTATGCAAAACCAGGTGTAGTTGGTCAAACTCATTGGTTTGAAAGCCTGCTCAATGCCAGTAAGCACCCTTGTATGCTTTATAACGTGCCAGGGCGTAGCGCCGTTGCGATCCCTCCTGAGGTCATCAGTAATTTAAAAGATCATAAAAATTTATGGGCACTGAAAGAAGCCAGTGGCGACATAGCCAAATTTGAAGGCTTTAGAAAAGTAGCCCCTGATTTAGCAATCTTTAGTGGTGATGACGCGCTAATGCCTTACTTTGCACAAGCAGGCGCGAAAGGCTTAGTGTCAGTTGCTGCCAATGCATGGCCTGAGCAAACCCATGAATTTGTGAGACGTAGCCTTAGCGGTCAACACCCCAATTTATTTGCCGACTGGTCTCAAGCGATTCAAAGCTTGTTTGCCGTGGCAAACCCTATTCCCGTTAAAGTATTGATGCATTTACAAGGGCGTATTCGTAGCCCGTATTTACGTCCGCCTTTAACGCATCTTGAGTTAACGCAAACTGATTGCATCAGTCATGCAAACAACACCATTTTATCTTGGCATTAAACACAGGTTTTTATAATGAGCTGGTTAGAACTATTAAATAATTTAGAATCGGGCGCAGTACGCGCAGCAACACAAGACGAAAGCGGCCAATGGCATGCAAATGTTGACGTTAAACAGGGCATTTTAGAAGCGTTTAAAAACGGCACTAATACTGAATTCCCAGGTGGATTTGTTGATAAACACAATTTAGCACCACAAGGTTTTACAGCCGATGCTGGCGTTCGTATGGTACCTGGTGGCTCAAGTGTACGCCGTGGTGCGCACGTAGCTAAAGGTACGATCATTATGCCACCAGCGTACGTGAATATTGGTGCATTTATTGACGAAGGCACTATGGTTGATAGCCACGCCTTAGTAGGTTCGTGCGCGCAAGTAGGTAAAAATGTGCATTTAAGTGCAGCGGTACAATTAGGCGGCGTACTTGAGCCAATTGGTGCAAGCCCAGTTGTGGTAGAAGACGATGCATTCATTGGTGCAGGCTGTGTGATTGTTGAAGGCGTAGTCGTTAAAAAAGGCGCTGTACTTGCACCGGGCGTGCGTTTATCAGCGACTATTCCTGTTTATGACTGTGTTAACGAGCGTCAACTAGATAAAGGCGAGCCAATTCCAGAATACGCGATTGTTATTCCTGGCTCTCGTCCTGCATCTAACGCCTGGGCGCGCGAACAAGGCTTGAGCATGTCATGCGCATTAATCGTAAAATACCGTGATGAACAAAGTGATGCGTCATTACTTCTTGAAGAGGTTTTACGTTAATGACCTTTTTGAGCACGCCAGTTAAAACCGCCATTGATGAGTTATCAACTCAGCTTGATACACCATTTTTTGTTTACGATCTTGATACCCTAAACACGCACTTAGCGCGTTTAGTGGCACAAACTGAAGTAAAACTTTGGTATGCCGTAAAAGCTAACCCGTTATCTAAAGTGATACAGAGCTTAGATAGCGCAGGTTTTAATTTTGATGTGGCAAGCAAAGGCGAACTTGAGCAAGTACTAGCACAAGGTATTAACAGCGAGCGCGTGCTCAACACTGGGCCTGCAAAGAGCCCAAAACAAATTAAACACTTTATTGAGCGTGGCGTACGTATTTTTGTGGCCGAAAGTCTCAATCAAGTTCGCTGGCTAAATGAGCAGGCGCTAGCTCAACAATGCCAGCTTCAGGTTTTACTACGCGTACAATTACGCTGGCCTGAGGGCGAAAAAAACCCACTGGGTGGCGATAGCCTAACGCCATTTGGCTTAGGTTGTGATGAATGGCAAGCACTCAACATTCATGACTACCCTGCACTTAACTTTGACGGCCTGCATATTTTCCAATGGGGTAATATGCTTAGCAGTGACAAACTCGCCGAGCTTTGGTCACAAATGGTCGCGCCATTACAACAACTCGCAGCTGATTTAAATATCAATTTAAAAGTACTCGATTTAGGTGGTGGTTTAGGTATTCCTTATACATTAGATGCCCCCACTCTAAGCTGGGATGCATTAATAGCAGCGCTTGCAAAAATTAAGCGTGATGCAGGTGTTGAACAATTATGGATGGAGCTAGGCCGCTATGCTGTTGGTGAATGTGGTCATTACGCAACCCCAGTGGTTGAAAGCAAGCTTAATTATGATCAACAGCAAGTGATTTTAAGTGGCGGAATAAACCACTTATTGCGCCCTGCGGTCACAAGCCAAGATTTCCCCGCACGTTTATTACGTGAATCAAACGCAACAACGCAAGCGATGAGTTTGTATGGCCCACTGTGCACAGCACTTGATTGTTTGGGTGAACACCAATTACCCAATGATTTAAACGAGCACGACTGGCTGGTGTTTAGTCAATGTGGTGCGTACGGCTTTACCGAAAGCATGCCGTACTTTTTATGCCATGAACTTGCCGCCGAGTACGTTTTACAAAACGGTGAGCTTCACTGTATTCGTCAAGCAGAAGATGCCAGCTACTATTTAAGGTAATTGATATGAGTATTACAACAGCTATCAGCCAAGAAAACATCGTAGTTGGTGAAGTTGCAAACGGCCTGCCACTCACTATTCCAGTTTATCGCTTAAAAGGCGATGGCAGCGGACCAAATGTGTATGTGCAAGCCAACATGCATGGAGCAGAAGTACAGGGTAATGCGGTTATTTACCAGTTACTCGAACAACTTAAACACCATAAACTTAAAGGCGATATTACCTTAGTCCCGTATGCTAACCCCATTGGTTGTAATCAAAAATCAGGGGAGTTTACCCTTGGTCGCTTTGATCCAATTACCGGCACTAATTGGAATCGCATGTATCACTGCAATAGCAAGCTTGCAACTGAGTTTGCCGAGCAATACGCGGATGCCGATGAGCAGACTTTAAAAAGCGCCTTTAAAGCAGCACTTATCGATGAAATAGATCAGCTATTAACGGGCCCAGCTTACCGTTTAACCACTGGTAAACGTATTGCCCTGAATTTGCAAAAATTAGCTCATAAGGCTGATATCGTTTTGGATTTACACACCGGCCCAATCTCAAGTCAGCATTTGTATTGCCCAGATTACGCCAAGGACAGCGCCCGCTATTTTAATATTCCCCACATATTGTTTATTCCAAACGACTTTGATGGTGCAATGGATGAAGCCAGTTTTTGCCCGTGGTGGCAGTTAACTGAAGAATTAGCAAAGCAAGGCCGTAAGTTTAATGTGCAGGTTGAAGCGTTTACCGTTGAGCTTGGCAGCCAAGAAAAAATTGATTTGAGTGCCGCTCTCGATGACGCAAATAGCATTTTAAGTTATCTAAATTATAAACAAGCATTCGTCGATGCACCGTATCAACCAAAAATGATGAAGCGCTACGGCTGTAATTTAAATGATTACCTTGCTTACTATGCGCCTATGGGCGGCATGGTTGAGTATATAGCGCCACTAGGCGGGCATATTAAAGCCGGTGAGCCAATTGCAAAGGTACTGCGCATGGAGCGCTATTTAAGTGAACAACCTTTGCAAACACTAACACTTGATTGCGATGCCATCGCAATTTTGCACTTTGCTTCAGCAAGCGTAAATCAAGGCACTGAGCTATATAAGTTTTTTACCAACGTATTTGAGCTTTAAGTTACTTCTATTGAAAGCTCAACCCTTCTCATTGCGTGAGAGCACGATTATCCAATTGGAAAACGTGCATTGAACAGGCGGCTTCGGCCGCTTTTTCTTTGTATTTATGATCGAAAAGCGCCACAATCACGTAAGTTCAGTAGCAATTCACTGATATTCAGTTACAGTCAATAGTGGATAAATTGTAAAAATCGCAATTTTCAATATTTCTATGACACTGAAATTAGTTAACTTTAATTTATTCGAAATACACAATAGCGACTCTCTATTTGATTTTATCAAAGGAATAATAATGACTTGGCACTATGGGATCTTATTCACTGCACTATTATCAAGCACCGCATTTGCGCAATCAGAACCGGCAACAAAAACCAACGAACAAGATGATGAGCTTGAGCTGGTAAAACAATGTATTTTAAACGAGGCAATTGGCGGCTCTGACGAAATGACACTAGCGCAATTACGCGAAAAATGCTCATCATTAGAGGAAAGTAAGCAAGTAACAGCACTGGATAAACGCAAAGCGCGTGAAGAAGTCAGCCAAAAAAATCGCAATGTGATCACCCCACATAAACGCAATTACATTTTACCGCTGTCGTATGTTTCTAATCCTAATACTAGGCCATTTAGTAGCTTAAATGAACTATCTGAGGACAGCGATGGCGAGCCACTCGATAACTTAGAAATAAAATATCAATTGTCGATTAAAGTCCCTTTATACAATGACTTTGCAGATAAAGATCAAGCCATTTACTTTGGCTTTACTCTACAATCATTTTGGCAATTCTATAATGATGATATTTCATCGCCATTTCGTGAAACCAATTATGAACCTGAGATTTTTTGGGTTAACTACCTAGACCCGGAAAATGTACTGTGGGGCGATGAAATGGCCATTGCAATCGGTTTAGTTCACCAATCTAATGGTCGTAGCCAACCTAACTCTCGCTCATGGAATCGTATTTATGCCGATTTTATTTGGGAGAATGAAGGATTTGTTTTTAGCTTTAAGCCTTGGTATCGCATTCCTGAAGATGAAAAAGAAAATCCACTGCAGGCTAAAGGTGACGATAATCCAGATATCTATAAATATATGGGTTACTTTGAATTTTCTGGCGCATACCGCTACGAAGACCATGAGTTTAGCTTTATGACACGCAATAACTTAAATTCGGATAACCGCGGCGCAATTCAATTAGATTGGTCATTTCCTTTATGGGGCCGATTACGCGGCTATGCACAATACTTTAATGGTTACGGTGAAAGTTTAATTGATTATAACGCTGATATTGAACGTATTGGTGTGGGTATATTGTTAACTGATTTACTTTAAAAATAAGTTACTGTAAAAAACAAGGCCAAGCTAATGCTTGGCCTTGTTTTATCACTTAATAACTTTAAACGTACCTTCAAATTCAGCGACTAACACATTGCCATCAAAGATTTCTACTGGCACTAAATAGCTTGCCTTACCTTCCGACTCTAACTCGGCTAATTTACCTTTACAGCCGCTTAAATCAACACTGCCACGCGGTTCATTATTCAGCGGTTTTAAATACTTAATATTTGCATCAGCCAATACGATATTGCCTTCAAGGCCTGCTTCTTTAAGTGCTAAGTATGTTGCCCCCCAGCCAGTTAGCGTCGCTAAACTATAAATAGAGCCTGCAAACATGGTGTTATGCAAGTTTAAATTCGCATTAAGATCAGCACTGGTGGTAAATTGCCAATCGGTGTAGCTTTCAACTTTAATACCCATCGCATCACTAATTGGAATCGATTCGCGCCACGTATTCTGTAGCACTTGAGTCCAATTAGGATGGCGGAACCAACCCGGCTCAGACGGTTTTTGTTTCACCATCTTCCAATGTTGAACATCGTTATAAGCTAGATGCGCTTTTTCTTTAAGCTCATAACCATGGCGCTTATAAAACTCCAGCGCACGCTCACGAGCAAATAAAACGAGTTCATCGGCATCTTGGGTCCAAGCTATTTTCTCAAGCTCATGTAGTAGACGACTACCAATATGCTGGTTACGATTCCCTTCAGCAACTGCCATATAACGTACTTGGGCTTGTTGTTGATTATTAAAATGCAGTCGTGCAACACCTAGTACAACACCTTCTTTATTTTTAATAAAGCGGTGCTCAGCATCTTGCTCTAAATCGTCCTGCTCCGAGCCACGCGGCTCATTCCATGGCGCACGTAGTACTTGCCAACGTAATTGATAATAAGCTTGCCAATCTTCGCTACTTTGTGGTGTTGTCACCTGAAACATAATCACTCCTGTTGTGCTAATACCGTACTATAAAACGCTGTCGCTTACTGCTAAAAATAATATCAACAGAATACGGTAATTTGTTATTGCGACCTACCATACTCCATCTGATAAAAACTTGGAATACGACTTTGGTGAGCAAAGTAAAATACCTGTATATCACAAAAAGTGATATGCAGACTGGCGCTTTAAATTGACTCAGCTATGCTGATGTAACTATGGAACATTTTTTTGAAGACAACGGGGCAGTAAAGCACAGCTTTATCGAAGATTGTCACCGTCTCGGACAACTACTCTATTGGCACAAATATGGCGCCGATTGCATTCAAGTGCGTCAACATAAGCAATTACGTTGGCTATTGATCAACGAAACCTTACAATCCGTGGTTGAAAAAAGCCGACCGAGCCACTTGCTGTTCCCTCATCTACAGTTTTTAGCACAACTATGGCAACCTCTTACAGCACCAAAATCAGTGCTTGAACTCGGACTTGGCGGGGGGGCTATTCGTAATTACTTACAACACACTTACCCTGACTGCCAACTGATGTCGGTAGAAAAAAACCCCAATATCATTCACTGTTATAAACGTTTCTTTGGCGGTGACCATGCCTTAAACTTGCGCTGTTTTGATGCGGAAGCGGTGCTTGAGCAAGGGCAAGAGTATGATTGGATCATCCTTGACTTGTTTAGCCAACTCGATGCGCCACTGTTTTTATACAAACATCGCTTTTATGAAAAATTACGTAGTGTCTTAGCTAAAAACGGCTACCTGTTTATTAATTTTTTATCACAACATGATTCACAACTGAAACAATTAGAACACTTACTGATCACCACGTTTGGTAAAATTCCGAGTATTGAGAAAATCCCAGGTTACGCAAACCATATAGTAATGATCAAAAAATAACGTTTATTTAAATAGTGTGCGTTACACGGCTAAATTAAATGTCACAGGCCCATCATTACATAAACTCACCTGCATATCCGCAGCAAACTGCCCCGTTGCAACAACCACCCCAGCCGCTTTTGCTTGGCTAACAAAATACTCATAAAGCTCATTTGCTTGAGTAGGGGTTGCTGCAGAAGAAAAACTTGGCCGCATGCCTTTTTTAGTATCTGCTGCTAAGGTAAATTGCGATACCACTAATAATTCACCTTGAATATCTTTTAGGCTTAAGTTCATTTTGTCGCTTTCATCGCTAAAAATACGGTAGTTACTTACCTTATGTAGCAGCTTATCAGCAGTGCTATTGTCATCGTGTTTTTCAACTCCCAATAATAGCAAGATCCCCTGCCCAATTTGACCAATAACTTGGCCTTCCACTTCAACTTTTGCGTGTTTAACCCGCTGAATTAGTCCTTGCATTTATGCCTCGATAATTTAATACACATTAGATCAGCTGCGCGCCGTACAGCCGCTAAATATACATTATTATCAACACCATGCCCAACACCATCTAATATCAGTAACTGTGCATTGAGTTGCTCTGCTAATTGCTGCACCGCATTAAATCGACATACTAAATCATGGCGGCCATGTATAAACCAAACAGGAACCTTACTAATTTTTTTATAATGCTCGCTAATGAAGTTATCAGTAATAAAACACCGTGCAGCAAAGTAATGAACCATCAAGCGCGCCATATTGAGGCCCAATTGCGGTGAACTCAACCCCCATTGGTGGTGCTGTTTTCCATGGCTCAGTACACTTTCCCACTGGCACCATAACTTAGCAAAGTGATTAGCATTTATTTGATTATCATCATTTAATTGCTGTTGATAAAACGCAAGAATACTCGTCACATCTGGTAGATTTTGAGAAAAGCGTGCATACAACTCAGGGTAAAAGTGTGCAGCCCCGCCAGCACGGCTATATAACCAGTCAAAATCGGCTGCAGTAGCTAAAAATGTACCCCGTAAAATAAGCCCCTGCACATGCTGTGTATGCTCAATTGCATACAGTAAAGATAAGGTTGCCCCCCAAGAGCCACCGCTAAGCACCCATTTTTCAAGCCCAAGATAAGTACGTAAGTAATCAAGATCTGCCACAAGCTCTGCGGTAGTGTTTGCATTAATTAAATGAGGAGTAGATTGCCCGCAGCCACGTTGGCTATACAAAATTATACGATAACGCGTAGGATCAAAAAAACGGCAATCATCCGCATGTAAGCCCGCTCCAGGGCCGCCATGACAAATTACTACCGGCAAGCCACAAGGCTCACCGTATTCTTGTATATGAAGCTGATGGCCATCACCAACGCTTAAATGAAAATCATGGTATGGAGTAATTGACGGATATAACTGCATAATGCTGCTCTCCTATGAGCGATGCAGTTAGTTAATTAGCATCGCCCTCTTCATCAAGAATAATCTCAGGGGTATCGGCAATATCTTTAGGGCTAATACAAACCGTAAATTCAGCCCCTAACAACACAACCACCCACGATAAATAAATCCATACAAACAAAATAGGGATCGTTGCTACTGCGCCGTAAATCACCTCATACGATGGAAAATGACTAATATAAAGCGCAAAGCCTTTCTTAGTTAATTCAAATAATAACGCCGCAAATAATGCTCCAGGTATTGCAGCTCGAAATGAAACCCGAGTATTTGGTACTAGAGTATAGAGCAAAATAAAGCCCGCCATGGAAATTAAATACGGCAAAAGCTTTAGTAAAAAGCCACTAAAACCAGGGATCCCTTGATCTGCAAACGACACTAAAGACACGATATACGAGGTAACACCAATACTGGCTCCCAATAACAACGGCCCCAAGCTCAATACCATCCAGTAAACAGCGAAAGAAATCATCATCGGGCGCTTGGCTTTAATACGCCAAATACGGTTTAACGTTGCATCAACATTACGGATAAGCAACAGGGCAACAGCAGCTAAAAAACCAATACCTACAGCAGTCATTTGATTCGCATTACCAGCAAAAGAGGTAATATGCTCTTTTATTACATCTGATGAGGTAGGTATAAAATTAGCAAACAAAAAGTTTTCAATCGCTATTCGGGTATCCTCAAAGCCCGGAAAAGCCGAGAAAATTGCCACACCTACAGCGATTAAAGGCACTAACGAAAGTAACGTCACATAGGCTAAATAACCCGCATTTACAGTTATTTGATCATCGATACAACGATTCACATACTGCATCCACCAACCAGGCTGCTGGCGTAAAAATGACATGGCTTGTTGCTTATAATGCGCGACTTTCTCATTCATAAATTTAACTTTCTGCTAAAATTGTTTTGATTATCATAGCAATCAACCACATAATTTACAGCTATAACGGATTTAAAAAGGGATCTCCATGAAAAAACTTACTTTGCTAGGCGCACCAATTATCGCTTTAACTCTTGCCTTAACGGGTTGCCAATCTGCATATTACTCAGCCATGGAATCGGTTGGTGTACACAAACGCGATATTTTAGTCGACCGTGTTGAAGCAACTAAAGAATCTCAAGAAGAATCACAAGAAGAGTTTCAATCTGCTTTAGAGCGCTTAACTACACTAATAAACTTTGATGGTGGTGATTTACAAGCAGCTTATGAGCAACTCAACGATGACTACGAATCGAGCCTTGCAGCTGCGAGCGACGTGACAAACAACATCAACAAAGTTGAAGATGTCGCAGAAGCGTTGTTTGAAGAATGGGGTGACGAATTAGAGCAATACACCAACGCCTCACTTAAACGTGAAAGCAGTAAAAAACTCACGGCAACCAAACGTGACTTTGACAAACTGTTACGCTCAATGCGTAATGCCGAAAGTAAAATGGAACCGGTACTGTCATCACTGCATGACAATGTCTTATATTTAAAGCATAACCTTAACGCACAAGCTGTATCGGCCATTCAAGGTGAATTCACTAACCTTAAACGCGATATCAAAGTGTTAATGGATGACATGAACAAGTCGATTGCTGATTCAAATAAATTTATTGAGCAAATGAATAAAGCAGGGTAAACCAACTCAGAGTTGGCGAGCAAAGAATACATTAAGCCTGTATTTTGCAGGCTTTTTATTGTTATTTTTTGTTACTTTTTAAGTGTTTTTTAATCCGCTATTTTTGGTACACTTTTATTAATTCAAATAATAAAAACAGTTAATAATGAAAATACCTACTCTTTCTTTAATCTTCACTTCAACTCTCTTAACCGCGTGCAGCGCAGCGAATAATGTACAAATCATTGCCGGTACAGATACTATTGTGCCACTGCACCAAGATGGTGAACGAGCGGGTCGCTATCACAACCTCTACCCTGGCGAAAAAACTTACCCAGTTAGTTGTGAGAATGATTGCTACCCAAAAAATGCCAGCTTAATCTGTGAAACAGAAACTGAAAACTGTCAATATCAAGGCCAACAAGAAAACCCACAGCTTAATACTGGTTTCACTGTTCGCTGGCTCGGCCATGCCGGATTTATGATCAAAACCCCCAATGGTCAACAAGTCGTATTTGATCCTGTAAAAGAGCAATTTGACTCCCCTGTCGACTTAGCCTTTCGTCTTGCCTCTGGGTTCTATCGCAAACCTGGCGACTGGCTTACTGACAGTGAACTTAAAAATCTGGACGCCGTCATGTATTCTCATATTCACTACGATCATTTCAATAAAGCCGACATTGAGGAAATTGGCAATCAGCCACGCTATTTAACGCCACTTGGCATGGCTGATAACTTCCCAACTGGTGGGTTTAACATTAGTGAAATGGCTTGGTATGCAAAAACTAACATTGACGATTTAACGATTCATGCCCTGCCTGCACATCATTTTAGTAGCCGAGTGTTAGTGCCATTTATTTACGAAGATCACGACAAAGACTTATGGAACGGCTGGTTGCTTGAGCAAAATGGTAAAACATTATTCTTTGCTGGCGACACTGGCTACTCACAGCACTTTAGCGATATTCAACAAAAATATGGCGACATTGATATTTGCTTAATGCCGATAGCGTCTTATTATCATGAAGAAAACGGTAAATGGTATCGCTATGTACACACTACGCCAGAAGACGCCCTAATGGGTGCACAAGAGCTTAACTGCAACGTTATGATACCTTGGGGCTATGGCAATTCAAGTTGGAAGATGGGCGATCACAGCAGCCACTCGGCACTGCTACGCTTGTTGCATATGTACACTGAAATGGACTCGCAGATACCACTTTATATTCTAAATGAAGGGGAAAGTATCGCGTTATAAAGGGATACTTGGGTATTCCGACGATGGCTCCTCGGCTTTGCACTCATCATCGCCGAGTGAACGGTTTATTGGCCCAAGTATCATACTAAAAACGCCATTAATTATATTCGCTGCTTGGTTTGTATCTGAACTATCAAGCGAGTGGTTCTGTACTTGCCTTTGCTGACTTTGCACACTGCCAGCAACAAAATCACACCCCGAGCTCATTACTTGCGATGAAGTGCAACCAGATAACAAAACAACCATAATCAATAAAAATACTTTAGCCAAAATTATTCCTTTAATATGCATGAACTCTGATCGTGCTATCACTTTACCTGTTAATTACGCTAAGCAATGTAAAAAATTGTATTCAGCAACGACCTATTTTCTCGGCAATTTAATATTGGAAATGATGTCTGTTGTTTTCAATTTTTGTTTCAGTCACTATTAAGCAATAAACAAAGTAAAAATTTGAGAATACCATGAAAATAGTCGCGTTAACTTTAAGCCTATTAATGAGTAATGCCGCCATAGCAATTGATGTAGAACATACAACAACCCCCATAATTATTGATGGTGTCGCAGAAAATGCATGGGATAAAGCTACTTGGCACGACATGCCACATTTAATGGATGGTACACAGCCTGACTCCGATAGCGATTTTAAAGGCCGCTATCGCCTACTGTGGGATGAAAACACCCTCTATTTACAAGCCGATATTGTTGATGATGTACTCATTGATACACACCCAGATCCCACCGATAAATACTGGGACGATGATGCTCTCGAAGTATTCATCGATAGCGACGCATCGGGTGGTAACCATCAATTTAATCATACTGCGTTTGCCTATCACATTGGCCTTGATAACCAAGCCGCCGATTTTGGGCCTGATAAAAAACCCCATTTATATACAGATCATTTAGTTAGCCGCTGGCAACGCAACACCACCGCGCCTTATAACATTACTTGGGAAGTGGCCATTAAGCTCTACCCAAATGATTATCAAGAAGGTGCTAAAAACACCCCACTTAAATTAACGGCAAAACAAGTAATCGGCTTTATGCTAGCCTACTGCGATAACGACGGCAGTGAAACTCGCGAACACTTTATGGGCTCACACGAAGTACAGCCAGTTAATGGCGATAGAAACCGTGGCTTTATCGACGCAGACGTATTTGGCAAAATCACCTTACTACCGAAAAAGTGAAGAAAGAGACAAGTTGGCCGCGTAGGTTGGGTTGAGCGCAGCGAAACCCAACGAAAATACCCAGCCAACAAAAAAGAAACAGTGGCTTTGCATTATCAGCTGCTTTAAACCCTCCCTCTTTTACTTCTCATTCTCTTCTCCTTTTGCAAAAAATATTTAAGTGAATTATTCACAAAGAGGATAAGAGGCGCTGCGCTTTTAGAGAAAAGAGATTAGGTTGCATAGTTTATAAAATCTAGCGACTTTTACCTACTAGCTATACTAACACCAACCTACCCAACTACACTGTTCTATGATCTGACCGCTGACCGCTTATAGCTTACAGCTCTTTTGTTTTCACCCACAAAAAAGCCGCTGTATTTTGCAATACCGCGGCTTTTCAATGCGTTTATCTAAAAAGATTACGCTTTATTTTGCTGCACGACCCGCACGTTTACGCTCACTTTCAGTTAAGTGACGCTTACGAATACGGATATTTAGCGGTGTTACTTCTACTAACTCGTCATCAGCAATAAACTCAAGCGCTTGCTCAAGTGTATAGTTAAGTGCTGGTGTTAATGTTTGTGCTTCATCAGTTCCAGATGCACGAACGTTTGTTAGTTGCTTACCTTTAAGCGCATTAACTGTAAGGTCGTTATCACGGCTATGAATACCGATAACCATACCTTCGTAAACTTCAACACCGTGACCGATGAATAAACGGCCGCGCTCTTGTAAGTTAAACAATGCGTTAGTAAGAGCTTTACCTGTTGCGTTTGCAATCATTACGCCGTTCTTACGAACACCTAGCTCGCCACCTTTGTGCGGACCGTAGTGATCGAACGTGTGGTAAAGTAAACCAGAACCTGACGTTAAGGTCATGAATTCAGTTTGGAAACCGATTAAACCACGACTTGGGATCATAAAGTCCATACGCATACGGCCTTTACCATCTGGTGCCATATCAGTAAGCTCACCTTTACGAAGACCAATTTGCTCCATGATAGAACCTTGATGCTCTTCTTGACAGTCAATTGTTAGTGTTTCATACGGTTCTTCTAACACACCATCAACAGTACGTAAGATTACTTCTGGACGAGATACTGCTAACTCGTAACCTTCACGACGCATGTTCTCGATTAAGATACCTAAGTGTAATTCACCACGACCCGATACGCGGAAGCTATCTGGGTTATCAGTATCTTGAACACGAAGTGCTACGTTGTGAACTAATTCTTTGTCTAAACGCTCACGAATATTACGTGATGTTACAAACTTACCTTCTTTACCACAGAAAGGAGAGTTATTAACAGAGAACGTCATTGTTACTGTCGGCTCATCAACACTTAATGGTGGTAATGCTTCAACGTTGTTAGGACAACAAACAGTATCAGAAATCTTAAGCTCGCCAATACCCGTTACTGTAACGATATTACCAGCATAAGCCTTGTCTGTTTCAACGCGCTCTAAACCTAAGTAACTTTGTACTGAACCAATTTTACCATTACGCTTAGTGCCATCAGCACTAATAATAGTCACTTGTTGGTTAGGAGATACAGAACCACGTTTGATACGACCAACACCGATTACACCAACATAAGAGTTGTAATCAAGTTGAGAGATCTGCATTTGGAAAGCACCTTCAGGATCTGCATCCGGTGGTGATACTTCATCAACGATCATCTTGAACATAGGTTCCATGTTGTCTGATGGCTCGTCTAAATCTAGTGTTGCCCAACCGTTGATAGCTGACGCATAGATTACTTTAAAGTCTAGTTGTTCATCGGTTGCACCTAGATTGTCGAATAAATCAAAGATTTGATCCATAACCCAATCAGGACGTGCACCTGGCTTATCAATTTTGTTGATCACGACAATTGGCTTTAAGCCTTGCGCGAATGCCTTTTGCGTTACGAAACGCGTTTGTGGCATTGGACCTTCTTGAGCATCAACAAGTAATAATACTGAGTCAGCCATCGAAAGTACGCGTTCAACTTCACCACCGAAGTCGGCGTGTCCAGGGGTATCTACGATATTGATATGGTAGTCATTCCATGAGATAGCGGTGTTTTTCGCCAAAATGGTAATACCACGTTCTTTCTCAATGTCGTTTGAGTCCATCACACGCTCTTCGTTACCGCCGCGTGTTTCTAATGTACCTGATTGCTCAAGTAGTTTGTCAACCAGTGTTGTTTTACCATGGTCAACGTGCGCGATAATCGCTATATTTCTTAACTTTTCGATGCTCATATTTTTACTCAGAGAAATTAATTCTCATTGATCCTGCAAGATCTACGCACTCACCTGCGTTTTCACGAGATGTCCCAGCATAGGATTTAAAAGGGCGCATATTATCCCTTATTAATGAGATGGATGAAAGTTTATCCAATATATATTTCACAACTTTCTTTATAGTTCTAATAAGTATCTGTTTTATATATGACATTTTCATTAACTTAATTTTTTAATTTAGCACTATTTAGCTCATTCCTAGCTATTGTTGTCATAATTTGGCAGTATTTGATGGATAAGTTAACTAAATAGCAGTGCCTATTAAATGTACTAATCAATAGTGAATAGCGTTCCACATTAGTAATGCACCAAAATAACTCAAAACATGTCCATATTGGTGCAAAAACATATAAGCGAAGCAAACACTGTTATTTTTTAACCATTAAAAACAATGGATTACAAATGTGGCATGGAAGCCGCTTACTAGAAGCAAAAGCAATTATGCAGCAATAATAAAACCCAACAGTTGGAGGACACATGTCACAATCGGTTTTAGATTTTATTAAAGAAAATGACGTTAAGTTCGTTGATTTACGCTTTACTGACACAAAAGGTAAAGAACAACATGTTTCTATTCCTCATCATCAAGTAGATGAAGACTTCTTTGAAGACGGCAAAAATGTTCGATGGTTCTTCAATTGCTGGTTGGAAAGGCATTAACGAATCAGACATGGTACTTCTACCAGTTGCTGAATCAGCTAAGTTAGACCCTTTTACAGAAGAAGCTACTTTAATCTTACGTTGTGACGTGGTTGAGCCTAGCACACTACAAGGTTATGAGCGTGACCCACGTTCAGTTGCTAAACGCGCTGAAGAATATATGCGTTCTACAGGTATCGCTGACACCGTTTTATTTGGCCCTGAGCCAGAGTTTTTCGTATTTGATGACATTAAATACAAAACTGACATGTCAGGTTCTATGTATAAAATTGATTCTAAGCAAGCTGCTTGGAACTCAGATAAAGAATATGAAGGCGGTAACACTGGCCATCGTCCAGGTGTTAAAGGCGGTTATTTCCCAGTTGCTCCAGTTGATGATTTCCAAGATTGGCGTTCAGCTACGTGTTTAGTTCTTGAAGAGCTAGGTCAAGTTGTTGAAGCACACCACCACGAAGTGGCAACTGCAGGTCAAAACGAAATCGCTACTCGCTTCAATACTATGGTATTAAAGGCAGATGAAATCCAAGAAATGAAATATGTTATTCATAACATGGCTCACTTATATGGTAAAACTGCAACCTTCATGCCTAAGCCTGTTGTTGGTGATAACGGTTCAGGTATGCACTGTCACCAGTCTTTAGCTAAAGACGGTGTTAACTTATTCGCAGGTGACAAGTACGGCGGTCTTTCTGAAGAAGCGCTTTACTACATTGGTGGTATCATCAAGCACGCTAAAGCAATCAACGCTTTCGCAAATGCGTCAACTAACTCTTATAAGCGTTTAGTACCGGGCTTTGAAGCGCCTGTTATGCTTGCATATTCTGCACGTAACCGTTCAGCTTCTATCCGTATCCCAGTGGTTCCGTCTGCAAAAGGTCGTCGTATCGAAGTACGCTTCCCTGATCCAACAGCTAACCCATACCTTGCATTCTCTGCAATGCTTATGGCTGGCCTTGACGGTATCAAAAACAAGATCCACCCTGGCGATGCAATGGATAAAGATTTATACGACTTACCGGCAGAAGAAGCAGCAGAGATTCCAACAGTTGCATCTTCATTAGGTGAAGCCCTAGCTGCACTAGATGCAGACCGTGAGTTCTTAAATCAAGGTGGTGTATTCACTAACGATTTAATTGATGCTTACATTGCACTTAAATCTAAAGAAGTTGAAAAGCTTAACATGACAACTCACCCAGTTGAGTTCGAAATGTACTACAGCTGTTAATCACCTGTAGTTAAAGTTACCTCGTTGTAGGTAATTAATGTGTTCTCGAAAAGCCCGTTCAACGGGCTTTTTTTATGGCAAATGTCCTCATTTTCTACTAGAGTTTTATTAGTGCAAAAAATGCAAGGTGACAGAGTGAAAACAACGCTTTTATTACTAGTAATGCTGATTTTAACCAGCTTTTATAGTTACTGTGGTGATAAGAAAATTTATTCTTGGAAAGACAAGAATGGCGTTTTAGTATTTTCTGATACACCTAAAGTCGGTGCGACTGAGGTAAAGCTCACCAGCCAAACTTTATCTATGCCAACCATTGATACGAGTATCTTAGATGAGCAACAACCTGTTGCTGCAAAGAGCTATAAAGTAGCGATTTCTTCACCTGCTGACCAAGACACTGTGCGTGAGAATAGCGGTTCCGTGTATGTAACGAGCCGGATCACACCGCGCTTTGAAAATGGTTTTAAAATTCAGCTACTCGTTGATGGCGCAGTATTTGCGGAACCCAGTAATACCAGTACTTTTGCCCTTCGTGATGTAAATCGCGGCGAACACACCTTACAAGTAAAGCTATTTGATCCGCAAGGCTCGGTAGTTTCTGTTAGCCCCATAAGTACATTTTATATGCATAGAGCTTCATCTTTGTAAATAACTCAGCTTTATTACAAAGACAATAATTTGCTTAATAATTATGTGCTAAGCTGCTAACTATCATCAACGCACTAAAGTGGTGCAACCATGCCCAATAATAAAAGTTTTAACCCTGAATTACTCACCAGCATTTGGCAAAATCTCTCAACTGCAGTGATCTTACTGGACCAAAAATTCACGCTTATTTATGCTAATAATAGTGCCAGTGAGCTCTTAGGATTAGGCTCTAAGCGTATTCTAAACCAACCCTTCGATAGTCTGTTTAACTACCATTCGATTGACTTAAAACGCATTGCGCAATACTCTTTAATGGATGGTGTAGATTGCCACCAGCATAGAGCTGACGTGGTGTTCATCGATTCTCGCCATGCTAAGTTAGCGATCAGTTCGCGCCGAGTTAAACTACAAGACGAGTATTACATCCTATTTGAATGCCGCCAAACTGACGACGAAATTCGTCACGACCAAGCTTCAAATCAAATGCATCAATATCAAGCTGCCCGTAACTTAATAAGGGGACTTGCCCATGAAATTAAAAATCCTTTAGGCGGAATTCGCGGAGCGGCGCAATTATTGCAGTATGAGGTTGATCAGCATGAACGGGATGAATGTGCAGAACTGATCATTGAGCAAGCCGACCGCTTAAGAGAGCTGGTTGACAGATTGTTAGGACCGAATCAATTACCACAAAAATCATACGGTAATATTCATCAAACCTTAGAGTCTGTAATTAAGTTAAGTACTTTAGATAATTGCGCCAATATTAGTTTGGAGAAAGATTATGATCCAAGTATTCCAGATGTATTTATTGACCAAGGTAAAATTCAGCAAGTGGTACTTAATATTGTTCGTAATGCACAACAAGCGTTAATTGATGGTGGCGTGATAAAAATTAAAACGCGAATAAATCATCAACAACGTCGCCCGGGTAAAGCCCCTAAAAAAGCTTTGCTGATCCAAATATCAGATGACGGACCCGGTATCGATCCTAGCATCAAAGAGACCTTGTTTTACCCAATGATCACTAATAAAGAAGGTGGTTCAGGACTTGGCCTTTCGATTGCACAAACCTTGATCGATCAACATAATGGCCATATCGAATGCGATAGTTGGCCGGGTCATACAGAATTTAATATATATCTGCCTTTTGTGGATTAATCGGTTTTTGGAGTTCGCATGAAAACAGTTTGGCTTGTTGATGATGATGCATCGATTCGCTTTGTGCTTGAAAAAGCACTTGCACGCGCAGGTTTCAATGTTGAAAGTTTTGCTAATGCCCAAGATGTGCTCAGTGCATTAAAGTTTAGTCAGCCCACCGTGCTGGTATCAGATGTTAGAATGCCAGGTATGGATGGGATGGCTCTACTAGAACTAATTGCGGAACAAAACCCAGGGCTTCCCGTGATCATTATGACTGCGCATTCTGATTTAGACTCTGCAGTTAACGCCTTTCAAAAAGGTGCATTTGAGTACCTCGCCAAACCGTTTGATTTAAATGAAGCGGTGTCTTTAGTTGAGAGTGCGTGTCGTGCTAATTCAACGAAAAAAACCAAGCGTAAACAAGCACCGCCAAAAAGTGCTCATATCATTGGTGAAGCACCCGCCATGCAAGAAGTGTTTCGTGCCATTGGTAAACTCTCAGCGTCGAGCATGAGTGTGTTGATCAATGGTGAATCTGGTACCGGTAAAGAATTGGTAGCCAGTGCCTTGCACAATCACAGCCCACGTAAAGACAACCAGTTTATTGCCCTCAATATGGCAGCTATCCCTAAAGAGTTAGTTGAGTCAGAATTGTTCGGCCATGAAAAAGGCGCCTTTACTGGCGCTGATAGTGTACGTAAAGGCCGTTTTGAACAAGCTAATGGCGGTACATTATTTTTAGATGAAATTGGTGATATGCCGCTTGATGTACAAACCCGGCTATTACGCGTATTGGCAGATGGCGAGTTTTACCGTGTTGGTGGTCATCAAAGTATTAAGGTCGATGTGCGGATCATTGCTGCAACCCACCAAAATTTAGAAGACTTGGTCAAACAAGGGAAATTTAGGGACGACTTATTCCACCGCTTAAACGTGGTAAGGCTACGTTTGCCTGCTCTGCGTGAGCGCACCGAAGATATTGAACGGTTAGCACAACACTTTTTGCATAAAAGCGCAAAAGATTTACAAGTTGAAAGTAAAGTACTCAGCTCTAAAGCCACGGATTTACTACGCCTATTTAACTGGCCAGGTAATGTTCGTCAACTCGAAAACACCTGCCGCTGGCTTACTGTCATGGCCCCAGGTGAACTGATCAGTGAACAAGACTTACCCCCTGAGATTTTAGAGATTGATGAAGCTCAACAAGAAGGTGACTGGCTTGATTCATTCCAGCAGTGGCTTAATCAGGAGCTAAAGCAAGGTAAAGAAAATATTTGGCCAAATATTCAAGCGCAGCTAGAAACTCGCTTAATAAAAACGGCGTTGGCTAACTGTGCTGGTCACAAACAAGAAGCCGCCGTTAAAATTGGTTGGGGACGCAATACATTGACCCGTAAATTAAAAGAGCGCAATATTAACTAATTAGATCTTACTATTGGCTCTTAATGAAGTTAATCGAACATATTCCACTGATAAAACAGATGGAAATTATTAATCGGCTGAATTTTTTTAAAGAATTTACCCTCAATGAGCGGCAAGTTTTACTTGAGTCATTCAGCCATTTATATTTAATTAATAAAGATCGTTTTTTATTCAAACAATTTGATAATGATAAGCACCTTTATATCATTTTAAGTGGCGCTATTACGGTTTTCAAACACAGTCACCTAGTTGATCTCGGTACTATTGAGCCTGGTGAGTTTATTGGTGAAGGTGCATTTATTAACAACCGTGAGCGTAGCACCAGCGCTCGAGCTAAAAGCGACACCATCGTATTAGCTATTACCCCAGAATCACTCACCCGTTTACCCAATGTGATCCGCGAAAAGATTAAAGACCGTATTATCGAAGGTATGAGCGAGCGTATAGCCAAACTTAATCACTACCTAGAATCACGCGGCTGATCAACAATCAGGTAACTTTATTTAAATCTTTAATATGCTTAATAGTAGGTATCACTAATATAAAGCTGAAACATAAATAAAAGGCCGCCATAGTAATCATATCGTACACTTCATAGCCTACGTGGTTACTAACAAGCTCATAAATTAAAGCAGTGCAATTCACAATAAAAAAGAATGTAATTGCAAATACCCAAAAGACTTTGGAACGAATTATGAATTTATTAAATGCGTAACTGTATGCACCTAACAGTATCAACAGATCAGCAATTAGTATTAAAATGCTTACAAAAAGAGGGTGTGTTGGTGCAACAATATCTGCAACTGTAAATGCATCATAAATTGCATATGTAACAAAACAAGCAAGAACGAAAAAAACAATCTGCCAATGTCTTTTATTGTTACTCATATCACCACCAATGCCCATATGGAATTTCTGCAGGCTCGTTTGGTAATTTTTTCCATCCCTCTTTGTCATCTATATACCTACGTTTGAAGTTTCTACGCTTTGCCCCTACCGGAGTTAGTGACAGAAAAACATTTAATAGGTTAATAAACTCACTAGAGTCGCGACCTGATTGCCCATAAGTAATCTTTAGCAGAGGATGTAAGTTTCTGTATTGCTGCTCCGCATCTTCACGCTTCTTAAAAAACTCTTTATAGAGAAGATCGCCTACTGTATATATCTTTCCCAAAATTCCTGCATTTTTAAATGCTTTATTCACCATTATTTACATCCCTGTTATATTCACTATTCTTGAACCTAAAATGACAACAAAACAAGTAACCTGATTCAATTATAACCAAAACAGTGATACAAACTAAATTATTCCTAATCCATATACACAACTTGCAGCGAGCAGTTTAACCATTGTGGGCTCTCAACATGCGCAGTATAACGATATGTATCTGAGGGTTTTTCACCAAATGGTGTTGCAACCAAAGGAGTTGAATGCGTGTAGGACTGCGAAATATCTCTATAATTGATGACCAAATAATTTTCATAAAACTGCCACTCTAAGTGGGCACGCGCACCATTAAGTAATGTAAACGCAACCACGTTTTCATTAAATGTAACCCGTAAGTTGTTATATCTGTCTTCTGAGCAGTTGGTTGTGCGCATTAGCTTGGGCATATTAAAGCCCGGCTCAATATGCTCACCGCGCAAGTAAAAGCCAATATTGCCATCGCTATAATGATGATTAGCCGCCGATACATAGTTTATCTGCGGCTGATAACCCATTGCTTGCATAATACCAGTAAGCTGCTCGGTTTCGGCTGTAAGTAGCTTATCTTCAGAAGTTAATAGAGTCGCAGCGGCAAACTCTTTGGGGATTGGTAATTGAATAAACTGATACGGTAATGATTGTTGCTGCAAGCGTATTGTTAGCTGTTGTGTTTGTATGTCTGTTAACGCTTGTGTATATACATATACTGTTGGTTGCTGGCACGCAGTTAGTAATAACAACATGCAAATTAAAATTCCATTTCGCATAGCACCTCCAAATGATTACAAGTGTAGTCTATTAGAGGTGCCCTATTATAGCAACTTAATTTATTTGGCTATTTAGCCAAGCATCAACGCTTTTCCTGGTGTAAAGCACATCTTTAAATAAACGATGACGTTGAAATTCCAGTAAACGCTCTCGGTTGCTATCGCCACTGAGCAACTGGCTGTGGTTATCATTAAACTTTGAAATTACCGAAAAGCCTTTTTGCGTATTATGTGGCTGTTGTTTTACCTGTTCGGTTAGGTGCGCTCTGACATCATCAGCAGTTAACATATCTGAGTTATTCAAACCCATTAACTCTTTTCTCATTGCTAATCTTACGCCCATCTTCTACTCCATTGTCAGTGCCTTAGCACTTAAGTTACTGTATCTAGCGGTTATTGATTTTCATCACTTATGGCAAATAACAAGCCAGATTTCACGGGGGCAGCTTACACTGCAATTACTGCAGTTTTTTTAAAGGCAGCGAGAAATACAAAAATGTGCCTGATTAAATTTATTTAATCCCTAGTAGACTTTATAGTGCTTGATGCAAAATTCGCGCTAAGCCTTTATACTACAGGCTATGCCCTACCTTAATGAGATCAAACATGAACGACGAATACATTGAAATTGAATTAGAAGAAGAACCGATTGAGTTATGTAAACTTTTAAAAGTTCTTGATTTAGTTGAAGGTGGCGGCCAAGCAAAAAACCTCATCACTGAAGGTTATGTCGGTGTTAACCATGAAATTTGTACAATCAAACGGAAAAAATTATACAGTGGTGATGTGCTTGAATTTGATGGTGAGTTATTTCAATTAACGCTAAGTGAAGATGCAACACCGGCACAGCGCCCTGTGGAAAATACTCAATCTGAAAGTGCAAAAAGCCCTGTGCAAGAAACACCAGCGGCACCTAAAAACAAACGTAAACGAACTAAAAAGCCGAAAGTAGATGAAAAAACGGGCCGTCGTCCGATTTCATTTGGTTAATCACCAACCTAACTTGTAAAACGTATTAAGGTCGTCTTTAATTACTTTCTGAACAATAACAATTAGAAAATATTTATGACGACTTCAACAGCTCCTAGCTGGCTTAAAAGCGTTGCTTGGGCCGCATTAGTTTGGAATTTACTTGGGGTGATTGCGTTTATTATGCAGCTGCTTATGACCCCAGAGATGATTAGTAAACTTCCTGCAGATCAACAAGCTGCCTATTCAAATACCCCTCTGTGGGCAACTTTGGCATTTGCTGTAGCCGTTTTTAGTGGCACATTAGGCTGTATTTTTTTGTTACTTAAAAAAGCCGTTGCACGAACCTGTTTTACGCTGTCTTTAATCGCAATTTTGATCCAACAATTTTATAATTTCATCATTATTAACAGTATCGAACTACTCGGTGCAAGTGCTGTCTTTATGCCACTGCTGGTGATAATCATCGCGATTTTATTATTGCACCTTAGCCATCGAGGCAAGCTGCAACACTGGTTAAATTAATTCATACTTGGGCCAATATTAGTTTTGGCCCAATAAAAACTTCCCCTTGATTTTTTACCTTTAAATCGCATCTCTACTACAATAACTGTATAAAAAAAGCACATCACTTTTAAATATTCGACCTTGGTATGCAGTTTGCAAACCTATAAACATTAGAGGTTTTTCCACTCATTTTAATTTAGTAAAGGGGCACATAATGAATAATAGTTTTGATACCCAAAAACAGCTCACAATTAATGGCGAGCAGTTTCATATTCATTCACTACAAGGGTTAGGCGATAAAGCCAAACGATTGCCGTTCTCGTTGAAAATTCTACTTGAAAACCTATTGCGCAATGAAGATGGCGTTAACATTAAAGCACAAGATATCGATGCATTATTAGAGTGGGATCCGCAAGCCAAACCTACCGCCGAAGTAGCATTTACGCCAGCGCGTGTAGTTATGCAAGACTTTACAGGTGTACCCGCAATCGTTGATTTAGCCGCAATGCGCGACGCTATGGAAAAACTCGGTGGCGATCCCGCAAAAATAAATCCACTCTCGCCTGCTGAGCTAGTCATTGACCATTCTGTTCAAGTAGATG
Source organism: Pseudoalteromonas sp. KAN5 (assembly GCF_022846535.1). Classification (NCBI taxonomy): domain Bacteria; kingdom Pseudomonadati; phylum Pseudomonadota; class Gammaproteobacteria; order Alteromonadales; family Pseudoalteromonadaceae; genus Pseudoalteromonas; species Pseudoalteromonas sp. KAN5. Next base: position 2,946,211 of record NZ_AP025589.1, read on the forward strand.
GCTATGGTAATGATGGCTCGTTTGATTTAAATGCTAAGTTAGAATATGAGCGCAATAAAGAGCGCTACGAGTTTTTACGTTGGGGTCAAACCGCTTTTGATAATTTAAAAGTAGTCCCCCCCGCTACCGGTATTGTTCACCAAGTTAACTTAGAGTATTTAGCCCGCGTAGTATTTAATGAAGAGCGCAACGGCCAAAAATTTGCTTACCCAGATACATTGGTCGGTACTGACTCTCATACTACTATGATCAATGGCCTGGGCGTACTTGGTTGGGGTGTCGGTGGCATTGAAGCCGAAGCTGCAATGCTGGGTCAGCCTATTAGCTTACTGATCCCACAGGTTGTGGGTATGAAGCTCAGTGGCCGTTTAGCTGAAGGCACTACTGCGACCGATTTAGTACTTACAGTAACAGAGATACTGCGCAAACATGGTGTAGTGGGTAAGTTTGTTGAATTTTATGGTGATGGCCTTGCTGATTTACCATTAGCCGATCGGGCAACCATAGCAAACATGGCCCCCGAATATGGTGCAACCTGTGGTATTTTCCCTATCGATGATGAAACCATTAGTTACCTGCGCTTAACTAATCGTGATGAAGAGCAGCTAAAACTGATTGGAGACTACGCCAAACATCAAGGGCTATGGCGTAACGATGGTGATGAGGCTAATTACACCGATAAACTTGAGTTAAACCTCAGCGATGTGGTGCCAAGCCTAGCGGGGCCAAAACGCCCACAAGACAGAATTGCATTAGATCAAGCTGGCGACATCATTACCAAGCATTTAAAAACCTTTCAAGATGAGCGCTTAGCTAAACGTGATAACAGTGACGAACAACAAGCACGCATTGAAAGCGAAGGTCCTGCCACGAACCCAGACGAACCAGTCAACGAAGCGCAATTTATGGGCGCTGCAAAGGTTAATTTTAAAGACCAAGAATTTGAGCTTAAAGATGGCGCGTGTGTGATTGCAGCTATTACTAGCTGTACTAACACCTCCAACCCTAGCGTGGTTTTAGCCGCAGGTTTAGTAGCGCAAAAAGCGCGTCAGTTAGGAATTAGCGTAAAACCTTGGGTAAAAACATCACTGGCGCCAGGCTCACAAGTGGTCACTGACTACTTAGAAAGAGCAGGCCTAATGGATGATTTAGATGCTCTTGGCTTTAACTTGGTAGGTTATGGTTGCACAACCTGTATCGGTAACTCAGGCCCACTTGCGGATGAAATATCTGATGCGATCCAAAAGCATAAACTGGTAGTCAGTTCTATCTTATCAGGTAACCGTAATTTTGAAGGACGTATTCACCAAGATGTAAAAATGAACTTTTTAGCCTCACCGCCATTGGTTGTTGCGTACGCAATTGCTGGACGCACTGATATAGATGTTTATAACGAGCCATTGGCGCAAGATGCTAACGGCAACGATATTTACCTAAAAAACATCTGGCCTACAGTAAGTGAAGTAAATGAACTAGTGAAAAAAACCGTCACTAAAGAAATGTTTGCTTCAAGTTATGGCAATGTCTACAAGGGTGATGATCGCTGGCAACAAATTAAAATTCCCGATGGCAAACTGTATGATTGGAATGACGCTTCCACTTATATCAAAAAAGCGCCCTTTTTTGATGGTATGACAGTAGAGCCACCTGGGATCCCCGCAATTAACGGCGCACGCTGTTTAGCAAAACTTGGCGACTCTGTTACTACTGACCATATCTCCCCAGCAGGAGCTATAAAAGCTGATGCCCCCGCCGGTCTCTACTTGCAAGAACATGGTGTCGAGAAGGCACAATTCAACTCTTACGGTTCACGTCGTGGTAATCACGAAGTCATGATGCGCGGTACATTCGCTAACGTAAGATTGAAAAACTTATTAGCCCCTGGCACTGAAGGTGGTGTAACTCGCACACAACCTGAGGATGAACTTGCTAGTATTTATGATGCGGCGATGGCTTATCAACAACAAGGCACGCCATTAGTTATACTTGCAGGTGCTGAATATGGTACTGGCTCTTCTCGCGACTGGGCAGCAAAAGGCTCGCTATTACTTGGTGTTAAAGCTGTCATCGCACAAAGCTATGAACGCATTCACCGCTCTAATCTAATTGGTATGGGTGTATTACCGCTACAATTTAAAGATGGTGAAAGTCATGAATCCCTTGGTTTGACTGGTCAAGAGCAATTTGACATTGATGGCTTGTATGACAAAACCGCAGAAGTGAGCGTGATTGCTACCAACAGCGAAGGTAAACAAGTTAACTTTAGCGCCGATGTTCGAATCGATACCCCTAAAGAGTGGGATTACTACAAGCACGGCGGCATTTTACAATACGTCTTGCGTAATATGCTCAGTAACTAATAACGAGTTAGGGCTTTGCAGATTTAATTTGCTTAGCCCTCTTTTTTTGATGTAAAACAATTCTACCCCGCCACTTATTACCTATACTTAATGTTGTTAATTAACTTCAGTTCAGCTTAACCACTAATAGGTGCATTCTATGACTGAGCAAAGTATGACAGAGCAAAAAATCATAAGAGTTTTAAAAATTTTTATAGCTCTCGGTATTACACTGATTTTAACAGGGCATTATTTGCTAGTTTCAGATATTTTTGCTCAACAAAATAGTATCCATAGCATTATGATCGGTGCAGTTTTTATTGCTGTTGGAATTTTATGTTCATTACCGACTAAAATTTATCTCACGATTTTGCTGATGAAAATGGAAGCCGAACACGATCAGCATACACAATAAAACGCTCATAAAGCTGTAAAAAGGTTTATTACTGAGCCGCTTCCAACGCCTTTGTGCGCTGCTCTAACGCACTCTTTGCCTGCTCTGCATCTTCAAATAGCTTTTTTATCACTAAAGGGTCATATACCCCACTTGGCGTAAGCGGCATATCAGGTGCTGCTTTAGCACTACCTTTGAGAATCGCGGTATCTTCGGCTGCAACAACCGTAATATCGTTCGGGTCGAGTAACATTTGCTGGCTGTTGCCATCAGGGTTAGGGTTATCTGAATAATGCCACTGTCCTTGTTTATCTTGCCATTTATAAATGACAATAGCCTCAGATGAACTATTCGAAGTGATTGACGCGGCGACTTTTTTGCTGGTATCACTGACGGTCTTAACAGCGTGAGCAAAGGTGTCAGTAGATAATCCAACGACTTGCTCTTTTATCTCACGAGATTGACGAGTTATTTCATCACTCGTTAACCATGGTTGACCATCAGGGCGTTGTAAATAAAATAATGCTGTAACACTAATTAGCAATATCATAATTACTAAATACGAAAAGTACTTCATTTTCAATCCTTTGAGTTAAAAATCTCCATCACTATCATTGATAGCGAGCTATGATTCTAGCTAGCTCGCCACTATCTTTCAACCTCTGTAAAAAATCATTAAATTCTTTTGCGTATTTCTTACCCCGAGAATTATAAGAAAACTGTAGTTGTAGTGGCGCCTTACCTACGTTTTCATTACTGACAACCAAAGCAGATAATTCTGGATACTGGCGTACATACCAATCGATTTGTGATCTCGACATCACAGCAAAGCGCCTACCAGCATGTGTATCTCTATACAAACTTTGCAACATAGCTAGATCTGAATAATAGTTTTCACGATGTAGTACTTTATTCTTTACTAGCAACTCAAATGTTGGATAAACATAACCAAAACGGCCAAGTAAAACACCACTTTTTAGGTTATCCAGTTGCTGAAGGTCAATAAGTTTAGCACCTTGTGCAACAACCATTACATCTTCGATTCGCACAATTTCTTGACTCCAATAATATGGCTCATGACTAGACAGCCACACTTCAGATTCCATCCGAGCATCAACCTCACCTCGTTGCACCATTTTTGCTGATCGCATTTCAGGTACGAAGGTATAGTCAATCTGAGTGCCCGTTGTTGTCGAAAATAATGTAATGACGTCATTTAAAATACCTTTATGTTGCGCATCCACAAAATGATAAGGGGGATAATCTTCATCGGGTAACGCAATGCGAAGGCTATCGGCAAAAAGGCTGCTAGAAAAAAGCCAAAAGAAAATTGCACAAAACGGTTTCATAAAATACGTGAGCATGAATTTATAATGATTAATTGTAGTCAAAAATAGAAAACGCAGCTAGGCTGCGTTTCGATAATCGTTATAGAGCTGTGCTTGAGGCTAAATGCCATCACCATCAATATGCAAGCCACACTCGCGGTTTAAGCCAAAAAAGCGGGTTTCTTCTTCGGTCATGCCCGGCTCTAATTTACGCGTGGTATGAACATCCCCCATAGACACATAGCCTTGCTCCCAAAGCGGATGATACGGTAAATCATGCTTAGTTAAATATTGATATACATCACGATTAGTCCATTCAATAATTGGATAAACTTTAACTGTACCACGGCTGATCTCAACAATTTGTTTGTCAGCACGCGTAGACGCTTGATCGCGGCGTAAACCACTAAACCAAGTTCCTGCATCAATCTCTTTTAAAGCACGGGTCATAGGCTCAACTTTATTAAGCTGATTATATTGCTTTATACCCGCCTCACCTTGCTCCCACAATTTACCAAACTTAGCTTCTTGCCATGCTGGACTAAGGTGCGATTTATACACTTTTAAATTAAGTGATAAACGTTCGGTTAATTGCTCAATAAACTGATAAGTCTCTGGAAACAAATAGCCCGTATCGGTAAGTACCACAGGAATATCAGGTTTTAGCGAGGTTACTAAATGCAACATCACCGCTGCTTGAATACCAAAGCTTGATGATAAAAACTGTGTATCAGGCAAATTCTCAAGCGCCCACGCTACACGCTGCTCGGCACTCATATCTTTCAATACGCCGTTAGCATCAGCAAGCAATGCTGCTTGGCTTTCTTTATCTAGCTGTAATATGTTTTTAAATTCACTCATAGTAAATTCCAAACCTTAACCAGTGCTTTGCACTGGTTTTAAATTATGCGTGGAAATCGGTTACTGAGACTTTAACTTCAGCGACGATGCCTTTACGGATCACAAAGTCACCAAAACATTCGCCGTCATTACGCTCGCTTGCCCATTGACCTATTAATTTGTCAAAGGCCTCTAAATACACATCTTCACCGACATTTTCTAAATACAACTTAGGAATGCGCGTGCCTTCAAGGTTGCCCCCTAGATACACGTTATATTTACCAGGTCCTTTACCAACTAAACCCGCCTCAGCCAACATTGCACGACCACAACCATTCGGGCAACCAACAACGCGCATGATTATGCTGTCATTAGGAATACCATGCTTAGCAAGTAAAGCTTCTGTCTTCTCAATTAAGCTTGGTAAATAACGCTCAGCTTCTGCCATGGCTAATGGACAAGTTGGCAAGGCCACACAGGCCATCGAATTTTTACGTTGCTCTGAATCGTTATCATCAATCAAGCCATGATTACGAGCAATTTCTTCAATGACTGCTTTTTGATCCGCTGGAACACCGGCAATGATCAAGTTTTGGTTTGCCGTCATGCGCATATCACCTTGGTGAACTTCAGCAATTTTACGACAACCTGTCTTAAGTGGCTTACCTGGATAATCTAAAATACGACCACTTTGAATAAATAATGTTAAGTGATGCTTGCCATCAATGCCTTCAACCCAACCTATGCGGTCACCTCGATGAGTAAACTCATACGGACGACTGTCTGCAAACGTCACTCCTGCGCGTTTTTCTACTTCTGCTTTAAATACATCTGCACCAACACGATCTAATGTGTACTTAGTCTTTGCATTTTTACGGTTTGAGCGGTTACCCCAATCACGCTGTACAGATACCACGTGCTCAGCAATTTTTAACGTATGCTCAAGCGGTATAAAACCAAAATCATCCGCTTTACGTGGATAAGTCGCTGTATCGCCATGGGTCATCGCTAAGCCGCCGCCAACCAGCACGTTAAAACCAACGAGCTTGCCATTGTCAGCAATTGCCACAAAGTTTAAATCATTTGCGTGTACATCCACTTCGTTATTCGGTGGAATGGTCACTGTGGTTTTAAACTTACGTGGTAAGTAGTTAGATCCTAAAATAGGCTCTTCAGTAGTTTCGGCCTTTTCGCCATTTAACCAAATTTCAGCGTATGCTTTAGTTTTTGGTAATAAATGCTCAGAGATCTTTGCCGCCCACTCGTAGGCTTCTTGATGAAGTTCAGATTCCACAGGGTTAGTGGTACACAGTACGTTTCGGTTAACATCACCTGCAGTCGCGATAGAATCAATGCCCACACTATTTAGCATTTGGTGCATGCCTTTAATGTTTGGCTTTAATACCCCATGAAACTGAAACGTTTGACGGGTGGTTAAACGAATGCTGCCATAGCTGGTTTTTTCATCGGCAAATTTATCAATCGCCAGCCATTGCTCTGGCTTGATGATGCCACCTGGCATACGTGCTCGTAGCATTACATTATGTAATGGCTCCAGCTTTTGCTTCGCGCGCTCAGGGCGAATATCACGGTCATCTTGTTGATACATACCGTGGAAACGGATCAGTTGGAAGTTATCCGCAGTAAAACCACCGGTGATCTCGTCTTTTAAATCTTGCTCAATTGTGCCACGTAAAAAGTTACTTTCTCTTTTCAAACGCTCGTTATCAGAAAGCTTTACGTTTTTATCTTGTTCGCTCATGGTAAATCCTAAATTAGTTACAGTGACGGCTGTTAGCTTTGCTTTTATAAAGTAAGCAACGTGTACGTTTAGTACACGTCTTTCTGATAGCGATTTGCGCTACGTAAATCTTTTAAATACTGCTCAGCGTCTTCATCATTTTTACCGCTGTTTTCTTTGATGATATCAAGCAAAGCTTGATGTACATCTTTCGCCATACGATTTGCATCACCACAAATATAAAAATGCGCGCCCGCTTCTAGCCATGCAAATACATCTTTACTGTTTTGACGTAGCTTATCTTGAACATAAACTTTCTCAGCTTGGTCACGACTAAATGCCACATCAACTTTACTCAGTAGGCCTGATTTTAAGTAACCTTGGATTTCCACTTGGTATAAGAAATCTTGAGTAAAATGTGGGTTACCAAAGAATAACCAATTTTTACCTGATGCTTCACGGGCATCACGCTCTTGTAAGAATGCGCGGAACGGCGCAATACCCGTTCCAGGACCTACCATGATCACCGGTGTTTCATCGTTCGCTGGTAAACGGAAGTTATCGTTATGCTCGCTAAATACTTTTACTTTACAGCCTTCTTCAGCGCGACGTGCTAAATAACCAGAGCAACCACCTAAATGTTCACTACCAAAAGCTTCAAACTCAACCAAGCCAATCGTTAAATGAACTTCGTCTTCAACCTCAGCTTGGCTTGACGCAATTGAATACAAACGCGCTTGTAATTTACGTAAACAATCAACGAGTGTTTGCGCTTCAAGCTTGGCTGGGTTTTGGCGGATCACATCGAAGATTTGGCGAGGCTCAATGTATTCACGCATTGCTGCTTTATCTTCAACCAGCTTTAATAACTCAGGTGTACCCGTCGCCACGGCGTACTTTTCAACAAAGCCTGGGTATGATTGAGTTAACTCAAGTTTTTCGATTAAAGCATCACGAACGCTAAGTTCTTCCTCGCCTAATTTAACAATAGCTGCCGCATCAATTTGCGTAAGTTCTAGCACTTCATCAACTAAAGCTTCATCATTTAAAAAATACACACCTAGCGAGTCACCCGGCGTATAGGTAATATCTGAACCTTCTAGTGAAATTTCAACGTGACGCACGTCTTTTGTTGAATCACGGCCTGTGATCTTTTGTACTAGGCTCAGCTCTGCCGCAAATGGGTTTTGCTTGGTATATTGACTAGCAGCCGTTGCAGGTGCACCAAATGAAACCACTTGACCTGCAGTTGCACCTTGCTGTGCTTTTAAATCAGGTTCAAACGCATCAAGGGCACCCGTGATCCACGTTGCCGCTTCATCATCATAATCAACATCTAAATCAGCGCGCTGATAAATAGTCTCTGCACCCAGTTTATTTAAGCGTTGTTCAAAGTCTTTTGCTGTTTGGCAGAAAAACTCATAGCTTGAGTCGCCCAAACCAATTACCGCAATTTTCACGCCATCGAGCTTAGGGGCTTTTTTGGTTGCCAAAAACTCATGCAATGTTTCTGCATCCTCTGGTGGCTCACCCTCACCATAAGTTGAAACTACAACGCTAAGGAACTTTTCTTTTTTCAGGGCTGTTGGTTTGTAATCAGACATGCTAACCAACTTGACCGCAAGACCACGTGATTCAGCTTGTTCTTTAAGTTTCGTTGCTACACCTTTCGCATTGCCGGTTTGTGAACCGTACAAGATAGTTAATGCGGCCGCTTCTCCTGCACTTGGTGCTGCACCAACAACGCCACCTAAAGCTGCCGTATTGGCGTTCGCAGCAAGGTAGCCACTTACCCATGCTTGCTGAATTGGATTGAGCTCAGCAACTAAACCTTGTAGCTTCTGTACTTGCTCTTGCGATAGTGGACTTGCCGCAGCATTGAGTTGACCTAACAACATGAATTAATTCCCCGTAACCCTGAAAGTTATCTACAAAATGATCACCGTTCACAGTCAATCACTTTGCCTAAAATTTGTGTCGACTTTAAGGCAAATAACTCAGGCCCTAAAGATTTCTCTGAGTGTGAAGAATAACGGGGTATGCGCCAATAAAAAAAGAATAGAATCTGCTTTGTTATTCCATTTAGTTCTTAATTTATAAATTAACCAGTAAAAACAGATTAAAAGCTAGAAACAGTGCCCGTCTGCTAACGCAACACCCTAATCACCTCTCAAAAATAGTCATTATCAATCTTGATTACGAAATAATAAGTTAACTTTTTTGCAACAAAACTCGGGTACGGTATAGTGGAATTGGCCACATTTTGTGCGCCCATAACAATAAGGAAACACTATGTCACACGGGACATATAAAAAATGCATACTCGCCAGTGCTGTTTTATTAGCAGCACTACCTTGCTTAGCCGCCATTGATAATGGCGACTTTGAAAACTGGTCTGGTAATACCCCTAACAATTGGAGCACTATTGATTCTGGTATTACGCTATCGCCGTCAAGCTCTATCGTCAACAGCGGTTCACTCGCTGCAAAAGTAGAGGTGAATACAGCAAGCCAAAGTAATACGGATTTACTGCAACAGATAACTGTTGAGGCAGGCCAAAGCTATCTATTTTCAAGCTGGGTTTACCACACTGAAGGAGGTGTTAAAGCGCGCCTAATTGCTGACGACTATCAAGGCTACTCAAACCCTGCACTTTTAAATCAATGGCAACAGATCAGCTATACATACACAGCATCAAGTAACACGACCATTAGCGTTGGCCTACGCTTTTATGATGTTAGCGGTTTTGATGGCAGTGAAACTCTTTATGTAGATAGTTTTATGCCAAATTCTGCTGGCAGCACACCAACACCGACCAGTTGTGCTGATAACACTGTTAGTTTAGCGCTCACTACAGATAACTATGGCGAAGAGACAAGTTGGCAAATTACTAATGCACAAGGTACACCCGTTGCATCTGGTGGCGATTATAGTGGCAATAGTAGCTACTCAGAGCAAGCCTGTTTAGTGGATGGCGATTATACCTTTAGTATTTTTGATAGTTATGGTGATGGTATCTGCTGTTCATTTGGTGATGGCAGTTACGCGCTCACATTTGAGCAAACACCTCTTGCAAGCGGCAGTAGCTTTCAAACTAGCGAAGCAACGCCATTCACACTGGGCGATGATACTAACCCAGAAACGCCCCCCACAGAGCCAAGTGGTTATTATGTCACAACCCAAGGTTTAACAGGCTACGCTCTAAAATCAGAGCTATACAATATTATAAAAGACCACAATTCACAGGGATATTCAGCAATTTGGAGTTTTTACGATAGCGCATCTCGCGATAAATACTTTGAAAACGACAATTCGATCCTCGATCGCTATGCTGAAAATCCAATGGGCCAAGACAGTTATAACTACGTCGCTGTTACGGATCAATGTGGTACCTACAGAGGCGAAGGTGATTGTTATAACCGCGAACATTCATTCCCGAAAAGTTGGTTTGGCGGCACAAATGAGCCTATGAATTCAGACGTACATCATATTTTTGCCACCGATGGTTACGTCAATTCAAAACGCAGCAATTATCCGTTTGGTGAAGTAGGCAGCGCCAGCTACACCTCAAGTAATGGCAGTAAACTGGGCAGTGCAGCAAGCTCAATTAATTACTCAGGTACGGTATTTGAGCCAATCGATGAATTTAAAGGTGACTTTGCACGCGCCTACTTTTATATGGCAACCCGCTATGAGAATGTCATTGGAGCGTGGCAAAACAACACCACGGCTAGTAATGCCGTACTTAACGGCTCTAGTAACCAAGTATTTGAGAATTGGGTAGTCACTATGTTGGTTAATTGGCATAACGACGATCCTGTCAGTCAGCTTGAACTAGATAGAAACCAAGCCGCTTATGAGCATCAAGGTAATCGTAATCCATTTGTTGATCACCCAGAGTTCGTCGAGATGATCTGGTAACGGTCAGCGGTCAGCGGTCAGCGGTCAGCGGTCAGCGGTCAGCGGTCAGCGGTCAGCGGTCAGCGGTCAGCGGTCAGCGGTCAGCGCAGTGAAAAATATCAGCCTTTGCATTTGCAAAGGCTTTTAATTATAAATTACGTGTTTTTTAATGATAGCTTGGGCGCTGAACTGATCATTTGCGAAAGTAACTAACACTGAGTGTTGGGAATAGCGTATCAGCAATTCGTTAGCTGTTCGGGTTGATAGTCTATATCCCAACCTAATTAATATTTGTGCTAGCAAACTCAACTCTTTTTTATGTAATGAGTACATTGGATGCTGCATCGAATACACCAAAGCAGCCTCTAAGTATTCATCACACGACTTTATCGACTGCGAGACTAATTCTGTAATATTCAGCACCTGTGCAATAGATGGCTGATATTCGCTAATGCGTAGACTTAATAAGTAGTTTTGAATGATGCACATAATCATAAATAATAAGTAAAAAACACATCATAAAAGTTGGAGTAAAACCAAGGTCAAGTTATTTACAAACTAACTACTGATGTGCCTCTATTTTCCACAAGCCAAAAACTTCGTAAATTATGATCCTGCTATTTAAGTGGTTTTTTGCGGTTCCATTTATCCATTATTTTATCGAATAAAATAGCATCGTTATCTTTACATGGCCTTGGCGAACCTTGTGGGAGACCAGCTTTACCCATTACACCGTTGAAATCGATGTCATAACACATACCTTGATACATCTCCATTCGTTTACTGCCATCAGTGCTTTGCCACACTACATCTGATTTATAACTAGTTGAGTGTGCTTTCGGTACTGTTAATCGCAGTTTTTCATCAGCGCTTTGCGGTATTGCTGATTGAGAGTAGTCAAATGAGTTGCGCGCTTCATTTGCCGCTGTAACAAGAGGTATCGGTGCGTATGGATTAAGCTTTTTAAATGGCTGCTCTGTGCCTTGCTGATCACCACCTAATTTCTGCTTATCTGCCAGAACTTCAACTGCTGAGAGCTCAACCTTCGGCGAGCTTGCTGATGGTTCTGTCTGGGGATTTTTTTTACTAATAATTGCAGGCTCATCAACAGGCAACTTAGCATTGTTTTTACTCTGATGGATTTCTGGCTGCTCTATGGATTGAACAACTTCATCAGGCTCTATCTGCATTGCAGGGGCTGTCATCTCTGGTGTACTTATTTCAATTGCAGGCATTGCCGCAAGGTCAACCACAACATACGCTTGCATTGCTTTTTCTGTAGAAGGTGCTGCAATATCTACCGTTTGCCTTAAAACTAAATAAATAATAACGACATGTAAGCCAATAGAAATACCCCATGCCATATAGTTATTTTTAAACACGTGAACTCCCTGTGAACAGTTTGCTTTATGAGTGTTTAAATACAGATTTAGTTCAATCAGTGGAGTTTCAATTCTCGGCGCTCTTTTTCTCCTCGGGTTTCGCAATACTCAACCCAAGCTACGGCCCTCAAATTCACTCCGAGCTGACAGCTTACCGCTTAAAACTTACAGCTCCTAAAAACAAAAAGCCCCAGCTAATGCCGGGGCTTTTTATAAAACAGACTTAATTAAAAATTAAGCTTGTTTTGGACTAGAAATAACGTCTACTAATGTCCAAGACTTAGTCTTAGAGATTGGTGCGCATTCACGGATAGTAACTACGTCACCCGCTTTTGCTGTGTTATTTTCGTCATGTACGTGTAATTTAGTCGTACGTTTGATGAATTTCCCATAGATTGGGTGCTTCACGTAACGTGCGATAGCGATAGTGAAAGATTTTTCCATCTTGTCGCTAATTACAGTGCCTTGAAGAGTACGGATTTTATCGCTCATTATTGACCTGCCTTCTGGTTAATAATTGTTTTTACACGCGCGATATCGCGACGTACTGTTCTTAGCGTGTGAGTTTGAGCTAACTGACCAGTGCTTGCTTGCATGCGCAGGTTAAACTGCTCACGAAGAAGTCCTAGAAGTTCAGCATTAAGCTCTTCTACGCTTTTGTCTTTTAGTTCGCTTGCTTTCATCACATTACCGTCCGAGTTACGAAAGTTGTTTTGAATGGCAGTTTACGAGCAGCAAGGTCGAATGCTTCACGAGCAAGCTCTTCAGAAACACCTTCCATTTCGTAAAGTACTTTACCAGGCTGAATTTCAGCAACCCAATATTCAACAGAACCTTTACCTTTACCCATACGAACTTCAAGCGGTTTGTTCGTGATTGGCTTGTCTGGGAACACACGGATCCAGATTTTACCTTGACGTTTCACGTGACGCGTCATGGCACGACGAGCTGCTTCGATTTGACGAGCAGTCATGCGGCCACGGCCAGTAGCTTTCAAACCGAAAGTACCGAAGCTTACTTTGTTACCGTTTTGCGCTAAACCGCGGTTGCGGCCTTTGTGCATTTTACGGAATTTTGTACGTTTTGGCTGTAACATTACTCGCTACCTCTACTTAGCACTTTTTTTGGCTTTCTTTGGTGCGCGTTTAGCTGGCTTCTCTTGCTCTTGTACTAGTGGTAAACCACCAATAACTTCGCCTTTGAAGATCCAAACTTTAACACCAATGATACCATAAGTGGTTAAGGCTTCAGAAGTTGCGTAGTCGATATCAGCACGAAGAGTATGTAGAGGTACACGACCTTCACGATACCATTCTGAACGTGCGATTTCTGCGCCGCCAAGACGACCGCTAACTTCAACTTTGATCCCTTTAGAACCGATGCGCATTGCATTTTGTACCGAACGCTTCATAGCGCGACGGAACATAACACGACGCTCTAGTTGAGAGGCAATGCCGTCTGCTACTAGTTGTGCATCAAGTTCTGGTTTACGTACTTCAGAAATATTGATCTGAGCAGGTACACCAGCAATCTTAGTTACCGCTTGACGTAATTTTTCTACGTCTTCGCCTTTTTTACCGATAACAACACCCGGACGAGCCGTGTGGATTGTTACGCGGATTGATTTTGCTGGACGCTCAATAACGATTTTAGACACAGAAGCCGCTTTTAATTCCTTAGTAAGGAATGTACGTACTTTGTGATCGCCAAAAAGCTGTGCAGAGAAATCTTTTGAATTCGCGTACCAGGTAGAAACCCAAGGTTTAGAGATACCTAGGCGAATACCAGTAGGATGAACTTTTTGTCCCATTACTTATACTCCTAGCTATCTGAAACCACAACAGTGATGTGGCTTGTACGCTTAAGGATGCGGTCAGCGCGTCCTTTAGCACGTGGCATAATACGTTTCATTGTAGGACCATCGTCCACAAAGATCGTAGTTACACGAAGCTCATCAATGTCAGCACCTTCGTTATGCTCTGCGTTAGCAATAGCAGACTCAAGTACTTTCTTAACTAATACAGCCGCTTTTTTAGGGCTGTACGCCAGGATTTCTAGTGCGCGATCGACAGGTAACCCGCGGATCTGATCTGCAACTAGACGTGCTTTTTGCGCCGAACCAGAGGCGAATTTATGTTTAGCTAATGCTTGCATTTATCATTCCCCTCTTAACGTTTCTTCGCTTTCTTATCCGCAGCGTGGCCACGGTAAGTGCGAGTTGGTGCAAATTCACCTAGTTTGTGACCGATCATTTCGTCAGAAACGAAAACTGGTACATGCTGGCGACCATTATGGACAGCAATGGTCAATCCGATCATGTTAGGTATGATCATTGAACGACGGCTCCAAGTTTTAATTGGCTTCTTGTCACCGCTTTCCAAAGCTTTCTCTACCTTCTTCAGCAAGTGTAGGTCTATAAAAGGACCCTTCTTGAGAGAGCGTGGCATGGCTATTCCTCAATATTACTTAGTACGACGACGTACTATAAATTTATCCGTACGCTTGTTCTTACGCGTCTTAGCACCTTTAGTCGGTTTACCCCATGGAGACACAGGATGACGACCACCAGATGTACGACCTTCACCACCACCGTGTGGGTGATCTACCGGGTTCATGGCAACACCACGAACTGTCGGACGAATACCACGCCAGCGGTTTGCACCTGCTTTACCAAGTGAACGAAGCATATGCTCAGCATTGCCTACTTCACCTAGCGTCGCACGACAATCAGATTCAACTTTACGAACTTCGCCTGAACGAAGACGTAATGTTACATATTGACCATCACGTGCAAGGATTTGAACGTATGCACCAGCAGAACGTGCGATTTGAGCACCTTTACCTGGTTTTAATTCTACGTTGTGAACAGTCGAACCTACCGGCATATTACGCATAGGTAATGCATTACCAGGCTTGATTGGTGCATCAACACCAGACTGGATTGCATCGCCAGCTTTTAAGCCTTTTGGTGCGATAATGTAACGACGCTCACCGTCTGCATATAATACAAGAGCGATGTTTGCGCTACGATTTGGATCATATTCTAAACGCTCAACAACAGCTGGAATGCCATCTTTAGTACGTTTAAAATCGATTACACGGTAATGCTGCTTATGACCACCACCGATATGACGAACCGTAATACGACCATTGTTATTACGACCACCTGATTTAGAGTTTTTCTCTAAAAGTGGAGCGTAAGGTTTACCCTTATGTAAATCTGGGTTAACCACTTTAACTAGGTGACGACGACCCGCAGAAGTTGGTTTACACTTTTGAAGTGCCATAATTCTAACTCCCCTTATTACTCGGCGCCGCCGACAAAGTCTAGCTCGCTACCTTCTTTAAGAGTAACGTAAGCTTTCTTCCAGTCGCTACGACGACCGAAACGCATGCCAGTACGTTTTGTTTTACCCTTAACGTTTAGTGTGCGAACACCAGTTACTTCCACTTCAAAAAGCTTCTCAACAGCTGATTTGATCTCAGCTTTAGTTGCATCATTTGTTACTTTGAAAACGATTGTGTTGTTTTCTTCAGCAGCAATAGTGCTTTTCTCAGAGATATGTGGAGCAAGGATCACTTTTAAAAGACGTTCTTCACGGATCATGCTAGCGTCTCCTCAAGTTGCTTAACAGCAGCAGCTGTAATAAGTACCTTATCGAAAGCGATTAAGCTTACAGGATCGATACCAGCTACATCACGCGTGTCAACCTTGTACAGGTTACGTGCCGATAAGAATAGATTTTCATCTACTTCTTCAGTCACGATAAGAACATCTTTAAGCTCAAGTTCTTTAAGCTTAGCAACTAGTTCTTTAGTCTTTGGTGCTTCTAAACCAAAGCTTTCAACAACGATTAAACGCTCTTGACGAACTAATTCAGATAAGATGCTTTTGATCGCACCGCGGTACATTTTACGGTTTACTTTTTGGCTGTGGTCTTGTGGTTTAGCTGCGAAGCTAACGCCACCTGAACGCCAAATTGGGCTACGGATTGTACCAGCACGTGCACGGCCAGTACCTTTTTGAGCCCATGGTTTTTTACCACCACCGCTTACTTCAGAACGTGTCTTCTGAGCACGAGTACCTTGACGAGCACCTGCTGCGTATGCAACAACTACTTGATGTACTAATGCTTCGTTAAACTCACGTCCAAAAGTAGCTTCAGAAACTTCAAGAGCGCCAGAAGCGTCTTTAATTGCTAATTCCATCACTAAATCTCCAGGACTTATGCTTTAACAGCAGGTTTAACGATAACGTCACCGCCGATAGCGCCAGGTACTGCACCTTTAACTAAAAGCAAGTTACGCTCAGCGTCAACGCGTACTAGTTCTAAGTTTTGAGTCGTTACACGCTCAGCACCCATATGACCGGCCATTTTCTTACCTTTAAACACCTTACCAGGTGATTGGTTTTGACCGATTGAACCAGGAGCACGGTGAGATAGAGAGTTACCGTGAGTCGCGTCTTGCATGCTGAAATTCCAGCGCTTAACACCACCTTGGAAACCTTTACCTTTAGAAGTACCGGTTACGTCAACTTTGTTGATTTCGTTGAATAATTCAACAGTAAGCTCAGCGCCTACTTCAAAATCGCCTTCACCACCATTTAGGCGGAATTCCCACAGACCGCGACCCGCTTCAACACCTGCTTTAGCGAAGTGACCCGCTGAAGCTTTGTTTACACGACTTGCTTTTTTAGTGCCTGCGGTTACTTGAAGCGCGTTATAACCGTCTGTTGCGTCAGATTTGATCTGAGCAATGCGGTTAGGAGTCGCTTCAATAACTGTCACAGGGATAGATACACCATCTTCAGTGAAGATACGTGTCATACCCACTTTACGACCGACTAGACCTAATGCCATTTTCCTAAAACCTCTCTAATCTTTCGATTAACCCAGGCTGATTTGAACATCAACACCAGCAGCAAGATCTAAACGCATAAGAGCGTCAACAGTCTTGTCAGTTGGTTCTACGATGTCGATCAGACGTTTATGGGTGCGGATCTCATACTGATCACGCGCGTCTTTATTAACGTGCGGTGATGTAAGTACAGTAAAACGTTCAAAGCGTGTAGGTAGTGGAATTGGACCACGTACTTGTGCGCCAGTGCGTTTCGCAGTTTCCACGATTTCCGCCGTTGATTGGTCAATCAAACGGTGGTCAAAAGCTTTTAGGCGAATACGAATGCGTTGATTTGACATTCTTAAACCTCAATATAAAGAGCATTTAAAAGAGCATAAAAAAACGACCGAAACAATCTTAAAACCTTAAGATGCCGGTTGCTTAATTATATCTACGTTGAGTTCCAAATCGGAACTCCTGTTTATTAGCTTGAAATCCAAGCTTAATGTTCCTTTCAAACCCACAAGGAAATTTTGAAAGCCTGCGTATTATAGTGATATTGGTGATAAATGCAACAACTATTTTCAACGAGCCCAAGAATACTACTTGGTGTTACCAAAAATTGCATTTCTGTGTGTCGCCATTTCATGGAATTAACTATAGTTAATCACGTCCGAACTAGAATGGTAATGGTCAGTCCAGTTTTTACTTGTTATTATTCGCGCTAATTTTGCTTTTACTTCTAACCCTTAATCTTGGTGAGTTGATGCGTATTTTTAATTATTGTTTGAACTTTGTCTCTAAGGTGATGAATAGCTTGTTTGTGAAAAGCAAGGTATTGCCCGAAAACCCAATCGAACAATATGGCCTTAATCCGGCTTATCCAACCTTTTATATTGTTAAGCTCAATGCCCGCTCAGATTTAGCAGCTCTGGATAAGGTATGTAAAAAATTTGGCCTACCTTCCCCCATGCAATCACAACGCTTAGGCAGCCAAGAACTGGATCGCTTTATTGGTTTACAAAACCCGCCTCCTTTGTTTGGCGATAAAGCAAAACCAACAGATGCGCTTCAGCAGGGCAAACAAATCATTGATCAGTTACTCGCCAGTGGCGAACAAAATGTACAAGTGCTCCCTGTGACTATTTTATGGGGCCGTAACCCAGGTAAAGAGAAGCCGGGATTAGGCACGCTGGTTTCACATTCATTGACTCCCAGCTGGTTTCGTAAATTTTTTGTTTTACTATTTTCTGGTCGTGACAATTTTGTACGTTTTAGCCAGCCATTAGATTTATCATTACTTGTGAATGAAAAAGCGGATGTTGATGAGCTTCCTCATAAACTACTGCGTGTTGCGCGGGTACATTTTCGTCGTCAAAAGCTTGCGGCGACAGGCCCTAAGATGCCTTCACGTGAGCAACTGTTTAATTCTCTACTCGCCTCACCAACAATCAAAAAAGCCATTCAAACAGAGGCAAAAGAGAAGAATATTAGCCATGATCAAGCAAGACAAAATGCACTAAAACTATTAGACGAAATTGCCGCCAATTACAGTGATGCCACGATTCGTGTTGCCGATCGTGTTTTAACGTGGCTGTGGAACAAACTGTATAACGGTATTGATATTAAATACACGGAGCAGTTACATGATCTAACCAACAAAGGTCATGAGATCATTTATATGCCATGTCATCGCTCACACATGGATTATTTATTGCTCACCTACTCGATTTACCACTTAGGCTTAGTACCGCCGCATATTGCTGCGGGTATAAACTTAAACTTTTTCCCTGCCGGTGGCATCTTCCGCCGCTCTGGGGCGTTTTTTATTCGCCGCTCATTCGCAGGCAATAAGCTCTATTCAGCCGTGTTTAAAGAGTATTTAAGCCAGCTATTTATTAAAGGTTACTCAGTCAAGTTTTACACTGAAGGCGGGCGTAGCCGCACTGGGCGCTTATTACCTCCAAAAACCGGCATGTTAGCAATGACCTTACAAGCCATGTTACGCGGAATTGATCGCCCTATTTCAATTGTGCCTGTGTATATTGGCTACGAGCACGTGATGGAAATAAACACTTATTTAAAAGAATTAGCGGGCGATGATAAGAAAGGCGAGTCAATTTTTGGTATTTTTAAAGCCATTAAAAATTTAAAAAACTACGGCCGTGGTTATTTAAACTTTGGCGACCCAATCTCAGTTAATCAGTATCTCAATGAACACCAACCTAATTGGCGTGAATCAATTCACCCAACCGATGTACAGAAACCGCAATGGCTGGGCTCGCAAGTCGCCACTTTAGCCGACAAGGTGATGGTCAATATTAACAGTGCCGCTGCACTTAACTCAGTTAATTTATTAGCAATGATTTTATTAGTTAACGACAAGCAAGCATTGAGTAAGCCTAAACTGTTAGCGCAGCTAGACTTTTATTTGCATCTACAGCGCAGTGCCAGTTATAGCGAAAAAATCACCACCCCTGATGAAAATGCTGAGCAACTACTCACACATGCACTGAAATTAAATAAGTTTGATGTGATAAGTGACGAGTTTGGGGAGATTATCGCTATTAACGATAAAGAGAAAATCCTCTTTAACTATTATCGTAATAATATTTTACATGCCTTTGCAGTGCCTAGCTTACTGGCCTTACATATATTTAAAAGCCATAAAACAAGCATCACACAATGCCAAGAGTTGGTTAGTAGTTTTTACCCGTTATTTGCCAAAGAGTGGTTTTTACATGAGTTAGACGAAAACTACATTACCCGTATTTTAGCCAGCTTTGTTGATCAGGACTTAATTGAAATCGACGGCGATGCTATAAAAATCACCAATAGCAATGATTGCTTAGCCAAGTTGGAAATACTTGGCCGCGCACTCAGCCTAACCTTACAGCGTTATGCCATTGTGATTGGCTTTATTCAAACAAGTAAAGGGATTGACCGTGCTGAACTTGAGCGTGAAAGCCAAGTATTAGCTGAGCGTTTAGGAACATTACACGGCATCAAAACCCCAGAGTTTTTCGATAAAAAAGTATTGGTTAGTTTTATCAATAATCTGCGTGAACAGCATTTGATTAGTGAAACCGATAATGGCTTACAAGGCAGTACCGACCTGTGCGAAGTCTATATGCATCTAAAAGCTTTACTGCCAGCACGAGTCTGGCAGTCGATTAGTGATATTGTACTCAGCCAAGCACAGTCGTCAGTGTGTAATTAACGCTGACGCATCACTCCCTCTTGGATCGTCGAGGCAATTAAGTTGCCTTGGCGGTCAAAAAACTGGCCGCGCACCAAACCTCGTCCCGAACTCGCGCTCGGGCTATCAATACTATATAAGATCCAGTCATCTAGACGAAACGGGCGGTGAAACCACATCGCATGATCAATGGTCGCCACTTGCATATTAGGTTGCATAAACGACACACCATGCGGCTGTAATGCAGTCGGTAAAAACTCAAAATCAGACGCATAGGCTAATAAGTAATTATGAATTCGCTGATCATCCGGCATGTCACCATTGGCTTTAAACCAAATATGTTTAACTGGTTCAATTACCTCAGGTTTAAACGGGTTATGAAACGTAACCGGGCGCATTTCAATCGGCACTTCACGAATAAACTTATTACGGATCACCTCAGGAATATGCTCAGCATTGGCTTGGTAAAACTCAAGCGATGATTTTAATTCTTCCGGAGCAGGTACATCCGGCATGGTTGCTTGATGCGACAACCCCTCTTCAAGTCCTTGGAATGACGCCGTCATATAAAAAATAGGCTTACCGTACTGAATTGCTTTAACACGACGCGTGCTGAAGCTCTTGCCATCACGAATCGTTTCAACATCATAAACAATCGGTTTTGCGGCATCCCCAGGGCGTAAAAAATATGAATGTAATGAGTGTACAATGCGCCCTTCTGGCAAAGTTTCTTTGGCGGCAGAGAGGGCTTGTCCCATCACTTGGCCACCAAAAACCGCACGAAATCCCAAATCTTGGCTTTGGCCTCGATACAAGCCTTGCTCAATTTCTTCTAATGTTAATAACGACAGTAAATCATCTAAAACTTGGCTCATTTTATTACTCTTCAATCCCAGATAAGTTAATAATACTATACACTAGAGGGAAGTAAATCTTTGCTAGGAAACCCGCTATGGCATATTGGCTATTTAAGACAGAACCTGACGCTTTTTCAATCGACGATTTAAAGCACGCAGCAAATCAAACCACTATTTGGGAAGGCGTACGTAACTATCAAGCACGCAACTTTATGCGTGACGAAGTGAAAGAAGGTGACTTGGTGATGATTTATCACTCCAGCTGCAAACAAGTGGGTGTAGCTGGTATTGCAACCGTGACACGTGATGCTTATCCCGATCCTAGCCAGTTTGATTTAAAAAGTGACTATTATGATGCAAAAGCGACAGCCGAAAAACCGCGTTGGTTTGTGGTTGACGTAACATACAAACAACACCTTAATAAATTAGTCAGTCTAAAAGCGATTAAGGAAAATAATGCTATTACTGAGATCGCATTGAAAAAAGGGGGGCGGCTCTCGATTATGCCTGTGAGCCAGTCCGATTGGAGTGAAATTATCAGCATGGCTAACTAAACTATTGAATCATTACTCATGCTTTTGCTTACTAGTGCCAACTCATTCCAAAAAATCGCATTTTTATTATTTAAGCAAATTTGCTAAGATCGGCGCCTTAATGTGGTTGGAGGAAGAATGAAGTTACTGTATTGGTTAGATGAGTGGTTAACGCTTTCTCACGATGAACAACAAACCAGATTACCAATGTCTGGGGGCGACCTACTTGGCGATGTATTTGTTAAATACCACTTTATTGATATTAATAAGCCTTTATTATTCACTTTCTCCCCTGCGGGTACTAATTACCAAGAGCACGATCTTAATGATGAATTTAGCCCTTGGGGATTTCAGCTAGCGCAAAAACAACAGGTTAACGTAATTGCATTTCAGCACTTAGGAATAAGCAATTGGTTTAGACACCGTAATTTACTGTTTTTTCTCGAACAACTAGCTCCTTTGATCACACCATTTAACGAACGGTTAGGCTATGGTTTAAGTCGAGGTGGCTTTGCAGTAGGTGCCTTCGCTAATTTGCTAAAGCTAGATAAGGTACTATTATTTCATCCTGTTAGTACAAAAAATAAAGCGCTTGCTCCTTGGGATGACCGCTCAAGTACCGATATTGCGCAACAATTCGACTGGGAGCAAGATTACCACGATCTCGATTTAGGTAACGCTAAAGGCCATATCATTTATGATCCCACCAATCGTATTGACCGCATGCACGCTAAGCGTTATTCGCAGCTGACTCATTTACGCGTATTTGGTATGGGTCATGGTACTCATGCAACTTACCTGAGTAAATTTGGTTTTTACAAACAAGTCGCCGTTGATTTTATTCGTGATCAACAGATCGACATTGCTCAATTTAGATTACAAACCAAAACCCTACGCTTTAAAGAGGATTATTATAAACGACTCAATAGAGCCAATAAGAGCTCTCCACATCGCCTAGATTTACTTAGTAAAGCACACAATATACTCATTGATGAAAAGCACGCTCACGTACAAGAACATCAAGCAAATATTGATATTCAACCCTTGATTGATGTGGCACTTAAACACCAAGAGCAACATCCAAAAGATGCGATACAGCTACTTGAAGTTGCTCAGCAACTTGCCCCTGATGATCCGTTAGTAGAACATAAACTAAAGCAATTAAAGTAAAGCTAGCAGTACAAAATAAAAAGCCGATTTTGTTATAGTAATCGGCTTTAAATTTATCTATACCAATCGTGTTAAGTTACTGACCATTTATAGCGCAGTTAACGCTTTATTTAGCTCGCTAGAATGGTTAAATATTTAAGTCGATTGGTATTAACCTTTCACTTTTTTCTTAGTATGTTTATTTTTATGGCCATGCTTAGGCACGATAGCAAAATACATTAGCAGCGCGAGCCACGAAAAGAAAATAATACCGATTAACCAACCATTTTTTTCATGGCCTTTAGTGCGCTTACTGTTGAGCACAATCACTACAGGTAAAATATAGGCACTCAAAATTAAAATTAAAAACGCAATTTCACTCATTACTTAGCTAATCTCCGCCAATCAACCTCATTGCTCAATACGCGATCGACAGCGATATAATGTAAAATATCACCACTGTTAACAGGGTAATTAAGCGGCGGGTTTAAATCCATATTTTGAGCACTGAGGTTATGTGCAACGCCAAGTAAAATAGCGTCGTGGTCGTGTTTAAAGTGGTGAAATAATTTACCAAACTCCATTTCTGCCAAATCAGCGGGGATCACTAAGCTAAACTGAGTATCGCCATGTAGGGTTGAAAGCAACTCCTCTTGCACCCGACTTGAACCAGGATCTTGCATTGAGCGCACCAATATCTCTGCTGATTTGGCGCTTGAGCATTCTACATTACGGCAATGTTCGAGCAGCATTTCGACTTTGCTTTCATCGTTAAAGTGAGCACTAATATGGCACTCATCTTTAACTAACTTGCTGATCCGCAGCGCAGTGGTAAATGTTTGATCATCATCTTGACCATCAATAATAATTTTATCTGCTTGCTTTATAGCCACACGTTCAAGTTGTTCACAGTCGGTAAAACTTGATAAACGCACAAAATCAACATGCGCGTTAGTTAAAAATGGGTGCTCCATTTGCTCTGTTACTGCCAACAAAATACGCCTATCAGTACGCTTTTGATCAGCCAAAATATAATCAATCATTTTCTTGGTACGAGTTTGATGCCAGCCAAAAATAATAATGTGATTGTTGAAATGCGAAAAACTTTTATCACCAGTCATAGCGCGCCTAATTAAATAAGTAACTGTTTGCCCTGTTTTACCTAACAGAACACCAAATAAAGCTAAACCAAATGGGATTTGCAGTATGGCTACTATCCACCGCCCTAAATCGGTACTAGCACTAAAGTCACCGTAGCCTACCGTTGAGGTAGTTACTATATAGTAGTAAACGAAGGTACTAACGGGGCTTAATGCGGTTTCACCAGCCAAACCTAAAAGTAACCAAATCAAAAGCATGTGTAGCAATGTTGCAATTGCAACGGCCTGCCAGCTGACCTGATCAATATGGCTTCTGACCAGTAAAAATAATCGTTTAAATATAAAAGGCATACCACCACTTAATTGTTCCAACTTATCTACTCGCTAAGTTACTGCAATGCGATATTGATGACAATGTTTAGAGATTATTTTCTAGGCTGCTTTTTTAATGCAGAACAGTGTAAGCTATACTGAAATCATTAATTAGATAGTCGGGTGTGTTATGTCAGGTGTATTAGCTACTGTTGATCAACGAACTCAACTCGTTGGCGAAAATCGCTTAGAGTTATTGCTATTTTATTTGCACAGCCGACACCTATTTGCCCTTAACGTATTTAAGGTAAAAGAGGTCGTTAAACTACCTCACTTAAATATTATTCCTCACGCCCACCCAAAAATATCAGGCGTTGCTAACATTCGTGGCGAATCAATTCCGGTGATTGATTTACGTCAGGCGATTTGTATGCCAGCGGCACGCCACATCGAAGACAGTAATTTAGTGATCACTGAATATAACCGCACGGTACAAGGTTTTCTAATCGGTAAAGTGGATCAAATCATTAATATGACTTGGTCTGATATTATGCCCCCGCCAACTTCTGTCGGTAAAAACCATTACCTTACAGCACTGACCAAAATTCAGCGTGAAGGCCAAGAACAATTGGTCGAAATTATAGATGTAGAAAAAGTACTGGCTGAAATTATTGAATACGAAGTACAAATATCTGATGAAATATTGGATAAAAGTATTGTCAGTGAGTTTGTTGGACGAAAAATTCTCCACGCCGATGACTCACCTACAGCACGTAAACAAGTCAGTGATACACTGACTCAGCTAGGTATTGAGATCATCCCTGCCAGCAATGGCCTTGAAGCCCTGAATATGTTAAAAGCGTGGGCTGATAAAGGTATGGATGTAGAAAAAGAATTACTTATGGTGATCACCGATGCTGAAATGCCCGCAATGGATGGTTACCGTCTTACGTATGAGATCCGCAACGATAATCGCTTAAAGAACCTACATGTGGTGCTTAACACTTCCCTCAGCGGTAGCTTTAACCAAGCCATGGTCGAAAAGGTGGGCTGTAATGCGTTTTTATCTAAATTCCAGCCAGACTTGCTGGTTGAAGAAGTACAAGCACGTTTAAAAACAGTACTCGAGCAACAAAAATAGCGCGCTCATTTGCCAATTACCTGCTTGCGTCATTAATAATTGGCATGACACACATAATAAAAAATACATCACTTTTATTTTTAAGGACGACTCACTTAATTTAAATAGCGTAATTGCATTGTTTTTATTTTCTGCGACTTTGCTGCATCAAACACCGTACAATTTACTTAATAGCTTGCAGCAAGCAGTCTCCAGCGGTGCAGGGAGATTATTATCCAGTTCCCGTTTTATGCAGGGATCATGGCGATTATGGTTGATACCGGCTTAGCACAACAAATTTCGCAAGGCTTTATCGCCATAGCCAGTGCTGAATCATTGCCATTTTGGAGTTTTTTAAGTGCCGGCTTAGTGAATATATTTGTGCCATCAGGTGGTGGCCAATGGGCGGTACAAGCCCCCATTGTAATACCTGCCGCACAGGCTTTAGGGGCCGATATGCCTAGGATTGCTATGGCGGTAGCGTGGGGAGATGCTTGGACTAACCTGATTCAACCATTTTGGGCCTTGCCAGTGCTAGCAATTGCTGGCCTAAAAGCCAAAGACATTATGGGTTTTTGTTTAGTGCAGTTAATTATAACCGGCGTGTTTATATCCTTGATGTTGAGTTTTTACCCTTAAAATAAGGCGGGTAAAATACATAAGACTCGCTTTACTAAACCAATAAAAAATGTCGCAATAGATGCGTATCGGAGCTTAGGGAATAGTTCTGAGATAATAACCTCACTATTTAGTTTTAAAGTATAAATATTGAGTGGCAAAGTAATGACTCTCAAGTCATAAAGCTCATTACCAATAGGTACTTCAATGTTATGCCAAGGTAGCCAAATTAAGTGCTTCGAAAATACTTCCCCATCAATCTCAATCAATAAAGTAGCACTTAAAACACTGTACTTAAAAGTAACATGTGCCCCACTCAGCGTCGCTTTTTTACTGTATTTAAGCATAAGACCTATAAAAGGAGAGTTTCCACCCTCCTTATCAATAAGCTAACTTAATAAGCTTTTTTAGAAGTAAGAAGTGCCATGCCAAGCCCAAACAAAGCTCTTCCAGCAAGTGTTGCGCCTATAATTACTAAAGGTGCAACGCCAGCGCCAGCAACTTTCACTTCTTGAATTTTTTTTACCTTTGATTCTCCAATATGTAAAACTTCATATCCCATTAGTTAAGTCACCGGGTTGTTTATATGCTCAACCTTTTACATATAATTCTGAATGTCTTCCAAGTTAAAGAGTATTCGCAAACCAGTTAATAATTTCTCTTTGAACTTTATCACCTTGCTCTATCAAGGTATGAGAGCCATTTGGATATTCAATATATTTAGTTAGTTTATTTTGCTGTGAAAATAACGTATGAAATAGCCTGGCATGCTCTGGATTGATATATTGATCATCTTCTCCATGCAGCATAAGAAGCGGAATGATGGGTAAATCTTGATACCAATTAATTGCAGAACGATTAAAAAGCTCCTTGTCTTTATTATCTGCGTAATTTGGAATTAACCTTTTTAATACTTGCAGCTCAAACTCAGGCCTTTCTTTTGCTGTTGCAGATAAATCAACTAATGATCCACCTAAAACCATACTCTTTATTTTTGCACCGCTTTTTAATGCCAGTAAAGACATCATTGAGCCTCGACTCCAACCAACCGTTCCGAGCTTTTCAATATCTACCATTGGCATTGACTTTAAAATTGATACCAACGCAAGTACATCTTGTAGCTCTTTCCCACCAAACTCATCTACTCCAATGGCAAATTCTCTATCTTCAGGCCACACTTGAGCACCGCCATACTGACTAGCAATAACAACATTTCCTGCTGACGCAAGCTGGTACGGTAGTAAAAATAAATCCCCAACTTTTAATGTATGCCGATTCGAATCATTGCCTCCACGGTTAAAAATAATTGCTGGTAACTTAGAAAGCCTTTGCTCTTTAGGATGAAGAACAAAGCCGCGAACATAATAATTTTGAACTTTATATATAATGGAAACACAGTTCACTGATGACTTATAGTAGTCATACTCTTTCTCAGTAAGCCTTTACTCAAACTCTTTGTCGGTAACCTTTCCAATAGCTACCAGCTTTTCTCTCCAATTATTATAGTTACTAAATAAACCACTTAAACACTGGCCTTTTCTTATTATTGATTCATGATTTAGTTCTTGGAAACTTTTGCCTTTAATAAAAGATACATACTCATTTGCTAACAAGCTTTCAGAGCTCATTAAACCAAATAAACATATAAAAATATAAGTTTTTTTTAACAAGGTATTCATTTACTTTCATCCAAAATTTTAAGTGGTAGCCATAGGTTGGATCTTAAGAAAACTTGAAGTTGAACTCTGTTAATGATCAAATAGTTACGTCTATAAAAACATGACCAAAAACAGAGTTTCCGTGCAGATTAACCAAGTTTCAAAGCAATGAAAAGCCCTTATCTCAGGAAAGCACCTCATTGAGCTTACATATTCAATTTATGGCCGTGGTAGCACGCCACCATAGCCATTGAAGCGAGACCACATTCCGCAATTTCAGATTGGAGGATGAGAGGAGCTTGTTTAAAGCTTGAAAAATTTAGCTCACTATTCATTTGCAGTCATTACTCAAAAATAACAGATAGGCTAGTCTGCTCTTTAGAAATTGAACCGCTTTGATTAAGTTGAAACTTATAAAGAGAATGAGCAACAATATCTTTTCGTTTTACAGGTCCATAGTGCCTAGAGTCGAGACTATTGGAAAAATTATCACCAACAAGAAAATACTCTTCTTCGCTAAGCTTAAAAGCCGAGCCATTACTGCAGTTTTTATCCGACTTTAATTTTTCTGCCTTCCAGTTTGTTGTAATATTACGTGTAAAACCATTCACATATACTAAATCACCGCAGACTTGCACTTTATCATTTGGACCAGCAATCAGTCGCTTTCTATGCAAGTCACCTTGTTCATTTATGAAAGCATACATAGCACCTTTATCAAGACTAATATCAAAATGTTTGGATACTATATAATCATTTGAAGAAATAGTAGGCAAGTTTGACTTTGTTTCGTTTTGGTCAAAAGAATAACCTGTAACGAAGGGTAAATTTATTGAAAGCATAAACATGGTAATAACACTAACACTCACCGACGATAGTAAAGCATTTCGTTTTTTTTTCTGCATTAAGTCTGCTATAAAAAAGATTACAAACAATATTAAAAAACCATAAAACATATATTCAAATGAGTATAAATTAGAGCCAAGCTCACATAACCTAATAAAATATAAGTAAATAAAAACAATTAAAATCTTACATAAAATATTTTTCATTGCTTCAAACTACTCCCGTATTAAAGGTATAGCGCCTAAACGCCATACCTAAACTTAAAAAGTTTTTATGGGTAAACAGGCGTGGCGCCTTTCACAGGGACTATGGAGCAAGAGTCACCAGTGTCCCAATAACTTGGCATTTCACCATTCCCCATCTTTGTTGGCTTTAAATATCTCAACCAACCCCAGCCACCATTCACTTCTTGAATTTCTTTTACGTTTAATTCACGCATAATATTATACTCCATGTATCCGACACTTTTCGTGTCGGTTTGTTAATATGCTCAACCTTACAATTAGGTGAGCGGTTAATAGGCTGGCTTTAGATTTCCGTCTAAAGTTTGACTAAAGTCAGCCACTTTATCCTCTGCTTAATATTGCTTATTACAGCAAATTAAACAGATGAATTTTTGTTTGTTATCGGAATAAATTCCGACCTACATCCCACACCTCGCGATTAACTCACTCGCCCTTTAAGGCTGTACAGTGGCTCAAGCAACCATTCAATCAGTGTGCGTTGTTCTAACATAATATCCGCCTCAAACAACATACCGCTTTTAAGATCAAACGCTTTGCCATACGCTTGTACTTGCTGTTGATTTAGCGTGGCACGCAAACGGTACACGGGTTCTTGCAAAGCAATAGGCAATCGTACTTCGTTAGGTGTGATTAGTGCTTTGTCAATTCGGCTTATTTTGCTGTTAATAAAACCAAAGCGCTGATACGGAAAGGCATCAAAACGTAACCGCGTATCATTACCAAGCGCTACAAACCCTGCTGAGCGTGTTGGCAGTAACAACTCCGCCACCAACTCTGAGCCTTCAGGGATAATATGTAGTAAAGGTTTTGATTGCGCTTTTGACGAAGAAAGCGTTTCACCTTCCACCACTTGAATGCCCGTTACTACACCGCTATTACTGGCCGTAATGGTGTACTGATAGTTACTTTTAATTTGCGTAAGTTGGTTTTGAATATCAGCCTGCTGGCGTTTAAGGCTATTTATGCGCAGCGTATATTGTTGTGGTACGTTGGCAATACTAAAGTTAAGTTGGCTTAACTGGTTTTGTTGCTGCATCAGCAAACGCGCTAGGTTTTGTTTTTCTTGCTTAGCATCTAACAGGGCTTGCTGTTGCTGCTCACGCTCTATGTTTGATAAAAAACCGTTTTTATTAAGCTGATTAAGGTTACTTTGTTGGCGGTTCAGTAATGCTAGTTTTTCATCAGTAAGTTTAAGTTGGCTTTGTAATGCCGCTTGCTCATTAGTCAGTGCACGTTTTTGTGCTTGCAAGTTAAGTGACTCTTGCTTTTGTAGGGTGTGGTTTTGTGTTATCTCGTCATTAAGCAATTGTATTTGCATACTTAGCTGCACAATAATAGTCGCCAGTGGCTGACCTTTAGTAACGGCATCACCCTCTTGCACCAATAGCTGCTCAATCATGCCACCTTGGTTAGCAAAGCTTTGGATCACCCCTTTATTGGGCATTAAAAAACCGCGTACGGTTTCTTTACGGGAGTATTCAGCGGTAAATAAGAATGTAATGACTGCGACGGCCACACAGGCCAGAATAAACACAGTTAATTTTATTGATAACGGTTGTGGAGAGTGATAGCCCCCGTCAAACGCTCACTTTGCTGAGCGACAACTTCTTTTCTAAATAATGCCATATCAACGTCCCTATTTCGGTTAAAAAACTATATTCCCCCAGCCCCTTTTATATCAACAATTTATTTACCTCACCATCAAAACAATGGATTTATGTTTATAAAACATAAACTAACAAGGAAAAACATACGGACGCTCAAAGAAACCATTAACATTTGTGTAATTATTTAGCTCTCATGTTGCGTTAAAAAACCACTATATAGATTGATAAAATTGCGTTAACAGGAAGAGGGATATCAGGAAACAAGGAGAAAAATATGAATACAGCTTCATTCATAACTATAGCGCGAGTGGATCTCGCGCTCGTTAAATAATATACAATTAACTCGACAATATCTTCATCGGCAGGCTTAAAATTGCATTTTCAGAGTCAGCAAAGTGCATCATCACCGCGACGTGCCCTGCAACCACGAGTGCATACATTACCGCTGAAAAGCCTTGGCCGTATTTGTCCAGTGGTAACAAATGCGAATAATGACGGCCGCGCCATTCAAAGGCAATTTCCAATGCGCCAATAAATAAGAAAAACACTAATAGCATTAAACCAAAGGTGTAGCTAAGCCATAAACCAAATAATACACCTAAGATACATATGCTTAATCCAATCCAAGAGCGCATTGAAAAGCTGATGCTTTTTAATACATGGCCACCGTCGAGCGGTAAGATGGGCAATAAGTTAAATAAGTTAAGTAATGCGCTGAGCACCGCAACGCCTGCGAAGATTTCCATCTCGGTGGCGTAATAAAGCACAACTCCCAGTACAGAGGTAATTAAACCAAACGCGGGCCCCATAAGTGAGATAAGCACATCTTGCCAACGGGTGGTAATTTTATAGTCACTGACGGCAAGGCCGCCAACAAATGGAATTAAGTAAATGCCTTTGGTTTTAATACCAAAATATTGCATCGCTCTAACATGGCCATATTCGTGGATCACTAAACAGGCAATCAGCATCAAGGCGAATTCAAAGGTGAACAACCACGCATAACCGGCCACAGAGGCACCAGCCAACGCCACTTTAACTACTTTGGCACTTTTAAAAATCTTAAAACCTAAAGCAAATAATCCGAGTAACCCTTGCTTTGGTTTGGTTTTTTCAATTGGCGGTAAGGTGAGTTGTTGCACAAACTGATGATTAATATAAAGCGATAGTTTTTGTTCAACAACAGCGCTGGTGTCTAGGCCAATCACTTGATCGTCTAGCTTAAATTCAAAATAGTTTTCTCTGGGGTTATCAAAGCCAATCGCTTGTTGTTGCTGAAAAATTTTTATTATTTGTCGCCCAGCAAGCACTAAACTAAATTGTTGATCGGCGAGGGTCAGCTGTATTTGCATGATATTACTTTAAACCTTAAAAATTATACCGTTAGTATACCTATTTTTTTTACGAGATTATGGAATAAATTTTCAGTTATAAAGCTGACATTTTACGGTTTATCTACTACTTTTAAGCTACCAATATGTTTTATTTCAGGGAATAGAAATGACAAAAACAGCACGTAGCATTCTCGTTGTTGATGATTCAAAAGCGATTTTGGTCGTTATGCAAGCTATTTTAAATGAGCTTGATGTACCTCATGTGACCACCTGCTTAGACGCGCAAGATGCGCTCAATAAGGTAAATGAACAACCACTCTTTTTTGATGCCATCTTTACTGATCTTAATATGCCAGATATGGATGGTATGGAACTTATTCGCCATCTTGGAGAGATCCAATTTCCTGGCGCCGTTGTTATTATTTCAGAAATGAATTCGAAGATAATTGATTTAGCCGCTGACTTAGCACGTAAAAACAACGTGCACTTAATTGGCAATATTGCCAAACCAGTACAGCTTAACCAAGTTTATACTTTGCTGAAGAAATTAGAATACTTAACCTGTCACACTGAAAAAACCAACGAACCGATTTCTGAAGCGCAACTATTACATGCAATCAGCCATAATGAAATCACCCCGTTTTATCAACCAAAAGTAAACCGTGCTAATAATAAGGTTGATAGCGTTGAAGTATTAGCTCGAATTGTGACAGCCGAACAGGGTGCACTTGTTTTACCCGAGCGATTTATTTGTGTTGCTGAAGATTTAGATTTGATTAACCTGATCACCTTTCAACTATTTGAAAAAGCCACAGGGGATTTTTCAGAAATAAAGGCTCGTTTAGGCTATAAACTTAAGCTCGCTTTTAACTTATCGCCATACCAATTAGAAGATTTAAGCTGCCCTGATAAATTGGCACTCATTTTACAACTCAATCAACTGACCCCAAGCGAAATTATTCTAGAGATCACCGAACAACATGCGTTATCCAGTTCTGCACAATTAGAAACATTAAACCGCTTACGAATGCGCGGTTTTGGTATTTCGCTAGATGATTTTGGCACCGGCTTTACCAATATACAGCAGCTAAAAACGTTACCATTTACTGAAGTGAAAATAGACCGCACTTTGATAAGTAATATTGAAAGCGATCTATTTTCGCAAGTGATAGTTGGTAGTTTAGTAAATATTGCCATTCAAGATGACTTAAAGATTGTAGCCGAAGGCATTGAGCGTGTTGAAGAATTAGAATACTTAGATCGCTTTAAAGAGCATATCGTCATGCAGGGGTTTTTGATCAGTCGTCCAAAGGGAAAAACTGAATTTATTCGCTGGGCGCAGTCATGGCTACACATGGTTTCATTAAATAGTAATAGCCGACGTTAGCGCTGATTTTTAGACGCGTTTTTTTCGGCACTAAACAATGTATTACTATTTGCTAAGCGTTGTCGCCAACGTTGTTTTGCAACGGCTTGCATATTAGCTGATTGATCATGCTCATCAACAATTTCAAAGCCCATTAATGCTTCAATCATATCCTCAAGCGTAACAATCCCCTGTACATCGCCATATTCATCTATCACTAAACATATGTGCGTGCGTTCAGCTAACAAAGTATGCAATAGCGTAGGTACATATAAGGTTTCTGGCACAGTGTAAATAGGCTTTATCAATTTACTGATCTTATAATCTTTACCCAACCTGTGGAACGCCAGCATAACATCGTTTTTATGCACAAAGCCAATAATATCATCGCCGTTTTTATCGTACACCAAGACTCGAGAAAATGCTGCCGAACCATGCTCTGCTAAATATTGATCAACCGTTAGGTCTTTGTGTACTTTGAATAATACTGTGCGCGGGGTAAGTAAAGAATCTAATTTAGCATGACGAAAATGCAATAAGCTGCGGATGATTTCAGACTCTTCCTGATGCAGCGCTCCTGATTGCGATCCCATATCAGCCATAGCTTCAATTTCTTGACGAATATAATAAGCCTCGCTGTGGTTGCGACCCAAAACACTCGTGAGTTTTTCAGCAAACCAAACAAAGGGTTTAAGCGCTATAACCAAATAACGTAATGCTTTAGTTACTATAGGCGCCAATGCCCGCCAATGCTTTGCCCCTAGCGTTTTAGGGATAATTTCCGATAATACCAGTACCAGCAAGGTCATGATGGCTGAGGCAATTCCCACAGCTGCATCTGAAAATACCACCGCAGCTTGTGCACCTACACCGGCCGCACCGGCAGTATGGGCAATGGTATTTAAAGTTAAAATAGCCGCTAATGGCTGATCAATATTCGTTTTTAAGTGCTCAAACTGCTTTGCTAGTTTAGGCTTATTCTTACGCAGTAGCGCCACATAACTTGGCGTAATACTCAACAGCACAGCTTCCATAATAGAGCATAAAAAAGAAATAGTGATCGCTACGACCATGTAAACGATTAGTAATGTCACTGTGACCTCTTAGCCATTTTATTGTCGACGGTTTACACCTTACCAACTGTCATCGATAACCTCAAACCTTAGCTAAAAACAAAAACCACGGCATCTATCGCAGAGCACTTTTTGGCATAACTGAGCCATGCTATATTCTCTAAAATTCCCTACATTAGGCTCAACCATGAATTATAACTCAACATGGCGCGGTAAAGCCCCTCGCCTAACCACCGCACTGGCAATATTAACTTTAAGCACTGCGGCATTTGCTGCACCCATAAATAAAACCGATATTAAGTTTATAGGCCCAATTGCCGCTGATATGCAGCTAAAGCCATACCAAACTGAGCACCAAGATGCGATTATTAACAGCCTTTTACCTAGCATTCAACAACCAACAACAAGCATCACGGTATTTGGCGAAAAATTAAAATGGCAAAACTTAGATAAAGTAAATGCGTTAACTCTAGGCGGCTTACAAGCACTAAAATTTTCTACGCATGCAGAGCGTTTTAGCCAAGGCACGCTTACATTAAAAGGGATCGAAAAAGCCCAGCTGTTCATCAATGGTGAAAAGCAAACCGCTAAAAACGAAAAGTATGAGTTAGCTTTACCACAAGGCAATCACCAAATAGTGATTATTGCTGAGCAAGTTGCAAATTGGCACGATGTTGAGGTTGATTTCAGCCCAAGCACTGACATTGATACATTAACCTTTAGCACTACAGAACAACATGGCTTATCTGCCAAACAATTGTTTGATGCCACCACAGTCAGCGCATTATCATTAGCACCCGATGCTAAACAGTACCTAATTACCAAGCGCCATTATCAAGACAGCACGGGTAATCAAGCAAACCTAGTCACAGAACTAAAAAATGACGACCAACAAACGATTTACCGTTTTGAATCAGGTCAGCCTAGCAACATTATTTGGAGTCCTGATAACAATTATTTAGTGTATTTATTAGATGGTAAATTAACCCAACTAAACCGTAAAACACTCTCCCTTAAAGTGATAGCCAACAACCTAGATGGCGCAAACAGTTTTGCTTATTACGATAACAACAGCTTAATCTTTAGCTGGTCAAAGTCTCCGACAGCAAATAACAGCCTAACCAAACATTACCAAGGTCTACAAGATCGTTGGTCATATGCTCGCACAACCTCACAAGCTTATTTATTAGATATCAACACCGGCCTGAGTAAAGCACTAAGCCAAGGGCCGCTTAGCCACAGCATTGAAGACTTTAATAGTCAACGCGGTACTGTGTTACTCAGTCGCGGTACTGAAGCAATGCAAGCTGCTACACACCCAACAACGGAGCTCATTGAGCTGAATATAGCCAACGCTAGTACCACAGAGCTTGGTCAGTTTGCGACCTTTAACCAAGCAAAATACACTGGCGATGACATTTATGTCACGGCAGGACCTGACTTTAAAAAGGGTTTAGGCAGAAACTTACCCGACAACATGCTTGCTAACAACTACGATGGCCAGCTGTATTTGTTAACTAATAATGGTCAAAAAGCAACGCCGTTAAGCCGTGAGTTTGATCCCGCCATTGGCCAACTTGAAGTGCTTGCAAATGGTGATGCCATCATGAAAGTAACTGAACAAGATACCATCGCTTTGTATCTATACGATAAAAGCAAGCAGCGCTTTAGCAAGCTAAACACTGGATTTGATGTGGTTGAGCAATTTAGTTATTCAAGTAATCGTAGCCCTCAGGTATTAGTCAGTGGCTCGAATGCATCATCACCACAACAATTAAAACAGCTGAGTATTAGCAAAAACAAAGCGACCACTGTCTGGGATTCGCAACCACAAGCATATGCAAATACCGATATAGCTGACTTAGAGGAATTTAATTTTACCAATACAGCCGGTATTGAAATTAAAGGCCGCGTTTACTTACCAAGCAACCTTGATAAGAACAAACAATCCCCAGCATTAGTATACTATTATGGCGGCACTTCACCTGTGACTCGCGGTTTTACTGGCCGCTATCCATTTAATTTATGGGCCGAACACGGCTATGTGGTTTATGTTGTACAACCCACGGGCGCAACAGGGTTTGGTCAGCAGTTTTCTGCTAAGCACGTTAATGCATGGGGGCAATATACTGCTGACGATATTATGCAAGGCACGCAAGCACTGCTAAAACAGTATCCATTCATCGATAAGCAACGCCTAGGTAATTTAGGCGCATCTTACGGTGGTTTTATGACCATGTTACTAGCGACTAAAACCGATATGTTTAGTGCCTCTATCGCACACGCAGGTATTTCTAATATCACCTCATATTGGGGGCAAGGTTGGTGGGGTTATTTATATTCAGGCGAAGCGTCTAAAAACAGCTACCCTTGGAATAACAGCACGCTATACAGCCAACACAGTCCTGTTTTCCATGCAGATAAAGTAACAACACCACTATTACTGTTGCATGGCGATGCTGACACTAATGTGCCCGTGGGAGAAAGTCATAATATGTATACTGCGCTGAAACTACTTGGCAAAGATGTTGAGCTAATTGAATATAAAGGAGCTGACCATCAAATTTTTGCTCGTGATCAGCGCTTTAATTGGTGGGATACAATGCTGGCATATTTTGATAAGCACTTAAAACAACAGCCACAGTGGTGGCAGTACTTATACCCTGAAAAATAATTCTCCACTCAACAACAGGTAAACGAGCTAAGTTTACCTGTTGATATTAATCAAACAATCGCCTAAATAGCGCATAAATACTAAAATCGCTCTTCTCACCTTTTGTAAATGAGTGATAACATAGAGGCATCATTAAAGGTAATTAAGATACTATGACTGTTCATGTTTTATTGGTTGAAGATGACGAGCTATTAGTTAAACGCATAGTCAATCATTTTACACAGACTGAATTTTCTATTGAGAACGATGCAACAGGCGCAGACGCCCTAGCGATTGTACAATCGCGCGCTAATAGTCATAACGCCATATCGCTAGCAATTATCGACATTGTATTACCTAAACGAGATGGCCTACATCTAGCAAAAGAACTCAATACTCTCACCGATATTGGTGTGATCATGCTTTCAAGCCGAGACTCTCAAGCAGACCGCATCGCGGGGCTTGCCCAAGGCGCTGATGATTATATTTGCAAGCCCGTTGATCTATTAGAATTAGAATTACGCATGCGAGCGCTTTATAAACGCTTAAAGGGCAACAATGATAATGATGAAAGCGAAGAGTTTATTGAATACGCAGACTTTAAACTGCATCCCGATAACCGTACTTTAGTCACCGCTAACGGCATTGAATCAAGACTCACAGAAGCCGAACATAAGGTGCTTATTTGCTTGATCAGTAACGCCGGTAAAGCCACCTCTCGTGAAAAAATATCAGAAGAAATTGGTCAACCTGACTGGAGTCCTAATGATCGTACCGTTGATGTACTAATTGGTCGCCTGCGCAAAAAACTTAATGATGAAAAAGACCAAAAACGTATTGTTACCGTGCGTGGCAAAGGCTATATGTTGTCGATTTAATACTGTGTGAGTTGGCTTATTAACCGCTCAAAGGCACGGTAATTAAGCGCTTCTTTAAGCTCTGCTAGTGTTATATTTTCTTGCCCTTTTAAATCACTTATCGTCCGCGCCACTTTAATCACCCGATGATAAGAGCGTGGCGAGAGCGACAACTTCTCACTGGCTTTGGCTAAAAACTGCAATTCAGCGGCTGCCAGTACACAATACACACTCATTTCTTTATTATTCAGTCGGGCATTCACTTTCCCCTGACGTGTTAATTGAATATTATAGGCTGCTTCTACTCGGGCACGCACTGCAGCGCTTGTTTCTTCAGCTTGTGTACTTTGCAGTTGCGTACTGTTTAACCTTGGTAGTTCTATTTGTAAATCAATGCGATCAATAAAGGGCCCTGATACCCGTGATAAATAACGCATAACTTGATCAGGTGTCGCGCGTTTATCATTATGGCAGCCAGTAGGGCTGGGGTTAAGTGCAGCAATAAGTTGAAACTGCGCAGGGAACTCCATTTGCCGCGCCGCTCTTGATATAGTTACCGTGCCGGTTTCCATTGGCTCACGAAGTGAATCTAGCACCTTACGCTCAAACTCTGGTAATTCATCAAGAAACAATACCCCATTGTGCGCCAAAGATATTTCACCCGGTTTTGGGTTCGAGGAGCCGCCCACTAACGCGACCGCAGAGCAAGTGTGATGGGGATTACGAAACGGCCGCTTACGCCAATTTGTTAAGTCAACACTTTGTCCTATGATTGAATACAAAGCAGCGGTAGCAAGTGCCTCATCATCGGACATGCCCGGCATAATGGTCGGCATACGCTGTGCAAGCATTGACTTCCCCGTGCCTGGCGGCCCTAAAAATAATAAGTTATGGCCTCCGGCTGCGGCAATTTCTAACACTCTTTTCGCGCCAGGTTGCCCTTTTACATCACTAAGATCAATTAAAAACTCCACACCGCTATGCTGTTGTTCAGGATAACTAATATTAAGAGGTAAAGGCTGCTGATTGAGCAAATCACTCCACACTTCTTGAATAGAAGAAATAGCTTTACGCTGCACACCATGAACCAAGCTTGCTAAGCTGTCATTTACCAAGGGTAAAAAACAACAACGCTCCTGCGCTTTAGCAGCCAAAACAGAAGGCAGTATCGCATTCACGCCACGTACTTCGCCATTAAGAGCAAGCTCGCCGTAAAATTCATAACGCTCAATATCAGTGCAAACAATTTGTCCTGACGCCACTAAAATACCAATAGCAATGGCTAAGTCAAAGCGGCCACCCTCTTTGGGCAAATCCGCGGGCGCTAAATTAACGGTGATACGTTGATCAGGAAAGCCAAACTTAGAGTTTTCAAGGGCGCTGCGAACCCGATCTTTGGCTTCTT
Source organism: Pseudoalteromonas sp. KAN5 (assembly GCF_022846535.1). NCBI lineage: Bacteria > Pseudomonadati > Pseudomonadota > Gammaproteobacteria > Alteromonadales > Pseudoalteromonadaceae > Pseudoalteromonas > Pseudoalteromonas sp. KAN5. Next base: position 2,984,909 of record NZ_AP025589.1, read on the forward strand.
TTACTGACGCTTCAGGCAGGCCAACAATATGAAATGCCGGTAAGCCATTCCCTAAATGTACCTCTACGATTACTTCAGGTGCTTGAATGCCCACTTGGGCACGTGAAAAAATCCGAGCTAATGACATCCTTTGTCCCTGTAAAGTTATATTATTTACAGTCTAGTCAGGATATTTGAAAACATGTAGTGTTAGATGCCATTTCATTGCTGCCAAGCGTAACAATAAAGTCGTTAACATAGCTAATACCATGGCCATTTCTGTTGCTACGTTAAAGGTAATACCTTGGGTATAAACGATACCACCTGCAATACAAGTAATTGCATATAGCTCACCTTTTAATAACATAGGAATATTGCCAGCAAGGACATCACGGGTAACGCCACCAAAGCAACCTGTGATAACCCCCATAATAATAGCCGTTGTTGCAGGCATACCTGCAAGCAGCGCTTTCTGCGCCCCCATAACAGAAAAGAAGGCTAAACCAAACGCATCTGCAACCTGTAAATGATACAGTGGAATTGACTTTTGTTTATTTATCAAACGTGTGGTAACAAATACAGAAACAAAAATAGCAATAAAATAGCTCTGATCGTGTAACCAAAATACTGGAACATCCAAAATTAAATCTCGGATTGTGCCACCACCTATCGCAGTAACCGTTGCCAATACAAAGACACCAAAACCGTCCATTTTTTTATCATAGGCAATGAGAGTACCTGACATTGCAAATACCGCGATGCCAATTAAATCAAACCAATGGTAAAGTTCTGTCATATTTGTAACTAAAAGTTGAGAATATTAACGTTGTATCATAAACCTCAACAACTTTTAAGAATTAGTCACTTTTTTCTATCAACTCAATAAATTGTACACTTCTAGACATAACGTTATCTGCCAGCGTAACATTTGAAAAAAACGACGCCTGTTCAATTGAGCGACTTGGGTCAGCCACCAGCTGATTGTAATCTTTTTCAAGTTCAATCCATAAGCTGCGCTGCTGTGCATTTAAAGAGGCTTTGCGTTGCTTAACTTTATCGGCTTCATTAAATGCTTCTTGTGCTTTGAAAAATGCATCTTCGGCAGCAGGTTGCTCCTCAGAGCTTGAAAATACACTATTACTTAGCTCAGTAAGATCTTGCTGCATTGAATCTACAGTCTCACAACCACTGAGTAAGATGAAGAATAAGGTTAAAAATAAGAACTTCATTACATCACTCCTTATTTAAATAGCATCGGTTATAACGAGGTAATTAACACCAAGGTCATCGAACCCTGGTGTTAATTTATTTACTATTACTAAGGTTGTTTGATCATTTCTCCCATCACACTAATGTGTAATTCTGGGTCTTCTTGATCAGGGTGATTAGCTGGTGCTTCGAAGCCAAATGCTGATACCACAAAGCCATCTGCAATCATCGCTTCTGGCGAAATCAACACGCCATAGGCTGAATCACCTTCCAGTTCAAGTGGGCTATACAACTTAAGGTGCCCAAGCTCTAAAGACCATTCAACATTACGGATTTCGCCGTTAATTTCAAAGCGAGCTGTCTTGTCACTTTTCACTTCGATTAACAGCTCCACCGTGCCGCTGCCATCTTCAGTGATATAGCGTAAGATATGCTGGCCAAGAACATCCGCTTCAGTAAAGCTAATCGGCTCAATAATATTAGTGACTCGCTGCATCACACCGAAGTCATCGCCATCATGCCAAATCAGTTGATTTCCTTGAGCTTTGACAACAAAGTATGGGTCATAATATTCAGGTTCATCCAATTCATTGATATACGTTTCAACAGTAACACTTAAAACGTCAGGGTCACCGCTTGGATCGCCTTGCACTGTATAAGTCCCTACAGCAATGCCTTTTTCATACTCACTTGTATTTTCAAACTCAAAGAAGTAACCATCACTTTTTAGTACCGATAAGAAGAAATCATTGTTAGCAATAGAGCCTTCATAGTAGCCACCTACATGTGGTTGAGCGGGGTCATAAACACGCGTCATTTCATAACTGAACCGTTCATACCCCTCATCACCTTCAACACATTTACTACCACTATAACTGTCAGCACATTCATCCACAGTCAGCAGGAGCGTATCACCATCGCTTTGGGCACTCGCATAGATGACATTGCGAATATTATCTGTCCCTGGAGAGACAACATCACTGCTTAAGCCCCACGAACCATTGGTGTCTTCAATCACATTTACGGTTAATTGGCCTGTTGTTTCATCCCAGATAAAATCACCCACTTCATAACCAGAAAATGCATCGTCAACATTATCACCATCATTCGTTTGTATATGAACCCATTTACCATCTAAGAAAACAATGATTGCAGTTGGTTCATGCGCTAATTGCCACGCGCCATCCAGTGGATGAGCCGGTGTTGGGCGAACAGCAACTACTTGTTGTTGCGCTTTGGCAGCATCAAAATACCAACGTTGCTTATCTGACTCTGTACAGGTTGCTGTATTTTCATAAATACAAACAGTTAAGTAATCACGATCAAAGTCACTGATTTCAGCTTTCATCGTACCAAAGAGTATTTTTCCTGTCGCTAAGGTATAGCTATTTTCAGTAGTCATGCCTTGATACTGCTGAGTTAGCGTGTACTCATTTTTATCAAGCTCTTCGTTATACGTTGTCGCAATGGTAACTGATTCTACCGCTTGCTCTTTTGGCGTATAAAGTGTGATGTAATTAACATTGGTTGGGTAACCATTCTCATCAAATCCTGAATTATTCTCTAACCAATAAGGGGCAAATTTATTAACGCCATAATCAACTGATACCGAAAATTCACGAATATGTGACGAGTAATCTTCCATTCTCTCACTACCATCATAATTAAAGAAACGGTATTTACGGTAGCTGTAGTAATGGCCATTATGCTTCGCCAGTAGTTGCTGTGAAAACTCACTATAAACTGGACAGCTATTATCCGGACGATCACAGATAGGTTGGACACCCGAATCAGTAAAATAATTATTACGAATGAATTTACCTTCGCTATCGACTAACCAAGAGCGGTAGTCTTGGTCAAGATTAAAGTTCATTAAGCCATCTTCATATACATCATAATGAAGATCTGTTTGCGGCACGTTATAACCTTGGTAAATAGTCCATTTACCTAATAATTCTGAACGTTCAAATGTTAAAGAGTTATCTTTAATCATTAATCCGGAGGCAGTACGCGTTGCACTTTCATCTTTAGCATTCAACGATGCAACAAACTGATAGCCTGCAACAACATCTTTAACCAACCAAAATGCATAATTAAAACTAAGCTCTTCAGCTTCGCTGCTTACTTGTAGCTGATTAGCAACAATAGTCCAAGTGATTGCAACTGGGGTTTTATCATTATCAACCAATGTACCTGTACCACCACTTTGCAAGTTCAGTGCAACGGCCTCACTAAAACCATCAAGCCGAGAAATACGATCTACATACCAAGTCCCAACCAGTTGCTGTTCATTTACTGATAAGGTTTTTTCTTTCGCGATTAAAGTTAGGTTACTAGTGTACTCGTTTGTATTTACCACCTCAGCAGATGACTCTGCTATTGTCTGGTATTGTTCATAGAACTCCACTGTGCGATTAGCTTCGTTCTCTAACAAAACGGTCATACTCATTGCAACTAGGTAGTTACACTGCTCTTGTTGAGTGCCACTGTCGTCTGAAACAAAGCTGCATGACTCTTTCACCGGCTCAGCGAGTGAAATTGCAATATCGCCATCTTGTTGCTGCCAAGTAAACGATGTATCGATATTATAGGTACTATAATAACCAGAGCCATCACTATTAAAATTAACTTGTGAAGAACTATAGTTATAATACTTAGGCGTTAACATTACATACTGGCCGCTGATCCCACCAATACTATTATCTACTAGCTCACCATCTTCTTTTATTGTCTCTTTTATTGTCGCAATTAATGTCGGATCTTGGTTATTTACTGTATTAACAAAGTTTTCAATATCATCTGCATTGCTAATTAAGTCAAAAGTCGACTCCACTCCTTCCGGTAGCGCATATTCGTCATTATCAACAATTATTTTGATCAGTGCTGCTAATAGCAGTTTTTCATCAGCATCAACTGCTAATAATGCTTTATCGAGTGTTTGCTCATCAATTACTTCACCATTATCACGGCTAAGTAGTGCAAATTCGGCTGTACTAACATTGGTTATATTAACGCCGAAATTTTCATCTTTCGTCAGTTTTCCATCTTCTCCAGCTTGCGATAGTAAAGTGGCCACCGAGCGCAATTGTGAAATGAATTCAACTTCAGGATTAATCGCGTTATTACCCAACGCAACCAACTTCACTAACTTATCAGCATCAGAGTCATCAACTGTGATTTCAATGCTATATTTACCGCTTTGATCCGCATCGATTGTAAATTCTTCATCACCAACCATCACCACAATATTGGGTGAGTCAATCGGCCCATCCGTCACGATACCGGTAATAGTTACTGTTAAAACCTTACGCTTGATATTGATAGTGACTGTTGCCGTTGCTGTTGCTCCTTTGTCATCTGTGACCACCACCTCAAGGACTAACTGTTGGTCATCTTCAATATCTGGAGCAGTAAAACTCACTTGCTTCTCATTGGCTCCTGATAGCGTTACTTGCGGACCAGAAACATATTTCCAAGCATAGCTTGCGATACTACCATCACTGTCTGTGGCGGAAGCCGTAACTGTAATATCATTACCTTCAGTTACCTCTGTATCGCTCGTTATACTCACTGTGGGTTTATTGTTATCAACTGGCTGGGGGGTTGGAGCTGGTGAATCATCACTTCCACCACCTCCACATCCTGCAAGATGAAGAGAACTAACGAGTAGTGTCGCTGCTCCCAGCGCTTTAATTCTACTTTGTGAGTACATAGTATTTTCCTTTATTTAATCACCAAGCAAATGCGTGTAATCAATGTTTGATTGCCACGCTGGCATGTTTAGATCTGTGTTTTCATTTCAGCGATAGCAATAAGACATCACGAAAATACAAAGAGGAAAATAGTGGCGATTAGCAATTATAAACATCCATGTACAACGGTCTTTCTAGGTGCTTAATTTGTTCATATGCTTTAATGAAATGAGCTAATTAAATAGCGTAGAATAATTTAATAAAATAAAGGTGCTCATATGCGACTAAAATGAGCGAGCTACCGACAAAACATTAACTATCAAGATCTTAAAATTAAATTAAGTAATAAAAAACACAATTACTCCTGTTTTGAGTGAGTGCTTTTTATTAATTAAGTGACCTGTTGTTGCAGGTAATGAATACTGCACAAAACAAGAAAGCTGATGGGCTATATAGATGGGTGTGACTATGGCTTGTACAAGAAAATGGCAAAGGCCGGGCCTACTCTCCAACCTCTGCCTAAGGAGAAATTTCATCTGCACGCAGTGTTTCAAGCGGTGCTAATGAATATCATAGAGCAGACTCTATAAAAATCCGCTCTCTATTACGACTAAAATGTTCTCTATAACGACAAATCATTAAAATTCAATCAATTAGAACACTGAAATTCTTTTGCAGTCATATTATATTTAGCTTTAAAAGTCTTTGAAAAGTGAGAGCGGGAGGTAAAACCAACTTTTTCAATAACTAAGTTTATTTGCTGACCCGTGCGAATTAACTCCGCCGCTTTAGTTAGTCGATAATCACGGATGTATTCTGTGGGAGATACATTAACGAGCACTTTTAATTTTCGCTGCAATTGTCGTTCACTTAAAGCGAGCTGTTTTGCACACATAGGCACAGTTAACTCGGGACGATGGTAGTTTTCCGCTAAAAACGTATCAATATTAATTAACAGCTGGGAATCTTTTGGATCTGTCATCGCGGTTGTCGCGTCTAGCTGCGAATGAGAACTGTGCGTTGTTCTTTGCTGATGATATTTGGCAACCCAATCAACCCAGTTATCAACTTTCACTAATAACTCAGCACGCTCAAATGGTTTCGTTATTACATCCATTGCATAATGGTTTAAACCTTTTAATTTACTATCGTGATCCCCTTTAGCTGTTAAAATAATTGCTGGGATATGACAGGTTACATGCGATCGGTGTAACTCTTGTAAAAGACTAAAACCATCCATTTCAGGCATCATTAAATCGGTAATAATTAGGTCAGGCACGTATTCAAGTAATAAATCCATCGCCACCTTACCATTTTCAGCAGTCAATACTTTATATTTAATACTGAGTTCGCTATGCAAGTAATGACGAAGATCATCGTTATCTTCAACCACCAATATGGTCGCCGTTTTATTACTGTTTGGGTTACTTGTAACTGGGGTAACATGCTGTAGCAACGCAGTTGTTCGCTTTGGTAATGGCGTAACTAAATCGAGCAATACCGTAAATTCAGTGCCTTTTAATAGCGTACTACTTAGTGTGATTTTGCCTTTATATTTATCAACAAGACGCTTTACTATTGATAAGCCTACGCCACTGCCTTCAATGTTTGAGTGACCGCTGGCACGATAGAACAAGTCATAAACTTTATCTCTTTCAACCTCTGCAATGCCGCGTCCGGTATCACGAACTGTAATTTTGACCTGCTGTGTTTGTCGTAAGACAATAAACTCGATCTCTCCTTGAGTTGTATATTTAAACGCATTACTTAATAGGTTACTAAAGATCGTAATCAAACCTTCGCGGCTGGCATTTACATACAGGCCATCGTCTATTTGGTAATCAAACTGCAATTGCTGCTCACCCAACACATTAAATTGAGCTGCAACTTCACGAGCGATTGCCGAAAGAGAAATATATTTGATCTCTTCAGCGCTACTTTCATCAAAACGTGTGAGGGTTAACAGCTTATCGACTAGGTTTTCCAACCGCTTCGCGTTTCGTAGTGCTAAATTTAGATTGTGTCTTTTTTTCTCATTACTTTCGTTAGCAAGCAGCGCTTGCAACGGCGCGACTAATAAGCTCAGTGGGGTCCTTAACTCATGTGAGGCATGAGTGAAAAAGCGTACTTTATTTTCTAATGTATCACTAAGTGCGCTTGCCTGCTGCTCGATAAGTGTTTTTTGCTGGGCTATTTCTTGAGTGCGCAGCGCCACAAACTCTTCCAATTCCGCTTTTTGATGCCTTAACCGACGCGTCCATAAAACAATACACAGCCAAATAGCAGCAATACCAACAAAAAAGTAGCCAATATAGAATACCCAAGAGCGCCACCAAGGGGTAAGTACATTAAAATTGATGAATACCGGAGCTAAGGCTTGCACACCCGTTTTAGAGAATGCTTCAACGATTAACTGATACTGCCCAGGAGGTAGGTTTGTGTAATCAATTTTTAAGTTGCTGCCCTGTGCGGTACGCCATTGCTGCTCGAAACCGGTTAAACGGTAACGATATTGGTTTTTGTCGGGTTCTAAGTAATGTAGGTAGTTAATCGTTAATGATACCCGCTGCACATCAGCAGCAATCTCTAACTGGCGGCTTTTCTCAATTTCATAATGCATCCCCAGCGCACTATCATACCTATTAACCAATGCGTTATCGTCAAAACTTAACGCTGTTAGCGCAAGCTTTGCGCTTCCCTGATTTTGCGTATGCTCCCCAGGCTGAAACACGGTCACCCCCTGTGTGCCACCAAAGAAAATCTGCCCAGTCTTACTTTTTAAATAAGCCCCCGCGTTAAATTCATTGCCCTGCAAACCATCTTTAGCTTGAAAATGAGTAATTTGATAGCTTTGACTGTCAATTTTAACTAAACCGTTATTTGTACTTAGCCACACATTATGCTGCTTGCCACTAAGTAAGCCGTAGACAACCTGATTAGGCAACCCTTGCTCAAGACCTATATGAATAATTTTTTCAGAGTCTGCGCTAAGAATATTAATGCCATCTGAGGTCGCCAACCACATATCATTATTGTCACGCCGTAAAAATGCACGCACTGTGTTATGACTCAATCCCATGCCATTTTCTTGCTTGGTATAATTGGTTAGTTGGTTACTCATAAAATCATAGCGGTAAGCTCCTTTACCATCAGTGGCAAGCCATAATTGCTGATCGTTATCTTGGTAAATACTGGTAACCCGTGGAGCCGTTATTATTAGGTTTGAATCACCTTGCTTAACTGCATAACTGATAAATTGTTGGGTCGTGCTATCAAAGCGAAATAAACCACCTCCATTAGTTCCTACCCATACATCATTATGTTTATCTACTAACAAACAATAAATACTATTTTCAGTCAAACCATGCTCGCCAATGCCTGCTTTATAAGAGATCAGTTGGCCTTGTTTAGTGATCACATCGATACCATCAGCCCACGTAGCAATCCATGTATTGCCCTGCTGATCTTGCGTAATAGCTTTAATGGCATTACTTGATAACGCCAAAGGTTGTGAATCTTTATCTAAATGTTTTATGCGATTAAATTGGCGATCCAGTATATCAATGCCACCTCCCCAGCTTCCGTACCAAATGCGTTGTTGCGGGTCTTCATACAAGGCCCATGCATCATTACTGGTGAGTGGATTAGGCTTTTTCAATTTATTAAAATTAAGGGTGGTTGGATCAAGCTTACTAATGCCATTGGCTGTACCAAACCACATAATGCCAGTTTGGTCCTGAAACACGCTATACACCCTATTGTGTGCAAGACTATAACGATCAAATGGATCGTGTTCTAAACGGCTAAACTGTTTGCTTTGTCGATCATAGATACTGACTCCAGCACCACGAGTTGCCAACCAAACGCGTCCTTGCTGGTCAAATGCAATATCGCGTACTTGATCGCTTGATAGCGAGTTGGCATTGTTGGGATCATGTCGCCAATTTTGATAACTGTTTTTGACTAAATCGATTTCATACACGCCACCACCTTGCGTAGCCAACCAAATATGTGAATCACTACTTTGTTTAATGGCAAAAATACTAGGATGAATTGGCACGTCACCAAACACCTTAAGTAAATAATCTGCTACAAAGTTATTTTCTTTTAGATCAAAATGATGCAGGCCATTACCATGTGTGCCAATCCAAATTATGTCTTTCACTATAGTGAGTGCATACACCGGCTTTAGTAATTCATTCGCAATGAGCTCAACTTCAGCGGTATTTTGGTTAAGCCGATATACCATGCCGTCAAAAGTACCAACTATCAGCCAGTTTTTATAATTAAGTAGCGCCGTAATACGTTTGTTTTCGAGTTGAGGGGAAGCAAACTGATAACTGAATAGGTTTAAATGATTCACCCCACCATGCCGAGTACCTATAAACAGTTGATTTTGGCTATCTAATAGCAAAGGGTAAATGTAATTATTAGAAAGTGAGTTGTTACTTTTCGCCGATGTTTTAAACACCTCAAACTGATTACCATCAAAACGATTTAAACCATCTTGAGTAGCAAACCACATAAACCCTTGTTGATCTTGCTGAATGTTGAATACTACACTTTGCGAAAGCCCTTCTTCGATGCCGTAATGTTGAAAGGCTGCCAAGGTATTTTCACATCGTACAAAACAGAAAATGCAAGCTAACACCAACAACCGACTTAGCATATTTTTCTCTACCCTTTATTTCAAACTTCAGCATAAAGAATAAGGATAGACGAAACTAAAAATTAACACACGTAATTAATAGTATGTACCGATAGAATTTTAACGAAGCAATTGATTAGCTCTTCGTAACTGCCTGTAGCGGGCAATTAAGGTTAAGCCCCTAAGCAACATAAAGCAGCTCATTGCTAACCACAAGCCATGATTTTGCCAATCACTAAATAGCCAAAACACGCCAAAAAAACCGACTAACGCTGAAAATACCATTGTATTACGCATATCTTTTGCACGCGTTAAACCAACAAAAATACCATCAAACAAAAAGCAACTCATTGCTGCAAGCGGCATAAAAATCAACCATGGTAGGTAGCTATTTGCCGCTTCAATAACTTTCGGTATATCGGTTAATAAAGTAATTATCTGCGAGCCTAACAAAGCAAAAAACACGCAGTACGCAAAGGCAAAAAGCGCCCCCCAAAATACACTAATTTTTACCCATAAGTGAACGCGTCGCGCACTCCCTTGGCCTTTTGCTTGCCCCACTTTTGCCTCACTAGCATAAGCGATGCCATCTAAAGCAAAACTGACTAACATTAAAAAGTTTAGCAATACCGCATTCACTGCCAAGGTTATCTCGCCAATACGGGCCCCATAGAAGGTCATAAAGCTAAAGCAAAGCTGCAAAATTAAGGAGCGAATGAAAATATCACGATTCAAACTTAACAGGGCCCATATTTGCTGTGCGCTAAACCAGCCACTAATAAGCAAGGGAACCGCCATTTTTCTTGCTAATTTAAACACTAAAAATAATGCAAAGATAAAGGCTATATAATCAGCAATCACTGACGCCCATGCAGCGCCAGCCACTTGCCAATCTAAAAACACCACAAAATAAATGTCTAATACAATGTTGGTAAGGTTGGTGACGAGTAATAAGTAAAAAGGCCCTTTGCCATAATGAACCCCCAGCATCCACGCTAATAACACTAAATTACAAAGTGCCGCAGGGGCACTGAAAATGCGAATTTCAAAATAACGATAGGCTTGCACAAGTACCTCATCACTGGAGCCAGAAAGGTAGGCTATGGCATGTTTGATCAGCCCTGATAAAGCAATTAATATAAACGCAACCATGAGCGCTAAAAGTAAGCTGCGCTTCAATAACCCTGCTAATTGGCGGTAGTCTTTTTTTCCGTAAGCTTGTGCAACTAACCCCGTAGTGCTCATACGTAAAAAACCAGCAAGCCAAAATAATAACGAAATTACAGTGGCGCCTAGCGCAATGCCAGCCAAAAAATGCGCGCTGCCAAGGTGGCCAATTACAGCAGTATCAACTAATCCTAACAGTGGCACGGTTATATTTGATAGTATCATTGGACCGGCTAACAACAGCAAGCTTTTATGGTGTGCTTTATGACGTTTAAGAAACTTTTTCACAGTGTATTATCAATCCTATTCTGGCTATCTTTACCTGCTCACAGCGCAGTTATTTTACAGTACCATCATGTCAGTGAAACCTTACCGGCGGTCACAAGTGTTAGTGCAGAAACCTTCACTGAACACCTAAATTATTTAAAAGACCATGATTTTAATGTCATCCCATTGAATGATTTACTGACAAGCTTACAACAAGGCCAAAGTTTACCAGATAAAACTGTCGCAATTACCTTTGATGATGGTTACAACAACAATTACGAACAAGCCGCGCCGATATTAGAGAAATTTAAATACCCTTACACCATTTTTGTTAATCCAAAATTGATTGATGAAGGTGAAGCTTATGTGATGGGTTGGGATAAACTCAGAGAGCTTGCCAAAAAAGGGGCACTGATCAGCAATCATAGTGCACAACATGATTACCTACACCATAAACTAGCCAATGAAACAACCCAGCAATGGCAAGTACGTATCAAACAGGATATTTTGTCATCACAACAACGTATAAAAGAAGAAATTGGTCATGATTATAAATACTTAGCGTACCCTTATGGTGAATTTAATAACCAATTACAAAGTTTAGTAAAGGAGCTGGGATTTATTGGTATTGGTCAACACTCAGGCGCCGTTAATAAAGAGTCTGATTTTAGCCGCTTACCTCGCTTCCCTGCATCTGGCTTTTATAGCAAGCTTGACACTTTAATCACTAAACTTAACTCTCGCGCATTTTCAATCCAAAAACTCAGTTATCTAGATAGTGTAACGAATGAAAACCCACCGCAAATTAGCATCCAATTTAATATGGACGATTTTCATAAAAGTCAGTTAGCATGTTATGTATCAGGAGTCGGTCAAGCAAAATTAATATGGTCGGCTGCAGATACCGTGGTAATAAATTCACCAAAACCGCTTGCTCAAGGTCGCTCTCGATTTAACTGTACAGCACCATCAATTAGTCACAAGGGTAGTTACTATTGGTTTTCTCAACCCTGGGTGATCGTCGATTAATGCTTAATTGCTTGACTCAATAACTGCTGAGCAACCCTATCAAGTGAAACAACATCTATAGCCGCGCCCAATTCAATCGCGGCTTTAGGCATTCCCCATACCACAGACGATAGCTCATCTTGCGCTACGGTATATGCGCCATGCTGTTTTAATGCTAGTAAGCCTTTCGCACCATCGTTCCCCATACCAGTCAATAAAGCCGCAATTGTATTTTTGGGACACACCTCAACCAGAGAATTGAATAATACATCAACCGCTGGGCGGTGGCGATTGACCGGATCGCTCTGATCAAGTTGGCAGTATAAACTGCTCCCTCGTTGTACCACACTCAAATGTTGATCCCCTGGTGCAATATATGCCCAGCCAGCGGCCAACTTATCGCCATGCTGCGCTTCTTTCACATTAATAGCGCAAGTTCGGTCCATTCGCTGCGCAAACGAACTGCTAAACACTGGTGGGATATGCTGAGTGATCACTATTGGCGGGCAGTTTTCCGGCATTCGTATTAATACTTCTTTGATAGCTTCAGTGCCGCCTGTTGATGCGCCAATTGCCACCACTTTTTTCAGGCTAAACTGGCTGTTATGTAATGTTTCTATTGGCTTAACTTCATTAAGCTTAAAAGCTCGTACTCGGGCTGCAGCGGCTGTACGTACCTTTTGTTGCACTACTTTTGCGTACTGGGTAAATTGCTTAGAAGCATTGACTGTTGGCTTCGCAATAAAATCAACCGCCCCTAACTCCAAAGCTTCCAAAGTGATAGGAGAACCTTTTTGCGTCAGTGTTGAGATCATTACCACTGGCATCGGTCTCAGTCGCATTAAGTTTTTCAAAAAACTAATGCCATCCATTTTTGGCATTTCAATATCTAAGGTGAGTACATCAGGATTAAGCTGCTTAATCATTGTTCGTGCTTGATAAGGATCTTCTGCGCTGCCTACAACTTCAAGGTCATCAGCCTGCTGCAAAATTTCAGTTAATACCCGTCGTATCAATGGCGAGTCATCAATTACTAGCACCTTGACCATACTAAGCCCCTTAGAATAACTCGATATCGGTTTTTGAATCTTGTTCTTCGATATGGTGTAAATAGCTGATTTCGCGTTTTTCGATTGCCTCACTGTGCATTTCACGCAATTTTTTCACCTGCACTCTCCCTGTTTGAGGATTAAAATTGACCTTGCGAGGCCAAGGACCACCCACATCATGTGACACTAAGTTTAACCCCTCTTCTTGTACATAGGAATGTGCAAAGCGAATATTACCAAGGCCTATATCAGTCATTGAGCGAATAATCTTCCCGCCACCAAATAATTTTATTTTTAAGTTTTGCCTCGATGCGCCATTTTTAAGTACTTCATTTATTAAAAACTCCATTGCCCAATTACCATAACGACAATTTAAATTATGTGCGCTAGTAGGCTCTGCACCTCTTTCAATAGGCAGCATAAAGTGATTCATACCACCAATACCTAACTTGTCATCATAAATACATGCAGCAATGCATGAGCCTAGCACCGTAGAAATAACTTCATCGTGTTTTGATACATAAAACTCACCGGGTAAAACTTTAGCGACGACTCGCTGCAGTCCTGAATCCCAAAAGCGTTTGATATGCTCAAAGCCATGCAATACAGGTTTAAAATTATGCTCCATAGCTCACCTTAAGGTACATCGTTTTGCCTAAATTTTTAAACTCACGATGTTCCTTCCCGATCGTTTCAGAGTGACCTAAAAATAAATACCCTTGCTCAGCTAAAATATTGCAGTAACGAGTAAATAGCTGATCTTTTGTTTGTTTATCAAAATAAATCACTACATTACGACAAAAAATCACATCAAAAGGTCCCTTCATCGGCCACTGCTGCAATAAGTTCAAACGCTTAAAGTGAATGCTCTGCTGTAACTCAGGTTTAACTTTGAACTGCTCGCCATCTTTGCTTTTTAAAAACCAACGCTGTAATTGCTGTCGTTCCAGTCCGCTAACATTCGCTGCAGTGTAAGTACCAGACTGCGCCTTTGCTAATACGTTTGAATCTAAATCTGTGGCTAAGATTTTCACATCCCAATCACCAGGAAATAAGCCATGCAAGGTCATAGCGAGAGAGTAAGACTCTTCCCCTGTTGAGCAACCAGCCGACCAGATCCGCACTCGTCGAGTACCTTTATTGGCAACTAATAACTTAGGCACTACGTGTGATTTTAAATAATCAAAATGATGTGGCTCTCGAAAAAATGAAGTCAAATTAGTGGTTAACGCGTTTATAAAATCGCTAAACTCTTGTTCTTTATGGTTCTGTAAATAAGCCAAATATTGCTTAAAACTTGTAAACCCTAAGGCTCGGATACGGCGCGCAAGACGTGAATAAACCATTTCCCGTTTATGCTCACCTAAAACAATGCCGCACGCCTGATAAACAATCGTTGCTATCTGTTTAAAGTCACTATCGGTTAATAAAAACTCTTTCATTACAGATACTCGTAATAGGCGCGTCAGCAATGCGGTTAAACGTTACAACAATGGTAAGTAAAGCCGTGATACAGCGTAACGCCTTTACTTACGTTATTGTTTTCGGGCATTTAGTTTACAGAAACTTAAAACTCCTCCCACTCATCTGTTGAATCGGCAAAATTATCGCCTCGTACCTTACTGCGAATATTAGTACTACGAATATTAGTACTGCGAGCTGGTGCAGTCACTGGTTTCACTGACGCCACAGTTGACTCGTGTTGCTCACTTATAGTGAAAAAATTAAGCAAGCGACGCATATCATTTGCTTGCTCAGACATCGACTCGCCTGCAGCTGAAGCTTCTTCGACCAGCGCTGCATTTTGTTGCGTCATTTCGTCCATTTGTGATATCGCTTTATTTACCTGCTCAATACCCGAGCTTTGCTCTTCAGACGCCTGTGCAATATCTGAAATCATTTCCGTTACTTTTTGTACTGCAACCACAATTTCTTTCAAAGTGGCGCCTGATTCGTTCACTAACAAAGTACCGTCTTCAACTTTACCAACACTATCGCGGATCAGTTCTTTAATTTCTTTTGCCGCTCCCGCTGAACGCTGGGCTAAATTACGCACTTCACCTGCGACCACAGCAAAGCCACGGCCTTGCTCTCCAGCTCTCGCCGCTTCAACTGCTGCATTCAGCGCTAATAAATTAGTTTGAAAAGCAATTTCATCAATCACACTAATAATATCTGCGATTTTCTTACTCGACTCATTAATGGCTGACATACTAGTTACCGCACGGTTAACAACCTCCCCTCCTTGTTGCGCTTTACTTTGTGTTTCTTCAGCCAGCTGATTGGCAACTTTTGCATTGTCGGCATTTTGTCTAACCGTGCTGGTCATTTGCTCCATGCTTGCTGCGGTTTCTTCTAATGATGAAGCTTGCTCTTCAGTGCGCTGACTTAAATCAGCATTACCTTGCGATATTTCTTCTGCTCCACTGGCAACTAGCGTAGCGGAGGTGTTTATGCGGTTTATTACTTCAGTCAATTTATCTGCTGTTGTATTGGCGTCTTGCTTTAATTTATTAAACGAACCTTGATAATCTTTTTCGATACGAATCGTTAAATCACCATTAGCTAACGCATCTAACATAGTTGCAGTATCTGATACGGCAGCATCAACGATAGAAACTAAACTATTTAGTCCTTGCGCTAAGCGTAGGAAGAAACCATTTTTATTGGCTTCTTCAACTCTTACTTGTAACTCCCCCTTACCTGCGGCACTTACTAAACCTGCCATTTCTTGTTCTATGGCGACTTCTGCAGTGCGATCCGTCCACTCCACAACCGTGCCAATACGTGTGTTCTCAGGCGTAAAAATAGGGTTGGCAATCAAGCCAAATGTTCTGCCACCTACTAGAATTTCTGTTTTATAGGTCGTTTCTAACTTAGCTAACATATTCCGTTGATGGGCTGGATTTTTATGGAACACATCGATATTTTGCCCCATTAGCTGACTACTATCAAAATGCGGTAAATCTTTACGTAAATCGGACTCTGCCACTTGCATCATTTTTAAGACGGCTTCATTCATATATATAATGTCGTTACTAGCATCAGCAATCATGGTATTGGTAGCAACGCGATCGAGAGCACGGCGCACTCGCAAATTTTCTTCTGCTTCGAGCTTTTCTTTTTCAGCCCGATTTACCTCATCAGTAATGTCTTGCCACTCAACAATAGTGCCAAGCCGTTCGCCATCGGTGCCAACCCAAGGAGTCGCAATCAAACTAAAAATAAGCCCTGCTAAGCGTAATTGTGCTTTGTGTGGCTGCTGTAACTCAGCCAGTAGCTGCCTTTGATGTTCTGGTTTTTTATGAAAATCATCAACACAAGTGCCCACTAGATTTGCGACCGAAAAACTTGGTAGTACAGTTTTAAGAGTCTCTTCGCGTGCTTGTAACATACGCTGCACTTGATCGTTAACGTAAACAATTTCTAAATTATTATCAGCTATCATCACATTGGCTTGGCATACTTGTAGAGCTTGGGAAAGTTGTGCGTCATGCAATGATTTTACTTCTGCTTGTTTTTGCGCAGTTATATCAGTAGCGTATTTAACAACTTTATAAGGCTTGCCAGTTAAGTCAAAAATTGGGTTGTAGGAAGCCTGGATCCAGATTACTGAGCCATCCTTTGCGATGCGTAAATATTCACCAGAGTCAAACTCGCCACGACTAAGCTTTTTCCAAAACTGTTGATACTCATCACTTTTTGAGTAGGCTGTTTCAACAAACATACTATGATGCTTACCGACAATTTCATCACTTTGATAACCTAAGGTCTGTAAGAAGTTTGCGTTAGCCGAAATAATCGTCCCATCAAGTTCAAATTCAATCACCGCTTGTGACTTATCAATAGCTTCAATCTGCCCTGCCGTTTCATGGGCTTTATTTTTTTGTGCGGTAATATCGCTGGCAAATTTAACCACTTTAGTGACTGCGCCAGTACTGTCTAGCACAGGGTTATAGGTTGCTTGTATCCACACATTACGGCCATCTTTAGCAATCCGCTTAAATTCATCTGAAATAAACTCACCCGCGCGTAAACGCTGCCAAAATGCTTGATACTCCGTGCTTTTAGCTTCATTCTCAGCAACAAAAATTGCATGGTGCTGCCCTTGAACTTCTTCAAGTCGATAGCCCATAACAGTTAAGAAATTATCATTCGCCGTTAAAATAACGCCACTTGGCTCAAACTCAATGACTGCGAGTGACTTATTTAACGCCTCAACAACCAAATCATTGTCAGATCTTGAATTTTTAGAATTGCTAAACCACCCCATGCCCTTCACCTTTTTGTTTATTTACATTTGCTTATTTAGTGAAGACACTAAATATCCATTGTTTTTTTCAGATCAAGTAACGCCACCATTTTTTCACCAACGTTAACCAATCCTGCTACGAATTCAGCATTTTCTGAATCTGTTAAACTGGGCACTGTTTTCGCATCTTGCTCTGCGATACTGTAAACATCCGACACAGCATCAACGACCACGCCCATAATTTTACTGTTTTGCGCAAAATGCACTTTCACTACTATCACTACGGTCAGCGGGCCATAATCTATTGCCGCTAAGCCAAAGCGTAATCTCAAATCTAAAATAGGCACTATGGTGCCTCGTAGATTAATGACTCCTTTGAGATAATCAGGAGCATTGGGGATTTCAGTGATCTCTTCCCAACTACGAATTTCTTGAACCGTTAAAATATCAACGCCATATTCTTCATCAGCCATAATAAAAGTTAAAAACTGCTTAACGCCTTGCGCTTGTTCCAGCACTATTTTGTTATCTACTTTGCTTTGCGCAGAGATCATGACGCCTCCAAACTTGCTTTCGATTCAATTATTAAATCTTGGCTTCCAGGCTTTCTTAGCCCCGACAATTTAATTAAGCCACTGATATCAACAATCAATGAAACGCGCCCGTCACCTAAAATAGTCGCACCCGACACACCATCCACTTTTTGGTAATTTGCTTCTAAGCTTTTGATCACCACTTGCTGCTGTGACAATAAATCATCCACTAATAAGCCTACTTTTTGATTGTCGCTTTCAACCACCACGAGTAAGGTTTTATCAAGCGTTTCTATTGCCCCTTGATGATTAAAAATAGTGTATAAGCGTAAGATCGGGATATATTCATCTCGTAGCCTAAGAACATCTAAATCCTTACCTACTCGACTCACTTTGCTGATATCAATTTGCAGTGATTCAACAATGGAAATGAGGGGGATAATATAGGTATGCTTCGCGACTCGAACTAGCTGACCATCTAAAATAGCCAACGTTAGCGGCAGCCTAATCGTAAATGTAGAACCAACACCTGCGGCAGATGACACTTCTACAGAGCCATTGAGGGATTGAATATTACGCCGGACTACATCCATTCCCACACCGCGCCCAGAGATGTCACTCACTTCATCCGCGGTTGAAAAACCTGGCATAAATATCAATTCATTAATTTCATCATCATCCAACTCATCCGTGTCGGAAACTAATCCATTAGCAACGGCTTTTTGTTTTATTTTTGCCGTATTCAGACCTTGTCCGTCATCCATGATTTCTATAACAATATTACCCCCTTGATGAAACGCATTCAGGGTTACCTTGCCAACAGGATCTTTACCAGCTGCTATGCGCTGCTCAACAGTCTCTAAACCATGATCTAAAGAGTTACGCACTAAGTGCACCATAGGGTCTGATATTTTCTCCATTACGGTCTTATCAAGCTCGGTCTGCTCTCCAAGTAGTTTAAGCTCGACTTGTTTATTTAACTTTTGCGAAATATCTCTTACTAAACGAGGAAAACGGCTAAATACAAAACTGATCGGGAGCATACGAATTCGCATAACGCTCTCTTGTAAATCTCGGGTGTTATGCGCTAATTGCGCTAAGCCTTCTTGCAAGGCAGCGATACTCGCTTCGGTGACCTCCTGCTCTCCAATCTGACTTAACATAGCTTGCGTAATAACCAACTCCCCTACCATATTGATTAATGAATCAACTTTATCGATGCCCACTCTGATTGAGGTTGATTCTGCTGCAGCTGGAGTCGTTACTTTAGCTACCGCTGCTTTGGGGCTCGGATTAACCGCAATAACCTCCGCGACTGCTGGCGTTGATGCAAGCTTTTCTGCTATCGATTCCTGCGCAGCGGGGGGCGGTTCTTCCTGTGCAAACAAACCACCACAGAGCGTGATATTAATATCAGCATCATCCTCAACCCATTCAAAAATTTCTCTAATTGCACTTTCATCTTTTGCCGTATTTAAAAAGAACCGCCAAGATAGGAAGCAATCATCGGCACTTAAATCAATAATATCAGGTATCTCATTATGAAAAGCATGGGTCTGTAAATCACCCAGCTCTGCAAGCTCACTGATCATATATAGTGGTTCATTACCGGTTTTAAATAAATGATGGTGAGGTTTAAAATCAATTTGATAAGTATTTAGTTCAGGTTCAGCAGGCTTACTTTTGGTTACAATTTGCTCGGTACCAGCCGGGGTCACTCCTAAGATTTGCTCAAATTTACTTCTAAGCTCATTCGCCTCTTCCAAATTAGGCGCTTGCTCTGCCTGTAGGGCACTAAGCAAAGCGCGTAAGCAATCCACAGATTTCAGTAATAAATTAACATGCTCAGCCGTAAGCGCTCGTTTTCCCTCACGGATTTGATCTAACAGGGTTTCTAGTACATGGGTAAAATCGGATACAGAGTTAAAACCAAATGTACCGCTTCCCCCTTTAATTGAATGTGCGGCACGAAAAATAGTATTGATTGTTTCTAAGTCTTCTTCGCCAGGTACTAAATTTAATAGCTCAGCTTCCATGGCATCTAAACCTTCAAGGCTTTCTTCAAAGAAAACTTCAAAAAATTGACTTAAATCTATACTCATACCCGTCCCCTAGATTAGCGAATAACTTTTTTTAAAACCGCTAATAATTGTTCAGGATTAAAGGGTTTAACTATCCAGCCTGTAGCCCCTGCTGCTTTGCCTTCAACTTTTTTATCCATGCCTGATTCAGTGGTTAACATCAACAACGGAGTAAATTTATAGTTGGGCAAAGTTCGTAATTCTCGGATCAAAGTAATGCCATCCATTACCGGCATATTGACGTCCGATATAACAGCATCGAAGCCTTGCTGTTTGGCTATATTTAATGCTTCACTGCCATCCTTTGCCTCTGTTACATCAAAGCCTGCTTTCTTAAGCGTAAACCCAACCATTTGGCGCATTGATGCAGAGTCATCCACGGCTAAAATTTTTTTCATATGTACCCCTTAGTCTGCACTCTCAAGTATTAAATATTCGCTTAGGCCTAAGCGGTTAATAGCATTTTTTAAAGGCTCACTTTGCCCAATCCAAATAATTTTATGATGAACACATAGCAAGTGTTTTTGCAAAGCACATAACAGTTGAACTGAGGCAGTATCTGCGCGCACAACTTCGCTAATATCCAGACACACATCATCATTGCTGTGCAATTCTTGTAATAAATCTTGGTGTAAATTTTCAACTTGGGTGATTGCTAATTCTGCGGGAAGCTTCAACATTTTTTAGCACTTTCCATGTTTAACCAATTCATAACAAAAGCTTAGACTGAGTTAGTGAAAATGCCATAAATGCGTTAAAAAAAGAGTAAGTTTATTTATCTAGGAGGAAATAAAATGCACAAAAAAGGGGCTAACGCCCCGTTATAATCATCGAAAACATACTAATAACCCATTTATTTATAATGTTCAGCAATCAATTTAAATTCTGTTATTAATAATTTCGCATTAATTAATGGCACACTGCCTTGCTTAAACTCAGGTTTAAATATCGCCCTAACAGCGCCTTGCGGATCAACCATCGCGATTGAAGCACTGTGATCAACCGCATATTCTGGCTCATCGCTATCGCTAATTGCGTAAATGAGACCCAACTCTCTTACCAATGGAAATAAGTCTTTATGCTCTCCAGAAACGGCTAAAAAATCAGGGTTAAAGTAATCAATATAAGCTTTGCGTTTGGCAGTTGTGTCACGTTTTGGGTCAACGGCTAAAAACCAAATTTGCAATGGGTACTCATCATGCAAGGCGTTATAAACGCTTTTCAATTTTGCTAATGTCAACGGGCAGATATCAGGGCAACTGGTATAACCTAAAAAAACTAAATTCCACTGCCCTTGTAAAGTTTGTTTATTCACTGGCTGAGCATTTTGATCTTGCAGGGTAAAGTCACTCAAAGGCTTGGCTTGCTCATACACCAAAGCTTCAACCTCTGGCATAGAATTATCACTACAAGCTGCCAACAACAATAAACTTAATGCTCCCCAGATACCACGCCCACACCTAACTGCTAAGCTATTCATATAACAAACCATTTATCAATAAATAAGGCGACAAAGAGTAACATTAAATGCACAATCGAAAAACGAAATAAATCCATAGCGGTATCGTCATTTCCTGCCAATTTAAGTTTTACTGCCTTGTAAGTAAATATGCTATTGAGCAAAGTCGCCGCTACCAAATAAATAACCCCCGACATGCCAATCAAGTAAGGCAACACGCACACTAAAGTAAGTAATACTGAATAAGCAACTACACAGGTTTTACAAAAGTCTATTCCATGAGTAACGGGTAGCATAGGGATTTTAGCGCGCTCATAATCGCTTTTACGCGCGATAGCCAATGCCCAAAAGTGAGGAGGGGTCCAAGTAAATATGATCATCACTAGTAACCATGGCGCAGCAGCCATTTGGCCGGTTTCAGATACCCACCCGAGTAATGGCGGCATCGCCCCAGCAAGCCCACCAATAACAATATTTTGTGGTGTTGCACGCTTTAAAAATGACGTATAAATAAACGCGTAACCCACGAGCGCAAATAAGGTCAATATTGCTGTAAGTGTATTAGCCCAAACCACCAGCATTACAAAGCCACTAACACCAATCACTGCTGCAAAGCTTAATGCATGAAACTTAGATAATCGCCCTTTCGCCACTGGCCTATGACGAGTTCGCGCCATTTTGCTATCTATTTCACTATCGACCACATGATTGATCACCGCCGCTGCAGCAGATAAAAAACCGATCCCCAATAAACTAATAAACTGTACGCCAATACCGCGGCCAACATCTGGCGCTAGCGCTAAGCCAACCCATGCAGTAAGCACCAGCATAGCAACCACTTTAAATTTACTAATCGCTAAATAATCATTTATTAAGCCGCTAATTTGGCCGGGTGCTAACTTTGTTATTGCTATTAATTGTGTCATAACTACCCCTAAGTACGTGCTTTTAAGTAAAAACATAAACGAACTACCGTTAATAATAGTATGGCAGCCATTAGGTTATGCGCCAGTGCTACTGCTAACGGAAAATGCCAATGCACAACCGCCAAGCCCAAACAAATTTGGCACAACAATGCGACCAATACTGCAACGCAGCACTGTTTAATTTTTTTGATATTGCACGGCTATAAATACGCCACATGATCAGCGCTAACACGACACAAGTAACTAACGCCCAAATTCGATGTAATAAATGAATCGACATTCTAGCTTGCTGCGATAGCACACCATATTCATACGTGCTGTGCTCTAACGGCAGTTGAAACACACTGCTCAGTGAAAACGGTTGTCCGTAACTACACAGCGGCAACCCATTGCAATGTGGAGCTGCGTAATTAGCAGCGAGCCATCCTCCCAGTGCAATTTGCATTATCAGCACCACTAAGCCCACCAAGCTAAGTGTAAAGTAGCGTCGTGCAACTGCATCCCCCCCCAGTAATTGGTTTCGCTGTTAGCCGCAGATACAGCAATGTAATTAATGACAAAATACTAAATCCACCTAACAAGTGGCCCATTACGATTAATGGCTGCAAATTCATAGTGACTGTCCACATGCCAAGTACGGCTTGAAAAACAACCAAGACAAGTAATAAAAATGGCAACTTAACTGGCATTACTGGATGCTGACGCTTTATAAGAGCAACAATAAACAACGCCAAAATAAGCAACCCAAGAGTACCGGCGAAGTAGCGATGGATCATTTCTTTCCATGCTTTTGCCTTTTCAAACATCATATCTGGGTAAGTTTGCTCAACATGAGCTAAATCAGCCTCATGTTTTGGCACAGTTAAAAAACCATAACAACCAGGCCAGTCAGGACATCCTAATCCCGCATCACTAAGGCGCGTATAGGCACCTAAGCCAACAACTAAAATTGATAACAGAAAAGTGGCTAACACTAAGTGCTTATAATTTTTATACATAGTTAACACTCCCTTGATCAGCTAGAACGCGAATAGTTAAGTAATTTTTTTAAATCTTGGAGCAAGCCTTTTTGCGTTAAACGGTTCTGTTGTGGTTCTTCACGATACGGGTATTGCAAAACCACTAAGCCCATATGATCGATTAAATATAAGCTGGCTGGTGTCAGTTCCTCAATACCGGCTAGTTGCGGCCAAGTAGAGGAGGCTTGCTGCGTGGCGCCTAAAATAACCATATCAACCTTGCCTTGGTTTTTACCTAGCGCAATATATAGGTTATCTAGTGCTTGCAACTGCTCAGCGCATGCCTGCTGGCAGTGCTTTGGATGGTTTAAAGCAATCGTCCATTGCTTATGCTCTGAGTTTTTCCAATCTTTAATTTTTACTTCAGTAGTTAAAAACTCACCATTATTCGTCGATGTCGAAGGCATCCAGTCTAGCTTTAATGCTAAATAAGCCAGAACTAAAGGCACTAAACAGCAACCAATAAAAATAACCATAGGTTTATTTTTCATGTTAATTCCTTCTTTTACTCGCAAAAACAGTGACCACCACACATGCCAAAGCAATTAATAGCCATTGCACAGCATAGCCATAATGCTTTTGCGGGCTCATTACTACAGCTTGATAATGCGGTATACCTAACTCATCACCTAAACCTTGCCGATAACCAATAAAATCAGCCATTGCTTGTTCTGCTTGTTGAGTGAATAATTGTAAATCAATGGTTTGTACCCGCTTTGGCCAACGGCCATCCTCAGGTTTTATTGCTGCGTTATCTAAGGTGAAACCACTAAGCTTCCCCTGCTTGAGTTGAACATTGATTGTGATAGGTTTACTCGGTAGCGTTATAGACGGTAACTGTTCTCGTGACACCGGCGCTTTAACCCAACCAAAATTAATTAATAGAGGCACCTTGCTAGTAGTAGGCTTAAATAGCATTAGCACATCATAGCCAACTTGCCCTTGATACACTTGATTATCTAATAACCAATAACCATCACCGTTTATCCTGCCAGTTAAAGTCGCCTGCACGCCGGTTTTATTCCAATCATTAGGCAATGCCTGCACTTGTGACCATTGCATCAGCCCTTGAGCTTGCACACTGGCAATATGAGTAAGTTGCTGTGTTTTGGCTTGTGCTCGTTGAACTTGCCAATAACTTAATCGCAAACACACCATTACCACAACGATCACCACGCAAACGATGAAAATTGAGCTAAGCTTTTGTTTACGCCATAAAATTAGCTGCATAAAGGTGAACCCAGTGATTATTAAAATTATTATCGTACTGTTGTTATTGTTTATACTTTTTAACTTATTTAGAGCATTATTTATTATGGTCTCAGGTCGAAATAATGGGCGGCCAATGTCATACTATTTAGGCCGCCGCGTGTTATTTTCCGTCCTAGTACTTATCGTTGTAATTGCTGCACTTAAACTCGGTTACATCTACCCCAATGCCAACCCTACAACACATATACAAACACAAATAAACATAACCAAACCACATCAACAAAATGCCAGTACCAAGCTGCAGCTTGAAATGCAAAATGCTTATCTGGGCTAAAATGACCTTTTAAAATTCTAAACAATACCACTAGCAAAATAATGGTACCGAGGGTCACGTGCATGCCGTGAAAGCCGGTTAATAAGAAGAACGTATTGCCATAAACTCCAGCATCTAAAGTTAGCCCTAAGTCTTTATAAGCGTGAATATACTCAGCGACTTGCAAACCTAAAAATACAACGCCTAGCAAAATAGTGAGCCCTAAAAAAGCTTTTAATGGCCCACGTTTATTGTTTTCCATTGCCACATGCGCAAAGTGTAGTGTCACCGAAGAGGAAAGTAAGATTAATGTATTTATTAATGGTAAGCCCTGCCAGCCCATCGCTTGGGTGGTTCCCCCAGCAGGCGTTGTTACCAACGGCCACACTGCTTCAAATGTTGGCCATAAAACCTCATTAGTCATGGCGTTGTTACCCGCACCACCTAACCAAGGAACGGAGATCATTCGCGCATAAAACAAGGCACCAAAAAAGGCCATAAAAAACATTACTTCAGAGAAAATAAACCAGCTCATTCCTTGGCGAAATGAGCGGTCCATTTGTGCTGAATATAACCCTTGATGTGATTCTTCAATCACATTCTTAAACCAACTAAACAGCATGTAGAACAAAATGGCTATACCAGCGTAAAGAATATAATGGCCATTGCCAGCTTCAGAGCTTGCCTGCATAACCGTCAGTGCCGCGCCTACAGCAATTAAAAACATCGCCACAGCGCCGACAATAGGCCACGGGCTTTGTGCTGGCACATAATATTTATCGTAATTTTGATTCATCTCGTTTGCTCCTAATTACTAGCCACTAACTGACTACTAATATCAAACACGGTATAAGATAAGGTGAGCTCTTCTACATCATCTGGTAACTCTGTATCAACGTAAAAAAGTAACTTAAACTCAACCTCTTCACCGGCTTTCAATGGCTGTTGATCAAAACAAAAGCAGGCCATTTTGTGTAAATACTTGGCTGCTTTTCCTGGCGATACTGAAGGTACCGCCTGCATAACTTTATCTTCATTACTGAGGTTTTTTGCTTTAAACACTACTTCGCGCATTGCCCCAGGCTTTACTGCAACACTGTATTCAGCTGATTGCACCGTAAACGGTGCCCCACTTTGTGCATGAGTGGTAAAGCTCACATCCACCTCGCGTGCTTCATTAATACTGGTGCTTTGCTTCGCTTGTTCTAGCGATGGTTTACCATTGAGCCCGGTTACATCACAAAAAACGTCGTATAACGGCACCAACGCAAAGGCAAAAGCAAACATACCTAGGCATATCAGCACTAAACGCTTAAGCAGTGGTGCATGGCTCATTACTTGATCTCCGGTGGTGTTTCGAAGGTATGATATGGCGCGGGTGAATCTACTTCCCACTCTAATCCTTCAGCGCCATCCCAGACTTTCGCAGGCACTTTATTGCCACCTCTGGCGCACTTAAATACCACCACTACAAACAGTAATTGCGATAAACCAAAGGCAAAGCCACCAAGACTTATAATTGCGTTAAAATCAGCAAATTGCAGCGCATAGTCAGGAATACGACGTGGCATACCGGCAAGTCCCACAAAATGCATCGGGAAAAACAATACATTCACACTCACTAACGACAGCCAAAAATGCCACTTCGCCAAAGTGATATTAAACATATTGCCCGTCCATTTCGGTAGCCAGTAATAAGCCCCTGCCATGATTGAAAATACCGCGCCTGTGACTAATACATAGTGAAAATGTGCTACCACAAAGTAAGTATCGTGATACTGAAAATCAGCCGGGGTAATCGCTAACATCAAGCCTGAAAAGCCCCCTAAGGTAAACAACACGATAAATGCAATACTGAATAACATCGGCACTTCAAAACTAATTGAGCCGCGCCACATAGTGGCTACCCAATTAAATACTTTTACCCCCGTTGGCACTGATATCAGCATAGTTGCATACATAAAAAACAATTCAGCGGCGACGGGCATCCCTGTGGTAAACATATGATGCGCCCATACAATAAAGCTCAGTAAAGCAATCGAGGAGGTGGCATAAACCATAGAAGCATAGCCAAATAGCTTCTTGCGTGAAAAGGTAGGCACTATGGTCGATATAATGCCAAAGGCGGGTAAAATCATGATGTAGACTTCAGGATGACCAAAGAACCAGAAGATGTGTTGAAACATCACAGGGTCGCCACCGCCCGCTGCATCAAAAAAGCTCGTAGCAAAATACTTATCAGTGAGTACCATAGTCACCGCACCTGCCAATACTGGCATTACTGCAATTAATAAAAATGCGGTGATTAGCCAAGTCCAGACAAACAACGGAAGTTTCATCCATGTCATGCCTGGAGCACGCATATTCACTATGGTCACTATGACATTTATTGCGCCCATAATTGAGCTGATCCCCATAATATGCACAGCAAACACAAATAACGCAGTGTTATCATTACTGTAGGTGGTTGAAAGCGGTGCATAAAATGTCCAACCAAATGCAGGTCCGCCACCAGGCATAAACAATGACGCCAATAGAATTAAAAACGCGAATGGGAGGATCCAAAAACTCCAGTTATTCATGCGCGGCAAGGCCATATCTGGTGCGCCAATCATCAGTGGCACCATCCAGTTTGCAAGCCCTGTAAAGGCTGGCATAACCGCACCAAACACCATAATCAAACCATGTACTGTGGTCATCTGATTAAAAAAATGTGGTTCGACTAACTGCAACCCTGGCTGAAATAATTCAGCTCGGATCACCATTGCCATTGCGCCACCAATTAAAAACATGGTGAGCGAGAAAATTAAATATAAGCTACCAATATCTTTGTGATTGGTAGTAAATAGCCAGCGCTTAAACCCTTTAGCAGGGTGATGATGGCCATCATCATGATCTGCAGCTGTATTATCATGTTGCTGTGTTACGCTACTCATTATTTAGCCTCCGATGTTGCATCAAGCTCAGCTTGGATCTGACTCGGTTGAATAACATCGCCGGTATCATTACCCCACGCATTACGTTTGTAAGTAATAACCGCCGCTAATTGTTTAATTGATAATTGCTTAGCAAATGCTTGCATCGCAGTACCTGGGCGGCCATGTAGTACGACATCAATATGATCTTTAATATCACCAAGCACCACCGGATTGCCTTTCAGCGCAGGAAACACTCCTGGCAGCCCCATACCTGTTGGTTGATGGCATGCTGCACAACTGGCCATGTAAACTTGTTCACCCAACGTCATTAACTCTTCTTTAGGTAATGTTTGATCGAGTAATGCCGCATCCGCAGCAGCTGCTTTTTGCTTAGCTTGTTTAGCATCAGCCAGCCATGTCGCAAATTCTTGCTCAGATTTAGCTTCCACCACCACGGGCATAAAACCATGGTCTTTGCCGCACAACTCAGCGCATTGCCCGCGATAAATGCCCTGTTCATTTATTTTCGTCCACGTTTCATTGATAAAACCCGGGTTGGCATCTTTTTTAACCGCAAAATCAGGGACCCACCACGAGTGGATCACATCATCGGAGGTCATCAAAAAGCGTATTTTTTTATTGATTGGCAAGACTAAAGGTTTGTCTACCTCTAGAAGGTAGGTGTTAGTTTTATCCGCTTGATTGGTTATTTGTTCTTGTGGAGTTGATAGGATAGAGTAAAAAGCAACACCTTCGCCCATGTACTCATAATGCCATTTCCATTGTGACCCTGTAATTTTAATCGTTAAATCAGCTTTACTTGCATCCTCCATCGCAATCAACGTTTTAGTCGCAGGCACAGCCATCGCGATGAGAATAACAAATGGAATAGCAGTCCAAAGTATTTCAACTTTAGTACTTTCATGGAATTGGGCTGGAATAGCCCCTTTTGATTTACGATGATGTATTAACGCCCAAAACATAACGGCAAATACAATCACCCCAATCACACAACAAATTATAAATATAGTCATGTGTAGTTGATAAACATTATTACTTATATCGGTTACACCTTCGCGCATATTAAATTGGCTATTCGCCAACAATTGCTGCGGAAGCATAAGTAATATAAGCCACAAGGTAGCGCTCAGTTTACCCATGTGACGGCTCCTTTTGATGCTATTGCAAGACGCAAAGCGAAAAGGCGGCACTACTTTATTTCACGCCAATTCGTTATTTTTTTATTGTAACTGGTGATCAAACCTGCTTCAGAAAGTGCTTTTACTACAGAAACTCGCAACTTTTAAAGACAGTTGTTAACACAGTGTATTAACCAATTAGTTAAAAAACGAACAATTAGCAAGTTTTAGGGGCAATAAATTTCTCTTTTGGTGCATAAATAACAACTAAAAATCAGCGCGTTATTTTCTAATGGAGGGGATGTAGCAGTAGCCAAAAAGTAACCTAAAGTAGAGCTGGCAAGGGCTTGGGAAGCGTAGCTAAGTATTAAATTTAACCACTAAAGAAGTAAAAAAATTCAAAGCACCAAACTTCACCAATTTGGTGCGCAATAGGTTTACATCCAGTCAGCGTTACGGATCACGCCAACTGCCAGCCCTTCAATATTGAAAGATTCATGCTCCAAATCCACTTCAATTGGTGCAAATTCATCATTTTCAGCATGTAAGAAAACTTTTTTACCTGCTTTTTCAAGGCGCTTCACTGTTACATCATCATCAACACGAGCAACGACCACTTGGCCATTTTCAGCAACTTGAGTGCTATGTACTGCCAGTAAATCACCATCCATAATACCAATGTCTTTCATACTCATGCCTTGCACTCGTAATAAAAAGTCGGCAGCAGGTTTAAATAATAATGGGTCAACTTGGCAGTGACTCTCAACATGCTGCTCTGCCAAAATTGGCTCACCAGCAGCGACGCGGCCAATCAGCGGCAAACCTAGCTGCTCAGGCTCATCTTCCTCAACTAATTGAATACCACGGCTAGCGCCGGGCTTCATTTTTATAACACCTTTTTTAGCCAGTGCTTTTAGATGCTCTT
The DNA here is from genome assembly GCF_022846535.1 of Pseudoalteromonas sp. KAN5. Classification (NCBI taxonomy): domain Bacteria; kingdom Pseudomonadati; phylum Pseudomonadota; class Gammaproteobacteria; order Alteromonadales; family Pseudoalteromonadaceae; genus Pseudoalteromonas; species Pseudoalteromonas sp. KAN5. The sequence goes on from NZ_AP025589.1 coordinate 3,014,705, forward strand.
CAGCTGCATTGGCGCTTTTAAAGCCTAACGTTTGCGCAATCTCAGCACGGGTTGGCGGCATACCGGTATCTTTAATAAATACTTTAATAAGTTCAAGAATTTGAGCTTGGCGATTCGTTAATGGGCGCATACAACTGGTTTTCCATACAGTACATTTAACTGTGAGTATATACAGTTATCTGAAAATCGCAAATATAAATTGACTATAAACGCGCCGTTAATAATAAGCTTACGCTATTTAAATCACTCTCAGAATCTAACGCCGAGCCAAGGCCAAACTTTAATGCTATATGCTGATTAAACCAATAGTGTGTTTGTAACTCATAGTTGTCACTAAGATGCTTTTCATTGCGTATATTAGCAATTAACCCCACTGACCAAGCCTGATTAACATAGTAAACAGCTTTACCTCGTACATATTTATAACGCCCTGCTAATTGTTTTAATTCTAAATCCCAACCTTGATTTTTATTGATATCTGTCCAGCGTACATAGGGCGCATATGTCCACTCTACTGCAACATTCTTAACCTCTTGCCGCCAATTGCTTTCAACACGACTGTAATAAGCGTTAAAACCAAGTTGTAGCTGCTCATTCATCTGCTTGCCAAGTGCAGCACTGACTAAGTAAGCTGTATCTTGCCAATCCTTGTTATCATCGGAGGTTCTTTGCAGACTGCCCTGCATAACTAACCCCTCGGGGCCATACACTGCTGCATCTGTATTTAAATAACTAAAATCACCGTTCGAAAACCCACCAAAAGCATAGTTATTGACTCTATTTAAGTCGGCTTTAAGATCATATGGCCCAGTTAGAGGCTCTAGATCTTCAGCAAAATAACGATAACGCGCTCCTAAAAATGACTCATCAAAACCGGCGAGGTCGGTAACACCCAAATCAAGCTGATGCTGTGTAGCAGCTATAGCTGGCGCCTGAGTAAGCACATTTACACACAATAATGCACCGAGTTCAAGTCCTCCTAACTTCATGCTTTAAACCTATTAACAAATACACAATAAAGGTACATTTTAACTATTTTTATGATCTTAACTGTAGAAAAATGTTTAAAAGTGTAGACTGAAAACTCACTAATTTAATGAGGCAGATTTATGAGTATTTGGTATCAACCGATCACCCTAGCGCAGTGCAAAGCATTAGATGAAGGCATTAATGGCCAAGGCACGTTAATGAAAACTATGGGGATTGAAATTAGTGAAATTGGCGATGATTATTTAGCCGCTACAATGCCTGCAATTCCAGCTCATCACAATCCTATGGGCATGGTACATGGCGGAGCAAATGTGGTGCTTGCAGAAACCGTAGCTAGCTACGCTGCAAACTTTGTAGTTGATTTTACGAAGTTTTATTGTGTTGGCCAAGAGATCAACGCTAATCACTTAAAAGCATCGCGTAATGGCACATTAACGGCAATTGCAAAACCGCTGCATTTAGGCAAACGAACATCGGTATGGGAAGTAAAAATCACCAATAGTCGTGGCGAATTATGCTGCGTATCAAGAATGACCGCAGCAGTTGTAGAGCGTAAAGGCTAGCTTGCCAGCGGATAAATCGTAATTTCAATTCCTGCACCAATCGCAGAGATACGCAATAATGTATCGGCACTGAGCGCTTGATTAAAACATTTTGGCGAAGTGCCTGATTCAAAGCCAATATCAAAGGTGCGTCTTGAGCATGATAACCACTGTTTTAATGCATTACGCGAGCACGACTCAATCAACTCACACAGGTGGTTAATTGCTTTATCTGGCGAGGTAACATCTTCTTTAGACTCAATACGTGCAAGTTGACGGTACTCATCTTTATCATAATGCAAAACCACAGCACTCTTTTTTAAGTCAGCAACTAGCAAACTAATATCTTGCTTTGATTCCAGCTCTAGATCTACATTTAAAAATTGAATTTCCGACATTGTTTCATTTTTACCCTGCGTTAATAACAACGCAAACTTTAACCCAATTTTACATTTATACCAAATCAACAGTGGATTTTATTATCTGCGACAATTTGCCACATTGGCAAACTCACTATAATTTATACAATAGCGCACTAATAATAACAAACAGGCTGAAGTAATGAATAAACGCATTTTTAAACATGCGCGCAAACTCCACAAATGGTTAGGTTACTTATTGGCATTACAAATTTTTGCATGGTTGCTTGGTGGTTTAGTGATGAGCGCCATCCCTCTTGAGAAAGTACACGGAAAGCACTTAGCTGCACGTCAATTAGATAACCCATTTACTCAAGCTGATTACCCTGCATCGCTAGATAACATTGTGTCCCAAGTACTTCGACCACAGCAAATAACTTATGAGCACTTTTTAACAACACCAATCATTACAGTGCATGGCCAAAGTGGTGATTACAGCTTTAATGGACTTACTGGGCGCCCTTTTATTGCTCCAACACAATCACAAATTATCGCCAATGCGAAAGCGCATCTACTAATAGATGCGCAAGCCAGCCAAGCAGTTAAGCTATCAACCGGCCCAAGAGAAGTAGGTTATAAAAAGAATATTTGGCAAGTCACTTTTGACGACAGTTTCAGTACCACATTATATTTACACGCAGATAGTGGCAAAGTTATTACCGTTCGCAGCACAATTTGGCGAATCTTTGATTTTTTCTGGATGCTGCATATTATGGATTATGATGAGCGTGAAGACTTTAACAACCCTCTACTGATCAGCTTTTCAGCCACCAGTGTATTATTTTGTATAACTGGTATTATTTTATTATTGCAAAATATCCGCTTGCGCCGCCGCACTCGTTAAACATAAGCGCGAGGTATTTCAATTTTCCTCGCGCTATTTATCATTGTATTTTAATCAACATACTCCGTTCACCTGATTTACCTATTTGAATGATCACTCTAAAATAGTGCTTCCTGTAGTTCACTAAAGTGATTGGATATGTCGCATTTTCTGCTTGCGCTAGTTTTGGCTTGCCTTAGTTTTAACCTCTACGCTGAACAATTTACTCGCTTTGCAAGTGCCAAAAAACACCTTATAAAAACCTTACCAGAAAACGCCACTAGCCTTTACTGTGGTTGTGATATAAAACGCCAAGGCAAAAAACTAGTACCCGATCCAACTGCATGTGGCTATGTGCCTCGCAACGCAGTCACTCGCTCAGGTAAACCAAATGCACGTGCTACTCGTATTGAATGGGAGCACATTGTTCCAGCGTGGGAATTTGGTCACCAGCTACAATGTTGGCAAGATGGCGGCCGAAAAAATTGTATTAAAACCAGTGCTCAATTTCGTAAAATGGAAGCAGATATAAATAACCTCGCACCGGCAATTGGCGAGATAAACGCCGACCGCTCTAATTATCGCTTTGGCATGATCACCGGGGATGCCAATCAATATGGTCGCTGCCAAGTAAAAGTCGACTTTAAACAAAGAGTAGTAGAGCCACCATTTTATGCACGAAAGCGCATCGCAGATGCCTACTTTTATATGCAAAAAACCTATGGTTTAAAAATATCCGACAAACAGCAAAAGTTGTTTAATGCTTGGCAAAATCAAGCTTTAGCAGCACAACAAAGCAATAAAGCACTCTAAGAGAAAGGCGCTATTAGCGCCTTGAAGTTTTGATTAATCAAATATCTTGATGTGGGCCAAACACTTCGTAATGGATACGTGCAGCATCAACATCAAGCGCGAGTAACTGCTGTTTAATTGCCGCCATAAACCCCGTTGGGCCACAGATATAGAAATCCCCTTCTCCTAGCGGTAGCTGCTTAGCAACAGCGCTGACATTCATCAACCCAGTAAATTCTGCCTCCTCGCCACCTTGATTAAACCAAGTGTAGTGATTTAACCGAGTATGCGCCGCGGCTTGCTCCACAAGAAATTGACTAAATGAATGTTGCTGGGTATTTTCACACGCATGTAAATAAGTAACCGTTTGATTCGTTGTATCACTTAATAACGTTTGTAGCATTGCCAGCATCGGTGTTTGACCAACGCCCGCAGAAATTAGTACCACAGGTTTATTATTTGCCCGCAAAAAGAAGTCACCAGCCGGTGGATAAAGCTCCACCACACTGCCCTCATCAAGTGAATGCAAGTAATTCGATACAATCCCCGCAGCTGGCACTAACTCTTTTTTCACGCTAATGCGGTAATTTTCACCATTACTTTGCTGAGAAATAGAGTATTGACGTATCTCACTATACTGCGCATCAGTGGGCTTCACTTTAATGCCTAAATACTGCCCTGGCTTATGGGTTATTACCGCTTTACCATCAACCGGTACTAACGTAAAACTGGTTACTAACTCTGATTCTGCTTGTTTCTTCGCAATGATAAACTGACGTGTGCCTGACCAGCCACCGTGATTATTTTTACTATGCGCGTATAGTGCGGCTTCCTCGGTGATACAAATATCAGCCAGTAATGCATACGCTTCACGCCACGCATATTCAACTTCAGGTGTAAATTGCGCTGGGATCAATTCTTTTAACGTGCCAATTAAATGCCCGCCAACAATCGGATAATGCTCAGGCAATATATGCATACTGGCATGCTTATGATTAATACGTGCTAGTGCTTCTTTTAACACGGCCAGATTATCAATATTTTGCGCATACGCTGCCAATGCATTAAACAATGCAAATTGCTGACGGCCACTGCGTTGATTCGCCATATTAAAAATATCTTGCAGCTCAGGATTATGGCTAAACATGCGATTATAAAAATGCTCAGTAACGACCGTGCCCGCCTCTGCCAATAAAGGCACGGTGCTTTTAACTATTGCAATGGTTTTATCAGATAACATACGACTTCCTAACATCAATTAACCACGACGCCCATCAACACGACGCCGCGTTAAGATAGGAATACAATGGATCAAGAACAATAAAAATGCCACCAGCCACAACACAGCGCTAAGCTGCCACGCTATATGTGGCCCAATAACAAAGGGTAATAACGAACGAACAATCGCTGCAACAAGCACTAAAGCAAACGCCACAGCCATAAAGTGTGGAATAGTTAAAGGACGCCCAGTATGACCATGCGATACGCGAGTCATCATGGCTACAATCATCATGCCAATCGTACCTATGGTGATCATGTGTAATGCATCTTTAAATAAGATCACAGGGCTATAAAAACTCAGTGCAACCAACACCAAACCAACCCCAAGCGCTAGGTACGAAAAGTGCAACGACCAGAGTAACGGCACTTTGAGCATTTTATTATTCCACCACAACAATGAGCGACTTAAATGCAATACAGCAACAGCGGCCAATGCCCAACCGGGATTAACACTCGGTATAAATAACTGGCTGATAAAATAAAGCGCAACAGCAAATAACGAGCTGTAAAGCAGCACTTTATCTAAACGCCCAGTACGCACTTGCTCAGCTAAGCCCAAACCGCGAGCGGTAAAAAAGGGCAGCACTCGCCCCGCAACCACACCTACCAGCAACGTCATAACCAACACGGCGGTATCAACAACAGCAAGTGCCAACAGCATGTTCTGCTCAATAGCCAACCATAAGTAGATAATATTTAACGCACACAAGGCGCTTAAAATCGGCAAAAATTGATAGTTATTTTTGTTATTTGCTTTAAGCAACATGTTAGCCAGCGCCGTAATTGCTGCTGACCACCACAGTAATTGCAGTAATAACACCGCATACAAATTAACGTTTTCAATACCAGTACCGGTAATAAAAAACGCAGCTCGGGCTGCCAGCCACACTAGGGTTAGTAGCATCAATTTACTCCCGCTGATACTCGCAACCCCGGTCCAGGTTTGTGCTGCGGTTAACAAAAACCCCACCGCAACAGCACCTGCAAAACCAAACATCATTTCGTGAGCATGCCAGAGCGTGGCTGGTATAGTTAGGCGCCAACGAGCATGACCCGTTAAAATAAGTAACCAATAGCCAATCGACAACACAGCCAATAAGCCAGCACCTAAAAAATAGGGTCGAAATGCCAACATCCATAACGGCCATTGGCTCACTTGGTACACCCGTACTTTTTCTGGCATGGGCTCGGTTAAATTGATTGGTCGCATTAACGTACCTCCTTTCCTAATCCATTAAGTGCTATGCAGCGCAGTACATAACTTATTTTTAAAATTGTGGCGGCAATAATCGTTGCTATATGCGCGACAATTTGTAATTGCATACTCAGTAGCTCAGCAAGCGGATAGCTCAATAAAACCGTGGCTATCATCACTAAGGCACTGACAGCGAGCGCTATATTTGCGCCACTTAACAGTTTAGAGTAGAAATCTGTGGCAACAGATACCTCGTAATAGTTATTAGATGCTGGCATTAACATAACAAGCTCACTTATGTATTCATGTATAACAATGCTATTGCACAGACCAAGCCAACATTTAAATTATATATTTTTCATTCGGTTACACTATTCCAGCTTGACAAAAAAGTCATTATGACTCACTCTTAAACAAATCAAATAAACACACTTGAGTCATTTTGACATGATAAATAATCAACGCTTATTAAATGCTGCCATTACGCTTGCTAAAGTGAATACTCAAGTTGAACCTTTTCAGCAGCTTATTGATTGCATTCAACAGCTGATCCCAAGTGATGCAATTGCCTTACTGACCCTACAAGGGGATGTATTAAAACCACACGCAATTGATGGCCTAACACCTGATACCTTAGGCCGTCGCTTTGTTATTAAAGAGCATCCGCGCCTACAGGCTATTTGTAATGCTAAACACCCTTTACAATTTGCCCACGACTGCCCAATGCCAGATCCGTATGATGGTTTACTCAGTGCTAAAGCTGGGGATATCCCCGTACACGCTTGTTTGGGAATGCCATTATTTGATAACAATGAAAATTTACTCGGAGTGCTGACCCTTGATAGCCTCAACGCGAGTGCGTTTGATAATTTAAGCCTTGAGCACTTAACTCAATTGAGCACGCTTTGTGCTGCGCATTTACACACCACACTGCAATTGCAGCAATATCAAAGTCATGCACAACATAGCAGTGCCTTAGTGCAAGAGCTAAACCGTGAAGCGCTGACCCGCGATGGAGTGGAAATCATTGGTCAAAGCCCTGCAATGCAAACCCTTAAAAATGATATAAAACTGGTTGCAGCGTCTGAATTTAGCGTGCTGATCCAAGGTGATACCGGAGTCGGCAAAGAGTTGGTGGCACGCAACATTCACCTTCATTCTAAACGTAGTGAAAAGCCGCTAATTCACCTCAATTGTGCGTCACTACCCGAGAACCTCGCCGAAAGTGAGTTTTTTGGTCATGCTAAGGGCGCATTTACTGGAGCAGAAAGTGCCCGCCAAGGTAAATTTCAACTCGCTGATGGCGGCACCTTATTTTTAGACGAAATTGGCGAACTGCCTCTTACCATGCAAAGCAAGTTATTGCGCGTATTACAAAGTGGTGAAATTCAAACGGTTGGTGAAGATGAAGTGAAATACGTGGATGTGCGAGTTATTGCTGCGACAAATCGCAATTTAAAGAATGAAGTAGCCGAAGGTCGTTTTAGAGCCGATCTCTATCATCGCCTCAGCGTATATCCACTCATTGTTGCACCACTGAGTGAGCGTGAAAATGATGTAATTCTATTAGCCGGTTATTTTGTTGAGCAAACCGCTCGCAAACTAGCAATAAAACAACTCAAACTCAGTGTCGAAACACAACTCTTGCTCACTCAATATGACTGGCCAGGAAATGTGCGTGAACTTGAACATGTCATAAGCCGTGCAGCTCTCAAAGCTAAACAAGCGCAATGGCAGCAGGCTATTATCACGATCACCCCTGCGCATTGTGATTTAAATCTAACTGCTTCATCTAATCATGATTCAGCAAAGCACCATACAACTTCTGCTCCAGTGCTAACTTACCCAGTCAATAGTCGTAACTTATCACTCAAGCAGGCCACCGACACGTTTACTCATCATTTAATTAGCCAGCAACTAGAGCAGCATGATTTTAATTGGGCCGCCACCGCCCGCACTTTGCATGTAGATAGAGCTAATTTAGTCAGGCTCGCAAAGCGCTTAGGTATTGCAGTAAAAAAATCATTTTAGTTGGTAAATCAAAATTTAAAGAGGCGTTAAAGCACTTTCATCTGGCATTAAACATGGCGTGGCTAAATAGTGTTTAGCCACGCTTTTTGCTTCAGGCGGAAAATACACGATAACCTCACAATGTAGTCCATGTGGCGCAACATGACGGACAAATAGCGGTAACTTACCTGCACTGTGCTTAATTTTATCAAGCTCTGAACTTGCAAGCATCGCATCTCCAAGGTTTTTGCAATACCACATCAGCCTAATTTACGCTCTTGGAAGTAGGCTTTTAGTAATTGACTAAACGCTTGCACTTTAGCGGTACGATGCACTAAATGATGAGTCACTAGCCATAAATCAGTCGGCCAATTAAGTTCATTCGCCAATACTGGGATCAGTTCAGGGTATTGCGCTGCAACATCATGCTGTAAACCACCAATACCTAGCCCTTTTACGATTGCTCGGGTCGCTTCTGAGGTTTCAGAAACGCGGAGTTTCACTTGCTCAGTAGGAATATTTTCATCAACCCAAGCGAAGTAAGGTACTTTACCGTTGTAACCCGCTACCCCAGAAACAAAATTATGCAGTGGCAGCTGGTTGAGAGTTTTCGGCATCCCGTACTTATCTATATAACGTTTAGAGGCGTAAAACCCGGATGATAAATGTGCTAAGTGCTGAGCGATATAATCACCTTCATCTGGGCGAGGCCCTGCGCGCACAGCAATATGTGCTTGACCGTGATCAAGGCGAAGGCGTTTTTGATCAAGTATGACTTCTAATTGCACCTGCGGATGCAAACTTTGAAACTGCTCGCATACATCACTTAACACATCAATAAAGCCGCTAACTGTTGTAAGCAACAAACTGCCACGCAAGGTGCTGTCTGCAGCAATAATATCGTTATGTAAGCGCTCAAGTTCACTGTTGATAGATTGCGCCGCAGTAAATAACTTAGCGCCTATTTCTGTCACTTTATAACCACGGGCATGACGATGGAATAAACGTGCGTTTAAGCTTTGTTCTAAATTATTGATCCGCCGCAGTACTGTGCTGTGGTGCACGTTGAGCTTTTCGGCCGCGGCCGTTAATGTGCCGAGTCGCGCCACTTCATAAGCGACTTTTACATCTTGCCAGTCATCAAATTGGATTGCCATACTCGCCCTTTCACTAGATTGTGCATATATGCACATAAGTTTTGCGTTTATTTGGCTTTTCTGCAAGTAAAAATTTGCTAAAGTAACTTATAGACAAACTAATCATAACTTAACCAACATTAAGGCGAACACTATGACTGCACCAAAAATTATTGCCTTAGCAGGCAGCTTGCGTAAAGACAGCTTTAATCAAAAATTGATCAATGAGGCAGCCCGCTTTGCATTAGAAAGCGGCGCAGAAGTAGAAGTGATCAAACTTGCAGATTTAAACTTACCTATGTTTGACGAAGATATAGAAGCGCAAGGTACACCTCAAGGCGCACAGCTATTAAAAGACAAATTACGTGCTGCGGATGGCATCTTACTAGCCAGCCCTGAGTACAATGGTTCGATCACCGCTGTATTAAAAAATGCCATTGATTGGGCATCACGCACCGAACAAGGCGCGGTTCCTGCATTTCGTAACAAGGTAACAGCATTATACGCCTCATCGCCGGGTGGCTTAGGCGGTTTACGTGGCTTAAACCATGTGCGCGATATTTTATCGGGTATTGGTAGCCTAGTGTTAGCTGATCAACTAGCTGTACCAGCAATTCACACTGTATTAGATGAAACAGGCCGCATTAGCGACCCAGTAACAGCTGAAAAAGTAGCTGGCCTAGCTCAACAACTTGTAAGCGTGACGAGTAAACTGAGCAAATGAGTAAGGTGACTCTAAGAGAGCTTTGTCGCGGCTAACTTTGCGGCGATAAAGTCCTCGTGAGTTACATACAATAAACTAGCAACACGACGAATTACATACTCTTCTTGCGGATCAAGCTCACCATCGGCATAAGCTAAACGCCATAACAGCTCAATTATTTCAATACGCTGTGCGGCGTTGCATTGCGCATTAATTTGTTTAGAAAACTGAAAGTAGTCAATTGCCTCATCCAAACTCTTGCCAGCTTGCTCTGTTAATTGTGCAACGTCTTCATCACTTAAGTTAAAATATTTTTTTAAAGTCAATGCTAACGTTTGCAGCTCATCTGCTTGCTGCTCACTATCGGCACGCATTACCTCAATCAGTAACGCAGCTATTGCCGTTTTTAAATCATGTTCTTGCATCGTCGATTGCTGTTCATTAAATGACGAAAAAAGCTGTTTAATTTGTTTGAACATCACATTTTCCCTTTTTGGGTGTTAGACTTAAATCATAACTTAGGCACCACTTTAGTGAAATCAATGGTGCAATACAATAATGGAGTGCAAGGTTTATGACAGGAAAAATAGCGCATTGCTTAAAAATAAGCAGCATTTTAACGCTATTGGCAAGCTGCACTGTGGCGCAAGCAGAAAAAGGTGAGACCGAAAAACTCTATGATTTTGATGAAAAAGTACATTATTACCAAACTAAAATTGATAATAATAACTACCATTTAGAAATTCAGTCTGACGACTATCAACACTTTAAAAACCAAAGCGTGTTTTTACTACGCCATGCTAATCGCTTATGCCGTGGTAATTCGTTTATGTTAAAGGTGACTGATGGCGTACAAGAGTATGACCGTTTTCCAACCAAACCTCGTAAATATCAGCCACCATTAACGGTATTTCTGCAATGTGAGACAGAGCCCACAAAAGACTAGGCTTTTCTTTCTAGTCTTTATAACCCCAAGGTGCAGCAGGTGGTGTAACTGGTTTGGTTAAATCAAAGTCCACACGAAACTCACGACCTTGGCGAATTAAACGGTAAGTGAATTTTTCAGGGTAAATATACATCTGCCATGTATTACCAATCGATTGCGGAATACCTTGGCTAACAAATAATTCTTTTGAATATTGATCCGCAGGGAATGATTGCACATTAGTAAAACCCGCATCAACGGTGTGACCACCATACATGGTTGATACGTCATCAGTGCCATCTTTATGACGATGATCGTGCTTTAAGCTCAAACCACTGCCTGTTTTAGTTATGATCCAGGTACGTGATGCATCATCACCCACATGAAACGGCACTTGTAGCTCACGCTCGTTACAGCGGCGCACATGCATCACCAATTTTTTACCTGCAAATGAACTCGGCCCAGTGGCATTATCAACCGTTACAGTCCCTTCATACGCTTTACCACAGTGAGCAGCAATATTATCAAAAAAACCATCATGGCTTGGAATAGAAACCAAAGGCGCAGGGCGTGCAAACGCCGCCGCAGATGCCAGTAATAGAGTCGCCGCAGTTAATAATCTCATAATCTGTTCCTAAAAATATAAAGGAGCAGCTTAGCGTGTTAATAAAAACAAAGGAAGTAATCGCGGTGAGTGGTAGTTCAGCTATAAGTAAGCGAGATAAAAGTTAGCGGGACGAAAAACAAAAGCGAACATCATTGTTGAACTTAAGTGAAAAAAAACTTATGTTTTTAAAAGAAATAAATTGGGAGAGATAATATGGAAAATTACCCTATATTGGCGTTTATTTTAATTTGTGCGCTATTTATTATACAAAACCGTAAATATAATGCGCTGCTTACACACTTATCACAGGCATACCCAGCACAATGGGAGCAATTAGCTAAAAATACACTCGGCGATACCTCACGCTCCGCTATTGCAGCTAATTTACATGAATCACTCAAAAGTGGCTTTTTCTCAACCCTAGACGACCCAAAAATTAATCAATTTAAAAGACTTAAAACGATTAACATGACTGTTTGTAGTGTACTTGCTGTACTAGGCTTGACGATTGCTTATATGTATTAACCACATAAAACGCGGCCTTAGCCGCGTTTCATTTTTAATAACTTTTAAACCTTTTACTGCCAAGGGCGCTCGGCGTTAAGCTTTGCTTCAAAGGCGTCGATTTGTGGGTTGAGGGTTTCGGTCACGCCGATAAAATCTAAACCACTTAATAAACGCTCTTTTACGTCTTTGCGAATATCAAAACTAATTGGTGCAAACTTGTTACTGGTAAGCTGCTGATTTTCAAGATCAATGTCGATATGAATATCGTCATGTTGCTCGCTCAGTACAAATAAGTCTTCCAATGTTTGCGCAGGAAGTGCAATCGCAAGCATTTGGTTATTGCCGCAGTTATTAAAGAAAATATCAGCAAAGCTTTCCGCTAAAATTACTTCAAAACCATATTGCTTAAGCGCCCATGGTGCATGCTCGCGTGATGAGCCACAGCCAAAGTTATCGCGAGTTAGCAGTATTTGCGCACCTTGGTAACAGGGGCGATTTAAAATAAACTCAGGGTTTGGCTCGCCGTTATCTAAATAACGCCAATCGTAAAACAACGCCGCATCAAAGCCATCACGGCTGGTTGAGGTTAAAAACTGCTTAGGGATAATTTGATCGGTATCGACATTGTTTTTATCAAGTGGGGCCATTAAGCCACTAAAAAAAATGCTCATTAGGCTTCTCCTCTTATATCAACAAAGCGACCATGAATTGCTGCCGCAGCGGCCATTGCAGGGCTCACTAAGTGTGTACGGCCACCACGGCCTTGGCGACCTTCAAAGTTACGGTTAGATGTAGATGCACAGCGTTTGCCAGCACCTAAACGGTCGTCATTCATGGCTAAACACATTGAACAACCTGGTTCACGCCACTCAAAGCCGGCAGCTTTGAAAATATCGGCTAAGCCTTCATCTTCGGCTTGTTTTTTGACAAGGCCAGAGCCTGGTACGATTAACGCCTCAACACCTGGGGCTACTTGCTTACCTTCAACAATGTGTGCTGCCGCTCGTAAGTCTTCAATTCGACTGTTGGTACACGAACCAATAAATACCGTATCTACAGTGGCTGACGATAACTTATCACCGGCTGTTAAGCCCATATACTTAAGTGCGCTGCGAATCGCATCCGCTTTAATTAAATCAGGCTCTTGGTCTGGATCTGGAATACACTCATCAACACCAATAACTTGCTCAGGGCTGGTGCCCCAGGTAATTTGTGGCTGGATGCTGCTTGCTTCAAGCTCAACTTCTAAGTCAAACTGCGCGCCTTCGTCAGTTTTTAGAGTTTCCCAATAAGCAACTGCTGCTTCAAAATCATCACCTTGTGGAGCAAATGGACGGCCTTTCAAGTAATCATAAGTAATTTGATCTGAAGCAATTAAACCCGCTTTAGCGCCCATTTCAATACTCATGTTACATAGCGTCATGCGCGCTTCCATTGACAGCGCTTCAATGCCTTCACCACAAAATTCTGCAACATAACCCGTACCACCAGCAGTGCCTAGCTTACCAATCACCGCCATGATCAAATCTTTAGCCGTAACAGTTGGACGCAGAACGCCATTAATTTGGATTTTTAACGACTTGGCTTTTTTCTGCTGTAAGGTCTGCGTAGCTAAGACGTGCTCAACCTCAGAAGTACCAATGCCGTGGGCAAGTGCACCAAATGCACCATGGGTTGACGTATGGCTATCGCCGCACACTATCGTCGTACCTGGTAAGGTGATCCCTTGCTCAGGCCCCATTACATGCACGATACCTTGGTTAATTGAATTTAAATCATAAAGTACAATGCCAAACTCTTTACAGTTGGCATCAAGCGCCATTAATTGGTTTTTAGATACTTCACTGGCAGCATCTAATGAACGACTTTTGGTCGAGACATTATGATCCATAGTCGCAATGGTTTTCTCTGGGCAACGTACTTTACGGTTTTTCTCACGAAGGCCTGCGAATGCTTGCGGTGATGTCACTTCGTGCACTAAATGACGGTCAATATAAAGTAAGTCGGTTTGCTCATTAATACTAGCTACAACATGTGCTTGCCAGATTTTATCGTATAACGTTTGGGCCACTTGCTGATCCCCTAATCAGTTTGACTCGCCGCGTGACGGTGCAGCGAGTGAATAATTGTTTAAATAGCCGCTCGCTTTATATGCGAGCAACAATCGCTGCGGCAACATCCTGCGTGGTATAACCCGCATTTGGATAGATATCTGGCGTGCCTACACCAGCTTCAACCGCTTCGGCAACGGCTTTTTCGATGCTGCGCGCGGCTTCATCTTGGCCTAGTGAATAACGTAACATTAACGCCGCACTTAAAATTTGCGCAATAGGGTTAGCGACCCCTTTACCAGCAATATCAGGTGCTGAACCACCCGCTGGTTCATACATACCAAAACCTGATTGGTTTAAGCTAGCTGACGGTAATAAGCCCATAGAGCCTGTGATCATTGCGCATTCATCTGATAAAATATCACCAAATAAGTTATCACACAGTAACACATCAAACTGGCTTGGCTGCTTAACTAACTGCATTGCTGCGTTATCAACGTAAATATAATCTAGGCTTACTTCTGGATAGTCCTTACTTACCTCTGTAACCACTTCGCGCCATAACACGCTCGAAGCAAGTACATTCGCTTTATCAACTGAGGTTACATGATTATTACGTAATTTTGCTGCTTCAAAAGCGAAACGAGCGATACGTTCAATTTCCTTGCGTGAATAAGTTTGCGTATCGAATGCCGATTCCTCAGCACCTTCGCCACTGCGGCCTTTTTCACCAAAATAAATACCACCGGTCAGCTCACGCACACATAAAATATCAAAGCCTTGTGCACTAATATCAGCGCGCAGCGGTGATGCAGCACTTAGCGCTGGTAACAGTTGCGCTGGGCGTAAGTTACAAAACAAGCCAAAGTGTTTACGCAGCGGTAATAGTGAAGCTCGCTCAGGTTGTTCATTGGCAGGTAGGTGCTCCCATTTAGGGCCGCCCACTGAACCAAATAAAATCGCATCAGCACTTTCGCAGGCAGCTAGAGTTTGATCAGGTAACGCTTTACCAAATTGATCAATCGCAGCACCACCAATAGCATGATGATGACGAGTTAAAGTAAAACCAAATTTACTGCTCACAGCATCCAATACTTGCTCTGCTGCTGCCATTACTTCTGGGCCGATACCGTCGCCTGCTAATACTGCAACGCTGTAATTTGATTGACTCATCCTGCTTTCCTTTGTTGTTTTAAATCAGACACTTTTTGTGCGCGATAAATTAAGTTATAAACGCGGATCATAGCGCGCACTGACGCTTCAACCACATCCGCTGCGATACCTGCACCATGATAAGGGCGGCCATCATATTTAGCGATTATATTTACCTCCCCTAGAGAGCTGGCGCCTTCACCGGTGGCCTCTAGGTTAAACTCAATCATTTCAACAGCCATGCCTGTTAAACGCTCAATCGCTAAGAATGACGCTTCTACAGGGCCATTACCGGTAGCCGCTTCTTGCTTAGACTCACCATTAATCGTCATACCGATTGTAGAGCTTGCTACTGATTGCGAGTTAGATGTTGAGTTAACAAACTCTAATTGGTATTTATCATCTTTATCACTAATTTGATTAAAATAAATCATCGCTTCAAGATCATAGTCATACACTGTGCCTTTTTGATCGGCAAGGGTTAAGAAGCTTTCATATAGGCTATCCATATCATAATCAGACTTTTGATAGCCTAATTCTTCAAGGCGGTGCTCAATAACATGACGCCCTGAACGAGAGGTCATGTTTAGTTGGTTATTTGGCACGCCGACACTTTCTGGCGACATAATCTCATAGGTATTTTGCGCTTTTAATACGCCGTCTTGGTGAATGCCAGAACTGTGAGCAAACGCATTCTCGCCGACAATGGCTTTATTTGGCTGCACCGGCATATTACAAATTTTTGCCACTTGGCGAGACGCACGGTAAATTTCTTCACTACGGATATCAGTATGCACTTTTAAGTGGTCTTGACGCATTTGCATGATCATCGCCACTTCTTCAAGCGAACAATTACCCGCACGCTCACCAATGCCATTGATCGTACATTCGATTTGCCGTGCTCCGGCTTGTACTGCAGCAATTGAATTAGCAACCGCTAAACCTAAATCATTATGGCAATGCACACTTAAACGCGCTTTATCGATATTTGGCACGTTATTCATCAAATGACGGATCATCGCCGCATATTCATCTGGTGTTACATAGCCAACTGTATCTGGTAAATTGATAGTAGATGCGCCAGCATTAATTGCCTGCTCAACTATTTTACATAAATCCCAATGCGGCGTTCGACCAGCATCTTCACATGAAAATTCCACATCATCAGTATAGTTACGCGCAAGTTTAATTGATTTAACCGCCATGGCTGTGGCGTCATCTAAACTCATGCGTAATTTATGTTCTAAATGCAAAGGACTCGTAGCAATAAATGTATGAATACGACTTTGTTGAGCTGTACGCAGGGCTTCACCGCAAGCTTCGATATCTTTAGCAACAGCACGTGCTAAACCACAAATAATTGGCCCTTTAACTTCTGTAGCAATACGTTGCACTGAACGAAAGTCAGCAGGGCTTGAAACCGGAAAGCCAACTTCCATTACATCCACATTTAGGCGGCTAATGGTATGCGCCAATTGGATTTTATCTTCTTCAGTCAGGCTTGCTTTAAGCGCCTGCTCACCATCACGTAAGGTGGTGTCAAAAATCCATACTTTATCTTGATCTTGCATAATCTGCCCTTAATTCTCAGCTACCCTGATTGCGAGATAAAAAAAACCCCGCATATTGCGGGGTTTTTTGTGTTTACTTAATGCAAATACACTAATCCCCGCTCACGTGCGCTAGCAGTAAGAGGTTTAGTTTTAATGTAATTAAACGTGTATTTTGCATCATCTTTACTAAATGTGTGTGTTCAGTGAGCCCTATTTTTAACACTTCAAAACACTGCTTGCAAGCATAATCTCACCTTTAAAATAATAAAAAAGCACAATCAAAGAAATAAAAAACCTTAAAAACACAAAAGTCGAGATATAAAATCCACAATAAACTCAAGGTGCCGATAAGATACTTGGCTTTATGGTAGATCCTGCTTAGATAAGTTTTCTATTTTAATTGCCACTACATGCTCAACTTTTATTAAAGCGGCCTGCTATAGTAGTTATTTATTCTCCCGCTATAGTGTTTGCTTTGAACGAAGTTCGTGTAATGTGCAACCGCGACCTTGCATCACAACAATATCGCTTTATTCGTTTTTAAAAGCCCCTAACGGTTTTACTTTCGACTTTGTCGCATCTTCAATAAACCACTGCTTTGCTTCATCTTCAGTCAACCCTTCCTCTGACAACCGTTTATACAATGCTTTTTGTGATGGAGTTGAATGCTCGCCATTTAGCTTGGCAGCTAACTCCTTTAAACCAGCTTCTGGTAATGTTTTCCCCCAAGGCAAATCGCTATTTGTAGGGTTAGGCAGTGGTAACTTTAACTGCAAACCATGGTTGCTGGTTTTATCAGTCATTGAGCCTATATCATTAAAGTTAAAACCAGAATTACCCGCAGAATTAAAGCTAGCAACGCCTAACTCCATCGTATATTGCCGCTCTTCTTTATCAGTAAAAATATCACTAAACTGACTAGTAAATATGTCACCAAAAGGCCTTAAACCATTAACGGTAACGCGCTTTGGCGACTCATAATCCAAACTAAAATTCGCCGCAAAAACAAAAACCTGCTCTTCACCGGCAAACGCTTTAGCGCTGCGATCATGCCAATTCAGAAGCGCTCGACCTTGCATGCCTCTGTCATTACTGTGCCCAGCCTTATTAAGTAGCTCAACAAACTCTCGGTATTCTCTAAACTTTGCACCTGTTGAGTCATCAAATTGATAGTTATCATCTTCCCATCTATTTAAAGCTTGGTTGTAGCCTTTATTTGCATTACGAGTCGCCTTACCTAAATAATAGAGTCTTGATTTATAAGTAGGGCCCACATCATTAATGCCAATGGTTTGTTGTAGAGTTAATTCACATGGCACACTGCGCCAATTCAAACCTATCAGTGTTTTTGTATAGTTTTCTGATTCAAGTTTTGTACAGGTAGCAACGACCATAATGTCTACTTTGGTATTCCAGTCAAAGTCATCAAAAATAATGCCATCACCAAACTGGCGTACTTTAAATCCTAAACTTTGTGCTGCATCAAATTGGCTTTCAAATAAACGGATTGAGTGTCCTTGCCTTTGTATTTTACTGGTTATTAAATAAGGCTTCCCTTCACCACCAAAACGCACCAATATTCGAACACTTTTTTCCCCGGCAAAAAGTTCAGGACGAACAAAACTAGAACTTTTACTGGTTAAAAAATCTTTTATTAGTAGTGACTCTTCATTGCCACCATCACGTTCTGTATTTAAATCTACATAAAAGTCGGTAGCTATATATTTATTTTTTATACCAAGCCCATTAAGAATATTTAAATAGCCGGAGTCAAAAATCATTTCATCGTTATTCTCTTCTCGCTCACCCATTAACGGCAATACTACTTCACGACTACTGCCAACTTGGGCACTAATGTAATAACGCATGTCAGCAAAGTTTTTAGCTCGATAATATTCAAGTGCAGAGTCATGCATAAATGGGTAAAAAGCTTCTTTATGCACCATGGGTTTAGTACCCAAATATGTTTTTGGCCCTAGCTGAAAAAACGGCGTAAACACACAGCCAAACTTTCCAGCAAAGTGCTTTTCGCTTTCTAATAGCTCAGACTCAACAAGTGGCCTTACCAACTCTTTATAAGCAAGCTCGTTATTTACCCCATCACAACGCGTAACTTTAAAGGTAATAGGGGCAATAGCGGTCATCGTATCGTTAAACACCACTAAAACACGAATAGGTGTGAATGGCGTTAAGCGCTTTAGTTTGTTAGCAATAATTGGCAACCATTTTTTTGATGTTTGGTCTTGATAATATATGGCGCTGTGATGATAACTTGCCTCACCATAGTCAGAAAATACCGGCTCAAAGGTGTTTGCAAAGCTTTCTAAGTATTTACTGCCTGCTTTTTCTTGGGTGCCAAAGGTATGAATAGGGAAGTAGTTTTGAAATTCAGCGGTAATATAGTTATGTTCACGCGCGAGTTTTGGCACCGTCATCATATAAAAGCCATATGGGTTAGACTGCGAATGTACATAAAGTGCATTTTGAGGATCTTCTACCACAGCTTTACGTGCGGCTTTATCTAACAGACTGTAATTGTCACTGAATCCATAGAGCGCTTTTTTATCATTGCCTACGTTTTGCTTTTGATCTGCGATACTGTCGATCAAAAACACCCAAAACGTATCCATTCGAATAGACGCACCGGGTAAATTAGGAAGCGCCCAGCTATCACCTAATAAAAAGTTTTCTATGTATTGTTTTACTTTATAGCGCTCTAGGTTGCTATAATATTCGCTTTTATCTCCTTCACGCTGGGCCCTTAATAACAAGCCCATCAGGCCCGATATTGCCTCTGAGCGCAGTCTAAATTGCGCAGCCCACTGCGTACTTTGTTCTGTGCTTTCGCTGTCTTTAAATTCATTAAGCAGCTCATGCATCATCCCTTGGTTAGCCGCACATTCTTGGCCTAGGCGTTTATCTCTTTGAATTTCGGCATAGTACTTTTTACAGGTATTATCGAGCAGTACTTCATCCATTAAATTAGCAGCTGATGTAGCTATAGCACCACCTGCTTTTATAACTGCCACCGCCGCCGCAATGGGCGCTGTTGCCGGAATAAATGCCATCACACCCAAAGCAATGTTGATCATTTGCCACGCCATGGCATCAACCGTTTCACCTACTTTTATGTCGTTAACCACAGTTAAATTACGAAAGCGCTCTAAGCTATCCATACCTTCGCGTGATGGGCAAACAGAGAGCTGGCTAATAGCATAAGCGGCAATATGTACACGGCGATTTTGCGCTCGGCTGGCTTCGTCTTTATTATTTACAAGTGGCTGAGTATAACCCAGACCTTGCACTTCAATGCGCGCTTCATCAATGCCTGCTTGAGTTACTAAAACATTTTTAACAGCATCGGCTCGTCGCTCAGATAGCGCCATATTATAATCGTAATGACCCAGATCGCAGGTATGGCCTGAAATAGATAGCTTTAAATCAGGGTTTAGCTCAAGCGCTTTGGTAATAGCTTCACTTTGTTGTAAAATAGTGTCGCGGTAAGATGCTGAAACCGTATCATCATCCAGTGCAAACTGTGCTTTAATCACCACTTCTTTTACTATTTCTTTGGCACTTAAATGCTCAAAGTAATCTTGTGCAACGGTTTTATAATGTTGCTTAGATTGCGCTAAATTAGGGATGTTAGTGCCAATTTGTTGTACTGTAGCTTGCCCGAGCGCAACAATGTTAGTCGCTAGATCAGCTATATTTAACGCATTACCTGTTGCATCCATTGCTACTTTAGGAATACCAATACGCCCAGATATAGTACCGCTGTACTCCCTCATTTGCGCAGGTGTATTATCGGGCAAGCGCCACAAGTTTTTTGCAAGCGCATCTTTCCAATCATCTGTGGTAAAGCCTGCGCGCGCACTGCGTAGCTTTTGCCACGCATCTTGCCCTTCTTGCATCGCAAATACAGAATCAAGGGTGGCTTGAATGGTTGTATCTGCATTCGCTCTTAAATGATCGTGTAAAGCTTTGGCAATTTTACTGCCTAACACAAATTTACCGTTAGTAGTAAAGTTACCATTACTGGCACTGGCGGTTATATCGGTATTTATTAACCCGGCGGCGAGTTGTGCGCGGCCTTTTGTCACCGCCCAACCATGACAAAAGCTTTCATAGCCACTAGCCATTTTAATGGGCTCATCGCTGACTTTAGCGCGGCCAATTTCTTTACCATTTTCATCTTTTACACTGATGTTTTTCGGGTCATAGGTAGCATGCTCGGTTTTTAAATCTTTTGCATAACTAATTAAGTGGCTATAAAAGCGCGGGAATTGCTTTATTATTGCCTCTTCAACCGAAAGCGGATCGCAGTTAATCACATCAAACTCACCGGCTTCATTTTTTATATCAAAGCGGAGCATTTCGGCAAGTTCGTAGTAATCGTAGTTATCATCTGACTGAACTGATTTGGCACACCAGTTTGAAATATTAGCTTGGTAGGTATCTTGATCAAGCCTTACTTTGATTCTATACAACCCTTTGGCTAGTATCTTGTTAGTACCTGATATCACTGCTAATTTAGTTTCAGTGTCGAAAGTAGCAAATAAATCTTCACCCACAGGCGGTGACAAAACAATATTTTCACCCGGAGAAAGAAGCGGGATGTTTGGATTAATACTTAAAATTACTGCTCGGGTTTTTGCCAGTATATAAGCTTGGATACTTTGTACGTTCTTCTGAGTTATTTCTTTTTCATACCATTTATTGTAAGTGTCATCTTCGCTATTTTCTGTAGGTTGTTTTAAATTGGTAACGGGGACTGTTTGTAACTCTAATAGCGGTGTATTTGTGCTACTGTAATTTTTTAAATTATTAACAAACTCTTTTGCCCAGCCTGTTGGGTTATTATTTGCAATAAGCCCTATAGACTCCATTGGCGGAATAATAATAGATCGTTGATTATTATTAGCCATGTATGCATGAAATGGCTGGCGTACCTCTAATGAATCACTATTTATTGTCGATAAAATACCTGCGCTATTTGTTTTTAATATAACAGGTTTTTTTACATCATAGGCAGCTGACTTAGGCTGTTCAGCCACCACAAATCGATTTGCTACCGGGGTTAATCTACCCACGGGCGTGTTGTTTTCAACATAACCAGTTAATAAGTACACTATTGGGCTGGCACTTCCTTTGCTCATGTCATGCATAATTAGTTACTCTGTGCTTTTTGGTTGGTAATAGCAATGGGCGCTATGCTTCTAAGCCCCCACATTCTCATTTCTTTAGTGCGTATTACCTGCTGTTCACCGGTTAAAATATTAGTTTGGGTAATAATACTATAAGTAACTGGCTTGTTATTTTCATCAACTTCACCTCTAGGGTTATAGCCAAATTTAAGGGTAACATCTTCATCAAGTGAAAAGATTACGCCATTTCCCTCCCCTTTTTCTGAGTGCTCTATTTCAGGGTTTGCAATATTCACCCAATGAAAGTGGGCTTTCGGTCTAGCGTGGGTCATAAACGCTAAATACTTGCCATCGGGCGAAATTCGATGGTTTTTCATTCTCCATTTGCGTGGAAAACCAAAATTCACTTCACGTACTATCTCACCATCAAACTTATGTATCCAAAAGCCATCATGCTTTACCGCTAAAAACTCTTTATCGCCGGGCAGTAAAAATAGCTCGTCAGCGTAAATTATTTCGCGCTGTGTAAGTGTTGCTGTTGATACCTTGTAGTTGTAATGCTTACCATCTGCATAAAAAATCACATTATCGCTATCTGAGGTCCAGTTAAATGAAGGATGACCACCACCGCCTGACATGGTAATTAACTTTTGCTCTTTAGTGTCGTACAACTGACGAGTAGCTCGGTCATTTATATAACCCGAAATAGCGATATAGCGGTTATCTGGGGAGCGGCTTGGTTTATGCAGCCCTACGG
Source organism: Pseudoalteromonas sp. KAN5 (assembly GCF_022846535.1). Taxonomy (NCBI): domain Bacteria; kingdom Pseudomonadati; phylum Pseudomonadota; class Gammaproteobacteria; order Alteromonadales; family Pseudoalteromonadaceae; genus Pseudoalteromonas; species Pseudoalteromonas sp. KAN5. The sequence continues at coordinate 3,037,295 of NZ_AP025589.1, forward strand.
GTCTAAATTGCATAAACACTTCTTCAGGAATTATGCGGCGCCTGTCTGAGCCATCTAACCTTGATGACCACAGTGTGCGTACCTCACTGTATTTATATTTATTCCAAAACATTAACCGCGGGGTTGAAAATGTATCAGCATCACCATACACCTCTTCACGTATTTCCATTGGCCACTCAGGGTGGTTTTTATGCTCCTCTGCCCATGGGTATTTTGCAAGGTCAATCTCTACTTGCTCAGAACCCTGTGATGACGGCTCCGAGCAACCGCTTAGTACCAAGCTGGCACAAAGAGAGAGCACGCAAAACATGCTGTATTTTTCAAAAAACATCAAAAACTATCCTTTTACTGAATGAGCCTATTTATTGGATTGCTGTAAACAAACTCATTATTTAAAACTTTTTAAATTATCAACAAACTCTTTCGCCCATCCACTAGGGTTATTATTGGCAATGAGGCCAATGGACTCCATTGACGGAATAATAATAGGTCGTTGATTATTATTAGCCGTGTAGGCATGAAACGGCAGGCGCGTCTCTAATGAATCACTGTTTATTGTCGATAAAATACCAGCACTATTAGTTTTTAAAACAACTGTTTTTTTTGTATCGTAAGCGGCTGACTTTGGCTGTTCAGCCACCACAATCCGGTTTACTACCGGCGTTAATTTGCCAATCGGTTTATTATTTTCAACATAACCAGTTAGTAAGTACACTAACGGGCTTGCAGATCCTTTGCTTAGTTCATGCATATTAACTTCCTTGCATTGCCGAATTAGTAATTGCAATAGGGTATATTGAGCCCATACCCCAAATATTATTCTCTTTTTCTAATACTTCTGATTGCTCGCCTGTCACTATGTTTATTGTTCTTATAATACGCTCGGAAAGGAACCACCCTTTCTCATTACGCTCAGGCAAATTGCGATTGGTATATTCAAGCTGATAATCTTCTTTATCAGAGAAGATAACGCCATTACCTTCCCCTATTTCTGAGCTCTTTATTTCCGGGTTAGCAATATTAACCCAATGAAAATGTGCTTTTGGTCTACCTTGAGTCATAAATGCCAAGTATTTGCCATCCGGTGAAATACGGTGGTTTTTCATTTCCCACGCTTTTGAGAAACCAAAATTAACTTTGCGTACTATCTCGCCATCAAACGAGTGAATCCAAAAGCCATCATGCTTTACCGCTAAAAACTCTTTATCGCCGGGCAGTAAAAATAGCTCGTCAGAGTAAATTATTTCGCGCTGTGTAAGTGTTGCTGTTGATACCTTGTAGTTGTAATGCTTTCCATCTGCATAAAAAATCACATTATCGCTATCTGAGGTCCAATTAAATGAAGGGTGCCCCCCCCCGCCGGACATGGTGATTAGTTTTTGTTCTTTGGTGTCGTAAAGCTGGCGCGTCGCTCTATCATTGATATAACCCGAAATAGCTATATAGCGGTTATCTGGGGAGCGGCTTGGTTTATGTAGCCCTACGGGTCTAAATTGCATAAACACTTCTTCAGGAATTATGCGGCGCCTGTCTGAGCCATCTAACCTTGATGACCACAGCGTGCGCACCTCACTGTATTTGTATTTACTCCAAAACATTAACCGCGGGGTTGAAAATGTATCAGCATCACCATACACCTCTTCACGTATTTCCATTGGCCACTTAGAGTGGTTTTTATGCTCCTCTGCCCATGGGTATTTAGCAAGGTCAATCTCTACTTGCTCAGAACCCTGTGATGACGGCTCCGAGCAACCGCTTAGTACCAAGCTGGCACAAAGAGAGAGCACACAAAACATGCTGTATTTTTTAAAAAACATCAAAAACTATCCTTTTACTGAATGAGCCTATTTATTGGATTGCTGTAAACAAACTCATTATTTAAAACTTTTTATAATGAAGACAAAATGAATGCGCTTACTCTTCTGTTATTTCTGCCATTGTTACAGTTTTTGGTGTTTGCTTGTTAAGCTCGCTGAATGGCACGTTATCAAATATATAGTAAGTAGGCTGACCGTCGTTTGGGTCTTGTATTAAATCGAAATTGCCACTTTGGGGGATGTCGGTAAATTCTATACGAACCCAATCCCCCTCAGGTATTACACGTGATATGGGTTTTATTTGCTGCCAGTTATGTTGATTATTTACTAGCACAAGCTGTTCTTTTGCGTAATTTTTTGTATTTGTATCGACTTGATACAAAAATACAAAAGCGGGTTTCACAATCGTTAACAGATTTGTATTGTTAACTACCATTGGCATACTATGCGGGGTACTCATACTAACTCCCAAATACTTGTTGTAATTTTGCTTTGGTTTTAGGGCCAGGAATACCATCAACTTCTAGTTCATGTTGGTACTGAAATTCTTTTACCCCAATGCGTGTTTTTTCCCCCATGACGCCATCAACTTTACCGCAATTAAACCCCAACATATTACAACGTCCCTGCACGCCAGAAAGCGTGTCGATTGGATCTAGGTTGCCTATTTGTACCGCAAAGCTTTTAGTTGGTGTGGTGTCACCTGCTTTTAAATATAAATCGACGCTGCCAGTAAGTGCGTCATTATTATTAAGCTCTACTTCGATAAGCCCATCACTTTGCAATACGGTATCGATTGTTTGGCTGCCAATATTAAGCACGACACGTTTACCCGCAATATCCTCGCCATCGTCATACGCTACTTTTAGGCGAAAATATTCCTTTTCATCGCGAACCACAAAAGTGTTTTTACTACCTGTTTTTAGCGGCATGAATTTTTCGGTTTTTTGCGGGATCTTGATAATGTCACCCGGAAAAATTAAATTAGGATCAGGGCGTAGTGCTTTAAATTCAGCATTACTAGGGTGGTTATACAAGGCGGTTGAGGTTTTGTAACCATATTGGCGTGCTATGCGTAACAATGTTTCGCCTTGCGCAACGGTGTGTTGGTGTACCATTGATATATCCTTATATCTAAATATAAACCGCTGTTAGGTGATATGACCTACAGACCAGTCATGATCGGCAAGTTCAAAAAAACTCACTTTGGCGTTTTCAAAGTCAGGACCTGACACATTGGCGTAGCCATTTTGATCGAGCTGGCCGGTGATAACGTGGCCATTACGCAGGCGAATTTTATAGCCCATATTGGCTTGCGGTGCGCCGGCTTCGTCAAGCAATTCGATTTCATACGCTAATGTCGGCTGCTCAACTGTAAACGTGGTGGTGTCTACTGCACCACTGGCAGTAACAACCACGGTATAAACACCTGGTTTTACAGAAAAATAATGCTGCCAAAACGATACTTCATCTGGGCGCTTTTTATCGAGTTGCAAGGTTACTTGCCCGTTAGTTGGCCCTTGCCATTTAATAACCGCGCCATTGTGCTTGCCCAGAGCCAAGCTCGTGTAATACACGGCCTGTAAATCCAGCGGATGGCGTATTTGAAATCCAAACGTTGATTTCCCCTGATTCACCCATACCTACGATTAAATATGGGTAAATATCAGTTTCTACTTCGCCTGTATGGTAACTAAATCGAGGTAATTTACTGGCTAATTTATAGCCATTTTTATCTATTACCACTTCACCGTAGTAAATTCTGTTCTCTGACTTATCTAACCACTCAACCGCGACTTTTTCTGGGAATTTTTGATCGTAAACACCACTTGTTTTACCGGCAGTTTGCCAGCAACAACCAAGGCTCCCCATAGGAATACCCCAACTATTATCAAAAGTGATTGATTGCACCCAGATTTCATTGCCCTTTTGTGTCGCACCGCCTGCAACCATGTAATCAATTGTTCCTGTTGACGAGCACCCTACAGCGAATAATGTTAAAGCGAGTGTGATGAGTGATTTTATGAGCTTGTCCATAATCTATATCCATTTATTAGTTGTGACTGCCATTGCTCATTTGCTTCAGCTTGTTCTGGTTGGTTATAAAAAAGCTCACGTTGTTGGTTTTTAGTGGTGAATTCAGCGTCCTCTTCTGGGCCATGAGCTACGGGCTTTCTCTGTGAATACCTTATAAAACATAAGCTTAGGGTAGGGGCTTTACTACTTATTCTCACGCCATTGTGCTTGCCCTGAGCCTAGTTCGTGTAATACACGGCCTGTAAATCCAGCGGATGGCGTATTTGAAATCCAAACGTTGATTTCCCCTGATTCACCCATACCTACGATTAAATATGGGTAAATATCAGTTTCTACTTCGCCTGTATGGTAACTAAATCGAGGTAATTTGCTGGCTAATTTATAACCATTTTTATCTATTGCCACTTCACCGTAGTAAATTCTGTTCTCTGACTTATCTAACCATTCAACCGCGACTTTTTCTGGAAATTTTTTATCGTATACACTTACAGTCGCTCTAGTTTCACCATAGCAGCACCCAATCGCCCCCGACGGTATTCCCCATTCATCATCAAATACCACAGAGCGCCCCCAAATTGCATTGCCATTTTCGGTGCCGACACCTGCAACCATGTAATCAATTGTTCCTGTTGACGAGCACCCTACAGCGGATAATGTTAAAGCAAGTGTGATGAGTGATTTTATGAGCTTGTCCATAATCTATATCCATTTATTAGTTGTGACTGCCATTGCTCATTTGCTTCAGCTTGTTCTGGTTGGTTATAAAAAAGCTCACGTTGTTGGTTTTTAGTGGTGAATTCAGCGTCTTCTTCTGGGCCATGAGCTACGGGCTTTCTCTGCGAAGACATTATAGAACATAAGCTTAGGGTAGTGGCTTTACTACTTATTCTCACGCCATTGTGCTTGCCCTGAGCCTAGCTCGTGTAATACACGACCTGTTCTATTCATTCCTGAGCTTGTATTTGACAGCCACACTTTTATTTCGCCAGTTTCGCCCATGCCAACAATTAAATTAGGCCTGATATTTTCTTCTATTTCTCCTGTGCTTATCCATGTATAAGCAGGTAAATTTTTAGCTAATTTATAACCATTTTTATCTATTACCACCTCACCGTAGTAAATTATGTTCTCTGACTTATCTAACCATTCAACCGCGACTTTTTCTGGGAATTTTTGATCGTAAACACTCACAGTACCGCCAGCTTGTGCGTAACAACATTCGATTGCACCGGAAGGAATACCCCATTCATCATCAAATACCACAGAGCGCCCCCAAATTGCATTGCCATTTTCGGTGCCAACACCTGCGACCATGTAATCAATTGTTCCTGTTGACGAGCACCCTACAGCGAATAATGTTAAAGCGAGTGTGATGAGACATTTTATGAGCTTGTCCATAATCTATATCCATTTATTAATTGTGATTGCCATTGCTCATTTGCTTCAGCTTGTTCTGGCTGATTGTAAAAAAGCTCACGTTGTTGGTTTTTAGTGGTGAATTCAGCGTCTTCTTCTGGGCCATGAGCAATCGCATCAATCGTTGCTGAATATTTAACACTGTGGTGGATGTAATCTTTATATAAAGCCTGCCAGGCATCACTTTGTGGGCCAAAGCTACGGGCGGTATCAACGAGTGTTTTAAGCTCGTTAGGTAAAATATAAGGTATAGCTTGGCCGTCGGCTTGTTTGCGGTTAGCAAGTTCCGTTAGGCTTTGTAGCGGCACCCCTTGGTTAACCGCCGTTTCATGCATTAGCGCGAGGCTGTAATGGGGTAAGGTATTATTTAAATTACGCCGCCAATACGGTTTATAGCCTGTGTAAACTGTATCTTCTGGTTTATTGCGAATGCGTTTTGGTTGCCTGTTTACTCTTGGCCTGCTTGCTTTAAACTCAATATTAATGGTTGGCCAATAATATTTTTGCTCAAGTGACTTTTTAAGCTGCGCTAATTCTTTATCGTGCTCTGGCTCTCCGGCTTGCCCTGCAATATATTGCCACGGGTATAATATGGTGGTTTCTACGGGGCCATAACCGCCGCCAATATCTGAGTGCACACCGGGTAACTCTATTTCTCGCTGGTTTGCTAAAAGCTGCTTATTACGAGTGCGTAATGAGCTGAGTGGAAATTTATCTCGCTTTTCATCAAACGCCGCTAAGTGCATTACAAATCCCGCACTATTACTGGCTAGATTTAAATTAACGGGGTAATCAAGCTCATTATTGGCATAAAACTCACTGTGGTTGTTGTCACCATCGCCACCAATAGAGGCAACGCTGTCGAATAAACCAACAAAGCGAATTACGGGCTTAATACCGCCCCAATAGTGTGGATGATTTTTATATATCGCATTCACTTGATTAACAAATGCCCGCGCTTGCGCTGCACCGCGGCTAAAACCAAATACATCAATAACCCCAGTTTTTACGTACGCAAATTTTTTGAAAAACTCAATAGTTCTGAATAGCGTTTGTTCTATGCGCTCATCAAAACTAAATGCTAAACCCATATCTAAGGTTGAATCGCTTTCATGGGCTTTAGTACCAATACCTTCTTCATAATGCCTATCTTGAAAAGCCTTTACTGGATATAACTCAAACAACTTAACCACATTAGTTGGTTCTTTCGCGTCGGTTGAATCTTGTATGTCGTTAAGGCGGTTATTCCCCGTGCCATCAAAAAACACCCCAAAGCTAGGGGGCTCTGCGAGTAAAGTTATTTCAATATGGCCTTTTGGTAATATTTTATGCTCGAGTAATTGCGGCCCGCCTTTTTCACCAATATTGAATGACTGAACCTTTAATGGATCGAAATAATCTGCAAAGCTTTGCTCGTTAATAAGGGTTAACTCTGCTTCGCCCGCTATAATTACTTTTAAAGTATAAAGTGCTTGTTGAGACAGGTTTTTAAAGTGGTATTGTTGATTGCCCTGTTGCTCCAAGTTAACCGCGCTACCTTGGCTAAACAACTGCGCTTTTATATCTACATCACCAATCACTTTAACGATTATATGTTTTTGTAACGCACCAACATTTGTTTTGATAACCAGTGTGTTAACTCTATTGACTGCCATGGGCATTGCTTGGCTCATAACTTAGGCTCCATAAACATAAACAAGACGGCTTTTAGTAACCTGCCCTGCAATGCCGTCTACTTGTAGTTGTTGCGCTTGTTGAAATTCCCTCACCCCGGCTTTGGTTTTTGCACCATTAATGCCATCAACCTTGCCGCAATTAAACCCCAACATATTGCACCGGCCTTGCACACCTGAAAGCGTGTCGATTGGGTCTAAGTTGCCTATTTGTACTGTAAAGCTTTTAGTTGGTGTGGTGTCGCCTGCTTTTAAATATAAATCGACGGTACCGGTAAGGGCGTCGTTATTATTAAGCTCGACTTCAATAAGCCCATCACTTTGTAATACGGTATCGATAGTTTGACTGCCAATGTTGAGTACAATACGTTTACCGGTAATATCATCGCCATCGTCGTACGCTACTTTTAAGCGAAAGTATTCTTTTTCGTTTCGAACTACAAAGGTGTTTTTACTACCTGTTTTTAGTGGCATGAATTTTTCGGTTTTTTGCGGAATCTTTATAATATCCCCTGGGAAAATCAGGTTGGGATCGGGGCGTAGTGCTCTAAATTCAGCATTAATTGGATGCTGGTAAAGGCTTTTTGAAGTCCTAAAACCATATTGGCGTGCAATCCTTAACAGGGTTTCTCCTTGCGTTACTGTGTGTTGCTGGACCATGACTTATATCCTTATAAATAATTAGCTTAAGCCTACGAGCCAGTCTTTGTCGGCGAGTTCAAAAAAGCTGACTTTGGCGTTTTCAAAATCAGGGCCTGATACGTTGGCGTAGCCGTTTTTATCGAGCTGTCCGGTGATAACATGGCCGTTACGTAAGCGAATCTTATACCCCATATTCGCTTGCGGCTCGCCGACTTCGTCAAGCAATTCGATTTCATACGCTAATGTCGGCTGCTCAACTGTAAACGTGGTGGTATCTACTGCACCACTGGCGGTAACAACCACGGTATAAACGCCTGGTTTTACAGAAAAATAATGCTGCCAAAACGAGACTTCGTCGGGGCGCTTTTTATCGAGTTGCAAGGTTACTTGCCCGCTGGTTGGCCCTTGCCACTTAATAACCACTGTGCGACTGTTACTACATGAGCCTTCGATATTGAGCTTCCAGCCATCGGGCACTAATAAACTTGTGCCGGGTTTGGCGGGTTTGCGTTCACTAAAGCCTAAGTTGTAGTCGTAAATTAAGTTAGCATTTTTATAGCCTGTATATTGCTGGGCAAGTTGTTCTACGGTTTCACTTGCTTGTAAAAGATGGGTAGAAAAACTTTGCCTAACTTGATGCGATGCTTTTAACTGCACCGTACTTTGTAAAACGGGTTTGTATATACACACTGCGGGCAAATGAATTTCAACTACGGTTGGCTTTGAAGTGTGGCTATGTTGCTGCATTGATTGGGCAATATATTTTGCTTGCCCTTCACCGTACTGGCTATTAAGCAGTGCTGGGGTTGCTAAAAAACCGGCTTGTTGAGAGTCACTTAAAAAATGCTCTGATACTGAGTAATCAGGTGTAGCATTAGCTCCACCAGATGAGGAAAACTTAGTGGTATTCACAGGATCTTTTGGATAAACAGCTAAGCCTTGCGCAGTATTTTTATAGCTGTTGTAGCTGACTTTTCGCCATGTTTTTTCATTTATCCAAAATTGGCTGCGGGGATCATCACGAAGCCGTGCGGCTTGACGTTTATCGATTACACCATACTGATTATCTTGAATAAGCCGTTGGAGTTTTTTCGGTAATAGAGTGAATTCAGCACGCCTGACGTACGTAAACGTTACAACAGGTGGTGTAATTACTTCGTCTTTAATTTCATCAAAAATATGGGCATGTTGAAAGTCCACCGCGTCCTTGGTGAGCATGTGCGTCCTCGCTTTCTTTATTACCTAGCTTTAATTAACTAGGTACAAATGTAGTTGCCAATAATAAAGAAATAGGAACAAAAAATCTACAAGCATTTATACTGATTATGCGCTATCGGTTTTATTCTCTCTTACATAATTACTTGCACCACGAGTAATATAACGTAATTGCCATATAACGCGCTCAACCAGTTCATCACGTTGCTGACCTTCAATATCAAGGGCTTCGGCGCCAGCGTTAAACACTAACGTTACCATAGCCTCTGCTTGAATATACGCTTGACTTGCATTACACGGTGTTTCACTTTCAAGATAATGTGCAAGTTCTAAAATAAAATGCTTTATTTCACGAGCTACAGCGGCGCGAAACGCTTTAGAAGTGCCAGATCGCTCACGCAGCAGTAGCCTAAATTGATTGCTCGAATTATCAATAAACTCCATAAAAGTAACCACAGAAGTAGTAATAACACTACCGCCACTGGCTATGCGGCGACGAGCTTGACGCATTAGCTGACGCAGCGTTAAACCCGCCTCGTCAACCATCGTTAAGCCCAGTTCATTCATGTCTTTAAAATGGCGGTAAAACGAGGTAGGCGCAATCCCCGCTTCACGAGCTACTTCACGTAAACTGAGGTTCGAAAAGCTATGATCAGCACTAAGTTGATTAAATGCCGCCTCAATTAGAGCTTGTCGTGTTTTTTGTTTCTGTTGCGCGCGAACACCCGACATAAACTACTCCTGATTTAATTAAAATCAATTTATGGTGATTTTTATCTTAATTCCCCAGTCTAATACTTGACGGCAAGAGAATGAAATATTATTTTAGCTTACAAGTGTACGCTCAGATTTTTTAAGATGAAAAAACCACCTATTATCTGGACTAACGTCCTATTTTTCAGTATTACCTTTTTGGCAGCCGCCATCTTAGTTCCTTGGTATGGATTTACCAGTGGCTTTAGCAGTGCGCATTGGATCGCCTTCGTTGCGTGTATGTTTTATGCTGGTATGTCGATTACCGCTGGCTATCATCGCCTTTGGGCACATAAAACTTATGATGCTCACCCAATTATTGAATTTATCTTCGCTTTAGGCGGTGCCTTTGCACTACAAAATAGCGCGTTACATTGGAGTAGTGATCACCGTGTTCATCATGGTCAGGTTGATGATCCAGTAAAAGACCCTTACGCCGCAACCAACGGTTTTTGGTATAGCCATATAGGGTGGATGCTACGTGACTACCAAGGCGACAGCTATGGTGATTACTCTAACTGCCGTGACTTACAACGCAATAAAGTAGTGATGTGGCAGCATCGTCATTATATGAAACTAGTTCTGGCAACTAATATTGGTATTCCCCTGTTACTAGGTTTAATGATAGGCGATGTAATTGGTATGCTATTATTAGCAGGGTTGTTACGTTTAGTATTAAGCCAACACTTTACCTTTTTTATTAATTCAGTTGCGCACATTTGGGGGTCACGCCCTTACACTGAGAAAAATACAGCACGAGATAACGGCTTTTTGGCTCTGTTTACTTACGGTGAAGGTTATCATAATTTCCACCATATTTTTGCCAGCGACTATCGAAATGGCATTAAATGGTTTCATTATGATCCAACAAAATGGATGATCCGCGCCTTTGCCAGTGTTGGATTGGCAAAGAAATTAAAACGTACACCAGTTGAACGTATCGAAAAAGCCAAAGCCGAAACGTTAATGAACAAAACACAAAACCGTTTAGCTAAATTGCCTTTAGCGCAAGATAAGCTTACATTATTGCAGCAAGAGTACGATTTATTGCTAAAAAAGCTACAACACTTTTGTGCACTAAAAAAGCAAGTATTAGAAGTTAAAAAGAATAACATGCTGCAACAATGCGAAAAATCGGCTTTAATGGCACAATATCATGAGTTGGAAGCTGCCTGGGAAAATCAAAAACAGGCATGGCTTGCACTAAATGCGAGGTTATTAAAAGCCTCTTTTAGTTAATGTAGGAGTGGCTGTGGCCAAACAACAAGTAAAGAAAGAGCAACAATCGTTTCAATATGATGCGATTATTATAGGCACAGGTCCTGGCGGTGAAGGTACCGCCATGAACCTATCTAAAAGCAACAAGAAAGTAGCCGTTATTGAACGCCAAGAAGGTGTTGGTGGCGGTTGTGTACATTGGGGTACTATTCCTTCAAAAGCGCTACGTCATTCTGTGAGCCGCTATATCGAATATAAAGCAAACCCATTATTTAATATCGGCGAACGCCCTAGTCGCTTAACATTCCCTGATATTCTGCGCCACGCCAGTTCAGTGATTTCTAAGCAGTCAAATCTGCGCAGCAGTTTTTACGATCGTAACCGGATCCACCTATTTCAAGGTGATGCTAGCTTTGTAGATAAAAACACAATTGAAATTACGCGTAATGATGGTTCGACTGAACGATTAACAGCTAAAACAATTGTTATTGCAACAGGTTCTCGCCCATATCGTCCACCAGAAGTAGACTTTACCCATTCGCGCATTTACGACAGCGATACTATTTTAGGGCTAGAACATGACCCTCACCGCGTATTAATTTATGGTGCTGGGGTTATCGGTTGTGAATACGCATCAATCTTTAAAGGGTTAGGGGCGAAGGTTGATTTAGTGAATACCCGTGACCGTTTGTTGGCATTTATGGATGCTGAAATATCAGATGCCCTAAGTTATCACTTTTGGAATAGCGGCATTGTTATTCGCCATAACGAAGAATTTGATCGCGTTGAAACTCGCGACGATTGTGTAGTGATGCATTTAAAATCAGGTAAACGCGTCAAAGCAGACTGTATTTTATTTGCTAATGGTCGCACCGGTAACACTGACGGTTTAAACCTTGAAGCTGTAGGCTTAAAAGCAGATGGTCGTGGCCAGTTAAAAGTCAATGAAACCTACCAAACAGAGGTTGATAACATTTATGCCGTGGGTGATGTTATTGGCTACCCAAGCCTTGCCAGTGCTGCATTTGACCAAGGTAGAATTGCCGCCGATGCCATAGCTTGTGGCAATTGCGATGAAAAACTAATTATTGATATTCCGGCAGGCATTTATACCATTCCTGAAATGAGTTCTGTCGGTAAAACCGAGCAACAGCTTACTGCGGCTAAAATACCGTACGAAGTAGGCCGTGCGCAATTTAAGCATTTAGCGCGAGCGCAAATTGCCGGTACTGAAGTGGGTAGCTTAAAAATATTATTTCATACCGAAACGAAAGAAGTATTGGGTGTCCATTGCTTTGGTGAGCGCGCCTCTGAAATTGTTCACATCGGCCAAGCCATTATGGAACAAAAGAATGGCGGCAATAACATTGATTACTTTGTAAATACCACGTTTAACTACCCAACCATGGCTGAGGCCTACCGTGTTGCTGCGTTAAATGGTTTGAACCGCTTATTTAAGTAACCCATATTTAAAAGCGTTTAAAAGACAACAAAAAAGCCCGCTAACATTAGCGGGCTTTTTACTACGTAAATAACGAGTGGCTCGTTATTCTAACAGTTATTATTTATGATATTGCGCACTTAACTCATGTACGGCATTGATAAATACGCCGGCATGTTCAGGGTCTACATCTGGCGTAATACCATGGCCTAAGTTAAATACATGGCCATCACCGGTACCAAAGTCTTCAAGTATTGTTGCTACTTCTTGGCGAATGCGATCAGGTGTACCATGCAGCATTGATGGATCCATATTACCTTGTAATGCCACTTTATCGCCAACACGACGTTTAGCATCACCAATGTTGATAGTCCAATCAAGGCCTACGGCGTCACAACCTGTTGCTGCGATTGCTTCTATCCATTGGCCACCATTTTTAGTAAACAGCGTTACAGGCACTTTACGGCCGTCATATTCACGAATTAAGCCATCAACAATTTTGTGCATATACTGCAAAGAGAACTCATTATAATCACGTGGGCTCAATACCCCACCCCATGAGTCAAACACCATTAACGACTGTGCACCCGCTTTAATTTGTGCATTTAGGTAGTCGATCACTGAATCTGCTAACTTATCAAGTAACAAATGTAATGTTTGCGGCTCTGCAAACGCCATTTTTTTTATTTTACCAAATACTTTGCTACTACCGCCCTCAACCATATAAGTGGCTAAAGTCCAAGGTGAACCAGAGAAACCAATCAGTGGTACTTCGCCTTTTAATTCACGGCGAATGGTGCTTACTGCATTCATTACATAGCCAAGCTCATCGGTTGGATCAAGCTTTGGGATCTTTTTTACATCAGCTAATGATGAAATAGGGCGCTCAAACTTAGGACCCTCACCTGTTTCAAAATACAAGCCTAAGCCCATTGCATCTGGAATCGTTAAAATGTCGCTGAATAAAATAGCAGCATCTAGCGGGTAACGACGCAACGGTTGCAGGGTTACTTCGCAAGCTAGCTCAGCATTTTTACACAAGCTCATAAAATCGCCCGCTTGTGCACGTGTGGCACGGTATTCTGGTAAATAGCGCCCTGCTTGGCGCATCATCCATACCGGAGTTACATCAACAGGTTGTTTTTGTAGTGCACGTAAATAACGGTCGTTTTTTAATTCGCTCATGCGTAAGAGATCCTAAAGCTGTTATGAAATTGCGCAGATTGTATCACCATATCGCACCGTGCTCTATTGCAATGTACTTGCCGATGATACAGATCAATGGTTTTATTTTACGCTTAAAATTCAAGCAACAAAAAATAACATTTGAAATTTTTCATTAATATGTTTGCAACATTACAAAAAGCTTGGTATAACTTGTTCCGCGTTAACAATAAAAACAATAAAAATTATATAACAACAAAAATAAAAATCTTCCCATAACAATAAGAAAGCTTGTTTTAACAAGTCATGGAAAAGAAATTAAACCACCATTTATGGTGGTTTTTTCTTGCCCAGAACAATTGCAAAGTAGTAATAATAACTACCTATATATCAATACATTAACCTTTTATTACTAAATTATTTAAAAAATGTGTTGATCTTTTCTGCATATTTCATTGTTATAGAAGAAACCAACCCAGCTAAGGAGAAAGATAATGCTGACGCGTTTGGAAAAAGCTCAACAAAAATGGGGTGGTAGCCACACCGTTATCGATAAATGGCTTACAGAACGTCAAGAGCTGTTAGTTTTATATTGTCGTATTGCTGGCTTTTCACCGTATGATCAAAAAGACCACGCTTTACCAGATCAATTACAGATCCAAAATTTTTGCCAAATCTTGATGGATTACTTATCTGCTGGGCACTTCGAGGTGTATGACGACATTGCCAAAGCATGTGAACAAAAAGGCCCTAGTAGTCAAAAGCTTGCCAATGAACTTTATCCACGAATTTCAGAAACCACCGATACTGCTCTTGATTTTAATGATAAATATGCAGAAGTAGATAAAGAAGATTTACTCAATGACTTTGATCATGACTTATCAAAACTAGGCGAAGCACTTGAGCTGCGCTTTGAATTAGAAGATGAATTAATCGATAATTTGTATTCTAATCATACCTAAATAGCACCACTATGCTGTAGCAAGGAGCTCTGCTCCTTGTCTGTTTTCTACCTGTTGCCTTACCGATAAAAATTAAATATTCCAAACCACCCCAAATAATTGAAATTTATATTTCCATAATGTAATGATAGAGCCATTGTGTATAAAAATAACAAAGGCTCGCTATGAATAAACGTACATTTTTAAAATCTGTATCACTTCTCAGTGCTGGATTACTCGCAGGTAATAGCGTGCAAGCAGTCGCTAATTCATCAAACCACAACGTATTAAGTTTGAAAAAACCTACCTCACTACCAAGAAAGGGGACTATTGGCGTAGTCAGTCCATCCGCGGCAACTGCAAATCAAAAAGATATTATTTTAGCCAAGCAAGTAATAGAGGCACTTGGTTACAAAGCAAAGTTAGCTCCTAATATTATGGCAAGACGCGGCCACCTTGCCGGTACAGATACACAGCGTGCGGACGATCTTAATGCGCTGTTTAACGACAGTAGCGTTGATGCTATTTTTTGCTTGCGAGGCGGCTCAGGGGCTGCGCGTATCTTGCCATTACTGGACTATGCCATGATCCGTGCTAACGCCAAACCGCTAATGGGTTACTCTGACATAACAGCATTACACAATGCACTGCTTGCTAAAGCGGGCATTGTTAGTTTTCATGGCCCCAATGCATCAAGCAGCTGGAACCGATTCCATGTTAAGCAGTTTCAGCAAATGTTTGAGCAACAAACACGTATGCATTTTAGCAACCTACCTAAGGGCGAAGACGAATTGGTAAATAGCCAATACCTGACCCAAACAATCACTCCTGGTAAAGCAACAGGACAACTGATTGGAGGTAATTTAACCGTACTAACCGCTTTAGCAGGCTCAACTTATTTACCTGAGTTTGACGGGGCGATTTTATTTTTAGAAGATATTGATGAAGCACCTTATCGCATTGATCGCATGCTTAGCACGTTAAAACTCATGGGGGCGCTGGATAAAATAGCCGGCTTTGTATTTGGCGATTGTAACGACTGTACACCGGGTCGAGGTTATGGCTCATTAACGCTTGATGAAATTTTTGCAGATTATATTAAGCCACTGGGCATTCCCGCTTATCGCGGTGCGATGATTGGCCATATTAAGCGACAATTTATTTTACCCGTCGGCACACAAATTGAAATTAATGCGGATGCCGGCACGTTGACTATGAAAGAGGCGGCCTTCAGCTAAAATTTACACAATAAAAAAGGGGCAAGTGAGCCCCTTTTCAATCCAGAATAACTAATTACTCTGCCGCAGCAGCTTGCTCTTCGTTTTGAATTTCAAGTAGTTCTACTTCAAAAACAAGTGTTGAGTTAGCTGGAATTTTACCTAAGTCACGGTCGCCGTAAGCAAGTTCAGCAGGAATGGTGAACTTGTACTTAGAGCCAACTGGCATAAGTTGTAAACCTTCAGTCCAACCAGCGATTACGCGGTTAAGAGGAAAAGTTGTTGGTTCGTTACGTGAATAAGAGCTGTCAAATTCAGTACCGTCTAATAAAGTACCTTTGTAATGTACTTTAACTACATCTGTAGCAACTGGCTTTTCACCATCACCTTCAGTGATCACTTCATATTGAAGGCCTGATTCAGTCACTGTAACGCCTTCTTTTGCAGCATTATCAGCTAGGTATTTTTCACCTGCAGCTTTGCTTTTTTCAGCTTCAACTTTCGCATGAGCTTCTTGCTTAGTACGTACAGATGTATCAAGTGTAGTTAATACTTCACGAATTTTTTCTTCGTCAAGTTTTGCTTCGCCAGCAAGTGCATCTTCAAAACCACGAATAAGCAGTGCTTGGTCAAGCTCAATACCTAACTCTTTTTTATCAGCTAAATCTTTATTTAAAAAGTTACCAACTGATGCACCGATACCGTATGCTTGTTGTTGTGCTTCAGTATCTAGCTTAACGGGTGCTGCTTGTTCTTGTTTTGCTTCTTGATTACAAGCTGTTAGCGCAAAAACTGACGCTGCAATCAATGACAATTTAATCGTCTTTTTCATTTTAAATCTCCGACACACTTTGCAGATGTCATTTATTGTATTATTACTAGTTAATGATTAACGGCCCGTGATAGGCTACTTATCTAATTTCTGATTGTAAGCTACCGCGCACTTTCAAGTTATTAGATAAACAACCTTGGCCTTCAACGTGCCCTAGTCTAACCTCTCAATCACTAAGAGTTAAGGGGAAATACCTGTAATATGTCGATATTTCGTACTTTTTTGTATCTTCTGTGCTGCACCTTGCTAATTGCCTGCTCAGAACAAAAAGACCAAGCGACTGCAAGCTATGAGCATGCAGCTAGAGGCTCCTTTGCCTCAGCAGTATCTCATGATGGCAAATACAGCCTGATCTCATCCATACACCATGGGGTCGCCCTATGGGATAATCAACAGCAAGTGCTAAAATACCAATGGTTTCAGCAACAAGCCCAAGATAGCCTAGTTCACACTGTCGCCATTGCGTATGACAATAGCCATGCTGTCACCGCAGAAAAAACCACCTTTGCTGTTTGGGATATTGCTAGCGGTAAAAATACCGGCTATTACAAAATCAAAACGGCCACCATTCGTGATATCGCAATCAGTAACCAAGGTCGCAGCGTTTTATACGGTCGCAGCGACGGCGTGGTTGTTTATCTCGAATTAGAGACCGGTAGACGCATAGAGTTCCTTGGTCATCAAGAAAAAATTAACGCGGTCGATTTATCCCCCAATGGACATTTTGCCCTCAGCGGCTCTAACGACTACGTAGCCTATTTTTGGGATACTCGAACAGGGCAAGTGATCCATCGCTTTAATCACCCCACCAGAGTGACTCAAGTAGCCCTTGATCCACAAGGTCGCTATGCATTTACCGCCGACAGTATGACACAGGCACATGTATGGCAGCTGACAACGGGTGATCTTGTTAGTAAACTGGCGTATATTGCCCGACAAAGAATTTTCACTGCGGTTCGCTTTAATGATGCAGGCACCTTACTTGCTACCGGCTCACCCAATCGCTTGGTTGATTTATGGCAGTTAGATACGGGTGAAAAAATTCAGAGTTGGCATGTCACCCCGCGCGAAGGCAGCAGACCTAAATCAGCGGTGGTGCTTGATGTTGCTTTTACTGACAACGATACCAAGTTGTTAACCGAAAGCTCCAGCGGAGTCGCTGAGCGCTTTATTAGACGAGATAAAAATGAACACAATTGAACATCGCTTAATGGAACTTGAAGCCAAAGTCGCTTTTCAAGATGAAACGATTGATATTTTAAATGACGAAATTAAGGTGCACCAGCAGCTGTTAGCGAAGATGAAACGCCAAACAGAGCTACTGGCTGAAAAAATTAAAGAGTCGCAATCAGCGCCGTCGATGATGTCAAACATGCCAGAGCCACCACCGCCGCATTATTAATTAGCGCGGCTTAATCGCCCGGTTTAAACACGCCGATTACTTGCTCAAATTGGCGTGTTGACGCTTGTACTGCCTGTTCTGGCTGCGCCATTTTATGGCCGCACTGCATGCACTCAACTTTTTCTACGTCATGCTCTTTATAAAGCATCATCATATCCATTGTTTTACA
Organism: Pseudoalteromonas sp. KAN5; assembly: GCF_022846535.1. Lineage (NCBI taxonomy): Bacteria > Pseudomonadati > Pseudomonadota > Gammaproteobacteria > Alteromonadales > Pseudoalteromonadaceae > Pseudoalteromonas > Pseudoalteromonas sp. KAN5. Next base: position 3,055,232 of record NZ_AP025589.1, read on the forward strand.
CTCTGGGCAGGTTGCTCCAGCAATAAATCGTTTTTTCTGCTTCACTACGCTTTCTCACAGTTTGAAAAGAAACTCGCCGCATTTTAACCCAATAACTGTTCAGTTGATACGCTAGCAATTGAAATATAGCCCAGCTTCCGTGCTATGATAGCGCCAAGTTCACACAGGCACAGTAAAGCGCATTATACATGATCCAGATCTCAGAAATTGAATTACTCCGCGGCGGTAAAGCACTGCTTAAAGATGCATCGGCTACCTTATTTCCAGAACACAAAGTCGGCCTCGTTGGTGCAAATGGTTGCGGTAAATCGACGCTTTTTAGCTTATTAAAATCTGAGTTACAGCTTGATGCGGGTAATTGCAGTATTCCAAAGGATTGGTCGATTGCCTCGGTAAAACAAGAAACCCCAGCACTTGAAATAAGTGCCATTGACTATGTATTACAAGGCCATCCAGATTATTACGCATTACGTATTGCTCTGCGCGAAGCTGAACAAAATAACGATGGCGACACGCAAGCCAAAGTTCATATCCAGTTAGAAAACATCAAAGGCTACAGCATTGAAGCCAAAGCCGGTGAACTGTTGCATGGTTTAGGTTTTGCCAATAACCAAATCGAAAACCCTGTAAGTGATTTTTCCGGTGGTTGGCGTATGCGCTTAAACTTAGCTCAAGCACTTATTCGCGATGCTGATTTATTATTACTGGATGAGCCAACCAACCACTTAGATTTAGATGCCGTGTATTGGCTCGAGCGCTTTTTACGTGCTTACACAGGCACCTTGGTATTAATATCACATGACCGTGAGTTTCTGGATGCCGTGGTCGATCAAATTTGGCACATTGATAAGCAGCTGATCAATGTCTACAAAGGTAATTACTCGCAGTTTGAACGTCAAAAAGCTGAGCGTTTGTTGCAACACCAAGCGATGTTTGAAAAACAACAAGAACAAATTGCTCACCTTGAGCAGTTTATTACTCGCTTTAAAGCAAAAGCAAGTAAAGCTAAGCAAGCACAAAGTCGTGTTAAAGCCCTTGAACGCATGGAAAAGCTCGCCCCCGCTCACGCTGATTCCCCCTTTGACTTTGAGTTTGCGGAACCTACAGCATTACCAAACCCATTGATGACGCTCGATAAAGCACAAGCCGGCTATGGTGATGTGACAATATTACACAGTATAAAGCTCAACTTAGTGCCAGGTAGCCGTATTGCTCTACTTGGTCGTAATGGTGCAGGTAAGTCTACCCTGATAAAGTTGCTCTCTGGCGAGTTACAACCGCAAGCTGGTGAGGTGTTCCAACATCAAGGTTTAAATATAGGTTACTTCGCCCAGCATCAGCTGGAGTCACTAGATTTAAAAGCCAGCGCCGTCACTCATTTACAGCGTTTAAATCCAAAAGCAAGCGAGCAATCACTACGTGACTTTTTAGGTGGTTTTGCCTTTATAGGTGATAAAGCCCTTGAGCCAGTTGCACCGTTTTCTGGTGGCGAAAAAGCCCGCCTAGTTTTAGCTATGCTGGTTTATCAAAAACCTAACTTACTGCTACTGGATGAGCCAACCAACCACCTTGACTTAGAAATGCGTCACGCACTGGTTATGGCATTACAAGGCTTTGAAGGCGCAATGGTAACCGTATCCCACGATCGTCACATGCTAAAAAATACTGCCGACGAATATTACTTAGTCGACAACGGTGAAGTAACCCAGTTTGGCTACGATTTAGACGAATACTACCAATGGCTACTCAATGCTAACAAAGAAGCAGCTAAAGCCACGCAAGCTGATGATGAGCCTAAAGCAAACTCGCAAGTAAATCGCAAAGAGCAAAAACGCCTAGAAGCCGAGTTTAGAAAAGCCGTTCAACCACTTAAAAAACAGATTGAAAAGCTTGAAAAGCAACTCGATAAATACTCAGCCGAATTAGCTGAAATCGAAGAATCACTTGGCGATAACGAGCTTTATAACGATGACAACAAAGCAAAACTCAAAGAGTTACTCGCTAAACAAGCGACATTAACACCCAAAGTAAATGACATCGAAGAAGAGCTACTTATGACCCTTGAAGAAATGGAAGAAAAAGAACAGGCCTTTGCCGATGAACTTGCTTAACGGCGATGATTTTTGGCAGTTTGCATGTCAGCTTTATAGCGAAGATGGTATGCAAGCACGCCTGTTAGATTATCAAAACCAGCAAGGTAAAAACGTTAACCTATGCTTGCTACTGTACTATTTAGATTCTCTCAATCTCACCATCAACAAAGCCCAGCTAAACAAACTTGAACAATGCATTAGTGAATTGGATCAACAGGTATTAACACCCTTGCGTGCCACACGCGCTTATTTAAAAGCAAATCAAACCACGATTTCAGATTATGCTGCGATTCGTAAAAACCTGCTCAGCGCCGAGTTAAAGCTGGAAAAGCAACAACAACAGTTGTTAATAACCACAATTAATAGCTTTGCTCTAACACCTTGCAGCACGCCAAGTAACACAAAGCTCTATTTGTAAAAGCTCTCATGTAGGTCGCGCTTTAGCGCGTTAATTTTAATAACGAAATAATTCATGGCTAAAGCCGCTTACCACCAGTAGTCATATTTTGTTGAAGAAACCTACTTTTGTTGCAAATAAATTTTTAACTCCCCCTCATTTACTTCTCATTCTGTTCTCTTTGTGCAAAAAGATCTTTAACTGACTTACAGCAAAAATTGTCGCCATAAATGACGACCTACAGCAATTCATTACCTTGTAATTTTCCTCTCGCTAGCTGACTTGATCCAAATCAACTTCTGTATCACTGCTAATCAACTTAGGAAAATAGCTTGATCTGGATCATACCAAGCTCAGCTAAGCCAGCCTATGATTAACCCATAGACATCAGGAGGCAAGTTATGGACGTATTCTTTAGAGATTTTTTTAGCGACCCAGTACTATTTTTATCATTTGGTTTTTTAGGAATAGTAATCAGCTTATGCCTTTTCTTTGTGTATTTCTTTATGAAAAAAATACACGATGCAGATATCCCCAATTAGAATTAAGCACGACGCGCAAAGCCCCTATCAAGTTATTTGATTAGGGGCTTTTTTATTGCCAAAAATTTGTTACACTTATACTTCAATTAGCTAGGTAGTCGTCAATAATGCTTACAAATTTCAAGCCTGCGTGGTGGATGAGTAATCGTCATGTGCAAACCATTATGCCGCGTTTTTTTCGTCCTTTTCATAATACGCGTTATCAATTAGAGCTGCTTGATACCCCAGATGGTGATTTTTTAGAACTTGCTTGGTCGTTACCAAAAAATGACGATGCACCGCTGGCCATTGTACTGCACGGCCTTGAGGGTAATATAAACAGCTTTTATGCCAAAGGTATGATGAAAGCCCTAAAAAAGCAGGGGTTTAGCGTTGTTTTAATGCATTTTCGTAATTGCTCAACGCAAGTAAATCGCCTCCCTCGCGCGTACCACAGTGGTGAAACTGGCGATCTCGATTTTTTTATCAAACAACTTAAACAACAATTTCCAAATCGCCCGTTACTGGCAGTTGGCTTTTCACTCGGTGGCAATGTACTTGCTAAATATTTAGGCGAACAAGGCCAACAGTGCAGACTTGATGGCGCAGCTGTGGTGTCGGCTCCTTATGAGTTGTCGGCATCATGCCAAGTAATACGAAAGAGCCTAGCAAAAATTTATCAAAAATATTTGCTCGACCGAATGAAGAAATCCATGCAACGCAAACTGCCACAAATTGAGCAACAAATCGATTTAACACCCAAGCAATTAATGGAAATTAATGATTTATGGCAATTTGACGACCAACTAACCGCTCCTTTGCATGGTTTTTCTGGTGCTGAGGATTATTACCAACAAGCTAGTGCCAAGCCCTATTTAAAACACATAACCACACCGACGTTAATTGTGCACGCTAAAGACGACCCAATGCTATCGATTAAAGCCGTACCGAGCAGGCAAGATGTGAGTGAACATGTTACGCTACGCATCTCAGAAAAAGGCGGCCATGTTGGTTTCATTACGGGCAGTAACCCATTTAAACCGGTTTACTGGTTAGAGCAAATCGTGCCTGAGTACTTCAATCAGGTAGTTAAAAAAGAGCAGTTATGATCATTCCACACCAGCAACTCGATAAAGACACACTCTATAACTTAATCGAAAGTTACGTTTTACGTGAAGGCACCGACTACGGTGAACAAGAATTTAGTATTGAAGCAAAAGTGGCGCAAGTTAATCAGCAATTAAACGCTGGCGAAGCGATGGTGTTCTTCTCTGAACTACACGAATCAGTCACCATTATCTCTAAGAGCGAGTTTAAGGCGCTACAAAGTGAAGAGCAGTTTAACGAGTAAACTTGTCAGCCTCACGATAAAACTTCACAATGGCTCTTTTACTTCAAGAGCCATTAAAAATGATAAAACTAAGCTCAATAGTTGTTGCTATTTCTCTAGCTCTTAGCAGCCAAGTGAATGCAGATACAACTACCCCCTCTGATAAAGCTATCAAGCTCACACAAGAAACCATTTTAATCGATACGCACATTGACGTTCCATACCGTATTCACAAAAGCTGGGCAGATGTAACCAAAGCCACTGACGACGGTGATTTTGACTACCCTCGCGCCGTTAAAGGTGGTTTAAATGCGCCGTTTATGTCGATTTATATTCCTGCTAATTTAGAATTTGAAGGTAAAGGAAAAAGCTATCAACTAGCGAATCAACTCATTGATAGCATGGAAGCGATTGCACAGCGTGCACCAGACAAATTTGCCATTGCAAGCTCTACCTCTGATATTAAAACGCAATTTAAGCAAGGCAAAATGTCACTTGCAATGGGTATGGAAAATGGCTCGCCAATTGAAGGCGATATGAAAAACTTACAACACTTTTTTGACCGTGGTGTGCGCTACATCACTCTTGCCCATTCACAAAGCAACCATATTTCTGATTCATCTTACGATATTCGCCGTAAATGGAAAGGCTTGAGCCCATTTGGTAAAAAGCTGGTCACTGAAATGAACAATATCGGTATGCTGATTGACGTATCGCACATCTCAGATGATGCGTTTTACCAAGTAATGGAGCTATCTAAAACCCCTGTAATTGCCTCACACTCGTCGCTGCGCAAATATACGCCGGGCTTTGAGCGTAACATGGATGACGATATGCTACTTGCACTGAAAAAAAATGGCGGGGTTATCCAGATTAATTTTGGTTCAAGCTTTGTCACAGCCAGCTCCCGTAGCTGGTATGATCAGCTAAACAGTAAAAAAGACTCGGCGAAAAAACAAGGCACTAAATTAAGTAAAGATTTTGACGCGGCGTATCGCGCTAAAAATCCATTCCCGTTTGCAAGCCTTGCACAAGTGCTTGACCATATCGATCATGTCGTTGAACTAATTGGTATCGATTACGTTGGTATTGGCTCTGATTATGACGGTGTGGGTGATTCATTGCCAACTGGCTTAAAAGATGTTTCAAGCTATCCTAACCTAGTACAGGGTTTGATGGATCGAGGCTACAGCAACACTGATATTAAAAAAATACTCAGCGGCAACATGCTACGCGTATGGCAGCAAGCCGAAGCGTATGCGAAAAAACATTAATCTGTACATTTTAAGCTCTGGGCAACCGGAGCTTACACAAAGCCACTGAAAAACTCATTTTTGTACCTGCCTTTCTACATATTTTAACAGAACTTTTTCGCCAAAATAGGTAAATTAGCGTTTTATCTTTGGAGCACATTTTTAATGCCTATCAATAAGGGCTCTGTAGCAATTGTTATCGCCACAATTGCCATTGCTATATCATGTTACGGTACTTTTTTCGCAAAACATGTAGTAACCCCACATGCAAAACAAAACGCTATACACCAAAATGGTTCGGAAATAGTGGTCACTAACATTCCGTTAAATAACGACTATAACGAGCTATCTATCGATCTATTAAATAAAAAGATTACCGCCTTACAATTGCAACTCGCTAATTTGCAAATGCAAAACCCAGCATTTGAGGAAGCGACCAATCACGACGAATTTAAAGAGCTGGTAATTGCGGTACTCAATGAAAAAGATCAGCAAGAAGCCGAAAAAATGCGTAAAAGTAACCCTTTATATGACTTTTATGCTGGTTTACCAGAAGATTATGACTTACGTTTAAAGTCAGAACCGGCCTATGCCGAAAATATGGCGGTACAATTACGACAGCAAATTCTTGACCAAAATGCCAGTGATATTAATAGATTAGCAGCGCTAGCTCAATTACAAATGAACTTATATATTTTAAATCAAGCCAACATACCTGAGTATGATTATGAGGTTTTTAAAAATGTATTAGATCTGGCCGATAATAGTCATGATGATAAATTTAAAATTCAAGCCATAGAAATTACAACTCAATCGCCAGTGCTTGATTATCGTTTGGCTGAACGCTTTACAGCACTGCTAGAGCAAGATTCTAACGATTATATTCGTCGCTTAGCCGGTCAAGGTTTAGTAACTCAATTCTATCAAGCTCAGAGCGAGAGAAGCGACTATAGCCAACAGATTGCACAACACATTCTATCGCTATATCAAGACTCTGCCGACGATAACGTCTATTCGGTATTAAACGAAATGATTGGCAATGAAAACATGCTAGCAGAGCTGCAAAAGTACGCTGATGGCGGTAGTTAAAAGCAAATAACTACAAGCAGAAGCTTTGGAATATAAAAAATTCATACTAATGAGTATGAAGCTACTCGTTGTTCTGACTATACTTTGCATAATTAATTAGCTGCATTAGATCCATAATCGACTATGCGCACTATTAAAACGAGCAGCGGTATCAACATTAGCTATCAAGATAGCGGAGAGCTTGCTGCTCCCGTTATTATTTTGATAATGGGACTCGGTGCGCAATTAACAGTATGGCCCGACGAACTGTATTATGGCTTAGTGAATAATGGTTTTCGGGTGATCCGATTTGATAACCGCGACACGGGGCTTTCAAGCCAACTTGGGCAGCTAGGCAACCCAAACCTATTTAAGATATGGTTAAGCAAACGCCTCCCCGTCGCTTCTCATATCCCTTACACTCTGGATGATATGGCGAATGATGTACTGGAGTTAATGGCTGCGCTAAAAATTAAAAAAGCGCACCTAGTCGGTGCATCTATGGGAGGCATGATTGCGCAACTTATTGCCGCACAAAATAAGAAAAAGGTTTTAAGTTTAACCTCAATTATGTCGAGCTCAACTAAACCTAAACTCTCGGCAGCTAGCTTGAAATTATTCATACAGCTTGCTAAACATCGTCCGCGACGTGAAAACCGTGACAGTGCTATTCATTACAATATCAAACTAAATCAACTAATAGGCAGCCCCGCTTATCCACAAGATGAACAAACACTACGTAAACAAGCTACATTAGGAGTGGATAGAGCACACAACCCCCAAGGTTTTTACCGACAACTCGCAGCCATTGCCGCCAGTGATTGTAGGCAACATTTAATGCCGAAGATCAAAGCTCCAACATTAGTTATTCATGGCAGCTCAGATCCTGTCATGCCTGTGGCCGCAGGAAAACAAACCGCACACCAGATACGCAAAGCAAAATTAAAGATAGTAAACGGGATGGGCCACGACTTCCCGCCAGCATTAATGGCAAAAATGACCAAGTGGATCAGCAAACACGTTAAAAAAGCAGAGCAAAAGCGCGCACAGAAAAAGCTTAAGAAACAAATAGCGGACACGTAACTGCAACAAATGTACCTAAAATCACACATTCAGAGTTGCGTTACAGTGCATATAAGATCAAAATACAACCATCATTAATGCTATATAAAAATCAAAAAATAGAAGAAGCACATGAAACTTTGCAATTTAATCCTAAAGCTACTAATTATTTTTCCTACTATTACAATGGCAAATGACTATAAAGTCCAATGCCATGAACTTATAAATATCCTAAAAGCGAAAAATAACGCCAATTTAGTGTGGGGTGACTATTCTACGAGTAAATTGATGGCTATTGAAAAAATTCAAATGAATGGCTTTGAAGTACCTATTATTGTTACTGAAAACGTGGAATATAGTGCTTTTTATGACAGTAACTCCTCAGGCTTAACCATAATGGAGCGGGATGAAGATGATGACGAAGGTGGTTTTAAATCTCAAATACTCTTTTTCAACTCATTACTGTCACAAAGCGCTGAGAAAAAATTCCCACCACCATTCCCGGATACTGTTTTTGAAATAATTAAAGAGAGCCTATCTGTTACACCTGATGATGTTAATTGTAATATAACCACACCAGAAGAAATGAATACCCTCATAAAGCAATCGGTTATGATTAGCACAAAGTCTCTTTATGCTCGTAGTAATAAAGCTAGTGCAATTAGGATAAATGGTAGAAATGCTTTCATAATAACTAATAACTTTGGTTTCGAATATTTTGAGATGCGTTACGGGAAGACGCTAATGATGGTCGTTGATACTTATGAGGCAAGTGACTTGGACCAATTTATCAATTCACTTAATTCTCAGAATACCTTAAGTGAACCGCCAATTGTCAATCAAGCCATTTTAGAAGGAATTAACTCCAATAAGGTAGCTGACTGGGAAAATGTGCTAAAAATAATGGAAGTGAATAACTATTCTGAATCATCTACAAATAACATTATTGAGTTAATTTCGAAATTAACAGAACAAAATAAAAAATAAATTTTAAACATCCCCTTAATTTGGGTGAAGTTTAGTGAAACTCAGCCGAATTAAAACTAAGGTAAGACTAACACCGAGCTGCTTAAAACTTACGGCTGACGGCTTACAGCTCAAATCGCAGACATTAAAAAACCCGAGACTAAGCTCGGGTTTTTTTAGTATTAATTAGCTAGGCTAACTATTACTCAACGATAGTTGCTACAAAGCACCTACGCCTATGGGTAACAACGCCACCTTCACATGACGTAGATTTCGGGCATTAAAAAAGGCCACCGAAGTGACCTTTTTCTAACAATTAACTTATAAGTTAATTGTTACTCTACGATAGTTGCTACAAAGCACCTACGCCTAAGGTAATAGCGCCACCTTCACATGACGTAAATCGCAGACATTAAAAAACCCGAGACTAAGCTCGGGTTTTTTTAGTATTAATTAGCTAGGCTAACTATTACTCAACGATAGTTGCTACAAAGCACCTACGCCTATGGGTAACAACGCCACCTTCACATGACGTAGATTTCGGGCATTAAAAAAGGCCACCGAAGTGACCTTTTTCTAACAATTAACTTATAAGTTAATTATTACTCTACGATAGTTGCTACAACACCAGCACCTACAGTACGGCCACCTTCACGGATAGCGAAACGAAGACCTTCGTCCATCGCGATTGGCGCGATTAGAGTTACTGTCATCTTAACGTTATCACCAGGCATTACCATTTCTACGCCTTCTGGTAACTGTACGTCACCTGTTACGTCAGTTGTACGGAAGTAGAACTGTGGACGGTAACCTTTGAAGAAAGGAGTATGACGACCACCTTCATCTTTAGAAAGTACGTATACTTCTGAAGTGAATGTAGTGTGTGGCTTGATTGAACCAGGCTTAGCTAGTACTTGACCACGTTCAACGTCTTCACGCTTAGTACCACGTAAAAGTGCACCAATGTTCTCACCAGCACGACCTTCGTCTAGTAGCTTACGGAACATTTCAACACCAGTACAAGTAGATTTAGTTGTATCACGGATACCAACGATTTCTACTTCGTCATTCACGTTGATGATACCAGCTTCAACACGACCAGTTACAACTGTACCACGACCTTGGATTGAGAAAACGTCTTCGATAGGCATGATGAATGGCTTATCGATGTCGCGCTCTGGCTCTGGGATGTAAGAATCAAGTGCGTCTGCAAGTTCAATGATCTTGTCTTCCCACTCTTTCTCGCCTTCTAACGCTTTAAGCGCAGAACCAGCGATTAGTGGTAAGTCATCACCTGGGAAGTCGTACTCAGAAAGAAGTTCACGAACTTCCATTTCTACTAATTCAAGTAGCTCTTCGTCATCAACCATGTCACATTTGTTCATGAACACAACGATGTAAGGTACGCCAACTTGACGAGAAAGAAGGATGTGCTCACGCGTTTGTGGCATAGGGCCGTCAGTCGCAGCAACAACTAGGATAGCGCCGTCCATTTGAGCAGCACCAGTGATCATGTTTTTAACATAATCGGCGTGTCCTGGACAATCTACGTGTGCGTAGTGACGAGTAGGTGTATCGTACTCAACGTGTGAAGTTGAGATTGTGATACCACGCTCACGCTCTTCTGGAGCGTTATCGATTGATGCGAAATCTTTAGCAACACCGCCGTATACTTTTGCAAGTACGTTAGTGATTGCTGCAGTTAGGGTTGTTTTACCGTGGTCAACGTGGCCGATTGTACCTACGTTTACGTGCGGTTTTACGCGTTCAAACTTTGCTTTTGCCATGACGGAACCTATCAGTTTTGTGTATCTAGATTACATATGAAAATAATCCACCGGAGGTAGATTAAGTTAAATTTTTCAAATTTCAAATAGTATTTTCTGACAGATAAAGGAAGTATTCAAGAAGATTCGTGTGACTGGTGCTGATAGGCAGATTTGAACTGCCGACCTCACCCTTACCAAGGGTGCGCTCTACCAACTGAGCTATATCAGCAACACCAGAAACTGGAGCGGGCAGCGGGAATCGAACCCGCATCATCAGCTTGGAAGGCTGAGGTAATAGCCATTATACGATGCCCGCGTTAGGAACCTGTTCTTAAACTACCTCTAACCGTCAAGAATAAAGTGGTGGAGGGAGCTGGATTCGAACCAGCGAAGGCTGAGCCGTCAGATTTACAGTCTGATCCCTTTGGCCGCTCGGGAACCCCTCCACGATAATTCTTTACTAAGCACTTTCGGTAAAAGGAAAGTGGTGCCGACTAACCGAGTCGAACGGTTGACCTACTGATTACAAGTCAGTTGCTCTACCAGCTGAGCTAAGTCGGCACTGCTTTAGTACGGGGCGAGATATTAGAGGAAGGTTGGAGGTGATGCAACAATAAATTTGAAAAAAATGTAATTTTTTAGCTTGAATGCTCACAAATCAGGCAAAACAAGGGCTTTTTGTTACTTTTCGCTCAATTCATACCAATAGTTGAGCCCTTTCATCACTAGTTGCGGCTCATAAGTCGCGCCTAAAAACTGTGCTTTGAGTAATGCGCCATAACCACCAGCAAAAATTAGTTGCGGGTTTTTATTAGATAAATGTAATTTTGCTTGTTCAACAGCCCCTAACGTTGCCACTAGCGCGCCGTTTTTTAAACCATTCGGTGTGTTTACACCCAATTCATTTGCAAATACTGTGTTGGCATCATCAAAAACGCGCTGAGTATTTTGTGTCAATGAGCGTGTCATTAGCTCAAGGCCAGGCAATATCCAGCCACCTAAATGCTGCCCTTGTGCTGTGAGCACATCAATTGTGGTGGCTGTTCCGGTGTCTATTACTATGCAATCTTGCTGTGGACATAGTTTAAAGGCGGCAATTAAACCAAGCCAACGATCAATCCCTAAATTATTAAATTGCTGATACGCACAACGTAGGTTACTAAGTTGCTTTGTTACTTTGGCTTCAAAGCATGGCACCTGAAGTGAACGGGCTTGGGTTAATAGTTCATTTAGCTGCTCACTTTTACCAACACTGGCATAAACAACGTCATTAATTTGCGACCACGGTAATGCACTGAGCTCACATTGCTTAATCTGCCCACCTTGCCAGATTGCAGCTTTTAATGCGGTGTTGCCTACATCAATTAATAATCTCATACGCTTGCCTTACGTAATGATATTTCGCCGCCATAATAACTTTTCACTTCACCATCTTGGCGGATACGGATCCCGCCATTAGCATCAATACCTTCACAGATTCCGCTCCAACTGCGGTGTCCAGTATTCAACTCTACACATTGCCCAACGAAGACATTTAAACTATTCCATTGTTGATACATATCATTTAAGCCCGATTGACTATATTGTGCGAGCCGCTGTTCAAGGTAGTAAGTTAAATATGCCACCAGCTGGTTTTTATCAACCTGCTGAGTGTGCTGACTTAAATCGGTCCACGCTTGATCGATGTGTTGACTAAAGCTTTCTGGCATTTGTAAATTAATACCAATACCAATAACCAACTGACACGGTCCTTGCGGTTGACCATCTAACTCAACTAACACGCCTGCGAGCTTTTCATTATTGAGATAAATATCGTTCGGCCACTTCAGTTGAACCTCTAATTTATACAGTGCTTTTAAAGCGTCGTAGACCGCTAACCCTACGGCAATCGACATCCCCATTGCCGCTTGTAGTCCGTCATCTAAACGCCAGTAATAACTATAATATAAGTTTGCGCCAAAGGGCGATTGCCACACGCGACCACGACGACCACGCCCTGCTTGCTGCATTTCAGCCACAATCACAGTTCCCGACTCTAAGGTTTGTTTAGCGGCAATACGGCGCATTAACTCACTGTTAGTCGAGTCAATAATTGGCTGAACTTCCACTTGCGCGGTATGTGCACCTAAGCTTTGGTAATGCTGTTGGATCTTAGTTTGCTCTAATAAGCCGACATTATTATTTAAGCTGTAACCTTTACCGCTAACTTTAAAAATATCTAAACCCATTTCTTGTAGACTTTGAATGTGCTTACTCACCGCCGCGCGGCTAATACCTAATTGCTCACCCAATAATTGCCCTGAGATAAAGCCACCTTGATTAAGGGCATTTAAAATAGCCAGTTTATTGCCATCAGGTGCTTTCATATTGCTTCTCCTAAACCGATATGGCATTCGTGAACACTGTTCATCAAGCGAACTTCGTGCTGCAATTTTATTTGATAGCGTTGCCAAATTTGTTGCTGGATGTACTTGATCATAGCAACGAGGTCTTCACCGCTGCTATCACCATGATTAACCAATACCAACGCTTGTTGTTGGTGCACTTCAATTCCAGCTATACGATGTCCCTTTAAGCCTGCTTGCTCTATCAACCAACCTGCAGCCACTTTATGGTGCTCGTTATCGTAGTGATAATGAGGTAGCTGTGGGTGTGCAGCGAGTAAATCTCTCAGCAAGCGATTTTCTATAATGGGATTTTTAAAAAAGCTTCCAGCATTTGCCAGCACATAAGGGTCAGGTAATTTGCTGTTACGGGTTTTAATGACGTGCTCAAAAACGGCTATAGGCGTTACATGTTCAAGTTGTTGCAAAGGACCATAACTTAATTCTGGCTGCCATAGCTTGGGTAAAGCTAATCCCACAGATGTGATCACCGCTTTATTTTTTAATGCATGTTTAAAAATAGAATCGCGATAGCCAAACTCGCACTGCTCAGCAGTAAGGCGAACGAGTTGCTTACTGGAGATATCAAAATACTCTACGTATGCAATAAATTTTGCCAGCTCCACACCATAAGCACCAATATTTTGTACTGGCGCAGCACCCACTGTACCGGGGATCAATGCAAGGTTTTCAAGCCCAGGTATACCGTGTTTAAGTGTATAAGCAACAAGTTTATGCCAATTTTCCCCCGCAGCAACTTCTAGTAGGTAATCATCTTGACGCTCTATGACCTGCACACCGGCAGTGGCCATTTTGATTACCGTGCCTTGGTAATCGTTTAAAAACACGGTGTTACTCCCTTCTCCTAAAATGCAAAAAGGGGCATCAAAGGTGAGTTGCTGCAATTGCGCTGAGTCAGTAATTTCGATTAGTTGCGAGCACTGACTCTTTAAAGAAAAGGTATGGAAAGATTGCAGGGACTGAGCCACAAAACGCCTCAAAGGTTAATTGTCACTAATCGCACTAGTGTAACTCTTAGTCGCAAATCTTGCACTAGATTGTAAAAAATGCTCAACCAAGAATCGCAATCATGATATAAAACCTGCACTTTTTATTCGTGTTCAGGGTATTTATGAAAATCAAACCTCTCTTTTTAAGCCTCGCTATGGCTGGAATGTGCTCTCAAGCAATGGCCAGTGCCATTGATCAAAACTCATATGCCAATCTCGATGACGTCATCACGACGCATTTAAACCTTGATTTAGACGTCGACTTTGCCGACAAGCAATTAGAAGGTTTTGTTGAACACACGCTAGAATGGCAAAACACGACCAGCAAAACCTTAGTGCTTGATACGCGCGATTTAGACATCGATAAAGTAATGTATCAAAGCCAAAGTGGCAGCTGGCACAAAGCCAAATTCACACTTGCTCAGCGCGATGACGTTAAAGGCTCAAAGCTTACTATTACGTTTAAAGACCAAGCTCCTAAAGTACGTATTTATTATAACAGCCGCCCTGAAGCATCTGGCTTACAATGGTTAACCCCAGAGCAAACAGCCAGTAAAAGCCATCCATTTATGTACAGCCAATCGCAAGCGATCCACGCTCGTAGTTGGATCCCAGTACAAGATACGCCAGCAATGCGTGTAACTTACTCAGCACGTATCCACACGCCGGAAGATATTCGTGCGGTAATGAGTGCCGATAACAAAGATGCACTTTATAAAGATGGTGATTATCACTTTGAAATGCCGCAAGCTATCTCTCCTTACCTAATTGCTATTGGTGCAGGTAACTTAGAATTTAAAGCGATGTCTAAGCAAACCGGTATTTTTGCTGAACCAACAATCTTAGATGCGTCAGTTGCCGAATTTAATGACACACAAGCGATGATCGATAAAACCAATGCCATGTATGGCGAGTATGCATGGGGCCGTTATGACCTACTCATGTTACCACCTAGCTTTCCGTTTGGTGGTATGGAAAACCCGCGCCTTTCTTTTATCACACCAACGGTTGTTGCTGGTGATAAAAGCTTAGTAAATCTGATTGCTCACGAACTTGCGCACTCTTGGTCCGGTAACTTGGTAACCAATGCAACGTGGGAAGATTTATGGCTAAACGAAGGTTTCACCTCGTACGTTGAAAACCGCATTATGGAAGAAGTCTTTGGTCGTGACCGTGCAGTTATGGAACAAGCACTTGATGCAGCTGGTTTACGCGCACAATTAAAAACTATCGACGCACCTGATACGCGCCTTAATTTAAAGCTTAATGGCCGTGATCCCGATGATGCTTTCAGCTCAGTGCCTTATACAAAAGGTCAGCTTTTCTTAATTTACCTTGAAAACCAATACGGCCGTGAAAAGTTTGATGATTTTGTAAAAACTTACTTCAACGAATTTGCTTTTAAATCATTAACGACGGCTCAATTTGTTACTTACATCAAAGCTAACTTAATTGAAAAATACCCAGGCGTTGTTAGCATGGACAAAGTTAACGAGTGGATTTTTCAGCCTGGATTACCAAGTGATGCACCAAACCCAACCTCTGATGCGTTTGATAAGGTCGATAACGCCACGCAAGCATGGTTAAAAGGTGAGACAACTGCCGCGCAACTTCCGACGACTAATTGGACAGTGCACGAGTGGTTACACTTTTTAAATAACTTACCGCGCGATTTAAGCCTAGAAAAAATGGCTGCATTAGATGCAGAGTTTAACTTAACTCAATCAACCAATGCCGAACGTGCATTTGCATGGTATATGCTTGCGGTAGGTAATGGCTATCAACCGATTTACCCATCACTTGATAAGCACTTATCAGGCATTGGCCGTCGTAAATTGATTGTGCCGCTATACAAGGCATTGATCAAAAATGGTAAGCGTGAATGGGCGCACGATGTATACCTTAAAGCTCGCCCAGGCTATCACCCATTAGCGCAAGGTACCGTTGACGACTTGTTTGCTAAGTAAGCTTAACGAGCACATAAAAAGGGCGATTTATTCGCCCTTTTTGCTATTTACTTTTAGTCACTTTTTCAATGAAAGCTTGCTTTTCTTGAGCACTGGCTTGTTGCCACCAAAAATCGAGCATAGCTGCAGCATTTGGTGCGTTAGAAACGCTTGGTGCTGGGCGCGATACGGGGGCTTGCGCAGCAGTCACCGAAGCAATAGCTGCCGTACTCGCGGTAGGTGCCGCTTTTGTTGATGCAACTTGAGCTACAGCGCCACTGCGAAAGTTTGGTTCAGGAATAACGCTTAAAGGCGTGCCTAACGACTGCCCCTTTGCTTGCAAACTCACTTGCGGCGCCTCGGCAAATACTTTTGCCGCCACTGCATTGTCTGCACGATTAAACACCACATCGTAATCCGTATCGGCGGCAATGGTCATCGTCACCCAGAATGGTTCTGAGTCAACCACTTGGTGCTCATCATAGCCTTGCTCATATAAATCTGTGTACTTAAGTTTGAGCTGATACACGCCTGGGGTAAGTTCCACCTCATCAACCCGACTGAAAAATGAATGTTCTATTTTTTTATCGCCTACTTGTAACGGCACAATTTCTTCAGGAAAACTCACCGTTTCAGCAATACTTGGGACACTCAAAAACAATGAAACAATCCCGCTTAAAAATATATATTTCCGCATAATAACTCCTTGTGATTTGATTTCAGTTTGACACTGCAAGCAAAGTTTGTCATTAGTGATATTTATTAGATTACAATGGAGCAGATCTTAACGTGAGCGAAGACACTATTTTTACTAAAATTATCAATCGCGAAATTCCAGCTGACATCGTCTATGAAGATGAGCTGAGTTTGGCTTTTAAAGACATTAACCCGCAAGCCCCTTTTCATGTATTGATTATCCCAAAAAAAGAGATTGCGACAATTAATGATATTAGCGAACAAGATGCACCTCTTGTTGGTCACCTTTATGTAGTAGCTGCGAAAATAGCCAAACAACAAGGCTTTGCAGAGGATGGATTTAGAGTTGTAATGAATTGTAATGACCATGGCGGTCAAACGGTTTATCACATCCATTTACATATGTTAGCTGGTAAAATAATGGGATGGCCACCCTATCAGGATAAGATAAAAGGCTGATTTTTAAATTTGGCGTGTAAATATTTGTAAAAGGAACCCTTTTCTGGGTTTTTATATTATTTTATATAAATATCAAAACCTTGAATTAAATTACAGCTGTATTTTTTAATGACTAATGTACAAAACGTTATAAAACTATGTTTATCCTGCCCCAATCTGGGAAATTTCTAATACGAAAGGGGTGGATTGCATGTTAGGATTGATTAGTCAACTTTATTCAAGAGTATATAAGTATGAGTAGTTCAGCCTTTTTGTTACTAGATCTAGAGCCAATTAATACAATTGGTATTAATGTATTAGAGCCTTTATTAAAAACCCAAGGGCTCAATGTTGCTACCGGAACAAACATATTAGACGTTCCTGAAGGAACTCGTTTATTGTTTATTGAAACATCAAGCCAAGACGCTTGGGGAAAATTAAAAGAGCAACTAGTAAATTTGCGCGTAAAATGCGATATCGTGTTATTCAACTTAGATGAAAATCCAGAGCTTGCTAATCGTGCACTTTTAAGCGGTATTCGCGGTGTTTTTTATACCACAGACAATGCCGATGTATTGATGAAAGGTATTCGCTTATTACTAGAGGACCAGCTTTGGTATCGCCGTGATATTATGTGTAATGCATTAAATCGCATGCTGCAATTTAATAAAGATGCCTTACATAAACTTACTGACGGTGATATTGAACCTGTAAAACTCACTAAACGTGAGAAAGCAATTATCTCGCTGATGAGTAATGGCTCTAAGAACAAAGAAATCGCAGAAGCACTCAGCATTAGCCCACACACAGTAAAAACACATTTATACAGTGCATTTAGAAAAACCAAATGCCGTAACCGTATCGAGCTACTGTCATGGGCGCAGCAAAATATTCCAGATGAAATTCGCTGATCTAGCAACTTTCATTTAATTATAAAAACAGGTACTTTGTTACCTGTTTTTCATTTCTATCCGCCAGCTTATTTGCTAACACTGGCAATTGCCATTATTCTAATCCCGTTACCGAAACAGCTTGGAATATGCATGCTCGACTCCCTCACATTGTATTTTGCTAGTGCTGCCATGATGGCTGTAATGGCACTGCTTAATTTTTTAACTTGGCGCGCGAACAAACACACTCCCGGCACTATGCTCTACATATTCTATCCATTAGTGTTGTTTACGGCATTAATGAGCTTTGCTTTGCATGGATATGTCGATAATCTCATCACTATTATCTTGGCAAACAGTTTATGGTTTAGCGCATCCATTATTCATGCATTAGCAATTAGCCAATTTTTAGGGTATCGCGGTAAAGAATTTCGATTTTTTATAATTGCGACATTACTATGTGGTGCATTGTTGATGTATTTTACGGTCGTCGATTCAAGCTTACGCAATCGTGTACTTGCTTCTGATTTACAACATATCAGCGAAGCACTATTTTTGCTGTATTTGTTTATTCGCTTCGCCCGTAAACCCTACCCCAATGGCAGTATTGTCTACATTTTAATCCTTACTATTATTAGCAGTATTTTTGTCGGGCGTGCTTTTTTAATGGAAGATGTAAACAACTTTACACTATTAAAAGAGAACTGGTTTAGCGTTACTTTACTGGTCAATGGCGTGATCGCTCCCATGTTTTACACCACCGGAATGGCACTATTATGTAACGAACGTCGAGAACAGAATCTCAACCAGTTAACTAATAAAGCGCAAAAGGATCTGGAAATAAGGGGCTTGTTTTTATCAACCATTAGTCATGAGATCCGCACTCCACTCAATGGGATTTTAGGCAGTGCGCAATTGATCTTAAACCAATCAACTGACCCACGAGACAAACCTTACTGTGAAGCCATCATAAACTCAGCTGAATCACTTAATTTACTGGTAGATAAAGTACTTGATTACGCAAGCCTTGATCAGCATAACGAAGCACTCTATGAAGAAGATGTTGAGTTTAGAACTTGGCTACACAACCTGTGTTTATTGTTGAGTCCTCTTGCAGAACAAAAGCGTTTAAAATTTGAATTAATTTACAACCTACCAGAACAGGCTTGTTATTACTGTGATCAGCAAAAACTTCGGCAAATAATTATAAACCTCGTTGGTAATGCGATTAAGTTCACTGATAAAGGTGAGGTTAAAATTCGTGTTGAACTACTTGAAGAGCGCCAACTAGAGCATCATATTCGCATTAGTGTAATTGACTCAGGGCCTGGTATTGAAGATGACGAAATAGAATATCTTACAGAACCTTACGTGCAAAGCAGTGCAGGCAAAGAAAAAGGCGGAACAGGCCTTGGCCTCGCGATCACTAGCCGCCTATTGGCTAAACTAGGCTCGCAACTCGATATTATCAGTGAGCTCGATAAAGGCAGTTCGTTTAGCTTTGACATCGTGTTAGCGCTGGGTGAATTAAGCTTAGTAGAACAGCGCCACCAATCAAAAGACTATTTAACTGGTCTAGATGTATTACTGGTTGAAGATTTAGATTTAAATCAAAAAATAGCCATTGAGTTTATGGCTGATGATGAGCATAAAATCAAACTCGCTCGTGATGGTAAAAGCGCTATCGAGCTGATGCAAACCTACCACTTTGATGTGGTCTTATTGGACATGAACCTGCCCGATCTCACCGGCCAAGAAGTACTTAAAACCCTTAAAGGAATGGAGCATAAAAACCAACGCACGCCAGTATTGGCCTTTACAGCTAGCTTAAGTCCTGACGAGATAAAGGAATACTTTGCACTTGGCATTAAAGACATTGTTGGCAAACCCATCAAGCAACAAAAGTTGCGCCAAGCATTAAGTGATTCACAAAGCAGCCAAGCACCCAGTATTGCGGTAGAGCTTAGTGATGTTTTGTACGACGGTACCGCAGCAGACACACTAAAAAGCTCTTTTAGTGAAGACGAGGTTTCGTCTATTTATAACGAGTTTGTATTATCTGCACGCAATAAATTGATTCGTGCACAACAACTGCTGGAGGAAGATAAAGAACAATGTATAAAGCTACTGCATCGTCAAGCCAGCACTGCATTACAGCTTGGCTTTAACCGCTATGGCAACGAACTAAAAAAAATCGAGCGGCGCTTACTCGATAATAAACCACTTAAAGAATCACTTACTGAAGCCTTAGTGCTGTGGCAAAGTAGCCTTGAGCAGTATTTAAAGTATGTCAGAAGTGAGTTAGCGAGTTAGCGAGTTAGCAAGAGTGAAGTTTCAAGGAAAAAGAAGCAAGGTTAAAGTTTAAAAGATTCCATGCTCTTTAGTTTTAGCAGCTCATATAGAGTCTTGCAGCTTTGACGAGTTGGTTACGCCTTATCGGAAAGACGGTTATGAGCGAAAAGCAGATGGTCAATCAAACTCATTTTTGGACATTTCCGAGTTAGTGTTTTGTTTGTGTCATTTGGAATTCTGATAAATTTATGTATACCGCGCATTCAGCGGTATCGTCCACTGGTATGCCTTATTAGTTTTCTTGTTTAGTTACCTCTCGAATTATTTCTGGGATATCGTCATACGATTCATACCATATAATTGTAACCCCCAGTTCCTTCATAAGTTCCTCGTTAAGAGAATGATGACCGTATAAAAATTTATCAGCAGCACCTGTATTTTGTATGACTTTTGATTTTCTCCCATTTTGAGTCTCATAACAAAACTCACTGGAAGAAAGTCTTTTCATAAACGCAAAATGCTTACTTCTTTCAGTATTTTTCGAAGATATATCGAGCAGCCGCCTCAAATTCGGATCGGTCATTGATAAGCCAACCATAAGGCAATTGCTTTCCCTAAAAGAATTGAGTTGAACTAGATTTGACCAATGATATGAATCTGAATAAATTTGATGATAACCCTCTTCCGAAAAAACTAAGGTTGAGTTATCCAATCCATCATAAGTTTTCCGATCTTCCGGCAAGAAACCATGAACATGATAGACAGGAAGCTCATCGGGGTCATAACTTTCATTATCTGTATAAATGCACCTATGTAATATTGCATTGTTACTTAACTGCCTTTCGAGAAGGTCATCGAAATTGTAAGTAACAACTGATTTCACCTTCGCACCTGTACGTCTCGGTAAACACATGGATGCAATTGACTTTATCAATTCAGAATCTATTGGAAACTTATTGTTTCTGAGCTTGTAGAGATTCTTTGTTACTGCTTCTATAAATTCTTTTGCTTCACCATCCCATTTCGACAGCCCTTTTCGGAGATACCTGGCCGCCATTAATGCTGAAGGCTCATCAATGCTATTCAGTCTGCTGACAAGATCACCAATATCTTTATCTCCCATTGCAACATCATCAAACTCTTGTGTAAGATAAGTAACAAACAATGAATTCAGCAATGTATTCCAATCGGGCATACCGGCACTACTTGAAACACCTGCACCTAGAAGTAATGAGAATTGACCTTTTTTATAACAGCTTTTAAGGTTCTCAACTATTTCTTCTCTCTCATTCTTCCAGTCTCTAATAGGCTTGAATATAGCTGAAGATAACCTCAGGGCAAAAAGGTTATTTGCTATTTTGTTAACTACCTTCCTGTTCTTAGAGGCAATCTTATTTAGCTCTGCAGGTCCCCAAAAAGTTACTTTAAAAGGCAGGTTATTTCGGCTTAATTCATCTTCTACACGAAATAAAAATTTTTCCGATATCGGCTTAGCTGAGATGATAAGAACGTTTTCGAAATTATTCTCGGTATATTCGTTCAGAAGCCTATATATCGACCTCTCTATAAAATGCCTTACAGGCAGCCTAGCTAGATTAAATTTTATTTCTATTAATGTTGGGCCAACAAACTGATCAAATCCATCAGGTGCAAACGCATCTCCGTACTTCATCGAGTCAGTAGCAATCAGAAGTTTCTTTTCTTGACTCTCAATATGATGCTTTAATAAATGCTGGACGAGAGTTTCAAAGGAGTAGTAACTTTTTGGCCCTCCTTCGTCAATACCTGCAATAATGTCATCAATTATCATTTAATTCGCATCCTTTCTAGAAAACTAAACGCCCGCCTAACAGGCCAAAATGCTTGGCTATAATTAACGACGAAGGGGCGCAAGCCAAGCGTTTTGCATCCTTTGTTGAGGTGTTTGTTAGGTGATTGGTTGCCTGTTAAATAAATTGCGAACAATACTCTTACAATTATCTAGTGCCCATTGCCACTCGCCATGAGTTGGGGCGTCACCGTCCCACCATTCCGCGTAGAAGGTTACGTTTCTTAATTTTTCTAAGTCTAATTGCTCTTCTTCGGAAATTAACCCCTTCTCTTGACAAAGAGGAATTAGCTCTGACAAGCTAGGAGAAGGACCAAATCCATGCTCTGGAACCAAGCAAACTAAACCTTGCCTCATGAGCATTCGAGCCAGAACTAAAGTCATCCATTCATTTAAATCTACTGTTTTAAACAAACCATCTAGTGCTTTTGGTTCTATGGCTTTTCTGTGAGTAGCCTGTTTTATCGTTTTATCAACTTCTCCCTTCAACTTCTCTAGTGATAAGCCATTTTTATCAAATTTTATATTTGACAAGTCTTTCCAGACATAAGGTAAAAAAGGACTTAAAACGAAAAATAAAAATAAGAAACTAAGTGGTGATTCATTTTGTGAAGCGGAAAAATACACATGACAAGCAGATATAAATATTACAGCTAACGCATATGCCCTCATAGATTCTCCTTTCGCCTAACATTTTACAGTGCGCTCGTCGCGCATATATTTGCCGATGCCACGCTTATGTATTAATAAATCTATTTTTAACAAATAACGTAATGCATTGCCAACTATAATTTTTTATTGGTGCTAAAGATATTCAGAAAAAAGAAAACACACTCACCATTTCTAAATTATATCGCTGATTATATCTTGGTACGTCAATATTCATTACGCACCGTATAAACGTACCTAAATTGCATCTTGTATCTATTCATAATTAGCGTCACCCTGCCTCAATGGGGGACAACGAAGCCGAATACTTTAATAGAGCATTTAACATTAAACGACTTGGACCGTCTCTTGATTGCTCAAAGCAATCATTAGAGAATTTACCCTAACTCGCTTTGGGGCAGAAACGAGTTACGGTTGAAGGTCAGCTCATGGCACATATGGACAGCCAGATTTGAGCTAAACCTAAAAATCATTTCTGCCATATTAAGTGAATTGTATATCTCACTTTAACCTTGTCACTTTAGCCTTGTTAACTTGCCGCTATCTTCCATACTGATCATCAAAGCGTTCTATGTCGCTTTCATCAAGTATTGCGCCAGTTTGTACTTCTATTACGATCAAAGGCTCACTTTGGGTATTCGCTAAACTGTGCACATGGCCTGCAGCAATATAACAAGATTGATCGGCAGTTAAAGTGCTTGCTTTACCATCAATGGTAACATCAGCAATGCCTGATACCACCACCCAATGCTCCGCACGATGTTGATGACGTTGAGTCGAAAGCTTGCCATTGCTATTAACAATAATCTTTTTAACTTTAAAGCCAACGCCTTCAACTAACACTCGGTAACTGCCCCAAGGTCGATACATAGCTTGATGATGAAGTAGCTTATCACTATGCTTAAAAGCTAATAGTTTTAATAATTCAGGCAATTGATCTAATTGGTTTTTATCTGCCACCAATGTAGCATCATGAGTGTGAATAACGGCTAAATCTTTAACCCCTAACGCTGCAATAGTATGACCGCTTTCACTGTTAAGTAAGTTATTCTCACTATTTAACAACACAGTATCTGCACTTTGATTATTGCCTTGCGTGTCTTTATCAGTGCTTTGCCACAACGCGTTAAAACCACCCACATCATTCCAGTTGAGCGCTAACGGCAGCACTACCACATTTGCACTGCGTTCTAAAATTGCATAATCGACAGAATCACTTGGGCAACTTTTTAAGATGTCGTTATCTGCACGGGTAAAACCTAAATCAACACTAAAATTGGCGGCTTGTGCAATGCAACCGGCTATTTTTGGGGCAAAACGTTCAAGCTCTGCAAGATATGCACGGGGCGTGAATAAAAACATACCGCTATTCCAGCTGTATCCACCACCGGCTAGATATTGCTGGGCCTGCTGTAAGCTGGGCTTTTCTTTAAACTCATCAACTTCATAACAGTTTGAGGCTGCTATTTTAGCTCCTCTTTTGATATAACCGTAACCACAATGAGCAATATCAGGCTCGATTGCAAAAGTAATTAACTTGCCCTGCTGCGCTAATTTTACTGCATCTGGCAGCTGCGCGACTAACAATTCAAAATTATCAATATGATGATCGGCAGGCATCACCAACAAAGGAGTATCCAGCTCTTGCTGCAGCACATAATGTGCCGCAAGGGCTATCGCAGGGGCGGTATTTTTCCCTTCTGGCTCGAGTAACAATGCATTCGGTTGGACATTTATTTGCTGGCATTGGCTACTGACAATAAAACGATGCTGCTCATTACAAACCAAAATAGCATCAGTAAAGCATTCGTTGTCACAGCGTTTTAGGGTGCTCTGTAATAACGATTCATCTCCAAGTAAAGATAAAAACTGCTTTGGCATAGCTTGGCGTGACAATGGCCATAACCGCGACCCTATGCCGCCGGCCAAAATTACGGGAGTGATTGAATGTTTCATAATAGCCAGTACAGTAATGAGAAGAGGGTAGTTTAGCAGATGTTAAGCATCGAAATAACTGCGGTCTGCGAAGTAATCCACCAAAACCCTATTATAGAATTGTTACCTTTACCAACTTCAGGCATTATTATTCTCAATAAACAGCTAATCTGTGACGTCAAATATGGTTCGAGCTATCATCCTAAGCATTGCATTTATCACCATTCCAGCCTTTTCTGCTGTTTATCAATGTACTATTGATGGCGTCGTCACGTTTAGCCAACTCCCCTGTGGTGAAGACGCTAAAGAAATTACTATTCCAGCCACTAATGTAGCGCAAAGTACTGGTGCAAAGCAGGGCAAGACCATTGACGAAGACATAGATAGTTATCTTGCCACGCAAAAAATTGACCGAAACATCGCACTTATCCAGCGTGAAATAAAACAATTGCAAGAGACTTTGGCAGCACAAAAAACTAAAATAAACTATATGACTCAGGATACTGCAAATAGAATGGGGGCAAGCTCAATTGCAGATGCCATTGCACAGCGCACCGCCCAAGTGGAACAACGCATCAAACCGCAAATAGAGCAATATCAACAGCAGCTTGAGGCGTTAAACACCTTGAAAATACAACTAAACCAGTAATTATTTTATTACCTGTTTAACCACTTTTATTAGTTGCTCAATATCGCTACTGTCGTTGTAAATATGCGGTGATACTCGCATCCCGTATGCCCGCACATCAACACTAATATTCGCCTCAGCCAATGCAGCTAAAACCGCAGTTTGTTGCTCGGCAAAATTAATGATTGCCGTGCCACTGCACCTAGCTGGTTCAACTGGCGATACTACATAAGGAGCCAATGCGGTGGTTAATTGCGCAAGCAGCGCTAAATTATGAGTCCGTACCTTATTAATACCTAACCGAGCAAAGTAATGAATACTGTGCCCTGCAATGACAAATGGTGCTATTGAAGGCGTTCCGCCCCAAAAGCGCAGCGCGCTCTCATGATAAACGAAATGATTAATATCAAACTCGAACGGGTTTTGATGAGAAAACCAACCAACATCTTGTGGTTCACACATAGCTAGCTGCGCTTTACTCACCCATAAATAAGCTGCACCAGGACCAGAACAGAGCCATTTAACACTGGAGCCAATCATAAAATCAACGTCAATTTGGCTTAAATCTAACGGCAATATACCCGCCGATTGCGCCACATCAACAATACTTAAGCACCCGATTTGCTTACAGTATTTGCTAATTTCTGCCACAGGCGCTTGCTGCCCTGTATTTGAATAAACATGACTAATAAACACTAAATCAATATCTGGTTTTATATACTGTTGCCATACTGCGCTGTCGGTTAAATCTAGGTGCTCAGGAATAAACTCAATTTTAGCACTACTGGCTAAAGCTTTTTGCATCGCAAACCCCATGCTAGGGAAGTCACTTTGCGCCATTAGCACTTTACAGTCCGCTTGTTGCAACCGAGGGTGAGACATCACAAGCTTAGTTAATGCACTGGAGAGGTTCACTTGTGGGCAAAACTGCTCACTTGGAGAATTAAATAGCAAGCTAAGCGCCGCAGTAAAACGGTTTATAGCTGGTAACCACTGCTGCCAAGGCTCTTTATTACTCGTTTGCCACGGAGCAAAAAAGTGTTGGTTAAAGTCATCTTGACTACTTTTTAATGCCCGACCAACAGAGTGATTTAACAAGTAGCAGCCAGATGCGAGGTTAAAATCATCTTTATACATCTTAATTACCCACCCATTGTTTAAGCTGTGTTAAATCATGATACCGGGTTTTGATATCATCACGCTTTGCTGCTGCTCGACGATCTCTTAATTGCTCAAGTGAATCTAATAACACATGCAATGGCGGGCCGCTGGCGGTCACTTTATTCATATGTTGCTGTTGCATTTGTTGCGCCGGTTGGGCAATAAATTTACTCACCAATTGATTATGATGACCAATTGCCGTATCACCATGAAGTTTACACACTTGAATAAATAACTTAGCGTTGGTTTTAAACCACTCTGTGTGGCGCGCTTCACCTGATGCTAAAAAATCATCCATTAAACTAGGCATGCGCATTGATTCACGTAGTATTTGCTGATCCTCAGGCATCATATATAAAAATTTATCCACCAACATTTGTGAATAACTTGGCTCATTAGCAAAACACAGCCCTAATAACATATCAATCACGTTAATACCGGCAAAATCGCCCGCATTCGCGCCGCGATAAATCTCTTTACCGACCCGATATGGTTTATAGTAAGGACGAACACAAAAGAAGAACCGTTCGGTATCGAGCTGATTATATAGTGCCGTATTTGACTCAATAACATCTACAAGTGCCTGCTTAGCCACTTTTAGCAACTCACCGCACAATGGGTGTGAAATTCCTAACGGCTGAATTTTAAGTAAAGCATCTGCGGCGCGCTTATAGGCTAAAATGCCTTTGGTGTTGTAATCAATAAATAGCTTTTCATCGCTCAGATCAGTAAAGCGCTTATATAAGCCATTTACCGCTTTGTTATGAGTGGTTAAGTGCGCTGTCGCAAAACGTGGCGTTACCCCGATTGACGCACCAATATGCATGGCCAGTGCTGAGGCTTCCACCAGCGGTGACGTTGTTTCTCGTGATGGTTCAGTGATCTCATGGCGCCTACACGCAGCCATAAATAACCCCACATTTCCTAGCAAATCAAAGGCGCGATCAAACCCTTCATCGGTATTGCCCTCGGCCAGTAACTTACGGATATGCGCGTTACCTTCGCTTTCTAGCTGGTGTTTAAATTGCTCCCCAACAAACTCTACATTGGCTTTATCTTCTTGCTGCCAATAAATAACCTCTAACTGACTGTTGATCTCTACAAAGCGGGTTCTGAGCCACTCGTCAAATGCCTGAGTATTATTGCTCATCTGCATAACTCCCCATCAAATATTTATTGCATTTATGTTAACAGATAACATGGAGTACAAATCAGCAAAACCACTAATAAAAAAGCATAAAATTAGTGAAATTCACTCTATAATAAAAATTAAACACGACTTATTGCCATCATTTATGAATCTAGATAAAAAAGATCAACAGCTACTAACCTTGTTACAAAATAATGCGCGCACTGCTGTTTCAGAGCTTGCAACAGCAGTCAGCCTTTCTGACACCCCATGTTTACGGCGTATCAAAAAACTTGAGGCAAGCAAAGTGATCTGCGGCTACCATACCGCTATAAACCCCCGCTCACTTGGCTTAAATGTATTGGTTTATGCATTTGTGCGCTTAAGTCAAAATTCGGTCAGCGCAGCTAATATATTTGAAGAACAAGTTGAAAAGCTTAATCATGTACTTGAATGCTCTGTAATATCTGGCAGCTATGACTATTTATTAAAAATAATTGCAACCGATTTAGAAAGCTATGAAAGCTTTGTAAAACATAAACTGGGGAGTATTAATTGCATCGCGAATATTGAGTCTACGGTAGTTTTAAAGCAGACATTTAGTAAAAAGCAGCTACCGCTTTAAAAAATAACACTATTTAATGCTGATTCGCTATACTGAAAAATCTTCTATAAAAATAATTTTCAACAAGGAAGCATGTGAAGATCTTTCGCTCAACATTGAACTCGTTTGTTTTTTACATACTTTTTGCTGTCGCGTATTTTACAGCTGGTAAATTACTGACAAACTTTGCTTTTCAATCACAAGTTATCCCTATTTGGATACCAGCAGGAATTGCGTTGGTTGGCTGCTTTATTTGGTGGTGGCGCTTCATTCCTGCGTTGTTTATTGCCTCTGTTGCATTTAATTTGAGCATCAACGATAACGCCATCAATGACCAAGTGTTGATTGGCAGTACTTTAAACGAAGTGGCATTAATTGGCTTAGGAGTGATTTTGCAAGCCCTCGTTGGTGCTGCTTTACTGAGATATTGGTTAGGAAATCCTCTGCATTTAAAGAAACGCCAATCAATTATTTATTTCATTGCAGTTGTTGGTATTGCCGTTAGTCTTATATCAGCCAATATTGGGGTGTTTGCATTAAGTGAATTTAACCCTGCGTATAGTGCCGCTAACCATTGGCAAAATGTTATTTATTGGTGGCTCGGAGACGCCCTTGGCGTACTCATTGCCACGCCATTTTTATTAGCATTATTACAACCTACATTTAAACAGCGCTATGTTTCTCCATTACCGACGATTGCTGTCTGTTCTGTATTATTTGTCTCAGTAGCTTTAACAACCAAACTCTACAATCAAGAAAGTTATTCCAACGCTATACAAATTGCAAAGCGCGAAACGTCCATCATTGAAAACAGCTTACTTCGTCATTTAAATCTCAGCCAAATTGCGGTGCAGAGCCTCGCAAGCCAAATCCAATCAACCCCGACGGTCAGTAAGCAAGAGTTCGACAGTTACAGTGCAAAATTACTGGCTGAACACTCTTTTATCAAAGCATTTTCTTGGAATCGAAAAATCTCACCCGATCAAGTCGTTGCTTTTAATACCCGCTTAAGCGAACTGTATGAGCCCTTTAGCTTAACTCCTCGTGTTACGGGGGCGCCATTAGCAGATGACGATCCTCTTGTAGTCGTTACCTATATAGCTCCGCTTGCAGGCAATGAATCAGTTATTGGCTTTAATTTATTTTCCCGCGAAGATCGTCGTGAAACTTTACTCGACCCGCGAATTAAGAATCACCCTGTTAGCACCAAAATAATTCAACTTGTGCAAACAAAACAGCCTGAGCCCGCTTATTTATTATTTGCTCCAGTGTACCAACAAAATAATGAGGTCGCGTCTATCAAGGGTTACGCTACTGGGGTGTTTTTAGTGGAGAATATGATCGCGCAATCACTTTCTATCGCCCAGAATGAAATGTTTAATATCTCTATTTATGAATCGCCAAGTAGCCCTCCTTTTTATAATAACGCTCAAAATGTGCCAACAAACACGAACAAATTAACAACCATTGAGATTAATTTTGCCGGGCAAACTTGGTTCGTCGATTTAACCATCAAAGATGAATTCTTACCCCATCAAAACAATAACATGACCCTCTTTTTACTTATTTTGCAGGTCATTGTCAGCTCACTAATTTTGCTGATCCTGTTATTGTTTAATTATCAACATAGTGCCCTCTCACGTTTAGTCGCTGAGCGAACCCGATCATTAGTCAAAGCTAAAAAGCAATCCGATTTAGCGAACCAAGCGAAGAGCCGCTTTTTGGCAAATATGAGCCATGAGATTCGTACCCCACTGAATGCCGTAATAGGGTTTTCCACACTCGCGAAAAATGAAGACAGCGTCGAAACCTTAAGTGGTTATCTTCATAAAATTAATTTGTCCTCAAAATCATTATTAAGCCTGATTAATGACATACTCGACATCTCTAAAATTGAATCACAAAAGCTCACTTTAGAAGTCGCTCCATTTGATTTAAATAATTTACTTGATCGGATCAACAGCATGTTTGAACAAAGTGCACAGCAAAAAGGTATTGGTTGGAAGATTGATAATAACTTACCAATCGATACTTGGTTTGAAGGTGATGTTATGCGGATCGAGCAAATTTTATTAAACTTATGCAGTAACGCCATTAAATTCACCTCAGAAGGTGAAGTAAAGCTCAGTGCATCTAGCAAGAAGCTATCCGAACAACGTCTGCAAGTTGCCCTTGCAATTTCAGACACAGGTATCGGAATTGCAGCAACTGAGCAAAGTAAATTATTTGATGCCTTTACTCAGGCTGATAATTCAACATCCCGTAAGTTTGGGGGAACAGGGTTGGGGTTAACAATCGCAAAGGAACTCAGTTTACTTATGTCAGGAGACATTAGTATTCAAAGTGAAGTTGGTAAAGGCTCTACGTTTACTCTTTGTGTCGAATTAAATAGCTGCGCGGCACAACCAACGGCGCCTCAAAAATCGCCCCAACATGTTGACCTAAGCCGATTAAAAATATTGGTTGCAGAAGACAATAGTGTTAATCAACTCGTCATAAAAGCAATGCTTGGCTCTTTGGGGATCACCCCAACAGTGGTAGAAAATGGGGAGCTTGCTGTAGCACAAATCAAAATGCATGACTTTGATTTAGTTTTAATGGACTGCCAAATGCCAGTCATGGATGGTTATCAAGCAACGGCCCTGATACGGAAAATTAAAAACGCCGAGCAATTACCTATTATTGCGTTAACCGCTGATGTTATGCCTGAAGATAAAGCTCACGCTTTAGCAATTGGCTTTAATCAACATCTTGCAAAACCACTCGAACTCGATAAGCTAACCGAGTGCCTAATCAATTATGTAGATGTTTATGAATCTTAATGGAATATTACTCACTCTTGTTTTACTAATGACGTCTAGCTTTGCTATCAGCCAAACCAACTGCGTGACCCAGTTAACTGATTTAAACTATATAATGAAAAGCAAACAACAAGGGCTTTTGCGGTTCGAGAAAAATAAGCCGACCACTGAGTTTGCCTATCAAACAACACCGGCATACAGTGACTACCTAAACTTCGCATATCAGTCTATTTTGCATGCTAACCCTCGTGCTTCGATGCCTTGCCCTATTCAAACCGAAACCTATCAGCTGTTAGTTAAGCAACAGCAACGACCAAGTACACCAAACATTGTCGACCTTATCGCACCTTTTGAGTTGCGCCAAAACAATACTAAAAAAGCGGTATTGTTAATTCACGGCCTGACAGACTCACCGTTTACTTTTCATGACTTAGCAAAAGTTTACTTTGAACAAGGTTACAACGTACGAACTTTATTATTACCCGGTCATGGGACAGCCGCAGACGCGTTGAGCAGCGTTACAGCCAAGCAATGGCAACAAGCGGTAGACTATGCGATTACTCGTACCAGCCAGGATTTCGAGCAGGTTATATTAGGCGGTTATTCAACAGGTGCCGCTCTTTTACTTAATTCTTTAACGCTTAACCCAATCAATACAAGAATAACTGCGCTGATGTTGTTTTCGCCTGCCACCGAGCCACACAATAAAAATGGCTGGCTTGCCAAATGGATTGACCGTATCCCTTTTGTTAATTGGATAGATAAAGACGCCGACATTGATTTTGCTAAGTATGAGTCTTTTCCTTTTAATGCTGCGGCAGCTGCTGATGATGCAATGAGCAATATTGCGCTGCATAAATTAACTCAGCGACCATTACCCAATCTACCTATTTTTTCCGTAATGAGTGGTGTAGATACCACTATTGATACACGTGCCTCATTGCAATTATTAAGCACATTACATGATGTAACAGTACGCCCCGCCAACCGGTTAGATACATTGATTTATTATGGCGACAAAAAAATCATGAACAGTGATTTCCCCACAGATTACACAGTCATAAATCCACAATGCCAAAATGCAAGTTGTAAGCATATTCATGGTATTTCTCATATTGCCGTGGTTAACTCACCTAACAACCCGCATTATGGTGCGCAAGCTCATTACCGTAATTGTGGCAGTTACCTTGATGACGACGCCCTGTACTCAAGCTGTAAAACCACGAATGAGCCAAATATTGGCGAACGTACGGCAGAAAATATTGCAAGGTTTCCAACCTTTCAACGGCTCACTTATAACCCCTACTTTGATGAGCAAGCAGGGTATATCAAACGATTCATAGAGCAGGTTGAAAACTTGCAAGGCAAACAATAATGACCGCATTTAGCCATCGTTGGTTCACCAGTATTAATGAAATAGATGCGAGTGTTTGGAAATCATTTTTTGCAACAAACCCATTTACCGAACATGCCTTTTTATTTGCTTTAGAGCAGAGCCAGTGTGTATCTGCTGAAACTGGTTGGCAACCACATCATTTAGCGGTGTATGAAAATAACACTCTGGTCGCACTTGCGCCTGGTTATCTAAAAAGTCACTCTTACGGTGAGTATGTATTCGATTGGGCGTGGGCCGAGGCTTACCAACAACATGGCTTAGAGTATTATCCTAAATGGCTTTGTGGCTCTCCTTTTAGCCCCATTGAAGGACCACGCATTGCTGTTGCCTGCACACAACCAGAGCAAGTATATCTGTATATTACGGAGTTATTAACAACTCACTGCCAGCAACAAGGGTGGTCGGGTTGGCATATTAATTTTTGTACGCAACAGCAAGCCTCACAACTGACAGCCCATCATGGGATGCATCGCATAGGCGTGCAATTTCAATGGCAGAATCATGGATATGCTAACTTTGATGACTTTTTAGCCAAAATGACTGCACGAAAACGCAAAGTATTAAAAAAAGAGCGCAGTAAAATAGCCCAGCAAAACATCACTATTAAGTGGCTGCAAGGTGAACAAATTACACTTGCTGTTATGAGTCAGTTTTGTGAGTTCTATCAGCGCACTTACCTAAAGCGTTCTGGTCATATGGGGTATTTAAGTCATGATTTTTTTGTGCTGTTACACACGCTTATGGCAGATAAATTAGTGATTATGCATGCAATACGTGGCGATGAAGTGATCGCTGCAACACTGAGCTTTAAAAGCACTGACACTTTATATGGGCGCTATTGGGGAGCTTTAGAGGAAGTAGACTGCCTACACTTTGAGCTGTGCTATTACCAAGGGATTGAGTATTGTATTCAGCAGCAATTAAATTGCTTTCACTCCGGCGCACAAGGCGAGCATAAAATAGCGCGCGGATTTGCTCCTGTATTTACTCACTCAGTGCACCACGTTCTCGATGCAGATTTTAGTCCTGCGATTGCCGATTACTTAAAGCGCGAGCAGCAACATTTACGTATTTACCACCAGCAATGCACTGAGTTATTACCCTTTAAAAGTGCCACTTAAGAACGATACCGCTTAAACATCAATAGTTGATTATTCGCAGGCATAGCAATGTCATTTACTAACATTAACCCTGCTGACATAGCTAATTGTTGGATCCACTCAAAGTCACGAATACCACTTAAATTATCTTGTTGTTTTAAAAACTCATCAAAACGCTGATTACTTTCACTGGTAAAGTGCCCCTGATATTTAAACGGCCCATAAATACATAACATGCCTTGTGCTGCTAAATGCTGTTCAACCCCATTAAAAAATCGCTCAACGAGTGCTTTGCTAACTATATGTAACGTGTTGGCAGTGTAAATCGCGTTGACCTTTTTAACCGGCCATGGCTCATTTAAATCAAGCTCTATCGGCTCATGTAAATTAGCTAACTGTGCCTCAGCAAGCCATTGCTTGATGCCATAGTGATTGATCAACCGATCACTTGTGTACCATTGTAAGTGCGGTAAATGTGCAGCAAAGTGCACGCTATGCTGACCCGTGCCTGAGCCAATTTCTAACACGTTATCAATATCAGCAAAGTAGCCTTTTAGCTCGCTAAGAATAGGAGATTTATTATTTTCACAGGCCTGAGAGAAAGGTTTATCCATGCAAATTTGTGCACCATGTTTGGTAATTAATGCACAACAGTAAAGCAAAAATATAAAACGATGTCTTGTCCTAATTTATTAAAAACCAAATAACTCACTTTAATTCATAGAGTTAAAAATTTTAATAATCATTGGTACGAGTTATGCTTTTACTAGTGTGAATCAACCAAATGGAGAACATTATGTATATTTCACCCTATACCGCACTTGATGCTGCTTTGGCTGCAAGTGAAAAGTCAGACACAGATAAAACGACCTGCGACGAACGTGGCACTATCATCGACTTACTTTCGCAATCAAATCAACACACACAAGCCTTGAGAAAACATGAAACCGATCAAATATTTATTCTTGGTTACAATTAAACACTTACTCTCTCGTCAAAATTTTCAATTTGTGACTTGCACCAAAACCGATTAACTGTAATGATAACAATTATCGTTACAGTTAATCGGTTTTCTTATGCACGACCATCAAGCTATGCTTTTCTATCAACAGCAAATGAAGTGCGCTTGCCTGCGCCCTGGTCTACATGCCCCAGCCTTAGTGGCAGACTATATTGAAGCAGGATTAAAGGCGGCTCGCTATTACGAGAAACAGCAGTGCGCGCTGCTACAAGAACTTTATTTAAGACGCACTTTCCATGAAATTCTCAACAAAATGTGCGATTCTTTAATTCATTGTGCCATTCGTAAACAATGTTTAGAGCAACTTTATAAACCTCTGATGGCCTTAAAGCGCTTTTATAAAACCCATAACAGTACCAGAAAATACCTTATCTTGGAGCGAGAAGCGCGTATTCTCAGCCACGAATTCAACCCTTTTTAGGAGCTTTTATGAGCGAATTTAGAACCGAATCAGATAGCATGGGAGAATTACAAGTCCCAGCTGATGCACTTTATCAAGCCCAAACTCAACGTGCGGTAAATAATTTTCGTATCAGCGGCTTAGTGATGCCAAAGCAGTTTATTACCGCCCTTGCCTACATAAAACAAGCCGCTGCGCAAAGTAACTATGAGCTTGGTCACTTAAGTCAAAACAAGGCAAAATTAATTGAGCGTGCTTGCCAAGAAATTATCGATGGCCAGCATTTAGCGCATTTTCCTATTGATGTATTTCAAACGGGATCAGGTACCAGCACTAATATGAATGCCAATGAAGTGATCGCAACATTAGCGAGTAGCTATGGCGATGAAACTATTCATCCAAATGATGACGTAAATATGGGGCAAAGCTCTAACGACGTGATCCCCACAGCCATTGCAGTAAGTAGTGTAATTAACGTGGTGTATGAGTTATTTCCGGCGTTGGATCAGCTATCTCAAACATTAGAGCGCAAAAAATCAGAAGTGGGTGACATAGTAAAAACGGGCCGTACTCACTTAATGGATGCTATGCCTGTCACTTTCGCGCAGACCCTAAACACTTGGCAACACCAAGTTGATACGGCCATGGCTGGTATTCGCTATAGCCTCGAAGGAGTTTCAGCATTAGCACAAGGTGGCACTGCGGTAGGTACCGGCGTCAATGCCGATCCACTATTTGCAGAGCAATTTTGTAAAAACCTTAGTGCAAATGTAGGGGTACGCTTTGTACCGAGTAAAAACTTTTTCTA
Organism: Pseudoalteromonas sp. KAN5; assembly: GCF_022846535.1. NCBI lineage: Bacteria > Pseudomonadati > Pseudomonadota > Gammaproteobacteria > Alteromonadales > Pseudoalteromonadaceae > Pseudoalteromonas > Pseudoalteromonas sp. KAN5. Next base: position 3,090,827 of record NZ_AP025589.1, read on the forward strand.
CAACATTGGCTCACAAGACGCGATCGTAGCCCTTTCAGGGCAGTTAAAAGTACTCGCAGTTGCACAAATGAAGATGGCAAACGATCTACGCTGGATGAATTCAGGCCCGCTTGCTGGGTTAGGTGAAATTGAGCTTGAAGCACTGCAACCGGGCTCTTCAATTATGCCAGGCAAGGTTAACCCTGTGATCCCTGAAGCGGCGGCGATGGTGAGTGCCCAAGTTATCGGTAATGACGCTACTATTACCGTAGCAGGCCAATCTGGTAACTTTGAACTCAACGTCATGCTACCCGTGATCGCCTATAATATCTTGCAAAGTATCGAGTTGCTTGCCAATAGTAGCCAAGCATTAGCTGATAAAGCGCTACGCTCCTTCAAGGTAAATCAAAGTAACATCGATAAAGCACTCGCTAAAAACCCCATTTTAGTGACTGCTCTTAACCCGGTTATTGGCTATGAAAAAGCAGCCAAAATAGCCAAACAAGCTTATCAAAGTGGACAACCGATTATTGATGTAGCAGAACAAGAAACTGATCTTTCACGGAGCGAGCTAGAAGCCTTGCTCAACCCAGCAAAGTTAACCCAAGGCGGATTATAAACAATACTAAGCCCGTCATTTGGCGGGTTTAACCTTTGAATGTCATAGTTTTTATTGCTGTGTTATGTGCAAAGTGTATGATAGTGGTTACTTGTTCATCACTGTGAAGGTTTCTCATGCGCTTATCTATTATCGCTGTACTACTCCCACTTTGCTTATCTGCTTGTTCAGATGCAGCCACCTCTAATAGCAACCAACTTAGTCCTGCCCCTGCAGCACTAGTGAAAGGCAATCAAGCAACTAAGTTAGACCCGCAAATGCAAGAACAACCAACAAGAGAAAATATTAAAAAAGTCCATCAACAGTTAACAGCGCTAACCGCGGACTTACAATGTGATAGCAGCGCACAATGTAAAGTCGTACCTGTTGGTAGCCGTGCTTGCGGCGGCCCTAGTAGTTACCTTGTTTACTCGAGTAAAACGGCAGACGAGCAAGCAATAGAGCAACTAAGCAAAAAAATTACCACCCTAGAAAGCCAATTTAACGCTGAGAACTCGATGGTCAGTATTTGTCAGCACCTAATGGCACCAGGGGCGCAATGTGTTGAAAATAAATGTGTTAAACTAGACAGCTCTGCGGCAAGTGTTTATTAAGGGATAACCATATGAGTTGTTTATCATATTTTAAATGTTTAGTTTCAACAGCCTGCTTGGTAATTGTCAGTGGCTGTATGAGCACTACAGATTCAGCCCCGGCAGGAAGCGCCAGTTTGGCTCAAGTAAATAATAATTTAAATGAATTAGTACAAGACACAAGCTGTACAGCGAGCTTTCAATGTAAAGTGCTTGAAGTTGGCCAACGTGCATGTGGTGGCCCAAGTCGTTATGTGGTGTATTCTACGCTCAACACTGAGCAAGAAAAAGCCGAACAGTTAGCGCAACAAACCAACTTGCTAGAAGCTGACAATAATAAAACTAATGGTTTAACTGATTGTTTACCCGTGTTACCCGTACAAGCGCTGTGTATAGATAAAACGTGTCAGTCGTTTGAGCTAAAATAGTGCTATGATATCTGTGCTAAACCAACAATGGGATTAGTACAGATATAATCAACACGCCAATAATACAAATACCCGCTTTAAAAATATGCTGCATTGGCATTTGTTTTTTCACCCAGTAAGCATAAATAAATCGCACAAAATAACTCGCGGCAGTGCCAAACAAGGCGAAAATAATTAAGTACGCGATTAAAACTATATTCACAGCAACTCATTTTTTATAAGGAATTAAGCCCTTAGTGTAAGGGCTTAATTTAAAGAAGGCAAAACAGACTGTATTAGCGCTTATTGGTATGAGCAATCAATAGCTCTGCAACTTGTTGCTTTACTGCCCGTTTATCATCAGTGTCTACGCCAAACCGCTCAGCAAGTAGGGCGATTTCCTCATCATTTAGATTAAATGAAAGGCGCTGACGCGTCTTCTTTGATTTCACTTCAAGCGCTAAAATTTTACGGATCATATCCGAGGGCGTGAGTTCTTGATCAATGGCTTGCTTTTTTATCGACTTTTGCACTTCACTGCTAAGATCAAAAGCCATTTGCGTCGCTCTTACAGCTTGCTCTTGGCGTAACCATTTATCTTTTGTATTGCTCACTGCGCATCTCCTGGAAACAGGTCAACTATATCAGTGATTGGCCGAGTTAGAGTAAGTGACACTTCAGTTTCACCGCCATCCCAAATTTCAATATTGAGGCCATGGCTTTCATCACTTGATTCGAGACAAATCATCTCACAAGGTTCGCCACCTTGCTGTTCATACTGAGGAAGCGCTTGGTTGCGATAATCTTTATTATGAAAGTAACACACAAACGGCGTTTCAGTTTGTTGATAGCTGCTACCTAAAAACTGCATATAACGCTCTGGGGTATTTTTTACCTCAATGAAAGTTAGGTCTTCTTCATCAAAAATACGCGCAAATTCACCCAGCGTGAAAATTTCATCCACTTCATCACGTTGAATCTTAATTGAAAAATTAGCCCATTCTTCACCATCACTACGTTCAATTTGCAAAAATACAACTTTACCTGCATCACTTTCAAGCACCAGCTCATAATCAGCACTATGCTGATATTGATAAGTTTGTACATCTGTAACACGCAAAGTTTGCCCTTTTAGCCAACTCGGGTAAGCAAACGAATCAATCACTGTGAACATGTCGCCTATTTTAAGCTCACTTGGGTGGTTGAGCTGGCGTTCAGGGGCTTTTTTAGATTTAAAGAAGTTAAACATAGTCTGCCTCATAAGCAAAAAAGGTAACCAAACAGTGCTCGGTTACCTTTTTAATAATCAATAATACCGCGTTAGCCGTTTTGCTTAGCTTTAATACGCGCTAGGATATCTGCACTTTTCGGGCTGGTATCGCCAATTCCGGCTTCAGCCATTTTTGCTTTAAGATCATCGCCGTTAGTGTCCGCTTCAAGTTGCTTTGCAGCACCTAGTTGATCTTGACGATCTTGTTGACGTTGCTTAATACGCTCAAGTGACTGACGTGCATTAGTCATCGACGAGCTATTTGTATTAAGCGTACTGTTTACCGCCATAGTGGCTTGTTGTACGCTTTCAGTGGTTTTAACCATGGTAAGCTGACGCTGATTTTCTTTAATCGACTTTTCTGCATCTTTTACTTGCTGCTTAAGTGTCACAATGTGATTACTAAAGCCCGCTAACACTTGATCATGCTCTGCTTTTTCATTTTCAAAATCACCGATTTTCTCAGCAATCTCTAGCGCTAATGCTTCATTACCTTTTTCAAGCGCTTGACCAGCATAAGCTTCGTGCTCAGCTATTGAGGCATCTAATGCGCTAATTTTACGCTTCGTTTGCATCTCTTTTGCCATCACTTCCGTTAAGCTTTTTTTAGCACGTTGTAAGGCATTTTGTGCATCAGCAATTTCTTGTTCAAAAATACGGATACCATTAGCATCAACAATTGCTTCGCCTGCTTCACGAGCGCCGCCACGTACTGCTGTAAATAGTTTCTTTAAAATACTCATAATCTTAACTCCACGTAAAATAGCTAGCTATTAATCGTTTAAATAAATGGTTACCGCTTCTAATGCATCAATGGCATTATCGGCTAATGTAACTAGCTCATGGGTAATATCATCAAACGATGAATTAACCGACAAAGCACCAAAGATTGCATATTTATCATCAATCTTTGCAAATGCACTCAGTGGGATTGGTACATTTAAACGTAATAATGTTTCGTTTAACTCACCACGTAATTCAGATTTAACTTCCTCGTCCGCAAATAAGTAACTAATACATAATAGTTGCTCTTGTGTTTGCGTAACAAAAATTGGAAGCTCATCATTGCCATCAACTATGACTTGCAACACATCTTGCTCACCTGGGTTGGCAATCAAGAAAGACTCAAAGTTAGCGCCTTCGGTTTCAAAAGATGCTAGTTTTATTGAAAGTTCATTTAATTCCATGTCTCTGCCTTTTGTCATTTGACATATTATGTCTGAGTTAAGATTCGCACGACCGACATATTATGTCAACCATGTTTTATTAATTTTTATACAATTCGCTTTCTATCTGCCATGCACTTCGATAGTAATCGTATAAAGTACCTGACCCTAATTGATTGACTTCAATATCATTTATTTGTTCAAAATAATGACTAGGGAATATAAATGCAGCCAATAAATATTTTTGACTGACCCACCTAGAAGCAACAGGAAGCTGCGTCGTCTCTGCAATTCTCGCACTAGCAGATTTGCCTGTAGTCGTTGCAATTGTCCAACCCCACTGCCCAAATGAAGGGATATTTTGCTGATATTGCTCTACATGTTTAAACCCTGCAGCTTTAACCGTTTTAGCAATACTTAAAAAGGCCTTTTTAGCATGGTAAGGCGAGGTTGACTGCACAGCCATCGCCCCATCTGCGGCCAACAATTGCCGAATATGATTATAAAAATAATCGCTGTACATCTTATTTAAGTCAGGGTGATTTGGATCAGGTAAGTCAATAATAATAGTATCGAAACGCTTACCTTCATCAAGCAACCGCTCAACCTCTATAAATGCATCGCCTACGATTACGTTCGCTCTAGGATCAAGCATGGCGTTACCATTAAGTTTTCGCAACCGTGCATTGATCTGTGCCGGCGCTGTAAACTCATTGCTTGGGTGGCCAAATAAATTAAGTAACTGACCATCCAAATCAATTAATGTGACTTCTTGTACTGGCCACTTTAATACATCACGCATAGCAAGCCCGTCGCCACCACCAATAATCAACACGTTATCATGGCGATTAGAGGCTAACAGTGCGGGATATACGAGCATAGAATGATAAATTTGTTCATCAACGCTAGAAAACTGTAAGCGACCATTTAAATAGAGATCGGTAATTGGTTCTGGTTGATTACGACTTAACCGCTCAGTTAATACCAGATGCTGATATTTCGTCGCTTCAGAGTAAATAACTTTATCTTTATAAAGCACGTTACTTAAATTCTTCATCCAACTACTGCCAAGTACCAGGATAAAAGCAAACAACACCAATAAACCAATATGGCAAACAAGCAGTAGCTTGGCATAACGTACATGGCTGTGATAACGCCATAAGAAAGCTAAGCCGGCAATAATATTAAATAGCGCGGTCCACGCAGCGGCTTGCATAATTGGCATCGCCAACATAATGCTCACCCATATGGCTGCGCCAATACCAGCGCCAATGTAGTCAGCCCCGTAGATTGTACCGGCATTATTTTCTAAAAATCGGCCATAAACATGCTGACGAATACGGGCTATCAAGGGGATCTCCATCCCTATCAATAAGCCAAGCAATAAACCAAATACATAGGGTAAGAAACGTGACCATTCTTGAAGTTTCTGAAAAACATAGCCATTGAGCACCACATCGGCGGGCAGGTTAAAAATCTCAGAAAATATATGTGGTAATGAATAACTAACGGCTATTACGCTGGCAATAGCTAATATGCAACCCATGCCAACTAAAGCTATCAGACTCTCAAGCCAAGCAAATGCAGTAAATGGATCTTTAAACCAGCGGGCTAAAAAAGCCCCCATGCCCATAGCGACAATCATAGTACCGATCATTGCATAAATAGCACTCTCTACTGAACCAAGAACACGCCCTGCATAGTGAGATAACAGATACTCATAAATAAGGCCGCACCCAGCGAGTACGGCCATAACAGTTATTAATAAAAAATCATGCCCAAGTAAACTAAACTTACTTGGGCTTTGGTTTGTGTGTGACAAGTTTTATGCGCCTAGTAGAGTTGCCATAGTAATACCCACTGCAAATGAAACAGCAGCAGAAATAGTGGCTACACCGATATTTTTTTGGCGATTGACTTCATCTGAAATATCACAACCTGATAAGATTATTTTGATAGTAATTAAATGCAGAACAATAAACACCACTAAGCACACCAATGCACTAATCGCCCAATAAACTAAGCTAGTGTTAATGCTATCTGCAACATAAGGAGCAATACCTGAAGCCGCCGTAATTGCAAGCGCACTACCAATTAGAAAACCAGCGTAGCGGATACCAACCGCCAAATTACCATCTATAATAGCTTGCTGTAGGCAATCACCACTGCGATTAGTGCGCTTAAACAACTGTACGCGATACTGACTCACTAACAATAAAGCAATACTGCCAATAATAAATGCCGCAATCACTATTGGTAGGCCGTGCCAACCCTCTGTTGCAACCCAAAACAACGCTGAACGTATTACGATCGCCACACTGACAACATGACCAAAATCAATCACAGCAGCAGTCACATTCCCTTTAACGATTTCGTCATGCAGGCTTACTTTACGCAATGCAACTTTATCTTGAAAAAAGTGACCAAGCTTGATCATCACAATCGCTAATAAACCATAGCCACCCATTTGCAGTGCTTCTTGTTGTAAAGACGCAGCAAATGCACCACTACTGACACCTGTAAGCACAATGGCTAACGCAACTAGTCCTGCCGCAAAACTGATACCAAACGCAAAGTTATCACGTTCAGTAATTTCATCATTGGCATGTAAGTTTGATACCCAGCCTTTAATAAACTTCAAGCTCACAAATAAGGCAATGATAATTGCAAAATCAATCGCAATTGCTTGCAGCGACCACATAGTTATTCCATTAAAATCGTACATATTCTTATAACTCCAACACTAAATCTTTTAAATAGCCGCTTACTTACCGCGGCTAACACCGCGAGAGGTTCTGCTACTACTGTCTCTAACCGAGCCCGAACTTTTACTATAACTACTGCTCTTTGAATAACTACTACGGGTTTTCGGGGGGTATAACTGCTTCGACTTAACCCGGAAGCACCGGTCTTCTTCGACGCATAAGGACTAGTAAACTGCTTACCTTGACGTTGATAAGACTGACGTGTTCGTGTTTCTACAGCTGTCTGTGCTTTCATCTGTTTCGGGCTAGTATATCGAGCACGACCGTAATCGTTATAATAGCTGTATTTACGTCGCTTGCTCCAACTACCATATTCAACACGATCAAAGACATCACCTAAAATACGGTACATACCATACCATTGCCAGAAACTAATACCGTTACTATTTGTTTGCCAGTTCCCATAGTTTGGGTTTCCGACAAGTTGATTGCCTTCCCCCTCACCTTCCGCTTGCTTGCTAATTGCACCAACACGCGCCAATGAACCGCCAGACATATCTGCAAGCATATTAATAGGGTCGGTCAACGCATCTGAAAATAGCGTAGGCTTAACTGCATCACGTAATAAATCAATATTAAGTAATGTATCTTCATAAGGAGGGATTAAATAAGTACTTTTTATATCAGCTAATCGCTGAGTCAAGCCAGTATAGAGTGCACCTTTGCGAGTTGCATCCAGAGCCAGTACATTTGCGATTTGCGCCAGTTCAGGCTTTTCTTCGCTAATTATACGACCGTATTCACTCAATAACACCGCGTTGCGAATTGAGCCATTGTCCAATGCTTTACCGAGTCCTTCTAACTCAGCTTCAGCTTTAGTGATAGATTGTTGAATTGTTTGTTGCAACTGCTCTTCTTTTGATTCACAGCCCATAAGCAAGCTTACCAAACAAAACAGGCTGATAAGTTTCCAAGCTTTTATTTGAGACATTCATGTCACCTGATTTACTAATTAACCCCGCTAGTTTTACACAGCTCAGAAAGTAAACCAAGGATGAAATTGCAACAAGATAATATTTAAGAAAAATAAAAGGCAGAAATAGTTTTCGAGTTTCGAGTTTCGAGTTTCGAGTTTCGAGTTTCGAGTTTCGAGTTTCGAGTTTCGAGTTTCGAGTTTCGAGTTTCGAGTTTCGAGTTTCGAGTTTCGAGTTTCGAGTTTCGAGTTTCGAGTTTCGAGTTTCGAGTTTTTCAAGATTAAAATGCAGGAGAGTTAAAGAGGCAAGCCGTTTTAAAGGTGTATGTTGCGCTCTGAGGAGTTCGTGGCGTTCTTTAACCCGTGGGAGCCCTCAACCCACGCTGCGGTATCCAGGTTGACACTGTGCGGCTGATAGCTGACGGCTTAACGCTCCAATTTTATTCTAGACAACAAAAAACCCGTCACATTGCTGTAACGGGTTTCTCTTATTTGGAGCCTGGGATGACGTAGTGCCTACAGCGGTAGAGAGCCACATAGCAAATGCTACGCTCTCATTGTCTGTGGCTTTATTTATCCATGAGTATCAGATACTCAACCCACGCTACGGTGTCCAGGTTGACACTGTGCGGCTGATAGCTGACGGCTTAACGCTGACTGCTATACTTTATTCCAGACAACAAAAAACCCGTCACATTGCTGTAACGGGTTTCTCTTATTTGGAGCCTGGCGATGACCTACTTTCACATAGCAAATGCTACACTATCATCGGCGCTGTTTCGTTTCACTACTGAGTTCGGCATGGGGTCAGGTGGGTCCAAAACGCTATTGTCACCAAGCAAATTGGGTATTAATCCGCTCTTGCGAGCCAATTAATTAAAATCTGGAAAATCTGATAATTGTTTTCTTACAACTTAAAGCTTATCGCTTACAGCTGCTAGTAAATCTACTTTAGTTGTCGCGATAAATCACGACCTACAATCTTAACTTCTGCGCTTAAACAGTCACATAAAAATCTGTCTGGAACAGATTTTAACGCACTTGTGCGGCTTTAGTCATTTACATGGACGTAAATGATAAAACGCGTTTGGCGTTGTATGGTTAAGCCTCACGGGTAATTAGTACAAGTTAGCTTAACATGTCACCATGCTTCCACATCTTGCCTATCAACGTTGTAGTCTTCAACGGCCCTTCAGAGACTTTAAAAGTCTAGTGAGAACTCATCTCGAGGCCTGCTTCGCGCTTAGATGCTTTCAGCGCTTATCAGTTCCGAACGTAGCTACCGGGCAATGCCATTGGCATGACAACCCGAACACCAGCGGTTCGTTCACTCCGGTCCTCTCGTACTAGGAGCAACCCCTCTCAATTCTCAAACGCCCACGGCAGATAGGGACCGAACTGTCTCACGACGTTCTAAACCCAGCTCGCGTACCACTTTAAATGGCGAACAGCCATACCCTTGGGACCGACTTCAGCCCCAGGATGTGATGAGCCGACATCGAGGTGCCAAACACCGCCGTCGATATGAACTCTTGGGCGGTATCAGCCTGTTATCCCCGGAGTACCTTTTATCCGTTGAGCGATGGCCCTTCCATTCAGAACCACCGGATCACTATGACCTACTTTCGTACCTGCTCGACGTGTCTGTCTCGCAGTTAAGCTGGCTTCTACCATTACACTAACCGTACGATGTCCGACCGTACTTAGCCAACCTTCGTGCTCCTCCGTTACTCTTTGGGAGGAGACCGCCCCAGTCAAACTACCCACCAGGCACTGTCCGTAACCCCGATTCAGGGGCCAACGTTAGAACATCAAAACTACAAGGGTGGTATTTCAAGGACGACTCCAACAAGACTAGCGTCTCATCTTCAAAGTCTCCCACCTATCCTACACATGTAGGTTCAATGTTCAGTGCCAAGCTGTAGTAAAGGTTCACGGGGTCTTTCCGTCTAGCCGCGGGTACACAGCATCTTCACTGCGATTTCAATTTCACTGAGTCTCGGGTGGAGACAGCGTGGCCATGGTTACACCATTCGTGCAGGTCGGAACTTACCCGACAAGGAATTTCGCTACCTTAGGACCGTTATAGTTACGGCCGCCGTTTACCGGGGCTTCGATCAAGAGCTTTGTCCGAAAACTAACCCCATCAATTAACCTTCCGGCACCGGGCAGGTGTCACACCGTATACGTCATCTTGCGATTTTGCACAGTGCTGTGTTTTTAATAAACAGTCCCAGCCACCTGGTCACTGCGGCTCCCGTCCGCTTAGAGAGTAAATCTCATCACAGATAGGAGCGTACCTTCTCCCGAAGTTACGGTACGATTTTGCCTAGTTCCTTCACCCGAGTTCTCTCAAGCGCCTTAGTATTCTCTACCTGACCACCTGTGTCGGTTTGGGGTACGATTCGGTATAATCTGAAGCTTAGAGGCTTTTCCTGGAAGTATGGCATCAGCAACTTCACCACCTTAGTGGCTCGTCTCGTGTCTCAGTCTTAGCAACCCGGATTTTCCTAAGTCACCAACCTACTCACTTTCACATGGACTACCAACGCCATGCTTGCTTAGCCTGCTCCGTCCCCCCATCGCAATTATACCAAGTACGGGAATATTAACCCGTTTCCCATCGACTACGCCTTTCGGCCTCGCCTTAGGGGTCGACTTACCCTACCCTGATTAACATGGGATAGGAACCCTTGGTCTTCCGGCGTGCGGGTTTTTCACCCGCATTATCGTTACTCATGTCAGCATTCGCACTTCTGATACCTCCAGCAACCCTCCCGGGTCACCTTCAACGGCTTACAGAACGCTCCCCTACCACTCAAAATAAATTTTGAATCCGCAGCTTCGGTGCATAGTTTAGCCCCGTTACATCTTCCGCGCAGACCGACTCGACCAGTGAGCTATTACGCTTTCTTTAAAGGATGGCTGCTTCTAAGCCAACCTCCTGGCTGTCTGGGCCTTTCCACATCGTTTCCCACTTAACTATGACTTTGGGACCTTAGCTGGCGGTCTGGGTTGTTTCCCTCTTCACGACGGACGTTAGCACCCGCCGTGTGTCTCCCGGATAGTACTTTACGGTATTCGGAGTTTGCAAAGGGTTGGTAAGTCGGGATGACCCCCTAGCCTTAACAGTGCTCTACCCCCGTAAGTATTCGTCCGAGGCTCTACCTAAATAGATTTCGGGGAGAACCAGCTATCTCCCGGTTTGATTAGCCTTTCACTCCTAGCCACAGGTCATCCCCTAACTTTTCAACGTTAGTGGGTTCGGTCCTCCAGTTGATGTTACTCAACCTTCAACCTGCCCATGGCTAGATCACCGGGTTTCGGGTCTATACCTTGCAACTATTCGCCCAGTTAAGACTCGGTTTCCCTACGGCTACCCTAATCGGTTAACCTCGCTACAAAATATAAGTCGCTGACCCATTATACAAAAGGTACGCAGTCACAGAACAAGTCTGCTCCTACTGCTTGTACGTACACGGTTTCAGGTTCTATTTCACTCCCCTCACAGGGGTTCTTTTCGCCTTTCCCTCACGGTACTGGTTCACTATCGGTCAGTTGGGAGTATTTAGCCTTAGATGATGGTCCACCTATATTCAGTCAAAGTTTCACGTGCTCCGACCTACTCGATTTCACTTAAAATGCATTTTCATGTACGGGACTATCACCCTGTATCGTGGCACTTTCCAGAGCCTTCCATTAACACATTATAAGCTTAAGGGCTGTTCCGGTTTCGCTCGCCGCTACTTCCGGAATCTCGGTTGATTTCTTTTCCTACGGGTACTTAGATGTTTCAGTTCTCCGCGTTCGCCTCGTTAACCTATGTATTCAGTTAACGATACCTGCAAGCAGGTGGGTTTCCCCATTCGGAAATCTTAGTCTCAAGTGCTTTTTACTAGCTCGACTAAGCTTATCGCAAGTTAATACGTCCTTCATCGCCTCCAACTGCCAAGGCATCCACCGTGTACGCTTAGTCACTTAAC
>NZ_AP025589.1:3105000-3255000 GCF_022846535.1 Pseudoalteromonas sp. KAN5
TTCGCTATGCGATGCGCTCTGCCGTCTCAGTGGGGTCGCATTATAGGGAGTTCCAAAAACAGATCAACACTTTTTTGTAATCTTTTGATCGTTCGCTCAAAAAGCATGCAAAACCACTAAAAAAACACATTAAAGCCGCTTTTTATGCACTTTTTTTGCTGCAAATTAAATAATTTCACACAAATAACATTGCTATGTTCATTTATCGCGTTAAGATAGCAAGTTCACAATGTTAAATTAATGTTTATTTCCTGTTTATTGGTAGATCAAAATGAAATTACCCGATCAAAAATCTCTTATCTCTTCAGTTATCCTTGCTGTTATTGGTTTCGTTATAGTTAACTTTGCACTTTCAAGCTTACAATTAAGTCCTGCACTATTATTTGCTGCTGGTTTATTAATTGGTGGTGTGGTTATTGCTGCAATGTCATCTGACGATGTTGAAGATGCCGAAGTAAAAACAAAAACACTTTATGTTGGCAACCTTCCTTATCGTGCAAATGAAGGCGTAGTTCGCACTTTATTTGAAGAGCAAGGTAAAGTATTTAATGTTCGTTTATTAAAGGATAAGAATACTGGCAAACGTCGTGGCTTCGGTTTTGTTGAAATGGCAGAACTTGATGCTGACAACGCCATTGCTAAATTAAACGATAGTGAGTTTCAACAGCGTACGTTAAAGGTACGTGAGGCAAAACAAAAACAAGATGATGAATCTAGCTCTTTTCGTTCTGAGTCAGATCAGTCAGCGTAACTAGCTCCACCGGTTGCTTATCGATATAAATAGAAGCCGTTGCGTAAAAATGCAGCGGCTTTTTTTTATCTACCGCTACTTCAGGCCTTTTTTCAGTTGCTAATAAAGTTACAACTCTCTTTGCAATTGCAGCCCCTGAATCAAGTAGCTTAACAGCTCCCGCAAAATAGTCATTAATGCCATGAGTTAGGAGCGGGAAATGTGTACATCCTAAAACTATGACATCCACACTATGATCAATTGCTAACCTATCTAGTTCGGCGGTTAGTTTATTCTGGTCTAGTTGCTTATTTAAGTAAGCCTGCTCTGCAATATTAACCAACTCTACACTTGCGTATAAATGAACAGTTACATCCTGTGCATACTCTTGTATTAATTGCTGCGTATAAGCACTTTGTACTGTTGCAGGTGTTGCTAATAATGCAATATGCTTTGATTGAGTTATAAGTGTGGCGGGCTTTATTGCAGGAACAACACCTACAATAGGGATACTCGCTAGTTTCCTAACGGCTGACAGTGCGGCTGTTGAAGCGGTGTTGCAGGCGATAACTAAGATATCAACGGTTAATTGATTAACCGTTATGTAATCGAGCAAAGCGCTTAAGCGATTAATGATAGTTTGCTGGCTCTGTTTGCCATAAGGTAAATAAGCATTATCCATAAAATAACTAAATTGCGCTTCAGGGAGCGCACATCGAATATGTTCAAGTACTGTAGTGCCACCAAGGCCAGAGTCAAAAACCAAAATATGTGCAGACAAACTACTCGCCTCGTATTTACTTTAAGCGAAGCAGTTTGCCATGCAGTTAAGCAGAAATAAAGCTTACGCTTCGCTGTCTGTCGCGGCTGAACGTAGCTTATTCATTTGCTCAAACATTGATTTAGTATATTCAACCAATTTGCCAACTTCTTCTTTATCTTGGTTCAACCATTGTAAGATACCCGCAAGCTCATTTTGTAAACCTAAATCACCTGCCTTATTGAAGGCTTCTTTTAAATCATCATTAAATGGGGCTATTTTTTCAGCAACTTTTTTCTCTGGGGCAGGTTTATTTTCTTCATAGCCTTTTATTGCAGCGAAGGTTTTGGTCTGCCTTAAATCCATTGAAAACGCCACCAGCTGTTCATTACCAAGGCTTAGCTCTTGTGCTTGTGCAAACGCCTGCTCTAAATCGCCACCAAAAAAGGTTTGGCTCACATTTTGAAGATCCTCCATTAAGGCATTTATTGCCTCTTGCTCGTCTTCATTTAAATCACCATTGACCGACATACTAAAGGACAGTTCACGTGATTGTGATGATTCACTAGCATAACCTTCGTTTTGACCATTACGTTGATAACTACTTGCTGATTGTTGTTTAAAGGCATCAGCAAAGCTAATCGTCACTTCATCACCCTCTGCAGTGGTAAAATTATATTCTGCATTGTTACTTAAACTTAAGTATTGTGCTTGGCTGACACTGACAGATTCTGGTTTTGGATTAAATAGACTCTCTTCAAACTCATCAAGGCCGCTAAAAATCCCAGCTTTTGATTTTTCAATGCCCTCTTCTATTTCATCATTTAAAACTCCTGTGCCTTTTAACTCTTCATACGCATCATCAATGCCTATTTGCACACCTGTGCGTGCATCACTGAGCATCCCTTTGAGTTTGTCATCATCGGCACCACCGGCTTGTGCTTTTTTAACCGCACCCGTTACAAAATCCAGTACATTTTTGACAATTTCTTCAAAATCGAATAACGGTTTGTCTTTTTTCTCTTCAGCGACAGGTAAACCCAAGGCTTCAGCCATTTTATCGCCTAATACTTTTGCGGCTAACTCCCTACCACGTTGCTGGTAACTATCTTGGGGAGACTGTATTGTAGGTTGCTGTAATGCATCTTTGTTACTGTATTTATTGACATTGTTATTTGGAACAAAGCCAAAGTTACCAATTTTCATGATCCGACTCCTATAGTTGCATTCTTTAGTATCGGCCTAAAAATAAATAACTGAAGCGAAATGTACAAAAAAACAGCACCTTTCATTACGCAAAACTAGACAAATACTCCCTGCCCCCTACAATAGCGCCGATAAATAGCTTAAAGATAGAAGGTAGTGGGCATAATGGCAGTTATTAAGATCGATACATCAATATACGATGCGCAATTAAGCGAAAAAGAGCAGCGTATTATTGCGCAATTCCAACGATTTGGGGTTGAGCAATTAGAAGTATTTGGCTCAGAGCCTATTCACTACCGTCAACGCGCTGAGTTTAGAGTGTGGCATGATGGGGATGATTTATTCCATATTATGTTTGACCAAGCTACCAAAGAAAAAATTCGTGTAGATACCTTTGATCCAGCAGCACCGCTGATTGGCGAAGTTATGCAAGCGATGATCGAAAATTTAAAGGGTTGTGAGATATTACGCCGCAAATTATTTCAAATAGATTATTTATCAAGTCTCAGTGGTGAAATTCTTGTAAGCTTGCTTTACCACAAACCATTAGATGATGAATGGCTAACAGCGATTAAAGCGTTAAAAGTGGCGCTGAGTGAACGCTTTAAAATTGATTTTATTGGCCGTGCCCGCAAACAAAAAGAAGTGTTGGGTGATGACTATGTTACTGAACGTCTAACCGTTAATGGCCAAGAGCTTATTTATCAACAAGTAGAAAATAGCTTCACCCAGCCTAATGCCAAAGTAAATATTAAGATGCTAGAGTGGGCTCAGGATTTATGTAAGCCATTAAAAAATGATTTGCTTGAGCTGTATTGTGGCAATGGTAATTTTTCGATTGCATTGGCAGGCTCGTTTAATCGTGTGTTAGCTACAGAGATCTCTAAGTCATCAGTACACTCTGCTCAATACAATATTGCCAAAAACAAGGTGACTAACTTAGATATTATTCGCATGTCTAGTGAGGAGTTCACTCAAGCGATGAATGGCGAGCGCACTTTTTCACGTTTAGAGGGTATTGATTTAACAAGCTATAACTGCCAAACCATTCTAGTTGACCCGCCACGGTCTGGCATGGATACACTCACTTGTGATCTAGTCGCTAACTATGAAAGCATTATTTATATTTCATGTAACCCAGATACTCTCGAGCGAGACTTAGAGCACTTAACTCGTACTCACGAAGTTAAGCGCTTCGCAATTTTTGACCAATTCCCTTACACCCACCACATAGAATCAGGGGTGTTTTTACAACGTAAGTAACTTAACTTAGCTATTGTGCTTATTTAGCACAATAGCTGTTGTTCACCCATGACCGCTTAACTTCCTCAAACCGACTATCCTTATCAAGGATTAAACACATCAGGGGTAATTGCTGAGACTGTTTTGCAATTTTTAATATCTCTACAAATTTATAACCATGGTGTAGTGCTAGAAGCAAATGTTTAAAAAAATAAACTTTATATTGTGGTTGTAAATTTGACCAGTGCTGAAGCATAATTTCTACCACTGTTTTGTGTACATCAAAGTCATAGGGGCCAACCTCCTCAGCACGAGAAATATAGTTAATTACTCGCTCATCAACATTTTCTAAATATGCTTGAACTCGCGCAAGTTCAATCCAACTTTTTGCCCATGCTTTCCGGTTATTAATAGAGTCGAGCAATAAATCTCTGGCTACCGACAACTCAGATTCAGGTAACCAATGCTGGCTAATGCCAAGGGTGATTATATTAGCTTTGAAATGTAAGTAATGTGGATGCGTTGGATCTTGCATAACCGCGCGGTCAATAGACGATAGCATTGCTTTATAATCACTTTCTTGAAAGGTAAGTGGATCAGATTGCCATGCTTGCAGACTATACAATGAAGAAAAATACCAGGCGTTTGATGTTGCTTTTTGCAAACTCCAATAGCCTACCGCCAGAGCCATACCCATCAAGACGAGGCACTGCAATAAATAAACAGCTCTACGCGTAATCATTATACTGATTTAAATAATGATTGTGTTAAACGCTTAGGATTGCTATAAAAAAGCTCATGGGCGTATGCTAAATCACTGAAACGACAAATGCGCTCGTGGGCTAACGTAAGCATTGGTGGCCGGCGTTTAACGCTATGCATATCAGACGCTACATAAGTAGCTAAACGGTGCGCTAAAATATATTCACTCAGCTGTTGTGCTTGCTCTCCAAAATGACCAAGAATACTACTTGCTGTAAGTTGTAGCTCACAACCTAATTTTTTTAATTGCGCTAAATATGCGACATTTTTTTGAATATCACGATTACGCTCAGGATGAGGGATTACAGGCACTATATTATGTTTCGCTAGCCAACGAATAAAGTTTTCAAAACCAACAGGCATATGCGAATGAGGTAGCTCTAACAGCACATAGTTAACACCATTTACCTGCCCTATAAATGGTAGCTTTTTTTGCTTAACGAGAGGCATCACTTCCAAGTCGAGTCTTACCTCAGCTGCAACTGCCAGCTGTATGTTTATATTCGCTTTCGCAACAATAGCGCAAAAAATATCAAACTTCTGCTTAATCAGCTCTACACTATTATCAAAACGACCAAAATGTATATGCGGCGTTGCTACCAGATGAGTAATGCCATCATCTTGTGCCAATCTTAATAATGCTAAAGATTCAGATATATCCTTAGCACCATCATCAATTTCAGGGAGAATATGACTGTGAATATCTATCATGCCACTTTTTTAGGATCCGATGCAGTGTCGTGTCCATAACCATAGTAGTCATAATAACCTTGGTAGCTACCATCATGATCTTTAGTCACATCAACTTGATTTAATACTACACCAGCAATATTGGCTTTAACTTCAAATAACCGGTCTAAGCCACCTTTGATTGCTTTGATCCGTGTACTATCTGATTTAACAACATAAACAACAGTATCTGCCAGTTGTGCAATCACTAATGGATCACTCACAGCTTGTGTCGGCGGCGTATCTATAACAATGTAATCAAACTGGTTTTTTAATGAGTTAATTAGTTTTGTAAACCGTTCTGATGCAAGTAGTTCCAGCGGGTTACTTGGCACTGGCCCACTTGGCATAATCATAAAGTTTGCTGTTTTATCCGTAAAAATACACTCATCAAGTTTTTCAGTGCCTATGATTAAGTTTGATAAACCGGGATGATAAGCAGGTATATCAAAACGTCTGCATATACTTGGCTTTCTTAAATCGGCATCGATCAATAGCACTTTACCTAACTGGCCAAGCGACATTGCAAGGTTCGCCGAGGTTGTCGTTTTACCCTCCCCCGGGACTGTCGACGTAACAGCTATAACGTGATGATTACGCTCCATTTGTGTCAAAATTAGACCGGTGCGAAATGTTCGTACTGCTTCGGCAAAGTTTTTATAACCATCCTGTAAATAAGCATGGATAGGTAAGTTTGCTTTCTTTGGTAGGCGTACTAAAGGTAATAGCCCTAACATACGGTGCATTAAACGATTTTCAATATCAGCTTTACTTTTTATCGTGTCGTTTAAAGAGTCGAAAATTAATGCCATTATTATTGCAAAACCAACGCTTGCTACAAATGTTAGTAGCACAATCACTTTTTTATTTGGTTTACTTGGGTTAATTGGTGCAAAGGCCCGATCGGTAAAGCGTGCTGCTGCCGAGCTAAAATCACTGGTGACTTCAGTTTCTTTCGAGCGAGATAAAAAACTATTAAAGATAGTTCGATTAGTATCCACCTCTCTTTTAAGCTGATTATAGTCGGTTTCTTTACGAGATATATCTTGATAACGCGCTCTAACATCCGCAACATCTTGCTCAAGTGCTTTAACGGTACGAATAGCACGATTCAGTTCCTTTTCAATCCCTGCCACCAGCCCCATTATCTGCTCATGCAAGTTTTTGGTAACCGTTGCCAACTCCGCTTTAGCTGAAATTATTTTTGGGTGCTTCGGCCCGTACACTTCCCCCAGTTCACTCACCTTACGCTGCGCAAAAACCATCTCCCGTTTTACGTCTTGAATTACACGATGTGAGGTAATTTCAGGCATACTGCCTAAACGTTCAATATTCTCTTTTCCGTATTCGGCAATCACTCGATTAATACTATTTAGATTATTTTTCTCGTTACGGGCCACTACCAATTGCTGTGAGGTTTGCTCCAACTCTTGATTGATCAAGCCAGAAACCCCTTCAATATCTATCAACTCTTGCGATTCACGATACTCTTGCAAACGCGCTTCAGATTCATCTAGCTGAATGCGTAACTCTGATAATCTGACATTTAACCAATCAGATGCTTTTTTTGTAATTCCCATTTTTGCACGCATATTACTGTCGATATACACTTCGCCTACAGTGTTTGCTACTAAGGCTGCAAGTTCAGGATCACTCGATTCAAACGTTATGTGGACAAGTTGAGTTTTTCGAATAGGATTAACGGTCAAGCGAGATTGAAAAGCCGCCACTAGCCCCAGCATTTTCTTTTGCTGCTGCACATCTGTAGCACTTGTATCAGGCTCTTTTTGAGGCAAAAATGGCAATAATTCTTTTAGATAAGTTTTAAACTCACCGCTTAGTGATGGTTTAGAAATAAAGTCGGGATGCTCCGCTAAGTTAAGTTTTTCAATAACCTCACGCGCAATGCTATTAGACTTTAGTACTTCAAATTGAGTTAGGTAATACTCTTTACGAGATGAATCTAAACCATATACTTCTTCAATGCCTATTGCTTTGGTTTGTGAAGACTCAATGAGCAGTGTTGCTGTGGCAACGTACTTTGGTGTTAAAGTCATTGCAAGCATACTGACTGCAATAGTAACAATTAAGGCAAACCCGAAAATAGGCCACTTTTTCTGCTTAATAACACGTAGATATGCCCCAAAATCAATAATATGATCTTGTGATCCCGTAGCCTCACTGCTTTTTCTCATATGTTCCATATACTTATAATCCTAAAATAAACGCTGCTCGATTTTAATGGTATCACCAGCATTCACATTGGTATTTACACCAGCTAAAGCTTCTTGGCTTTTAGACTTTTCTTGTGACAAGTAAATTTTATTTTCAGAAGCCCGCTCAGTCATCCCCCCAGCAAGTGCGACAGCTTGGCTGATAGTCATACCTGGTTGATATGGATATGCACCCGGCTTTTTAACTTCACCATGAATATAAAATGGCCTATATTCAATAACCTGAGCGTACACATTAGGCGCTACCAAGTAGCCATCTTTCAAGCCGACACTGATTAAATTTTCCACTTGTTTCACAGTTAAACCAACCAGTTTAACCTCCCCTAAAAAAGGGTAATTCACTAAACCACTATTACCTAATAACGCCTCAACTTCTAAATCCGGCTGCCCAAATACACGAATACTAACCTTATCACCCACTCCTAGCTCATAGCGCTCAGTGTCACTAGCAATAACTATTTCACTAAATAATATTAGTATTAGTGCTAACACAAAATAATAACGACTGCACATAATCACCTCTGTAAACCTAAAGTGAGTGTTATACCGACAACCCCTTTATCGTATTTGTAAATAGGTCTAGATGAGTTTTTATCATTAAGCTCGTAATAAAGGCTAAATACGCCCATCGAACTTTTATAATCAAGTGATGCATGAATAGTATTGGTTTGCTCATTCCGAGTCACACCTATGTATTTATCTTTTACATGGTTAAAAGACAGGTGGGTGTGCAGACGCTTTTGCCATTCATGTGACCATTTAATGCCATACAAGGTAGCTTGGACATAATCACCTTCAACAAGCGGATCTTCAGCCGCTTGAGATGTTACTAACTCAATTTTAGAGTAGCTCAACGGCTTCCATGTCAGACCTGCTAGCCAACTTAAGCCCGTAAAGTTTTCTCGTAATGACGAGTCAAAATCTTTCTTTTGATAGCCTAATTTTATCTTACCGGAGGTCAAGGCTGATGCTTGCCATTGCATACCTAACATAGCGCGGTAATCTGATGAATCTCGGTCAATTGTTCCAGTTCTTAATTGGTCATATTCGATATTTTCTGAATTTAACTCAATAAACACATCCGTTCCAGCTTGCGTATTATAAAACCCTGTTATGCTGAAACGGGTTTTTTCTAAGTCTCGAAACTGTGAAATAGAACGAAAGTTTTTATAACGCTTATCATAAAAACGAGTCCCAAAAGCAACCCGCGCAGCTGAGCTTTTTGCCCCATATTCATAAGTGCCTGACAAAGTAGAATCAATATACTCGACGGGTTCTGAGATTAAAGCTCCCGTGCCTTCACTCAACCCCGTACCTCGTGGCTCTGTTTTACCATCAAGAGCAACCGATAGGTCAAGCCGTTGCTTGCTAGAAAACTCATTATGAGACGAAAGCTTGACGTTATAATCCAAAAAGTTATCAGCGGAGTCTAAACGATAGTACCCACTATCAATACCTAAATCTAAGGTGTATTGATTTACACCATCATCCAGACGGGTTTGTAACTTTGGGATTACTCTAAAAAACTCACTGCTTTTCTCGTTCTGCGGTTGATAATAGAGGTTATCATCATAACCAAGTCCTATACTAAGTGATGGCTTTAACTCAATACCGCCGTCAGTAATGTAGCTGCCGGGTTCAAAGTTCGCACTTGCAGCCGCACTAAAGAATAACGTAGATGAGAGTAGGATTACTCTATTGAAGTCCATTTTAATAAGCATTTTTATTCACAAACCCTTTGAATATAGTCAAGAAAATAATTTTTATATCAAACCATAATGACCAATGTTTTATATATTGCAGATCATGTTCAACACGCTTGCTCATTTTCTCTAGCGTATCCGTTTCACCACGCCAACCATTAATTTGAGCCCAACCAGTGATCCCCGGCTTAGCTTTATGACGCAACATATAAAATTCAACTTTTTTACGGTATTCCTCGTTGTGAGAAACAGCATGAGGTCTAGGGCCAACAATCGACATATCCCCCCACAAGACATTAAAAAATTGCGGAAGCTCATCTAAACTAGTACGACGCAAAAAACTACCAAAGGGCGTTATCCGACTATCATGCTTTTTGGCTTGGGTAACCACTTGGCTATTTTCCATAACCTTCATAGAACGAAACTTCCACACTTTTATTTTTTGTCCTGCAAGTCCATACCTATCCTGCATGAAAATTGCGGGACCCTTGGAGGTAATTTTTACACCAATAAAAATAGCAAGTAACAAAGGAAAAATTAAAAGCAAAATAACAATACTAAGGACAATATCTTCTGTGCGCTTTATCCACTCTTTAGCACCTAGATAAGGAGATTCAAATACACTTAAAGTATCAACTGCACCGATGTGCTCAATACGCGCATGAATTAAATTAGACAATAAAAAATCAGGAATAAAGTGAACATCAACGGTAGTATCACCTAACTGCAGCAAGATATCTGCAATCCGCTTTTCCGCTTTCATTGGCAGAGCAATAAAGAGCACCTCAATTTCACCACAACGCGCCATATTGACAGCTATGTTGATCTCATCAGCCACATTTTTGTCCAATTGTGTAAATACTCGCTCAGGACTGCGGTCATCAAAAAAACCTACAAAATCATAACCTAACTCTGCATGTTTAATAATTTCTTGATATAAATACAATCCGCTTTCTGTAGCACCAACAATAGCGACTTTTCTAGCACCAACACCTAGCTTACGTTTGTGACGTTTATACAACATTGCAACTAAGCGCCAGCTATATAGCATCAAAAAACTAAAGCTAAGCCACAGTAATAAACTTACCCGTGACAATGACTCTGTGAACTTTAATAAAAATGCGATTGCAAACAATGCCATAAATGCAAGGGCCAAGGCAGTCCAAGCGCATAACACCATGTGCCTGAACTTTCCCGCTCGCCAAGAACGATAAGCAGCTAAAGCTTCTGTACAATAAAGATAAGTTGTTATGACTACTAATAAAGAAATAATGTAATAAGGTGAAAATACAACACCATAGATAAATACTGCCAACTGTAAAGATAAACACAATGAAGTAATATCGAGAAGACGATATAAACTCGCGCTCGACGAACCTGAATCTTTAAACGTCCTTGAAGAATTCATTTTACATGTCCCTGTAGAATTAAATTATTGTAATTGCTAACAACTTAAAAATCACAATAAACAAGACTATATTACTAGAAAAATAGTATCAATACTTATTATGTTTAAAGCTAAAGCAACAATTTTAATAATGAAAAAAACCAAGAAACATATATAAACATTTGTTTATAAACAAACTAAAAGGCAACACATTAATTTTTCTATCTAATTATTATAAAAGTATATTTTAAATTCATATAAATAAACACACCACAGAATAACCAAATGAGAAAGACTAAATAAGCAATTAACTCTCCATAGCAACAAACCCGCTTTACAGGAACTACGAGAATTTGACTTGTAGATTAAATAGAATGAATAATAAAAACCTGATTAAACCAGGAGACTTATAATGGTTTGGTTATTAAATTTAAATATACACTTAATTTTAGATAAAATAACTTAAGGACACAAAAGGTATGAATGAATTTTAGGGAGCTGCTCCCCCCCCTAAAATTCATTAAACGTATTTATTTCAAAAATCAGAATGGTTGGCAGTAATATCAGCATTCATTTTCTCAAAGTCTGCAAATTTATTACCGACACGAATACGATCATAATACATAATTCGAGATTCAACAGGGTCATCTTCTTGCCAGTTCCAACGATACAATCCGAATTTAGCATACGTTTTATGATCCAATGAGTCCGCAGCATAACCAACTGCACCAGAGTAATTTATAACAAGATCCTCACCTTTCCATAATTTAAGAAAGCCAACATCAGCATCCCCACTGTATTTAATATGCAGCACCCAATCGCTCCACAGGCCAAAATCAGCACTATAATCCCCAATGTCTAACACCAATTTTTCATGATCAAGGTTTGGGCTTGGCACTTCATTACTGCCCGCTATCGTTATTCTATAGCGCCCCTTGATCGTTTGTAGTGATATTGGAGTGGTAACATAGCGGTTCCAATTTCCATCCGCAGGAGACGTATGCACTTGAAAGAAAGATTCAGGATATGAGCTGTAAACATAGTCGCTATTTAAAAGAGTTGAAAAAGCATACCATCGCTCTATTTCCTTACCTCTTTCCAATGGCGCTAGTAACTCAGCACGCTTTGCGCCATATACATCAACATCAGTTTTGCGAATAGTAACTTTCGCGCCGTAATTCCCCCTCTCTCGCTTGAATAGCCCATTTCAAATTAGATGAATGAGCCCTTTCATACTTATAATATGGATTGATTTCCCAATCGAGAGACCAAATTATTTCATCGTGTTGCTCACTAAAGTAACCATTGTTCAAACTTGCGGCTGTTAACTGAAAAGGAATAATGATGGCGGCACATACTGTGATTTTCTGAACGTATAACTTATACATGGAGTTCCCCTTATTAAACATAACAATAAGAAGAAAAGCATAATTGAGCGTTGCTCAACTATGGAAGTCATCCGACCATAACTTGATGTCTTAGGCGATCACTTTGCGTCCTTGGGTTTCCCCAAGTTTGCCCTTTCTCATAGTAAGACTAATAACAAAACATCAATGCATCAAGCTAAAAGCAATAATAAAGAACTAAAACACATACAGTTAACTAACACTTATTCCCTAAATCTTTGTTACTAGGAAGATTTAGGAGGCAAGCTTTTCTTTCAATAATAACCAGGCAAACTTTGAGTTTGTAACTAGGTATCTTTTCCACATACGTCTAGGTTCTTGTAACACCCTATAAAACCACTCAAGTCCCGAGTTTTGCATCCACAAGGGAGCTCTATTTACTTTGCCAGCGACAACATCAAATGTACCACCCACTCCCATCACAAAATCAACACCTAATTTATCTTGCCATTTGTTTATAAAGTTTTCTTTTTTTGGCGAAGTAATGGCAACAAATAACAATTTAGCGCCAGATTGCGCAATTTTATTAACTAGTGCTTCTTCATCATCCCAAAAATAACCATCATTAAAGCCTGCAATATTTAAATTAGGATATAACTCATAAGATTTTGCTACCGTTTTTTTAACAACGTCATCCGTTGCGCCAAGTAAAAATATTGGAAAGTTATTACGCTCACTCATGGCTAGTAAATTATGAAACAAATCAACTCCTGCGACTCGCTGTGGCACCCGGTGCCCCAAAAATCTTGCCCCCCAAACAACTCCCATACCATCAATGTTGATTACATCACAAGACTTTACAGATTCAGCTAACTGTAAATCTTTTTGCATATTAACAAGCTTGGCAACATTAACCACTACATGTTGTAAGAATCCGCCTGTAGAGACTCTGCTCTCAATGTAAGCGACTGTTTCATCCATGGTTGCGACATCCATTGGCGAGCCTAAAAATTCAATACGTTTCATAATTTCCCTATTTAATTGTTTTGATATCGAGTGCTTTAAACGATATCTGGTTGCGTGTGGGGATTTTTGAATGGCGATACAAGCCTATTTTTAAATAATGCTGAAAATCATTAAGCATATTTGCACCCGTAAAGAAAAACCGTGTTTCATCATTGAGTGCAACCGTTAATCTACCATCCTGTTTGTTTGACCATAAAAATCTAAATTGAAAGCGGTGCCATTGCCCTTTGGATAATGGTACCCACTCTCGATTTACCCCCCCATAATCAATACCGATGCCAAAGACCCCCTGCTGAGATTCAGTAAATAATGACACCGGAGGGCTATTACCGGGAAAGTTTTGCCACGTTTCACCTCTTTCAGGGTTCGGCTGATCGTGCCATTGTGCAAATAAACTCCAGCGATTTTTTTTATCATTTTGAAAGTCATCTGGAACTTTCATTTCAAAACTATAACTTACTGTCTGCCCTAGCTGATAAGGGTAATCAATAGACAATTCAGAGCGAATGCCTGAATGTAGTCGAGCTTGGTTTGGGCTAATGTTAAAAGTAATACTATGTTCTGCATACGTGACTGTTTCATTAGCTGCCGCTTCTAAAAACATATACTTATATAAATGTTCCGCACTCAACGATTTTGCTAATTGTGCAGTAAACTGTTTGCTGTCTATCTGGTTTGATTGTGCACAACTGGTGAAGCTCAACGTTATTAAGCCTGTTATCGCAAGCCGCTTAACTATTTTTTGCAGTTGCATAAACTGATTCCCACAACGGAAGAATAACTTTTGATGTAAAACGTGCCTGATACACTTCATTGGCACTTTTGACCACCGTGCTTAGCTCTGTTGGTTTAGCCAAAACATAAG
Source organism: Pseudoalteromonas sp. KAN5 (assembly GCF_022846535.1). Taxonomy (NCBI): domain Bacteria; kingdom Pseudomonadati; phylum Pseudomonadota; class Gammaproteobacteria; order Alteromonadales; family Pseudoalteromonadaceae; genus Pseudoalteromonas; species Pseudoalteromonas sp. KAN5. The sequence continues at coordinate 3,118,991 of NZ_AP025589.1, forward strand.
CTAGTTTTTCACGAATTTGCTCCACATTGCCCGGCTCAACTAAATAGCCAGTTTGCTGCTCAATAATAACCTCAGGGATGGCACCAACCGGCGTGGTAATTATAGGTATACCACACGCCATCGACTCTATAATGGTCATGGGTAACCCTTCATTAAAGGTCGGTAAAATCATCACACTGCACATACTTAATAATGCCTGCTTTTGCTGTGCATTGACCCAACCATGGAAGGTTATTTTTTCCTGTAAATTAAGCTTTGTGACTAGATCAGCGACCTTTTTATTCTCACCACTACCACATAAATGTAAGTGAAAATCAGTATCAAGCTTAGAACATGCCTGTAAAAGCTCATAAATACCTTTACGATTAATAAATGCACCAAGAAATAATATTTGATTGTTTTCACGGGGGAGATCTAATTTGCACACATCTACATAGTTATTTATGACACGCGCTTTTCGCCCCGCAATACTTTCAATGTAGTCACTCCAACCTTGAGATAAAACAACAAACTCATCCGTGTACTTTATTAACCATAATATTAGCTTTTTAGTTAGTTTTGAGCGCGAACCAAAATACACTCTAAACTCAGAGCCGTGTAAATGGATGATGCTATAGTGACCAAATAGTTTGGTTATAATAGTAAACACCAACTTACGCCAAAAACTACCTTTGTAAGACATATGGCAATGAACAATTAAATTTCTATGGGTGATCGCAAGCCAAGTAAACTTAAAAAAAGCAGTAATAAATAAGTATAAATCTTGCCACTTATTCATACCTAAATGACTGGTTATACGAGTGTGTACTTTATTATCAAATAAGCCATTTTCAACATAGCCATTAATAACTGAATCAATACCACCGGGCGCACTCGTTGCAATGGTTACAATGTGAGTTTTCATTTTTAACCTAATTTCCATATATTTTGTTGAGCGGCATCCGCTCCGTTAAAAGAAATAACTTTGCTTGGATTACCAACGACCACGGCATTATCTGGAATATCTTTCGTCACTACAGCATTAGCACCAATAATGGCATTGCGCCCTATGGTCACCCCACCCAACACACATGCGCCACTACCGATATACACATTGTCTTCAATCACTGGAAATAAACCGCCTTTGCCAGCGAGTGTGACACCATGCACAATCGTCACATTACTGCCTAATTTGACCTTTTCGCCAAAGGTCGTGCAAAACACATGGTACATAGCAAAGCCTGGACCAATTTCTGCGCGATAGTTAATATCAGACACATAAACGCGCTTGTAATAACTAAACATTAATTTAGGAAAAATACGTAGAATCGGATTTTTATCAAAATGCTTGGCAACTCGCAGCCAAAAAACGAACTTAAAGCCTTTAGTAAACAGCAAGCTTTTGCAAAATAAGGCAAAGCTAACAGCACCTTTTTGGCGGTAGAGATCAGATTTAATCAGGTACTTAAGTGTATAATTAGCCATGCACAACCTCACGGATCAACTGATGATATTCTCTGGCGATGTTAGTTTCTGAAAAGTGTTGTGAGCGGCTAATTAACAATTCAGGAGCAACCAGCGTACAGCCAACTTCGTCTTCAACCGCCTTAGCAAACCCTTGATAATCACCAACATCAACTAGTCGTCCATAACGACCACTTTCAAGTATTTCACTGGGACCATAATTGCAGTTCGTAGCAATAACGGGTAAACCAAATGACATCGCTTCAACAATGACATTCCCAAACCCTTCCCAAGCCGATGAAAGCACAAAAATATCCGCCGCTTTATAATACTCTTCTACACAGTCGCTATATCCCACAAAGGTAATATGCTCTGCTAATTGAAACTGCTCGATTAGCGAACATAGTTTTTTATGTTCATCATCGCTAAAAATGCCGCCAACAATGGTAAGGTGAGCATCTATTTTTTTTTCTCACATAAAACAATGCATTAATTAAAGTTGAGTAATCCTTAGCCGCTACAATTCTGCCAACAGCCAATAAATTTAAAGTCGCGGTTTCACACCTAGCATTGGCAGCAACAGCCCCATTAAATCGAACCGGGTTATAAATAGTTGAAACGTTTTTATCATTGCCAAGTAACGCGACAACTTGATTTGCCAAGCCTTGCGATACACACGTTACATGGTCGGCATAACGATAAATATACGACACATAAAAGTTAAGTAATCGTTTTTTAAGCTTACTCTTATCTTGCCAATGCTCTTTTAATGAGGCGTGTTCACTGACAATCACTTTAGTGCTAGTCAGTGAAATTAACTTTGATAACACACAAGCAGCATTGGTATCTGTATAAGCAGAAATAACAAGATCCGGCTTTGTTTGTCGAAGATATTTTGCTAGCTTGAAAATTGATAATAACGTTCTTGATGCATGTAAACTCACAACTTCAAAACCTAAATTTTTAGCTGTGACAACATTTTTGCCATGAAGATTATCAATCACAAAAATCACTTCACACTGGTATGATTTTTTCAGCTCTTTAGCAACCGATAGAAAAACTTGTTCGGCACCACCAAAGCCTAATCGCGAAATCCTAAATACTACTTTCACTTTAATCCCTTAACATACTTTAATGACTCATAAAGTTTAGGTGAGAGCAAAATGACCTTCTTTCTATAAGATATTCTTTTATCAAAAAGGTATTTTAAAAACAGCCCACGAAACTCTTTGCGTATTTCAGCACTGATTTTCTTCCCTGTTGAGCAGCGATATAAAATGTATGAGATATTCATTTTTAAATAATCTAGGTACTTTGCATTAATCGCAGGAAGGGAGTTATAAAAGGTAACTAAATTATCAAAGTAATCTGTTCTCACATTAAACGTCGCGCCCTCCACGTTGTCTCGATAGCCATAGAGCGCTTTATCAATAATATAAATGTTCTGAGTTCTATTATAGAGCTGTGATATCGCCATTAAATCTTCACAAAACCGAACGCCACGCGGGAACATATCTTGCTCAACAAAGCGCCGTGCAAATACCCTAAGCCAAGGGTACCAAACCGATCTTGCATATACATTTTCAAGCACATCACTGGTTTTTTGTAAGCCAAATTCATTATTTACAAAAATCCCTTTATCAGTCGAGATGTCCGCTAGCTCTTTAAACTTACAAAAACCAAACTCAATAATGTCAGGAGCATGATTATCAATCACCTGAGTAATTTGCGTAATGTATTGATCAAGCAAAATATCATCGGCATCAAAAAATGCCACATACTCACCCTTGGCTACTTTAATGCCGTTATTTCTGGCGATGCTGACACCTTGATTATTCTGATCAATAATTTTCATTAACCCAGATGCAATTTCTTTAGCAAAGAAAGTGTGTATCAACGTTAAGCTATTATCCTTTGAACCATCATTAACAACGATTAGCTCAATATCTTTATGCATCTGAGTTACACAAGACGATAACGAATTAACAATATACTTTTCAGCATTGTAAACAGGTACTATTATAGAAAGCTTAGCCATATCACCGACAACCCACAGTGTAAGATATTGATTTAAAATTAAGTAACGGATTAAAAAAGAAATAACCGACAGCTCTTGATCCCGTATAAAACATGCCGCGTGTTTTCTTGAAGGCGCTGTAGATCAAAAAGTCAGCAATAAAATAAGACAGCAAAGATACATATGCAGCACCTATCAAGCCAAATTGCGGGATCAATAAGTAGTTCAATGACAAGCTTAACCCCGCAACAACAAATGACTTTATAAATTCATATTTGCCAAGCCCATCCAAAATCAGAATGCGCGAGTAAAGAGCCGCAGGAAAAATAAACACCCACTTCCAAGCGAGAATGGCTAGTACGTCACCGGCACCTAAAAATTTATCACCGTATAGTAAAGCAATTATTTGATCGGCAAATACACAACAAAACAATGCAATAACAAATGCCATGCTAAACAGTAATGCTACAAGCCCTTGTACAAATTGGTCTTTATCTTCTTCGTTATTGGTTTTTTTATTCGACAGCGATAAATAAAAGGTCATGGTAATAATGTGACCTATAAACACAAACTGCGTGATAAGGCGTCCAGCAGCACTATAGATACCAACATCCTTTTCTGTCATCAGCATTGAGATCAACAAAATATCGGCTTGCATAAATAACGGGAATAAAATGGACGAACCAATCAAAGGCAACGCTTCAACTAGCAATTTTTTAGCGAGTTTAGCGTCAAAACCAAATACAAATTTATGCTTGGTTGATTTTGTGAAGTGGAATAACAAAATAACAAATTGTAAAAAAGCCTGTAATGGGATGAAAAACACGACAAACTCATACTGAAACTCAAAATACACTGCAATACATAGATACAGCAGAGCGCATAGACGTGAAATAAGTGCTGAATATGCTATTTTTTTAGGATCATTAATCGCCTGAAAGTACAGTTTAAAAACAGTCGCCCTAGAAAAATAAGTGGTTAGAAACACGGCCAAGCAGATGATTAACAAGGTAACATCAAGGGCCCCATCACTGATGAGGTATAAGCATAATAAAACAACACCACCATGGAGCAATGAACCAATCATTTGCATGGTTAATACTGTAGAAATATAACCGTAATGTTCTGGATTTTTGGCTAAATCTCTTACCACAATATGATCTAAGCCTAACACCACCATAAACATGGCAACTGCAGAAATTGCCTGAATCATACTTAGTTTGCCTAAGTTTTCAGGACCAAATATTCTTGCAACAATGATAACGGTAAATAAACCAAAGATGATGGTGGTTAAATTCTCAACGGAATACCAAGCAGCTTTTTTTAGATTATAAAGCTTAGACATTCATGCCACCGTGCTTAGTTTGATATAAAGACAACGTTAAACATGATGTTAAAATAGCGATAAACCACAAGACATTGGTAGAGAGTAGGTAAGTGCTTTCACTGATGTTGTGACAAAATGCAAAAAAGAAAAATGCAAACAGGGGTTTAAAATATGGACTTTTTTTACAGCTAATCAGATCTTGAAATACGCTGAATATAAAAAAGATAAAAATTGCAAAACCAACGAGCCCCAGCGACACTAAAATATCAATATAACCGCCATCAGAAGCTGCTAAACTTTCAACCCACAGCGGGTTATATCGAAATAAGTCAGTATAATAAATTTCAGAAAAATCACCCTTTCCCCATACCGAGTTAAAGCCAAAACCCAATATAATATCATTCTCAGCATGCAGCAGCATGGTTAACCAAAGCGTGCCACGGCCAGTCATAAACTCTTCATCTACATTATAATAAAGGTAATCCAATATCTCGTTGTAATGAGTCGCGGCGTAGCTAAACAAAGCAAGGATAACAACAACTAAAAACGTTTTAATCTTAAAATTAAATAACTTATCTTGGATATTAAAAGTAAAAAAGCAAAGTGAAAAACTAATTAATATGGAAATCACAAATAACGACATAGACGTTTTTGATAATGAACCAATAAGAATAGATACCGATAGTAACATGAACAACAATGACTCTTTTCTGGCACTTCTTTGATAATCAAAAAAAAGTATTATTGAGCATAAGGCCATAATTAAGCCTAAATTGTTTTTATGGTTATAAAACCCAGTCATACCTGCAGATGAAAATGCATTCGCGGTAAATAACATTGAATATACAACATTGATAATAATGGTGATTATTGCTGCATATTTTAATAGCTTAAAGATTGTTTTAATCGAGTAAGTATTGGTTATTAAGAGGCAGGTAAGAAATAGCATACACTGAATCAATGACTCTTCAATGCTTGCCCATTGCCAGTTAGACCACGCCGCACTTAGTAAACACCAACCAAGGACTAACACCAGAGGTACCGACTTGCCCAACCGATAAACAACACTATCAAGATTTTTTAGATTGAATAGCAACAGCACAACAAAATTAAGAAACAACACTTTTCTATCAAATAGGTTATTACCCAATAACAGGAAAGTCATTGATATCAATAGCATTGCTTTAAGAAAAAACGGCTGATTAATACCGTCTCGAATGATTAGCTTCATTTTTTATATGCAAAATTCAAGCTAATCACTGTGTTAACATTAGACATGTTAAATAACACCGCGAGTATCAATAACAGCTTTACTAGCAAATAATGCCTTATCTACGGCTTTAAATTGCTTATGATCCACCAGCACCACAAATATATTGGCAATCTCTAACGCTCTTTCTAGGGTGATAAGCTCAACATTTTTTTCAACTAACGAACCAGGTAAAGATTGAATGTTAGGCTCGATCGCTAATATTTGACCAACGTTTTTTGCTGACAGTTCTTCGACAATTTGTAATGCTGGACTTTCTCTTAAATCATCGATGTCAGCTTTGAATGTTAATCCTAAGCAAGCTATAACAGGTCGTTTAAATTGATCGGCCACTTGCTCCACTTGGTCAATCACATAAAACGGTTTAGCATCATTAGTTAGCCTTGCTTGGCGAATAATTTTTGCTTCATCAGGACAGCTATCTACAATAAACCATGGATCTACGGCGATACAGTGACCACCTACGCCAGGGCCAGGACTGAGTATATTTACACGGGGGTGACGATTAGCTAAGCGGATCAGTTCCCATACATTTATTTTCAGTTTGTCACAGATCATGCTCAACTCGTTAGCGAAGGCAATATTAACATCACGAAAAGAGTTTTCCGTTAATTTTGCCATCTCAGCAGTACGTGCATTAGTAATAATACAGTCGCCACGTACGAAGGTTTGATACAACTGCACAGCCTTTTCACTACAGGCTTTTGAAATACCACCTATTACGCGGTCATTCGATACTAACTCTTGTAGTACATAGCCAGGTAAAACTCGCTCTGGGCAATGAGCAATTTTAATATCTGCCGAATCACCAACATCTTGTGGATAACTTAGGTCTGGACGTGCTTCTTTTAACCAGCCAGCAAGCTTCTCAGTTGCGCCAACCGGGGACGTTGACTCAAGAATAACTAAGTTGCCTTGCTCAATGATAGGTGCAATAGCTTGTGCCGCAGCTTTAATATAAGAGAGATCAGGAGCATTACCTTCTTTAAAAGGCGTTGGTACTGCAATCATAAATACGTCTGCAGCTTCAGGCTGAGTTGTTGCTCGCAAATTTCCAGTCGTTACAACACTGCGAACAACAATATCTAAGTCAGGTTCTACGATATGAATTTTACCTTCATTGATCGTATCAACCGCTTTTTGATTAACATCAACGCCAATCACTGTCATACCGCGCGATGCAATTACTGCGGCTGTTGGTAAGCCGATATAACCCAGACCTATTACCGATACTGTTTTAATTTCCATCAGAAAATCCTTTTAATTCAAAAATAACTATTTGCCTAATGTGCTGGCTAATTTTGCAATGATCCGCTGGCACGCTTTACCATCCCCATAAGGGTTATGCGCTCTGCTCATTCGTTCATATTCAGCTTGATTGGTGAGCAAGTTCGATACTTCTTGAACAATTCGCTTAGTATCGGTGCCCACTAATTTAACAGTGCCTGCGGCTACCGCCTCAGGACGCTCTGTAGTATCTCGCATTACTAATACCGGCTTACCTAAACTCGGAGCCTCTTCTTGAACACCGCCTGAGTCGGTCACAATAATATGTGCTTGGGTCATTAGATAAACGAACGGCAAATACTCTTGTGGCTCAACCAAAAAAACATTTTTAATATTTTTGAGAATACGGTTGACTGGTTCACGTACATTTGGATTTAAATGCATCGGATACAAGATTTGCACATCAGGATAAGCTTCAGCAATTTCAGCTAGCGCCATACAAATTCGCTCAAAACCACCACCAAAACTTTCTCTACGGTGACCGGTGACTAAAATAAGCTTTTTACTGCTGTCTAATTGTGGGAACTTTGCTTGAAGTGTTGCAATTAGATCCTTATCGGATTTCACTTTATCCGCCACTTGAAGCAAGGCATCTATTACAGTATTACCCGTTACAACAATGTCATCAGGATCAACCGACTCAATGATTAAGTTTTGCTGCGAAGTTTTTGTTGGTGCAAAATGCAAACGTGCAATTGCCCCTGTTAACTTACGGTTACCCTCTTCAGGCCAAGGAGAGCTTAAATCACCAGTGCGTAAACCCGCTTCAACATGACCAACAGGAATTTGTTGATAAAACGCAGCTAAGCTAGTAGATAACGTGGTACTTGTATCACCATGAACGAGCACCATATCGGGTTTAAATTCTTCTAATACATCTTTTAAACCCAGTAGAATATTTGTTGTAACGTCATAGAGAGTTTGACCGGGTTTCATTATGTTCAAATCAAAATCAGGCTCTATATCAAATAAATCAAGTACTTGATCAAGCATTTCTCGGTGTTGTGCAGTCACACAGACTTTAGTTTCAAACCCAGAGGCCTGTACTAGCGCTTTAACTAAAGGTGCCATTTTGATTGCTTCTGGGCGAGTGCCAAAAACACTTAATATTTTAATACGCATCAGATTAAGCTTCTTTTATTGAGTGTTTGGTTTGCTGTTTAGCCTCATTAATAACAATCAGACTGTGTAACGCAGCGCTAAAATCCTTTCCTAAACTATGACAGTTCATTGCATACTCTACATTTGCCAGCATGTAACCAAGCTTTGAGCCACAATCATGCGATTTACCTCTCAGGTGGTAAGCTTCAATGGTTTCGAGTAATTTTAATTGGTGGAGAGAATCGGTAAGTTGAATTTCTCCACCAGCACCTGGTGGAGTAAATTCGAGCAAATCCCAAATAGCAGATGACAACACATAGCGTCCAGTTATGGCCAAGTTACTTGGCGCACTCTCTATGGCTGGCTTTTCAACCATATTCGTGATCTCAACACTGTCACCCGCATTTAATTTTTGGCTATTAACATCAACAATGCCGTATTGATTTACGTGCTCAGCTGCGACTGGCTCAACCATAATCTGACTAACGCCTGTCTCTTCAAAGCGCGCTATCATTTGTGACAAATTATCTTTCGCTAAGTTACAGCTGTATTGATCGATAATGACATCAGGCAGTAACACAGCAAACGGCTGCTCACCAACAATGGGACGAGCACATAAAATGGCATGCCCAAGCCCTAATGGTTTTGACTGTCTAACTGAGATTATTGTGACGTCCTTAGGAACAATCGCGCGTACTTCTTCTAATAAGCTGCGTTTTACACGCGCTTCTAATGTTGCTTCTAATTCAAAGCTGGTATCAAAATGATTTTCAATCGAATTTTTTGAAGAATGAGTTACTAGCACAATTTCTTTGATGCCTGAACGCACGGCTTCTTGCACTACATACTGAATAAGTGGTTTATCAACAAGTGGTAACAGTTCTTTTGGAATTGCTTTTGTTGCTGGCAACATACGAGTTCCCAGCCCAGCAACTGGCAGTACCGCTTTTTGTAATTTCATAACATCCCTTTTTCATTACAGTTAGATTTTTTAATACTAACAATCCAAGAAAACACGAACTTCCATATCGCATTTTTTAACTAGGCAGTAGCTATTCAACAATCATACTCAATAAAAGCCAAATATCAACCCTTTTTACTAGACCTTTTTAATTAGATTTTTGTTTAATATTGTTAACAACAGAAAAATATAATTAATAAGGATGTTGTGTTTTACTTTTAATCCTTTATTCTTTGTAGATAACGTTCAAAAAACATTCAGTGTAAAAGTGACTGTGAACCACTTATGATCATAATAAAAACAGCAATGTACATTGTTCGTTGAGGAAAGATGAAAGGATCTATATATCTATTAGTCATCGTCTCTTGTTGTGCATTTGCCAGCAATGAAATAAGTAGCAAGTTACTTTCAACTGAAGTCTTGGCTGAAGTTCAACGTACATATTCACAGCTTGGCGTTAAGCGAATTAATGATTGGCTAGACTTTTTAAAACGTTCGGAACATCAATCACAATGGCAGAAAGTCACTCTAGTAAATGACTTTTTTAATCAAGCCATCTCCTATCAGACTGATAGTCAGTTGTGGGGAAAGGAGGATTATTGGGCCACGCCAATTGAAACATTGGCGCAAGGTGCTGGAGACTGTGAAGATTTTGCAATTGCAAAATACTTTAGTCTGTTAGCTTTAGGGGTTGCAGAAGACAAAATAAGATTAACGTATGTACGCCAATTGCATATCAATGAGCCGCATATGGTGATTAGTTACTTAGAAGCATCTAATGACGTGCCATTTATTTTAGATAACTTTAATACCAAGTTGCTACCAGCAACAATGCGAACCGATATCAAGCCCATTTATAGTTTTAATGGCCAAGGGCTATGGCTCGCAAAAGCGAAAGGATTGGGTAAAAAACTCAATAACAATAAAGGTTTTAGTAATTGGAACATGATGCTAGAACGTATTGAACATCAACACGTTACTAATATACGCGAGTAATTTAAAGGATTAAACATGCGGCGCTTGTTAGAAAATGGACTCAGTTTAAAAACACAAATTATCAGCTTAATTCTACTTTTTGCTGTGCTTTCCTTTTGCGCTCGTTTAGTTGTAAGCATTAATACCACAAAAGAATATATGCAAGACCAAATGGGCAGTCATGCGCAAGATACTGCTACTAGCCTTGGCTTATCTATTGCCCCTTATTTAGATGAAACTAATCACATTATTGCTGAAACTATGATCAGTGCAATTTTTGATGCAGGTTATTACGCAAGTATTGAGCTTAAAGATAATACTGGAAAGGTTTTAATTTCTCGATCCAATCCAACTACGATCGCAACCGTGCCAACCTGGTTTATGAAATACTTTCCTTTACTTGCTCCAACACGGGAATCACAAGTACACAATGGTTGGCAGTATGCTGGCGCGATTTTTGTTACGAGTCATTTAGGTGTGTCATATCAAAAATTGTGGCAACACAGTGTTGATAATTTTTATGCCACGCTCATTACCCTGTTGATTTTATTAAGTCTTTCGATCCTTATTTTACAAGCAGTATTAAAACCACTAAAAAAGATTGCACACCAAGCAAAGCTAGTGACACAAAAGCAATTCACTATTTGTGACGAACAGCCTTTCACACAAGAGCTACGAGCAGTAACACAAGCGACCAATAATATGGTCAGGAACTTACAAAAAACATTTGCCGCACTAACCCAACAAACACAAAGATTAACCGCGCAAGCATATATCGACGAACTGACTAAGCTCGGTAACCGTCGTGCATTTGAAAATCATTACTTAGCGCGCTGTCGTGATGTAACAATTGATGCACCATTAACGCTTTTTTTGATCACTTTACCTTCTCTTAATTATATGAATTCAACAGTGAACTACCAAAGCGGTGACTGTTATATCCATGAAGTAAAAAAGCTTATCGAAGAGACTTTTTACCATGTTAGTGACTGTAAAATATTTCGAATTTCAGGCGGCTCTTTTATTGTAACCTCGCCATTAGAGCATGGTATGTTGAATGACATAAAAGCACAGCTAATTAAATTATTTTCTCAGCAATGCAAGAATAATTATCAGAGTGGGTTTGCCAATTTTTCTTTTCAAACTATTTACGCACCTACTGAATTATCAAGTGTTTTATCAGATCTAGATACTGCAGCAACATTTTCAACAAAAACAAACAACAACTCAAGTGACTGTTCAGCGTATAGTGTTAAACAGTGGAAAACGATCATTCATAGCATACTAGAAGCTGGCGATATTAGTTACACAGTGCAACCAATCTTAAACACCTCAAACTCGCAACCATACTACTTTGAAGTGTTCGCTAAATTTAACAACCAAAATAGAGCGCTTAATAACAGTCACTTATTCGCAATGGCTGAAAGGCTCGGATTAACGGTTGAATTAGATAAACAGCTTATCCGCACTTTCACCATGATTAAAACTCTCTACCCTGAGCGACTATTCGCACTTAACCTTAGCCACGGCTCTATTTATGATACTGATTTCTTAGCCTGGCTAAAACTCTATGCAGATACTAACCCATGTATAAAACACAATTTACTTTTTGAAATCAGCGAAACCGCGTTATTACATAATGTAGAAGCAGCAGCTAAAAGCATTTGCTTGTTCCGCAGCTTAGGTATTTCCGTGTGTATTGAGCATTTCGGTACCAGCTTAACATCGTTTAAATATCTACAAGGCTTGGATATTGAGTACGTGAAGCTTGATGGTAGCTTTGTACAAGACTTAACAGACAATGTGCAGAGTCAATTCTTTATAAATACCGTTAATACTATTTGCCACGGCTTTGGCATTAAGGTGATCTCATGCCTAATAGAAGATGCCAAAACATTAAACATATTACATCAATTGGGTTGCGATGGGCTACAAGGTAGAGCAGTGCAAGCCCCAACCCAAATAACGGAAGAGCGAGCAAGCTATTCCTTTAATTTTCCTCCTAACACTTTAAATCTACTCAACTAATATATTTTGAAGGGATACACTATGAAGCTAACACAACTTGCAGCAATTATTTGTTTGAGCACATTATCTTTTACAACTAGCGCACAGATGGTCGAAGTAGACTTTCATGATCGACTGGCAAATAATGAACCATTAGAGCAGGTAATAGCCGCACTCATTACTACACAACCGGGATCTGCCCTCACAGTTTTAGAACTAGCAATGAACAAGACATGCACCCAAACACCTCCGGCAGCTGATGAAGTACTCACTGCGGTGATTAATGCTCTTGGCAGCGATCATGAGCAAATTGAAAGCATCCTTAAAGCTGCGATCAAAAAATGTATTGATAGTGATTCTGTGACAGTGGTTGCTATTGCCGCTGGTGTAGATCCAAGCTTAGCATCCTTAGCCACGGCCTCAGGTGGTGCGGTGAGTTTCCCTGCCACGACAATTCTCGCGCCTGTAATTCCAACAGGCAGCGGCAGTGGTGGCGATTCTGGTATTTCGGAAGTAAATAATTAACCAACATTTTTAACGGGTTAACTAGCCGTAGTATGTTAATAAGTAACAACTCTAACTATGTAAATACAGTGAGTAAAAGCATTTTTTGCTGCCTATGTTCACTGTTATTTATATTACCATTGCTGCTAGGTGGATATCGCCCTTGGGCTATTACTAGCATTGGTGTACTTATATGCGCTTTGTTTGTTGTGCATATTATAGTGAGAGCGATGGAATATCGTGGTGATCGCTCAAGTCTTTACCCACCAAGCTATTGCTGGCCACTTTTTCTGGTATTCGCTGTGGTTATTACAGCTCTCTGTATTCAATTAATACCCAGCACTAGCTTTACTAGTATTGATACAAATAAGACCAAACTTACACTCTTAAAAACTATTTATCTTACGCTATTTTGTTGGTTAATCACTCGCTATTGCACAACCTCAACCCGTTTAAAACTCATCACTTATACATTATTGGTAAGCGCAGTATTTCAAGCTATTTATGCCACATACTTAAATTTTTCGCCACAATTAAACAGCCCTCTTTTTTGGCTACCCCTATACACAGCGTGCAATAGGCTCTTTTTCATACGCTAATTTCTTAGCAAACTACTTAGCCTTATGCTTATCGCTGGGTATTGGTTTACTCGTAAGTGAACTGGTAATCAATCCTGTGCAGAAAAGTCCTATACAGCAATTAAGAGCGCTCACAAAAATAATGCTAAGTGATAAAGTTATTTTACGTTTGGCATTAATTATTATGATTATTGGCTTGATACTTACCCGCAGTAGAATGGGAAACTCTGCTTTTTTTATCGCATTATCAGCAGTGAGTATTTACGCATTATTTTTTTACCGTCGTAAACCTAAACATTTACGTACGCTAATAATCAGCTTTTTTATTATTGATTTAATAATTATTGGCGCATTATTTGGTGTTGAAAAAGTGACTGAGCGCCTATCCCAGACCAGCTTAAGCTCAGAAACAAGAGATGAAGTGATCCGTGACTCAATACCTCTAATTTTAGATAAACCATGGCTAGGATCTGGTGGCGGTAGCTTTTATACCGCCTTCCCTGCTTATCAGCCACAACCCTACTCTGGATATTATGACAATGCTCACAATGATTATATTCAATTTGCTGTGGAACTTGGTATACCAACCACCATGCTACTAGGCGCACTTATATTATTGTGCTTATATAATTGCGCAGTGGTAATGCACACAAGAAAAACGCCTCTCTACCAAGGACTTGCTTTTGGCTGCGCAATCGCAATTATCCATATGCTATTACACAGTAGTGTTGATTATTCATTACAGGCTGGGGCTAATACGCTGACCTTTATGTTGATCCTAACTCTCAGCTTTATTATTAAAAATATCCCCACTACAACGACGCAGCGAAACGTGTAATTGAGCTAGTTGGCTTTCGCTATACACTTCAATGCCATGTTGAGTTAACAATGCAGCTGTCAGGCCCATCCCCTTAACCTTAGTGCCACTGTGCGAACCATCATAAATTGTGTTGCGGCCACAAGAAGGGCTTGATTCCTTTAACAGCGCAAAACGAATATTGTGCTGCTGGCAAAGTTGCAGCGCTTTGCGTGCACCTAACTTAAATTCAGCCGTCACATCATCACCTATATTGGTAATCACTTTATCATTGCTGATTTCAGCAGGATCTCTGGGGGTAGGTAAACCACCAGCAACCTCGGGGCAAAAAGGCACGATCAGCTTTTGCTGTTGCCAGGTCATTATTTGCGGATGAAGTAATTGCACTCCCGTGCCGTCGTAACGCACAGGAGTGCCAAGCAAACAGCTTGAAATGAGTATTTTTTCCATTGTATTTTCACCACTAACAAAAAAGCTCCGCGTACGGAGCCTTTTATACAGCTAACTAGTTTTATTTAGCAGCTAAATAGTTAATTAGTTTACTAATATCTTCAGGCTCGGTAATTCCTGATTCACGCCCCAAGTTAAGCTTATATTTACCATTTACGATAAAAGTGGGTACACCACGCAGTGCGCCTTTATCTTTATAGTAATCTTGGTCACGCTTCATTTTTGAGCTCATAGTACGTACTGAAAAACTTTTATAAAGTTTGTCGAACTTATCGCCGTCAACGCCTTGGGCTACGAATACATCTTTAACATCCGCTAATTCATTAAACTTAGCACGCTTAACATGAATATGACTAAACATAGCTGCAATGATGGCATCTTTTTGTGGTAACACTTCCGCAGTTGCTAATGCTTGAGAAATCATTTGTTGATTTTCAGGATCACGAACTCCAACAAAATCAACATGGCTCTTTTTAAACTCGACTGTTTTATCAAGCTTAGGCTTCACATCCGCTAGTAGCGCTTCATAGTTATTACACGCTGGGCAATAAAATGAGAAAAACTCTTTTACCTCAGGTTTTTTACTCGCTCGCTCGGATACAACATCATAATGCACACCTTCTTCGTATGTGGTTGCTGCATTTGCAGCTAACGGCAATAACAAGGCTAGCAATCCAGCTTTAACTAATTTGATCATCGGGAAAAACTCCAAAAATTATTGTTTTAATAAAAAGGCAACTAGCTCATCAAGCTGCTGTTGGCTCTTGATGGTATTGATATTAATTTTGTATTTATCGTTAACGATAAAAGTAGGTACGCCGGTTAGAGCACCCATTTGCGAGAATTTATTCTGCTTATCTTGCATGGCTTTTTCAGCAGCAATCACAGGCATGCTCGCAATTTCTTTATCAAACGTATCACTATCTATGCCGTTAACGTCAAGCAATGCTTTAACGTCTTTAATATTATTTAAAGGAGCGCGTTTTACATGAATGCTGTCAAAAATTTGATCTGCAACTTGCTCACCTTTATTGTGCTGCTTAGCAATGATGTACGCATAACTTAGGTTGCTTTGCACTTCTGGCGCTAAACCACCTAAAAAATTAACATGATTTTTTACAAACTCAGTGCCTGCGGGTAAACTTTTTTCCATTGCTTTCGCAACGGCTTCAAACTTAAAACAGTGCGGACAATAAAAAGAGAAAAACTCAGTGACCTGAGGTGTTTTGCTTTTTTCAATTTTAAGTACTTCGTATTGATCACCCGCTTTAAAGTCTGCAGCCATCGCTGCAAAGGGTAAACATAACAATAATAAACTCAGTTTTAGTTTTTTAAGCATTGGACTCTCGTTTCGATATTTTAATAATTAGTTAGGTAGCAACTTTAACGGCGGCTCTTGCAATGCAGAGTATTGCTCTTTTAACGCTAAAATCTGTTGCTCCCAGTATTTGTCATCAGCAAACCATGAAAAGTTCCGCGGGAATGCTGGATCTTCCCAGCGTTTAGCTAACCAACCCATATAATGAATCATACGCATCGCGCGTAAAGGTTCAATCAATTTGAGTTGTGTGTGATCAAAATCACAAAATTCTTCATACGCTGCCACCAAGGTGTCTAACTGTAACAGTTGATTGTGTCGATCACCACTGAGCATCATCCATAAATCTTGAATCGCTGGTCCTTGGCGGCTATCGTCCAAATCAACAAACATTAACGCATCACCTGCCCAGAGAATGTTTCCAGCATGACAATCACCATGTAAGCGAATAGTTTCTACTTGCTGATAGAGTGACTTCGTTTTAGCAATCACCATATCCAAAATAGTATAAAACGCAGTGGTTAAACTACTAGGCACCAGATTACTGTTTTGCAACTGAATTTTAGCTGTATCTAAATACTCATCACATCCTATGACCGGACGTTCACTAAAAACATTTCCTTTCGCTACCTGATGCATTCGGCCAATTAAACGCCCAAGTACATCTAGCTGATCAAGGTTATCCATTTCAAAGATACGCCCACCAACACTTGGAAATAGCGTAAACAGGTAGCCATTATGCTCAAATAAGCTTTCGCCATTACGGCGAATAGGGGCAACAACGGGTACTTCAGCATCAGCTAATTCAAATGTAAAATTATGCTCCTCCAGTATTTGCGCCTTACTCCAGCGTTCTGGGCGATAAAATTTCACCACATAACGCAGGCCATCGTCTGCTTTAAATTGATAAACACGGTTTTCGTAACTATTCAGTGCGAGCAAGCCCGATTCTGCATAAATACCAATACTTTCTACCGCATCTAAAATCGAATCTGGGGTAAGATCTACAAAACTAAATTTACTCATAATTCTCATCAGTTATAAAAAAAGCGAGAACATCCCGCTTTTTATGTGCTTATCTATAGTGTACTTAACTATCGCGCTTTAAAGAAGTTACTCGGCTGCGATATTTGTGAACTAGGGTCGTTCGTCGGCGACAACACAAAGCTAAACTCTGTCATTGGCGCTTTCAAATCATAAGGGTCCATGACTAAAGACAATGGCACATTATGCGATTCCCCTGCCTGCACGGTAAAGGTTTGCTTACCTATGTATTTAAAATTCTCCAATCCTTGCACTTTGATATTAAAGGTTTGCTCGTATTGCGCTTTGTTGATCACCTTTAGTGTATAGGTATTTTCAACAAGACCGTTAAAATCAACTCGATATAGCTGATTACGATCGCGAATAATATCTAAGTCCATTGGTTTGCGCATCACGATATTGGCCACCAGCGCCGCACTCAGCACCACTAAAATAACACTGTAGCCAATGATTTTAGCCCGCAGCGGATTGGTTTTATTCTCTGGTGTTTCTAAATTACGCTCTGTGGTATAAGAAATCAGGCCGCGTGGATAGTTCATTTTATCCATAACCCCATCACAAGCATCGATACAAGCACCACAGTTAATACATTCTGCTTGCAAGCCGTTACGTATATCGATCCCTGTTGGGCACACTTGGACACATAAGTTACAGTCAATACAATCGCCTAAGTTAAGCTCTTTGGGGTCTTGCTTACGAGAACGAGGGCCACGGTTTTCCCCACGCTTTTCGTCATAACTTACTGTGTAAGTGTCTTTATCAAACATTGCTGATTGAAAGCGTGAGTACGGACAGATATGCAAACACATGATTTCGCGCATCCAACCTGCATTACCATATGTACACACAGCAAAGAAAATAATACTAACTAATGCATAGCCACCAACATTAAAGGTTACAAAATCAGGAACGAGCTCACGAATGGGCGTAAAATAACCAACAAAAGAAATAGCAGTATAGAGAGAAAATGCAACCCAACTAGTATGTTTAGCTGTTTTGCGCCAAAACTTATCAAAGTCCATTGATCGTTGATCAAGCTTTTTACGTTGATTTGCAGTACCTTCAAACTTCTCTTCAAACCAAATAAAAATAAAGGTCCAGACTGTTTGCGGACATGTGTAGCCACACCACACCCGGCCATAAAAAGTGGTAACTAAGAATAATGCAAATGCAGCGAGCATGAGAATAAATGCGAGGATAGTGAAATCTTGCGGCCATAACGTTAGCCCAAAGATATTATATTTTTGACCTATAAGATCAAACAACACGGCTTGCTGGTCGTTAAAGTTTATCCATGGCAAAGCCATAAACGCTAACATACCTAAAAAGCCAATTCGTTGTCTTAATAACTGGTGCAACCCCGTTACCGCACGTACATAAATACGATTTCGGGGGTTAAACCTATCCTGATGGGAATGCAGATCGGGCTTTTCGATCTTTACCTCACTCGGAATATTCTTTACTTTTATTTGCTTGTCCATCGAAGTTCCTCAACGCCGCTTGGAGAATGAAAGTCAAACAATCAAATGCAATTTAAATAGCGAATCACTGCGCTTATATTTAAAAGTAGTGCAAACTGAACCACAACGCCGTAAAAGTTCAGAGATTTCTGAAAAATCTAATTGTTCCTGTCCATTATACCTACAATTGATAAAAATGCTGAAGTTGATCGCTAATAATTTATTCATCTAACTTACTTGCTTTACAAAGGCGCATTTTATTACACTGGTGGTCAATTCGTACCCGTTCAGATCAAAGTTTACATACAATATGAAAAAATTCCTTGTACTTGTAGTAGTGATACTCGCCCTATTCACAATTGATCACCCCATGATAAAAGAACCCAGAGAAAAACTGCTGGGGGAAGGCGTTGGTCTGTTAAGTAGTGCTAGTAAAGTAAACCGTGGGCCAGCCGCCAGCATGGCAAAAAATCGTATTAAATCTGAATTAACACTCTCAGAAACAGAATTAGAATACCTTGAAGAAACCATGCAAACCGATGAGCAGTTACAACTATTCCATACTCGTTATTGCCGTAGTAAAGATCTCAATTTATATTTTTACGAAGACCGTTTAAATACAGTGTGTGGCATTGCAGCGACCGCACTGGCGGAACGTAGAGGTAAATAGTGGACTTTTCAGCATTAACAAAAAAAAGTAGCGCGTCTTTTAATCAGCATAAAAATTTACTGAAGAAGCTCGCGAAAGGACACACTGTAAAATGTGAAGTATGCCAAGGCATATTAACCTTGGATTTAAAAACTCAACAACCCGGCCAAGGGGTTGCTAAATGCCAGAAAGGCTGCACAGAAATAATGTTGGATTTAGCGTAACGCTAGCTCCAACTTTCTTCTTCATCGCTATAAAGGCCACTTTGCACTGCAATTATCTCTATTAGCTCTGCAAAGCCTAATGCAAAGTCTCCCATTACAGCAAATTGCTGCAGACTTAACTGTATCTCACTAAGCTGATTTTGCTCCGCAATAGTTGTAATTAGCTGAGGTTCTAGGGCAAAAAAACCTAAACTCGCATAAGCGGTTTGCAATGCATCAACTAGCTCGGCCGTAAGGGTATCAGCTTGCATTAGCTTATCTATATAGCTTTTAGCACCTTGTACAAACCCCTGGCACCATTGTTGGCACTCGTGTAAATCTAGGTAACTGTCATCTTCGCCATTAACTTTCAAACTAACAGGAAGCTTAAATCCCGTCTCATACACCTGCTCACTGATCTGATGATATAAAGCCATAAAGGCAAACAGCACTTGTTCTTCTAGTTGCCCGTTGCTGTTTGGTACTATTTGTTCAAGCCACTCATGAACATCTAATGGTTCTGGTGAGCATATTACCGCAAACAAGTAACCCTTACTTTGCACTAAGCTCATGGCACCGTCATGACTGGCTAAATATGCATTTAGCTGCTGAGCATGTTGTACTGAAAACTCTGGGATTTGCATATAAAACCTAATCTTGCCTAAAAGTTTAGTGGATAACGGCCATTACTATCTGCGCGCCCCAAAAATTTAGCTGCATCATGTACTTCTTTTGGTAGTGATGCTTCAGGCTTAATAAAGCCTGCGACTTTGAAATCTAGATTAGCCTTTAAGGTGGCGTCCGCTGCTAGACCTAAACGATTTTCTGGATCAACCAACACCGCAATGTCGCCTGATTTACAACTTAACTTGCCACTTAATGGACCAACACTAAACCAACCTGACAGCCCCTGTACATCTATATTTGGGCTAGCAATCTCACCGCTTAACGCCTCACAATAAGGTTGTCCTGAATTGTATTGCTCTAGTTCAACAATAACTCTGCCTTTAGCATTAATAGGTAACGGCAATTGTAAGCGCTGCATCGCACGTTCAACACTTAGGCGTAAAGTTGCATCATTTAATGCCACTGCTTGATTCAATAGACCATAACTAAAATCGCCGCGACCAGACATTTCATCGGTATTGCGTGCATCACCAAACTTTATATTGCCTTTGAGCCGTCCACTAAACAATGCCCAACCTGAAATATCCCAGCTTAGGTTATTAATTTGCTCTCCCTGATAACGCAACTGCATGATCCGCCCCTGCCAAATGCTGCCCGAGGCTTGACCAATTTGCAGATCTTTTGGTAGATAAGGGTTTGCTAAATTAAGCGCAACGGCAGCAGGGGTCTTTAATAATGCAAAAAAAACAAAACCGAACAAAAACACTACTATTATAATCGCTATTTTTTTCATTATTTACTTCTCTAATACCAATCGGCTTACACGTACATAGCCTGGTTTATCGTCGCGACTAAGATCTAAATTTTCAATCAATACGCCTTTTGTATTTACTAACTCATCCAGCCACTCTACAAGTTTATTAAATTGTACAGAGTCGATGGTTAACCTAAGTGACTCGTCATTAGGTTGCATTTTACTGATAGTAATATTATAGCGACCACGAGTGGCATTCACTATCTGGCTCAAATTTTGACTGCTTGTCACTGTGCGTGCATTGCCAGCTTTTAGCTTCACGATACTGCTGTCAACCCAGGTTAATAACTCTTGCTGTTTAACTTGGTTCTTTTCAGCTTCTGCAATAGCATTATTTAATGGTCTAAAAATTCCCATGACTAAAATAAAGATAACAAAAATAACCCCAGCAACCATTACCAACTGCTGCTCTTGCTCTTTTAAGCTATGCCACTGTTTTAAAAGTTGTTGCTTCATGCAGCACCTCGTAGTTTGATTTCACCGACTACAAAGTCGCCATCATTATTCAATGAGCCTTGATCAACCGTTAGACCTCGCTGCTCGAGGATTGACTTAACTTTACCAAATGTTTGGAAGTCTTTACCACGGGCACGGATCCGAAGTTCATTACGACGTTGATCATAACGTAATGTTTCAGGGGTAAACTCTTTAACTTGGCTAAATACACCGACAAGCTCATTGGTTAAATCGAGGAATCCAGCACTGCTACCGCCTTCTAATTTAGCCAGTTCACCTTGAATTTGGTTTTTAATTAAATGTGGGCGCACAGTCTTGCCAGGAAAAGCAGCTTGGTAACGCGAAACGACTTGTGTTTTAGCAACCTCAAGATCGCTATTTAACTTATGCAACTCAAAGCCTTTTACTGCAACAGAAGCAACTAATGCAATACTGGCTGCAATGGCTGCACTTTGCCAATACCCCCACCATAACGCGCTTTTCTTTTTCAGTTGATACTGACCTTGGCGCAAGTTGAACTTAATATTTGGTAATTGCTTTGCAAATAATGCCAGTGGCAAGTCATAAGCATCCGTCTGTGCGCTTAGTGTAACTGTTTCTGGAAATTGTGATGCGGGACTGTAATGAGCAACATTCGGATGACCAAGCGCAGTTAAATACTCAGCTAACCAGCTTTGCTCTACCGCACTAATTCGCCATGCGCCTTGTTTACATAACCATTGGTTATTAAGCTCAATAACACTGAGTCCATCACCTTGTGCATCAGGTAGCAATAATGCATCAGGTAACAATTTAAACACCTCAATGTCATGCTCAGCAAATACCGCTAACCAAGCTTCAAACCAGTCTCGATCTGTCATGGCAACTTTAATAGCGTGCTTATCTGCCACCATAGTAGGTTCAGCAATGGCAATGAATAAGTCATCTACATCACATGCAATTTCTTCTTCAAGCATGTATGGCAATGCTTGCTCAAGCTTGCGGTTCCACTTTGTTGGTAAAATTACCGTTTTTAGTTGCACTTGATCACAAGGCAATAATACGACAACTTCACGGCTCTGTGATTTTTCAGCGAGTTCATTCAGTTGCTCAGCGTTAGGTAATTCGCCACTGGCAATGATTTCTTGTTCTAATGGTGAATAAATCAGCCAATTAATACTTTCTTGTTGAGTTTGACCCGTACGGATCAACAGTATTTCAGTCACTGTACGCCTCCAAATTTTCGCGCCAGTATAGTTACCTCGCCATCTTTGGCTTGCAGTAAAGTGGTCATCGAAAAACGCAGATCAACAAATTTAGCCTGCGTTTGTAGTTTAAAATATTCGCTTTTTATAGTGAACAAGTTCTCAACCGACTTAACATTTTGCGCCCCTTGTTGGTTAACCTGTTCAAAAAATTCTTCAATATCTGTAAAGCCATCTTCTGGGCGAGCAGATAACACACTTTGTGCGCCTGATTCACTCAAACCATCAATCAGTGCACTCAATAATAATGCTTGTTCAGGATCAATAGTATTGACATTAATCGCTAATAATTCGCTGCCCGGTATCACACACACATAAGGCAATACTTTTTCCATTACTAAAGGATTAAAGCCCTTCACTAAACGCAGCTCCGAGGTAGATGCAAAATAACTATTCGCCGTCATATAGGGTGATTGACGCGATAAGTACTCGTCTTCTTCCGCACCTGAGCGATAAGTAATACTGTCTTCATCGAGCCAATCGTATACACTGTCTGCCATTGCTTCTTCAGATTCTTCTGCTGGCAAATTTTCTATATTTTCCAATAAAGCCAATAACGCCGAATGAGCAGGATTAGTTTTACTCGTACTTCCACTGCCGGTTTGCGGGGCTTGAGCACGTAGAGCATTAAGGTTCAAACACGCCTGCAAATCGGTGATTTTCCCTTGCAAAGTACCATTATCAACCGGATAAGGTATATCGCCTTGTTGTGCCCATATTTGTTTCAAGGTAGTTTTGTCTGGGTCGTCTTTTTTACTTTGCAAAATTGCTTTTATGGCAAGCTCCTCAGCGGCATAGGCATACCATTTAGCTTGTTGATGACCTTGTATATTGGTACTTTTTTGCACTTGAACGAGTAAATTGGCACTCATCTCGACCGCTAAAATTGACGCTAAAGCAACAATAAATAAAACAATAATTAGCGCAGCACCACGGGAAGACTTAATTGCCATTTTCATCCTCTCGCTGATTTTGCCCACCATTGTTATTACTGCCATTACCGCCCACAGTATTATTGCCTGTAGGCACTTGCACTGTAACTTTACCATCACCTGGAACTAAAAACACACGGCGAATAGGCTCAGCTTCTATTTGCTGTATAGTAACCGCAACCGCCTTTGGCAATGCTTTAATTTGCCATTGCTCTTGCCATTCATTCTGGTCATCTAAAAATTCAAATTTTAGATCTTCGATATCATTTAGAATCACTTGTACACGCGGCTCAAGGTTATCGAGCTGATCAACATAAACTCTGTAGATACGTTCAAGGTTATCATCTACAACCCGATACCCGACGGCTTGTAATTCTGAGCGTGGCAGTAAGTTAATTGGGTTAACCCAGCCATCGCGCACAAAACCAATACCGTCGTACTGGCTGTCTAATGTGTAACGCCCTGCGAGTAAGTATTGCTCTTGTATATCACCCGCTTCATTGCGCACTTCGCGCTTAGTCATTTGACTAAAGTCTTGGTCCATTAATCTAAAAGCGGTTTGTAAGCCATTTAACTCAGCAATTTTTTCATCCGATGCATCTTTAGCTTTGGTGGTCGAATCAAGGATTTGGTGGGTAGCCAACACCACGAAGGCTAAAATACCCAGCGCTACCATCACCTCCAAGAGTGTAAAACCACGCTGCTTCACTTACTTACTGCCTTTATTTAGATAGCTGCTTAGCTCATAAACTGAGTGCTCAAGCTTTTCATCACTAAATACATTAATGGTGACTTTTACAAAACTTTTATCTGCTGTCACTTCAGTGTCTTGTCGCCAATACCAGTCTATACCGGCCATTGTTTCAGTGCCTTTCGCGCCATTTTTGCCTTGCCACTTTTCACCTAAGGTGCGCTGTTCAATCAATACATTTTCAGCGACCCATGAAGCATATGTTTGCTCTTCAAGGCTTGATAAATGATTAATGTGCTCACCTGTCGCTTGCATCGCAGCAATCCCAGCCATAGCGCAAATACTCAGCGCCACCATAACTTCTAGTAAGGTAAAACCTTGATTTTTGTTATGCATTATTCTGGCTCTCTGCGTAAGTTCACTGGCGCCGAAAATTCCCCCTCAATGAAGTACACAGGGTCTTTTTCGTCTTGTAATTCATAGATAAGTTGAAATGCACTGACTTCACCTGAGGATAAAAGTAGTACTTGTGGAATTTTCATTTTTTGTAATTCGAGTAAACTTTCGTCGTCGCCGCCACTCATGAGCTCTCGCCAATTAGACTGCTCTAATAAATTATCCTGTGACCAAGCTAAATCGTCTAAATTAAGCGTTAACTTTAAACGTTCATCGACAGTGATTGGCGCAAACAACTTTTCACGGTCAAAGGTAACCCACTTTTCACCATCAAACACTAAAAACTCGAACGTATTCTTATCTAAGTGAAAGCCGAGTTCAACTTGATTTAATATTGCAAATTCAGAGGCCATATTAATCGTGGTATGCAGTCTCAGCGCTTGTTTATCCAGCTCGTCTTCATCACCACCGTCAAGGCTGTATACCACCATTTTTGTGGCAAAGGCAATCACCACTAGTACAACTAAAATTTCAATTAAGCTAAAGCCACGACTTGGTGACTTTAGCTTTGCAAAGCGCGACTCATTGCAGCTTAATAACATGCTAAGCTCAATACTGAGTATAAAAACGCTTCTTCAAAATGCATTATTATTTTTCTTCATCCCAGTTACCAATGTCATCATCAGTACCCGCTTCGCCATCTGGCCCCATAGAAAATAAATCTATTTTGCCGATTTCTCCCGGGCTGATTAGCTGATACGGGTTACCCCATGGATCTTCTGGTAATTTAGAAATAAAGCCACCTTCAGGAAAACGCTTTGGTACTGGCTCAATGCTCGTTTTTGTCACTAACCCTTCAAGGCCTTGCTCTGTGGTTAAGTACGCTTTGTTCTTTAATTTATAAAGACTCATCGCATCTTCTAATTGCTGAATATCAAGATGCGCTTTATCTAACGCAGCTTCTTCTTGCTGACCCATAATATTGGGTGCCACGATCGACATAATCATGCCAATGATAACCAGTACCACCATAACTTCGAGTAATGAGAAACCTGCTTGTTTATTCACGTACATACCTCTGTTGTTCTTAATAATTAACCATCGTAACACGCTGAAAATGCATTACGAAATCCCTAAAACTGTTAAAGCCCAATCGCTTTATTCATAGCCATGATAGGCTGCAATATTGCCATAACGATAAACAATACAATAACCGCCATGGACGCTATCATCGCAGGCTCTAAGAGTTTTAGCGAGACATTTACCATGCTTTCAAATTCACGATCTTGGTTGTTTGCAGCACGCTCAAGCATCTGCTCAAGCTCGCCTGATTTTTCACCACTGGCGATCATATGCAGCATCATCGGCGGGAATAATTTGGTTTGCTGTAAAGAGGCTCTTAAGCTGGCCCCTTCACTGACACGAGTAGCGGCATCGGCTACCGACTTTTTAATTTTCTCATTGACTAATACCCCACCAGAAATACGCATACCTTCAAGTAGCGGCACTGAGCTTGATGACAAAATGCTCAAGGTACGGGCAAAACGGGCTGTATTGATACTACGTGCGACTTTACCAATTCCCGGTAGCATTAAAACTTTAGAGTCATACCAAAAACGAATTTTAGGTTGTTTTAATGCGTGTTTAACGCCAATTACTGTTGCGGTGAATAGTACTAACGTGATCAACCAATAGTTTTGTACAAAGTTACTGGCCGCCATTACCCATTCTGTAGTCCAAGGCAATACTTGCTTCGACTTTTCAAACGTCTTTAATATTTTTGGTACAACAGTACCAAGTAATATTGAAACGATACCGATTGCAAATATAACTAAGATCACAGGGTAAACCATCGCTTGGGTGATTTGACTGCGCATGTGTTGACGTTGCTCAGTGTAATCAGCTAAACGGTTCAATACAGCATCTAAATGACCTGACTTTTCACCTGCGGCCACCATGGCGCGATATAAGTTATCAAATACATGAGGAAACTCTGACATCCCATCTGCAAGCGTATAACCCTCAACCACTTTTGAACGTACTGACATAAGCATACGTTTCATGCGCGGTTTCTCACATTGCTCAGCCACGGCCATCACCGCCCCTTCAACTGGCAGTGCCGATTGAATTAAAGTCGCTAATTGACGGGTAATTAACGCAAGATCAGAGGTAGATATTTTCGGTTTAAAAAAACTACCAAAAAGTGAGCTTTTTTCACCTTTGACATGCTTTTCACCTTCTGCAGCCGCAACCACTTCAAGGGGAGTAAGCCCTTGTTCACGTAAAGACTGGCGAATTTGCTTTGCAGTGTCCGCTTCTTGAATACCTTTTTTTTCTTTGCCACGACTGTCTAAAGCGCGGTATTCAAATGCTGCCATGGTTAGCCTTCCTCACGTGTTACACGTAATACTTCTTCAAGGGTCGTTTTACCCGCTAATACACGGCTGCAACCATCTTGGCGAATACTGGGCGTATGCTTACGAATGTACTTTTCAACACTCTGCTCACCTTTACCACTGTGTACTAGCTCACGCACAGTTTCATCAACAACCAGCAGCTCATGAATACCTGTACGACCACGATAACCATTAAAGTTACACTCTTCACAGCCAACTGCTCGATAAATTGTCGGCGGCTCAGCAAATGGTACGCCAAGTAATTCACATTCTCGCTCATCGGCAACATGCGCTTCTTTACAGCTGTTACATAAAGTTCGCACTAGTCGTTGTGAAAGCACACCGAGTAAGGAGGATGATAATAAGAAAGGCTCAACCCCCATGTCTTCCATACGCGATATTGCACCCGCGGCAGTATTTGTATGCAACGTAGACATCACTAAGTGACCCGTTAATGAAGCTTGAACGCCTATTTGCGCGGTTTCAAGGTCACGTATTTCACCAACCATCACTACATCTGGATCTTGACGCAATATGGCACGCAGGCCACGAGCAAAGGTCATATCAACTTTGGTATTGACCTGTGTTTGACCAATGCCTGGGATTTCATACTCAATTGGATCTTCAACCGTTAAAATATTACGGTCGCGAGAATTAATTTGGCTCATTCCCGCATACAGCGTGGTACTTTTACCGGAGCCTGTTGGCCCGGTCACCAAAATGATACCGTGCGGTTTGCTGATCAGGTCAGAAAATAACTCACGGTTACGCAACGTCATACCTAAATCTTCAAGGTTTAAGCGGGCGTTATTTTTATCGAGTAAACGCAGTACTACACGCTCACCAAAACTTGATGGCATAGTTGATACCCGGACATCAACTGCACGTCCGGCAATCCTTAAACTAATTCGTCCATCTTGTGGGATACGCTTTTCAGCAATATCGAGTTTCGCCATTACCTTAATACGCGAAACAAGTAACGAGGCCAGCTTACGGTTTGGTTTCAGTACTTCTTTAAGCACACCATCAACCCGAAAACGGATCACTAACTCTTGCTCAAAGGTTTCAATATGAATATCCGAGGCACCTTCTTTAATCGCCTCACTGAGCATCGCATTGATCAGCTTAATAATTGGCGCATCATCATCGCCTGCTAATAAATCTTCAGTTTGCGGCATTTCTTCAGCAAGCGAGAATAAATCAACTTCATTACCGATATCTTCCATCATCTGCTGGGTTTCCGAGCTATCGCGTTGATAAGAGGCTTCTAGTAACAACTCAAATTTATCATCCGGTAATTGCTCAAGCGTAAAACCATGTCCAGCTATGCGGCGTACTTCTAGCAGTGCATCTATATCGAGTTCACCACGATAGAAAACTACTCGGTCATCATTATTTTTACTTAATAACATGCCAGCACGTCGCGCATAAGAAAACGGCAATCGCTTATTTGGCAGCTCGACCAAGTCATCGCTAGTCATCAATTCGCTGTTATCTAACGGCTTAGCGTGCTCATCGGTGATCTCAGTGATTGCATCAGTCATTATTGCGCTCATCTGCGTTTTGTTGCTTTAAATACTCTTCATAGGTCGGCGGCAGTACCAGGGCATCATTCCACTCAGGTAAGATAGGCGCTTCAGTGAGCGGCATTAGATCAATACCATCTTCTTTCTGTTTATACTGCTCACCACGAATAAAGTTATATTTACTGTGGCTGAGTTTATTCATTTTAATGCCATCACGAACAATCGTTGGGCGAATAAACACGATTAAGTTACGTTTACGTTTACTGGTGCTAGTTGAACGGAATAAATGACCAAGAATAGGAATATCACCTAACAATGGCACTTTAGAGACACTTTCTTGCACGTCTTCATCGATTAGACCACCCAGTACCACCATACCACCATCATCAGCCATCACTGTGGTTTTAATTGCACGTTTATTAATTGAAATATCAACTGAAGTAGCACCGCTTACACCTGACACTTCTTGCTCGATAGTCAACTGCACAGCAGTACCATCATTAATCTGTGGTGTTACTTTAAGTTTTACACCCACTTCTTGGCGTTCAACTGTTTGGAATGGGTTTGAGTTATTAGAACCAGTTTGTGAACCTGTGATAATAGGCACTTCTTGACCAACAATGATTGACGCTTCTTCGTTATCCATAGTGGTAACAGAAGGCGTAGCAAGAATATTAGAGTTAGTATCAGTAGAGACCGCCTGAATAATCGCGCCCCAGTCATTTTTGATAATACCCATGGCTAAGCCATTGATACCACCGAGTAATGTAGCTAGAGGACCTAAGTCACCTTCAACTGTTTCAGTGGTATTGTTAACATTCCCACTTTCTGAACCTATCACTGTACCTTCAATAACCTTGTCTTGTGCTTGCTCTGCGGCAACAGCAAGTGAGCCAACAGGCACGGTACTGCCGTTATTAAACTGCATCATGCCACCTTGCTCTGTAATCCACTGTAAGCCAAAGTTAATCCCATCAGCTTCCATTACTTCAACAATAATGGCTTCAACAAGTACTTGCGCGCGGCGGATATCCAAACGCTCAATAACCGATTCCAGTGAACGCATAGTATCAGGTTGTGCAGTAATGACTAATGAATTGGAATCAGGATGCGCTTCAATACTGGTTTCATTTTGACTGCGGCTACGAGTTTTAGTTGCTGCGCCTTGGCCTTCTTCGGCAAGGGTTTTACTTACCCCTTGTAGCACTTTTACTAAGTCTTCAGAGTTTGCGTAATTAAGATAAATTACTTTCGTATTACCTTGGCTTTGTAATTCACCATCTAAGCGTTTAATTAATTCAATTGCACGAGTTCTAGCTTGACCTTCACCACTAACAATTACGCTATTGGTACGACCATCGGCGACTACTTTAGGGATCAAAAATTCAGGAATACTGCCTTTGCCGCTATCTTTATAAATATTTTCGACAACAGAAACCACATCATCTGCCGTAGCAAAGTTTAGCTTCACAATATCAACGCGTTTATCACCCGCTTGGTCAACTGAGCGAATAATTTCCACAAGACGATTTACTGACGCAGCATGGCCGGTCAACATCATTACGTTAGCGGCGTTGAAGTTTGCTACATGACCACCATCCTTTTGGTCACTAAACTGGCGAACCAATGGGCCAAGCTCTTGCACACTCACATTTTTAACGCGCACCACACGGGTGATCATCATATCTCCACGAGCTTGATCATCTTGCGTGACTAACGGCACGTTTGATTTTTTTGCATCAGAGCTTTTTTCGATCTTTAAAATGCCATTATCCATTTCAACGACTGAATAGCCGTAAACCTCTAAAACATTTAAAAAGAATTGATAATAAAGCGCCTCGTCCATCAATTCATAACTACGCACATTTACTTTTCCACGCACGTTAGGATCAATAATGACGGTTTTATTCAGATTCTTACCAACGATATTTATGAACTCGTTAATATCGGTCCCTTTAAAGTTTGCAGCATACTCCACGGCAGACACCGATAGAGATAAACTAGCCGCAAAAAAAAGTGTTGCGTACTTAGCTAACCCTTTTCTGATTTTTTTGAGGTGTAGCGCGTGAACCATTATATTAGAACTCCAAAGCTAGGTTATTGCAGGCTAAATTGTACATCGATTTGCTCGCCATCACGTTCAATCGTGATGTTTGCATCGGTGCTATTACGCAGCTCGTTAATAGCTGACATGGCCTGTTGTAAATCAGTTAGTTGATAGCCGTTAATCGAAACAGCTAAATCATTATTTTGTAGTCCCATCTTAGTAAATAAGGCAGGATCTTTACCTGGGCTTAAACGGTAACCAACTAGTTCACCGTCTTTCATAGCCTGAGATACTCGAATATAGTCAAATAGTTTACCGGGATCTTTTAATAGCTCTTCGCGGGTTTCTATAATCTCTTCTTTTACATCTTGGTCCGCTGTTACATCTATTTGTCGATCACTTTCCATTTGCGGGCCGGCGTCAAGTTCTGGCTCATCACTTTCGCGCTCAGCAAGTACAGGCATTGATACTGTTTTGGTAAAATCCATACCATCTAGCATTAATGTTTCAAAGCGACCACTGACATCTAAAATTACGCGGTCAGGCAATACTTGCGCTAGTTTAGCGCGCGTGCCCTGTATAACATCATCAACTAAATAAGTTGTTTGTTGCCCTTGAGATTCAATAATTGCCAAACCGGTCAGATCATTGCCACTGACCGCAACGATACCAGTTAAATTAATACTTAATCGTGTTTCTGGAGCATTGTTAATAACTTGTGTTTGCTTACTTACTGGTTTTTTAGGGGCTGCATCAGCCTTACCAAACAAGTTTTGCTCTAAAATTGATTGCGTATTTACGCGTTCGGGTTTACCTGTAGCAGTATTAATATAGCTTGGAGAAAGGCTTTGGTTAGCAGGCAAGGGCCATATTAGCCAAAATAACTTTGCAGCTAAAAAGGCAATATAAACAACGGCTAAAAGCGTTACCACCCAACTCAATTTAGCATGGGGTAATTTACTTACTAAGTGTTTTAGCTGTTGTAATCGTTGTTCCATAAATGATGTTCTTATTTTAATTTACTGCTTTATCGCTGGCCTATAGTACCTTTTCATTTTTCATTCAACAAGCGCACTAATATTAAACTTTGTAAACAAGGTAAATTAACGCTTACGATGAACCTGAAAAGCTTCGACTATTTCTTTGTTAGTAAGTTTCATGCTAAATTTTGCCTTACAGAGCCACGCTTTTAAAGAGTACAATTGTGTCAAAAAGTAACACCCGTAATTCCACGTCAAAAGATGAAGCAATGAGTGTCCGCTTAGACAAGTGGTTGTGGGCTGCTCGCTTTTATAAAACCCGCGCAATCGCACGGGACATGGTGCAAGGTGGTAAAGTGCATTATAATGGTCAACGCACTAAACCTAGCAAAATAGTCGAATTAGATGCCGTGATTAAACTTGCTCAAGGAGTTGATGAAAAAGTTATCACTGTGCTTAAATTACTTGATAAACGCTTAAGTGCCCCCATTGCTCAAACCTTGTATCAAGAATCAGATGCAAGTATCGAAAAACGCGAAGCCAATAGCATCGCGCGCAAGAACAATAGCTTTTTTGCACCGCATCCGGATCGTAAACCAGATAAAAAGCAAAGACGCGAACTTTTAAAAATGAAATCAAGTTAGGTAAAGCCACTCATGCAACAAGATTTACTTCATCGTTATACATTTGATCAACTAGACGTCCGCGGCGAACTCGTGCAAATAGAGCAAGCTTATAATGAAATGATTGCCAATCATAATTACCCAGCTCCAGTACAAGCACTATTAGGGGAGTTATTGGTCGCAACCTGTCTACTTACTGCGACTTTAAAGTTTGAAGGTGACATTGCCGTGCAACTGCAAGGCGATGGCCCAGTGAAATACGCCGTTATCAATGGTGACCATAAACAAAACATGCGCGGTATTGCTCGCCTACAAAGTGAAGTAACAGGGTCAACAATTCAAGATTTAATTGGCAATGGTGTAATGGTATTGACTATTACCCCAACCAAGGGAGAACGTTACCAAGGTATAGTGCCGCTTGAGCACGATACCTTAGCTGCATGTCTAGAAGCTTATTTCACTCAGTCAGAGCAATTACAAACTCGCCTATGGTTTGCCACAGACACCACCGCAGATAATGCAAAGGCTGCGGGTTTATTACTACAGGTACTCCCTGTTAATAAAGAAAAATCTGTTGAAGACTTTATCCATTTAGAAGCGCTTAGTAATACTATTAAAGATGAAGAACTCTTAAAGCTTGATGCCGCCACGGTATTAACACGCCTGTACCATGAAGATAACCCTCGCGTATATGAGCCGCAAACAATCCAATTTAAATGTGGTTGTAGTAGAGAGAAAACCATCACCGCACTGGTTAATGTAGGCCAACAAGCATTGTTAGATGACGTTGCCGAAAATGGAGAAGTGAAAATCAGCTGTCACTACTGCTTAAAAGATTATGTGTTTAATGAACAAGATGTGAAAAGTATTTTCAATTAACACACTCATTTAAAATACTCATTGCTCAGCTACTACCTAAACCCTCATAAAGAGCCGTGTATACAAATTTTTATACATGGCTCCTACCACTAAAATCACATTTACTCGCTTCACGACACGATTGAAGGTTATTAAAAGCCGATGCGCCCTTTACCTTTAAAAAGACACGCTATGGCTAACAGCTGAAAACCACACTATAGGATGACCTGCTACATTCGAGTTTCGAGTTTTGAGTTTTGAGTTTTGAGTTTTGAGTTTTGAGTTTTGAGTTTTGAGTTTTGAGTTTTGAGTTTCGAGTTTCGAGTTTCGAGTTTCGAGTTTCGAGTTTCGAGTTTCGAGTTTCGAGTTTTTCAAGATTAAAGTATGGGAGAGTGAAAGAGGCAAGCCGTTTTAAAGGTGTATGTTGCGCTCTGAGGAGTTCGTGGCGTTCTTTTCTCCGTGGGTGTCAGAGACTCATCACGGTGTATAGGTTGACACTGTGCGGCTGATAGCTGACGGCTTAACGCTGACAGCTATACTTTATTCCAGACAACAAAAAACCCGTCACATTGCTGTAACGGGTTTCTCTTATTTGGAGCCTGGGATGACGTAGTGCCTACAGCGGTAGAGAGCCACATAGCAAATGCTACGCTCTCATTGTCTGTGGCTTTATTTATCCATGAGTATCAGATACTCAACCCACGCTACGGTGTCCAGGTTGACACTGTGCGGCTGATAGCTGACGGCTTAACGCTGACTGCTATACTTTATTCCAGACAACAAAAAACCCGTCACATTGCTGTAACGGGTTTCTCTTATTTGGAGCCTGGCGATGACCTACTTTCACATAGCAAATGCTACACTATCATCGGCGCTGTTTCGTTTCACTACTGAGTTCGGCATGGGGTCAGGTGGGTCCAAAACGCTATTGTCACCAAGCAAATTGGGTATTAATCCGCTCTTGCGAGCCAATTAATTAAAATCTGGAAAATCTGATAATTGTTTTCTTACAACTTAAAGCTTATCGCTTACAGCTGCTAGTAAATCTACTTTAGTTGTCGCGATAAATCACGACCTACAATCTTAACTTCTGCGCTTAAACAGTCACATAAAAATCTGTCTGGAACAGATTTTAACGCACTTGTGCGGCTTTAGTCATTTACATGGACGTAAATGATAAAACGCGTTTGGCGTTGTATGGTTAAGCCTCACGGGTAATTAGTACAAGTTAGCTTAACATGTCACCATGCTTCCACATCTTGCCTATCAACGTTGTAGTCTTCAACGGCCCTTCAGAGACTTTAAAAGTCTAGTGAGAACTCATCTCGAGGCCTGCTTCGCGCTTAGATGCTTTCAGCGCTTATCAGTTCCGAACGTAGCTACCGGGCAATGCCATTGGCATGACAACCCGAACACCAGCGGTTCGTTCACTCCGGTCCTCTCGTACTAGGAGCAACCCCTCTCAATTCTCAAACGCCCACGGCAGATAGGGACCGAACTGTCTCACGACGTTCTAAACCCAGCTCGCGTACCACTTTAAATGGCGAACAGCCATACCCTTGGGACCGACTTCAGCCCCAGGATGTGATGAGCCGACATCGAGGTGCCAAACACCGCCGTCGATATGAACTCTTGGGCGGTATCAGCCTGTTATCCCCGGAGTACCTTTTATCCGTTGAGCGATGGCCCTTCCATTCAGAACCACCGGATCACTATGACCTACTTTCGTACCTGCTCGACGTGTCTGTCTCGCAGTTAAGCTGGCTTCTACCATTACACTAACCGTACGATGTCCGACCGTACTTAGCCAACCTTCGTGCTCCTCCGTTACTCTTTGGGAGGAGACCGCCCCAGTCAAACTACCCACCAGGCACTGTCCGTAACCCCGATTCAGGGGCCAACGTTAGAACATCAAAACTACAAGGGTGGTATTTCAAGGACGACTCCAACAAGACTAGCGTCTCATCTTCAAAGTCTCCCACCTATCCTACACATGTAGGTTCAATGTTCAGTGCCAAGCTGTAGTAAAGGTTCACGGGGTCTTTCCGTCTAGCCGCGGGTACACAGCATCTTCACTGCGATTTCAATTTCACTGAGTCTCGGGTGGAGACAGCGTGGCCATGGTTACACCATTCGTGCAGGTCGGAACTTACCCGACAAGGAATTTCGCTACCTTAGGACCGTTATAGTTACGGCCGCCGTTTACCGGGGCTTCGATCAAGAGCTTTGTCCGAAAACTAACCCCATCAATTAACCTTCCGGCACCGGGCAGGTGTCACACCGTATACGTCATCTTGCGATTTTGCACAGTGCTGTGTTTTTAATAAACAGTCCCAGCCACCTGGTCACTGCGGCTCCCGTCCGCTTAGAGAGTAAATCTCATCACAGATAGGAGCGTACCTTCTCCCGAAGTTACGGTACGATTTTGCCTAGTTCCTTCACCCGAGTTCTCTCAAGCGCCTTAGTATTCTCTACCTGACCACCTGTGTCGGTTTGGGGTACGATTCGGTATAATCTGAAGCTTAGAGGCTTTTCCTGGAAGTATGGCATCAGCAACTTCACCACCTTAGTGGCTCGTCTCGTGTCTCAGTCTTAGCAACCCGGATTTTCCTAAGTCACCAACCTACTCACTTTCACATGGACTACCAACGCCATGCTTGCTTAGCCTGCTCCGTCCCCCCATCGCAATTATACCAAGTACGGGAATATTAACCCGTTTCCCATCGACTACGCCTTTCGGCCTCGCCTTAGGGGTCGACTTACCCTACCCTGATTAACATGGGATAGGAACCCTTGGTCTTCCGGCGTGCGGGTTTTTCACCCGCATTATCGTTACTCATGTCAGCATTCGCACTTCTGATACCTCCAGCAACCCTCCCGGGTCACCTTCAACGGCTTACAGAACGCTCCCCTACCACTCAAAATAAATTTTGAATCCGCAGCTTCGGTGCATAGTTTAGCCCCGTTACATCTTCCGCGCAGACCGACTCGACCAGTGAGCTATTACGCTTTCTTTAAAGGATGGCTGCTTCTAAGCCAACCTCCTGGCTGTCTGGGCCTTTCCACATCGTTTCCCACTTAACTATGACTTTGGGACCTTAGCTGGCGGTCTGGGTTGTTTCCCTCTTCACGACGGACGTTAGCACCCGCCGTGTGTCTCCCGGATAGTACTTTACGGTATTCGGAGTTTGCAAAGGGTTGGTAAGTCGGGATGACCCCCTAGCCTTAACAGTGCTCTACCCCCGTAAGTATTCGTCCGAGGCTCTACCTAAATAGATTTCGGGGAGAACCAGCTATCTCCCGGTTTGATTAGCCTTTCACTCCTAGCCACAGGTCATCCCCTAACTTTTCAACGTTAGTGGGTTCGGTCCTCCAGTTGATGTTACTCAACCTTCAACCTGCCCATGGCTAGATCACCGGGTTTCGGGTCTATACCTTGCAACTATTCGCCCAGTTAAGACTCGGTTTCCCTACGGCTACCCTAATCGGTTAACCTCGCTACAAAATATAAGTCGCTGACCCATTATACAAAAGGTACGCAGTCACAGAACTAGTCTGCTCCTACTGCTTGTACGTACACGGTTTCAGGTTCTATTTCACTCCCCTCACAGGGGTTCTTTTCGCCTTTCCCTCACGGTACTGGTTCACTATCGGTCAGTTGGGAGTATTTAGCCTTAGATGATGGTCCACCTATATTCAGTCAAAGTTTCACGTGCTCCGACCTACTCGATTTCACTTAAAATGCATTTTCATGTACGGGACTATCACCCTGTATCGTGGCACTTTCCAGAGCCTTCCATTAACACATTATAAGCTTAAGGGCTGTTCCGGTTTCGCTCGCCGCTACTTCCGGAATCTCGGTTGATTTCTTTTCCTACGGGTACTTAGATGTTTCAGTTCTCCGCGTTCGCCTCGTTAACCTATGTATTCAGTTAACGATACCTGCAAGCAGGTGGGTTTCCCCATTCGGAAATCTTAGTCTCAAGTGCTTTTTACTAGCTCGACTAAGCTTATCGCAAGTTAATACGTCCTTCATCGCCTCCAACTGCCAAGGCATCCACCGTGTACGCTTAGTCACTTAACCATACAACCCAAACGGGTCTTTGTTTTGTGACAGTTTAACTTCGCCAGAAGTTAATATTGAATACTAAAGTAGATACCAATCAATCATTTCAAAGAAACAATTAAATGGCACTGAATGATACTGCTATCATTCTTTTTTACTTTTGAAAACTCTGTATAAATAACAATGTTATTCATACGAATTTTATTATCAGCTTTTCCAAATTTTTAAAGAGCATATTAATTAATAAACCTTGCGGCTTACTAACTAACAATCATCTGTGTGGACACTTCGAACAAATAAGTTCTAAATCGTATAAGGAGGTGATCCAGCCCCAGGTTCCCCTAGGGCTACCTTGTTACGACTTCACCCCAGTCATGAATCACTCCGTGGTAAACGTCCTCCCGAGGGTTAGACTATCTACTTCTGGAGCAACCCACTCCCATGGTGTGACGGGCGGTGTGTACAAGGCCCGGGAACGTATTCACCGCGTCATTCTGATACGCGATTACTAGCGATTCCGACTTCATGGAGTCGAGTTGCAGACTCCAATCCGGACTACGACGCACTTTAAGTGATTCGCTTACTCTCGCGAGTTCGCTGCACTCTGTATGCGCCATTGTAGCACGTGTGTAGCCCTACACGTAAGGGCCATGATGACTTGACGTCGTCCCCACCTTCCTCCGGTTTATCACCGGCAGTCTCCTTAGAGTTCTCAGCATGACCTGCTAGCAACTAAGGATAGGGGTTGCGCTCGTTGCGGGACTTAACCCAACATCTCACAACACGAGCTGACGACAGCCATGCAGCACCTGTATCAGAGTTCCCGAAGGCACCAAACCATCTCTGGTAAGTTCTCTGTATGTCAAGTGTAGGTAAGGTTCTTCGCGTTGCATCGAATTAAACCACATGCTCCACCGCTTGTGCGGGCCCCCGTCAATTCATTTGAGTTTTAACCTTGCGGCCGTACTCCCCAGGCGGTCTACTTAATGCGTTAGCTTTGAAAAACAGTTCCGAGGAACCGAGCTTCTAGTAGACATCGTTTACGGCGTGGACTACCAGGGTATCTAATCCTGTTTGCTCCCCACGCTTTCGTACATGAGCGTCAGTGTTGACCCAGGTGGCTGCCTTCGCCATCGGTATTCCTTCAGATCTCTACGCATTTCACCGCTACACCTGAAATTCTACCACCCTCTATCACACTCTAGTTTGCCAGTTCGAAATGCAGTTCCCAGGTTGAGCCCGGGGCTTTCACATCTCGCTTAACAAACCGCCTGCGTACGCTTTACGCCCAGTAATTCCGATTAACGCTCGCACCCTCCGTATTACCGCGGCTGCTGGCACGGAGTTAGCCGGTGCTTCTTCTGTAAGTAACGTCACAGCTAAGTGCTATTAACACTCAACCTTTCCTCCTTACTGAAAGTGCTTTACAACCCGAAGGCCTTCTTCACACACGCGGCATGGCTGCATCAGGCTTGCGCCCATTGTGCAATATTCCCCACTGCTGCCTCCCGTAGGAGTCTGGGCCGTGTCTCAGTCCCAGTGTGGCTGATCATCCTCTCAAACCAGCTAGGGATCGTCGCCTTGGTAAGCCATTACCTTACCAACTAGCTAATCCCACTTGGGCTAATCTTTTGGCGTGAGGCCCGAAGGTCCCCCACTTTGGTCCGTAGACATCATGCGGTATTAGCAGTCGTTTCCAACTGTTGTCCCCCACCAAAAGGCATATTCCCAAGCATTACTCACCCGTCCGCCGCTCGTCAGCAAAGTAGCAAGCTACTCTCTGTTACCGCTCGACTTGCATGTGTTAGGCCTGCCGCCAGCGTTCAATCTGAGCCATGATCAAACTCTTCAATTAAAAGTTTTTATGTTCCGAAGAACAGCTCAATGAATTCTGAATTTATTTAATATCTTTCGATATTGAATTGACTGTGCTGCAATAAATAAATTTATTGCTGTTGGTCACTCAGTTCAATTGAGACTCTAAATTTGTTTGCGTCATCTAGCGAACTAGAATCTGCTGTTAGAACTCAATCTGTACGAGTGCCCACACAGATGATTGCTTTATATTGTTAAAGAACGTTGCGATTAAAGCGCTTTGCTTTATCTCGCTAGGGCTGCGCATGTTACGATTTCCTATTTTTTTGTCAACACTTAATTTTAAACTTTCTAAAAATCTAAACTCAAGTTTTACTCGACTTACTGATTAGCTGCTGCCTCGCTAAGCGTTGCCTGCTCTGCCGTCTCAGTGGGGTCGCATTATAGGGAGAACAGATTTTAACGCAAGCGTTTTTTAAAGAAAACTTCAAATAAAGTGCTGTTCGTCTGTTTTACGAGCTAAACACACCAAAAACGATACTTTTCTAAGCAACCTAACTACCCACTGGCCATTTTATAGGCTCTGCTGATACACTCTACTTTACTTACTTCAATATTTTTAGGTACTCAAATGACTATCCGTTCTTATAAAGGAGTTACTCCAAATTTTGATCAATCTGTGTATATAGATGAATCTGCTGTTTTGGTTGGTGATATTACTTTAGGCGCAAACAGTAGTGTTTGGCCTCTAGTCGCAGCGCGTGGAGATGTTAACTATATACGTATTGGTGAGCGTACCAATATACAAGATGGCAGCGTATTACATTTAACACGTTCTAGTAAAAGTAATCCTGATGGCTACCCACTAATTATTGGTGATGATGTAACCGTAGGGCATAAGGTAATGCTGCACGGGTGCCGTTTAGGAAACCGTATATTAGTAGGCATGGGTGCCATTGTAATGGATAACGCTATTGTCGAGGATAATGTGATTATTGGCGGTGGCTCATTAGTGCCACCAAATAAACGTTTAGAGTCAGGCTACCTTTATGTTGGTAGCCCTGTAAAGCAAGCTCGTCTGTTAACTGAGCAAGAACTGAGTTTTTTAAAGATCTCTGCGAATAACTATGTAGAGCTAAAAGACGAGTACTTAGAAGAAGGCTAATTGAGTGCTTTAATTTCAATTTGCCCTGCTGAGTTATACTCTTCATCTTCGATTAGTTGCTCAGCAAGCTCTTCATAATCAAAACGCAGTGATTCAAAATACAGTTTTGCGGCTGCATTATCCGAAATGGCTAGGCTGTGCGTATCAATAATACATTCAACCATCAATCCGCTAACCTGCGCGAAAAAGGTTAATAGCTGAGTTTGCTCATTAAACTCAATTCTATCGATAAATTGGATGGCTTGATTCATTTGAGCTCCCCTGCTTTTAACGCTCTTACGACAGGTAATATCTCTGGCATTTTATTGCGCCATACATAGAATGCTTGTGCAGCTTGGCCAACCAACATCCCACTACCATCAAGTACGTTAATATCAGCTTTATGATCCTGAGCCCACTGCATAAACAAGGTGCTTTTTAGTGAATAAAACATATCATAAACGCAGTCACAGCCGCTTAGGTGTTTTTTATTTAGTGCAGGTAATTCACCCAACATGCTGCTAGATGTAGAGTTTACAATTAGCGAGTAATCACCAACTGGCAAATCATCAAAACCGTAGCCTGTTACTTTTCCATATTGTGCAAATAATTCAGCAAGCGCTTTAGCTTTTGCCGCAGTACGGTTTACGATAACAATTTCACTAGGCTGCTGAGCTAATAGCGGTAGCACGACACCTCGAGCAGCACCACCAGCACCAATTAATAAAATACGTTTACCTTTAAGCTCAACGTTATTTGCCAATAAGTCATTAACAAAGCCAACACCATCGGTGTTATCACCTAGTAAACGACCATCATCTAGTAGCTTTATTGTGTTTACAGCACCAACAATGGTCGCTAACTCAGTTCGCTCGTCAACCAATTCATAAGCTTGCTCTTTAAATGGCATCGTCACATTTGCTCCAAGGCCTCCCTGCACAAAAAAGTCTGTGACTGATTTTTTAAAACCGTCAATCGGTGCTAATATTGCGCGGTAGTCGATTTGTTCACCTAAAGAGGCTGCAAATTGCGTATGTATTGCGGGTGATTTTGAGTGTTCGATTGGGTTTCCAAAAACCGCATATTTGTCCATGTTCAAGCAACCTCTTTGTACAGTAAACACTGTTAATTAACGATGATAAAATTATGATTAGACGACTTTTCTCAAAATCGAAACCAGCTGAACCACAACAAGCGCCAACGCCAGAAAATACCCCCTATCAAATAATGGGTGGTGAACAAGGTGCGCGTGCCCTAGCCAATAGATTCTACGATATTATGGCAAGTGATGAATACGCCAAACCGTTATATGATATGCATCCTCAACCATTAGATCGTATACGCCAAGTATTTTTTGAATTTTTATCCGGTTGGTTAGGTGGCCCTGACTTATTTGTTGAGAAATATGGCCACCCAATGTTGCGTAAACGCCATATGCCATTTCCGATTGATCAGGATTTACGCGATCAATGGATGTACTGTATGAATAAAGCGCTTGATATTGAAATTGATAACCCATTACTGCGCGAAGGGCTACGAAAATCACTTGAACAGCTTGCTAGCCATATGATTAACCAACATTAAACAGCAAAGTTCAGGTTAAGCAAAAAGGCGCATTCTCAGCGCCTTTGCAATTTATAACTGCCACTCTCTGGCGATTAAGTTACTTGGCTCTGCACTTAGCCAATCTTGGGGGCGTAAGTAATATTGGTATAATTGTGCTTCAGCGCTATCAGCAGCAGGAACATAATTATATTCCCAACGAGCAAGTGGTGGCATCGACATTAAAATTGATTCTGTGCGCCCTCCTGTTTGTAAGCCAAACAAGGTACCACGGTCCCACACTAGATTAAACTCAACATAACGGCCACGACGATACAATTGAAAGTCCCGCTGTTGCTGTGTAATTGGGGTGTCTTTACGGCATTCAATAATTGGTAAATATGCATCTAAAAAACCATTACCTACTGCTTGCATAAAGGCAAAACTCTTTTCAAACCCTTGCTCATTTAAATCATCAAAGAACAAGCCACCTACTCCACGGGTTTCATCACGATGTTTAATATAAAAATACTCGTCGCACCATTTTTTATATTTCGGGTATACGTCATCACCAAACGGCGCACAAAGATCATGAGCAACTTGGTGCCAGTGTTTAACATCGTCAAACACGGGATAAAATGGTGTTAAGTCAAAACCGCCACCAAACCACCAAATAGGCTGTTCACCTTCTTTTTCAGCAATAAAGAAGCGTACATTGGCGTGACTTGTTGGAATGTGCGGATTTTTTGGATGAATAACCAAAGATACGCCACAAGCATGAAAACTACGCCCTGCGAGCTCTGGCCTATGCGCTGTCGCTGATGCTGGCATTGATGCACCAAACACGTGAGAATAATTAACACCGCCTTGCTCGATAACATTGCCATCACGAATCACGCGAGTGCGACCACCGCCCCCTTCAGCACGTTGCCAGCTATCTTCGACAAATTGGGCTTGCCCGTCAGCCTGCTCTAAACCTTGGCAAATTGTATCTTGCAAAGCCATTAGGTAGCTTTTTACTTGTTCGAGTAAATTACTGTGCATGTTTATCCTCTAAATACTTTGCCAGTCATAGCATCTTTTATAGTGCTTGGTTGGGTGTTACCGCCAAGCGCTTCGTCAACATAAAACGCCACTTGTTGGTCAAATTCTGTTTTCGCCATTGCAATGCTGGTCACGGTATCTTGGCCTGATAGATTCGCACTGGTAGAAACTAGCGGCTTGCCAAACTGTTGGCATAACTGCTTGACCGTTGGATGGTTTGTAACACGAACAGCAATGGTATCAAACTGGCCGGTTAGCCATTTGGGTGTGTTTTTAGCTGCGGGCATCACCCAAGTTATCGCACCCGGCCACTGCGAAAAAATATCAGCACGCTTATCCATAGGAATTTTTGCATCATCAACGTACTTTAATAATTGCCCGTAGTTATCTGCAATTAAAATGAGGCCTTTTTCTACTGGACGCTGTTTTATTGCCAATAAGCGTTCCACCGCTTGTTGGTTATCTGGATCACAACCTAAACCATAAACGGCTTCGGTTGGATAAACAATAACGCCACCTTGCTCTAGTGCAGCAACGGCAGTTAAAGGAACTGAAGTTGAATCAGTCACAAAAAATCTCCAATACTAAAAATATAAGCGGGTAATTATTGCTCGACAGTGAATTTATGCGAACAACTTTTCTGTGGGCATTGTAACACAACACTGTTAGTCATTTGCTTTTGCATCATCACTGGCCACTGACATGCAGGGCAAGTGTGGGCAACAGGTTTAAAATTCAATGTATATTTGCAACTTGGATAGCTGTTGCATGAATAAAAGGTTTTACCAAATTTATTGCTACGTGCGACCAACTGGCCTTTTTCACATTTCGGGCAAGTTGGCAAGGCCTCTTGATTAGGCTTGGGTTCATCATGAGCAATATAATGACAATTGGGATAATCCGTGCAGCCGATAAACATGCCATAGCGGCCATTTTTAACAACTAATGGATTGCCGCATACTGGGCATGGGCTGTCCTCAAGCACTTTAATTTGGTGATTATCATGCTGAGCGAGCGAGCGAATAAAATCACACTTAGGGTAACTAGCACAACCAAGAAAAGGGCCCGACTTACTATTGCGAATTACAAGTTCTGACCCACATTGCGGACACACTTCGTATTCTTTTTCTAAGGCATGTTGGTTTGCAGAGAAAAGTGATTGATCAATTTTACTCATGTGTTTCCTAAGCAGCTGGCTAATTTTCGCCTAATATACCCAAACTAATTAAAGATACAAGTTAATGTAATACTTCTGCTGGCTCATCAAAAATGAGCTCTTCCATTTGTGCATAAGCTTGCTCTGATCCTGGCACATTAAACAACACCATAAGTACAACCCATTTAAGATCATCGAGAGAGATGAAAGGCTTGTCTAACGCAAATAAACGATCCATCACCATTTCACGGGTGGCGCTATTGATCACCCCAACTTGCTCAACAAACATTAGAAAGCCGCGACATTCAGTACTGAGCATCTGGCATTCGCTGTCGGTAAAAATACGTACGGCATGATGTGGGTGAGCATTTAGATAAGGGAATTCATCACTGTGCTGTAAATCAGCAAGCTGTTCTAGCCAATCAAGTGCTTTGTATATTTCGGGCTTATTAAAACCGGCCCGCAGCAACTCATCGGTGAGTTCGTTGTGCTCAACAAAGACTTCTGCTTCACTGTGAATATAGTTTTCAAACAAATACATGAGGATATCGAACATGTTACTTCCTCCAAGCTTGCACTCTAAAACTAAAGCTTATCGAATTCTAATATAGCCA
This sequence comes from Pseudoalteromonas sp. KAN5, assembly GCF_022846535.1. NCBI lineage: Bacteria > Pseudomonadati > Pseudomonadota > Gammaproteobacteria > Alteromonadales > Pseudoalteromonadaceae > Pseudoalteromonas > Pseudoalteromonas sp. KAN5. The sequence goes on from NZ_AP025589.1 coordinate 3,163,373, forward strand.
TCTAATACACGTTCTACTTTATCTGCTAACTCAAGATCAAGCAAACGAGCTTGTACTTTATCTATTGACCATTGGCTACGTTGGGCTATTAAGTCTACCGCTGTCACTTCATAACCAACACTGCTTAGCACTCGACAGGCAGCTTCATCATCTTTCAACTCCTCTATATTATATAGACTGCTTTCACAAAAAAAGCTTACTTCATCAAGAATATCACTGACATTTTCAACTAACTTTGCTCCTTGCTTAATTAAAAAGTGACTGGCTTCAGAGAGTGGGTTTTTAATTGAACCCGGCACCGCAAACACTTCTTTATTTTGTTCCAGCGCATAGCGCACCGTAATCAACGAACCACTTTTAATTTGCGCCTCAACAATTAACACCCCAAGTGATAAACCAGATATTATACGGTTACGCCGAGGGAAGTTATTGGCATTAGCAGCCGTACCGGGTAAAAACTCACTGACTAACAACCCATGCTCACAAACTTGCTCCGTCAGTAGTTTATGCCGTTTCGGATAATGAACATCCACACCAGTACCTAACACAGCTATCGTATTGCCGCTCCCTGCCAGCGCACCTTTATGAGCTGCACCATCAATGCCAAGCGCCATCCCAGAAGTAACCGTGAGTCCAGCTAATGTCAGTTGATGGGCAAATTCAGCTGCAATTTCCAGCCCGGTGGGCGTCGCATTACGACTTCCAACAATCGCGATCTGCGGGCTACTCAATAACGCTAAGTTACCACGACAAAACAATAATAAAGGCGCGCTGGCGATTTCTTTTAATAAAGGAGGATAGAGAGGATCAAAGTAATTAATTGCGGTTATCTGTGCTTGCTTAATTAATGTGTGGTAATGCTCTACTTGGCGCCAATCAGTTGCTAATAAACTGCTGGCAACCTGAGGGCTTAGGCCGCATTCTGTGAGCTGCTTGTGTGTCAGCTTGAATAGACTTTCAAGCGGCTGCGTTTGCGATAATGCGAGTAGGGTTTTGACCCCCAAACCTTTGCATAAATAAAAGGCAAGCCAATCTGTTAACTTGCCTGATGAATCTTTCATGCTCTCTCCTTAGAGCACACAAACCTGCATTAATTTATTACTACAAAATCACCGACTCGGATTGGGTGCTGGTTTTTTACGATTAAAGCGTAGCTAACATTGTTATAAACTTTAAATACCATTAGCTCACCGACTTTTTCTTTTGGCATATGCCACACTTTAGTGTCTTCATCCGGTTCAGCGCCAAAAAATTCGTTGGTTTTAGTCACTAATTTCTCAAGACTATTCGAATCTTCTTTATAGCGAGGACCATTTCGACCATCAAAAACCGTTGGTGATTGACGCTCAATATCTAAAATGTGACCTTCTTTAATTGCCTGCTCTGACCCTAAGTTTAGCACTACAATGTCCATTGTGCTGAATTCTCGCAAACCACTAACTGATGATATGATTGTTCCGTCTACTGGTTGCTCAGGACGGTGAATATTAAAATAGGCTGGTAATAACTGACCATCCATTGCCGGCATTAAAAAATCAGCTGGTTTAATTTCTTGCTTTACCTGTTCAAGTTTAACTGAAGCAGGTACACCGTTAGCAACATCCCCCTTTCTAAATACCCGACCTACAGCCACCAATTGCGTATTATTGGCGAGTACTTCATTGGTGTTGGGATCAATAAACTCTTGGCCTTTACGGTAAATAGCGTACGATTCGTAAAGCTCTAAATCACCTTTAACGTAAACAATGTGCCCTTCGGTGTTCATTTTAGTATTCACATTCGCGCCAAGAATATACGGTTTTTCTGCAATTTCTTTTGCATCAATTGCTTGCTCGTAGGTTAGGTAAGGTCGTAATAATTCCAGTGGGAGCGTAGGAACCGCATTTTTACCTTTTGGCGTAATACGCCCATGTGGAGAAAGCTTTTTATAGCCCGAATTTACCACCAAACGCGGATTACCATGCTCATCATAGATCAAAGACAAAGCATCGCCTGGATAAATCAGGTGTGGATTATTAATTTGCGGGTTCATTTGCCAAAGCTCAGGCCATTGCCACGGCTGCTCCAAATAAATGCCTGAAATATCCCATAACGTATCGCCTTTTTTTACAACGTATTGTTTAGGCGCATCTTTTTTTATTGTTAATACATCAGCTAATGATGGAAAAGTAGCACTAAATGCTAACATTGCCGCAAATAATGGGTATTTCATTGAGCTTCCTTGTAGTGTTTTTTCATTATTATCGACCAAAACCTGTTAAAGGTGAACGCGAATGGCTAAAATAAGAGCATACAATACCCTAAATTAAGCACAAGTGAAAAAGGTTACTATGGCTAGGTTAGAAGTTTTAAGATTTCCAGATGAGCGTTTACGTACTATAGCAAAAGAAGTCACTGCAGTTGACGATCAAGTTCGCGAAATTGTTAAAGACATGCTGGAGACTATGTATGATGAAAACGGCATTGGGTTGGCTGCCACACAAGTCGATATTCATCAACGTATAGTGGTCATTGATGTCTCTGAAGAGCGTAATGAGCCGTTAGTGCTGATCAATCCAACTATCATTAAACAAGATGGTAAAACTGTGAGTGAAGAAGGTTGTTTATCAGTACCGCACTCTTATGCAAAAGTTGACCGCGCAGAAACCGTTACAGTGACCGCGCTAAACGAGCAAGGCGAAGAATTCAGCTTAGATGCCGATGAGCTGCTAGCGATTTGTATTCAACATGAATTAGATCACTTAAAAGGCAAATTATTTATCGATTATTTATCGCCGCTAAAGCGCCAACGTATTCGTAAAAAGCTTGAAAAAGAAGCTAAATTTGCAGCACAGTAATAAGTACCTTAGGAAAACTCAGTGACACAACCATTACGCATTATTTTTGCCGGTACGCCCGATTTTGCTGCGCGCCATTTACAAGCTCTAATTGATTCTGAACATCAAATAGTGGGCGTTTACAGCCAACCAGATCGCCCCGCTGGCCGCGGTAAAAAACTAAAAGCCAGTGAGGTCAAAGAACTGGCTTTACAGCACGACTTACCTGTTTTTCAACCTGCGTCATTAAAAAGCGACGACGCTCTCAGTGAATTAAGCAGCTTAAATGCCGACATTATGATTGTAGTCGCTTATGGTCTATTACTACCAAAAGCTATTTTAGAAGCGCCGCGTCTTGGTTGCTTAAATGTGCATGGCTCAATTTTACCGCGCTGGCGTGGAGCTGCGCCAATTCAACGCGCAATTTGGGCGGGTGATGAAGAAACAGGCGTTACAATAATGCAAATGGATGAAGGCTTAGATACTGGCGACATGCTACATATCAGCCGCTGCCCTATTGAAGCAACTGAAACAAGTGCAAGTTTGTACAGCAAACTTGCCGAACTAGGCCCAAAGTCACTAATCGACACCATCACTAAATTGGTCAATGGCGAAATTACCCCGCAAGTACAAGATGATGAACAGGCTAATTACGCTAAAAAGCTATCTAAAGAAGAAGCAAATATCGACTGGGCTATGGATGCGCTACAAATAGAGCGTAATATTCGCGCATTCAATCCTTGGCCAGTATGTTTTACCCAAATGGGCGGCAACACGGTTAAAATCTACCAAGCAAATGTGGTTGAACAACAAGGTACTCCCGGCACTGTATTACAAAGTGATAAACACGGTATTGTGGTTGCCTGCGGGACTCACGCGCTGAATATCACCCAACTACAGCCACAAGGCAAAAAGCCAATGGCCATTACAGACTTTTTAAACGGTCGAGCAGACTGGGTAACCCCTGGCACACTAATAGGCGAACATAATGAGTAATGTCAGGGCGCTGGCCGCCGAAATCTTATATAACGTGGTTGATAAGGGCGCGTCACTCAATCAAGAGTTACCATTTGCAAGCCAAGGTTTACCGCCTAAAGATAAAGCCCTTTTGCAACAAATTTGCTATGGTGTGTTACGTTATTTACCAAGCTTAGATAATTACTGCCAACACTTAGTTGAGCAACCTCTCAAAGGGAAGCGCCGTATTTTTCAGTTTTTGTTGTATGTGGGCATTTACCAACTTCAACATATGCGCGTCCCACCGCACGCAGCTATTAGTGAAACCGTTAATGCCTTAGCACAACTGCGAGCATTAGGATTAAAAGGGTTGATCAACGCAATCTTACGTAGCTTTCAGCGTCAACAAGCAGAGCTAGAAGAACAAGCCAAGCAAATTCCTGTGTGTTTATACAATCACCCTAATTGGTTTATCAAACAAGTCACTGAGGCTTATCCTGATGATTGGCAGGCACTGCTAGAGGCCAATCAGCAACAAGCTCCAATGTGGTTGCGCGTTAACCAAGCGCAATATAGCACCGCTGAATATAGCGAAATGCTCACAGCTAATGATATTGCACACATGCTCAACCCTGACTTTCCTGACGGTATTAAACTTGATAAACCACGTGATGTATTCTCATTGCCTGAATTCGACACCGGTGCTTGCTCAGTACAAGATGCTGCAGCACAACTTGCAGCACGCTTTTTAGATCCAAAAGCAGACGAACATATTCTAGATGCCTGTGCAGCGCCAGGTGGTAAAACCTGTCATATTTTAGAGTTAGCTGATGCCGATGTACTTGCACTCGATAGCGATGCCACTCGCCTTGAGCGTGTTAAGCAAAACTTGGTACGTATAGGTTTAGGTGCCGACTTACAATGTGCCGATGCGTCACAGCCTCATAAATGGTGGGATGAACGTCAGTTTGACCGTATCTTGCTGGATGTGCCCTGCTCTGCAACGGGCGTCATTCGTCGCCATCCAGATATAAAGTGGCTACGTCGCGCGTCTGATATTAATGATCTGGCAACATTACAAGGCGATATTTTAAATAGTATTTGGCCTTTATTAAAACCAGGCGGCACATTAGTGTATGCAACCTGCTCTGTATTACCACAGGAAAACCAGCAGCAAGTCGCTAAGTTTTTAGCAAATAATAGCGATGTCGAACATATTCCGCTGCATGATAACGATACCCCAAACAACCCAGGGCTGCAGTTACTGCCTGGTGAGAGTGACGGATTTTATTATGCCAAGCTTGTAAAAACACACTCATAAGAAGCGTTTAGTAAACCATGAAAATAATCATACTCGGTGCAGGACAAGTAGGCGGTACACTCGCAGAAAACCTGGTAGGTGAACAAAACGAAATCACGGTTGTAGATATTGATGGTAACCGGTTACGTGAGTTACAAGATAAATACGATCTACAGGGTGTTACTGGTCACAGTGCGCACCCTGATGTATTACGCCGCGCTGGTGCGGAAGACGCCGATATGATCATTGCAGTGACCAGTTCAGATGAAGTAAACATGGTCGCTTGCCAAGTCGCGTATAGTATTTTTAATACACCGACTAAAATTGCGCGAATTCGCTCGGAGCAATACTTAAAGTATCGCGAAAAGCTCTTTCAAAACGACGACTTACCAGTTGATCACTATATTGCGCCTGAGCAATTGGTGACCAAGTATATTCGACGTTTAATTGATTATCCGGGAGCATTACAAGTATTAGAGTTCGGCGATGGCATGCTTTCGCTTGTGGCCGTAAAAGCCTACTACGGGGGCTTGTTGGTAGGTTATGCACTGTCAGCATTAAAAGAGCATATACCCAATGTTGAAACCCGTGTTGCTGCGATTTACCGCCAAGGTAAAGCCATCAAGCCATTGGGCACAACGGTCATCGAAGCAGATGATGAAGTGTTCTTCCTTGCGGCGACGAAACATATTCGTGCTGTAATGAACGAACTACAAAAGCTAGAGCGTTCATACAAAAAGATTATGATTGCAGGTGGTGGTAACATCGGTGCGGGGCTTGCACACTCTTTGGAAAAAAATCACAGTGTAAAGTTGCTTGAGCGTAATAAAGAGCGTGCCGAGCAACTTTCAGAAATGCTTGATAATACGGTGGTATTTTGTGGTGATGCCTCTGATCAAGAGTTGTTATCTGAAGAGCATATCGAGCAGGTTGATGTGTTCATCGCGGTAACCAATGATGATGAAGCTAATATCATGTCAGCCATGCTCGCTAAACGTATGGGCGCGCAAAAAACCATGGTGTTAATACAGCGTGGCGCTTACGTTGATTTAGTACAGGGTGGCGAAATTGATATTGCCATTTCACCACAACAAGCCACAATTTCAGCCTTACTTACCCATGTTCGTCGCGGTGATATTGTTAATGTGTATTCATTACGTAAAGGCGCAGCAGAAGCCATTGAAGCGGTGGCTCATGGCGATGAACACACCTCAAAAGTAGTAGGTCGCGCAATTGCTGATATTAAGTTGCCAGCAGGTACTACGATTGGCGCGATTGTTCGTAACGATGATGTGTTAATTGCGCATGATGACACGGTGATCCACTCTGGCGATCACGTTATTATGTTTTTGATCGATAAAAAACATATCAATGTCGTTGAAAAACTATTCCAAGTTAGCGCTATTTTCCTCTAAAACTTACCTTTCGAAACAAAGCGACTGTATCGAAAGGTGAATTTTCACAACAAACCAACGTAAATAGAAATCAATCTCAAAATCATTTACTTTAGTACCTAAATCCATTACCCTCCTCGCTGTTTGATAATCAAGCACCAACTTCTGTGAAAAGTTAATTTCACCTTCTTTAACATTAAATGGATTTCCTAAGATGATGTACCCAGCTTTAAACACGTCTCTTCGCGTTACATACTGCAGCGTTATTAGTATTCTTTTGTGTGGACTAGCCACTAACGCAAATGCTGAAGCTAAAAAAGATATTGAAAAGCTCACCATTGTTGGCGAGCAAGATAATGGTTATAAAGTTAGTTCAATGAACTCAGCTACCGGTCTCGATCTCAGTCACTTGCAAACACCGCAATCAGCGATTGCAATCACCAGTGAATTTATGGCTGATCAACAACTCACTAGCGCTATAGAAGCTATCACCAGTGTAACAGGCATCAACGCCAGAGAAGCCGACAATGGAAAGTTTTCAATTTCAGCGCGTGGTATTAGTGTCACAAGTATTTTATATGATGGTATCGCAACAACTTACGATACCCGTTTCAATTACGGCGATAACCTAACAGATACAGCGATATATGAACGTATTGAAGTTGTTCGCGGCGCAACAGGGTTAATGCTTGGTGCGGGTAACCCATCTGCTGCAATTAATTTAATACGCAAACGCCCTACAGTCCATAATCAAGTAAAACTCAGTGCATCCGTGGGATCTTGGCAAAACTATCGTGGCGTAGTTGACATCTCTGGTAGCTTAAATGACAGCGAAAGTGTCCGTGGACGAGCTGTTGCAGCCTACCAAGATCAGCAATCGTACCAAGATCGATTCTCGCAAAGTCGTAGTACTTTATATGGCATTGTTGAAGCAGATGTCACCGATAATACCTTGCTGACCTTTGCCCTAGATACGCAAACAACTACTCCAAAAGGCACTATGTCCGGCGGTTTACCTATTTTTTATAGCGATGGCAGCCGTACCAACTATGCCAGAGAAACATCGACCGCCCCAAGCTGGTCATCATCTAAAACAAAAGCATTAAATAGCTTTATCAAAGTTGAGCATTATTTCAATAGTAATTGGCAGTTAAGCGCAAGCTATATCTATGGAAATAACGACTTAGAGTATGATGTGTTTTGGGCAACCGGACACCCAGATCCACAAACTAATATAGGTATGGTTCCAGGCTCGTTAAATTATATTGATGCAAACCGCATTCAACGTACCTATGAAATAGAGTTATCGGGTCGATTTAATTGGTTTGGGCAAAACCATCAAATACTTGTTGGCTATAATGACCAAGAGCAAGATTTCTCAACGCCGTACTTTCCTGCTCAAGAAAATGCCACTATTATCGGCGACTTTAGCGCACCAGATTACGACTACCCAAAGCCAACCTGGCAAGCGGCGCCTGCTTATGGCTCATACGGCACCACACAACAGAGTGCGCTTTATTTTGCCACTCAACTTAACTTAACCAATGATTTATCGGTAATTTTAGGTAGCCGCTTAAACCAATGGCAAACGTCGCAAGATAACTTTGGTAGCGTTCATGATTATGAGTTAGATAATGAACTAACTAATTACCTAGGCACTACCTACGCTATAAATCAAAATTGGGCGCTATATGCAAATTACACAGATATATTTACACCGCAAAGCCGAGTTGACGAAAATGGTAATTACTTAGCGCCAATTCAAGGTAAAAATTATGAAGTGGGAATTAAGGCTTCATTATTAAATGAGCGTTTAGATATCTCATTGTCTGGTTTTGAAATTCATCAAGACAATTGGGGGGAATATACGGGTGAAACCATTCCAGATACTTTACAAGCAATTTATCAACCTATTGATGGCACAGTCACAGATGGCTTTGAGTTCGAGCTCAATGGGGCAATTAGTGATGTATGGAATGCATACTTTGGATATACCCGCAGTGAAGGTGAAAACCCCGATGGTACACCTTTAAATACCACCAACCCAAAAGATCAGTTTAAATTATTCACTAGTTATCAACTAAGTGATAGCTTACAAGGAGTGAAAATTGGCGGAGGTTATCGCTGGCAAAGTCGCAGCTATGATGAGGTAAGCAACCCTGTACTGGGCACAGTTGAAGTTGAACAACAAGCCTATGGAGTGGCCAGTTTAATGGCTAGCTACCAAATCAATCAGCAAATGGCCGTGAGCTTAAATGTTGATAACTTATTTGATAAGACGTACTACAACCAAATCGGTTTTTACAACCAATATCGTTACGGCAGTCCGCGGAAATTCTCTTTGCAGTTTGACTACAGTTTGTAACCAGACGCGTTCAAATTTAAATAAAAAAAGCAGCTTAATGAAGCTGCTTTTTTGTGTAGGAGTATATTTCTATCTGTTTATTGTACTTTGGCAAACTCTTCTTTTGATAATTCACCGTTGCTATCAGTGTCTAAATCAGAAAAGATTTCAACTAGCTGTGCATTAACCGACGCTTCTTTTTGGCTTATCACACCATCACCATCGGTATCAAAAGTATCAAAGCTAACTGCCGCAAACGCAGTAGATGAAGCCGCTAGGGCAATAATTGCAAGTGTTGTATTAATATGTTTCATAGTGTTATTCCTAATAATTTAAAGTGAGAGAAATCCTTTTCAGAGATCCCTGTTTGTGGAAACTGAAATTACGCTTTTGAAAATTCTTCTTTCGATAACTCACCGTCTTGGTCAGTATCTAATTCAGCAAATTGGCTCATCAGCTTGGCATCAACAGCCGCTTCGCTTTGACTAATTGTGCCGCTACCATCAACATCTAAAGTATCAAAGTCAGTGCCAGCAAAAGCTGCGGAAGAAGATGCTAATGCAATAAGTGCTAATGTTTTATTTAATGTATTCATAATCTGTTCCTTCAATGTACTATCAAAAAAATTACTCATGTTTTCGCTACTCACACTGTCCTTGTTATTCTTTTTAATAGGCTCCTTGCCTATTTAGGTGTCTTGGGCACTCAGAACTGAGCAGCATTTTATGCAAGCTAGGTTCAGCACCATTAAGCTTTTGAAAATTCTTCTTTTGATAACTCACCGTCTTGGTCAGTATCAAGTTCAGTAAATTTAGCCGAAAGAGCTGCATCAACAGATGCTTCTTGCTGACTAATTGCGCCATTGCCATCAACGTCTAACGTATCGAAATCTGTACCAGCAAAAGCTGCAGAAGAAGACGCTAATGCGATAAGTGCTAATGTTTTATTTAATGTGTTCATAATAAATATTCCTTCAAAGTTTATGGTTGTGAACGTAAGCGGTAATCAGCTTTTCGTTCAGTACAACTAGACTATTACAACTTCGGTGCCAACAATTTTTAGTTCTTTAATATCATTAGCTTGAAGGTTAAAAGTGAGGATTTTAAAGATCTAACGATTGATTTTTGTGGCTAATTTGCAACAGGGAATTTGAAAAGAAAAATAAGTCATTTAAAATCATGGGTTTAAATTTATTTAAAATGACGCAATTTTAGATTACCTAAGTAGTTATATACGATATTAGAGCGCAAGCAGCCATACAGTAGCTAAACCATAATAATTTTTAAAATTTAATTTAAAAACAAACACTCGCAACACTTTGATTTTAAATGACTTAAAAATAAATTTTAAAGAAAAACAAAATAAAAATATCATTTTTTGAGTAAAAGTAGGTTTTGTTGCCATTGTGCGAAAGTTCAATGGCGAAGTAATTCAATTCACTATAATTAAGTCTCACCAAGATAGTCAATTTCAGTCACTATGTTTGTTTTTACTGAATTCGCGATAAAGCACAATTCATGAGCTTGATGATGAAATGACTCTAACTGCGCCAAGCTTAATTTATGCCCTGCTGCTGGTTTAACTGCGGGCTTTAATGTCACTTGGGTCATTGCCATTCGTCCTTGGTTGTCTTTTTCCATCACACCGACGGCATTATCAATATAACTATCAATTTTAATTTGATGCTTGGCCACAATCGATAGAAAAAACAACATGTGACAGCTCGACAAAGATGCAATAAATGCTTCTTCTGGATCGACATTTTCGACCACCGAATAAGGCAGCGGCACGATATGAGGTGAAGACGATGCCGCTACACTTAACCCGCCATCAAATTCCCAGCGGTGAGCACGGCTATACTTATTATCTACAAACTCTTCATCTGCTTGGCGCGACCAAGCAACACTTGCTATATACTCAGACATTGAAATTTCCCACCCTAATTAAATTTACACATCCCACAGCCGAGCTCTTCATTTGGCCGACTCAAGTAACCGTAACGAGCATAAAAAGCCTCTTTACCTTTAACTGAGAGCAGCCCAATTGTCGCACCGTTTTTAGCCGCTTCGGACAAGTACTGCTCTATATTACCCATTATTAACGTACCAATACCTTGCCTTTGAAAATTGGGGTCAACAGCAACATCCTGAATATAAAAAAATAAGCCACTATCCCCGATCACACGACCCATACCAACAAGTAAGCCTTCCAGCCTGATCACGACATGAAATAGCGAGCTGTTTAAGCTCGCCTTTGCCAGCTCTGGGGCGACTTTCCCCCAGCCAACTTTTTCTCTTAATAAACAATACTCTTCCAAAGTTGGGCTACTCAACTCCACTGTATACCTTACACTTTGCATTACCTCTGCCTCTTTGCAGCTCTAAAAACAACTGCCGTTGTTAAACCTAATATTAAATCACTAACGAAAATGCGCTTAACCACAGCAATTGCACACCATAAGCAAGCCGTTGATACAATCCGGCATCACCCTGCTGCTTAAATGCTTTTGCCAACAAAATTACAAAATAACCCGTAAAGGCCACGGCCAGTATTGAAAAAACCCTAAAGCCGATACTGACATAATCACTCATGGCGACAAAAATAGCGGCAAAAAACAAAGATAACAACATAATAAGCCCTGCCCAAGAGTGTATTTGGCAACTCAAGGTTGGCGTTTTTGTTTGAGGATCCGCATCCATCGGGAAGTACCCTGCAAGCCAAGTCGCTACACCGTGACTGATGGTTAACCAACCAACTAATGTAATGAGTGTGGGAGTATCTTTCAGCTGCAACACATACCAGCCAAATAAACAGAATAATAAACCAAGTGGGTAATTATTAATGATAGGAGAAAGTTTTTCGGTAGGACTGCCAGCGGCACCGAGCTCACTGCAAAACTGTTTTTTATGGCTATAACCAGGGTAATATTTACCAGCAATGTACACCCCAACAATAATCCAAGTACTAGCAATTAAAGCGGAATATAAGCCAAGAAAACTTAACATAATCAACGTCCATGCTTAAATTAGGAACTTGATAATAAGCTGATTTAGTTAAGCTGTAAACTAGATACCGTGTTATGAGAAAAAGACCAAGTATAAAAAAAGCAGCCCGGGGTATTGGCTGCTTTTGAACGTAATAAATGAAAAATCCTTTTCAAGAATCCTTGTCCGCGAAGGGTTAATTACGCGTTTTCGAACTCTTCTTTAGATAACTCACCGTTTTGGTCAGTATCAAGCTCTGCAAATTGGCTCATAAGGTCTGCATCAACTGACGCTTCGCTTTGGCTGATTGCGCCGTTGCCATCGACATCTAACGTGTCAAAGTCTGTTGCTGCGAATGCTGCTGATGAAGATGCTAGGGCAATAAGTGCTAGTGTTTTATTTAATGTGTTCATAATTAATATTCCTTCAATGTACTATCAAAAAATTTGTTCAATACCGATTTAAAATGCAGTGAAAGTCTTCCTTGTTATCCTTTATCATGGGGTCCTTTCCCACTTAGGTTGTCTTTGGCAACTCAGGATAATCTCAGCATTTGTTTTTAAGCTTTAGAAAACTCTTCTTTTGATAACTCACCGTTTTGGTCAGTATCAAGCTCTGCAAATTGGCTCATAAGGTCTGCATCAACTGACGCTTCGCTTTGGCTGATTGCGCCATTGCCATCAACATCTAACGTGTCAAAGTCTGTTGCTGCGAATGCTGCTGATGAAGATGCTAGAGCAATAAGTGCTAGTGTTTTATTTAATGTGTTCATAATTAATATTCCTTCAATGTACTATCAAAAAATTTGTTCAATACCGAATTTAAAATGCAGTGAAAGTCTTCCTTGTTATCCTTTATCATGGGGTCCTTTCCCACTTAGGTTGTCTTTGGCAACTCAGGATAATCTCAGCATTTGTTTTTAAGCTTTAGAAAACTCTTCTTTTGATAACTCACCGTTTTGGTCAGTATCAAGCTCTGCAAATTGGCTCATAAGGTCTGCATCAACTGACGCTTCGCTTTGGCTGATTGCGCCATTACCATCAACATCTAACGTGTCAAAGTCTGTTGCTGCGAATGCTGCTGATGAAGATGCTAAAGCAATAAGTGCTAGTGTTTTATTTAATGTGTTCATAATAATATTCCTTAAAAATCAATTAAGAATGGAAGTCCTTTTCAGAGATCCCTGCTTTAAAACTGCGACCTAACTTACGCTTTAGAAAACTCTTCTTTTGAAAGTTCGCCATTGCCATCAGTATCAAGTTCTGCAAATTGGCTCATAAGTTCTGCATCAACTGACGCTTCGCTTTGGCTGATTGCGCCATTGCCATCAACATCTAACGTGTCAAAGTCTGTTGCCGCGAATGCTGCTGATGATGATGCTAGGGCAATAAGTGCTAATGTTTTATTTAATGTGTTCATAATAATATTCCTTCAATGTTTATGGTTTCGAACGTTGCTGATAAATCATCATTTCGTTCAGTACAACTAGACTATTACAACTTCGGTGCCAAAGTTTAAAAACACATAAAAATCAATGAATTAAAATTAAAAATAGGTTTTTACAGAAAATTACCGCTGTTTTTTGTTGCCTTTTAGCAACATGCAAGAAGAGATTTTTGCCTTTCATTTTAAAATCAATGAGTTAAAAAAGATGAAAATGACGCAGATTAAGTGAGATTCACTTTATAGCAGGTAAGTAAAGTAATAGGCTGTAGAATTAACGCACTAAAAAGTAACAGACAAAATAAATTTAAAAGATTAAAACATTGATATTTAACAATAATAAAAATAAATTTGCGGTTTTTTGATTGCACTCTTTGATATTCGCTATTTTGTTGCAAAATAGCGAATACCTTCAGAATTAGACTAGCGGCTCGAGTACCGAAAGATCAATAAAATGCTCTTTCATAAAGGTTTTCATTTCATCCTCACTGGCACTTAATTGAATTCCGAACTGTGCCCCCATAGCCCGACTTTTAATACTGCATATTTGCCCACTAAACTCAGTGGTGCCCTTGTTGCTTTTATCAAGCACAATATTGCACTGGGTATTTTTTAATTCACTAAGATCATCTTGACCTTTAACATCAAATAAAACCCCCGTGACGGAAATATCTTTAATTACCCCATGCAACTCGCGTTCGTCACACAGTTTTATTTTTGCTGGTAATAATGTAGGAATACGAGTTTGCGAACGTAAACTAAACAATTGTACTTGGCTTGGAAAGTTGAGATAAATAAGCCGTGCGGGGTGTGAGGATACCGACATGATTTGCTCTCGAAATGCGATGACTTGCCCACCACCACTTTCAAGTACAGCTCGGACTATGACCACCACACCATCTTTTAAATACTCTCCGGCGTTATTTAAACGCTTTACAGGTGGGTAGTTTAAAATTACAAAGCGATCATGCAATAGCCCAACAAACTCAGTTTTAAGGCGTTTGCTGGTTGTTGGCGTTAATATTTCTACATCAACAATACTACCAGCACTAATATGGGCTAGGTTTTCTAAATTTAATTGCCGTCTTGTTTTTGGCATATCCTTTCCAACTGCAAAAGTAATTTAAGATAAATAATAACCGATATAAAATTTAAAGCGATAAGCTTAAGTACTGATCAGCCACGCCAGAATGTTGGTGTAAATAACACTAACAAAGTAAATATCTCTAACCGGCCAAATACCATAGCAATAGTTAATAACCATTTAGCCCCATCACTTATTGCACCATAGTGTGCTGCAACATCACCAAGGCCTGGACCTAAGTTATTTAAACAAGCTGCGGTGGCTGAGAATGCCGTAATGTTGTCCATTCCGGTGCCCATTAATGCCAGCATGATGATCACAAATACCAACGCATAGGCGGAGAAAAACCCCCAAACGGCCTCAACAACTTTATCTGGTAAGGCCTTACGCCCCAGTTTTATTGAATAGATAGCACGAGGATGGACAAGACGGTTAAGCTCACGCACCCCTTGAAGATAAAGTAAAAACACTCGCACCACTTTCATACCACCACCGGTAGAGCCTGCGCAACCACCTATAAAGCTAGAAAATATCAGCAGGATTGGTAAGAACAACGGCCAAGCTGAAAAAGTATCTGTTGCAAAGCCTGCTGTTGTGCTGATAGACACAGCTTGAAATAGTGCTTGGTCCAGTGTTTCGTCACCATCGGCATAGATGTTATTCGATGATAAAACAGTAAAGCACACGACAACCAATGCTAATTGAATAAACAAGAACACCTTAAATTCAGGGTCACGTAAATATACGCGCAGATTGCGACTTGATACTGCTGCATAGTGCAAAGAAAAGTTAACCGCCGCAATAATCAAAAAAACCACACAAATAAAGTTAATTAACGGGCTGTCAAAATGCCCTATTGATGCATCATAGGTAGAGAACCCACCAATCGCGACTGTCGAAAATGAATGGCAAATTGCGTCAAACCAGTCCATTCCTGCCGCCCAATATGCCAGTGTACATGCAATGGTTAACGACACGTAGATATACCAAAGGTGTTTAGCTGTGTCGGCTATGCGTGGGGTCATTTTAGAATCTTTAACCGGGCCCGGTATTTCGGCGCGATATAACTGCATACCACCAACACCAAGCATAGGCAAAATAGCAACGGCTAGCACGATTATCCCCATACCGCCAAACCATTGCAGTTGCTGACGATAAAACAAGACTGATTTGGGAAGGTACTCTATCCCTGTAAGCACTGTCGCACCGGTTGTGGTTAAACCAGAAAAAGCCTCAAATACAGCATCGGCTAAGGATAAATTAGGTTCTTGTAAAAAAATTAGTGGTAAGGAGGCGAATGCGCCAAGTACTAACCAAAATAACACTACGATTAAAAAGCCTTCCCGCGCTTTTAAATCACCATGTTCTTGTCGATTAGGATAATAAGCAGCTAAGCCAATAATAACGCTGAAAATAAACGCCAATACAAAAGGCACACCGCCACCATCTTTATAAACTAGCGAGACAACTGCCGGTGGCACCATAGTAATACTAAATAAGACAACTAGTTGGCCAAGAATTTTAATGATGGTACGAAATTGCATGTAGCTATCGCTTTTATTATTAGTTAATCGTTCTGATGTATGGTTATTGTCTTACTGTTTAATACTTAACTCAACTGCGCCATGGCTCAAATCATAAATATCTTTAATAGCTTGCGCAGCTTGACGACTATCAATGGTGATCATCCATTCAATATTAGCAGTAAATTGCTTTTCTATATTAAGAACTTGGAATTGTGTTTTTAATAATTGTTCAATTGCTCCTTGAATACTGTAATCACTATAACCAATCAACTCAACACTCGGTACTTTTACCGTTGTTGTTAACTGTGTCAGTGCATTATTCAATGAGCCACCGTATGCTCTTACTAGACCTCCAGTGCCCAGTTTTATACCACCAAAATAACGCGTTACAACGGCGGTTACTTCCCCAAGCCCAGAACCAATTAATACGTTAAGCATAGGTTTGCCTGCCGTACCATTAGGCTCACCATCATCAGAAAAGCCATAAACATGGCTACCGCCAGGATTACCAGCAACATGTGCCCAACAATTATGACGAGCATCACTGTATTTATTTTCAATTTCACGAATAAACGCTTTGGCTGACGCTAAATCAGGCGTGTGCGCAATATGCACAATAAACGTGCTTTTTTTTATCTCTTCTTGATAAAAAACTGGGGCTGCGGGGTAGTTATATTCAGACATTTTATATACTTATACAAAAATGGGGCCGGCAGGCCCCAATTCTAACTCTGACTTATGATCAATCTAATGCCAGATCACGCGTCATATTTTCAAGGCTATCTTCGTGAACGATGATGTTATCTTCGATTCGAATACCACCAAATGGTTTGAACGCTTCGACTTTTTCCCAATTAATGAACTGCTTGTTGTCGGTTTGCGCTAAGTCACCCAGTAATGAATCGATAAAGTATAATCCTGGCTCAATCGTAAACACTTGGTTTTTCTCAATTAAACGAGTGCAACGCAAGAAAGGGTGTCCTTCTGGTGGCGCTTGATGAGTGCCTTTCTCGTCAGCCATAAAGCCACCCATATCATGCACTTGCAGCCCTAAATGGTGGCCAAGTCCATGCGGGAAGAAAGTAGAAGTAATACCGCGTTCCACAATTTCTGCCGCTGGTAACTTAACAATATTAAAATCACTCAGAACTTGTGCAACACGCTGATGGCAATCTAAATGTAACTCGCCGTAAAGCAATCCTGGTTTTAACGCTTTACCTAAAGCAATTTGATGTTGCGTCATAGCTGCAATTAATTCAGCAAACTCGCCAGACTTTTTAAAATCATAAGTACGCGTAATATCAGCAGCGTAGCCATTAAAATTAGCACCAGCGTCAATTAAAAATGAATGATGCGTTTGTGGTACTTTCGGCTCAAAGTGGGTGTAATGTAAAATCGCGCAATTTTCATTAAGTGCGACAATATTGCCATACGGCATTTCATTTTCACTTTGGCGTGTTGCGATTAAATAGGCTTGCTGAATATCAAACTCAGATCCCCCATTAAAGAATGTATCGCGAGCGGCTTTATGACCATCTACGGCAATACGGTTAGCTTGTCGCAAACATTCAAGCTCGTATTGCGTTTTATACGCACGGTGGTAATTAAAGTAATTAAGAACCGGCTCTGGATTCATAACACTAAAGCCCAGTGCTTGAGCAACTTCTAAATACTCACCAATATAGGCGAATTTCTCTTTATCGTAAGGTAATAACTTTTCTACCTGATCAGGCTTGAGCAACAATTCAATATCAAAATAGTCAGCCCAAAACTCGCGAGGCTCATCAGGTACTTTGTGCCAAAAATCAACCGGACGATAAAATATAAGTTTTGGTTTATCACTACCATTCACTACAACCCAACAATGCGGGTTATCTATTACAGGTAACCAAGCTTTAAAATGCGGGTTAACTTTGAACGGATAATACATGTCGTCTAAAAACTGGCGCTTAGCTTGCCCTGAGTGGATCACTAAACCCTCTAAACCTTCACGATCAATAATAGTGCGAGTACGCTGTTGCAGTGTTGCAATATGTTCGGCGTATGAAACGGCTAATTTATCCATAGTATACCCATCTGTTAAAATTTAACTTATACGAGAGTCTATCATAGACTCATATATACCTAAACGCAGATACGTTAAAGCACCTGCCAGTGCTGATGTATATTCCTAACCACCCATTTTCATATCCAATATTGGCGCCAAAATATTCCCCTCACGACCCATTCGAGTATGGTAAACCTGCCGATAAGCATAGACATTTTTTACGTACTCACGCGTTTCACGATACGGTATTAATTCTATCCATAATTCAGCGGGCATAGCCTCATCAGGTAACCATTTTTTAATTCTATGATAACCTGCATTATATGAAGCCGTTGCTAGGATCTCATTCCCCTGATTCTTCTTTTTCAAGTATTCTAAATACTCAGTACCTAAGCGAATATTTGTTTGCGGTTGATTCAGCCGCTTACTCGAGACCGTGCCTTTATTTACATACTTTGCTGTGCTTGGCAGTAATTGCATTAGACCACGAGCATTCGCGTGAGAGCGCGCATCAGGTGCAAAAGAGCTTTCACGGCGCGAAATAGCAATACTCCAAGTTACATCAATATGATTGCGCTTGCTGTAACGCTCAAACAAATCTTGAAAAGCGAACGGAAAGCGTAACTCTACATAGTCCCATGCTTTAATTTGCGCCAAGGTATAAATAGTGCTGTCGTACCAATCTAATTCTGCAGCGAGCTTAGATGCTGCAAGTTTTTCTTCTTCGCTTGAGGTGCGAGTTAAATAGTTCCATTCTCTGCGCGCGGAAGTAAAACGTTCAAGTTCATACATAGCTTTTGCTCGCTTAAAACCAGGTGCCTGTGCAACTTCGTCAACTAACTTATCACTGACAAGTAATGGCTGGTTATTAAGCTCGACAGGTAATCCCAATCGCGCAGCGGCCAAAAAGCCATAATAGTCACGCTCTTTTGCTACTGTTTGCCAAATCACTTTAGCGCGTTCACTATCACCACGTTGCTCTAAACTGTATGCCAACCAATATTGTTGACCAAGACTCAAGTTTTCTTTGCCGGTAAAAAACGCCACAATGCCAGACCAATCTTGGGTTTTCAGCATATTACCCAATTGCCACTGCATCAATTTACGGTCTTGGCGATCTTTGGGGACTTTATTGAGCCAAAAGCGCGCCTCTGCATGACCGCTCGATGCCAAGGCCAACGCAAATGTATAATACACATCGGCTTTTTGCTCATCAGAATAAGCAAACATCTTATCTAGCTTTTCCCAGGCTTTGAGCGCTAACGTTTTGTCTCGCCAAATTAACCGCTTAATGCCGTAATGGGCAATTTCGCCTTCTTTCACTGTTTTATTTTTATAACGGTACATACCCGCAGCAGCGCTCGGATCACTGCGTACTTTGCGATAAAAATCAGCTAAGTATTGCTCATTCTTGGGCAATAGTGTTTTTAAATACGGTAGTAAACTTTGTGATCCCCCTTGTGCCGATAAGGTAATACGTTGCCAAATCAACTCTTGACTCATATGACCTTTTTTACGCCAAATACTAAATAAAGGGTCACATTCTTCTGGTTGCGACTTACCTACAGTCCAGAGCTCTGTCACTTGATTCATAATCGCTTTTTCAGGGGCGCCTAAATCAAGCTGGTATTGTAAAAACGTACAGGTCAATTCACTGTTGGAGGTTTCACGGTAATTATTAATAAAAGCCGCTTTACGTTTTTTCTTTTGCAGGTTCTGTAACCATGCTTTACGCACAGGCCACTCTAATGGTGTATTTTGATAAATAGTTAAATAGCGTTCAATCTCTGATTGATGCTCAATATCTGGATGGCGTTGCCAGTAAACTTTTTCAACATAGGGCTTTAGTGGGTGATCCAGTTTTTCAACAGCGTCCTTAAACTCTTGATAACTTCCATATCTAGCTGTTTTCTCCGCATCTAAAAATGCGTCATGCTCTGTATTAGCGTCGGCAGAAAATAAAGGAAATAATAATGCAGCTGCCGCAAAGCTTAAAAATTGTTTTTTCATGATGACCTTAATATTCAAAGGTAAATAAAAGACAAACACTTCTCCTACACCTTAGCACCAAACAAGCTATATTTTAACCAGTAGAAAGCTTGGTGAGTAAATTTTTCGTTGCAATTTTAATTTAAAGCAAGCACACTGATTGAAATGCAAACTCATCGTACCAGTCTTAGTTCACTAACTAGGGAGAATAATAATGTTATATAAAAGCGATTCCTTTGAAGTTGCTTTCATCAAGGATAATATCGCCGAGTTCAAGTTTTGTGTTGCCGGCTCTGTCAACACTTTGTCTCAGCAAACCTTGAAAGATTGCGCCTCTGCATTAAAAGAATTAGCAGCAAATACTGATATCAAAGGCATGATTTTTACCAGTGATAAAGAGCACTTTATTATTGGCGCCGATATTTTCGAATTTTTACCAACGTTTACTAAACCAGAAACTGAATTAGTAACCTGGATCAAAGATGCCACAGATGTATTTGACGCATTAGAAGATTTACCATTCCCAACTTTAAGCGCAATAAATGGCTTAGCACTTGGTGGCGGATGTGAGTGGGTACTTGCTACCGATTATCGCGTTGCAAGCTCTACAGCTAAAATTGGCCTTCCAGAAGTAAAACTAGGCATTATGCCTGGTTTTGGTGGCACAGTTCGCTTACCACGCATCGTTGGTGCCGATAATGCCATGCTTTGGATCACCTCTGGTGCAGAAAACCGCGCTGCTGATGCTCTTAAAGTAGGTGCTGTTGATGCGGTAGTTAGTGCTGACAAACTTTTAGACTCAGGTATTTCAACACTTGAATTAGCAATTGCTGGCAAGCTAGATTGGCAAGCCAAACGTAATGTTAAGCTGCAGCCACTTAAATTAAACCGCGTTGAGCAAGGTATGAGCTTTGCAATGGCTGAAGGTATGGTAATGGGTAAAACCAAAGGCCACTATCCTGCTCCGATCATGGCGGTTCGCACTATTAAAGCAGCAGCTAACTGTGAACGCGCGGAAGCAATGGCAATCGAAAATGCTAATTTTGCTAAACTTGCTCGTACTCCAGAAGCTGCCGCACAAACGGGTATCTTCCTTGCTGATCAATACATCAAGGGTAAAGCACGTAAGTCTGCTAAAACCAGTGATTTAGAAATAAAACAAGCCGCTGTTCTTGGCGCAGGTATTATGGGCGGCGGTATCGCTTACCAATCTGCTTATAAAGGCACACCAATCATAATGAAAGACATCCAACAAGATGCACTTGATTTAGGTATGGGTGAAGCATCTAAGCTATTAGGCCAAAAAGTACAGCGCGGTCATATGGCAATGGAGAAAATGGTTGCCACGTTAGGAAAAATTAAACCAACCCTTAATGATAGCGACTTACAAAGTGCAGATATCATTGTAGAAGCCGTGGTTGAAAACCCTAAAGTGAAGCAAGCAGTTTTAGCCGGTCTTGAAAAAGATATGCCAGCGGGCACTATTTTAACTTCTAACACGTCAACGATTCGTATTGACGAGCTAGCAACAGCCCTTGAAAAACCTGAAAACTTCTGTGGTATGCACTTCTTTAACCCAGTGCCTAAAATGCCACTAGTTGAAATTATCCGTGGCGAGAAAACTTCAGAGCAAACAATTAATGCCGTAGTTGATTACGCCTTAAAACTAGGTAAGTCGCCAATTGTTGTAAACGACTGCCCAGGCTTCTTTGTAAACCGCGTTTTATTCCCTTACTTTGCAGGCTTTAGCAAATTAGTTGTTGAAGGCGCTGATTTTGCAAAAGTAGATAAAGTCATGGAAAACGTATTTGGCTGGCCAATGGGCCCTGCCTACTTACTTGATGTTGTAGGTATTGATACGGCTTACCATTGTACTGGCGTTATGGCTGATGGTTTCCCTGAGCGTATGTCTCGTCAAGAAAAAGACCCTGTGACTGTATTCGCCAACGAAAAACGCTTTGGTCAGAAGAACAAAGCAGGTTTCTATCAATATGCACCAGACAGACGTGGCCGCTTGAAAAAAGCCCAAGATCCACAAGCTGTTGAACTACTTAGTTCTATCACTGATGCGCCAAAAGAGTTCGATAAACAAGAAATTATCGACCGCTGTATGGTACCAATGATCAACGAAGTACTGCTTTGTTTACAAGAGAACATTATTGCCTCACCACAAGAAGCTGATATGGCGCTTATTTACGGTATTGGTTTCCCTCCATTTAGAGGCGGTGCGTTCCGTTACTTAGATCAAACTGGACTAGCTAATTTTGTTGCAACAGCAGACAAATATGCTCACCTAGGTGCGATTTACCAAGTATCTGAGCAAACTCGTAAATGGGCTGAAGAAGGCCGTGTTTTCTATAAGGTGGAAGGATAAGACCATGAATACTCCTGTAATTGTAGATTGTATCCGCACGCCAATGGGCCGCTCTAAAGGCGGTGTATTTAAAAATAAGCGTGCTGAAGATTTAAGTGCCCACTTAATGAAGGGCCTCCTTGATCGTAACCCAGCCGTTGATCCAGCATCGATTGACGATATTTATTGGGGTTGCGTGCAACAAACGTTAGAGCAAGGTTTTAACGTTGCTCGTAATGCCGCACTGCTTGCAGGCATTCCGCATACCGTGCCTGCGGTAACAGTAAATCGCTTATGTGGTTCATCAATGCAAGCATTACACGATGCTGCCCGCGCAATCATGACCGGCGCTGGCGATACTTACCTTATTGGCGGTGTTGAGCACATGGGTCACGTACCTATGACGCACGGTAACGACTTTCACCCAGGCCTTGCTACTTCAATTGCACAAGCATCCGGTTCTATGGGGTTAACTGCAGAATACCTTGCAACAATTCATGGTATTAGCCGTGAGCAGCAAGACCAATTTGCCTATCGTTCGCACCAACGCGCCCATGCAGCCACGGTTGAAGGCCGCTTCCGCCGCGAAATCCTCGCAATGGAAGGTCATGACGCAGACGGCTCACTGATTTTAGTTGAAGATGACGAAGTCATTCGCCCAGAAACAACCGTAGAAGGCTTGTCACAGCTTCGCCCTGTGTTTAATCCTGCTTCGGGGTCTGTAACTGCGGGTACTTCTTCTGCACTTTCTGATGGCGCTTCGGCGATGTTAGTAATGAGCGAAGAAAAAGCCAAAGCACTAGGCTTACCAATTCGTGCCCGCGTTAAGGCAATGGCGGTAGCTGGTTGCGATCCATCAATCATGGGTTACGGCCCAGTACCTGCAAGTAAAAAAGCCTTGGCACAAGCAGGTATCACCATTGATGACATCGACGTAGCTGAGCTTAATGAAGCGTTTGCAGCACAATCATTACCAGTATTAAAAGACTTAGGTCTTGCTGATGTGGTTGATGAAAAAGTGAACCTGAACGGCGGCGCAATCGCCCTTGGTCACCCACTAGGTTGTTCAGGCTCGCGTATCAGCACGTCACTTATTCACTTAATGGAAGACAAAAACGCAAAATATGGTTTAGCGACTATGTGTATTGGTTTAGGCCAAGGCATCGCAACCGTATTTGAGCGTGTTCAAGACTGATTAACTTTAGAAACGTAACCAACTCTTGGTGATAAAAAGCCACGTTGATTTATAAATCAACGTGGCTTTTTTATATGTTTTTGCAAATATATTTTTATGGCTGGAGTAGCATTGGTGATGTGACTTTATTTATTGCGGTTAGGCCGTTAAACTAGCAGCCTTAAATTAATCGCTTAGCGCCATTTTAATAAAGGTCACCGCCATGAATTTTGATAACCCCGATCACCAATTAGACGCCATCGGCCTACGCTGCCCAGAGCCTGTCATGATGATCCGCGGCGCGGTACGCAAAATGGAAAATGGCGAAACCTTATTAATCATCGCCGACGACCCATCCACCACCCGCGACATCCCCAGCTTCTGTATGTTTATGGATCACACATTAGTCGCCAAAGAAGTCGATGCAGTACCGTATCGGTATTTGGTGAAGAAAGGGTTGTAATAGCTATCAGCTATCAGCTATCAGCTATCAGCTATCAGCTATCAGCTATCAGCTATCAGCTATCAGCTATCAGAAAATTTATTAGTTAAGCTTATTAAACTCAAGTAGTAATCGAAGGTCACTAGGTTGATTCCAAATAAAGTCATATATGCTTGTAATAATTGAGGGTCGCTAATATCACCATGACCATCGCAATCAAATGTGTGCAAAAACCCTGGATTTCGTATATTGCCCCCACGCCTTAAAACTTCATAAAAGCATTCTATGTAAGCTAAGGTATCTATATTAGGGAAATCTCTCCTATAGCGCAGTAGTTTCTGTTGCTCGTGACCAGGTATTTTTAACACTTGTTTTATATCGCTATTACCGTCATCGGTTAAGGTCATTTCTTCTAATATTTTTTGAAGATTAAGCTTTTCATCTGATAATATTAAAGTTGTTACCTTAGGATCAAAATAAAAATACTCAGCAACAAGAGTAGAATGAAGGTAATCAAACTCTGATTTATTAAACATATAAAGGCATATCAACACAGATAGAACAACAATATCGACTGTTTTTTCGTTCTCTATTAACTCAATAGATGTTAATAACCTATCTGCTAATTGTATTGCAGATCTTGGTGGCAACTTTTTCCAATGAGCAATTTTTACGATTAGTAATGATACTTTCTTTTTCAGATCTTCATTATTTGTAGAGAGAAATGGGAAAAGCAAAATACTACGCTCTTTTAATTCGTCGCAATTTAAGATCGATAGGTCGCAACTAGCCTCTAACAGTGGAGGTGAAACATTCACTTCAAGATGGTATTTTGTATCGAAGAAGCGCCTTAAATAATTATCAGCATTAAATTCATTTCCATATAAGGCTTTTATTGTGTGCTGCAGCTCTTCTGTGTGTGTTGAAACAACTATTACTAACCCTTCAATATCGAATATATGCTTTATGGCCTCAAGCATTTCTACTGCATATGTTGGGCGGCAGCGGTCTAACTCATCAATAAAAATGAATGCAGGATAATCACGAGCTATTGCTCGCAGTCCATTTTTAGGTTTTTCAATTGAGTATTTAACTAACTCTTTTATTGTAGCTTTTAATTCTTTTACGCCTTTTTTATAATCACTATGCTCTTTAAATGCTTGGGTCGTCATAGCTTCCATTGCTGCTGATAAATCTAATGACTTATTGTTTTGTGTTGATGTTGTAGCATCTGCGTCAGAGCTTTCTTCAACAAATAAATCTTCAATATCAAATCCACCATAGCGTTTAACTAATGCAGCTAGGATTTTAGGTAATACTGATATGCCAATATTCTTAAAGCTTTTTCTCTTGGCTTGAGTTAAATGACTTTTGTTGATTGTTTCTAAAAGTTGCTCTTGGATTTCAGCAAGGACGGTAATGATGGGTGAATCCATAAAGTCATTTGACCAAGCATCTATATACACTACAGGATGCTCGTACTTTAAGTCTTCAGCCCAACGTTTTACGAAATAAGTTTTACCTGCGCCCCATTCTGCATTTACGTTAATTACATAAGAGGATTTATTAGGCTTTTCCCTATTCGAGTTTGAGCGGCGAATGAGAATTTTAGTTAGAAGTTCAGCATCTTGCTTTCTATTTAATTGATCTGCAGGATAATTTACACCATCAATTTTTATTTCTTCATTCCATTTCTTAGTATTCATTCTAACGTCCTTGTCACAAATCTATAAGTTCTCTCGGGCAACTGAAAGCTGACGGCTTATAGCTTACAGCTCTTACTTCTTCGTTATCGTCACTTTCGGTTTATCGTAATTCTGATAATCGATGCTAACAATGTAGCTGCCTTTGATCGCTGGGGTGAAGCTGAAGTAATTATAGATGGTATTACAGTCGGCGATGACGGCTTGGCCAAGCACTAATGACTGCCCTGCAGGGTCGACTTCACTGAAGCCACAGTTATAGCCTTCACTAAAATCGGCATCGGCAATTTTAAATTCGTATACTTTACCTGGCGTAGAGAACTTTACATTGGCTTGGTAAATTGCTGGTGCAACTTGCTCAAACTGATATTGTGGCTCTGCATCCCATAAGGTGAAATCGCCGCGTAAGTACATGGTTTTATCAAGCTCTTTGCTAGGCAATACATCGTCAATACTTGGGAGTTGAATTTGGCTCGAACATGCAGTTAATAAGCTAACTACCGCAAGCGTTAAAATACGTTTCATAGGTTAACCTCTAATACAAAAAAGCCAGCATAGTTGCTGGCTTTTTAAGCTAAGCTGAACTTACTTCTGTAATACAGAAATATCAGCAATATCTAAAAATAAGCCACTTAATTGACTGAGCAACGCCAAGCGGTTTTGCTTAACAGCTTCATTGTCAGCCATTACCATTACATTATCAAAGAAGTTATCGACACTTTCGCGGATACCCGCTAATTGTGCAAGCGCTTCTTGATAATCGCCGGCGGCATACAGTGGTGCAAGTTCGGTGGCAAATTTAGCAACTTGCGACGCTAATACTTTTTCAGCATCATCGCTCAATAAGCTCTGCTCTACAGTACCTTGGCTGGTAATGTCATTCTTAGCAAGAATATTACTTACACGCTTATTAGCTGCTGCAAGTGCTTCTGCGGCGTCTAATGTACGGAAGTGGCTCACTGCTTTAACACGACGGTCAAAATCTACAGGCTTGGTTGGGCGTCGCGCAAGTACAGCTTGAATTACGTCAACCTCAATGCCTTCATCTTGATACCAAGCACGGAAGCGACCTAACATAAACTCAAATACATCTGTTGATACATTTAAGTTAGTAAGCTTATCGCCAAACAGGCTTTGTGACTTAGCAACCAGATCGAGGATATCTAATGGTAGCTCTTTCTCTACCATGATACGTAACGCACCAATTGCAGCACGACGAAGTGCAAACGGATCTTTATCACCTTTTGGTGCTTGGCCAATGCCAAAAATACCCACCAAGGTGTCAAACTTATCGGCGATTGCAACCGCACAGCTGATCAAGTTTGTTGGTAAGCTGTCGCCTGCAAAGCGTGGCATGTATTGTTCATTTTGCGCAATGGCTACGTCTTCTGCTTCACCATCATGGCGCGCGTAGTGCATGCCCATCACACCCTGAACATCGGTAAATTCCATGACCATTTCGGTCATCAAGTCTGTTTTGCTAAGTAAGCCCGCTCGCTCGGCAAGCGCTTTATCGGCACCTAGTTGCTCAGCAATGTAACCCGCAAGTGCAGCAATACGCTCAGACTTATCTTTTAGCGTACCAAGCTGCTGCTGGAACAATACACTATCAAGCGATTCTAAACGGCTTTCTAAGGTTTTCTTTTTATCAGTTTCAAAGAAGAACTGCGCATCGGCTAAACGTGGACGTACAACTTTTTCGTTACCCGCGATAACTACACTTGGGTTTTTGCTTTCGATATTTGAAACAAACAAAAACTTGTTAAGTAGCTTGCCGTCTTGGTCAAGTAACGGGAAGTATTTTTGGTCATCTTTCATGGTGTAGATCAGCGCTTCAGCTGGTACATCTAAAAAGGCTTCTTCAAATGTCGCCGTCAGTGTCACTGGCCACTCCACTAAAGACGTTACTTCTTCAAGTAAATCTTCATCCATTGCAACCACTGCATCAACAGCTTTGGCTGCGGCTTCAATTTGGCTGCGAATTTGTGCTTTACGAGTCGAGTAATCTGCAATAACGTAGGCCGATTTAAGCACTGAAAATACATCATCTGCATGGCTAATAGTCACTTTTTCTGGGTGATGAAAACGATGACCTTGCAGTTGATTGCTAATAGTTTTACCTAGCACCTCACCTTCGATTAGCTTATCACCAAACAAAATAGTGGCTGTATGCACAGGACGAATAAATTGTGTTTTATTCGCGCCCCAACGCATTGGCTTTGGAATTGGCAGTTTTGCTAACGCCTTATTTACTACGTCGTTTAATAAAGCGGTGGTTTCTTTACCTGCTACTTTGGCAATATGGAGTAACCATGCACCTTTATCTGTTTCCAGGGTTTGCGCTTCACTCACCTCGATACCGCAACCACGCGCCCAGCCCATTGCCGCTTTTGTCGGGTTACCTTCGCTATCAAATGCAGCTTTTGTTGCAGGACCACGTTTTTCAACTTCTTTATCTTGTTGCTTTGCTGCAAGTGCTGTGACTTGCAAACCTAAGCGACGTGGTGATGCATACCATTTCACACCTTGGTGAGCTAACTCTAAGCTTTCAAGTTCTGAACTAAGGTTTTCTGCAAATGCTTCTGCAAGTTTTCGCAGCGCTTTTGGTGGCAACTCTTCAGTGCCAATTTCTACTAATAAATTTTGTGCTGACATGTTTAATCCTTACAAAGCGGGAAGCCAAGCGCTTCGCGAGCATCATAATAACTTTGTGCACATGCTTTTGATAATGCACGAACACGTAATATATAACGTTGGCGTTCTGTCACTGAGATTGCATGACGAGCATCCAATAAGTTAAATGCATGCGATGCTTTCATTACTTGCTCGTAGGCAGGTAACGGTAAGCCAGCTTCAATTAGCTTTTGGCTCTCAGCTTCACATTTATCAAACTGTGCAAAAAGGTCTTCAACATTTGCGTGTTCAAAGTTATAAGTCGATTGCTCTACTTCGTTTTGGTGGAAAACATCACCATACGTTACGCGACCCATTGGGCCGTCTGCCCAGACAAGATCGTAAATACTGTCTACGCCTTGAATGTACATAGCTAGGCGCTCTAGTCCATAAGTAATTTCACCAGTTACCGGTGAACACTCTAAACCACCCACTTGCTGGAAATAAGTAAACTGAGTTACTTCCATGCCATTTAGCCAGATCTCCCAACCAAGTCCCCATGCACCTAACGTAGGCGACTCCCAGTTATCTTCTACGAAGCGAACCTCATCCGTAAGGGTATCAATCCCTACTGCCGCTAAAGAGCCTAAATATAGCTCCTGGATGTTATCTGGCGATGGTTTCAATACAACTTGGAACTGATAGTAGTGCTGCAGTCTATTTGGGTTTTCACCATAGCGACCATCGGTAGGACGTCGGCATGGTTGCACGTACGCGCTCGACATCGGCTCTGGGCCAATCGACTTCAAAAATGTTTGTGGATGGAATGTACCCGCGCCAACTTCCATATCAAGTGGCTGAATAATGACACAGCCTTGCTGTGCCCAGTAATCCTGTAAAGCCAGGATCAAACCTTGAAAGGTTTTAACGTCATATTTTTGCATATTTGGCTTTTAGTATCTGCTGTGATGTAGCGTGAAAATTACCCTCAGTATACCTTGTGCGTAGTCATGTTTTAAGCAGTTTGTGCAATTGCAGCCAATAAAAAAGGAGCCATTTGGCTCCTTTTATATAATGCTGTAATTATTATACGTCTAGATTAACAACACGCAGTGCGTTAGTTTCGATAAAGTCACGACGAGGCTCTACTTGGTCACCCATTAAGGTTGCGAATAATTGGTCTGCACCAACTGCATCTTCAATAGTAACCTGTAGCATACGACGAGCTGATGGATCCATGGTTGTTTCCCACAATTGATCAGGGTTCATCTCACCCAGTCCTTTATAGCGTTGGATATAGAGGCCGCGCTTAGATTCAGCGATTAACCATTCCAATGCGTCCACAAAGTTATCAACAGCTAAGGTCTTTTCACCACGTTGGATATAAGCACCTTCGCTTAAGATATTCGCAATATTAGTGCCTGTGACTGCAATACGCTTGTAATCACGAGACGAGATAAAGTCATGGCTTAATACATGCGCTTTGTCCACACCATGCTGGCGTATATTCACTACTGGGTAATATAAGTTACGCTCAGTATCATGCTCTGTTGCAGCAGCAAATATTGTGGCATCTTCATCACGTTTAACTAAATCATCAACAAGATCTTTAGTCCAAGCAATTACTTTTTCTTCATCAGCTAAGTCAGCTTCTGTTAGCTCACTTTGATAAATTAAACGCTCCATCACCGTGTTCGGGTACTTGCGTTTTAAGCGCTCAATAACTTTAACTGTATTTTGATAATCATGAACAATACTTTCAAGCGCTTCACCTTCTAAGGCTGATGCGTCAGCACTAGTGTAAAGAGCTGCGCCATTTAGCGCTAAAGACGTAAGGTAATCTACTAATGCAGGATCATCTTTAATATAACGCTCTTGCTTGCCTTTTTTCACTTTATAAAGCGGAGGCTGAGCAATATAAATATAACCACGCTCGACAATTTCTGGCATTTGACGATAGAAGAAGGTCAATAATAGCGTACGAATATGCGAACCATCGACGTCAGCATCGGTCATGATTATGATGCGATGATAACGTAATTTTTCAGGGTTATACTCATCACGGCCGATACCACAGCCTAATGCTGTAATTAAAGTCGCGACTTCTTGTGAAGAAAGCATTTTATCAAAACGTGCTTTTTCAACGTTTAGAATTTTACCTTTAAGCGGCAAAATCGCCTGATTTTTACGATTACGACCCTGCTTGGCAGAACCGCCAGCTGAGTCGCCCTCCACTATGTATAGTTCAGATAGTGCTGGATCTTTTTCTTGGCAGTCAGCAAGTTTACCTGGTAGACCTGCTAAATCCATCGCACCTTTACGACGTGTCATTTCACGTGCTTTACGAGCGGCTTCACGGGCACGTGCAGCATCGATAATTTTGCCGACAACGATTTTCGCATCTAATGGGTTTTCTAATAAAAACTCAGTGAATTTCTCAGCCATTGCTTGTTCTACAGCAGACTTAACTTCACTAGATACTAGCTTATCTTTAGTTTGTGATGAGAACTTAGGATCTGGCACTTTAACACTTACAACCGCAGTTAAGCCTTCGCGAGCATCATCGCCTGTGGCATTACTGGTTGTTTTAGCTTTTTTGTTAAAGCCTTCTTTTTCCATATAAGTGTTTAATGTACGTGTTAGCGCAGATCTAAAACCGGCTAAGTGAGTACCACCATCACGTTGTGGAATATTATTAGTAAAACAGTAAATGTTTTCTTGGAAGGCATCATTCCACTGCATGGATACTTCAACACTAATCCCATCTTCTTCACGCTCGTGGGTAAAGTGGAATACACCTTTATGGACAGGTGTTTTATTTCGGTTTAAGTATTCAACGAAAGCACGAATGCCCCCTTCATATTTGAAGTGGTCGCTTTTATTCTCTTCACGCTCATCATTTAAAATGATACTCACTCCTGAATTTAGGAATGATAGTTCACGTAAACGCTTAGCTAAAATATCGTAATGGAAATCAAGATTTGTAAATGTTTCGCCACTTGGCCAAAAGCGTATTTCGGTACCTGTAGTTTCAGAGTCACCAATTACTGCAAGTGGTGCATCTGGCACACCCATAGTGTAAAACTGTTCATGTAACTTGCCTTCACGACGAATAGTTAGCTTTAACTTTTCTGAAAGCGCGTTTACAACTGAAACACCAACACCGTGTAAGCCACCAGATACTTTGTAAGAGTTATCATCAAATTTACCACCGGCATGCAGTACCGTCATGATTACTTCTGCAGCTGAGACGCCTTCTTCTTCATGAATTGAAGTAGGAATCCCACGGCCGTTATCTCTTACAGAAACTGAACCATCTAAATGAATAGTGACATAGATATCATCACAGTGGCCTGCTAAGGCTTCATCAATAGAGTTATCAACGACCTCAAACACCATGTGGTGCAAGCCTGTGCCATCATCGGTGTCCCCTATATACATTCCAGGACGCTTTCTTACTGCGTCTAATCCTTTTAGTACTTTAATACTCGACGAATCGTAATTCTCAGACATGGTTAATCCCACTTATCTTGTTATTAGGTTGCCATGTTTCACGTGGAACATTTGTAGTTCTCGTTGCATGGGTTCCACCACAGCAGAAATACTTTCAGATTCGATCGCAGAGATAAATATTTGAGAGTTGCAGTGCGACAAAAGTTGCCCTACTTTCTCTTTAGTATCTTCCCCTAGCTCTGAAGGTAAATCATCTATTAGCAATATTGATTGCTTTTCTGTCTCTGACTCAATCAAACTATTTTGCGTTACTTTTAACGCATAAAGCAATAGTTTCAATTGGCCGCGTGAAAAGGTATTTTCCACACTGTTGCCAGCGACACTAAAACTGAAATCTGCCTTATGCGGGCCTTTACTAGTAAAACCTTGGCGACTATCGCGCTCAAAACTTTGCTCAAGAGCCTCAGTTAGAGATTCACTCTCTTTCCAACCCGCATGAAAACTTATTTCTAAATCGCGTATAAGCGTTAATTCTGCACACATTTTATCAAAAAACTGCCGCTTAAACCTACTTATATACGCAATTCGTAAATTATTTATTTGTTCTGCCAGTCTAACAAATTCTTTATCCCAAAACTTAATTTGGTCAAAATAATTCTTAGGCTTACTTTTTAATAATGCGTTACGCTGCTTTAAAACTTTATTAAAAGATTGCCACAGGTAAAAAAAGTCTTGTTCCACGTGGAACAACCCTAAATCTAAAAACTTGCGCCGTTCTTTAGGGCCACCAAAAAATAATGAATAACTTTCAGGGGTGATAACTTGCACTGGCATTAACTGAGCAAGCTCAGACACTCGGCGGCTAGACTTACCCTGTATTTTTAATTCAGTCTCGCCGTTTAGTGTTTTACTGATACCGATGGGTATCGATAAATTATAAAGAGACTTGCGTCCGTGAATGGTAAATTTTTCTTTATGATGTTGAATGATGCTTTTGTGTTTTAATGTACGAAAAGACTTGCCATGAGAAAGATAATAAATCGCCTCTAAAAGGCTGGTTTTGCCACTGCCATTTTCACCATAAATTACATTAATACCATTCACCGGCTCTACAGTGATCGCCTCAATATTACGAAAATTATTGAGGCTCAAATGACTTAAACTCATAATGCCTTATAAGCGCATTGGCATAACAACGTACATAGCTTCTTCATCGCCAGCACCTTCTATTAACGCACTACTATTTGAATCAGCAAGTGTAAATAAAACGTCTTCTGTTTTTAATGTATTTAACACATCTAAAACATACGATACGTTAAAACCAATTTCTAAATCATCACCTTGGTAATTAACTTCAACCACTTCTTCAGCTTGTTCTTGCTCTGGGTTATTAGCAGTAATTTTTAACAAACCATTCGATAAGTTTAAGCGTACGCCTCTAAACTTTTCATTTGATAAAATAGATACCCGCTGAAATGCACTACGTAACCACTCACGATTAGCGGTGATCACTTTATCACCACCACGCGGCAACACACGGCGATAGTCAGGGAAACGGCCATCAACCAATTTACTGGTAAAAGTAAACTCAGTATCAATTATACGAATATGATTAGCCCCAAACTGAATGGTCACTAACTCATCGTCAGCAACCATCAAACGCATTATTTCTTGCACACCTTTGCGAGGAATAATCAGCTGGCGCTGGGCACTTAATGACTGTGGTAATTGTTTTTGCGCAATAGCTAAACGGTGACCATCCGTTGCCACCGTTTTAATGTCTGCATTATCAACTTCAAATGACATACCATTTAAGTAATAGCGTACGTCTTGATTTGCCATTGAGAAATGAGTGCTTTCTAATAACTTACGTAGTTCTAAACGTGTCAGCTGAAATTCGACTTCGCCATCCCATTGTTCAAGGTTAGGGAAATCTTCAGCAGCAAGTGTAGTTAATGAAAAGCGACTCTTACCGCTGGTCAATAATAATTGATGATCTTGGCTGCTCAATGTTAAGTCTGAACCGTCTGGTAGACTTTTACAAATATCGAGTAATTTTTTAGCGGGCAAAGTCAATTTAGCATCGGCGGTATCATCGCCAACAAAAACCTTTGCGACAAGTTCAATTTCAAGGTCTGTGCCTGTCATTGAAAGCTCACCGTTTTCAACCTCTAACAAAACGTTAGATAAAATTGGCAAGGTGTGTTTGCGCTCAATTGCACCCGACACTTGCATCAAAGGTTTTAAAAATTGTTCTCTTGATATAGTTATTTGCATAATAAAGTCAGCCCTAAGATGACAATGTTCTTATTAGGTTTTGATAATCTTCTTTCACTTCATGACTTTCATCACGTAGTGATTTAATTTTTCTGCACGCATGTAATACTGTGGTGTGGTCACGGCCACCGAAGGCGTCCCCAATCTCTGGTAAGCTATGGTTGGTAAGCTCTTTAGATAATGCCATGGCAACTTGACGTGGCCTTGCGATAGAGCGGCTACGACGCTTTGATAGCAGATCAGACACTCGAATACGATAATACTCAGCAACAGTACGTTGAATATTGTCTATCGTTACCAACTTATCTTGCAATGCAAGTAAGTCACGTAGTGCTTCTTTTACAAAATCGATAGAGATTGGTCTGCCAGTAAAGTTTGCATTAGCGATTACACGATTAAGTGCGCCTTCTAATTCACGCACATTTGAACGTAATTTCTTTGCGATAAAAAAAGCCACTTCATGAGGTAAATTAATTTTACTCTGCTGGGCTTTTTTCATCAAAATAGCTACGCGCGTTTCGAGCTCTGGCGGCTCAATAGCAATGGTTAAACCCCAACCAAACCGTGATTTAAGGCGATCTTCAACCCCTTCAATTTCTTTTGGGTAACGGTCTGAGGTTAAAATAATCTGCTGGTTACCTTCAAGTAACGCGTTGAAAGTATGGAAAAACTCTTCTTGAGAACGCTCTTTATTAGCAAAAAATTGAATATCATCGATCATTAGCGCATCAACACTGCGGTAATAACGTTTAAATTCTTCAATGGCATTGTTTTGCAGCGCTTTTACCATATCCTGTACAAAGCGCTCTGAATGCATGTAAACAATTTTGGCATCTGGCTTGTTTGCCATAATGCCATTACCAACGGCATGCAGTAAGTGCGTTTTACCTAAACCAGTACCACCGTAAATAAATACAGGGTTAAAAGCTGCACCTGGATTGTCAGCAACTTGTGTAGCCGCAGCTTTTGCTAGCTGGTTAGACTTACCTTCAACAAAACTATCAAAGGTATAGTTTTCTTTGATGTTTGACTTATAACCAGACTTAGGCGCAGGCTCAACGGCAACTTTAGCTTCTTTAGATTGCTGTTTATTAGCAGCAGACTGATTTGTTGGTGTTGATACACTAGCTCCTGATGGTGCAGCTACTTGTGTATTTAAGATGGGCTTACTACCAACATCAAATCTTAACTCTGGTGCTTCATCTTTACATATTTCAACAAGTAACTCATTTATGCGGTTTAAGTACTTTTCTCTGACCCAATCGAGTACAAAACGATTAGGTGCGTAAATCGTCAGGGTATCTTCGGTACTTTCTGCTTGTAGTGGTCTTACCCACATACTGAATTGCTGCGAAGGCAATTCATCTTGCAATACATATAAACAACTTTGCCAAACCGACAGATACACAGTTAAACTCCCAAAGATTTAGTATTTATTCCCGTTCATCTTAAATGATGGAAAATCATACATTTATTACTATTATTTAGGCAATTTATTAACCCAAGACCGAGTATTATGAATGCACTTTATCCACAAGTACAAGATTGATTTTTTTGAAAAATATGATCTCGCCAGAAAAAACAACCAAAACACTGATTTTTAACAATAATTATTTTTAACCAGAAAGCATGATCATAGCAAAAAAGGGCTTGGATCGCGATCAAAATATGTGATCTATTTTAGTTACCCCAAGCTTTTATGCACTTTCTATACAGTGCCTGTGGAAAACTTCTTAAATATAAGGATCCTAGCAGATCCCACAACACCATCTATTAGTCCTTCTCTATTATAAATGCGATTATGGTTGACTTTAAGGTGCTTCATCGATAATATCTCGCGCTCGCAATGGCACCTGTGCCAGGATCGCGACCTGCATAGGATGTTTTAACCTTTAACCGATCGGATGGAATTGTTATGAAAAGAACTTTTCAACCTAGCGTTTTAAAACGCAAACGTGCTCACGGTTTCCGTGCTCGCATGGCAACTGTAAATGGCCGTAAAGTATTAGCTCGTCGCCGCGCTAAAGGCCGTAAAGTTCTTTCTGCTTAATATATAAGTGGAAGACTTTAACTTTGGCAGGGAGTTACGTCTGTTAACTCCCTCGCATTACTCTCGTATCTTTAATGAACCCGCTCGGGCCGCAACTCCTTTCTTTACCTTATTAGCAAAACCGAATGACCAAGCAAAACCTCGCTTAGGACTGACTGTCGCTAAAAAACGAGTTAAAAAAGCTTGCCAACGAAATCGTATTAAACGTCTTGCTCGCGAAAGTTTTCGTTTAAATCAACACACCATTGATAATATAGATATTGTACTAATGGTTAAAAGCGGCATTGATGAACAATCAAATGAAGAGCTAACCAAACAACTCACTAAATTGTGGCGTAAAATTAACGAGCGCTGTAAACCTGGTGCGCCTAAACCACCACCTTTTAAAAAACGCCCTAACAAATCGGCGAAATCCAATAAACAAAGCCAATAGCAATAGAATTATAGGGTTAATTAAGGTATCTTTAGCTCACCTTTTAATCATGCATTTAAAATTCCGCTTTGGGTGTTTAAATTCATGGTATCAACCCACTAAATCTACACAGAGGATAGAACATCATGAGGTTACTTAAACCACTTGTTGCTTTTCCAAAGTTATGTTTAGTGTTATTAATTCGCGGTTATCAAAAGTGGATTAGCCCACTGTTAGGCCCGCATTGTCGTTTTAATCCTACTTGCTCAAGTTATGCTATTCAGGCAATTAATTTGCACGGATCAGTAAAAGGCAGTTGGTTAGCGCTCAAACGCATATTAAAATGTCACCCTTTACATTCAGGCGGAGACGACCCCGTACCTGAAAAAACAACCCATATTAACCACCAACACGAGAAATAAGAGCTGTTATGGAATCGCAACGCACGTTTTTATTCATCGGTTTGATGCTTGTATCGTTTTTATTGTTCCAAGAGTGGAACAACGACTACAACGCACCAAAAGCCGATCCTAGTGCCAACACACAAACACTACAAACTAACTCACCTGATTCTGATGATTATATACCGTCATCAACAGATGGTGATTTACCAACTGCAGCAACCAGTGCAAAGCGTTCAGTGATTGACATCACGACAGACGTATTCACTGTAAAAATTGATACCCGCGGTGGTGATATTGTTGAAGCCGACTTACTCCAATACGAAGATAAAAAAGGTAGTGAAATACCTTATATGTTACTGGGTGAGTTTGATGGTAATCAATACTTCTCACAAAGTGGCTTAATCGGCTTAAACGGACCAGATGCATCAGCAGAGGGTCGCCCAGTTTATAGCACTGCACAAAAAAGCTTTACCTTAAACGGTGATGAACTTCGTGTTCCTTTAACCTTCACTGATAGCAAGGGTGTTACTTTTACCAAAACCTATGTATTCAAAAAGGGCCAATACGATGTGGCTTTAGAGTACACAGTAAACAACACCACAGCCGAGCCAATCCAAGTACAGCTTTACACTCAAGTAAAACGCACAGTGCAAGAAAAAGGCGGCTTAGTTGATCAAACTTACTTAGGTGCGGCTTACGGCTCTAGCGAAGAAAAGTACGATAAGTACAGCTTTTCTGACATGGCTGATAAAAACCTAAATATTAATACACAAGGTGGTTATATAGCTTTTATTCAACACTACTTTGTAAGTGCTTGGGTACCTTCTCAAGATCAGCAAAATACACTTTACAGTTTAATTGCTAAAGGCAACGCTGCAATTATTGGTGCAAAGGGTGAGCCGGTAAATATTCAAGCTAACCAACAAGCTACTATTGGTGCTACTTACTACATGGGCCCGAAAGAGTCTGATAAACTAGCTGCACTTCACCCTAACCTAGATTTAACCGTTGATTACGGTTGGTTATGGTTCATCTCACAGCCTTTATTTGTGCTGTTAAAGTGGTTACACGGCATCTTAGGTAACTGGGGTTTGGCGATCATTGCTATCACCATAATCATTAAAACATTAATGTACCCACTAACGAAAGCGCAATACACGTCAATGGCGAAGATGCGTGCCCTACAACCAACCAAAAATGGCTGCACTAAAAGAAAAGTATGGCGATGACCGTCAAAAATTCGGTCAGGCAACGATGGAAATGTACCGCAAAGAAAAAGTTAACCCAATGGGTGGTTGTTTCCCTATTTTGCTACAAATGCCTATTTTCTTAGCCTTGTTCTATGTATTCTTAGAATCAACTGAGCTACGCCATGCTGAGTTTGTCTTATGGTTAACAGACTTATCTGCGCAAGACCCATACTATGTATTACCAATTTTATTTGGTGCGAGTATGTTTATAACGCAAAAACTACAACCAATGACGGTCACCGATCCAATGCAACAAAAGATGATGACTTACATGCCAGTTATCTTCTCTGTGTTCTTCTTATGGTTCCCGTCTGGCCTAGTACTTTACTGGTTAGTGTCTAACCTAATTTCAATCGCACAAATGTTAATCATTTACCGTGGTATGGAAAAACAAGGAATAAAAGTGAGGGGCTAGTAGCTCTTTTACTTAGAAAAAGGCGACTTAGGTCGCCTCAGATTGTTGAAAAAGGGCTAGACACAGATCGAGCCCTTTGATCTAATAAGCAGAGTGAATTTGGAGAGTTCATTATGCTTAGAGATAAAACCCCGCAACAACATGAATTAGAAATGGTCGCAATTGACCAACTTGTTCCACAAGACCACTTAGTACGACTCGTAGACTTAGCTATCGACTTTGAATTCATACGTGATGAAGTCGCCCACTTATATTGCAAAAATAATGGCCGACCAGCCGTAGACCCTGTCCGCTTTTTTAAATACCTATTCTTAGGTTACTTGTTTGGTATTCAAAGTGAGCGCCGCCTTATTAAAGAAGTGCAAGTGAATGTTGCATACCGCTGGTTCTTAGGTTTAGGGCTCACCGATGACGTTATCCATCATTCGACACTGAGCCAAAACCGTGTAAAACGCTTTAAAGACAGCGGTATTTATCAATCGATTTTCGACAATATAGTTCGTCAAGCGATGAAGCAAGGGCTCATTGGTGGGCATAGTTTATTTGCAGACAGCACCCATTTAAAAGCCAATGCCAATAAACGCCGTTATGACATTGAAGACTTAAAAGTCAGCCCCTCAGTGTATGTTGAGCAGCTTAATGAAGCCGTGATAAAAGACAGGAAAGCCGAAGGAAAAAAGCGCCTGAAGTATGAGGAAAAGGAGCCTTGTACAAAACCAACCAAAGTAAGCCGAACTGACCCAGACAGTGGGTTTATGGTGCGTGATGAAAAGCCAAAAGGATTTTTCTATTTAGACCATAGGGTTGTGGATGGCAAACACGGAATTATCGTTGATACACATGCCACAGCAGGTAATGTGCATGACAGTCAACCCATCATACAACGCTTAGACCGCGTACTTGATACGTTTGAACTCAACCCCATCGCGGTTGGGTTAGATGCAGGGTACTTTACAGCCGCAGTGTGCCATAATTTAGAAGAACGACAACTCATTGGTGTCTTGGGTTATCGACGGCCAAACAAAAAGAAAGGCTATTTCGCAAAGCGAGAATACAGCTACGACGTAGACACCGATACATACACATGCCCACAAGGCGAAATACTGATTTATAACACCACAAACCGACTAGGATATCGGCAATACCACTCAACCCCGCAGACATGTAAAGACTGTCCAGTGCGGTCGCGATGCACAAACAGTAAAAACCATATCAAAGTAATTACACGGCATGTGTGGCAAGCAAGTGTAGAGGCAGCAAATGAAATACGGCTGAGCGAATG
Source organism: Pseudoalteromonas sp. KAN5 (assembly GCF_022846535.1). Lineage (NCBI taxonomy): Bacteria > Pseudomonadati > Pseudomonadota > Gammaproteobacteria > Alteromonadales > Pseudoalteromonadaceae > Pseudoalteromonas > Pseudoalteromonas sp. KAN5. The sequence goes on from NZ_AP025589.1 coordinate 3,203,085, forward strand.
GGGTAAAAAACGATACAAACGACGAGGTGAAACAGTCGAAAGAAGTTTCGCGGATGCAAAACAACATCACGGGCACCGTTATTGTAGATACAGAGGAATAAAGAATGTCAGTGCGCAATGCTTATTGGCAGCAGCCTGTCAGAATATGAAGAAAATGGCGTTAATGAAGGCGGCCTAGCTCAATATGAGCGTAATAAATCTCAAAATCCCTCTAAGACCCCGTCATACGGCGGTAAATTCAAGAAAATTCACATCAGCACTAAAACGCAAAGAATAATAATAACAACAGAAAAATATCGCGATCGCAGCCTTCGGCTGCTCAAAAATAATAAACCCCGCAAAAAAAGCAGGGTTTATCGTCAATCTGAGGCGACTTAGGTCGCCTTTTTTATTGGCTGTTTTTAGCCACAGCTATTCGCTACAAATAGCTGCATAGGTTACAATACGCACATACCATTATTCATTAAATTGGCAAATTATTAGCATGATCAATCAAGATACAATTGCAGCACAAGCAACCGCGCCAGGGCGTGGTGGTGTTGGTATTATTCGCGTTTCAGGTAACTTAGCAAAAAGTGTTGCAGAGCAAATAATTGGTCGTTGCCCTAAAGTACGCTACGCCGATTACGTGCCATTTAATAGTCTTGCTGGCGAACAACTTGATCAAGGTATTGCTATTTTCTTTGCAGGCCCTAACTCATTTACTGGTGAAGACGTACTTGAGTTACAAGGCCACGGCGGCCCTGTTGTACTTGATATGCTATTGAAAGAAATAAGCCAAATAGATGGCGTACGACTTGCCAAGCCAGGTGAGTTTTCAGAGCGCGCCTTTATGAACGATAAAATGGATTTAACCCAAGCAGAAGCGATTGCCGATTTAATTAACGCAACCAGTGAACAAGCAGCTAAAAGCGCCTTACAATCGCTACAAGGTGAGTTTTCTAAGCATATTGAGACCCTAGTCGAAAAAGTAATCCACTTACGTATGTACGTAGAAGCAGCTATTGATTTTCCTGATGAAGAAATCGATTTTCTATCAGACGGTAAAGTTGCTGGTGATTTAGACGCAATAATAGAGCAGCTTTACAATGTCACCAATCAAGCCAAACAAGGCAGTATCATGCGCGAAGGTATGCGCGTTGTTATTGCTGGTCGCCCAAATGCAGGTAAATCGAGTTTACTTAACGCGCTCGCCGGCAGAGAAGCTGCCATTGTAACCGAAATTGCCGGCACAACGCGTGATGTACTACGAGAGCATATTCATATTGATGGTATGCCGCTGCACATTATTGATACTGCGGGTTTACGTGAAAGCCCAGACCGAGTTGAACAGATCGGCATTGAACGTGCGTGGGATGAGATAAAGCAAGCTGATCGGGTGCTATTTATGCTCGACGGTACAGATACTACAGACACGGACCCGCATGCTATTTGGCCGGAGTTTATGGCTAAACTTCCTGAAGGAATGGGGGTTACTGTGATCAGAAATAAGGCCGATTTATCTGGTGATGAAGTAGGTATGAGCGAAAACCAGCAATACCCGGTGATAAGTTTAAGCGCTAAAAATGCTGATGGTATAGAGTTAGTTCGTACTCACTTAAAGGCTTGTATTGGTTTTCAAGGGGCTACTGAGGGCGGCTTTATGGCACGTCGTCGCCACTTAGATGCTCTCGATAGTGCAGCCCATCATTTACACACAGGTAAAGACCAATTAGAAATGCATATTGCAGGTGAAATTCTTGCCGAAGAACTGCGCTTAACGCAGCACTACCTCAATGAAATTACCGGCGAATTTACCTCTGACGACTTACTAGGTAAGATCTTTAGTTCGTTCTGTATCGGTAAATAACACTTTTTATCAAAGGCGCAGCTCATCTGCGCCTTCTCCAACTCACCCAATTCAACCTTCTCAAACTGGCTTTAATGTATCTATATGGGTACAATAAAGCACCTTAAAAGCTGATAGTAATTCACACTTTACCATTTCTATCTCTCTTGACCTATCCACTAAACTGGTGAATAGTAAGCTATAGAGATATATCAGTATTTTCCATGAATTTTTAGCAAAATAAACTAAACTCATTGTTATAACTATGATGCGGTCACTTTAGTTAAAACACATAAGAAAAATGACTGACTTATAAATAAAATTAAATACTGCTGCGACACATTATTAAATTGCGACTCTTTACAGGATTAAGGTTTCACCAATGGATATAGCAAAACAAGATATAGCTGCCATCGTTCAAATTTCTGGCCAAACATGGGTAATTACCAACTCTGGACAATGGATTCTAGCGCAAGAGGTAACAAGCTCCCTTGCTGACATTGAAGTCATCACCTTAACCGCAGAGCAAATAGATTTAAACGCAGAGCAACCCCAAGTACTTGTAAATGGTCAATGGTTAACTCTCCCCTCACAAGTCATTACTTCTATAACAACAATAAACGAAAACAACCAACCGCCAACCGAACAACAACCTACAAATCAACAAAGTGCAAACGAAGGCCAACAAGGTAATAACTTCTTTTATCAATTTATTCAGCGAAGTGCGGATTCTATTGTCCCTGAGTCAGGCTTTGATACAACTGGCGCGATTAATACCGATGATGAGAACAGCCCCTTAACTGGCGGTAATGATGGAGATAATGGCGGTGAGATTCTGTTACCTGAATTATCAATTACCATTGCAGATGGTGGTGATGAATGGGTCAATCAATTTGAAACTCCTAGCACAGATTTATTTGGTAAAGCCCTGTATGCTAATGATGGCCAAAGCTTAACAGTGACACTCACCGATATTAATGGAAAAACGGTCACTTTAACGACTACTGCACAAAACCAAGCATGGCAAATTAACGATATTGATTTAAGTATGTTTGCTGAAGGGCAAATTATTGCAGATATCCAGCTTACCACCCCCTTCAATAATGCCGATATTAATGCTCAAGATACGAGTGTTAAAGATACCCTTGCTGAGATCAGCTTATCTGTCCAAAAAGTAGAGAAAACTGCGGATAATATATTAGTTGTGTCTTTTTCCGGTGATGTAACCAATATTCAAGATGGCCAACCTGTTACTGTGCAGCTATTTTTCCCAGACGGCACCCTCATTACCAGCGCAGAAACAACCGTTATTGATGGGCAATGGAGTTTGGAAAACATCAGCACAGCCCCGCTTCTTGATGGCAATTATTTAGTAACTGTTACCAGTAACGATTTAGCGGGCAACCCAGCTACGGCTGAGCGCTTTGTGTTTAAAGATACTTTGGCAGAGATCACTGTTAATGTACTAGAAAATTGCAGCACAGAAGGTGAGACCTACGATGTTGTTGGAACAGTCAACGATGTAGAGGATGGTAATATAGTCACTCTCGTTTTAACCGATAGCAATGGCACAAGTAAGACCTTTCAAACCACAGTGCAAAACGGCGCTTATGCATTAATTGATGCCGATATGAGTGGCTTAGCTGATGGTTCTATCACTGTTACAGCAACAGTGAGTGACTTCTCAGATAACCAAGCAAGCGCCAACACTGACTTTATTTATGACTCTCTAGCTCTATTAACAATTAATATTAATGATACCGATGATAGCGTTATAAACGCCGCTGAAGATAACAATGTGTCAATATCTGGCACGGCGGTAGGCATAGAAAATGGCCAAACTGTGTTTATTACCTTAACTGATGTTAATGGTAATACCTTAGAGCTTAGCGCGACAGTAAGTAATGAAGCATGGCTGCTCAACAATGTTGATATTTCAAGTTTAGATAACGGCACAATAACGGCGACCGCAAATAGCACAGATTTAAATTGTAACCCAGCTACTGCAATTGACACAGCCGAGCATGATAAACTCGCTGAAATCACTGTAAATACCACAACTACACTCGCAAGCAACGGCTTACTGTATAATTTTAACGGCACTGTTATCGATATTGAAGATGGTAATGCGGTAACACTCACAATCACTGATAGAAACGGCCAAAACCAGGTTTTAACTGCCGTTATAATCAATGGCAGCTATAGTGTACAAGGCGTTGAACTGACGCTTGCCGATGGCCCACTTTCGATCACTGTAAACAGCCAAGATGACGCTGGAAACCCTGCCACTGCTAAGCAACAAGTTGACTTTGATAACAGCGCAAGTATTACAGTTAATATTGATACCGGCGGTGACGCTATCGTAAACTTAGCTGAGTCATCTAACCGAACATTATTTGGTGATGTTACTGATGTTGAAGATGGCCAAATGGTCACAGTTACAGTAACCGACGACAATGGCATTAGCCTTACTTTTACTACACAAGTAAACAATGGCAGTTGGCAAGTCGATAACGCTGATTTAGCAACTCTTGCCGATGGCACATTAATCATTACTAGCAGCGTTACTGATTTAAGTAATAACACAGCACAAGCAAGTACCACCACCACAAAAGACACACAAGCAAGTGTTACCATACACATTGATTCTGGTAGTGATGAGTTGCTTAATAAAGAAGAAGTTCTCGCTACAAGTATTACAGGAACAGCGACCGCTATTGAAGATGGTCAATTTGTTCTAGTAACTGTTACTGATAGCCAAAACAAGCAATTAAGCTTTAGAGCAGAGATAATCAATGGCAGTTGGTCCCTAACTGATTTAGACCTCAGCAGTTTAGCTGAAGGGCCTATCAATGCCGTTGCAACTGTAAGTGACTTAGCAGGAAATTCAGCAACCGCAACCGATATAGCGTTCAAAGATACGCAATCAAACATCACTGTTGAAGTTGCTGAGCAATGCCATGATGGTGTTGAAATAATCGATTTACTTGGTACTGTTGAGAATGTTGAAGATGGCGCACCAGTAGTGCTGATCATCACCGATAGTGAAGGTAATACCCTGCGTTTTGATACCACCAGTAATAACGGAGCTTGGGCATATACAGGTGCCGATTTAACTGGATTAATCGATGGCGACTTAAACATTCGTGCCTACACCACAGATCTCAGTGGCAATATTGTTTCAACCGATATCAGTTATGTAAAAGACACTATCGCGCAAATCACCATAGACGTAGATACAGGCACTGATGAAGTAATTAATAGTACAGAAACCCCAGCAACGAGCATTTCTGGTACTGTTACTAATGTTGAGGATGGCCAAACAGTAACCGTTTCTGTAAAAGATATTAACGGTAAAATCGTTACCTTTAGCGCCACAGTTTTGGCTGGAGAGTGGCTAGTTGCCGATGCCGATTTAAGTATTTTAGCGCAAGGTCAACTTATCTTCTCGGCAACCGTTAAAGATTTAAGCTGTAATACTGCAACAGCAACCGCAGATCATATTAAAGATACACTCGCCGAAGTAACGATTGTTGTTGAATCAAATGGTGATAACTTAATCAACAGCAATGAAGTCAATGCCGTTACGCTTTATGGTGAGGCGACTCACATAGAAGATGGTCAATTAGTCACTATTACCGTTACGGATTCAGCGGGTATCAGCCAACAATTCACCACAACCGTGATGAATCAACAGTGGCAATTGGCGGATCTTGATTTTACCAGCTTTGCCGAAGGTAAATTAGACTTTACCGTAACGGCTAACGACCTAGCAGGTAACTCAGCCAGCAATACAACTGATGTCTTTAAAGATACCTTATCCACCATTTCGATGCAGATCCAAACTAATGGTGATGACATTCTCAATGAGTTAGAAGTCAACCCAGCTATATTTGGTGGGGTTGCAAATGATATTGAAACTGGTCAAGCCGTTGAAATCACGGTAACCGATAGCCAAGGCACGATACTGACCTTTAATACCGTGGTGCGTAATGGCTATTTTATTATTGAAGACGGTGACTTATCAACATTGGCTGATGGTGAACTTACCTTCACAGCCACTACCACAGACATCAATGGCAACCCAGCTACTGCAACAACGGTAGTAACAAAAAATACAGCGCCAGTTGACATCACTATAGATATAGATACGGGTTCAGATAATGTCATTAATGACGCTGAGTCAGCAACTGTAGATATTACTGGTACCACAGTGAATGTTGAAGACGGTGCAATCGTTACTGTTGTGCTAACAGATATCAATGGAGATAGCTTAACCTTTACTACTCAAGTATTTAATAACCAATGGCGACTCGATAATATTGATTCCCGGTTTTTAATTGATGGCAACATTAATGGCACAGCAACTGTCACCAATAGTGTGGGTAACTCAGGCTCAGCACAAGAGATTGTTGGCAAAGATGTGGTGGCGAACATCACAGTACAACTTAACGACGCCGACCAAGTAATCAACCAAATTGAGACTAAACAAAACAACTTCTCAGGCGTTGTTAGCAATGTTGAAGACGGGCAAACCGTCACGCTTACACTGACCGATAAAAACGGCCTCACCGTAACCGCCACCACCTTAGTCGTCAATGGTACATGGACGCTCGGGGATGTTAATTTATCCACTCTGGCTGACGGGGAGATCACCGCAACGGTTGCAGTCGCCGATGCGGCTGAGAACCCAGCAAACAACAGTATTACATTCACTAAAGACACCACAGCAACAATTTCTATCACCGTTGAAGACGTTGACCAAATTATTAATGCCGCAGAGCAAAGTGCAGTGAGTGTGTCTGGTACCGTGTCTGGTATTGAAGATGGCCAAACAGTCATCATTTCTGTTACAGATAGCCGTGGCACAACTCGCACCAATGATTCACTAACGATTGTTGATGGTAAATGGTCTCTGAGCGATGTTGATATCAACGATCTGGCGGAAGGCGATTTAGTCGTTACTGTAACCAGCACCGATATCGCAGGCAATGTCGCAACAACCAGTGTGACGGTAGTTAAAGATACCCTCGCAAGTCTCACCATTAATGTAGCTGATGGCGGTGATAATTCACTCAATGCTGTAGAGGTCGCCGATGTAGCCATCTCTGGTACTGCGCTTAACGTGGATGACGGCCAAACAGTCACTGTGCTCGTCACTGACTCTGCAGGTAAAACACAGGAATATTATGCCAGCGTATCAGCCGGTGCATGGGCGTTAACTAACACTGATCTATCTGGTTTTGCTGAAGGTGTATTGACCTTCAGTGCCAGTGTAACCGATGTAGCAGGTAACCCTGCAAGCGCTGATACCACAGTCTTCAAAGACACTTTATCGACTATCTCTATTCAAGTGGGCACCAATGGCGACGGCATTCTAAATAGCGATGAAGTACTCACCACCACCTTTGGTGGTGCAGCCACGGATATTGAAGACGGCCAAGTAGTAACCGTTACAGTAACTGACAGTGCAAATGCAACGCTGAGCTTTACCACGACTGTGCGTAACGGCTATTACCTCATTGAAAATGAAGATTTAAGCTCACTTACCGATGGCGAGCTGACGTTTACCGCTGAAGGGCTGGATAGAAACGGCAACCCTGCAACAGCCACCACTAACGTTATAAAAAATACAGCCCCTGTTGATATCACCATTGATATCGACACAATCCAAGACAATATTATTAATGCTGTAGAAGCGCCGGTGGTTGATATCACCGGCACGGTGAGTAATGTTGAAGATGGTCAAACCGTCACAGTAACGCTGACTGATGGTGTTAATACCATCACCCGAACCGCCGTCGTTAATGGCGGCGTGTGGATGATTAGTGATATTGATACCCGTATCTTAAAAGACGGCGATATCACCGGCACAGCCACCGTAACGAACCAAGCAGGTAATTCAGGCTCAAGCCAAGAAGTCGTACAAAAAGACGTCGTCGCAGATATTAACGTGACATTTAATGACGTTGACCAAATCATTAATACCGCCGATAGCACAACCAATAGCTTCTCTGGCACCGTGAGTAATGTGGAAGATGGCCAACTCGTTACCCTCACCTTCACTGATACGAATGGCAACACCAAACAAGTAACCACCACCGTCACCAGTGGCCTATGGGCTATTGATAATGTTGATTTAACCGGCCTTGCTGATGGTCAAATTAGCGCCACTGTGTCGGTCAACGATGTCGCTGAAAACCCCGCGACTGATAGCATCGGCTTTACTAAAGACACCGTCGCCACAATCACCGTAAACGTGATTGATAGCGACCAAGTGATTAATAATGCTGAGCAAAGTGCCGTGGATTTATCGGGCGCTGTAAGCGGTATTGAAGAAGGCCAAACCGTGACTATCACCGTCACTGATAGCCAAAACCGCAGCCTTGAATTTACCACCACCGTTGTCAATAGTGCCTGGGCATTGGCTAATCTTGATTTAACTGTGTTTGCTCAAGGTGAATTAACCGTTACCGCAACCAGCACCGATGTCGCAGGCAATACGGCAACCAATACCACCACCGTGGTAAAAGATACCCAAGCAAGCCTCACTATCAGTGTCGATGATGGCGGCGATAACTCAATCAATGCCCGCGAAGTCACTGCGGTGCTGGTCAATGGTACAGCCAGCAACATTGAAGACGGCCAACGCGTAACCATCCTTATTAGCGATGTGGATGGCGTCACACAACAATACACCACCACTGTCGCCAATGGCGCATGGAGTTTAGGGGAGCTTGACCTCACAAGCTTTGCAGAAGGCGAATTAAGTTTTAGCGTCAGTGGCACTGATGCAGCAGGCAATGCCGCGGCAGCAGACACGCAAACATTTAAAGACACCATTTCAGCCATTTCAATGCAGATACAAACCAATGGCGACGGCATTTTAAATAGCCTTGAGGTTAACCCAGCGACCTTTGGTGGGGTGGCCAATGACATTGAAGACGGCCAACCAGTGGAAATTATTGTCCGTGATGAAGCCGGTAACCGTTTAATTTTTAATACCACAGTGCAAAATGGTTTCTTTATTATTGAAGATGGGGATTTATCCAGCCTACTGGATGGCGACCTAACCTTCACTGCGACCAGTATCGACAGCTTTGGTAACCCTGCTGTTGCCACCAACACGGTAACAAAAGACACCGCTGCGGTTGAAATCACGGTTGAGATAGACACAGTCCAAGATGACACTATCAATGCAGAAGAAGCACCCACTGTGCGTATTAGTGGCACCACCGACGCTGAAAACGGCCAAGTCGTGACGGTGTTATTAACCGACACCGCCGGTAATTCAATCACCCTCACCACCACCGTAATCAACGGCAAGTGGATGCTTGAAAACATCGACACCCGTTTCTTAGTTGATGGTGATATCACCGCCGTTGCAAGCGTAGAAAACCGCGCGGGTAATTCAGGCGACGCCACTGACACTGTACTAAAAGATGTGTTGGCTGACATTACCCTACAACTCAATGATGCTGACCAAGTCATTAACGAAAACGAGGTAACGACCAATAACTTCTCTGGTACCGTCACCGATGTGGAAGATGGTCAAACAATCACCCTGCTGTTCCTTGATAAAAATGGCAATAGCACCAGTGCAACGACAACCGTTGTCGCAGGTGCATGGACTGTTGAAAACGTTGATTTATCTAACTTAGTGGATGGGGTTATTACCGCCCAAGCGCGTGTAAGCGATCAACCTGAAAACCCTGCCAGCAGTACCATTACCTTCTTAAAAGACACCACGGCCGATATTACTGTCAGCGTGAACGATGTTGATCAATTGATCAACACTGCTGAGCAAACAAGTGTGGCACTATCAGGCTCTGTGACGGGCATTGAAAATGGTCAAACCGTGACTATCACCCTCAGTGATAATACAGGGCGAGAGCTGCAATTTACCACCACCGTTATTGATGGCAACTGGGCCCTGTCAAACATCGATTTGAGCAGCTTTGCTGAGGGTGAGTTTACCGTAACAGCCAGCGCGCAAGACAGCTATGGCAATCAAGCGGATGCCAGCACAAGCGCAACTAAAGACACCCAAGCCATTGTTACTATTGATGTTGACAGCGGCAGTGATAACTTACTCAATGGGGCAGAAGTCGGCAGTGTCGATTTAGCAGGCGATGCACTTTATATCGAAAATGGCCAAACGGTAACGGTCACCATTACTGATAGCGATGGTAAAACCCAAATCCTCACCACCACAGTCATGAATGAACGCTGGGCAATTGACGGCGTTGATATGAGTGGTTTTGCTGAAGGGGCGCTTGATTTCACGGTCGCCACAACGGATATTGCAGGGAATACCGCCACTAACACAGATCAAGTATTTAAAGACACCTTATCCACCATTTCAATGCAAGTACAGATGAATGGTGATGACATTCTCAATGAATTAGAAGTCAATCCAGCCACCTTTGGTGGGGTTGCAAATGATATTGAAACTGGTCAAGCAGTTGAAGTCACGGTAACCGATAGCCAAGGCACAACGCTGACCTTTAATACTCTGGTGCGTAATGGCTACTTTATTATTGAAGATGGGGATTTATCCGGACTTGCGGATGGCGATCTCACTTTTACCGCCAATACGACTGATATTAACGGCAACCCAGCGACCGCAACCACCACAGTCGTGAAAAACACTGCACCGGTTGAAATCACTATTGATATCGACACTCTTCAGGACGATGTCATTAATGATGCGGAATCGCCACTGGTTGATATCACCGGCACCACAGTGAATGTGCAAGACGGTGCGGTTGTGACGGTTATTTTAACCGATGCCAATGGCACTACATTGCGCTTTACCACCACAGTAGCTAACAATACTTGGCGTTTAGATAATGTGGATACATCAACATTATTAGATGGCACCATCACCGGCACAGCGACTGTCACCAATAGTGTGGGTAACTCAGGCTCAGCACAAGAGATTGTTGGCAAAGATGTGGTGGCGAACATCACAGTACAACTTAACGACGCCGACCAAGTAATTAATCAAACTGAGGCTAAGCTCAATAACTTCTCTGGCAGCGTCACCGATGTCGAAGACGGCCGAACAGTCACCCTCACATTGACTGATAAAAATGGTGCAACCGTTAAAGCAACAACCTTGATTGTTAACGGTCTATGGACGTTGGGAGATGTGGACTTATCATCCCTTGCTGATGGTGAGATCACGGCAAGCGTGGCAGTTTCTGACGTGGCTGAAAATCCAGCCAATAACAGCATCACCTTTACCAAAGACACCACAGCGACGATATCTATTACTGTTGAAGACGCCGACCAAATTATCAATGCTGCAGAACAAAGTGCGGTGAGCGTATCAGGTGTGGCAACGGGCATAGAAGATGGCCAAACAGTCATTATTTCTGTCACCGATAGCCGCGGCACTACACGCACTAACGACTCAGTTACCTTAGTTGATGGAAAATGGTCGCTTAGTGACGTAGATATCAACGATCTCGCCGAAGGCGATTTAGTCGTCACCGTTACCAGCACTGATAGTGCTGGCAATGTGGCAACAAGCACGGTAACTGTGGTTAAAGATACCCAAGCCGCGCTAACTATAGATGTTGCTTCTGGTACTGATGATCTTCTCAACGCCCGTGAAATAAGTAACGTTTTGATCAGTGGCTCAGCTACCGGTATTGAAGAGGGTCAACGTTTAACAATAACCATCACTGACAGCGCCAACATACAACAAACATACCAAACAACTGTCACTAACGGGCTTTGGTCGTTAGGCGAACTTGATTTATCTGACTTTGCTGAAGGCCCACTAGAGTTTGATGTAGCAGGCAATGATATAGCAGGAAACTCAGCAACAGCAAATACACAAGTATTTAAAGACACAGTATCTGTGATCTCTGTACAAATTAAGCATAATGGCGACGAGATCCTCAATAGCACAGAAGTAGACCCAGCAGTATTTGGTGGTGCGGCTAATGATATAGAAACAGGTCAACCCGTCGTCATCAAAGTGGTTGATGCAAATGGTCAAACTCTGACATTTAATACCACTGTAAAAAATGGCTTTTTTATAATTGAAGATGGTGACTTAAGTGGCCTTGCCGATGGTACCTTAACGTTTACAGCAACCAGTATTGATAGTAATGGAAATGTAGCAACGGCTTCAAATACCGTTATCAAAAATACAGCCCCTATTGATATCACCATTGATATAGACACCCTCCAAGACAATATTATTAATGCTGTAGAAGCGCCGGTGGTTGATATCACCGGTACGGTGAGTAATGTTGAAGATGGTCAAACTGTCACAGTGACGCTGACTGATGGCGTAAACACCATCACTCGTGCTGCTGTCGTTAATGGCGGCGTGTGGATGATTAGTGATATTGATACCCGTATCTTAAAAGACGGCGATATCACCGGCACAGCCACCGTAACGAACCAAGCAGGTAATTCAGGCTCAAGCCAAGAAGTCGTACAAAAAGACGTCGTCGCAGATATTAACGTGACATTTAATGACGTTGACCAAATCATTAATACCGCCGATAGCACAACCAATAGCTTCTCTGGCACCGTGAGTAATGTGGAAGATGGCCAACTCGTTACCCTCACCTTCACTGATACGAATGGCAACACCAAACAAGTAACCACCACCGTCACCAGTGGCCTATGGGCTATTGATAATGTTGATTTAACCGGCCTTACTGATGGTCAAATCACCGCAACCGCGTCAATTAACGATGTTGCAGAAAACCCAGCCTCGGCAACACTCTCTGTTAATAAAGACACCGTCGCCACAATCACCGTAAACGTGATTGATACCGACCAAGTGATTAATAACGCTGAGCAAAGTGCCGTGGATTTATCGGGCGCTGTAAGCGGTATTGAAGAAGGCCAAACCGTGACTATCACCGTCACTGATAGCCAAAACCGCAGCCTTGAATTTACCACCACCGTTGTCAATGGTGCCTGGGCATTGGCTAATCTTGATTTAACTGTGTTTGCTCAAGGTGAATTAACCGTTACCGCAACCAGCACCGATGTGGCTGGCAACCCAGCAACAAACACCACAACGGTGGTAAAAGATACCCAAGCAAGCCTCACTATCAGTGTCGATGATGGCGGCGATAACTCAATCAATGCCCGCGAAGTCACTGCGGTGCTGGTCAATGGTACAGCCACTAATATTGAAGATGGTCAAACAGTGACCATCTTCATCACCGATGTAAATGGCGTTAATCAGCAATACACCACCACGATTACTAATGGCACGTGGAGCTTAGGTGAATTAGATTTATCAACCTTTGCTGAAGGTGAGCTGAGCTTTACTGTCAGCGGCAGCGATGCAGCAGGTAATCCTGCTGATGCTGACACGCAAACATTTAAAGACACGTTATCCACTATTTCGATGCAAATACAAACCAATGGCGACGGTATTTTAAATGTTGATGAAGTTAACCCAGCTACGTTTGGTGGGGTTGCCAATGACATTGAAGACGGCCAACCGGTTGAAATTATTGTCCGTGATGAAGCCGGTAACCGTTTAATTTTTAATACCACAGTGCAAAATGGTTTCTTTATTATTGAAGATGGCGATTTATCGAGTTTACTGGATGGCGACCTAACCTTCACTGCAACCAGTATCGACAGCTTTGGTAACCCTGCGATTGCCACCAACACAGTAACGAAAGACACCGCTGCAGTGGAAATAACCGTTGATATTGACACCGTACAAGATGACACCATCAATGCCGCTGAAGCACCCACCGTGCGTATTAGTGGCACCACCGACGCTGAAAACGGCCAAGTCGTGACGGTGTTATTAACCGACACCGCCGGTAATTCAATCACCCTCACCACCACCGTAATCAACGGCAAGTGGATGCTTGAAAACATCGACACCCGTTTCTTAGTTGATGGTGATATCACCGCCGTTGCAAGCGTAGAAAACCGTGCGGGTAATTCAGGCGACGCCACTGACACTGTACTAAAAGATGTGTTGGCTGAAATTACCCTCCAACTCAATGATGCCGATCTCGTCATTAATGAAAACGAGGTAACGACCAATAACTTCTCTGGTACCGTCACCGATGTGGAAGATGGTCAAACAATCACCCTGCTGTTCCTTGATAAAAATGGCAATAGCACCAGTGCAACGACAACCGTTGTCGCAGGTGCATGGACTGTTGAAAACGTTGATTTATCTAACTTAGTGGATGGGGTTATTACCGCCCAAGCGCGTGTAAGCGATCAACCTGAAAACCCTGCCAGCAGTACCATTACCTTCTTAAAAGACACCACGGCCGATATCACTGTCAGCGTGAACGATGTTGATCAATTGATCAACACTGCTGAGCAAACAAGTGTGGCACTATCAGGCTCTGTGACGGGCATTGAAAATGGTCAAACCGTGACTATCACCCTCAGTGATAATACAGGGCGAGAGCTGCAATTTACCACCACCGTTATTGATGGCAACTGGGCCCTGTCAAACATCGATTTGAGCAGCTTTGCTGAGGGTGAGTTTACCGTAACAGCCAGCGCGCAAGACAGCTATGGCAATCAAGCGGATGCCAGCACAAGCGCAACTAAAGACACCCAAGCCATTGTTACTATTGATGTTGACAGCGGCAGTGATAACTTACTCAATGGGGCAGAAGTCGGCAGTGTCGATTTAGCAGGCGATGCACTTTATATCGAAAATGGCCAAACGGTAACGGTCACCATTACTGATAGCGATGGTAAAACCCAAATCCTCACCACCACAGTCATGAATGAACGCTGGGCAATTGACGGCGTTGATATGAGTGGTTTTGCTGAAGGGGCGCTTGATTTCACGGTCGCCACAACGGATATTGCAGGGAATACCGCCACTAACACAGATCAAGTATTTAAAGACACCTTATCCACCATTTCAATGCAAGTACAGACGAATGGTGATGACATTCTCAATGAATTAGAAGTCAATCCAGCCACCTTTGGTGGGGTTGCAAATGATATTGAAACTGGTCAAGCCGTTGAAGTCACGGTAACCGATAGCCAAGGCACAACGCTGACCTTTAATACCGTGGTGCGTAATGGCTACTTTATTATTGAAGATGGGGATTTATCCGGACTTGCGGATGGCGATCTCACTTTTACCGCCAATACGACTGATATTAACGGCAACCCAGCGACCGCAACCACCACAGTCGTGAAAAACACTGCACCGGTTGAAATCACTATTGATATCGACACTCTTCAAGATAATGTTATTAACGATGTTGAATCGCCACTGATTGATATCACCGGCACCACAGTGAATGTGCAAGACGGTGCCGTTGTGACGGTCATTTTAACCGATGCCAATGGCACTACATTGCGCTTTACCACCACTGTAGCTAACAATACTTGGCGTTTAGATAATGTGGATACATCAACATTATTAGATGGCACCATCACCGGCACAGCGACTGTCACCAATAGTGTGGGTAACTCAGGCTCAGCACAAGAGATTGTTGGCAAAGATGTGGTGGCGAACATCACAGTACAACTTAACGACGCCGACCAAGTAATCAACCAAATTGAGACTAAACAAAACAACTTCTCAGGCGTTGTTAGCAATGTTGAAGACGGGCAAACCGTTACGCTCACTTTAACCGATAAAAACGGTCAAACAGTGACAGCAACGACCATAGTGGTGAATGGTACATGGACACTTGGTGATGTTAATTTAGCAGCTCTTGCTGATGGTGAGATCACGGCAAGCGTAGCGGTCTCTGACGCGGCTGAGAACCCAGCAAACAACAGTATTACATTCACTAAAGACACCACAGCAACAATTTCTATCACCGTTGAAGACGTTGACCAAATTATTAATGCTGCAGAGCAAAGTGCAGTGAGTGTGTCTGGTACCGTGTCTGGTATTGAAGATGGCCAAACAGTCATCATTTCTGTTACAGATAGCCGTGGCACAACTCGCACCAATGACTCGCTAACAATTGTTGATGGTAAATGGTCTTTGAGCGATGTTGATATCAACGATCTGGCGGAAGGCGATTTAGTCGTTACTGTAACCAGCACCGATATCGCAGGCAATGTCGCAACAACCAGTGTGACGGTAGTTAAAGATACCCTCGCAAGTCTCACCATTAATGTAGCTGATGGCGGTGATAATTCACTCAATGCTGTAGAGGTCGCCGATGTAGCCATCTCTGGTACTGCGCTTAACGTGGATGACGGCCAAACAGTCACTGTGCTCGTCACTGACTCTGCGGGTAAAACACAGGAATATTATGCCAGCGTATCAGCCGGTGCATGGGCGTTAACTAACACGGATCTATCTGGCTTTGCTGAAGGTGTATTGACCTTCAGTGCCAGTGTAACCGATGTAGCAGGTAACCCTGCAAGCGCTGATACCACAGTCTTCAAAGACACTTTATCGACTATCTCTATTCAAGTGGGCACCAATGGCGACGGCATTCTAAATAGCGATGAAGTACTCACCACCACCTTTGGTGGTGCCGCCACGGATATTGAAGACGGCCAAGTAGTAACCGTTACAATAACTGACAGTGCAAATGCAACGCTGAGCTTTACCACGACTGTGCGTAACGGCTATTACCTCATTGAAAATGAAGATTTAAGCTCACTTACCGATGGCGAGCTGACGTTTACCGCTGAAGGGCTGGATAGAAACGGCAACCCTGCAACAGCCACCACTAACGTTATAAAAAATACAGCCCCTGTTGATATCACCATTGATATCGACACAATCCAAGACAATATTATTAATGCTGTAGAAGCGCCGGTGGTTGATATCACCGGCACGGTGAGTAATGTTGAAGATGGTCAAACCGTCACAGTAACGCTGACTGATGGTGTTAATACCATCACCCGAACCGCCGTCGTTAATGGCGGCGTGTGGATGATTAGTGATATTGATACCCGTATCTTAAAAGACGGCGATATCACCGGCACAGCCACCGTAACGAACCAAGCAGGTAATTCAGGCTCAAGCCAAGAAGTCGTACAAAAAGACGTCGTCGCAGATATTAACGTGACATTTAATGACGTTGACCAAATCATTAATACCGCTGACAGCACAACCAATAGCTTCTCGGGCACCGTGAGTAATGTGGAAGATGGCCAACTCGTCACCCTCACCTTCACTGATACGAATGGCAACACAACCCAAGTAACCACCACCGTCACCAGTGGCTTATGGGCTATTGATAATGTTGATTTAACCGGCCTTACTGATGGTCAAATCACCGCAACCGCGTCAATTAACGATGTTGCAGAAAACCCAGCCTCGGCAACACTCTCTGTTAATAAAGACACCGTCGCCACAATCACCGTAAACGTGATTGATACCGACCAAGTGATTAATAACGCTGAGCAAAGTGCCGTGGATTTATCGGGCGCTGTAAGCGGTATTGAAGAAGGCCAAACCGTGACTATCACCGTCACTGATAGCCAAAACCGCAGCCTTGAATTTACCACCACCGTTGTCAATGGTGCCTGGGCATTGGCTAATCTTGATTTAACTGTGTTTGCTCAAGGTGAATTAACCGTTACCGCAACCAGCACCGATGTGGCTGGCAACCCAGCAACAAACACCACAACGGTGGTAAAAGATACCCAAGCAAGCCTCACTATCAGTGTCGATGATGGCGGCGATAACTCAATCAATGCCCGCGAAGTCACTGCGGTGCTGGTCAATGGTACAGCCACTAATATTGAAGATGGTCAAACAGTGACCATCTTCATCACCGATGTAAATGGCGTTAATCAGCAATACACCACCACGATTACTAATGGCACGTGGAGCTTAGGTGAATTAGATTTATCAACCTTTGCTGAAGGTGAGCTGAGCTTTACTGTCAGCGGCAGCGATGCAGCAGGTAATCCTGCTGATGCTGACACGCAAACATTTAAAGACACGTTATCCACTATTTCGATGCAAATACAAACCAATGGCGACGGTATTTTAAATGTTGATGAAGTTAACCCAGCTACGTTTGGTGGGGTTGCCAATGACATTGAAGACGGCCAACCGGTTGAAATTATTGTCCGTGATGAAGCCGGTAACCGTTTGATCTTTAGTGCGATAGTACAAAATGGCTTCTTCATCATTGAAGATGGCGATTTATCAAGTTTATTAGATGGCGACTTAACCTTTACTGCAACCAGTATTGACAGCTTTGGTAACCCTGCGATTGCCACCAACACAATAACGAAAGACACTCTACCACCAGCAATAACGGTGGAAATAGATACCGTGCAAGATGACACTATCAATGCCGCCGAAGCACCAAGGGTTCGCATTAGCGGCACCACTGATGCTGAAAATGGTCAGATAGTTACTGTCGTCGTGACTGATTCTCAAGGCACAGCAATTGAATTAACAGCTGTCGTTGAGAACGGTGAATGGCTCATTGAAAACTTTGACTCTCGATTCCTCATAGATGGTGATATTACTGCAACTGCAAGTGTCGAAAACCGCGCAGGAAACAGCAATCAAGCTACAGATACTGCACAAAAAGACGTAGCAGCAAGGATCACAATCGAGCTAAGTGATACAGATCTTGCAGATCAAGTGATCAATGAAAATGAAGTCACCAGCAATAATAGCTTCTCTGGCACCGTGACTGATATCGAAGATGGTCAAACAGTGACTCTATATTTTGTTGATCGAAACGGTAACACAGCAACGGCTACCACCACTGTAACTGCTGGAGCTTGGCGGATTGATAACGTTGATTTAAGTAATTTAGTTGACGGTAAAATTCAAGTACAAGCTGACGTTGCAGATCAAGCCGAAAATCCAGCCTCAAATACACTTTTATTTAATAAAGATACCCTTGCAATCATAGCTGCAACCACGCTTGATTTAGACGGCGTAATAAATGCAAACGAGCAAAATAGTGTCGATTTAGGTGGAGCTGTACTGGGGATTCAAAATGGCCAAATGGTCACTGTTACCGTTACTGATGGCAACACTGTGCAAACCTTTACAACCACAGTAGTCGATGGCTATTGGGCAGTTGAAAATGTTGATTTTTCAGACTTTGCTGAAGGTAATATAGACATAACAGCAACTGCACAAGATATTGCTGGTAACAATGCCACCGATACCACCACGATTATAAAAGACACTCAGGCAAGCATTACTATTGCGGTCGATACCAATGAAGACTTTACAGATAATGTAATTAACGCCGCCGAAGCACCCGCAACTCGTATTTTTGGTACTGTTAATAATGTCGAAGACGGACGCTTAGTTACCATTACTATTACTGATGAAAACGGTAAAGAGCTTACTTTCACAACCACTGTTACTGCGGGTCTTTGGGAAATAACGCAAGACCTAACAGGCCTAGTTGATGGTGAATTAAGTTATAGTGCAACTGTAACTGATGCCGCAGGAAACTCTGCGGCAGCAAGCACAACCTCTGGTAAAGATACGCTTGCAGATATTACGGTTGAAATTGTATCAGGTGAAGACAACTACCTGATAGCTAATGAATTAGGCCAGTTAGTTTTACGCGGTAATGTTAGCAATATTGAAGTAGGTCAACTCGTTACCTTGAGCTTAACTGGGGCTAACGGTGAAACCTTAACCGTGTCAGCCCAAGTTCAAAATGACTTAAGCTACACCACCAGCGTCGACTTATCAGGTTGGTCTGATGGGAATATCAGTGTTACAGCAGCTGCAACAGACTTAGCAGGCAATGATGTTAGTAATAGCGATGATGCAATTATTGATACCACAGTTAGCATTGATATAGATACCGGCACAGGCTTTGATTTAGAAGCATTCAGAGCCGGTGAACTAACATCAATGTCCGGCACAACAGACGCAGAAATTGGTCAGCTTGTAACCATTGCAATTTATGATGGTGGGCAAACACTTTATTTCACCGGCAGTGTAACAAATACGGGAAATTGGGTTGTCAATAACATCAATGTTACAACACTAAATCAAGCAAGTGCTTGGGAACTAACAGCTACAGTGACCGATCTTGCAGGCAACACAGCCACCGATGACATGCCTACATTAGATGCTATTCAGACACAGGAGTTATACGAATACTTCCTGGATGTCACCGATTCAACAACGGATACCAGTGCACTAAATATAGATAACGCCGAGCTTAGCTTTGCTGCAATCCAGGAAGCATTGAGTGAGTTAACATATGAAGGCGGTAATACTGTTCGAGTTGAGGTCTCAGCTGATGGCCAATCACTTAACGTGATACGCGAAGATGGTAATAATAGTATTGCAATGACAATCGCATTAATTCCAAATGCTGTAAAAGTAACGCAATTTTTATCATTCGACCAACCGATTACCAATACGCTAAAAACAGCGGTAATGATTGAAGCCCTGCAAAATGATAGTGATGGTACATCCGAACTGGTGATTCTACCGACTTACATCACCATAAATGATACACCTCCTTTTGCTCGTGATGACAGTTTCAGTGTAGTAGAAGATCAGGTGAGTAATGGTACAGTTTTAGGTAATGACTTCACTATAGAAGGACCACTTACTGTTACACAAATAGTAATAGCAGGTGAAACTTACACTATAACTCAAGATACTCCAGCTACGGTTACACTCAAATATGGCGTTTTAGTTGTAAATAGCACAGGTGTTTGGCAATTTACCGCGAGTGATAATTTAAACCACAAAATACCGCAACAATTTAGCTTTGATTATACGATCACGGACAAGGATGGCAGTTTAGATACGGCAACAGCAACCATTAAAGTTACAGATGGTGAGGCTGGTTACATGGTTGATAATAATCTAAACCTCACTGAACCTGACTATGATCAAACTTATAACGATACTATAAACTTTACTATTTTTTCTGGCTCAGATACGTTGCTAGCTGATTCTATCGCATTTAATAGTGCAACATTGGCTCGCTTAAACGCACTAGACCTCACAAGTGATGACAATGAAATCATATTCACTCTATCTGAAGATGGTAAAACCCTAATAGGAACAGCGGGTGAAAACACCATAATTAATATCACGCTATCTGCAATTAATGAGGGCGACGACTTACTGGCCACAGCGCTTTATCAACAGCAAGGACCTTTAGATCATACTATTTCAGAGCAGTTACAATTAGTTTTTACAGTCACAGCACAAGATTTAGACGGCACAGAAATAGCAGCAGGTGATGCATCAATTACTATTTTTGACGGTAACGATCCGCAATTTGCAGGCATCACCAGTGTTACTTTAGATGAGCGTAACTTATCTCAAGGCATTCAAGTTGCTACGGGCCAATTATCAACCTTAATTGGCTCAGATAGTATTGTGGATGTATCGTTTTCACCAAGCTTTGAGCAACCGTTGCTCACCAGTAACAATGTGACCATTAGTTACTTTATCAGCGCTGACGGTAAAACAATTATAGGCCATACTGATGATAGTAATGATCCTGTTTTTAAGG
Source organism: Pseudoalteromonas sp. KAN5 (assembly GCF_022846535.1). Classification (NCBI taxonomy): domain Bacteria; kingdom Pseudomonadati; phylum Pseudomonadota; class Gammaproteobacteria; order Alteromonadales; family Pseudoalteromonadaceae; genus Pseudoalteromonas; species Pseudoalteromonas sp. KAN5. The sequence continues at coordinate 3,224,349 of NZ_AP025589.1, forward strand.
TTGAGCTGACAGGCACATTCAATGCTGAAACCGACTCTCTTGCACAAGATTATGTTGTTACCTTATATCGTGCGCTTGACCAAGATATTACAGATGCAATTAACTTAAAAGTACAGATGATTGACTTTGACGGTGATGAAGTAACCGCAAATTTAGACATCACAGTGATAGATGACGACAGCATTGACGGTGATACGCCTATTCTCAATGTGAGTGAAATACCTAAAGATGGTAGTAGCTTTAATAATAGCGATGAAGGTGAAATAACGATCACCGCCGGTAACGACCCAGTTATTGATATTAATTTCCAATTTAATAGTGGCGATGCGGTAGTCGATAGTCAAGGCAACGCCTTAACCCAAAACGGTCAAGCCATCACTTGGGTCAACTTAGGCAATGGCATGGCTCAAGGGCAACTATCAGATGGCACAGTTATATTTGAAACCAGTTTACCAACTAATTTCAACTTAGCTGCAGGTCAAACATCCAGTGCAACCATTAGCTTCAATTTATTTGGTGGAATTGACCATCTAAATGAGCAAGAGACTCAACTAAGCTTAATTGTACCTGTTGCCATTATCGATGCTGATAACAGTAGCATTATTAACGAAATCATCGTCAATGTGGACGATGGTTTAGCACCTGAGATTGTGACACCTGGTACCCCTGATACTATCGTCGACGAATTTGATTTAAACAATAACGACAGTATTACAATTCACGGAAAATATACTTTATCTCAAGGTAGCGATGAAATCGTTGCCGTGGCATTAGCTGATGGCTTTAGCCTCGATGGAATCACAAAAGGTGGACAAACCGTAACCTTATCAGATACAGCAACGGATAGTGGTTGGTACATTGCAAGAGCAACAGATAGTAGTGAAGTATTTAGAATCCGCTTTTTAACTGACGGCACATATCAGTATAAGCAAAGCCAAGCACTTGATCATGCAACTGGGGATGGCACTAATCAGTTAGATATACTCTTTGAAATTCAAGCTATTGATGCTGATGGTGATAAATCTTCAGCACAAAACCTAACCGTTTCAATTAAAGATGATATACCTGTTGCTGTTGATACTGAACTAACCTTCTCAGAAGGAGACAGCCTAACGGCTGACCTACTCGATGGTATTAAACAAGGCGCTGATGGTGCCCAGATCACACAAATCACTTACCTAAATGTCAACTATCAAGCTGGTGATACCATTATACTGCGTAGTGGCGACCAAGAGTATGGTTCGATTACGATAAATGCTGATGGTAGTGTTTCGATTACGACCAGCCCATTTATAGCTGATACCAACATCTATGAAGATTCTTTACGATACCAGGTAACCGATGCTGATGGGGATGTAGTTACAAACACTCTTAACTTACACGTTCAAGACAGCGAAGGTAAAATTGTATTTTATAAACCCGAAGGTGACGAAGATGGCAATATTATTGTTGAACTAGCAGCTTACCCAGGTGACTTAGATAGCGGTGACGAAATCACTGAGATTAAGATAAGTGTTGATTCGCTTAATGGCGGAACGTTAATTTTACAGGGCCCTGGAGGCGCCCCAATCAGCTTACCTATTGAAAATGGTTTTGTGGTATTTAGAGGCGACAACCTACGCGTTTTACAGGAAGAAACGACTCTACCTACAGGCTCTACAGTGCCAGCAGGAACCACACTGCCTGCAGGTATTTTAATCTTCATCCCAGCAGAAAACACCTCTGATGCCATAAACGAACAACAAGTCACCCTAAATGTTGATGTTATTATCACCGATGATGATGCGGGCTCTCGAACAATTTCCAGTGAGATCCCTGTAACCATAAATTCAGTGGCAGATACACCTTTGTGGGATGAAAGCTCAGATTTCTATTACCTTGGCGAAGAAGATGGTGCTCCATTAGCTCTCAACCTAGTGGCTAATTTACAAGATACTGATGGCTCAGAAGTCCTTACTTTCCGTATTGAAAATATTGAATCGGGCTTGATCCTCAAAGTTAACGGTACAGTTGTTAATAATGGTGACATTCTAAGCGCAAGTGAAATAGCAAACCTAACTGCTGAAGGCACAGAAAACCTAGCAGGCTCGTTTACCTTTGATGTAACCGCCATTGCCACGGAGCAAGATAATCAAGATGTAGCAGAACAAGATGCGCAAACGATTACTGTTGATTTGCAGCCTGTAGCTGATGTTCCTGAGTTAATCGTTGCTAATGTGCGTAGTAATGAAGATGAAGCGATTAATGCAAATCAATTTGTCACCGGGCAACTGACTGATACCGATGGTTCAGAAAGTTTGTTTTATGAATTCACTGTACCAACAGGCTGGTCTATGACTGCGCTTAATGGCGCTACAATCACAGATTTAGGAAATCGCACATACAGTGCAAGTAGTGCCGATATCATCGCAGGCAATATTCAACTTATCCCACTTGAAGATATCAGCTCTTTCTCTGATACCTTTACAGTTTCAGTGGTCGCGGTGTCTTATGAATCAATCGTTGATGGCGTGGCAATTAAACTAGGAGCTGAGTCTGCACGCAGTGAAGAAAAAACACTCACTGTAACAGTAAAAGGAGTGATTGACCCACCCACTGTAGATACAGGGGCAAACTGGGCTTATGACGATGACTTAGCCTTGCTTACTAACGCCGTTGAATTTGATGAAGATGACTTAATTGCACTCGACTTCCTTGTAAAGACCTCAGATGACGATGGCTCTGAAGTAATTAACTTACTGATTGCCAACCTTCCTGATGGCGTTACTATCGTAGATAGTAATGGTGATCCTGTTGCCCTTGAAGTTATCCGCGCTGAAAATGGTAAACCTGTGTTTGAAGTTTCTGCCGAGCAATTACAAACTCTGTACTTAAAACCACAAGGTGATTTTAGTGGCACAGGTATTAATTTTAATATTTACACAGTAACTACAGAGCCTGATGGTGATTCTGGTGAGTACTCAATGGAAGTAGATATCACCCTCACGCCGATTCTTGACTCTAATGAATCTAACCTAGCCACCAGCTCATCAGGTACTGAAGATCAAGCCGCGGTATTGAATGTTAATCCAATAACACCCGATGCTGATAGCAGTGAAGTCATTATTGGCGCGGTCATCACAGGGTTACCAGCAGGTGTAAAACTGCTACTTGATGGTGCAGAAATTGAATTTACTGGTTCTCTTGATTTAGATACTTTAGCAAATGGAGATCTAGCTGGTTTCTTAGCCAGTGGTCGCTTAGCCATATTACCACCACAAGATGCCTCTGGTGAATATGTAATCAATATCACTTATACCGTAATTGATACTTCAGATAATGGTAATACAACACCTGTAGAAATAGCCACAACTAGTACAGTTACAATTGCTCCTGACTTCGACAAAAATATTGAAGTCGATGGTAATAGAAGTGAATTAGTAGCCACATCAAACGATATATTAGTTAGTAACACTGGTCGCTTAGATTTAACGGGTGCTATTACCTTTAATGAAGCCGATATTGATGGCTCAGAAACCATCGATTATATCGTGCTAATTCTTCCTGAAGGTGAAGGTTTTTATGTTGACTACCCAGGCGCTCTTCCTGATGGAGATGGTCGTTGGATAATACCAGTCACTGCGGGCACGACTGCATCTAGTGTTGATGTTGTAGATATTCTAAGTGGTGTTACTCTTGTTAGTGACAATGCAACTGATGGTGCAATAGAAGTAACTGTGGCTGCAAAAGTCACAGATTTAACGGATAACGATGCCATTTTTGGCACTTTACAAGTAGAGTTCACTCAAGGTGCTACTGACTCCGTCGCGGGTCCTGTAAATCAGATCCAAAATACTGTTGTGGATGCCATTGAAGATGGTGTAATAGATTTTAATGGTCACTTTACTGATAATTTCACATCAGATAATAATGATGAAATCAGTATTAGAATTTTAGCTTCTGACTTACCAGCAGGTACGACAATTAGTGGCGCTGGCGTAGAAGTTATTCATAACGCAAGTGGCCAAGCTGTGTATGAATATGTATTTCCAGCAAGTGCATTAGACGGCATTAGCATTTCAACCCCTGGCAATAACTTCGCCGGAATCTTAGATATTCCTATCCGTGTTATAGCGGTTGACCCTGTCAGTGGTGATACGGTGATAGATGATAGTCAAATTATTTCTATTGATGTAACCCCAGATGTTGATGGCATCATAGCCACAGTGACAACCAATGAAATTGAAGAAGATACCTCGCAACCTTTAGGTATTGCCCTAGCCTTTGCTGATAGCGACCTTTCAGCAACAAGCGGAGGTGTAGAAAATGTACTCATTGATCACAATGATCCGAGTAACAACCTAACAATCACACTATTGGATGGTGGCACATTAAACGATCCTTCCGGTATGTTTGAGCTAATTGAAGGTACTGATAATAGTTATGTATTTACAGGCACATCAGCAACAGAACTGACAAGTGCACTTGCTGGAGTGAGCGTTACTCCACCCCTTAACTTATCTGGCTCGAACATCGTAAGGCTTGAGATATCAGGCCAAGTAACAGATACAGCTACTATTTCAACAGGAACAATTACTGATACAGATAGCTTTACCACAACCTTAACATTAGATGTAAAACCAGTTACAGATTATGCAACACTAACTGTTATTAACATCTTAGGTGATGAAGATAGCGCAATCAGCTTAAATGGCATCAGAGCAGAGCTATTTGATACTGATGGTTCAGAAGTCATGTACGTTAGTATTTCCGGCGTACCTAACGGGGCTATCCTTGCTATAAATAATGGTGATGGGACCTACACAACCTTAGCAAATAATGGTACTGATGGTGGCGACTTTAAAGGCTTAGAAACCTATAACTGGAGTGTAACATCTGAGCAACTAGCTAGTGGTAATGTAGTAATTATTCCACCTGAAGATTTTAATGGCGATATCCCGCTGACGTTAAAAGCGATAACCAAAGATCAAGACCCAGGTGGATATTTAACCACAACGGCTGAATTTACTGTGGGAGTTCGTCCTATTGGTGATGGTGTTGACCTCATTCGAGCGCCAGATACATCCTATAACGCAAATGAAGACGATACCGTTAATATTCATCTCGCTGCGATTAGTGAAGATAGTAACAATGACGAACAGATTCAATTAACAGTAAAAATAGCAGCAACCTCTGATGCCACAGCTCTCATAGGCTTAGAAGGCGGCTTTATTGATGTTAATGGACAGCGCGTAAACTTTACTAGCGACGGCGCTGGTGGCTTTATTGCAACCATGGTCGTTGCGAGTAATCAAGTACAAGGATTTGACTTTAATGCCGGCACTCTTGCTTGGGGTAACCTCGACATGCAGGTCGATATTGCCAGTATAGATACAGCTACAGTGCTAGGTAATCAAATGTCAGACATTAGCGAGGTCATAACATCTGAGTTTACTGTTACGCTAGAACCTCAGGTCGATGCTCCTATTTGGCAACAAGACCCTCAAGATATCAATGCCCAAGAAGGCGATACTATCGTACTTAATCTTGATGTTGATTTGCAAAACTCAACAACACAAGAATCGGGTTATATTGAAATAAGTGGTTACCCAAGTAATGTTACATTTAGTGCAGGTAGCCAAAATGGCAATGTATGGAAAGTAGAGCTTGATCAACTTGATGGCTTAGAAGTTTTAGGCACACAAAACAATGATAACTTTACTTTAGTTATTACGCCTTATGCCGAGTTAAATGGTGAAACTCAAGTTGGCCAGATACAAGATATCGCCGTTTTAATATCAAGTAATAACCAAACTGGTAACAACACAGAACTGATGTCTGAGTTAACAATCGGACAGTTGCAATTAATCTTAGATAAGCAAACTTATGCAAATCATGATATTAGTAGAGACAACAGTGAATCATTTAGTGGCAGTGCCGATAACTTTGAGCATGAGCTACTACGCATAATGGATAGTGTGGATTCAATCGAACCATGAAAATGAATATTAATCAGCAACAAATCATTACTTTGGTACGCTGTGCAAATGAGTTATTTGCACAGCGATGTAATGACGATCAAGTTCTAGATGGATTGCCTGACCTTGCAATAACTCATAATCACATTGAACGCGCTTTACTCAATGGCAACATCAATGCAGCTCAGCAAAATGTTCAGCTAAGTAAAATGCAGTTTCCTGCTTTAGTTGTCGATAATAACGGCGATCTTTACTTACTGAATAAACAAGATCAACAATTGCAACTGCTATACACGAATGCTGAAGAGCCCATAAAGGAATTAACGAGTTTACAGGGTCAATTGAGTTGGTTTATCAGTGTTCACGAAGTGATAGATAAACGCTCAACTTCAATCCACAGTAAAATTCCAAGTTGGCTAAAACCCGTTATTGATGAGGTAAAACCTTTTTACGGTTCATTATTATTAGGTTCGTTTACAGTAAACCTACTCGCCGTAGTGATCCCGTTATTCACAATGAATGTATATGACAGAGTCGTGCCAAATGCCGCAACCGATACCTTATGGGTACTTGCTTTTGGTGCTTTTTTAGCTATTTCATTTGACTGGTTTTTAAAACAAGCCCGTACTCAGCTTACTGATACGGCGGGCCAGCAGATTGATTTAAAGGTATCTAGCACCCTATTTAGCAAAGTGATTGGTATGCGCTTAGAGCATCGACCTGAATCAGCTGGCGCTTATGCAAAACAAGTACAAGATTTTGATAGTGTTAGGGAGTTCCTTACATCGGCAACATTGGTATCAGCTATAGACTTACCATTTACAATTATGTTTTTGGCATTAATAGCCTGGTTAGGTGGGTTAATCGTGTTGATCCCTATCACCACAATGTTGTTAATAGTATTAATTGGTGCATTCTTACAAGGTAGATTAACCCATAGCGTTGAAGAAGCCGCAAAGCTCAGCACCCAGCGCCAAGCCTATTTAATTGAATACTTAAACCAAATTGTAGAGCTAAAGCAAAGCCGTAGTGAGCAAAAAGCACAGCGAACATGGGAGCAAACCATGGCGCAGTTATCTCTTTGGCAAAATAAATCTCGTCACAGTGCCAATACCCTAAGCCACTCTGTTGCCACTTTACAACAAGTTACTACTATCGGTTTAATCGTCGCGGGCGTTTACCTCATACAAGCTGGAGAAGTGAGTATGGGCGCATTAATCGCCATGGTGATGATAAGCGGCCGAGCTGGTGGCGCAGTGAGTCAAATAGCCAGTTTATTACTCAAGTATAAGCAGACAGAGTCTGCAATAGACTCTGTCAAAGCAGTACTTGAACTGCCACAAGAAAATCAACAAAGTGTGCTAAATAATTACAGCGATATTAGCGGTAACATTCGCGTTAAACAGCTAACTTTTAATTACCCAGAGCAACAACTTGCGGTATTGAAAAATATTAGCTTGAGTATAGAAAAAGGCGAAAAAATAGGTATTTTTGGCGTTGCGGGCTCAGGTAAATCGTCGCTACTGGCTTTACTTGCTGGTCAATATGAAGCGACACGCGGACAAATTTTTTACGACGATATTGAAATAAAACAATGGTCACTGAAAACAATTCGCCGAAATACCGGATGGATGGCACAAAATCCACAGCTTTTTTATGGCAGTTTATTAGAAAACATCACTGTAGGTGCACAGAATATCGACCCTAATGAGCTTGCCAGAGCCATTAAATTAGCGGGTATTCACCACTTTATGGAACGATTAGAGTCAGGTCTTGAAAGCCAAGTAGGAGAATTTGGCCGCTGCTTATCAGGTGGGCAACGCCAAGCTGTAATGTTAGCAAGAGCATTATTACAGCGCCCTAAACTATTATTACTTGATGAACCCACCAGCGCGATGGATGAAATCAGCGAACGCCACATAATAAGCAGCTTAAAAAGTATCGATGATACCACGATGATCATTGCCAGCCATAAAGCCGCAGTGCTGGCTATGTGCGATAAAATAATCGTACTCGAAAATGGAGAACTACGAGACATACAAACGCCGCAACAATTATTTAGTGGCAGTAATCGTCGTTTGCGCGCTATCAAAGTGACACAAAAAGGAGATTCGCAATGAGTCAACTACAAGTGTCGCAATTAGCAGCCGCGCGCCAAGCACAAAAATTAATAGCTATTGTATTTTTAGTCCTAATTACAATGATTATATGGGCAACATTTGCCACTCTTGATGAAGTCATCGTAGGAGAAGGAAACGTAGTACCAGCGCAAACAGTACAAACCGTAGAAAATCTCGATGGTGGTATTTTAAAACAAGTCTTGGTTCAAGAAGGTGAACTAGTTCAACAAGGACAACCTGTATTACTCCTTGATGATACACGTTTTGCTGCAGCATTTGCCGAATCTAATCAAGAACGAGATGCCTTAATAGCGAAACAATTACGCTTAAAAGCAGAGCTAGAAACCATCGTCATAGATCGTAATACCGTCACCGGAGTTGCAATTACTGAGGTCAATTTAGCTGCAAGCGATGTTCCTACCCATATTGCAAACAGTGCACGTAATAGCTACCGAGCACGTTTATCGCAACTGCGTTCTTTGCTACAGCAAAGCCAGCAAATGATTTTGCAACAAAGCCAAGCTATTATTGAACAACAAGCCAATATTGATTCATTAAAACAACGCCTAGAATTGATTTCTCGTGAAGTAAAATTAACTTCTGAAGGCGTTGATGATGGCGCAGTAGCTGAAATGGAACTAGTTAAACTACAGCGTGAAGAAGTCATGCTCTCGGGAGAAGTTAATCGCGCCAATGCGCTATTACAGCAACTTATGGCGGCTAAGGAACAAGGCAAAGAAGAGCGTACGTCAGTTGCCCTTGACTATATTGCCAACGCCCAAAATGAATTAGATGAAGTTACCAATAACTTAGCTAAAATTAGAGAAAGTAGTAAAGCATTAGAAGACAGATTAATAAAAACCCAGATTAAATCGCCGCTAACTGGCACTGTAAAAAATATCGCCTCACGCTCAGTAGGAGGAGTTATTGAGCCAGGCCAAGTCATTATGGAAATAGTGCCTTTGGACGACAAACTTATTGTCGAAACCAAAATAGCACCTAAAGATATTGGTTTTATTCGCCAAGGTATGCCTGCCATGGTGAAGTTTAGCGCTTATGACTTTGTAATCTACGGCGGACTAAAAGGGGAAGTTATCTATGTGAGTCCTGACGCCTCACAGCTTGAAGATGGCACCACCTATTACGAAGCACATATAAAAACCGATGGGAATATATTGGCTCAACAACCAATAATACCCGGCATGCAAGCCAGTGTAGATATTTTGACTGGTAAAAAAACCGTTTTACAGTATTGGTTAAAGCCGCTTTTGCGTGCTAAAGCCAATGCCATGAGAGAACCATAAAAAGGACACGGAATGCGTATTTTAGCTATACTCCCATTAATTGCATTGAGTGGTACTGCTCATGCATTAACACTCGAACAGTCAGTTGCTGAAGCACTCAACAAAAATCCGCGCTTATTACAAAAATATGCGCACTTTGAGGCAAAATATCGTGATAAACGCACCGCGTTTAGCGAATATTTACCACAAATTAGGCTTTATGCTGCTTATGGCTACGAAAATGTCACCAATAACAGCGGTAACGCCGTTGATACAGAGATGGATCGCCGCGAATTGGGCCTAAAAATCTCACAAATGCTGTTTGATGGCTTTAAAACTTCATCTGATGTAGCACGACTTGATTATGAAATGCGTGCAGATCAGCAAAGCTTAGTGTCAGAAGCAGAAAACATTGGCCTGGAAGTAAGCCAAGTATATTTAGATCTGATCAAAGCCCAAGAAATAGTTAAATTACAACAAAAAAATGTGGTCGATCACCAAAATATATTAAAAGATATTCAAAGTCGAAAGTCCAAAGGACTTAGTAGCGATGCCGATGTTGCTCAAGTACAAGCTCGCTTAACGACCGCACAATCAGGCTTATTAGCAGCAAAAAATAATCAATTCGATTTAGAGGCTAATTACTATGATCTAGTAGGTAGTTATCCTGATAATCTAATGATCCCAAAGCCTGATGCCAATTATTTACCTACGGATTTAAAACAAGCAATTGACTTGGCAGTTACTTCACACCCTGAGGTAAGCGCTGCTAATTTAGATATCAATGCCGCCAGTAAACAAATAGAGCGCGATAAAAGTGGTTATTGGCCTAAACTAGCTCTTGAGCTTGATGTGAATGATAACGAAAATATTGGTGGCTTTGAGGGCCCAGATGATGACGCGCGTATCATGCTGACCATGAGTTATGATCTCTATAATGGCGGTCGCACTAATGCTAAAACAGAAGCCTCAAAATGGCGCTATCAAGAAGCCACCGCTGTACGCGATAACACTCTTCGACAAGTTACAGAAGGCACTAAGTTAGCTTGGAATGCCTATACTTTTGTAGGCGAGCAAAAAAACTTCTACCAACAAAATGTCGATTTTGCCAGCCAAGCACAGCAAGGCTACGATAAACAATTTGATTTAGGGCGACGCTCACTATTAGATGTTCTGGATTCTAAGATTGAACTATTTGTTGCTCGTCGTAACTACCTAAATGCCGCATTTGATGAACGTAAAGCTAGCTATCGTTTGATTAATGCAACAGGAAAGCTGGTGGAAGCACTGCGTGTTGATACACCAGAAGCATGGCGTTTAGAAGACGATAAGGAATAATCATCATGAAAAATTTATTATTAATTGTAACTATTTTAGGCCTTAGCGGCTGCGCCTCAGATGCTGTTCTATACGCCCCACAAGAACAATCACGGGATCTATATGATAGCGATGTCGATGGTGTAATTAATGCCCGTGACAATTGCGCACAAACGCAAGATCAAGCAATTACTGATAACGACGGCTGCCCAACAGCAACAAACATTCCACAAGCTGATATACGTGTTATTGATTTTGGTTTTGATAAAGATACATTAACGCCGCAAGAGCAAGTTAAAGTGATCGAACTTGCCGAAGAAATGAAGCAATATACGCAAACTCAGTTATATTTAATTGGTGATACCAGTATTGAAGGCACTGATGAATACAATCGTAAGCTTGCTCAACGTCGTATTAAAACGGTCACAGATATACTTATTGCGAATGGCGTAAGTAGCAGTCGCTTGCAAACAGAAACCTATGAATACCCTATTCATATGCCGAAAAACCTTGCAGGTCGTGATACTCGCCTGATTGCTGTATTAAGTCTTCCAGATTCAACAGGCTACAAAAAACAGTGGCAGCTTTACGGTAATTAAAAGCCATAAAAACCTTAGCCGCCTTGGCTAAGGTTTTTTTATGCCAATAGCGTTCAATACCGAATATGGCCAGCATAAACAACACATTCTTTTATAGTCATAATGAAATTCAACACAGAGATCATTATGAATAAATTTAAAATCTTTCACCAATTGCATAACGACATATTACTATTACCAAATGCATGGGATCCTCTCAGCGCTCTGCTATTAGAACAAGCAGGTTTTGCAGCAATAGCCACAACCAGTTGGGGAATGGCGCAAGCTCGTGGCCAACAAGATGGTGAGCAATGCTCATTTGCAGAATTTTTAAATCAACTAAAACCAATTGTAAATGCGGTTAGTATCCCTATTTCTGTCGATATTGAATCGGGGTACAGTAATGATATAAACACCATTTGTCAGCATGTTTTAGCCGTCGCAAAATTAGGGGCTGTGGGTATAAATATAGAAGATTCTGATAAAAAAACGGGCAAATTACGCACTCAAAAACAGCAAATAGCTATCCTATCTGCCATTAAAGAAACTCTAAATAAGCACGGATTTTCGCAATTATTTATAAATGCACGAACAGACTGTTTCCTGCAAACAGCTAAAATAGGCCCAACAATAACCAGATCTTTAGCATACCAAGCGGCCGGCATTGATGGAGTATTCATCCCTGGATTAACTGATTCAGCAGCAATAAAACAACTAAAAACTGCGTTAAGTGTGCCACTAAATATAATGGCTGATGATTTAGCAACCGATTCAAATAGCTTATTTACTCAAGGCGTGCAGCGCTTTTCGCTGGGAAATAGCTTATTTGATGCGACAAAACACTTTATTTTAACGGCCAGTTGTACCTTTAATAACGCTAAAAATTGCGATCATTTATTCCAGTGATAGTTTTTCAACGCAAAATAGATAACGTAAAGATCAAAATTAGTGACGGAAATACCAACATATCTGAAAATTGATCTAACAGAGCCCAAATTGTTATCCACAATTTGGGCTTTTTTTATGCATTTTTAATAAAGTGATCCGTTTTAAACATACTACTTATTAAATAAAACCACCAACAAAGTACAAAAAAACTACAAACAAGTCTTTTATTGCTGTTTATTTTCTACTTACCCTCTATTTTTAGCTCATTTCTAACTTTCTCAAAATTTACTTTTCACAATAATGATCCTTATCAACAGTCGATCTATCCACATAATGATCGCCATTTATAAAATCATAAACAATCTTATAATTGATCATCTATAAAAAGAAAGATCAATTACTTAGCATAAAAAAATAACTAAAAATAAATACTTGATGTTATTTCCCCACTTTTTATCAACAGCTTGATCAGATGATTACATATTGGAATAAGTTATTTAACATTATAAATATCAGACACTTAAAATAATAAAAGGGAAAACAACAACATTTGTACCTAAAAAACTTATACATAAAGTATGTTCAGGGCTTTACTGCTGAATAAACTCAGTTATTATAAGCGCACTAATAACCCATTGTGTGATCAGCTCAAGAATGACCTCAGTCAATATCATTATAGGTAGCCAAATGGGATCTGCGGAATACGTAGGTGAACAACTTGCAGAGCAGTTAATTTCCCAAGGGATCGCGACAGAAGTCCATGATCAACCTAACTTTTTTGAAATAAATCAAGAAAATACAACTTGGTTACTTTGTACCTCAACTTATGGCGCTGGGGATTACCCTGAAAACCTTTTAGCTTTTGTAGAAGACATTAATCAAGTTAATGATTTAAAAGGCTTAAAGTTCTCAGTGATCGGCTTAGGAGATACAAGTTACGATACTTACAACCTTGCAGGCCGTAACCTTGAGCAACTGTTACTTAGCAAAGGTGCCAGCTGTGTAGCAGAACGTTTAGAGTTAAATATTCTTGATGAACAACTGCCCGAAGACACTGCACTAGCCTGGTTACCTAGTTGGATCGAAAAAATACGTGCATAGAATCAAGTTAACAACTTAGATCCACCAGAAAAGTTACCCACAATTTACTGACTATTTAGATCTAATTGTGGATAAACTATGATCTAACTGCGATTTAAAGGTATCTTATCCATTGGATAAGATCTGATCCAATACCCCCTGTGTATAAAGAGCCTTTTTGATCAGAGCTTATATTCAGTTAGATCTGATCATATCAACACCTTTAGATCCGATCTAACTTAATGTTTTAATAAGTAAATTAAGCCTTATCAACAGAAATAGTGTTCAGTAGTAGTAATAGAAATAAAAGATCTCTTTAAAAGATCCTTTATATTATTAGAGATCATTTACTTAGATCTTGCTGATAGTTTAATCATTTATCTTCTGACAATTTATAGGTAGAATACGCTCCCCCTTGGAAGTTTGCTGGTTGATTTAAGTAGGATCCCGAAATGATTTTTCACGAAAATTTTGATGTTATTGTTGTTGGTGGTGGACATGCAGGTACAGAAGCTGCGTTAGCTGCTGCACGTATGGGTATGAATACCCTACTGCTGACTCATAATATGGATACCCTTGGTCAAATGTCATGTAATCCAGCAATTGGTGGCATTGGCAAAGGTCACTTGGTCAAAGAAATTGATGCACTAGGCGGCGCAATGGCACAAGCGATCGATAAAGGTGGCATCCAGTTTCGAACTTTAAATTCTTCGAAAGGCCCTGCTGTTCGTGCAACTCGCGCGCAAGCTGATCGCGCATTATATAAAGCTGCTATCCAAGATATTTTACAACACCAAGAAAACTTAAAGATCTTTCAACAATCATGTGATGATCTGATCGTTGAAAACAATAAAGTTACCGGTGTAGTAACCCAAATGGGCCTACGTTTTAGTGCTCCATCAGTTGTATTGACTGTAGGTACTTTCCTCGGTGGACAGATCCATATTGGTTTAGAAAACTTTAAAGGTGGTCGTGCGGGTGATCCACCTTCAATTGCCTTAGCAAAGCGTTTACGTGAATTACCATTTCGTGTTGATCGCTTAAAAACAGGCACGCCACCACGAATTGATGCACGCACTGTCGATTTTACTAAAATGCAGGAACAACCTGGTGATGCGCCAACCCCTGTATTTTCATTCATGGGTAAACAAACAGATCACCCACAACAGATCCCATGTTATATCACTTATACTAATGAAAAAACCCATGAGGTGATCCGTAATAACTTACACCGTTCACCAATGTATTCAGGTGTAATTGAAGGAATTGGCCCGCGCTACTGCCCTTCTATTGAAGATAAAATTGTTCGTTTTGCTGATAAAGATAAGCACCAAATTTTTGTTGAGCCAGAAGGTTTAACCTCTTATGAGCTATACCCTAATGGTATATCAACAAGCTTACCATTTGATGTACAACTTGAAATTGTACAGTCGATCACCGGTTTTGAAAATGCCCATATTTGTCGCCCAGGCTACGCTATTGAGTATGATTTCTTCGATCCACGAGATCTTAAAAAGTCATTAGAAACTAAATTTATTGACGGTTTATTCTTTGCGGGTCAAATAAATGGTACTACAGGCTATGAAGAAGCCGGTGCGCAAGGTCTGATTGCAGGTATGAATGCAGCATTACAAGTACAAGGTAAAGAATCTTGGACACCACGCCGTGATGAAGCTTATGTAGGCGTATTGATTGATGACTTAACAACACTCGGTACTAAAGAACCATACCGTATGTTTACTAGCCGTGCTGAATACCGCTTATTGTTACGTGAAGATAATGCTGATATCCGTTTAACAGCTAAAGGTCGTGAGTTAGGCTTGGTTAATGACGAGCGCTGGCAGGCATTTAATGAAAAAATGGATATTATAGCGAAAGAATCACAACGTATTAAAGATGTTTGGATCCATAAAGATCATGCCGTTATTGATCAAGTAAATAGCTTACTAAAAACGCCATTAACCCGTGAAGCAAGTTTAGAAGAGTTATTACGTCGTCCTGAGATCCGCTATAACGATCTTATGGCGATCGAAGGTTTAGGAGCAGAGTTTGATCACGCCGCTGCATTAGAACAAGTTGAGATCCATACAAAATACGCGGGTTATATTGCACGTCAGCAAGATGAGATCAATAAACAACTTCGTCATGAGTTAACTGTGCTACCTAAAGATTATGATTATTCGGTTGTTTCAGGTTTATCAAATGAAGTTGTAGCTAAGTTAACAGCTGCTCGTCCTGATACAATAGGCCAAGCATCGCGCATTTCTGGTATCACGCCTGCGGCTATTTCGCTATTATTAGTGTATCTAAAGAAGCAAGGTTTACTGCGTAAAATTGCGTAGTCATTAAGGAATATTGTGTTACAGCAACAATTAACTACTTTGTTAGCGCAAACTGATATTGCGCTAACCGAAAAACAACAGCAACAACTTGTTCAATATGTTGAGTTACTTAATAAATGGAACAAAGCTTATAATTTAACCTCAGTACGTTTACCTGAGGATATGATGATTAAACACATCATGGATAGCTTGGTTGTTGCTCCTCACCTACCCGGTCATCATTATATTGATGTTGGCACAGGTCCTGGTCTTCCGGGTATCGTTTTGGCCATTGCTTTACCTGATACACAATTTATTCTATTAGATAGTTTAGGTAAGCGAGTTCGTTTTTTAATGCAGGTTAAACACGAACTTGGCCTTAAAAATGTAACCCCAGTGCAGTCTAGAGTTGAAGATTATCAACCAAGTGTTAAATTAGATGGTGTTTTAAGTCGCGCATTTGCCTCTTTACAAGATATGGTTGACTGGTGTTCACACTTGATTGATCATTCAGGTAAATTTATTGCTTTAAAAGGCGTGTTTCCAAGTGAAGAGCTAGACTCATTACCTTCGGGTATCAAATTTGAGCAAAAAATTTCCTTGGAAGTACCAGAGTTAGATGCGCAAAGGCATTTAATTATTCTATCTAAAGACTAGGGATCAGAAACACTGTGGCAAAAGTCATCGCAATAGCAAACCAAAAAGGTGGTGTGGGTAAAACCACCACTGCGGTAAATCTCGCAGCTTCAATGGCCGCAACCAAACGCAAAGTGCTACTGATTGATCTTGATCCACAAGGCAATGCGACTATGGGTAGTGGCGTTGATAAATACGGTGATGTAGCAACAATTTATGATTTATTAATCGAAGATAAACCGATTGATGATGTTGTTTGTAAAGAAACCTCAGGTGAATATCATTTAATTGCCGCTAACGGTGATGTAACCGCTGCTGAAGTCAAGTTGATGGAGCTGTATGCGCGTGAAGTACGTTTGCGCAATGCCTTGGAAAAAATATCTGATCAGTACGAGTTTATTTTCATTGATTGTCCTCCATCGTTGAATATGTTGACAGTTAATGCGATGGCGGCCGCTGATTCTATTTTAGTGCCTATGCAATGTGAGTATTACGCTTTAGAAGGCTTAACCGCATTAATGGACACCATTACCCAATTAGCTAAGTTAGTTAATCCAAAACTACAAATTGAAGGGATTTTACGTACTATGTATGATCCACGTAATCGTTTGGCTAATGATGTATCTGAACAACTTAAACAGCATTTTGGCGATAAAGTATACCGCACTGTGATCCCACGTAATGTCCGTTTAGCTGAAGCGCCCAGTTTTGGTGCACCTGCTATGTATTATGACCGGGCATCAAGTGGTGCTAAAGCGTATTTAGCATTAGCCGGTGAAATGTTACGCAGAAAAGAAAAAATATCCCCAATCGTCGCCTAACTTGAGGTAAAAAGAACATGTCTGCTAAAAAACGTGGCTTAGGCCGAGGACTCGATGCTTTATTAAGTTCGTCAAAACCAGCACCGAGTATCGACAAAGAACAACTCAATACGAGTGAGCAGGATGTTATTGTTCAGCCTACTAGTAGTGAGTTACAAAAGCTACCAATTGAATTCTTACATTCAGGCAAATATCAGCCACGCAAAGACATGTCAGAAGAAGCGCTTGAAGAACTTGCTAGTTCAATTCGTTCGCAAGGCATTATTCAACCTATCGTAGTGCGCCCTGTTGCGCAGGATAGTTATGAAATTATCGCTGGTGAGCGTCGCTGGCGCGCTGCACAACTAGCCAAACTTGATGTTGTACCATGTATAATCAAAGATGTACCAGATGAAGCAGCTGTGGCTATCGCACTGATTGAGAATATTCAGCGTGAAGATTTAAATGCCATGGAAGAAGCCGTTGCGTTACATCGTTTATTAACTGAATTTGAATTAACTCATCAACAAGTAGCGGATGCGGTTGGCAAATCTCGTACCACTGTCACCAATTTATTACGACTAAATAATCTTAATGATGATGTTAAAATTTTGTTGGAACATGGTGACATTGAAATGGGCCATGCACGTTGTTTATTAGCCCTTGAAGGTGAAGCGCAATCTGATGCCGCCCGACTTGCTGTAGCGAAAGCACTCACAGTACGTGAAA
Organism: Pseudoalteromonas sp. KAN5; assembly: GCF_022846535.1. Lineage (NCBI taxonomy): Bacteria > Pseudomonadati > Pseudomonadota > Gammaproteobacteria > Alteromonadales > Pseudoalteromonadaceae > Pseudoalteromonas > Pseudoalteromonas sp. KAN5. Next base: position 3,242,058 of record NZ_AP025589.1, read on the forward strand.
CGGAAAAACTCGTTCGTTCAATCTTAGAGCCTGCCCCTAAAAAAGAAACTGTTAAAAAAGATCCAGATGTCATACAGTTAGAGTTGAAATTAGCTGAAAATCTCGGGGCTAAAGTAGAAATTAACTACAATAAAAAAGGCAAAGGGAATTTGGTTATTTCCTATACTAATTTAGAAGAGTTAGATGGCATTTTAAGCCGTATAAATGCCGAAAGTTTAGAGCATTAATAAATATCATGTCCAAAAAGAGACATTCGTCGCAAATTTGCACCACAATACACCGACTCAAGTTGCAAAACTGGCAGGAATCAGTATAATTTCGCCAGTTTTCATGCCCTGACAAATAGAACGCCAATAAGGTTAACTAAAAGTGACAAATAAGTTAGCAGCGCCTTATCGATTGGCTGCATTAAAATTAATCTATTTGCAAGGTAGTGTAGCCCTAGTTGCTGCCATAATCGTTTTTATCGGTTGGGGAGTAAGTGCCGGTCTCTCAGCATTAGCTGGAGGCGCTGTAGCCGTACTTCCTCACTGTGTATTTGCCATCTATGCATTCAGATATATGGGTGCAAGCAGAGCAGATCAAGCGTATGCCTCGTTAAAACGTGGTAACGGACTAAAATTTATGCTGACAATCGTATTGTTTGCGTTAGTACTAAAGCATTTTCCGGTAATTTTATTACCTTTCTTTAGTTGTTATGTACTCGCGTTATTTACTGGATTGTTTGCGCCCGTTTTTTTTAAACATTAACTTTTGGGATATAACATGGCTGAAGAAGTGACTATATCAAGCCATATCCAGCACCACTTAACCAATGCTAAGATGTGCTCGACCGATACCGGTCTTGCCTTCAACAAAGCATGTGCGGACAGTGGCTTCTGGACATGGCATATAGATACCCTCGCATGGTCTATTGGACTAGGTCTAGTATTTTTATGGATCTTCCGTAGTGCCGCTAAAAAATCAACAATTGGTGTACCAGGAAAATTTCAATGCTTTATTGAAATGATCGTTGAGTTCGTTGGTGACAACGTACGCGATACCTTCCATGGCAAAAGCAAGTTAATTGCACCATTAGCATTAACAATATTCGTTTGGATATTCTTAATGAACTTAATGGATTTAATACCTGTTGACTTCTTACCTGCATTTGCTGGATTTGTTGGCGAAAACGCATTTGGTATGGATTCTCATGACGTATACATGAAAATCGTACCTACCACTGATATCAACTTAACCGCTGCTTTAGCATTAGGCGTGTTTATTTTGATGATCGGTTACTCAATTAAAATCAAGGGTATTACAGGTTTCATTGCTGAGCTTACACTTCACCCGTTTAGCTCAAACAACAAACTGGCGATGATTTTCTTAATCCCTTGTAACTTATTACTAGAACTAATTGCACTTGTGTCTAAGCCTTTTTCGTTAGCACTACGTTTGTTCGGTAACTTGTATGCTGGTGAGTTGATATTCATCTTGATCGGCGCAGTAGGTTTAATGCAACTACCGTTGCACTTTGTTTGGGCTGTATTCCACATCTTAGTTATCGTATTGCAAGCATTCGTATTTATGATGCTGACTATCGTATACCTAAGCATGGCGAGCTCAGATAATCACTAATTTATATATTTACAATTTTACTTTTAACTTTAATTTACAATTGAAACTTTGGAGAAAAAAATGGAACTAATGATCGGTCTTAAGTATATCGCTGTAGCTTTACTTATCGGTTTTGGTGCAATCGGCACTGCAATCGGCTTCGGTAACATGGGTGGTAAATTCCTAGAAGCATGTGCGCGTCAACCTGAGCTTGCACCTTCACTACAAGTTAAGATGTTCATCCTTGCTGGTCTTATCGATGCTGTTGCAATGATCGGTGTTGGTATCGCGATGGTAATCTTGTTCGTACTTTAATTTTATTTTTTGAACAGCTTACTATTTAAGGAGGAGCGGTCGTGAACTTAAACGCCACTCTTATCGGTGAACTAATTGCATTTACGGTGTTCGTACTTTTTTGTATGAAATTCGTATGGCCACCACTAAACGGTGCAATTGAAGCTCGCCAGAAGAAAATCGAAGATGGTTTAGCTGCCTCTGATAGAGCCGAAAAAGACTTAGAACTTGCGCAAAAGAAAGCTGCTGAACAGCTTAAAGATGCAAAAGCTCAAGCGGCTGATATCATTGATCAAGCTAAAAAGCGTGCCGTGCTAATTGTTGACGAAGAAACTGTTCGTGGTCAGCAAGAGCGTGAAAAAATTATTGCTCAAGGGCATTCTGAAATCGAATCAGAGCGTAACCGTGTAACTGAAGAGCTACGTAAACAAGTAGCTACTCTTGCAGTGGTTGGTGCTGAACGTATTTTAGAGCGCGAAATCAATCAAGCCGCACACAGTGACATCGTTGAAAAACTTGTCGCTGAGCTGTAATTAGGAGGGTATGAGCATGTCTGAATTGACTACTATCGCTCGCCCATACGCTAAAGCGGCTTTTGAACTTGCCGTTGAAAAAGGCACTATTGAAAGCTGGAATGATATGTTGTTTTTTGCTGGCCAAGTTGCCAGCAATGAACAAGCATCAAGCATTTTAGCTGGATTGCCTACTGCTACTGCACAAGCTGAGTTATTTAACAAAATTTGTGCTGAGCAGCTCAACGAACAAGGTCAGAACCTAGTGAAGGTGATGGCTGAAAATGGACGTTTGATAGCCCTACCTGCAGTTGCAGAGTTATTTGCTGAGTTTAAAGCAGAATACGATAAAGAAATCGAAGTAGACGTGATTTCGGCAACACCTCTTGCTGCAGCGCAGCAGGAGACATTGGTAGCGGCACTTGAAAAACGTTTCGCACGCAAAGTTAAGCTGAATTGTAGTGAAGACGCAACAGTCGTTGGCGGACTTATTATTAAGTCTGGCGACACTGTTATCGACGGCTCAGTACGCGGTAAATTAAACCGCCTAGCCACAACACTACAATCGTAATTGGGAAAAAGAGCATGCAACTTAATTCCACTGAAATTTCAGATCTGATCAAACAACGTATTGAGCAGTTCGAAGTTGTAAGTGAAGCTCGTAACGAAGGTACTATCGTATCTGTTACAGACGGTATCATCCGCATTCACGGTCTAGCTGACTGTATGCAAGGTGAAATGATTGAGCTTCCTGGCAACCGTTATGCTATCGCACTAAACCTTGAGCGTGACTCAATTGGTGCAGTAGTAATGGGTCCATACGCTGACCTTACTGAAGGCGTAAAAGTTTATACAACTGGCCGTATCTTAGAAGTTCCTGTTGGTCGTGGTCTACTTGGTCGTGTTGTAAACACACTAGGTGCCCCTATCGATGGTAAAGGCGCTTTAGATAACGACGGTTTTGAACCTGTAGAAAAAATTGCCCCTGGTGTAATCGAACGTAAATCAGTAGATGAGCCAGTTCAAACTGGTTATAAATCTATTGATGCGATGATCCCAGTTGGTCGTGGTCAACGTGAGCTTATCATCGGTGACCGTCAAACAGGTAAAACTGCACTAGCAATCGATGCAATCATCAACCAAAAAGGCACAGGCGTTAAGTGTGTGTATGTAGCGGTTGGTCAAAAAGCATCTACTATTGCTAACGTAGTACGTAAATTAGAAGAGCACGGTGCCCTAGCAAATACTATCGTAGTTGTTGCATCTGCTTCTGAGTCTGCGGCACTTCAGTACTTAGCTCCGTTCTCGGGCTGTACTATGGGTGAATACTTCCGTGACCGTGGTGAAGACGCGCTAATTATCTATGATGATTTATCTAAGCAAGCTGTTGCTTATCGTCAAATCTCATTGCTACTTAAGCGTCCACCAGGTCGTGAAGCATACCCAGGTGACGTATTCTACCTTCACTCTCGTCTTCTAGAGCGTGCATCGCGTGTAAACGCTGAGTACGTTGAGAAATTCACCAATGGTGAAGTGAAAGGTAAAACAGGTTCATTGACGGCATTGCCTATCATTGAAACTCAAGGCGGCGACGTTTCTGCGTTCGTACCGACTAACGTTATCTCTATCACCGATGGTCAGATCTTCTTAGAAACTGACTTATTCAACTCAGGTATCCGTCCGGCAGTAAATGCTGGTATCTCGGTATCGCGTGTTGGTGGTGCTGCACAAACTAAAATCGTTAAGAAACTAGGTGGCGGTATCCGTCTAGCCCTAGCTCAGTACCGTGAATTAGCTGCGTTCTCGCAGTTCGCGTCTGACCTTGATGATGCAACACGTGCTCAACTTGAGCATGGTGAGCGTGTAACAGAGCTAATGAAGCAGAAACAGTACGCGCCAATGTCTGTTGCTGAAATGTCTTTGTCGCTATTTGCAGCTGAGAAAGGTTATCTGAAAGATATCGAAATCGCTAAGATCATGGATTTTGAAGCATCTTTACTTTCTTATGCTAATAGCACATACGCAGAGCTTGTGGCTCAAATCAATGAAACTGGTAACTACAACGCCGAGATCGAAGCGCAACTTAAAGAACTTCTAGAGAAGTTCAAGTCTACGCAAACTTGGTAATTTAGTTATTAATGGTGCGCTTTAGTTTGCTAAAGCACACCTTGATTCGGAGAGAGAGTCATGGCCAGCGGAAAAGAGATTAAAAGCAAGATCGGAAGTATTAAAAATACTCAAAAGATCACTAGCGCAATGGAAATGGTTGCTGCGTCTAAAATGAAAAAGGCGCAAGACCGTGTAGCTTCAAGCCGTCCATACGCTGAAAAATTACGCAAAGTGATTGGTCGTGTTGCTCAAGCAAATCTTGATTTTACTCACCCGTTCTTAGAAGAGCGTGAAGTAAAACGAGTTGGTTATATTGTTATCTCTACAGACCGTGGTCTGTGTGGCGGTTTAAACTCTAACGAGTTTAAAAAAGTTGCACTAGATGTTAAAGCGTGGAAAGAAAAAGGTGTAAACGCTGAGTTTGCAACTTTAGGCAGTAAAGCTGCTGGTTTCTTCCAACGTTTTGGTGGTCAACTACTCGCTAAAAAAGCGGGTTTAGGAGATAAGCCTTCAGTACAAGACATTATTGGTCCTGTAAAAATAATGCTAGATGCATTCTCTGAAGGAAAAATTGACCGTTTATTCTTGGTATATAACAACTTCGTTAATACCATGAAGCAAGAGCCAATTATAGATCAGTTACTCCCTTTGCCAAAAGCTGAAAAAGAAGTATCTGCTTACACATGGGATTACTTATATGAGCCAAACCCAGAGGCTATTTTAGAGTCTTTGTTAGTACGTTTCATTGAGTCTCAAGTATACCAAGGTGTAGTTGAAAACGCTGCCTCTGAACAGGCCGCCCGTATGGTTGCAATGAAAGCTGCAACTGATAACGCTGGCGACCTTATGGATGAGTTACAGCTTGTTTATAACAAGGCCCGTCAAGCGGCAATCACACAAGAAATTAGTGAGATTGTTTCTGGCTCAGCCGCAGTTTAATGCTTCTGGCAAAGATTAACGAGAGGAATAGACATGAGTTTAGGTAAGGTCGTCCAAATTATCGGTGCCGTTGTGGATATTGAGTTTTCACAAGACAACGTGCCAGCCGTATATGACGCGCTAAAAGTAACAGACGGTGATTTAGCTGGTTTGACTCTAGAAGTTCAACAGCAGCTAGGTGGCGGTGTGGTACGTACTATCGCACTAGGTACTACAGACGGTTTACGTCGTGGTGCATTAGTATCAAACACAGGTGAAGCGATTCAAGTTCCAGTTGGTAAAGCAACACTTGGTCGTATCATGAACGTACTTGGTGAGCCAATCGATGAAGCTGGCCCAATCGGCGAAGAAGACCGTATGTCTATTCACCGTGCAGCGCCTACTTACGAAGAGCAATCAAGTTCAGTAGAACTTTTAGAAACTGGTATTAAGGTAATTGACCTTGTATGTCCATTTGCTAAAGGTGGTAAAGTTGGTTTATTCGGTGGTGCCGGTGTTGGTAAAACCGTAAACATGATGGAACTTATCCGTAACATCGCAATCGAGCACAGCGGCTACTCAGTATTCGCAGGTGTTGGTGAGCGTACTCGTGAGGGTAACGATTTCTACCATGAAATGAACGATTCAAACGTACTTGATAAAGTATCGCTTGTATACGGTCAGATGAACGAGCCTCCAGGTAACCGTTTACGCGTAGCGTTAACTGGTCTTACTATGGCTGAAAAGTTCCGTGACGAAGGTCGCGATGTACTTTTCTTCGTAGATAACATCTACCGTTATACACTTGCTGGTACAGAAGTATCTGCACTACTTGGTCGTATGCCATCAGCGGTAGGTTACCAGCCTACACTTGCTGAAGAAATGGGTGTACTACAAGAGCGTATCGCTTCAACTAAGACGGGTTCAATTACTTCAATCCAAGCGGTATACGTACCTGCGGATGATTTAACGGATCCATCTCCAGCAACTACCTTTGCTCACTTAGATGCAACAGTAGTACTTTCACGTGATATCGCATCACTTGGTATCTACCCAGCGGTAGATCCACTTGATTCATCTTCACGTCAACTTGACCCATTAGTAATTGGTCAAGAGCACTACGATACAGCACGTGGCGTTCAAACAGTTCTTCAGCGTTATAAAGAACTTAAAGACATCATTGCAATCCTAGGTATGGACGAGCTTTCTGACGAAGATAAGCAACTTGTATCTCGTGCACGTAAAATCCAACGTTTCCTATCTCAGCCATTCTTCGTGGCAGAGGTATTCACAGGATCGCCGGGTAAATACGTGTCACTTAAAGACACAATTGCTGGCTTCAAAGGCATCTTAAACGGTGAATTTGATGATATGCCAGAGCAAGCGTTCTACATGGTTGGCTCTATCGAAGAAGCTCAAGAAAAAGCCAAAAGCATGTAATTAGGAGGGTAGTATGGCAGCTATGACTGTACATCTTGACGTAGTAAGTGCTGAGCAGAGTTTATTTTCTGGTTTAGTTGAATCTATTCAAGTAAGTGGTAGTGAAGGTGAGCTAGGTGTTAATGCTGGTCACGCTCCACTACTAACTGCCCTTAAACCTGGTATGGTACGTTTAGTTAAGCAACATGGTGAAGAAGAGCTCATCTATATTGCTGGCGGTACACTAGAAGTTCAACCGAACATAGTGACTGTCCTTGCAGATACTGCAATTCGTGGTGAAGACCTTGATGAGCAAGCTGCAGAACAAGCTAAACGTGACGCTGAACAACAAATGGCACAAGGTGGAACTGCTGAGCTAGATTATAGCCAAGCAGCGATACAACTAGCTGAAGCAATCGCTCAGTTACGTGTTATTCAGCAATTACGTAATAAGTAAGCCTATCTGGTTTTTTAAAAGCCCACTTTATGTGGGCTTTTTTGTGCCTGTAGAGATGACATGGAAAGACTAAGCTGTTAATCTGCAGTTAATCGTATGTGGTGGTTTATTATCGGAATCAAGCAATAAATAAGCTGCTGTAAGGATATAATGTAAGCGAAAAAATGAAACAAGCAGAGTTTCCTGATTCAGTAATAGAAGTAAAATTTGGTACTTGGTGTTTAAATATAAAGCGGCAAATAATTAATGATGGCATCGTTGAAAAAGAGCTAGAGCCACTACTGTTTAAAATTTTAAGTTACCTCATCCTAAATAAAAATACTATTATCACCCGCCAAAATCTAATCGATGATGTTTGGTGTCAAAGTTATGTTGATGATAACGCGATAAATAGAGCGATATCAGAACTTAGAAAAATCTTAAAATCCCCTAACCAAGCTGCTTTAGTTGTCAAAACACATTATCGAAAAGGATATAGTTTTGTACCCAATGTTGAGTTTATAGAAAGTGGATACCAAAGCCCGAACTCAAATCCAGTCAATGAGCTAGATTCTAAAGAAGCCGCTAAGCCGGTGGCAAAAAAATACACTGTTTGGGTATTAGCCTTACTGATCATTCTGCTAGCAAGCATTGTAGTTAGCTTATTTAAATGGACAGCTACAAAAAACGAAGTAAAAATCATTGATAAAAGCTATCAAGAAGAGGTTTTGTCAATGAAGGACGGATCTCATTCTTATCTTGTACTTTCACCCAATGAAAAGAACATAGCGTTCATTGTTTCAAAAGGTGGAGTAGGGAATCAATTAATTAATAAGGAACTTGATACAGGAAAAGAAAAATCATTATCAAAACCCGGTTATAAATTATATCCAGTTGGTTGGTCACATAACAATAATGAGATTATCTACTGGCAAAGTAATGGCTTGGATTGTCAGGTATTTATTGTTGATAGTAACTTTTCTGGCGAGAGTCGATATTTGTTTGATTGCTCACATTTACCTTTTTCTGGGCAGGGGGTTAATGATACTAGCCTCGTATATTCTAAATTTGGTTATCGTAATCGGGATGAGCTTGCTGTATTGATGAATCGTAACCTCATAACAGGTGAAGAGTATCAAATAAGCTCTCCCAATCTAAATTCTTACGGTGATCAGTTTTTAGCATACATAAAAGGTAAAAATAAGGTGGTTTTTGAGCGCCATCAACTCGATTCTAGCGAGTTGTATATTGCAGATGTTGAGGGAGGGTCTCAAACTCACCTATATACCACTAAGAATCGTATTTGGACATTGAAATATCATCAGGGATCAGATTCATTACTTTGGTACGATAATGTTGATCGTATTCTTTATCAATACTCCCTAGGTAATCAGAAATTGCTTCAAAAAATATCTATGCGAGGGATTTCAGATTATTCATCTACAATGCCATTGAATCCCAGCGAGATGCTCGCGATTGAATACCCATTTAGCGTACGCATTCACCAATTAGATTTGGATAACTTTAATTTTAAAGATATGATGCCAAAAGACATATATCCATTTAATGCGCAAAACACTGATAATGGGTATATTTATTATCTATTTCAAGATGCACAAATAGTTAAGTTAGCTGTATTAGACACTACCACGGGTACTGTGAGTATTAAATCAAATAGTGTTGATTTTAGGGAAATAAGAGTTTCAAGTGATGGGGAAGAACTATTAACAATAAAAGCTAATGAAATTGAGGTTCGTGATACAGCTGAGTTAAATTTAAAAGATACTATTACAATTGATGGCAATATCATCAATGTTGAGTATCTAAATAATAGAAATATTGGCTATATTGTGCGTGGTAATAATACGACCAGTAACAAATCCTATCTGTATGATAGGGAAACAAAAAAAAGTATATTGCTACCAATAAGTAATCCAATTTGGTTTGAGCAGCTTTCATCCTCAAAGTATATATTTCTTTCAGCACAAAATAAGTTACAAATTTTTGATAGTTGGAATAATTTAATAACTCACGAGTTTGAAATAAGCCCTGTATTGTATATGCATTCGTTTACTCTTGATGGAGATAAACTTTTTCATTCTGATGGCTTGAATATCTATTTATATGATTTTAGCTTAGGTTTTGAGGTTAAAGCAGAGCTTGTTTACACGCTAAAGGATAATAAACTAATAAGTCAGCTAAGTTATGCGAATGGGCAGGATAGCTTATCGATTACCACCATTGAAACTAACAATAATAAGCTCATAAAAGTGGTTGAAGTGCCCCAGTAACTTTTTAGAGTCGTTGAGATATTTTTCAATAATAAGACAATCGAAATACTGTCATAATATTTTACTTATATCCTTCACCAATCCTCGTTACAATAGTCACAAATAAAGCGAATAATAATTTCAGCTTAGATTCAGTGGCTATTGTTAGATTGCCCATTGAGTAGGTGCACATGATGTGACTTACGTTATCTTGGTTGAATTTACACACGCTTACTCATTCCAATAAAACAAAGAAAGAAGGATATTGTTTTAATGTCTCTGACTACAGTAATTCTTGCTGCGGGTAAAGGTACTCGTATGCGTTCTGCTTTACCTAAGGTATTGCATAAAGTTGCCGGTAAACCTATGGTGCAACACGTTATCGATAATGCTAAAGCACTCGGTGCTACATCGACTAACTTAGTTTATGGTCATGGCGGCGAATTATTACAACAACAACTTGCTGACAACGATGTAAACTGGGTGCTTCAAGCTGAGCAGCTTGGTACTGGCCATGCAGTGGCCCAAGCAAACCCACATATTAATGATGAAGACACTGTATTGGTTTTATACGGTGACGTACCACTGACAAAACAATCAACCCTTGAGCGTTTACTCGCTGCCACACCTGAAAACGGCTTAGCCGTGCTTACTGTAAATTTAGCTAACCCTAATGGTTATGGCCGCATGTTACGTGTTGATGGCAAGCTAGTAGGGATTGTTGAACAAAAAGATGCAAGCGCAGAGCAATTACTTATTAACGAAGTAAACACTGGCATTATGGCTGTTAATGGCAAGCTACTCAAAAGCTGGTTAGGCAACTTATCTAACGAAAACGCGCAAGGTGAATACTACCTCACAGATATAGTCGCCATGGCGCACAGTGAAGGTGTTGAGATCAGCTCAGCACAACCCGATCACCCAATGGAAGTTGAGGGCGCAAACAACCGCGTACAACTTGCAGGCCTTGAGCGCGCGTATCAAGCATGGCAAGCAGAAGAATTAATGTTAAATGGTGCAACACTGGCTGATCCTGCTCGCATTGATGTACGCGGCGAAGTGACAACGGGTGAAGATGTACTAATTGATGTAAACGTTATTTTTGAAGGTAAAGTGACTCTTGGGAATAACGTAGAAATTGGCCCTAATTGTGTACTTAAAAATTGCACCATTGGCGATAACGTTATTATTAAAGCAAATACTTTAGTCGAAGATGCAACCGTTGCAGCTAAATGTACATTAGGTCCTTATGCTCGCCTGCGCCCAGGTGCGATTATGGAAGAAGACTCGCATATTGGTAACTTTGTTGAGATGAAAAAAACTCGTTTAGGTAAAGGCTCTAAAGCAAACCACTTAAGTTACTTAGGTGATGCGGAAATTGGCGAAAAAGTTAATATCGGTGCTGGCACTATTACCTGTAACTACGATGGCGTTAATAAATCAAAAACTATTATTGGCGATAATGCTTTTATAGGCTCTAACTCTTCATTGGTTGCTCCTGTAAATATTGGTGCAACAGCAACTGTTGGTGCAGGCTCTGTGATCACTAGCACGGTTGAAGATGAACAGCTCGCAATCGCACGTTCAAAACAGCGCAATTTAACCGGTTGGAAACGCCCAGTTAAAAAATAACTCCTTATTTACATTACCCTAATGTAACAAGAAAGCGAATTATGAAGTGACCCCCAATAGTTGGACATTCCAATTACTGGGGGTCTTTTTTATTTTCCAGAGTACATGTTAGTTAGAATGAAGCATTTAAGCTCAGCTCAATACTACGTTCTGCGCCCATCCAGCACTTACTGATATCATAACAAGCACCTACATAACGCTTATCGGTTAAGTTGCTTATAGCTAAACCTAGTCTATAACTATCATTAAAGCGGTAACTGGCTGCGGCATCAAACAAAGTATACCCTGGTACGGTACCAGAGTTTTGTGCATCTAATTGGCTTTCACCTACATATCGTACGCCGCCGTTAAATTCTAACGCGTCACTAAAGAAGTAATTTAGCCACAGTGATGCTTGTTGTTCTGCCACCCAAATAGGAGTTTTACCTTCTAGTGTTGGGTTTTGTGGGTTATCGGTTACTTCAACATCCATATCCGTAAGGTTTAATGTTACATCTAATGAGTCATTAAGTTGTTGATAGATGCTCGCTTCAAAACCTTTTGATTGTACTTCGCCATTTTGTATCTTCTTCATGAAGTCAGGGGTATTAACCACAACATCTTGTTTACGTAGGTCAAAGAAGGCGGCAGTAATTTTTGTGCTTGAATCACTATTATGGTATTTCAAACCTAACTCGATTTGTTCTGCCGTTGTCGGTTTAAATGCTTGCCCTGTTTCACTATCAACTCCGGGAGTGGGCTCGAACGATTCTGAATAACTTGCATATGGAGCAATATTATTTTCAAAAGTATAGATAGCCGCCATTCTATAAGTCGTATCGCTTTGGTCTATTTCTTGGTTACTAGTAGCGCCACTTACTAAGGTATCGGTTAAGCTGTAGTAGTTATCATGGCGTAGACCCGCAATCACTGTAAGCGCATCAATTTTAATTTCATCTTGCAGATAAAAACCGCGTTGTGATTGTTCTAAACGATCAAATTGACGATAAGTATCTAAAGCGGCAGTGGTATCGTCATTAAACTGATTGTAATCAGGATTTGATAAATCTAAGCTTGGGGTACTAGCACCAAAGGTATCAGCATAGTCGAAAGTTGAATCTAGAGTTTGGTATTCAAAACCAAATAAAAGGTGGTGATTGCTATCAGCAAGTTTGAATTGCATAGCGAGTTGGTTATCAACTACAAAGCCTTCCGCATCTTCGATAGTTTTATATGCTGTACGGGATAATACTTTATCTCCATCAGCTAAACCAAAGTCATAACTATTTTGTTGCGTGGCGTCTGCATTGGTGTAGCGGAAATTCTGTAAAAATGATATTGAGTTTGAAAATTCATGGTTTAATTTATAACCAATCATAGTGACTTCGCGGGCAAACTCAGCCCAGTTTTCATCACCAGCATATGCATCAGGCTCTAATTTCCCGTAACTAGCTTCGTAAAGAGTTCCTTTACCGGGAAGGGTTGTTGATGGCACCATCTTAGGATCATCTTGATAATATAAATTAACATTTAAGCTAGTTTGCTCACTAATATCAAAAGTGACAGAAGGTGCAATGGTTATCCTTTCTTCCTCTGTGGTCTGTTGCTGGCCATCGCGACTACGAGCAAGCGCAATGAATCTATAATTCACACCGTCAGTGATCGCGCCTGTGCTATCTACAGCCAGTTCAGCCAAATTATTTGTGCCTATACGTGCTCTAAAGTTATGCTCTGAAATAGCTTGCGGAGTTTTAGCTGTTTGATTGACCATTCCT
>NZ_AP025589.1:3260000-3490000 GCF_022846535.1 Pseudoalteromonas sp. KAN5
AAGACCCCGTGAACCTTTACTACAGCTTGGCACTGAACATTGAACCTACATGTGTAGGATAGGTGGGAGACTTTGAAGATGAGACGCTAGTCTTGTTGGAGTCGTCCTTGAAATACCACCCTTGTAGTTTTGATGTTCTAACGTTGGCCCCTGAATCGGGGTTACGGACAGTGCCTGGTGGGTAGTTTGACTGGGGCGGTCTCCTCCCAAAGAGTAACGGAGGAGCACGAAGGTTGGCTAAGTACGGTCGGACATCGTACGGTTAGTGTAATGGTAGAAGCCAGCTTAACTGCGAGACAGACACGTCGAGCAGGTACGAAAGTAGGTCATAGTGATCCGGTGGTTCTGAATGGAAGGGCCATCGCTCAACGGATAAAAGGTACTCCGGGGATAACAGGCTGATACCGCCCAAGAGTTCATATCGACGGCGGTGTTTGGCACCTCGATGTCGGCTCATCACATCCTGGGGCTGAAGTCGGTCCCAAGGGTATGGCTGTTCGCCATTTAAAGTGGTACGCGAGCTGGGTTTAGAACGTCGTGAGACAGTTCGGTCCCTATCTGCCGTGGGCGTTTGAGAATTGAGAGGGGTTGCTCCTAGTACGAGAGGACCGGAGTGAACGAACCGCTGGTGTTCGGGTTGTCATGCCAATGGCATTGCCCGGTAGCTACGTTCGGAACTGATAAGCGCTGAAAGCATCTAAGCGCGAAGCAGGCCTCGAGATGAGTTCTCACTAGACTTTTAAAGTCTCTGAAGGGCCGTTGAAGACTACAACGTTGATAGGCAAGATGTGGAAGCATGGTGACATGTTAAGCTAACTTGTACTAATTACCCGTGAGGCTTAACCATACAACGCCAAACGCGTTTTATCATTTACGTCCATGTAAATGACTAAAGCCGCACAAGTGCGTTAAAATCTGTTCCAGACAGATTTTTATGTGACTGTTTAAGCGCAGAAGTTAAGATTGTAGGTCGTGATTTATCGCGACAACTAAAGTAGATTTACTAGCAGCTGTAAGCGATAAGCTTTAAGTTGTAAGAAAACAATTATCAGATTTTCCAGATTTTAATTAATTGGCTCGCAAGAGCGGATTAATACCCAATTTGCTTGGTGACAATAGCGTTTTGGACCCACCTGACCCCATGCCGAACTCAGTAGTGAAACGAAACAGCGCCGATGATAGTGTAGCATTTGCTATGTGAAAGTAGGTCATCGCCAGGCTCCAAATTTAGTTGAAGAACTTTAACCTTAAAAATTAGAATAAGAAAATCGAAAAGAATTTTCTTGGTGACAATAGCGTTTTGGACCCACCTGACCCCATGCCGAACTCAGTAGTGAAACGAAACAGCGCCGATGATAGTGTAGCATTTGCTATGTGAAAGTAGGTCATCGCCAGGATTCAATTAAAAGAAACCCGCTTCAGAAATGAAGCGGGTTTTTTGTTGTTCTAGAATAAAGTATATTAAACCTTCAGCTCTCAGCAGTACGGTGTCAACCTAAACACCGTAACGTGAGTTGAGTATCACGCCACGGAGAAAAGAACGCGACGACCCCCTCAGAGCGTAACGTACACCTTTAAACTGCTTTCCTCTTTAACTCTCCTGCATTTTAATCTTGAAAAACTCGAAACTCGAAACTCGAAACTCGAAACTCGAAACTCGAAACTCGAAACTCGAAACTCGAAACGAAAATACTATCCACAGTCCTCAGGGTTAATTTTAACTATTAGATAAAAACACTGTGAGCTTATCACCTACTTTTAAACGGTCGCCTGAAAGGCTGTTCCATTGTTTTAGTTTAGTGATGCTGACTTTATAATGGTTGGCTATTTTCCATAAGCTTTCGCCAGATTTTACCTTGTGCTCTATTTGTGTATCGGCTAACTGCGGCAGTACCAACTTTTGGCCAATACGTATGGTACTACTTTTTAAATTGTTGAATGCTTTTAGTTGGTTCACGCTCACTTTGTAGCGCTTAGCTATCACACTTAAGCTATCACCACGTTTAACGGTGTACTGTTGCCATTGGCTGTAATCGTTGCTTTTTTGGTTTGCGATCATGGTCTCAAATTGTATTTTCTCACTGGCAGGAACGACGAGATGCGGCGCATCAATAATTGCTGGGAAGCGAATAACCCCGTAGTTTAAAGGCTCTAACAGTTGCCATTGACTTTTATTATCTAAAATGACTGAACCAGAAATGGTCACTGTGGCGATTGCATCTTTATTTGCTATGGCAGGGAACGTCATCTTTTGACTTTTTAATAACTGCGCCGCAGCAAGTAACTTTGGTACATATTGACTGGTTTGTTTCGGTAGTTTTAAGCTAAAAAAATCTGTTGGTTTACCTTGTTTTTTATTGTTACTGATTGCTCTAAGTACACGTCCTTCACCTAAATTATAGGCTGCAATAGCATGATACCAATCACCATCAAAGCGTTTATATAAGTACTCCATAAAATCAAGCGCTGCACGAGTGCTGTCGATCACATCTTGGCGACCATCGTACCAAGGGCTAATTTTTACCTTAAAATATTTAGCTATAGAAGGGGTTAGTTGCCAAAGCCCAGATGCATGTTTGTGCGAATAGGCACTGGCATCAAAGTCACTTTCAATCAGTGGCATTAGTGCTAATTCTATCGGTAGATCCCGCTTTTCAACTTCAGTGACTATGTAGTAAAGGTAAGGCTCAGCACGGCGACTTATTTCATCCATGTAATTTGGGTGGGATAAATACCAAGCAATGCGCTGCTGCACTTCTGGGTGACTAGAATTGGCAAATGTTAGCTGGGCTCGGATACGTTGCCAAACATCATCAAGCTCCTGAGGGCTCAAGGGGGCTATTTGTGCAAGATCTTCGTTTTGTTCACTAAAGATCGTTTTAGGGTTTGCCTTAACTTTCACTTCAGGTTTAGGTTGTGAGGCTGGTTCTTCTTGTGTAGTTTCACAACCGGTTAAAATAATAACTAAAGGCAGAATGCGGATAAATTGACTTGAAAACACGTACTACACTACTCCAAAAATATGAATGTGGCTAACCTAAAGCAGACTAGCTTAACATAGAGTGATTTATACCCAAACGGCAGATGAATTAATCTGTCCCTTAAATTGCTCTTTGTAGCGACGGGATAGGTTAAGTACTTTTCCTGTTATTAACTTTACTTCGCTATCGCCACTGGATAAAGGCGTTATTGATTCAATCGCATCGAGTCTAATAGCATGAGAGCGATGAATCCGGCAAAAGCCTTGTGGCTCTAACCGAGATATAAGATGGGTCATGGTTGCACGTAGCGGGTAAATCCGAGTGCCAATATGCAGGTTTACGTAATTGCCGCTAGACTCAAGCCAGTCAATTTGATCAGTACAGATAATAAATTCTTTACCTAGTTTTTTAACGAGTAATCGGTCGAAATTCAAGTCCTGCGGTGCGTCCTCTGCATGTGTGATTGGTGTGGCTTGACCGGTTAATTGGCCAACAACATATTGATACGTTTTAATAACCACGATTAAAAACAAAAACCCCCATAGGTCTTTACGGTATTCATAGAGTAGCTCAAACCACACTAACCCAAAGTCATACTGCATGCCTTGTACGTTATAAATGATCTTGCGAATAGCGACCATGATCCCTACATGTAGTAATGAAAAAATAACACTCGCAATGAAATAAATGAATAATGAACGTGTTATTTTTTGCCAATTAAGGGGTTGGGCTTGTAATAACCAAACTAAAGCAGGAAACAACAACAAGGTGCCAATAGCGCTGGAATATTCCCATACAAACGGCTCCCAGATCATAAATGGGAGTTCGCCATCGCGCTGAGCTTCCATAATGTTTGAGCTGGCATTAATCGTGTTGTTGATAAAAATATAACTAGATAAAAAAAATGCCGCATACCAAGTTTGGTAGCGTTGAAAGTGCGTTAAGGAGATCATTATTATTGTTACTCTTTAAAAGCCTTATTATCAGATTACCAACATAGTGAACAATCACCAAACTTATCATCCCTGTTATCCACCGTTTATCCCTACTGACTGTTTTCTCAGCCTTTTTTTATTGTAATACGCAGTGTGTTGTTCATAGTTGCTATTAATTAGTCGCAAGTTAAATCTAATATGAAACTTAAAATAGTCATTAAAAACACAGCCCGTATGCTATTACAGCCATGGCTACATGTGTTTAATAAAACCGTTGAATTGCCACTGCGTCGCTATGATTTAGATTGGCTGCGAGTACTTGCCTTTGGTCTACTAATTTTTTATCACACCGGCATGTTATACAGTGAAAACTGGGGTTTTCATTTTAAAAGCCAGTATTTATCCAGCAGCATTGAAAATATTATGCTCTTACTGTCGCCATGGCGGATGGGACTAATTTGGTTTATTTCAGGTGTGGCGCTGCGCTTTATTGTTGCGCGTTTTAACCTAGGTATGTTTTTAACTACGCGCAGTGTAAAAATATTACTGCCTTTATTGTTTGGCATTTGGTTTATTGTGCCTATCCAGCTTTATGCGCAAATGAGCCAAGAAGTTGGTTTATCCATGAGCTTTTGGCAGTTTTATAGCCAGTTTTTTGATTTAACCAATCCGTTATTTGAGCACTACCAAGCAGGTATTTGGCCACACGTTGATGTAAACCACCTGTGGTATTTACGTTCCTTATGGCAATTTACTTTATTGCTGGTGTTAGTGCTGCCGTTGCTTCATCACGCTACAGTGCAAGCAGTTATCACGCGTTTGTGTAATCGCTCGTTACTGATGATTTTCATCACCTTGTTACTGCCGCTGTGTATTTTAAAGTTGAGCTGGCCAAGTGATACATTCAGATACCCCATGGGCGCGCTGTTTTTACTATACGGTTACTTGCTTGCGTGGCAGCCTGCATTTTACAGCCAGCTACTTCGCCATTGGCGAGTGTTACTCGGTGCATTTATTGTTGCTTATTTGCTTGTGGTAGTGGGGTATCACATGATTTGGCAAAACCCTGCTGCTAGCCAATGGCAAATTACCAGCATGGACATGCTGTATACAGCGCAAAGATTAGTGGGGGTGTTATTGATGCTGGCACTCGCACAACGCTTTTTGAATCACGATCACCCTAAACTGGCTTTATTAAACTCAGCCGTATTTTCGTTTTATCTTTTACATCAAAGTGTAATTATTGGTCTTGCGTTTTATTTATCGAAGCTGCAATTAGGTGGTTTTGTGGAGCCATTGCTTATACTGAGCCTCACTTTCATTATTTGTTGGCTAGTATTTATTTTTGCGCGCCGTGTCGACCTATTAAGCCCATTGCTAGGGATTAAAGTCACAGGGAAATATAAAGCATGGCAAGTTAAAGCAGGCTTTTGTTGCGGACTAATATTGGTAAGCCCGCTGATCTTTAGGTTGATTTAACTATCTGTATTACAGACTAATTGTCGCCGTAAACGACGACCCACGAGATATGCTGTGCAATTTTGTAGGTCGTGTTTTAGCGCGAAAGTGCCAATGCTAATGAGTCATCATCTTAAATGGTGCCTACACTCAACCAAACACACATCTAAAGCATGCGCCTTGTGGCTTTTGCACATAAATTAAATCACCTCCGTGGTTGAGCATAATTTGCCTAGATAGGCTTAAACCGATGCCGGAGCCTTGTTGCTTGGTGGTAAAAAATGGCACGAAGATCATATCAACCACATGTTCGCTGATGCCTGGGCCGTTGTCGCTGATTTCTATATAAAGTTGTTGGCTGGTGTTTTGTGCCAAGCTAATTTCAATCCTTGCTTGAACTGCATTCTCAGCGCTGTATTTTTGGCTACTCTTTAGTACTTCAAGTGCATTTTTTATTAAGTTTACTAATACCTGCTCTATTTGGCTGCTATCAAGCATTACTAGCTGGTGATTTTTAATCGACAGTTCAATATGGGTGTGTTGATCGTGTGCTTGTTGCTGATGTAAAGCGACTATGCGCGATAGCATATCAGCTAAATTTGCGGGCGCTAAGTTGGGCTTAGGTAAGCTACTCACTTGGCGAAAACGAGCAATAAAATCACCTAAATGTGCCGTTCTTGATGCTAACGTGCTTAGTGCAAGCTGTAAGTCTTGTTTATCTTCAAGCTCATCAAAACATAACTCTTGTGGTAGTAAATTGCTACAGGTATCAGCTAACGATGAAAGTGGCGTAATAGAGTTGGCAATTTCGTGAGTGAGCACTTTAGTTAAGCGTTTATACGCTTGTTGTTCTTTGAGCTGTAATTGGTCGTGAATTGACTGTAAGCTCACTACACGGCGAACTTTACCTTGTATTTCAGCGATACTAAGTTGAATTGATAGGGTGTCGTGCTGCTCGCCATTTTGCCAGTAGGTAGTGCTGCGGATACTATGTTCGGCGTTTAAAATTAACTCTCCAACAGCGCCTAACTCATGTAAGTGTTGAAAACTCTTCCCCAGTAATTTACTAACGGCTGGGTTTGATTCGATTACCTTACCATTGTCATCACATACCAATACGGCTAAATCCACATGGATGAGTAAAGCTTGTAAAAACTGCGCTTGTTGCTCGGCATTAAACCGTGCTGTTTGCATTTGTGTTTTTACTTGCTCAAATTGCTTAAGCATAGGGTGGTGCTGGCCAAGTCCCAAAGTGCTGTCGCCATTGGCAAGGGCACGAATGACCATTTCAGCTTGTTTTTGTTGGCGCTTAAACAGCGTAAAAATATGCGCTATTAACGCCATGGCGACTAAAATTATTAACAATGTCGTCGCTGAAAAGCCATGTGTTTGTAATACATAGCTAAGCAACGCACTTGCACTTATAAGTGCGATAATATTAAACGAAAGCAATAAATTAGCACGCATGATTACAACCCATATTTTTCAAGGCGGCGGTACATAGCACCGCGGGTTAAACCGAGCGCTTTGGCGGCATGACTAACATTACCTTGATGGTGCTTAAGTGCTGCGCGAACTGTGCGTTGTTCAAGTATCTCTAAATCGAAAGTATCGTACTGCACCTCACTGTTTAATCGCCCAGAGCTTTGCTCTATATTGTTGGCGTTAAGTACTGCTATGTTGCCAACCACTGAGTTTATATCTAGCCTATCTCCTTCAGTTAAAATAACCGCTCGCTCTATTGCGTGGGCTAGCTCTCGGACATTGCCTGGCCATGAATACTGGCAAAGTGAAGTCATGTCATGATCGCTAATGGCTAAGCTGCGTTTATATTTTTGGCAAAAATGATTAAGGTAATAATTTGCTAAAAGCGGAATATCATCACTTCGCTCACGTAATGCTGGTAGGCGAATTTCAACGGTGTTTATTCGGTATAACAAATCTTGGCGAAAACGTCCTTCAATAACTGCTTGTTCAAGATTATCGTTAGTGGCACAAATTAGGCGGATATCAATATCAACTGCTTTACTGCCGCCAACAGGCGTAATTTGCCTATTTTGTAGTGCGGCCAGTAATTTAGCTTGATGCTCTAGGGGTAAATTACCCAGCTCATCTAAAAATAAACTACCGCCTTGGGCAAGTTCAAATTTACCAATTCGATCGGCTTTTGCATCGGTAAACGCGCCTTTTTTATGGCCGAATAGCTCGCTTTCAAATAAATTCTGCGCCACTGCGCCCATGTCTAAACTCATAAAGGTTTGGCTGTGCCGCTTGCTTGCTTGATGAATGGCGTGCGCGGTGAGCTCTTTACCTGTGCCGCTTTCACCGGTTATTAGTATATTGGCATCAGTTTGTGCGGCTTTTTCTATAGTGCTAAATACCTGTTGCATAGCCGCACTTTGGCCCAAAAACTCGAAGCTTGGTGTGTTTAAAGCTTGGTTTAACCCTTGCTTTTGCCGCGTTAATTGACCGACTTGCTGCTTGTCTTTGGCGTGTGAAAATGCGGCGGCGACTGCGCCAAGTAATTGCTCGTTTTGCCAAGGCTTGGCAATAAAGTCAGAGGCCCCCGCTTTAATTGCATCGACTGCCAGTTGAATATCGCCGTAGGCAGTCATTAACAAAACAACGATATTAGCGTCTTGCTCGATGATTTTTTTTAGCCAATAAAAGCCTTCTTTGCCACTGATTGAGTCTTGAGTAAAGTTCATATCAAGCAATACTATATCAATTGGTTGATCAGCTTTGCGTTGCTCGTCAATGATGCCTGCAATCTCAAATGGGGTGTCAGTGGTTTTAACACTTTGATAGTGCTGTTTGAGCAATAACCGTGCAGCAATGAGGATATCCGGGTTGTCATCAACAATTAAAAGTGAGCCTGTGTGTTTCATGATTATTATTTTTATAGGGTTTTATTTAGCCTAAAACAAAAAAGGAACAGTGTCCATAAATGGACGTTCATAAAATAACAAAGTGTTCTATTAGCGGACACTATGAATATGTGAATAATTAAATGTAACTTTAACTAATTGAATTTATTAGTTAAACAAAGTTGGCACAGTGATTGTAATAACTATCGGTAATTAGTTATTAAACCTGTATCAAGGTAGCCAACATGGACAAAAAAATAGAACGCTCATTTACTCAAAAGTATTTAAAAAAATTCACCTTTGCAGCGCTGGCTTTAGGTGTTGCTGCCGCTGCATACGGTTTTACGCAAAGCAGTGATACAGGTCGTAGCCAGAATATTGATCGTAGCAGCCTTACGGTTAGCACGGTTAAACAAGGTGCCTTTAAAGATGCACTGAGCCTACGGGGTCAAGTGGTACCAAAAACCAGCATTTATCTCGATACTATTGCTGGTGGTCAAGTAGAAGAGCGCTTAGTTGAACAGGGCGAGTATGTAGAAAAAGGCCAACCGCTAGTGCGCTTAAGCAATACTAACCTGCAACTAGATGTAATGAGTCGCGAAGCGCAGGTAACTGAACAGCTTAATTTTTTACGCAACACGCAAATGACCATGGAAACCAGCCGTTTAAATTTACGTCGTGACTTATTAGAAATCGAGCTAAAAATAACTCATTTAACACGTCGTTTAAAACAAACAAAGCCCTTGGTTAAAAGTGGCGTATTGGCGCAAGACCAACTTGCAGAGCTAGAAGAAGATTTAAATTATTACCAAGCGCGTAAAGAGCTCACCCTTGAGCGCCAAAAACAGGAAAACTCAATTCGTGAGGTGCAAGTGGCACAGCTTTCAGACAGCGCTAAAATGCTGGAAAAAAACCTGCAGTTTGCGCGCAGAAATCTCGACAACTTATTAATCAAAGCACCCGTTTCAGGTTACCTAAGCGAGCTTGATGTGGAAATTGGTGAATCTAAAAACAGTGGCGCGCGGTTAGGCCAAATAGATATTCCTAATGAATATAAATTAGTGGTGCGCCTTGATGAATTTTATTTAAACCAAGTGCAGCGTGACATGACCGTGATGATTGAACTTGAAAGCGGCACGGTGAATGCCAAAGTGAGCAAAATTGATAGCCGCGTACAGCAGTCACAATTTCAAATTGAAGTGGATTTACCCAGTAACACCAAAAGCATTAAGCGCGGCCAAAGTATTGATATTGAGTTAATGCTGGGAGGCGATAAAAACAATGCCTTACTGCTTAAACGTGGCGCCTTTTTTACCAATTCTGGCGGTAACTGGGTTTATGTAATTGACCCTAATGGTGACAAAGCACTGCGTCGTGATATTCGCTTAGGCAAGAAGAATCAACACTATTTTGAAGTGCTTGAAGGGCTAAACGCGGGAGATCGAGTAATTACCTCAAGCTACAGCAACTTTGATAAAGCACAGCAACTACAATTTTAAGGATAATAACAATGATTAAATTAACTAATTTAAGCCGCGTATTTCGTACTCAAGATGTTGAAACTACAGCGCTCAGTAATATCAATCTAACTGTAAATGAAGGTGATTTTCTAGCGATTATGGGGCCGTCTGGCTGCGGCAAATCAACACTACTTTCTATTTTGGGTATGTTGGACTCACCAAGCTCTGGCAGTTTTGATTTTGCGGGAACTGACATTGCAGGGTACAGCGAAAAGCAATTGTCGGAGCTTCGCAAAGCCTCTATTGGTTTTGTATTTCAAAGCTTTAATTTAATTGACGAGCTAACCGTTTATGAAAACGTAGAGCTGCCATTACAGTATCAAAAAATATCAAAAAGTGAGCGTAAGCAACGCGTTGAAGCGATTTTAAAAAGAGTAGGTATTGATCATCGCGGTGAGCATTTACCTCAGCAGTTATCAGGTGGTCAACAGCAGCGGGTAGCCGTTGCGCGTGCATTAGTGATTAACCCTAAACTTATTTTAGCCGATGAGCCAACTGGTAACCTCGACTCTAAAAACGGTGATGAAGTGATGGCCATGCTACGCGAATTGAATAAAGAAGGCACCACGGTAATTATGGTGACTCACTCAGAAAAAGAAGGTGCCTATGCTGACCGCCTAGTACGCCTACTAGATGGCCAAGTGATGCTTGATAAGGCGAATGTTGTACAGCAAAGTGCTGTTGAGGTTGCTTAACATGTTTATTAATTATTTAGTAACCGCCTTACGGGCATTCAAACAGCAAAAACAGCACTTTTTACTCAATATAATTGGCTTGAGTGTTGGCTTAGCTGCGGCAATTTTAGTGGCTATGTTTGCCTTTAATGAAGCCTCGTATGACGAGCAACAACCTCATGCGGATCGTGTGTATCGTATCTATCAATATTTTCCGTCACTGGGTATGGGAGCACCAGTGGTCAATAAAGATGTGATCGCGTCTTTTAAAGACATGACTGAAATTGAAGACATTATGTCACTTGAAATGGTCCCGCCTGGCTCTGAATTTGTGCGTGATGGCGTTGGCTTTAAATTAGAAAATGTACTCGCGGCGAGTAGTAATGTGGCTGATTTCATCAATATCGATATTGTAGCTGGGGAACTGGCAACAGTACTTGCAACGCCAAATATGATTGCACTCAATGAGCAGTATGCAATACGGATTTTTGGTAGCACAGCGATTATTGGTGAAACTTTAATTCAGGGCAAGAAGCGTTGGCAAGTTGGTGCGGTATTTGCTGATCTGCCAGATAATACTCACTTTTTCTTTCAAGCGTTAATTAAAGAGACTCCTGCAAATAATTACTATCAGAACAATAATGGTTATTCTTACATTCGTGTTGCGCCAGGTACTAAGGTAAATAAATTGGCTAGCACTCTTGAGCAGCGTTATACAGAGGTTGCTTATAATGACTCAGAATATGATTCCACACAATTGGCTCTGCACCCATTAACATCTTTACATTTAACGGCAAGCTCTAGTTATGAAATGAAAATGAATGGTTCACTTTCAACGCTGCGTATTTGTATTGGTTTAAGTATTTTGTTGGTGCTGCTAGCGGCTTTTAATTTTATCAATATGAGTATTGCGCAATCTGCAAAGCGCGCAAAAGAAGTGGGGGTGCGTAAGGCGCTTGGTGCGAGCAAATCACAAATTGTTAGCCAGTTTTTAGTTGAATCACTGCTTATTACCATTATTGCAGCACTGATAGCGTGCATGCTGGTTGAGTTACTTACACCGACTTTTAATCAATTAGTTGACCGTCAGCTAGCGCTTAATTACAGCTCAGCTTTAGGGGCAGCAATAGCCTTTGTTGTCTTGTTGGTAGGTTTACTAGCTGGGATTTATCCAGCGATGTTTATGTCGGCTTTTAGTGCTAAGCGGGTGCTCAGTGGCGATATGCAACGGGGACGAACAGCCATTGTCGTTAGAAAAAGCTTATTGGTTTTACAGGCTGCATTATCGGTTGGGTTGATTATTTCGGCACTGCTATTGCAACAGCAACTAGCGCATTTACAGTCGCTGCCAATTGGATTTGCTAAGGAAGGTAAGTTGATTGTCAGTGATATCGATGCGGGAGATATATTCTACAACCAAAACAATGTGCTGTTAGATCGCATTAACGCTATTAATGGTGTGAAGCAAGCTAGTGTTATAGACATTTCTTTAACGGGTAACTATAACTCATACCGTATGTTTACTGCAGATAATGGTCAGTTTAGTAATCAAACATTACCATTTGTTGCCGCCGGTACAAATATAGTAAGTGCATTGGATTTATCACTAATTGCAGGGCGTGATTTTAGTAAAAAAATGGCAGCTGATTGGTTTAATAAAGTCAGTGATACTCAAGCTACTGCGTCTGCAATATTGACTGAATCTTTAGCTAAGCAGGCGGGTTATGCTACACCCGAAGATGCGATAGGTAGTGTTTGGCACACAGACACGGGCTTTGGTCAGCAACTAACAGTCAACGTTGTTGGTGTGGTTAAAGATATTAAAGTGGGCAGTGTCAAAGATGCGCAACCAGCGACTATTTTTATTTGTGGCTATACCAGCAGCTGGATGGGAAGAATTGTTATTAATTTAGATTTAGCACAGCTCCCCCATGTTAAAACGCAACTTGCTACTATTTTGGCCGAAACGCTTGATATTTATGACCCAAAAATAGAAATGATGGCGGACAACTACCGTGCACTTTATCGTAATGATGAACGTGCAACTGAGTTTGTCACTTTATTCTCCGGCTTAGCTGTATTTTTAGCGTGTGTTGGCACATTTGGTTTAGCATCATTTTCGGTATTACGCCGCCAAAAAGAAGTGGCGGTACGTAAAGTGCTTGGCGCATCACGCATCAGCATTATGAACCTACTGGCAAAAGAATTTTTAATTTTAGTACTGGGAAGTGTAGCCATAGCATACCCGCTAACCTATTGGCTGGTGGGTGATTGGCTTGCCAATTTTAACGAGCGTGTTGATCAAGCGCTGTGGGTTTATTTGGTTGCTGCTTTGAGTGTTGCTGCAATCACTTGGCTGACTGTTGCAAGCCTTGCGTTTAAAGCCGCCAGTACAAGACCATCGCTGACGTTACGGTATGAGTAATTCTGCTTTATTGCTATAACATTCGTGGCGGAAATTAATTTTTATTCCGCAAATCTATTACTTTAATCAGTGAAAACATTATTAATTCACAAGGAATAAAAAGTGCTCGTAAACTATTTTAAAACGGCGATTGGTGCCGCTAAACGTCAACCGTTAATCTACAGTCTCAATCTATTTAGTTTAAGTGTGGGTTTAGTCGCTGTTTTTTTTATGGCGTTATACATTAATTATGAGTTTAGTTATGACCAGCAATGGCAAGATAGCGAGCATGTTTATCGAGTTGAACTACATAATAACCAACAAGGTACTCACTCAGCCTTTGTTAACGCATTGCTGGCTAAAAGCTTTGAGAGTATTAGTAATATTGAATCGGTACAAAAGTTAGCGCCAATGGATTATTGGTTTTGGTTTGAGCAGCAGGTCTCTATTAATAATAAGTCGTTTAAATTAACTAAAACGATAGCCGCAACACAGAATATTACCGATATATTTTCATTCACTATGCTTCACGGAGAATTATCTACAGCATTAAGAAAGCCAAACAGTATTGTTTTATCAAAATCGGAAGCTATCCGTTTATTTGGTGAAAGTAATGTTGTGGGTAAGCGCTTACAACGTGATGTGGATACTTTAATAGTAACTGCTGTTTTTGCCGATTTAGCGCAGAATACGCATCTCGATTTTCGCTCTATAGTGCCGCTATCTGAACGATACCTTGGTTATATTCGAGAATATCATGACGATAGTTTTGTGTATGTAAAGCTCAATGCAAGTGCACAAATTAACGTCATAGAGCAGTCGTTATCGCAGCTTATGAATCAGCGTAAATTAGCAAAAGAGCCTCAGCTAACCGTTAAGCTTAATCATATTAGTAATATACATTTGCAAGGTGCAGGAACCGAAGAAATGAAAGCAGGTGGCGCGATAGAGTCGGTATTGATTTGTATTGCGGTGTGCGTGGTGTTGTTATTAGTTTTAGCTATTAATTTTATTAATATGAGTGCTGCAGCACTAAGTAAGCGCGGTCGAGAAATAGGGATTAAAAAGGCGCTTGGTGTTACTTGGGGGCAATTGTTTGGTCAATTTTCGGTAGAGTCATTTTTGTTGGTAGCTTTCACTATATTATTGAGTGTAGGCGTATGTGAGCAATTGCTTCCTTGGTTTAGTGATCTTGTTGGACGTCCTTTGAGTATCAGTCAGGCTTGGTGGCAAATCGCTATCATCGCATTTTTTACTTTGTTTTTTGGGATGTTGCTCACAGCCTATTCGGTATTTATTGTTGCGAAAAAGCCAATAACCTACTTATTAAGCGGCAGTATGAGCAGTGGTAGAAAAGCATCAAAACTCAAATCAACCTTGATCATATTGCAAACAAGCTGCGCGATTGTACTTATTATTGGTGCAGTTAACCTTAATAAGCAGCTTGATTTTTTACAAAATCTACCTGTTGGTTATGATAGTCAAAATCGCTTGTATATTCCTAATATAGATAGATCCGCCTTTGAGCCACAGAGTTCATTACTCGCTAGAATAAATACGTTACCTGATGTTGATAGTGCCACTTTTGTTGATAGTGATTTAACGAAAGAAATGCCTATTTCTATGCCTATTAGTTGGGTTAATAAGCGAAATAATGAAGCATCAGTGCATTTTTCTGGTGTGGGTTATCAAGCTGCACAAGTATTAGGTTTATCGCTAATAGCGGGGCGTGACTTTTCTGCTGAATTTGGTGGCGATTGGTATCATAAAGTTACCAAGGTTGAGGCTGATAAAAGTTACGCCGCCAGTGTTATTGTTACCCGTAGTTTAGTGGCTCAAATGGGAATAGAAAGCGCTGAGTTGGCTATTGGTCATTCTTTCACGAGTGTTGATTCAGGTAGATTAAACACTTTTACTATTATTGGCGTGGTGAATAACGTAAAAATAGGAAATGTTCGACAAAGCACTAAGCCTTTATTTTTTGCGTGTGGTTTGTCATGGATGGGCAAGGTTGCTATTCAAACACGGTTAAAACCAGCAGCCAGTTATGCTGTTAAAGCCGAAATAAATCAGTTAATAACCAAAAAATTAGCTATGGCCGAGCTATCAATTGAAAATTTGGCTGATAATTACGGCGCTATTTATCAGCAAGAGCAGTTTTTAGGGCGAGTTATTAACCTATTTACAGGGCTATCGATATTACTAAGTTGTATAGGCGTTTTTGCATTAGCGGCTTATGGCGTAAGGTCACGGCAAAAAGAAACCTCAATACGAAAAGTATTAGGGGCTTCGCGCTTAGGTTTAATTAATTTATTCGCACGTGAATATTTATATTTAGTGTTAGTTAGTACTGTTGTAGCCTTACCGATAGCTTACCTCTTTGTTACCGATTGGCTTGCCAATTTTAACGAGCATGTTGATCAGTCGCTGTGGGTTTATTTAATAGCAGCCCTTAGTGTTGCTGCGATTACTTGGCTCACGGTTGCAAGCCTCGCGTTTAAAGCCGCCAGTACAAGGCCGTCGCTTATCTTACGTGATGAATAGATAAGTCATTATATAAAATTAGTTACAATTTTCTAACTAAGGCCTTTCGTTTACCGAGAGGCCTTTTATATTATAGTCGCCATGAATGGCGACCTACGATATAACTCTTTAAATATCTTTAATTTTTACTGCAGGGTTACCAGCAACTACTGTATTTTCGGCAACATTTTTGGTGACGATAGAGCCTGCGCCCACGACAGCATTATCACCAATGGCAACCCCCGCTAAGACTATAACCCCCGCGCCAATCCACACGTTATTGCCGATAGTTATTGGCGCTGCAAAGTTTTCTTTTTGTAGTCTTTGCTTAGGCTCAATTGCATGAGAAACGGCCAATAGCTGAACGTTTGGGCCAATTAAACAATCGTCGCCAATGCTTATTGCACCCTCATTAATTGGTGCATCTAACACAGTGCAGTTAATGTTTATAAAAGTACGATCACCAATTTGCATTTGCGAGCCATAATCACAATGAAAGCCAGCTTCAATGATCACGCCTTCACTACATATTGCAAACAAACTCTTAATACGTTTTAAGTTGCCTTTACTCGGGCTTTTTGAAAATAACCGGCAAGTCTCATGAGCTGTTTTGCGCAGCTCTAAATATGATTTATCAAGGTTGTTGAATTTAGTATTCATTATTACCCTTTATTATTTTTCGTCAGGCAAGCCAATATGGGCGTGGCCATTTTTGTAATCAATAGTTATCAAAAAATGCTTTAGTACATCATAACCTATCAAGCCTTGAACCTTACGTCCTTTAATACGTGACCCTGTCGCTTCGTATTGGCTTTCTAGATACGCTTTTTGTCCTTCAGCAGGTATACTGACTAAAACATTTTCAAGCTCAAAAGGGCCAAACTTTAAAGACGGTATTCGAAAACTTTCTGTTGTTGCTATTGAGTTTGCTCCCATGCTAATGCCTGATGTGATATCTAAATTATCCAACCAACCCATTTGCCGAGCTACTTTACGCTCAATGACTAGACCGCCGTTATTCCCAGTATCAAGTAGCAACCAGACAGATTGACCATCTTGCAAGCCAACTTCGACTATGGGCATGCCTGACCCTTTCTGCGTTTGCATTTTAATATTTTCAAGGTCGCGTAACTTAATAGAATCATGGGTTATTAAACGCATTTTTTGGTTTGGGTAATCAAGCTGCATTACAAACTGATTAAAAAAGCCTGCGCCAAATAGTAGTGAGGTAGTGTGAAATCCCAAATTAACTTCGGTTAAATTATCAAGTTCAGTATTAATGCCAAAAAAGCTAGTTGGTACGTTATTGTAGGATTTCTTATCTTCAATACCATAAATCCCCTTAACCCTGACTTTTTTACCTTTATCAAAACTTAATTGGTGTTTATTGATAAAGCGCGGGTTAATAGCATTGAGTTGCGCACCTGTGTCTAATAGTGCGTAGCCATCTATACCTGCCACAATAACGGGTATTTTTACATGACCACTTTCGAGCGTAAAATCAATCCACTGCGTTGCGCCGGCAATACTATTTACACTGTAGAACAGCATGCTTAATAGAAGTAGCAATTTCATTTTAGTCCTTTAAATTATTGTTATTTATACTAATGAGTGTATATAAGTTACACCCTTAAATCGAGAGTAGTTTGGTAAGATCTGGGTATCAATATCAAAGAGTTTGCTTCTAGTTAGATTAAATAAGCCGGATTTTTATACATTTACTTGCCATTTACTTAGTTTCGTTTAAAATCCCCTAACTTTCGAAACGAAACTTAAATGGTTCACTTAATGACTAAACGAAACACCCAGCAACGTCGTCACCTTATTCTTACTCAAGTTAATGAGTTAGGTGAGGTAGCCGTAGATATTTTAGCTGAACAGTTTCAAACCTCTGAAGTAACCATTCGTAAAGACCTAACTGCGCTTGAAAAAAGCGGCTTACTATTGCGCCGTTATGGCGGTGCAATTGCGTTGCCACAAGAAATCGTTAGTGATGATATTGATTCAAAACGCAAAGTAGCGATTGCCAAAGCCGCAGCAGCACTAATCAAAGATCATAACCGCATAATAATCGACAGTGGCCGCACAACGGCGGCGATGATCCCAGAGCTGGGAAATAAGCGCGGTTTAGTGGTGATGACCAATGCCATTAAGGTCGCCAACCGATTATTAGCGCTGGAAAATGAGCCAACTCTTTTGATGACCGGTGGTACGTGGGACCCGCATTCAGAGTCGTTCCAAGGCCAAGTTGCAGAGAATGTTTTACGCTCGTATGACTTTGATCAGTTATTTATTGGTGCAGATGGCATTGATGTTGAAAGAGGGACTACCACTTTTAACGAGCTGGTGGGTTTAAGCCAAGTAATGGCTGAATCTGCTCGTGAGGTAATTGTACTGGTTGAGTCTGAAAAAATAGGTCGTCGAATACCCAATTTAGAATTGCCTTGGCAGCAAGTCACTACACTCATCACAGATAGCAATTTGGCGCTTGATACCCGCCAAGCAATTGAAGCGTGTGGCGTACAGTTAATTTGCGCTGAGCTATAGATTTTACAAATTCGTGTTTATTGCAGGCCGACAACACCTGTGATGGACCTTTAAATATTAAACAACACATACAAACCCAAAGTTAACGCTTTGGCATGTGCAAAAGGAGAGACTATGTGTGGAATCGTTGGGGCTGTTGCAGAACGTCCAGTAAATAAAATTTTAGTAGAAGGCTTAAAGCGTCTTGAGTACCGTGGTTACGACTCAGCAGGTGTGGCACTTTTAGAAGGTAATACGCTAAATACTGTTAAAGCGGTTGGTAAAGTCGTAAACCTTGAAAACGCGCTAAATGAAGCAGGCGTTAAAGGTACTACCGGTATCGCGCATACACGCTGGGCAACCCACGGCAGCGTAACTAAAGCAAATGCACACCCGCATATTTCAAATAGCGAGATTGCTTTAGTACATAACGGTATTATTGAAAACCACGCAAGTTTGCGCGAAGCGCTTAAAGGCGACGGCTACGAGTTTTTATCAGAAACTGACACAGAAGTAATGGTGCACTTAATCCATCAACTTCGCCAGCAACATACAACTCTATTGGCAGCAGTACAAGCAGCCGTTAAACAGTTTGAAGGCGCCTTTGGTACTGTAGTATTTGATAAAGCTAACGATAACGAAATCATTGTAGCTCGTTCAGGCAGCCCGCTTGTTATAGGCTTAGGCCTTGGTGAAAACTTTATTGCCTCTGATCAGTTAGCATTATTACCAGTAACTCGTAGCTTTATTTACCTTGAAGAAGGTGATGTCGCGCGTATTACTCGTGATAGTGTAGAAATCTTTGATATAGATGGTAATGCCGTTGAGCGTGAAGTGATCGAATCAAACATCACTCAAGATGCATCAGGTAAAGGCGAATACCGTCACTACATGCTTAAAGAAATTTACGAACAGCCACTTGCTGTACGTAATACACTCGAAGGGCGTTTAAATGATGACCGCGTAGCAATTGATGCTTTTGGTGACAGTGCACAGCAGATTTTTAAAGATGTAAAACATGTACAGATCATCGCCTGTGGTACGTCTTATCACTCGGGTATGGTTGCCCGCTACTGGCTTGAGCAATTTGCAGGCGTAAGCTGTAATGTAGAAATTGCCTCTGAATTCCGCTATCGCGAGTCTTTCGTACATGAAAACAGCCTACTTGTGACAATTTCACAATCGGGTGAAACAGCCGATACTTTAGCAGCCCTGCGTTTAGCGAAAGAGCAAGGCTACATGGCCTCAATGACCATTTGTAACGTGCCTGGTTCATCATTAGTACGCGAATCTGATTTAGCCTTTATGACTAAAGCTGGCGCTGAAATTGGTGTTGCGTCGACTAAAGCATTTACCACGCAATTGGTTGGTTTGTTAATGCTTACTGCGTCTATAGCGCAAGAGAAAGGCTTAGATCAAAGCGTAATCGTTAACGCGATTAAAACCTTACCAAACAAGCTAGAAGAAGCATTACTGCTTGCAAATGGTATTGAAGACTTAGCAGAAGAGTTTGCTGACAAGCACCACTCACTGTTTTTAGGCCGTGGTTCACAATACCCAATCGCGATGGAAGGTGCACTTAAGCTGAAAGAGATTTCATACATTCACGCTGAAGCTTATGCAGCCGGTGAACTTAAGCACGGCCCATTAGCGCTTATTGACGCCGACATGCCAATTATTGTTGTAGCACCAAACAACGAATTGCTTGAAAAGCTTAAATCAAACGTAGAAGAAGTACGGGCTCGCGGCGGCATCATCTATGTATTCGCAGATAAAGATTCACACTTTGAGTCAGACGACACAATGCGCGTGATCAACGTAAACCACGTAGATGACGTGATCGCCCCTGTTGTATATACAATCCCACTGCAGTTACTTTCGTACTATGTAGCAGTGATAAAAGGCACCGACGTTGACCAACCACGTAATCTAGCAAAATCGGTTACAGTTGAGTAAAATCAATAGATTGGTAATTACTGTTGTGGGTGAACAATAAAGATTCACCCCATACAATAAAGTATCATACCAAACAATAAAGATTCATACTCAAAGCGCTAGACTAGAGTAGTCATACCAAATGTGCTCTTAAAGTTTTTTCTATGATTACGAATATGAGTTATAAAGACTCAGTGAATGGTTACTTAGCCGGCAAACAATTGCCAGCTAAGCTGTGGTGTTAACTCTGTTAGGAGTAGCGCCGTAAACTTTTTCAAGAATCTCTCCCTTCGTAGGACCTTGTCCGTGTGGGTAAGTTGCCACTTTTAAAGTTTCCCCATACTTCAATTTCAAACTATTGATAACTTCTATGTCTGTTTTATTTGCATCCCGACTGTCAGAGCTGCTTGGATAAAAGCGCCAATCATTATCTCCAAATGCAGCAATAACTCGGCCTTTTACCTCAAGCACAGTATGTTGGTGCACATGGTTTTGGGCGTTTATTTGCTGCTGGTAGTCTTCCATGCCATGCGGTTGTAGTTCTGATACTTTTTTCTTTATATCAACAAGCTCATCTGAAGAAAGCTTTCTTATTTGAGTATACTCAATCGGTATAGGTGTCGAGTTTGCGAGAAAAATAGCCATAAGTTTGTTCCTTTTACTTTATAAAGTAGATAGCAAAGTACATACCAGTTATTAAAAGTTAACAAAGGTCCTTATTCTTTCATAGGATGAGGCATTATGTCTTAGTGGTCATAATATGCTCTCAGTCAGCTTTAAGTCTCGAGTTTTACATTCCTATATTTTCTGGAGCTTTCGTTGCTCCTTTCAAGTTTAAGATTGTTCACTAAAATTGAAAGTCTTGCCCCGAGAGTTATACGCAATATGTTTGGAAAAAGGTGAGCTAAGTTAATTGTATTATTATTAGGGATGGATTATTCTTTAAACACTTAGGGGAGTAGTCTCTTGCATTTAGCAAGGAAACTGTCAACAGTCTCCGAGCAACACCGCTCGTGGCAGTTTCGAACCTTATCAGGTTTTGACAAGACTTAAGGCAATGGATCATTTCGGGCAGAGATGGTTTGTTGTCTTTTTAGTCTAGTCTGCCCTAAGGGTAAATAATGAAACTACGTCACTGCCAAAGCTCACTTCATTTTGCAAATAGACCAGACAACTCTGTCATACGCCTTTCAGGTATTGATATCGTGGGGGTTCAGTCATGCTCTTAGCCATAGCCGCTATTATTGCGGGGTTTATCTTACTCGTATGGAGTGCAGACCGCTTTGTTGAAGGAGCGGCATCTACGGCTGGCCATGCTGGCTTACCTTCAATTTTAATTGGTATGGTCATTGTTGGTTTTGGGACTTCAGCCCCTGAAATGGTCGTATCAGCAATGGCGGCAAGTGATGGAAACCCTGACTTGGCGTTAGGCAATGCTCTTGGGTCCAACATTGTAAATATCAGCTTAATCCTTGGTGTAACAGCCATCATTGCTCCTATCACTGTTCAATCTAAAATTGTTAAAAATGAGCTTCCCTTACTATTAGTTGTCGTACTTTTTTGTGGGTACTTGCTGTATGACGGCGCTTTATCAGCGATTGATGCAAGTCTGTTGTTGGGCGGATTAGTCTTCTTCTTAGCATGGTCTGTCTATTCAGGTATGAAATCACCGAGCGATACCCTCGAAACAGAATTTGATACTGAGCTTAAAAGTCACGCCATGTCTTTAGGGAAAGCAATTTTCTGGCTCATCGTGGGTTTAACATTACTCATAATTAGCTCTCGTATACTTGTTTGGGGAGCGGTTGAAATTGCAACTACGCTGGGTGTCAGTGACCTTATTATTGGCTTAACTATCGTTGCATTAGGGACATCTTTGCCAGAGCTTGCAGCTTCTATCATTGCAGCCAAAAAGGGAGAGCATGACATCGCCATTGGCAACGTTGTGGGTTCGAATATGTTTAACATCTTAGCTGTGATTGGTATCGCCGGTATTATTGAACCTATACCTCATATTTCTACAGACGTATTTTTCAGAGATTGGAGTGTGATGCTTGTACTTTCCGTCATGTTGTTGGTTATGGCTTACGGTTTTGGCCGACAAGACAGAATAAATCGTTGGGAAGGTGGTGTCTTGCTTACTTCCTACATTGCTTACAATGGTTACTTAGTTACCAGTATCATTAGATAGCATTAGTTGTTACACCGTTTAGAGCAAAGCACATACTTTATTTATATTAAAAGGGAAACCACCGATGGAAACCATCATAAACTTTTTTTCTGAGCATCAATTACAACTCATAGCGATAGCCAAGAATACGTTGCTTACTATTTTCATCTTTATAGGAGCTAGTATTTGTTCAAAACTACTTAAACGAGCTGTGCATAAGGGGGTTTACCGATTGAGCAAGCACGATGAAATCATTACAAAGCTGCTTACCACGCTATCAGGCTATGTTGTTTATTTAATTGCTATTGTGATTATTTTAGATTTATTTGGAGTCAACACGGCCAGTCTTGTCGCACTCGTCGGTGTCGCTGGCTTAGCTATTGGTCTAGCGTTAAAAGACACACTCAGTAATGTGGCTGCGGGGGTCTGCTACTTTTCTTAAAGCCACTAAAAAAGGCAGAGTTTGTTGAAGTATCAAGCTATACAGGGAGTGTAAAAGATTTAGGACTATTTACCACAGTTCTTGAAACCGCCGATGGTGTTTTTGTATCAATCCCAAATAGCACGGTTTGGGCAAATGCGATAAAAAACTTTACGAGAAATGAAAAGCGCCGTATGGATATAACTGTGTGTATTTCCTATGGTGATTCAATAGAGGATGGGCTTGCTGCATTAAGGGAGCTTGTCAGTGAAGAATCTCGAATTTTGATTGAGCCGGCCCCTCAATATCTTGTACACACATTAGCAGATAGCTCTGTGAACTTGCAGCTTCGTGCTTGGGTAGCAACGACACATTATTGGGATATATATTGGCAAACACAGCGTAAAATTAAAGATAAAGTACAGAGCAAAGGAATTACTATCCCGTTCCCTCAACGTGATTTACATATTATTGAGTCAAAAAATAACGCTTAAATTACTTACCTCTACTCAGAGCTGTGAGATTATTGCAGGGGCATGCTCCTGCAGTGATTAACACATAAATGGTTAATGAGTTCTAGGATCACATTGGTTTGGATTTAAAGTTCTCTAGTGATTACGACAACTATCCCTTGAACGAAATTATTCAGCTTTAAGTGCTACTATATAGTAGTAAAATGTGTCTTTGTTATTATATGGTAGCGTTGTAGGGGAAGTTTAAGAGGTGGGAATGAGTTTGTATGACGGTCAGTTGCTAGCCAGTGCACGAAAAAAGATGTCACTAACGCAGGAGCAAGCGTCAGAAATTATAGGTTTAGGTAGAAGGCAAATATCTCAAATGGAAAATGGGTTTTTTGATGGGGGAATTAAATATTTCATTCAATACCTTAAACTTTTAAATCTGAAGATAGACATAATATCAACTACTGGGGACATTTGGCGTGATACAAGTATTCTGCAAGATTCTATCTTTAAAGATGAAGATACGTGTAGCACGTGCATTTCTGAAGCTGAGAGAGAAGTGCTCAATAGAAAAATTGATGAGCTGTTTCTAAATAATCAGTAATATTCCACTTTTTGCATAACTAAGCTCAAAGCCTTAATAGCTCTAAAGCTGCCCTTGTAGTCTATGACTATATAAGATTTTGTGTAAAGCAAAACTAACTAATCCACTTGTCATCTGTGAGCTTCTTTTACAAATTTTATAGCGAAATTATCAGTCGGTTGTAACTATGTTTCTTATAGTGTGAGTGGGGGCATGAAATTTCCTAAAATGCTTATACCAAAATAAGTTTGCCAAGGTTATTGTTAATAATTAGGATTTGGGAACTTGCAGCTATTAATTCGGTTCCCAATGGGTTGGTGGATGTAGATAAATTACGGGTATTTTGCATTACTGATTTGATTAGTCTGTGCGCAGAGCCAGATTCAATTGTGCTTGATATTAGTTTTGATAATGAAGAAAAGGTGGTCGTTGGACTGAAGGTAGGTGTGAGCTGGCTGAAATAGCAGACGACTCATATCCTATATAAGTTACTTATAAGAGACGAAAGCTAGGTTACTAACACAGGTAAATAACTAGCGCTGAGATAAACCAAACCTGGGGAGCCCTAAGGTTTAGGTATAAAATTAATGCCACTCCTTCTTTAGTGAGTGGCATTATTGTGGACTCGTAGCTTTCATTTTGAGTTGAGCTGTACTGATCTTCCAACTGAATTAGTCTTCGACATTTTAAACTGCTGCTCTTGTTATGGCAGTGCTTCCTCTCTGGCTAATTCCTGAACTGGTTGTTGTTCTTGTTGAACTGCTGTGAGTGCACGATTGAGCCATAGCAGCCCAGATAAAGACGCAATAACACTGCCAACTACAATAGCTACCCAGACAGTCCAAATTTCTAACGCGAATACGTTAATGGTAATAAAGCTGATAACGAGAGAAATGCCAATTCTTGCAAATGTAATCCAGAAACCTGGCCATGACTTACCTATACCTTGAAAAATACTGGCTTCAATAAAGGCAACGGCAAAAAAGAGATAGCCTAATGGTACGATACGAAAATATTGCAGAGCATACTCTGTGACAAGCGGATCAGCTGTAAAAATGGCTACGATATAAGGAGCAAAGATTAACACGAGCAAGCTAAACAGCAAGGCGGAGCCTGAGCCGTATCGTACAGACATATTTAAAACTGCACGAACTCTGTCGTGATTACCTGCTCCGATATTTTGTCCAATCATCGACATTGCAGCAAAACCAAAGCCAATAGCGGGAATAAAAGCAAAAAACTCTATTCTAAAACCGATAGCAAAAGCGGCAGCCCCAGCTTCTAAAAAAGTGGCTGACACAAGAAACATTAATGCAGAAAAACCTAATGGATTAAGCACTTGATTGAGCGATGCAGGCAATCCAATATCGATGACTTTTTTTACCGACGACCAACTTAGCTGTAAATACTTTAGGTGTAGTGGCACCATCATAGTGGGTTTCATCAACAACCTCAAAGCTAGCACGATAAAAACGGCTTGAGAGATTAAGGTTGCATACGCAGCACCTGCAATCCCCAGCGCTGGGAAACCTGCAAAGCCAAAAATAAAAATGGGATCAAGCACCATATTAATCATAGTGGAAAGGGCGAAGAGTTTAGTCATGGTAAAATTATCACCCTGAGCATTGTAAGAAATCGAGATCATCATCATTAAAAATGTCAGTATCGATCCCGCAGTAATTACAGTGAAATAGGGGGTTGCTAGCGGTAATATGTCGCCAACTGCGCCAGAAATAATCAGAAACTCATTACGGAAACTAAAAATGATCAGGGTAAAAAGCAGTGCTGCAATAACGGTTAATAGAAAACCTTGACCGAGCACTCGCTCAGCGGAGGCTATTCTTTTGGCGCCAATATTTTGTCCAACTAAGACAGATGTGCCAACAGAGATGCCCATTGCCAAACTTATCATTATAAATAAAATTATTTGTGAAATTGATACTGCGGCAATGGCAGAAGCTGAAATTTTCGCAACCCAAAATGCATCCACTAAGTTGTAGAGGGAATGAAAAAACATTGAGAGCATCATAGGCCATGCCAAAGACCATAACTGCTTTGGAATAGGGCCGCTTGTTAGGTTTTGTCCTTGCATTGTTAAACCTTCCTTAATTTAAATGATAATAGATTTTCTACTTAGTCGTATGAGCAGGCGTGCATTCGACATCGTTAAATACTAGATAAGTTTTAGATCCGGCTAAAGCATTGTATTCATTATTATCGTTTTTGTCTTATTTAGGTACATTTATATTGAGGTTATGCGGCATTTAATATTTTGATACATAAACATTTATAAATTATGTAGGACTGATAAAAAGAGATTAGTTAAAACGGCGCGTAGTTTTATTGCTACGCGCGTTTGAGTTGGTTGTTTAGAATATTGCGCGAACGCTTAGCGCGTAACGTCGGTCTGTAGTAAAGCTAAGTGCTTCAGTTTTTGTTCCGTCTTGATCTAATTGATACTGAGTTTTTGTTTCTGTATCGAGTAGATTGCTCGCTTCAAAGCCTATTTTCCAATGATCATTGATTGTGTAGTATAAGCTAGCGTCCATCATGCCTGATGCTTCAGCGTAAGCTGGTACGTATTCTTCAGATTCACGTAGAGTCAACAGATACTCTGAGCGCCAAGTATAAGCGAGACGAAACGAAATGTTTTCGTATTCATACATACCAATAATATTTAAATTTTGGTCTGAATACCCTTGGAGCGGTAAATCACTAAATACACGGAAAGTGTTGCGATTATCTGCGATAGGATTACCATTTTCATCAAAACCAAGAGTACCAGCGGATACCTCGTTGGGGTCTTCTAAACCATCTTGATCTATATAAGTGTAGTTAAACTGCAAACCTAAGCCGCTAAATGCGCCAGGTAACATGTCATAGAATTGAGAATAAGAAAACTCAGCCCCACGGATGGTGCCAGAGCCCGTATTTGCAGGGCCATAAGCAGATACATCGTAGGTTTCATCATTGAATGTCACGTCCAAATCGAAAGCTCTGTTACGAATAATGTTACTTAGTTTTTTATTAAACAATCCCACAGTGACATAGCCTGCTGGAGCAAAATACCACTCCGTTGATAGGTCAAGGTTTATTGATTCTTCAGGTTTTAAATTTGGATTGCCTGATAATGCTGACAGCTCAATATCATCAAGTGCAACAACGGGGTTATTGGCTTCGTCGTAGTCTGCGCCTGGAGTTTGTAGGCGGCGTGTATAATCTAAATTAAGAATACTGATGTTACGGGCGTCTACTAAGCTTGGGTAATAAAGTGCTTTCGATGCACCAAATCGCACAACGACATCTTCGCTTACGCCAAAACTTAAGTTTAGACTAGGTAAAATAGTGTTGTAGTCGGTGCCGTCAACGGTACTTAATTGAGATTCACCATTGGCAATATCGTAGTAACGCTTATATTCATCTTGTTGCATCACTTGGTTTAATGACGTGCCTGGCTCACCGCGTTTAATGACTTGTGGCTGTACAAAGGCACCTGTTGACTCCAATTGATAGCTAACATAGCGCAAGCCAATATTACCAGTGACTGGAATCGCTAAATCTATAAAGTCAAAATCGCTGCGAATATAGAACTCACTTCGCTTTTCATTAGTTGAACTAATGTTATGCGCTGCAAAAGGTCCTTCAACCCGGTTTTCTTTATCTGCATAGGGCACGTAAGTACCGGAGCATGTACCACCGTTAGCTGCGCTATTGGTCGCATTATGCCAACCATCTTGACAACCTTGGCGCAAGGAATCAGCGTAGTTTCTTACTAAATCCATGCTAGGGAATAGAAAGTTATTTACATTACCTTGTAGTACTTGACCATGGTAATAGTCTGAAAAGTCGACACGCTCAAATAGCTCTGGGCGATTAACTGCAGCTGCAGCATTGCGGTCTGCTTGTATCCAAGGGGTACCGATTGCCGACCATCCCTCATAAGCTGTGTCGCGTACTGTTAGGTCTTTATCTGAAACATAGAAACCTGCTTTAATATTTGTAAAATTACCATCAAGTTCATAATTTACATCAAATTTAAAGCTATTTGCCGTTGCTGTATTGTGCTCTTCTTGCTCCATACCACTGCCTAGAAATAAATTAGGCACTGGACCGTCCCAGTCTTCATTTGGCGACCAACCTGCAGTCATTATGTTATCACTGAGAAACTCAACGGTTGGCCTATCGCCGCGCATATCAAGGAAATACGGTGATACAGCATGAACATGATTGCCTCTAGTTTGACCTGACATGCTGTAATTGTGGACTATTTTTTCTGAGTCTACATGTTGGTAATCGAACTCTAAAGTTAGTCTATCGATAGGTTTTAAAACAAGGTTAAAAGAGGTGTCTTCTACGGTGCTTTCATTGTAGTTCCAACGGCTACGGTAAAAGAAAGGTGTTTCAGGGCTAACGCCAAGTGCAATACCTGATGTGACAAAGCCATTCTCTGTCGTTAATGGATAGCCATTTTCTGAGTCATCTTGCCAATTTTGCGATGATCCCATAAAGCCTCTAAAGCCCTGTGCAGCCTGTCCTATTTGACGCTCATCCCACTCTAAAGATGCTTTTGAATTGATGTGCTCAACCGTTGCGACAATTTTGTCATCATCACTTGCCCATTGTAATGAACTGGTTAAGCCCGTTCGTTTTCGGTCATTTGTTGCTGTGCTCATGTGGATCGCTGCAGGCACATACC
The DNA here is from genome assembly GCF_022846535.1 of Pseudoalteromonas sp. KAN5. Classification (NCBI taxonomy): domain Bacteria; kingdom Pseudomonadati; phylum Pseudomonadota; class Gammaproteobacteria; order Alteromonadales; family Pseudoalteromonadaceae; genus Pseudoalteromonas; species Pseudoalteromonas sp. KAN5. The sequence goes on from NZ_AP025589.1 coordinate 3,288,155, forward strand.
AGACACTATTTGCAGGTTGACCAGGAAGTGCAGCACCATCTACAGGTGAGCTTGGGTCCACGCCAGTGATGCCTCCCCATTGATCAAGTGTCGGTATGAAGGAGTCACCACGAGCATGAAAGTTACCTAAGCCAACGCCATCACCGCGGGTTTTATATTCGGATTGAGATGCGGCAATTAAAAAGCCAAACTTACCCGCATTGGTTTCCCAATTATCAGAAAAAAGCGCTGAGAAAGAAGGGGTTGTTTCTTCGCGAAAATCACTATAGTTTGCTTTGGCGTTAAAAGAGATGATGCGATCGGTGGAATCAAAAGGTTTACGGGTAATTAAATTTACAGTCCCTGCAACACCACCAGAAATAAGATCGGATGTTTGATTTTTCACTACCTCTACGGCACTGAGTAATTCGGCAGGAAAATCTTCATAGCTTAAGCCACCATTTGGGTTCGCACTGAATGCGTCACGGCCATTTACTTCAGAGCGCACTCGGTCTAAGCCGCGTACCAAAACGCCAGTACCTTCATCAGCATAATGCTTTGGATCACTTGATGATGCAAAACGTTCGATTGTGACACCTGGTACACGTTGTAAGGCCTCTGTTACAGATTTATCAGGCAATGCACCAATATCTGAAGCAGTAATGACATCTTTTACGGTATCGGCATAACGTTTAAGGTTTTGTGCGCTATTGATACTACCTCTGATCCCTGTTACTTCGATGACTTCCATAGCTTCGTCTTTACTTTCAGTGATGACATCGCTGTCATTTTGTTGCGAAGTTTGAGCCGCAAGCAGCAGTGGGCATAAGCCCAATAGCGCATAAGAAATCGCTAAGCTAAGCCGATTTTTAGTGCGTTTTATATTGTTATAATTGCTATCGATGACTAATTTTGACATGGTTTAATCTCTTTTGTTTCTTTTTATAACCAGTGTTAGCTTGACCGACTAAGAGCCAGAGAAGCTATTCCCTTTAACCGACATTACGACCCTAATATGCCCAGTATTTTGTACCATTTTACGAAATGGGTTGTTCACATAAAGGTACAAAAGTAACATTTTATTAAAAATGAACTGTTACTTTTTAACATAAAACAAAATAAAGTAAATGTTTTCGGGTAAAATAATTTAAATAGTACGTGTTGATTATTTAGGCGAGTACAAGAGTTTTTGGTGGTAAGGGAGAAAAAACAAATTACGCGGTGGAGGCTAATTCCGTTTGATCATGAATAATGTTTTGTATTAGTAAACGCAAAACGCCAGCAGATGCTGGCGCTTAAAGTTCGGTTTTAAAGCATGTTACTGTGCTTTTGGCCCTGCATTTTTAATTTCGTCTGACACATCGTATTTAGCGAAGTTTTCAGTGAAATCGGCTGCAAGTTTAGCTGCATATTCAGCGTATTTAGCTTTGTCAGCCCATGTATTAATAGGGTTAAGTAGCTCGCTGTCAACGCCAGGAACTGCAACAGGAACATCGAGGTTTAGAACGTCGATGTGTTGAGTTTCAACACCAACAAGTTTGCCAGATACAATAGCATCAACAACGGCGCGTGTTGTTGGGATATCAAAGCGTTTACCCGTACCGTAAGGGCCACCAGTCCAACCAGTGTTAACTAAGTATACTTTAGCGCCAAACTCACGTACGCGCTTCATAAGAAGCTCAGCGTAAACGCCTGCCGGGCGTGGGAAGAATGGAGCACCAAAACAGGTTGAGAATGTTGATTCAATATCACTTGTTGAACCAATTTCAGTTGAACCTACTTTTGCTGTGTAGCCACTTAGGAAGTGGAATGCAGCAGCTTCTTCGGTTAATACAGATACCGGTGGTAATACACCACTTACATCGCATGTTAAGAATACAACAGCCTTAGGTTCACCAGCGCGGTTTTCTACTTTACGTTTTTCAACATGCTCTAGTGGGTAAGCTGCGCGGCTATTTTGAGTTAGGCTGGTATCGTTAAAGTCGGGTACGCGATTTTCGTCAAGTACCACGTTCTCTAAAATAGTACCGAAGCGAATGGCATCCCAAATAACAGGCTCGTTCTTTTGCGATAAATCAATACATTTAGCGTAACAACCGCCTTCGATGTTAAATACACTGCCAGGTGCCCAGCCGTGTTCGTCATCACCGATTAAAAAGCGAGTTGGATCTGCTGATAAAGTGGTTTTACCTGTACCAGATAAACCAAAGAATAATGCTGTGTCACCAGCTTCACCTACGTTGGCAGAGCAGTGCATTGGTAATACACCTTTTGCTGGTAGTAGGAAGTTCTGTACTGAGAACATTGATTTTTTCATTTCACCGGCATAACGCATACCTGCTAGCAATACTTTACGTTGTGCAAAGTTGATAATAACTGTGCCATCGCTATTTGTGCCATCACGCTCTGGATCACAAACAAACGAAGGTACATTCATTACCTGCCACTCGGGTAAATCAGATGCATTATAAGATTTAGGTTCGATAAACATGTTTTTGGCAAATATATGGTGCCATGCAGTTTCTGTTGTAACAACAACAGGCAAATAGTGCTCAGGATCAGCGCCTACTTCAAGGTGAGAGATGAAGTGGTCATTGCTTTGCACATGTGCTTCTACACGTGCCCATAAAGCGTCAAATTTATCTGCATCGAAAGGGCGGTTTACGTTACCCCATTGAATATCATTTTCAGTGCTTGATTCTTGAACAATAAAACGGTCTTTTGGTGAACGACCAGTTCTGTGACCAGTCTTAGCAACAAAAGCTCCATTTGCGGCTAAAGTCCCTTCGCCACGACGGATCGCGTGTTCGACAAGTTCAGCTGCAGTTAGATCGACAAAACGAGTAGCGCTTGAAGTCATGTTTATACCTAAATTGTGTGAGATTGAACGGGATAGCTCTGGGGTTCTTGTTTCCCTTTAAGCTGTAATTATAGTAACAGATGGATTAAGGATATTCGAGCCTATGAAAGGCCTAAAAACACATATATTTAGTAAAAAACATGAATAATTTCAATGATACCGGTGTCATAAAAACCATTAAATTCATGACACCGGTATCAATTTAATGCACAAAAAAAACACAACAAATTTGCTTGTAGATTATTGAAAAGGTCTAGGTACAAACCTAGGCTTTTTATCACTATCATTATGATGAAATCTGTTAGGCGGTATTTTGAGGGGTTGGGTGTTACCTACCTTTTATAGCATCTACCTTCGCGCTGCTTTGGCAATTTAAAGTAACCTAACTGATCTTTAATTGTTTTTGTAACTAAGCGAGCATTACGCTCAATACGCTTTTTTTGTGTCTAAAAGTCTGTTAGCTTAAGTAACTTATTTTTCTCTAAGGGATTAGTTATGCGGTTATTTGCTGCCATTTGTTTTATTAGCTTTAGTATTTTTATTTTTAGTTCACAAAATGTCCTTGCACAATCTGATACTAAACAACAAAGTGCTGATTACTCTGTGCACACGCATACATTTAAATCGGCTGTTTTAAATGAACAGCGCACAGTTGTCGTTCAGTTACCGAAGAGCTATCAATCTGAGCCAAATAAGGTATATCCAGTTATTTATCGCTTAGATGGCGCGGGTAATATACCGCTTGCCAGTGCGGTAATTGAGCGTTTACAAAATGATAATCGTGCGCCTGAGGTTATTATTGTCGCTATTGAAAACACTAATCGGCTCAGAGATATGTATCCTACAGTGAATAAAGAGCCGCAGGGTCCTGTTGGTGAAGGGGGCGGCGCAGCAAAATTTTTAGCTTTCTTTGAGCGAGAGCTTATTCCTTTAGTAAATAAGAACTATCGTACGCATAATTATAAAGTGATTGCTGGCGCCTCTGCTGGTGGTGTATTTGCGCTGTATGCGTTGCAGGCAAATCCAGAGTTATTCCAAGCGCATATTGCGTATAGTCCTGCGGTTTGGTGGAACTATGGCGCAATGGTAAAAAGCACAAAATCATTTATAACTAAAACTAAAGAGCTTAATAGTTACGTTTATATGAATATCGGCGAAGAAGCCGGCATCATGCGAGAAAGGTATGATGAATTGCTGCAAGCTATGCAATCGCTGCGGGGATTACGCTTTTTTAATGATGCGTTTGATGGTATTTCGCATGGCTTAACCACTGCTGCAGGCGTATTTAATGCCTACTACAACTTATTTTTACCTAAACAAATGCCGATAACTGCTTTAACTGACGATGTAGCCTCTATTGATACTTATTACCAAAACTTATCTCAACAATGGGGCGAGCAGATATCGCCACCAGATCGCGCTGTTAGATCACTAGGTTATAACTTAACGGGCAGCAAACAGTTTACCCGTGCAATTGAGGTGTTTAAGTACAATTTAAAAAACCACCCAAATTCAGTCGATGCGCTTTCAGCCTTATCTTATGGTTATGAAATGCAAGGTAATACTCGCCAAGCACTCGAACAGATGGAATCTGCTTTAGCGATTGCAGACGACTCATATCCTTATATAAATTACTTAAAAGAAACAAAAGCTAGGCTGCAAGCAGAACTGAGTAAGAGCTAATAATATAATGGCTTCAAACTCTATTAAAGCTCAGGATAAACCTGAGCTAACAAATACACAGACATGCTCGTGACTTGCAGATCGAAACTCGTAGCTGTTATCTAAACCACATTAAAATCACTAATCTCTACTTAACGGGCAATAAATACGCTAAAATTGCAGGCTATTTTTAGTAATGAGCCCGCACCTTTTATGACCTCAGCCGCAAACCCTAGCAATTTCAACGAACTTGGCCTTATCCCAGAGCTAATTGCTCGATTGTCTGATCTTGAATACACGCAACCTACGCCGATTCAGGCAAAAGCAATTCCCAGTATCTTGGCGGGAAGTGACTTAATTGCAGGGGCGAATACCGGCTCGGGTAAAACGGCCACGTTTGCATTACCGATGCTACAAATGCTGTTTTTAGCGCAAGGTGCGAATAAAACACCGAGCAAAGGTAACTTTGTTTCAGGGCTTATTTTAGTGCCTACGCGCGAGCTTGCTACGCAAGTGGCTGATAGTGTTAAATCATACTCAGCGAACTTTAATGGCGCGATTAAAACGGTAGCGGTGTTTGGTGGTGTGTCGGTTAATACGCAAATGCAGGCACTTCGTGGTGGTGCTGATATTATCGTGGCAACACCAGGTCGTTTGCTCGATTTAATCTCAAGCAATGCCATTAAGCTGGATAAAGTGAGTACATTGGTGCTTGACGAAGCTGACCGCATGTTAAGCCTTGGCTTTACTGAAGAGCTTGCTGAGCTATTGGCATTAATGCCAGCTAAAAAGCAAACCATGTTGTTCTCAGCGACTTTCCCTGAGCAAGTTAAGCTATTAACGCAAGAGCTGCTAAACGACCCTGTTGAAATTCAAGTGCAAAGCAAAGACGAAAGCACTTTAGTACAGCGTGTATTTACGGTAAATAAAGGCGAGAAAACCACAGTTTTAGCGCATTTAATTAAAACTCATCAATGGCGCCAAGCATTGATTTTTGTCAACGCCAAAAAAGACTGTGAGCATTTAGCGGGCAAACTTGAAAAGCGCGGCGTGAATGCGCAAGTGTTCCACGGTGATAAAGGCCAAAGCGAGCGTACCCGAGTAATCGAAAAGTTTAAAAACGGTGAAATAGACGTGCTAATAGCCACTGACATTGCCGCCCGTGGTTTAGATATTGCCAAGCTGCCAGTAGTTATTAATTTTAACCTACCACGTAGCCCCGCTGATTATATGCACCGTATTGGCCGAAGTGGCCGTGCTGGTGAAGTTGGTTTAGCGTTATCACTGATTGATTATGAAGATTTTCATCACTTTAAGGTGATTGAGAAGAAAAACAAACTACGTTTAGAGCGCGAAGAGGTAGCAGGCTTTGCTGTAAACCAAGCCAACCTTGATGCGGCAGAGGCGCTTAAAAACGACAAGCCAATGGCCAAGCCAGAAGGCACTGGTAAGAAAAAGAACAAAAAAGCCAACCAAGAAGACGATGTATGGAGCGGCTGGCGCCGGAAATAGTTTTTACGTTGTTGCTTAGTAATTATTTGTTAGCTGTTTAATTGTTGACGAAATAGTCATTTTTGACTAGTATTGTTTTTAACAACTAACCCTACTTCCACGCGTAGCATTGAGTCTCCTGGATATAGGGGGGAAAAGCCGACCTTAGTGTCGGTTTTTTTGTCACTAAAATTTAAGGATAAATTTTGAAGACTCGCATATATATTGATGGATATATTTAGACTATTTGACAGCTTTATTCTCCCCAGCTCAACAAATGAAATCCATACTAGTGATAATCTAAGTATTAAGTTTTTTACTGCTGATATTATAGAAAAAGCAGCTATGTCAAAAGATTCATTAGCTGATCAGCAGGCATATCATCGAGCTTTAACTTTTCATAGTCTCAAAAATCAGTTAGAAATCATTAAAGGTTATTACTCTATAAACCCAACCCGCGCATTTAAAATTGACGAAAAAGAACCTAAAAAGCCCCCAAATGAATGTGAATATGTAGATATTTGGAAGTTAGAGGAAAAGCAAACCGATGTAAATATTGCCGTTGAGGCATTATTTGATGTGTTAACAGATGAGTCAATTGAGCAAGTCGTATTCGTCACTAATGATACTGATTTAGAAAGAGCTCTCGAAAAAATAAAATCTCTTAATAAAGTTAAAATTGGGTTAGTGATCCCTACAACGGATAATGTTCGCTACCCTAATGAGAAGTTAGATATACACGCTGACTGGACTCGTAAGAATATTCTTATTGATGAGCTAAAGCTGTCGCAGTTACCGCGAGTGATTCAAGGAGGTAGAAAGCCAGTTACCAAACCTATAGGCTGGTTTGGTCAGCCTGAAATTCTTGAGGAAATAATGCTAACTTTATTAAAAGTTGAAGCTAACCGGACTAAGTGTTGGCGTTGGTTGGAAAAACCATTACCTAGCTTTGATGATTTACCGCCATTAGCTGAGCCACCAATTCAATTACTCGATAATGAAGAAACAGCAAAAATAGTACTGAGTTATGCCAAAAGATACACTCAGTTATTTAAAAGCTAGGCATATAAGACTTTTCGAAATATTCTCGATATCACCTAAATAAAAAATGCCGAATAATAAAATATACTATTCGGCATTAGACTCTTATAATTTAAGCGTTTAATTTAACGGTTAAATATGCTACAAGCTTAATGATCGTGGTCGTGATCTTCTTCCTCTTCTGCAATACCTAACCAAGTGATAGCAGCTGGTGGGAATGTAAGTTCTAGTTCACCTTCAATCTCTAAATCTTCTAGGTGTACTTGTACAACATGTTGAGCGATTGGGTCGGCTACATAAGCAAATTGACCATTTTGCGCTACAGTCATACTAAACTTCATGCCTTCAGGCATGGTTGTTACGTCTTCTTCAGTGATATCAACTTGGCCTGCTAATTCCCAGTGGGTATGGCCGTCGTGTTCATGCGCCTCTAGTACGTTTAAAAAGCCTAAGCTGTCTAATACTAAAAAGTGCTCGCCATTTGCTGAGAAAGAGTAAGAAACAGCACTTGCGCCATCGGCTAGTTGCCATTCTAATTCTTCCATTTCAGCGCTTGCTGGATCTATACTTAAAATCACTGCAGGGCCGCCACCGTGGCCTGATGCAACGCCAATAAAGGTCTCGCTGTCTTCATGACCGTATATAGTGCCAATACGTAAATCACCAACCGCGTCGATATTTGCTATTTTTTCAGCTTCGTACTCGTCATCATGTTGGTGTGCTAATAATACGCCGTCACTACAACCAAAGATTACGTAATCGTGGTTTTGTGCTGCACCATGTAAATCTGGGCAGGTAAGTTCTAAAGTTTGTTCTAGTTCGTATTCGCCATCATGAAAATGATAAACACCTACTTGATCAGGCAAAACTTTAGCAACAGATGTGCTGTCTGCATCATCACGACGAATGGTTGATAGTAAATGTTCGCCACGAGGCTCTGCAACACCATGCATATTTATATCGTAAGTGATGCCAGGTAACGTTGCTGTTGCACTTGTGATGTCGCTATCTGTCAATACTTCAACAGATGCAACTGTGCCAGACGTTGCATCACCATCGTAAAAAATGGCTAATTTACCATCGTGTTTAACAAGGTGGGTTGGGCGGCTACCGTTGGTTAGTTCATAACTACTTGCAGCAGGGCTTTGCTTGTAGTCATGTAAATGCTCACCGTGATCTTCACGCCATAAACCACCATCAATAAAACCTAGGTAGTCTTGTGCGCGGCTAGTAATCACTGCATAACGAAAATCAGGTGATGACGACAACGTGTTTGAATCATTGGTTAGTGTAAATGTGTCAAGCAACGCATTGTCGTCTAAGTCAAAGAAGCTTGCTGTGTTGCTGTCACCTGCAAGTACTACAAGTCGACCTAATGAATCAATGGTGTATTCATCGCCATGGTCGTGATCGTCACCATCACCGTGATCATGGTCATCAGGCACTTCAATAGGATCTTTCTCAACGATATTTGTTTCTGCATCACCACAGGCGGTAATTAATGTACTGCTTATTGCCAGTGCTATGAGTTTTAATTTGAATAGTTTAGTCATGTTAATTTCCTTAATTTATAATTGTTTTAGCGCTTAAAAATAACCGCGAATACCGAGTGCAAAACTACGTCCTGGACGTGGTGCAATATCTTTCAAAAATGAGCTATGTACGCGTGCTTCTGTGTTTGTTAGGTTGGTACCGCGCAGATACAGAGAAAGATCTTGATTTAGCACTGATAAGTCATATGAAACACTGGCATCAAGCATGGTGTAACCGTCTGTAGAGGTTTCTTCTGGTGCAGTACGATCTTGCTCTTGATAGCGAGTTACGTGCAGGTGTGCGCTCAGCTTTTCAGTTTGATAGCTAAGCTCAGTACCAAAACGAAGCGGTGGTGTACGTGGTAAATCGCCACCATCTTTTAGACGAGCGCGAACGTAATCTGAGAATAGATCTACTTTAAACTCATCGGTTAACTGCCATGCAAATTGTGCTTCAAAACCATGTAAAATTACGTCATCTGTTTTAAATAAATAGACAGGTAGTTCAGATGAGTGGTCATGTTCGTCACTATGATCATGGCCGTCTTCATCGCCATGACTATGGCCGCTTTCTGCGTATAACCCGGTGTCGACTTGGTAATAATAGTTATCTACTTGGTTGTAAAAGGCATTAAAAATAAAGCCAATATCACCCTCTGTTTTACGGAAGGTTAAATCAATATTGTTGGCTGTTTCTAAATCGATAGGGTTATCAGATAGTTCAAAATGGCCATCATGAATATCAAATAATGTGCCCACTTCATAAGTACCAGTACCAATGTGTGGACCAAATGATAATAACTCAGAAGCCGACGGCGCACGTTCAGAACGTGAAACTGACAGGCCTAAGTTATAACCAGGGGTAAAGTCCCATACGGCACCTGCTGATAAGCTGACAGGGGTAAATTCTTGCTCAACATCAAATACACGGGTGTACGAGCTTTCAGAACCGTGATCATGCCCATGGTCATGTCCATGACCATCATCGTCATGAGGGTGAGCATCAATGTCTGGCAATAATACATTGTCAGCATCAAGGGTTACACGTTCTACACGGCCACCTAGTTGTACTAAAACGTCACCAAAGTGTTTTTCTTCCATTAATGCGATGGCAATGCTTTCTGTTTCAGATGGAGGTGTGAATGCTTCTGAGCCTTGAGCTTCTACATCACTGTTTTTGTAATGAAAACTTAAACCACCATTCCACTCACTAAATGGGTTATGCATTAAGTCTACGCGGAGCTCGTTGGTTTCGTTTTTAAAGGTTGTACCTACCGCGCCATGTTCAATTTCGGCATGTTCGTAATCAGTGTGACCAACACGTAAGTTAATTTTATTAAGCCACTCATTATCAAAGTTATATTCAGCTAAAAGCTGAACTTTTGTTTGATCTAGGTCAGCGAATACCGCTTCTTCTTCGCTGTGTTCTTCTTCGCCACCGTGAGTGTGGCCTGGGATGCCGTATTGACGGTTGAATTGCTCAACAGCCATGCCCACATAGCCTTGGTCGAAAAAATAGCTGGCACCGACAGTAAAGCCCTCAGATTCTTCATTGCTGTTTTCAACAACGTAATCGCCACTGTGTTCTTCGTGGTCATGATCATCGTGTTCAACTTCAGGGGCTACAGGTACTTCATAGTCATCAGCTTCACGCCAAAATGCATCGGCATAAAATGCGAATGAATCAGTACCAGTGGTGGCATTAAACGAAGCCACTTTTTGATTATCAACAGAGTTGTGTTCAAGATTCCATTCGCCACGAGTTGTGCTGTCTGTTGGTACACGGTTATCAACCACATTAACAACACCACCAATTGCGCCACTACCGTAAAATAATGTTGCAGGACCACGTAAAACTTCAATTTGTTGTGCTGTTGATGCTTCAGAGGCCACAGAGTGATCAGGTCCGACTCGTGATACATCACTGACATCAAGGCCATTTTGAGTAATAAGTACACGGGGGCCGCTTAAGCCACGAATAATTGGCGTACTGGCTACTTTTGCATGAAAGTTGGTATTAACACCAGGCAGCTTTTCAAGGCTGTCGCCAAGAGTTGCAGCTTGTTGACGTCTTAATTGTTCGCCAGATAAAACACTAACAGGAGACGCTGATTCCATTGCAGACATATGAATTGGGGTGGCTTCAATGTCAATCACTTCGATTGGAGAACGTTTTAAATTAAATGTAATAGATTGTTTTTCATTGTTATTTATTGTTATGTTGCTATGGAGGTGAGCATAACCTGGTGCAACAATGTGAAGCCCTTTTAAGCCATTTTTTAAATCTGCGATGACAAATTTGCCGTTTTCATCTGTGGTGACTGTTATATCTGTTCCTTCCACTTCTACAGTTGCGTTGGTGACAGCATTTCCTTGATTGTTTAGAACAATCCCTTCGATGGTTTTTGCAAGCACACTTGCAGGTAACAAAGCTGCTATGAGCACAGCTAATTGAGATCTTCGTTTCATTTGACTACCTTGTTGGATGTTATACTATATCAATTGTGCTTGAAATGTTATATTGTATCAAGTAAAAGTTGAGTGTTGTTAACAAAGGCACCAATCAGGGCTTTAAAAGAAGTATTTAAAACGGCTTATGAGCTCATTACAAAGGACAAGGAATGGGGAAAATAAATTCAAGAAACTCCGATTTAGTGTGGCTTCTATGAATCAACAGCAGTTAAAAAAAACAATTCGTTTTGCAAATATAAAGTGTGCGACTGCTGGAGGAAAGTTCACTGAAAAACGCCAGCAGGTTCTAGAAATTTTATTAAAAGCAAATAAGCCGTTATCTGCTTATGAGCTGACAGAGCAATTTAATAAAGTAATGAGCGTGCCTATTTTGGCTATGTCAGTTTATCGAATTTTAGACTTTTTAGAATCAGTCAGTTTAGTGCATCGCTTGAAGTCAGAAAATAAATTCATGGCGTGTACGCATGTAAATGATGGCTGCTCACATCAATTATCAATGTTTTTAATATGCAGTAAATGTAACAAGGTGATTGAGATGAGCGATGTCGACGACAAAATAAAAGCATTGTTTGCACAAGTAGAGTTATCAGGCTTTTCGCCAAGTGAAACACAATTAGAAATTTCAGGGCTGTGTCGCCAATGTAAGCCAACTATTGAACAATTAGAGGAAAAACAATGAAACCAACGCAAAGTGTGATGGATAAGCTCGCCATAGGGCTGTCAATAATGTGCACAATCCACTGTTTTGCAACACCTATTTTACTCACACTGTTACCTAGCTTTGCAGCACTACAGCTAGATAACGAACAGTTTCATATATGGATATTAGCGGCCGTTATACCGACCAGTGTACTTGCATTGAGTTTAGGTTGTAAAAAGCATAAACGCTTTCGTTATATGGTGTCAGGGTTTGTTGGTGTGATTTTAATGGTACTCGCAGTGACTGCTGGTGAGGCGTTATTCGGTGAGTTGGGTGAAAAGTGGCTTACGCTTGTTGGTGCGGCTTTTATTGCTGTTGCGCATTGGTTTAATTATCGACAATGTTTAGCTAAAGATGATGAAGAGTGCCCATGCACTGGTAGTGTATCGGAGCAAGCAAATTGAATATGACTTTGCCTGATGTTACATCAAAACAACTGCCAACGGCTTCGTTACCTTTAAAATGGGTGGGTATGGAAGGTATTGCGCTGCCTATCACACTCGTTGAGCAACCTAGTTCATCACTATCTGCTAAAGCGAATGTGTTTGTGAGTTTAGATAAGGCGGATGCTAAAGGCATTCATATGTCGCGGCTTTATTTAAAGTTAAAAGAGTCATTAACCAATGAACCTCTCACGATGGATGCTCTAGCAACGTTATTACAGACCTTGGTGAGCTCACAAGAGGGATTAAGTTTAGCTGCAAGGCTACAATTAGACTTTGAATTAACTATACGTAAACCTGCGTTATTGAGCGGCCAGTTTGGTTATCAAACTTATCCGGTGAGTATTCGCTGTGAATATATTAATGAGCAGATAATTACTGAGTTGTCGTTGAGTATTCCCTACTCAAGCACTTGTCCTTGTTCCGCTGCATTATCAAGACAAGCGATGAGTGATGCAATTGCCGCGCAATTTAGTGAAGAAGTCGTATCAAAAGAGGCACTGTTAGCGTGGATCAGTTCGCAACAAGGTTCAGTTGCAACACCCCATAGTCAACGTTCATTTGCTTATTTAAAAATGCAATGGCAGCGTAATACTCTACCCAACTTTTTAGCGATGATTGAACACTTTGAAAGCGTTATTGGTACGCCAGTGCAAACGGCGGTAAAGCGCGAAGACGAGCAAGCATTTGCTAAATTAAACGCCGAAAACCTAATGTTTTGTGAAGATGCCGCAAGGCGGATAAAACAAGCGCTGGAGAATAACGAGCAAATCTCAGATTACTGGTTTAAAGTAGAGCATCAAGAGAGTTTACATGCTCACAATGCAGTGGTGGTTGATCATAAATTTCCACATGGCTACGCAAAGCTATAATGCTTTAAAACACGGCTAAGCAATACTATGTCATACAAATGACATGATCTTGCTATAAATTTATCATTCTTTACGTTGTGTTTAAGTGATATGCAAGGCCGAAATTCATTGCTTGTAAGTAAGTATTTGCTGACTTTTATTGTCTTTAGTATAGCTATTTTGGGGCTTTCAAAGCATCAAGTAAAAGATATTACTATTGGCCAATTATATGTTCAGCAATGCGATGTAGTTAATGCAAAAGGCGACCAGGATTTTAATGTTTATTTACCCGTTAATTTGCGGGTGTCTGAGCTTGCTAAACAATTATGTGAAGACACTTTAAAAGGGAGTATTTATAGTAGAGTCAGTATTTCTTGGCAGCCAAGAGAGTCCCTTACGAGTGATCTGATCATCTCTCAACAGTTTAACCTGATGATGCATAGAGCGCATGCGATCACTGGGTTACTGCCAAACTGGAAAGATTTTTATTTGCAGAGCATAAGCTTACCAAGCTATGAAACTTTTTGGTTTTCGCATAATAAAAACATTAGTGTAACTCCTGACTATTTTACCAATAAGCGTATAGGTTTATTAGCAGATAAAAAAAGTGCCTCCGGGTATTTAATGCCAATGAGTCAGATTACTCAAGCCGGAGTCACCCTTACCAAAGAACAATTACATTTATACCCGAACAGAGAGGTATTAATAGATGATTTTCTTAGAGAAAAAATAGATCTAATGCCTAGCACAATGCATATACAGCAGTTAATGGAATGGCCTGTAGAAAAAAGGCTCTTAATTACAGAACCAAGCGCGCAGTTAAGTTGGTTCATTAGCAATAACACACCGCAAAATCTATCAACTGCACTCACCGTTGCCATTAAAGAGTATCAAACGAAGCTATTTAGCGGGTTACCCAGAACAACTTACGCAAAGCCTAAGGTTAATACGCTATGACATTAAAAGCAGTAGCGATTTATTTAGTGGTCAGTCTTTGTTTGAGTTTGCATGCATGGCACAGTGCATCAAGTTCCTTAAAACAGCTCTTAATGACAGAACTACCTACCTTAACAGATGCATCTTTAAGAAATTCACTAGATGAACAGCAGGAATTAAATCGTATTAGTAAACAGCTAGTTACTACTTTACAGTTTGTAGCTGTAGACAACATATTACCGATTAAATTAATTGAAAGACTTCAAGTAACTCAACTTCAATTGTTAAAAGTCACTGAAAGAAATAGCTATGACTCTGCCTTAAAGTGGACATTCAATGGGCAGAAAATTGCAATGCAAATTAGTACTAAAGCAGACTTCAAGTTGGTAAATATAGCGTTGGTAAGCTTGCTACTAACTTTTGTATTTTGGCAGAGTCAGTTAGTGCTCAATAGACTTTGCACACTAATTAGTAAAGATAGGGATATGACTAAGCACAGTAACAGCATAGATGCTAAAAATAATCTGCAACATGACTGTGCTGCATTTAAATTACTATCGAGTAAAACAACGTTGCCTGCAGATGAACTAAAAGCAATATGTGAAAAAGGTGACGTCAAAATGCTTTCAACCAATCAATTACATTGGTTTAATATCGCTATAAATAATGATTTAAGTATTGAAAGTGCGTTAACGGTGGCTAAGCAACCTGACTCCTTAGTATTTGATCTTGAAAATCAATGCGTCATTATTCATGGCTTACATATTCGCTTAGCTAAAACACCTTTATTTTATTATTACTGGTATGCGCAACGCGAAGTAAATCACCTACCTCCTTATTTAAACCCACCATTAAATAAACCTGATATGGAAAGCGCCCAACAACTATCAAAATTAATGTCTAAATATAAAGGTCACCAAAAAGCGATTAGAGATTTACAAGAAGGAGGCTTAAAAGGAAAAACGCTAGATCAAAACCGTAATAAAATAAAAGCGGAATTACAAAAAGTATTGGGTGAATTAGCTGATGAATACCTTTTTATCAGTGAGCGCGATATTAAAACTGCACGTTATAAGTATCGATTAAATGCACAGGGAAAAAGCATAACAATATAATAAATATATGCTTTTAATTTTAAAGACATCTCTAAAAAGTCAGAGATATCTAATTCACTAAAATGTCATAAGTGCTTTCTATGGTATTGGCAACTAAACCAAACTCAATGGAAGTATCATGAAAACTTACTCTTTATTAGCCGCAGCAATCACAGCTGCAACATTATCAATGCCAGCCAGCGCACTTAATATCGTGCTAACAAATGACGATAGTTGGAGTACTGGGAATATCCAAACACTATTCACTAAACTGACCGAAGCGGGGCACAGTGTGGTGATGTCTGCACCATGTACAGGACAAAGTGGTAAAGGTGGTGCAATTCACTTTATGAAGCCTGTGAATGTTGACCGTTCTAAAGTTGAACAAAATCAGGTTTGTATTGGTGATACAGATGAAACAGTCGCTTTTTCAGACTTTGTTGAAGGCACGCCAGTCATGGCTGCACTTTATGGCGTTGATGTACTTGCACAGGAAAAGTGGGGGCAGTTACCCGATTTAGTTATTTCGGGGCCAAATGAAGGGAATAACTTAGGTTATATGACGAATAACTCAGGTACGTTAGGTGCAGCTAATGTAGTTATTGCACGTGGTATTCCTGCAATTGCAGTAAGTGCATATGATGCAGATGAAGCCAAAGCGCCACTTGTAGCAAACGTGGTTGTTGAGTTAGTGGATGAATTGGTTAAAAACCAACAGCCAAATCAACCCTTACTACCTAAGTTCACGGGCTTAAATGTTAATACTCCAGAAGATATGAGTAATCACCAAGGCTATAAGTTTAGTCAAGTTGGTTGGAATGCGGGTGGCCTTGAAGTGAAGTTTGCAGGTGATATGTCACAAGATCAGCTGGCTATGGGCTATGTAGCACAAGGTATCTTAGCGCAAGGCTACGCGGCAACATTCGAAGAAGCTTATGCCATAGCTCAAGCGCAATATATTGGTAAATCAGGGGTTTCAATCGCTCAAGACCAAGGTTTAGTGAATGATGAAAATGAGCTTAGTGAAGGTGTTTTAATTGAGCAGGGTTACATTACGATCAGTACAATTGAAGCGAATGTTCAAGCTAGCCGTGCAAAAACAGCGCTTAGCCAAATCAAACTTAATAACTTGATTAAGTAGGGCGCTGAAATGAAAAAATTATTATTTTTAAGTGCTATTGCATTGTCACTATCTGGATGTAACTTAGACAATGATCCGACAGAGGAGGAGCTTACACATGAATACCTCTCTGATCACGTAGGTCTATATGAAACAGCCTATGAGCTTGAAGGACACGCAATGTTAGCGCGCCTTGCGGTGAGTGATTTAGGTGCTACTTTGGTGTTAACAAATGATACGGAAGTTTCAATTAGCCTATCCGCAGAAGTTGTAGATCAAAATTTAGAGTTTGCTTCACAGCAAAGTTGTACTGATGTTGGTTCCGGCTTTAGCTGTACTCTTACTTCGCAAACAATTAATTTAGCACGTATTGATACTCGCCATTATACTGCGGTTAACCAATTAGCTGGAGATTACAGAGTTATTGCTGACGAACAAGTAGTCGATATAAACCTTGATAGCCAAGGTACTTTCGTAGCTCAGTTTCAAGGTTGTAATATAACGGGAACAATTAGCACTGAAAATACATTTTTTAGTGTTACCCCAGCTGCCAACTCTTGTGGATCGGAGCATGCTGTTGGCGTTGCTTTCAGTAACAATTATGAGTTTGATCCAACAAGCTTGGAAGTGTATTTACCGGGTAGTGTTTTGTCTGGTGAATGGGTGAAAATGTAATAGCGATAAAAAAGCCGACGCAAGTCGGCTTTTCTATCTAAGTAGCTATTACTTATAAAAAACTTCTACAGTGCCTTTTACTTTCATAAGTAAAGGCTGGCCGCGACGGTCAAGTGCTTTAGGTGCTGCGATTTTGATCCAACCTTCGCTGATACAGTACTCTTCCACGTCAAAACGCTCTTTGCCATTAAGAGTTACACCAATTTCATGTTCGAAAACTTCTTCTACATAAAACTTGCTGCGCGGGTTGATAGATAATTGGTCTGGTAACTCTGGTTTATTTGTATCAGTCATAATTGTGATCTGCATTGAATAGATTGTGCGCTATTGTAGGCAATACAAGCCTTAGGCTCAATATACTGATTAAAATAAATTAACTGCAGACTTGTTCCGATTGCTTGATGCAGTGGTTAATTATTTCATCACGAGTGAGGTCACTTTCAAAGCAGTAATCAAAGCGCATAGTGAGATTAGTTGCTTGTTCTTGCTCAGGCCAATGCCATTTACGCACGAGTTGTCGAGTGGCTGTTTGCAGTTGGCGACCATAACGTTTTGGATCAGTATTATTTATTTTAATATTTTTCACTGTGCCATTTTTTGAAATAACAAAGCTGGTTTCTGCACATCCTTTCCCCTGAATATTTAATAGTTCAAGTGGGTATTCATGATTGGGGATCTTCTGTAGCCGGTGCCACACACCTTGTTGATCTAGGAATTGAGCTTGGATGTCTGCAATGGGCCTTTTATCAGAAATATCATTGCTTTGTGAAGAAGCAGCAAATGAAAAAATTAAGCAGGTGGAGTACACGATAGTTTTCATAATCATCCTTAAATATTGCTCAGAAGTACAACTTTAGCGCATTCTATTTATGATTAATAGCTTGGGTTTTAGGCTGATTTATTTCTTTAAATTGAATGTTATAGTATATCATTAACGTTGCAGTATGTTATATTATATCCAAATTAACCGAGCAATTATAAAAGTGGATCATGAAGTACTCAGCATTAACTCTCACATTTTTAGCAATTTCTTACGGCTCCGCTGCTTCTGAGTCAGATATAGAAACCATCACCATTGCACATAAGCAAGCCTTTCGGGGTGATATTCCGCTTAAAGAGCTACCGCAGTCAATTACCACATTAAGTAAAGAAATGATGGTTGATAATGGCATTACCAAGTTTAGAGATGCTCTGGATTTTTCAGCGAGTATTTCTCGTAAAAATAACGGCGGTGCACTGTGGGATAGCTATTCTATTCGCGGTTTGTCAGGTAATGAAAATATGCCGTCGGGTTACTTAATCAATGGCTTTAGTGGTGGTAGAGGGTTTGCGGGTCCACGTGACGTGTCAAATATTGATTATATTGAAGTACTAAAAGGGCCCGGTTCGGCTTTATATGGTCGCTCTGAGCCTGGCGGCACAATCAACATTATTACTAAAAAGCCGCAGTTTTATCAGCAAGGCCAATTAAAAGCAGAGCTTGGTAGTGATAATCATAAACGTGTGCAAGGTGATTACACTAACGGCCTTACAGATGATATCGCTTTTCGAGTCAACGGGGCATGGCAAGATAGCGACAGTTTTCGTGATTACGTACATCACGATAAGTTTGTGATTACGCCTTCGCTTTATTATCAACTTAACGACAAGTCATCATTAACATACGAATTTGAATATGTTGATCAGCAACAAATGTATGACCGTGGCATTGTCGTTCTTAACGATAATTTTGATACTGTGCCTGAAAACCGCTTCTTAGGTAATCCAAACGATGGCCCTACTAAGGTTCATTCACGTGGTCATCAACTAAGTTATGACTATGATATTAGTAGTGATTGGACATTATTACTGGGTGCAAACTACCGTACAGCAACGTTAAATGGCTATTCTTCTGATGCGGAACTTTCGCCATCACGTCAATCATTGTTTGATGATGGCCACACCTTAACCCGCCAACATCGCTATCGAGATTATGAGTCTGAGGATTTAAGCTTGCGTTTTGAGCTCAGTGGTAACTTTGAGTTAGCGGGTATCACTAATCACGTTTTGCTTGGTGCTGATGCTTATGATTACGAACTTCGTACAGGGCTGTATCGTTATCGTGGTGGCAATGGCACGTATACCATTGATATTTATGAGCCAAATTACAGTACTGGCCCTGGTCCTGATGTTGAAATGCAGTATGAAAACAACGAACAGCAAAACGCATACGGTATCTACATGCAAGATCAGCTAGATATTACCGAGCGCTTTAAAGTGATGGTGGGTTTGCGTTTTGATGAGATTGAACAAGACATCTTCGAAACTAAGTCAGGTGTTGCCTCAAATAGTAAAGAAAACAGAGTCAGTCCTCGCTTTGGTATGGTGTATGAGCTAAACGATGCGATTAATCTTTATACCAGTTATTCAGAAGGTTTTTTGCCATTAAGTGGCACTGACGCACAAGGCGAACCGTTTGGTTTTGAAGAAAGTGACTCGTTTGAAGTGGGCATGAAGTTTAGCTTTGAAAAAATTAGCGGCACTATTGCATTATTCGATGCCAGTAAGAGCAATATGTTGGTTGCCGATCCGGTGAACGTTGGCTATTCCGCACCAGTAGGTAAAGCGACAAGTAAAGGTTTTGAAGTTGATGTAACAGGTAATTTAGGAGCTAATACTGAGTACACAGTGTCTTATGCCTATGTAAAAGCTGAAACAGCGAACGATGTAGTTAATGTTGATTGGTTAGTACCAATTCCCAAAGGCAGCCCTTTAGTTAATGTACCTGAAAATAACTTTTCGCTTTCACTAAATCATGATGCCCGTGTATTTGAACAAGACATCAAAATTGGTGGGCATTATCAATATATTTCAGACCGACTCGGCGACCCTGCTGATTTAACGTTCCGCTTACCGAGTTATCAGTTAGTGGGTTTATTTGCTAAATGGCAAGCAACCGATCGTACGGCAGTGTCACTGAATGCTGATAATGTATTCGATGAAAGTTATATCGCCAGTAGTTACAACGCTTTATGGGCTTATCCTGGTGCGCCAACCCAGTTTAAGCTAGGTTTATCTTATGACTTCTGAGCAAATTAAAAACCGTATTCATAGTATCGACATCATGCGTGGTGTGGTTATTTTACTAATGCTTGTTGACCACGTTCGTGAACGGTTCTTTTTGCATATGCAGGTGTCTGATCCTATGGATGTAGACACCACCAGCCCAGGGCTTTTCTGGAGTCGCTTTGCGGCGCACTTTTGTGCGCCCACCTTCATATTTTTAACCGGACTTTCGGCGTGGCTTTACAGCCACCCAGCGAATGGTGTTGCGCGCTCAGCCCGTAGCTTTTTGATTAAACGGGGGCTGTTTTTAATCGCACTTGAAATCACGGTTATTTGTTTTTCATGGATGGGCTACTTTCACACTATTTGGTTGCAAGTCATGTGGGCAATTGGGTTGTGTATGCTCACGCTCGCGCTGCTTATTAACTTGCCGCAACGGGTGTTATTGATGTTAGGTTTACTCATTGTATTTGGTCACAACTTACTTACACCAATTAGTTTTAGCCCTGATGAATGGGGTTATACCCTGTGGACTATATTGCACGATCGCGGTTATATTTCTCAGGGTGGCTTAATTGATGTAAAAATTAGTTATCCCGTATTGCCTTGGATTGGGGTTATTTTATTAGGTTACTGTGCAGGCCCTATATATGCTCCTAGTCGCGATAGCGATGATAGAAAGCAGTGGCTAGTCGGTTTAGGCTTAGCTTGTGTGGCACTGTTTGCTATTTTACGTGGTTTTAATATTTATGGTGAAACTTTGCCTTGGCAACAGTTTGCAAGCAGTTCTGAAACCTTAATGTCAGTATTTAATGTGACTAAATACCCGCCATCGTTAAGCTTTTTACTTATAACGCTCGCAATGATGTTTTTTGGTTTATGGCTATTTGAGCGACCGTTAAATCGCTTTTTAAATGCACTGCGTACCTTTGGCTCGGTGCCAATGTTCTTCTATATTGTGCACCTTTATGCGTTACTTGTACTTTATGCAATTGGTCATGCCATTTATGGTGCTAATCAAGGGCGTTATTTTGGGGTGGATCACATTGGCTGGATTTGGCTTATCGCCGCCTTATTAGCTCTAGCACTTTATTGGCCCACTCAATGGTTTAGTGCCTATAAACGCAAAAGTAAAAAGCCGTGGTTAAAGTATTTATAAATTACCCGCAATCGTTATAACGCAGCATGTTTATCCATGTGCTATACCTTAGCTTCGGATTAGCCATAACAAGGATAATTAACATGAAGAAATTAAGCCTAAGCTTCGCATTACTGCTACCGTTTGCTGTTAATGCGGGTATTACTGACCCTGATTGCACCGCTGAAAAAGCGGTAAAAAGTGCTGCGACTAAAGCCGCTATTGGGGTGGGTGGGCGTTGTAATCCTGCCGAGACTGCAAAAGATAGCGCTGGCAAAGTGATAGAAAATGCCCTACCAGATGACGGTGTTGCAGGAAAAGCAGTTGATAAAGCAACTGGCCGTAACGACACGCTTAAAGACAAAGCGGCAGATGCTGTTGATGAAAAAGTAGACGAAATTGTGCCAGACAAGCTGCAAAAAGACAACGATGGCAAAAACATCAAAAAGACAGTAAAAAAGAAAATAGAGTAAGCGGTGTTAACACCGCTTAATTTAAACCTTACTGACAAAGCCTTCGTTAAGCACTCTAACTTCGCGTTGTGGGAATGGAATTGCAATATCATGCGCTTTGAGAGTTTCTAATATGATTAGCAATAAGTCGCCACCAACGCGATTTTTACCATCATCTATGCCTTGCATCCAAAATTCCACAAACATATTAATCCCGTTATCTCCAAAGCTATCTATTTCGCAATCAGGGCGTTCTTCAAATGGCACATCAGGGCCACTAATAACTTGAGGGTGCTCAGCAACCGCGTCTTTAATAATCTCGACCATGGCGCGAACATCAGTGGCGTATGCCACACTAAAATCGACACGATAACGTTGTTTAGGATCTTTGTGCGTCCAGTTTGTGAGTAAAGACGAAATGAATGTTTCGTTAGGGACTAGTATGTCTTTACCGTCATAGGTTTCAAGAATAGCATGGCGCATCTTGAACTCTCTTACAAAGCCACTTTTACCGTTTTCTAGCTCAACAAAATCACCAATGGTGAGAGATTTATCGAGCAAAATAATAATACCAGAAATAAAATTAGAGGCGATTGATTGCAGCCCTAAGCCAAGGCCGACACCTAGCGCGCCGCCAAACACTGCCAATGCAGTAAGATTTACTCCCATTATATTCAGTAGCAACAATGCGATAATGCAAAATAAGCCAACTTCAAAGAGTTTCGTAAATACTTCGCGGGTACTGATATCCAGTGTTTGCTGATTACGAATGATAACTTTACCAACATTACTAGATGCTCGGCCTAGCCAAAATAAAATAGCGCCAAAAAATAACACCCGAGTCAGCCCATATAAACTGACTTGAATATTACCTAGGTTTATAGAAACTCCTTCAAGAGCTTTAATAAATACCGGTAAAAAGCCAAGTAAGTGCAATAGTAATATAGGCAAACCAACCAGCTTAAATAGCGCTGACATAAAGGGGCTATTAACAAACTCTTTAATAATAGAGTAAGCAAACAATAAGATGGCAATGCTGAGTGCAGTATTCATTAACCATACTTGCAGATCCGCAGTGAGACCTATAGAAGTAAATATTTTCAGTAAAATGATTGCTGCCAGCGGGTAGACGATATTACTGAGTCGAAACAGCATAATGTTGATCGGATGTTCTGACGCTACTTTAGTATGCTTATCGACTCGCTTCTTTACTGTTTTTGAATAAATCCAGTAGGCTACAGCATAGCTGGCGATGATCACCAGTATCTGTAGATAGGTTGCTGGTTGGCTAAGCATTGATTGGATCAATAACCAAACAGACTCAAATTGTTTGGAAAAAAACTCACTATCCATAAAAAAGACTTTTTTAGGTAAATTCAGATGCTTTACTATGGCTGATAAGTTTGAAAATTTACAGAATAATTAACGACACTTTTAAAGCTTATTATGTTAACTAGATGGCGTGTTTAACAAAACACTGATAAATGACTTAGGATTATAACGCCAGTATTTCATCGCGGTTACTCGGTGACCACGCTTTCTCTGCTGCTTGTTGTTGTGTTAGCCAAACAAAGTCAGTGTGCTCATTAGGATCTAACACAATAGTGATATCATCCGGCACGCAAATACTAAACACATGTTCAGTATTGACTAACGCGTTGGCTTGATAGCGATGTCGCCATGATTCCCTAATCGTATATTGATTCGTTTTTTTGTGATCTTGCATAGTCAGACCCAGCGCGCGGGCATCTATCCCTGTTTCTTCTAAAAGCTCTCGATACGCTGTTGTTATAGGCGTTTCGCCTTCATCAATCCCCCCTGTTACAGATTGCCAAAAGTTGGCATCATCAGTGCGTTGGATCAGTAAGCAATCTTTATTTTTTTTATAAATAACAACCAGTACAGAGAAGGGTTTGCGAAGTGGTTGATTATCTAACAAAGTGGAACCTCAAAGACAGTATGTTCCATGAGTGTACCTGAGCATGAATTATTTAACTAGCCAGATCACTTAGCTAATAACCAGATGCCTAGTAGCAGCAACAGGAAATTCATCATTCTTAAGAACTGTGCGGTATTGAGCTTGCTTTGTAACCAAATCCCTAAACGGTTGCCTATAAAAGCAATAGGCAAGCTAGCTAGGGCTATTAATACCCATTTTACTTCGATTAAACCAAGGCTAATAAAGCCAATTAGTTTGATGGTATTCATCATTGCAAAAATAATCGCAACAGTGGCTACAAAACGTTTTGGGGGGAGTTGAATGGTACTGAAATACATAATCAGTGGCGGTCCTCCCGCATGTATTAAAGTGCTGGTAATACCGGCTAAACCACCCATAGATAACGCACCTATACGGCTATTTAGGGCGCTTAAGGTAAATTGGCTAAAGGCTAAGCTGCGAATAGCAAACACAATACATAAAATAGCAATTGTGGTTTTTATAAACGCCGCATCAAGCCAGCCAATTAGAATGTGAGCCGTTATAACACCAGCTAATAAACCTGGCAGTAAGCGTTTAAGTTGTTTTATATCCCATTGTTGCCAGTAACTTTTTAAGCTAAACACATCGGCAACTATAAGTACGGGCAGCATTAAACCAATTGCAGCCACAGGTGGCATAATAAGCATAAGGATAGGCACAGAGAACACACCAAGCGCACCGGCAAATCCAGATTTAGATACGCCGGTAAGTAATACCACAAATGCGATGATCGCGAGGGTTGTAGCTGTCATTAACTTCCTTATTTAAGCTGGTAAATCAAACCATAATGCCTCTAGCTGGTCTTTAGCTGTGAGTGTTACGCGCTGTTCACTATTTAAGGCAAATGCATCGCCTGAGCTAAAGGTATCAGCATCGGCCTCAACAGAGCCTGATATTACATGAAAATACCCTTTACGATGGTTGGTTTGCAAGTCATATGTTTGCCCAGCAGTTAACTGTAAACGGTATAAACTGGCATCTTGATTTATACTAACGCTGCCTTGTTCGCCGCTTGGTGTGACCAGTGGAGTGAGGGGCGCAGTTTGAATAATGCTTTTTTGTTCATAACTTGGCGTGATACCGCGCAATTTAGGTTGGATCCAAATTTGTAAGAAATGCGCTGTTTCTGAGTTCGAAGCATTATACTCGCTATGCATGATACCACTGCCTGCGCTCATGCGCTGAATGTCTCCTGCGGGCACGCTGTATTCATTGCCTGTGCTGTCTTTATGTTTTAATGCACCCGCAATGACATAAGAGATAATCTCCATATCACGATGCCCGTGAGTCGCAAAGCCTTGACCAGGGCTGAGCTTATCTTCATTAATTACTCTAAGAGTTGAAAACCCCATATGTTTTGGATCAAGGTAACGGCCAAATGAAAAGCTATGCTTACTTTGCAGCCAGCCAAAATTTGCTTGTCCACGTTCGTGTGCTTTGCGTATATAGTGCATAACTTAACTCCTGATCAGATGCTAACTTTAATAACAGCAGTATAAGTTTTATGTGAAAGATTAAAATCGCTTTTAAAAGGACTATTCATTCTATTTAATAGAATGAAAGCCCTTAGTTAATTAACAATCAAGTTCAGCCTGCATTACTTGATAGCGTAACTCACCAATGAATGTACGAGCGGCTGGGCCGAGACGGTCACTGTCTTTAAAGAGCAAGTGAAGCATGGCACTGCGTTTGCTATTGTGGCTAAGGTTTAGGGGTTTGAGTTGATTTTGAGCTAATTGATTGACGATCGCTGTGCTAGGCAGCCAAGCAAAGCCCAAGCCGTTGCTGATCATGTCGATAGAAGTACGCATATGACTGACAGTCCAGCGTTGGTCAGCACCTAGCCAGCCACCGTCTTGCTTATTATGTAAGGCTGAATCGCGGACCACAATTTGCCGGTGCGATTTCAAGTCTTCAAGGGTGATAGGTCGGGTGATGCTATGTAGGGCATGATCTGGGTGTGCAACAGCCGTAAACTCGATATTGCATAACTCTTCACTAAATCCGGCTTTGCCAGTAAACCCCGATATTGCAATATCTACATTGGTGTTCTCTAGTAATTCATTCGCGCCAGTTAACACTGATTCGTGTAGTTCAATGCGTAATAATGGATACATGGCTGAGGTGTTATTGAGCACTTTATAAAGTAGTGCTTGGGGAAATATTTCATCGACTGCAATACGTAGCTTGCTTTCAATCCCTTCACTTAAAGTATGGCCAACGGCTTCGACTTTTGCGGCTTCCTCGAGTAGATAATTGGCGCGGCGAAGTATCATTTCGCCAGCTTCGGTGATCACCGTTTTTCGGCCTGCGATGGTAAATAGTTTGACCCCTAGCGCGGTTTCAATTTTACCAACCGAATTATGAATACTCGATTGGCTTTTATGAATCTTTTGCGCCGCTTGGTTAAAGCCACCATGCTCCACAACGGCTCTAAACATACGCCACTGTTCTAAAGTTATTCTAAGCATTTTTATTATGGTCCTCGCAATCGCCTTGATCACAGGTATTTAATGATTGGCGTGCTTGTTTATCTTGGTTGAGTACTTGCTTTAAGTCTTCAGTACGTTGGCGTACCGCTACACCATAGCTGTGGTCGTCGCCCCATAGTTTGGCCAGTTGTATAACAGAAGCACGGTCATGCTCTCTAAATAAGTGCCCAGCACGTTGTGCATCTTGCGTTGAATTACCTAGCAGTTGCAACGTTTCAACGCCTAAGTTGATAGCTGAATCAACGGTTTCACGGTTAAAGGCGTCGACTTCTAATTGTAGTAACTGATAAGCATGGCGGCGGTCAATTGCACGAGCAACAATTTTTAATTGTGGGAAATGTTTACGCGCAAGTTTCACTATTTCGAGGGTTTTATCCGCATTATCGATAGCAATTACTAATAATTGAGCTGTATCAGCACCTGCTGCTTCGAGCAGCTCTTTACGCGCGGCATCACCATAATGTACGGTGTTACCAAAGCGGCGCAGCAAATCAATTTGGCTCGGACTGTGATCAAGCACGCTGATATCATAACCTTGGGTACTCAATAAGCGTCCTATAATTTGCCCGAAGCGACCGTAACCGGCGATGATCACATGCTTTGCTGGGCTGATTTGCTCAGGTTTATCAAAATCAGGTTTGGTTGTTGTGTTGTGGCGCTTTTGGAGTGTGTCGTAAAGCATTAAAAGTAATGGCGCGATCAGCATGGAAATTGCCACTACCAAAGTAGTTAAGCTGCTTTGCTCTGGCGTTAATATTTGCAATGTATTAGTCATAGTAAGGAGTACAAAGGCAAACTCACCGCCTTGTGCAAGTGCTAAGGTAAATAACAGCTGGTGGCTGTGATGAATTTTAAAAATACGTGCCAGTGTATATAACACCGCAGCTTTAACTAATATCAGAGCAACAACAAGCAATGCCACTATCGCAAACTGGTTAAATAACAAGCCAAAATCAATCGATGCGCCCACTGCTACAAAGAATAAGCCTAGTAACAAGCCTTTAAAAGGCTCTATGTCGGCCTCTAACTCGTGACGAAACTCACTTTCAGCTAACACCACACCGGCTAAAAAAGTACCAAGAGCAGGTGATAGACCAACGTTTTGCATAATAAGCGCAATAGCCACTACTAAAAATAACGCAAATACGGTGAATATTTCCCGCATACGGGTTTCAGCAATGTATCTAAATAATGGCGCTGAAATGTATTTGCCAGCGAGTATTATGGCTGCAATTACTGTCACTGAAGCGCTAACTTGCCCCCATACCGGCCAATCAGCAGTTAGTGAGTGGCTCATATTGGTGGTGTTTAATTGTGGCTCAAACGCCAATAGTGGCAATAAAGCTAAAATGGGAATAACCGCAATATCTTGAAATAACAATACCGAAAATGCGTTTTGCCCAGCTTCATTCTTTAGCCAGCCTTTTTCTTCAAGGCTTTGTAATACAATGGCGGTTGAAGAAAGCGCCAGCATTAAACCGATTGCCAAAGCACTTTGCCACTGCATTGCAAGTAGCCAATAACTTATTGCAAAAATCACGGCTGCAGTAAGAATAACTTGCAGGCCACCAAGTCCTAAAATTGAATGGCGCAGTTTCCATAAACGAGCAGGCTGTAATTCAAGGCCAACGAGAAACAGCATCATCACTACACCAAACTCAGCAAAGTGCATTACTGAAGTTTGATCGCCCACTAAACCTAATATAAATGGGCCGATTAAAATACCAGCTAGTAAATAGCCAAGCACGGAGCCAAGCCCAAGGCGTTTAGCGATTGGCACCGCAACAATGGCTGCAGCTAAATAAATTAATGCAATTTCTAACATGGATATCCTTTGATAATGCAGGCTAACTTATTCCTAGTATGCCTTAAATTTTGCAAAGAAATAGAGCCCAGTGTGGTTATTGCTCTGGACTCTTATTATGTGAAAGGTTAAGACGGACGGTTTAACAATAGATGATCAATACTAAATTTGCCCGCACCGTGACTTGCTAATGCTAAGAAGCCACCGGCTATAGTGATATTTTTATAAAACATTAAAAACTGTATTTGATCATCCAGTTGAAAGTGAAATAACAAGGCACTTACAACACTAAAAGCGGCAAAGGCAATGGCGGTTAGTTGCGTTAAAAACCCCAGTACTATCAATAGACCACCAATTAGTTCAAAGGCGATAACCAGCGGCAACAAAAATTCAGGTAAGCCCGCGGTTGTCATATACTGAGCTGTAGCATCAAAATATTGTATTTTGCTAAAGCTCGTTAAGATAAATAAAGTTGCCAGACCCACACGGGCAAATAAGCTGCTAATATTAGTGAGTGTTGGGTGTTTTGTAATAAGCGTTAAAATGTTCATATTGTTAATTCCTGTTGTTTATTATGCAGTACTACTGCGATGAATTAAGTTTATGTTCATTCTATGAGGATGAAAATTAGTTATTTTATTGTGTATCATTCTGTTTAAGAGAATGTTGCTGGTAAGGGATTAAAATGCACACTACGTTATTTTATAAAATCATACTGATAGCTATGTTTATGCTGGTTGTCTTAACGCAACCGATAAGTGCAGGGCAGCATCAGGTTGTGTTTGATCCTGAGTCCAGTACTCAGCGAGTAGAATTTGAGCAGCAGATCACAGGGAATGAGTTTAACGATTATTTAGTAAGCGGTAATGCTGGTGATATTCTTAATGTAACTCTTACACCTTCAAATTTAAGCAATAATTTTAATATTTTACCCGCAGATAGCAGCCAAGCTGTGTTTATTGGCTCAATTGAGGGGCATTATGTAAAGCATCAACTTGCTAAAGATGGTGATTATATTGTGCGAGTTTATTTAATGCGTAATGCGGCTCGACGTAATGAAAGCAGCAATTACAAACTCACAATTATCAAACATGTGGATGGCAATATGCCCACAAAAACCATGCATCCAAGTTGGGACGGGGATGGTGATGGGATGAATGATTGTGAGAATGATGGCAGTTGTGACCACACGATTGATTACACCAAAGCGCGGCCACAAAAAGGGCTGTAAATTAGTCTAGCTTTACTGGGCCATTGATGTTGTCGATGCTCAAATCACCAGAGCCATCGTCAATAATGGTTAAGCCTTTGGCGTGATTAACACGAATACTGCCAGAGCTATCCTCAATAGTGACTAGGCCATTTACATGTTCAACATAAATATCACCTGATTCATCTTCAATGTTGATGTAACTGCCTAACTGTTCAGCAGAAATACTGCCCGAGTTATCGTCAATATCTACGCTGCCAGTGATATTGGTAAGGGTTATATCACCTGAGTCATCTTCAATAGTCATATTGCCAGCAACGTTACGTGCAGTAATACTGCCAGAGTCATCACTGATCTCGACATTGCCAGTAATATTTTGCAGGTCTATATCGCCTGAATCGTCATCAATCGTGACGTGATGACCTTGATCAATACGAATGCTGCCTGAGTCATCATCGATATCAATATTACCCTGTACACCAGCAATATTGATATCACCGGAATCATCATCAATATCTAAATTAAATGAACTTGGCACAGTAATAACTAAATCAATACTAGGTGAATTGCCTTGGTACACCACCATACCTGATGGGTTGTGGTTTTTGGCGACTAATATTGCTTTGTCGCCTTTGTGTTCAAGAGTTAGCGTATAAGGGTCATCACTTTTTGCTGAATAAATCGTTGCATTTACTGTGATTTCAGTCGCAGTGCTTGAGCCAATGACTTTAAGCGAGCCTGCTTCAGCTTCAATGTCGAGTTGTTGTAATTGTACGGCCGATATTGAGCGTTGCTGCTGTTGCTGCATATTGGCTGATGAGGTTGAGACATGCACAATACAGCCACTGAGTAGTAGTAAGCTGGCGGCGATAGGTAGTGATTTAGTTAGTAAAGACAGAGATTTATTCGTCATTTTAGCGCACTCGTTTTTAGTTAGACATTCCATATACGCTAGTAATAGCAAAAACGAAGCCAAAATTTAAGTTTTTGTTTTATAATTGGTTTTGTTATGTAGATAAAACTTACTGACTATAAAGTAGTGTATAGCGCTAACGAGTAGTGAAAATGAAAGTGGTTAGCAAGCGCTAACCACTCGGTTATAAGTTAATTATTCTGGCGCTACATCTAAGGTAGTAAATAATGAATAGCGTACGCTATCGATACCTTTTTCAGATGAATCTTCGCTCACGCTTGCTTCAATCAGGTATAAACCTGGGTGTTGCCATGTATTAGTGAAAAAGCCGTCTTTATCTGTGGTTACTTTAACTTCGCCACGCTCATTACGGTAACGAGTGTCACCTTTTAAAATAGCAA
This sequence comes from Pseudoalteromonas sp. KAN5, assembly GCF_022846535.1. Classification (NCBI taxonomy): domain Bacteria; kingdom Pseudomonadati; phylum Pseudomonadota; class Gammaproteobacteria; order Alteromonadales; family Pseudoalteromonadaceae; genus Pseudoalteromonas; species Pseudoalteromonas sp. KAN5. The sequence continues at coordinate 3,318,447 of NZ_AP025589.1, forward strand.
GTTCTACGTTTGCTGCAGGTTTGCCATCTTTTAATAATTGAAAACGCGCCTCTTCACCAACAAATAAATCATTAGGGTGAGTTGGGCCGCTGATCTCTAAGCCCTGACCAAGTAGCGCTGGTTTTGAAGTACCGTTACGACTTACAAATGTATCTACAGTTGCGATTGATTTTGTCGTTCTAATATCAGTGGCGCCAGCTGGTATATCTTTGCTGTCCTTAGGACCAAATACACGACCGCGCTCGCCTTTTGCATCTTTATAAAAAGTCATTATGCGTGGCTCTTGGCTCATCGCAATATGGTAAGTACCTTCGCTGCTTAGTTTAACTGCAGCAGAATTTTTACGTTGTAGGTAGTAAGCGCGAATTTTATCACTGACAGGCTGACCATCAGGACCAAGTGCCATGATCAGGTTATCATCATATTCTGCGCCTTTTTGCTCAGGGCGATATGCTTTGTCTGGCGCAAAAATTTCATTGGAGATACTGGCATCAATCATTACATAATGGGCTTTATCACCAGAAAGAGATGTATGCGACGGCACTAACCAGCGAGCATGAGCATTAGCATAACTAGATGCGAGGGCAGTAAACGTAAGTGCGCCAATAAAAGCGCTTTTTAGTAAATTGATTTTCATGATCTTTCCTTATTTAAATAATGTGTAGCATTTGTTTTACTTGCTAGTTATTTAATGCTGCTATTTAGCTTTGATAGTGACGAAGCTTTGTGAAAACTCTTTAGTGCCATCAATGGTAATTTTGCCATCTTTACTTAAATCAAGCTCAACACGGGTGTAATCTCGGCCTCCTTCTTCACGTACAACTTCTAAATTAAGTAGGTATGTTCCAGCAGTAACTGCTTTGCCTGCTAAGTCAGTGCCATCCCAGTTAATTGTGTATGTTCCTGGGCGTTTTGTAGCGCCAGTGACACCGTCAAAGTTAGCGTCGCTTTTTCCTGCTTTACGCCACCATTGACGTAGGTCTTTAAACCATTCTGCTTTCTCAACCCATAGTGCAACTGTGGTGACGTGTTTGCGCTCAGGTGTTTCTAACCATACAGCCACATAAGGGCGATGATAAGGCTGTACGTCTAGATCAGGTAGAGTAAGTTCAATTTCAAGCTCTGTAGCATGCGCTTGATGTTGAAATAAAGCGGCTGTAAATAATACAACAGCAGCAATTAGGGTATTAAGTTTTAGCATTAAGACACTCCTTTTAGTTGCGGAACCCAGCATAAATAAATGACTGCCGGTGTCGCGATCCCAAGCACTGTTAGCCATATTCCTACTAAGCGTTTTTTTCTATTTTGAAATAAGATAATCATGCCGGTGATAGCAAATAGAATCATTAATATTGCAGATATATCAATGACCCAACTCCATGCCTCGCCGGTATGGCGACCTTTATGTAGATCGCCAATAAGGCTTAAAAAACCACCTGTTTGATATTCGAGATTCAATTCACCGCTAATAAAATCAAGTTCAGCAAAGGCAAAACCTGCAGGCAGTGGGTAGTCGAGCATTACCAGCGCATCTTCTTTTTCCCAATCAATACTTTTTACTTTTGTTAGGCCATGTTCAGCAGCTAAATAAGCCTCTATTTGCGGGTATAAAGAGGGAAGCGTGTCTATATTTGTTTTTGCTTGTGCGATTAGTTCTGTTGGCAGTTGGATGGTGAGTTGACCATCATCTTTGTCGCCTTCAAGCCAATCTACATGGTTAAGAACAATGCCACTTACACAAAATAAGATCAGTAAAAACAGCAGTGCAGTTGATAGGTAAATATGTAACGCACGGCTGGTGCTATATAAAGTTCGTTTATTTATTAACGGCATAAATAATGTAGTTGCTAAGCTATAATTGCTATATGGTAATCATTTGCATTAGCTATAACAACTTTATTTACGAACTTTACATTTGTGTTGCTATACATACGTTGCTATGTAATAGCGCCAGAGACTGGTTTATAGATGATAATAGCGATAGTAATACCATGGATAAGCACAGCCATAAAAATACACAAAAGTTTAATTTGTTTTTGTTTCATCACGTTACATTGCGGCTGTGTGAGAGCCGAAGGGCGCGATATCAAGTAAATCATCACCACAGACTCGATTACTGCGATAAGGTAAATAACCCAACCCGCAGGATCTGACATGAGTAACAATATAAAGCCTAATGACATACCTAAGCCCGCATACCACTTTGCTTTGGTGGGGACAATTTTGTGATCCTGCCAATGTCGCAATGTTGTGCCATAACGAGGATGGTTCAGCAACCAAGTCGCAAGTTTTGGCGATGAGCGGGTAAAACACGCTAGTGCCAAAATGAAAAAAATAGTGGTGGGCATAACAGGTAAAACAATGCCTACAATACCAAGCCCAACAAGGATTAAACCAAGTAGTTGGTAGCCAATATTTTTATACGTGACTAAAGTTGCCTTTAAATTCATAAATAGACTTAAGCCTGAAAAGTTAAAAATGGGACGATGCGGTTAATCAATAGTACAAGATGACGACATACACTGTCACGCCAAGCCCTCAACACCATAAAGCCACCCTAGAGCTGTGGTAAAACCACAGTCAATACTCAGTATTGGTGTAAATGCACACATTGGCAACGGTTGATTTTTGTGGTTCGAGTTGGATTAATATATAACGGCAGCAATGCTTTGCTGCCGCATAATGAAAATTACAGTTTGATTTCTAAGCCTATGGTGACAGTACGTCCAGGTTCTGGGACAGCAACAATTGAGCCTGCAGAAACAGCGTAACGGTCGGTCACATTGGTGATTGAGGTATAAGCACTAAAGCGTGGGCTAAATGTATAGTCTAAATACATATCAAGCTGATAACTAGCAGGAATATACGCTAGTACATTGGCTGCACCTGTGCCTGACAAAAATCCGCCTGGATGAGACTTATCTGAATGTTTTTTATAAATAAAACCAGCATCAAGAGCATCATCAAAGAGGGTGAAGCCAAGTGTTGCTACATAGTTTTTTTCTGGTGGGATACGCAGTGGAGTTAAGCTGCCTGAAAAACCTAAGTTATTACAAGTTGCTACGCCAGCAAGTTCCGCCATTTGTGCAGAGCAAATTTCAATATTCTGATATTTAGTAATGGATGCCGAGGCATATACGTATTGACTCGTATAGTTAAGCAATACCTCTATACCCGGTAAAGTAAAGCTATCGTAATTGGTAAAGGTTGAGGACGTTTCAAGCCACTCAGGCGCCGCAGGATCTAAGTTGGGTAGATTGGCCGTGGCAATCATATCTTTAATTTGCGTATCAAAATAGTTAGCGGCAATGGTTAATGAATCTGTTGTTACTAGCGCTCCACTGAACTGGCTTTCCACACCGACTTCAAATGAATTAGTTTGCTCTGGGGCAACTGGGTAATAAGGAGAGTATGAGAATACCTCATTTGAAACTGTGGTCTCATACACACTCGGCATTCTATAAGCGTGGCTGTATTTTGCTTTTAAGGTCGTATTGCTAAGTAATTGATAATAAAGCTGCGCAGTAAAATCAGTTTTCTCATCAAATTCTTGGCTCAAGCCGGTTTGATAATCTTCAGTTTCAGCATTGTGGATATTGGCATTAAGTACTAATTCTAGCGCGTCGAAGTCTAGCTGCGCATTGGCAAATAAGCTTTGGCTGGTTTGTTTACCGTTACGTGACGTTGTCGTGCCTGACCAAAAGTTGTCTTCAGAGCCTTCTTTTGGTGTGAGCTTTTCATCTTGCCACGAAAACCCCGTTGTTAGTACGGTAGGAATGGAATCTGCAAGTTTAAAAGTCGCTGTATTATAAACACTGACACCGTGACGTCGGTTTGAGTATTCGTGTAAATACTGCAGTGCATTTGGGCCTAAATTCGATCCTAATGCATTGTATTGTTTAAGCTTTGCATTGGTACTCCACAGATTAACCTTTAAATCAACCTTGTTATTATTGGTGGGTAAATAATGGTAAGTTGCGCTGGCGCTATTTACATGGGCAGTACCTGGCTCCCATTGTGGCATGGCTTCAATGCCTTGTGGAATAATACCAAAAGTACCATCGGGTAAGCGCCAGTAATCACCCTCTGTATATTTTAACCAATACGATGCAAGCATTTCACCGGCTTCTTGTTGATGGTGGCGAGTATTTACTTCTACGCTGTGCTCGTCATTAAAAGCGTAATTAAACTTGGCAAGGTAAGACTCACTGGCAAAGCTGGTGTTAACCACTTCTGCACCTTGATTGACGGGAGGCAGTCGTTCAAAGCCGCTATCGGTTACATCAACAAACTGATCATAACCATGACTCCCAGCAAAATAATTGCCGGTTTCTTTTTTACTGTAGGCAAGTACCCCGCTAAAATCATCGCCTTTGTAAGCTGATGCCAGTACCAAGCCGCCATTTTCAAATTGGCTACTGTCTTGATCTTGAGTTACTTGATAATACTCTTGTTGCCAAGGATCATCGCTTATCTCGGGTGTTTTATTGTTGTTGTAAGTTTTTAATTTCATTAACACACCAAACTCTTGGTTGGCGCTTAAAATATCGCTCGGGTTGAGGGTGCTAATTGTGACCGTACCGCCAATAGCACCTGCACCATAAGGTGAAACTCGACTAGAGGCGCCTTTTTCAACACTGACTGTGCTGATCAAATCAGAATCAATATAGGTTCTGTCAGATGTACCCATATAGCCTCGGTTGGTATGGGTTGACTGCAAACTCCCATCAATAAAAACCGGCACACGGCCTTCCCCCTGTACACCACGAATACCAATATCCAGTGCACCAGCTTCATTACGCAGGTTGTTAGCTTCAATACTGGTATGAGTTGAGAAAATATCAGCGTTGGAACTACCTTTAGTACGCTCTAACTGTTCGCGATTGAGGTTGATTTGATCGCCTTTGACAACAATGACTTCGATGTCGTCAGCGTGTTTTGGCTGCTCTGCTAAATTAGCCTGCAAATCAGCGGGAGCAGTTGTTGTGGCTGTTGTGTTAGTACCTTTGAGAATAATAGTGTTGCCCACTATTTCAGCTATTATTGCCGTGCCTTGCAAGGTTTGCGTTAATGCATCGCGTACTGTTTTTTGCCCATACAAAGCGGGTGCTTGCAAGTTATCAAGTAAATTTGCATCTGCGATTAAGCTCATATCAGCTTGTTCAGCGAGTTGGTTAAGTGCTTGGCTAAGTGGTTGTTGAGCAATATTAAAGGTGACTATATTGCTCTGTGCTTGAGCCGCTAAAGGCTGGCTTAACACTAGCCCTAAAGCAAGCGTGAGAGTGGTTAACTTTGAACAGTGTCGCGAAGTGCTGAGCATTGTAATTGTTCCATATAAAGCAAATTGATTTATATGAAAACGAATGAAAATGAGAATCCCTCAATAAATTTTGAGTTTTTTTAAATTAATTAATTTTCACTCATAACCACATGATTATTATTGTTTTTAATTTCTATAGGCAATACGTGGGGAAGAAGATTTAAAAAATTGTCCAGCTCATTAGCATTAAATGTACCTGAAATCATCATGTTTCTAACGCTGAGTTTGGTAAATTCAAAGTTAACATCGTGATAGCGGGTAAACTCAGCACATACTTCGTATAGGGGCACATTGTTAAAGACTAAGCGGCCGTTACGCCACGCATCGACAAGGTGTGGATTTATATTTTGCACCTCGACTCCTTGTTTTGTCAGTACGGCTTGTTGCCCCTGAACTAGTTCAATGAGGTGCTGTGAGTTATCAGTGCTCTGAACTTTTACACGGCCATGATCAACGCTTATCCGCGTGCTATTGCTTTTACTATCAACACTAAAGCGAGTACCTAACACGGTAATATTTGCGCTGTTAGTATTTACAATAAAGGGGCGCTGTGGATCTTTGGCAATATCAAATAAGGCACGACCTTGCTTTAACTGGCTGACTCTTTGCTTAGCATCAAACACTAATAACAGTTGGCTTTGCGCATCCAAACTGAGCTGACTACCATCGGGTAGTTCAAAGTCGATTTGTTCTCCCCGCGCTGATTGATATTGAGCATGAAAACTTGGCAAGTCACTGTTTGGCCAATACTGATAACTGATAAGGCTGATCACCATCAGTGCTGCACAGGCGGCGATAGCCCATATTTTACTCAAGCCTGAGTGCTTGGTTGCATCATTAACTTTGGCTGTTTGTGCATCGTCAAATTTTGCCAGTAGTAGGTTTACTTGCTGAGTTTCTTGATAAGCTGCGTGGTGTGCTGGGCTTTCATTTAGCCAATGCATAAATGCTTGTTGCTGGGTTTTATTTAAACCAGTTCGTTGTAGCTCGAGCCAGTGGTTAGCCTGCTGTTGAAGTTGCAAAGGTGTTTGATGACGGGTCATGATTGTTATTCTCGCACTTATTTCTTTATTGCATCACGGCATGCAAGCATGGCTGTCGCTAAATGTTTTTCCACCATACTTACTGAAATACCCATTTGTTCGGCTACTTGTTGGTAGCTTAGATTTTTAAATTTATACAGCGTAAAGGCTTGTTTAGTTTTCAGTGGCAGCTGATCAATGCAAGTATAAAGTAATTCGAGCTGTTGTTGGCTAGCTAATTTTGCTTCAGGCTCATAATCACAGGGGGCAACGAGTTCGCATTCTATGGGATCAACGAACTTCTGGTTGCGGCGATAATGATCGATCACAATATTTTTAGCTGCGGTAAAAAATAGTGCCCGTTGGTGATTTTCATCGTAGTTTGTTTGATTAATGCGCCCACGGAGTAATCGAGTATAAGCTTCTTGTACTATGTTTTCGGCTTTATCACGACAGCCCACAGAGCGAGAAATAAAGCTTAGAACTTCAGCGTAATGTCGTTCCAATGTGTACCATCCGTTTCCAAAAAAGAGCCAGATGTTAGCGGTTTATTTAGTAAATAGCAATTATTATCGTTTATAAATATTGTGAATTCTCGATTGTGTGCGGTTATTACTGTGCAGAATGAAAGTAAGCGTAGGTGAGAATGCACCCAGCAAACACGCTGGGTGACTGAATAAGCCTAAAAATAATAGCCTATATTGATATTAAAGCGACGTTCTGTTTCATCGCTATCGCCTGCGACAGAGCCGCCAACAAAAGCTTGGTTTCGAGCATGCACTAAATCAAAGTAGGTAAATAAGCCACCTGCAGCAACGGATACGCCGGTCACATTCATCCAAGTATCTGCGGTATCATCAGACTTGTTATAAACAGCGCTGTAATCATTGTAAAATTGCAGATTGCTCACAGGCCCCCATTCTACCGGTAAACTATACGCGACATTCAAACTGCTGGTGGTTGCATCGGCTGCAATTGAGTCATAAAACGCATAGGCGCCTACCGCGATGCGGTTGGTGTCATCAATGTTGTAATCATATTCTCCATGCTGTAGCTGAATATTCCAGTTATTAATATTGCTATTTACATGCAATGCCCATGCATTGTAACTTCCGGCACGCTCTTGGCCGTCATGTAAGCCCCCAGCTAAGCCAGATACACCCACTTCGGTGATCATGCCTTCACCGTGTTCAAAGTAATAAGCGTAGCGCCCTGTAAAGGTATTGTACTCACCAAGCTCTCTGGTTGGTGTAGCATAAATACCTTCGTCGGCGGTGCGGCTGCCGACAATATCGTACGAATAGCGGTGGCTACGATCTTCTACGTAACCATCAATCCCACCGAGTTCATCGTTTTTGAAAAACCCTAAGTCTAATTGCCAGTTATCAGCCACTTTGCGTTTAAACATTATCCCTAAATCATGGTCATCTTCGAGGCCAAGGTAGTAGTTTGCGCTAAAAAAGTAGTTATGCGAATTATATGGATCGTTACCAAATGGGACTTTTGTTATACCTACCTGCATTTGCCAATCATCAGTAAATTGATACCCTGCCCAAGCTGATTTTATCGCGGTCATGTAATCAAAAAAGCGAATTTCGCCGCCTATCAACACGCCGCCGATATCACCAGAAACATTTAAACGGAAGATATCAAAATCAAAATCGCCACCGCGATTTTTATTACCGTCATCGTAAGAAGTATGGCTGTAGTTGGTACGAATCGCGCCACCAAACTTTACCCCAGATAACGCTGTTTCAGTATTATCCTGCGCTTGCTTTGCAATGATCTCGTTTTGCTGCTCAAGCTGTTGGTTAATTTTTGTTTGTTTGGCTTTTTCAGCGGCTAACTGCTGTTGTAGTTGCTGCATTTGTTGTTGCAGTTGATTTAGTTGGGCTTGCATAGCTTCAATGTTCGAAGAAGCGTATGAGGCGCTAGTTGTAACGCCTAGCATAGTTGCGACAGCAAACTGAGATAGTTTGAGCATGATATATCGCTAATCTAGAAATGGATATAGATAGGATAGACTAATTGTACCTCAAACCCAAGTTGGTCATTTATAAACTATGCTTAAATGTATATTTAATATATTTATTCTGTTATTTTTCCTTCAGCAGCTCGGGTAAGCAGACCCACTTCTAATAATGGTGCCGCGTCGATACTTTGTGCATCCATCATAGTTGCAATGCGCTGCATTGATGAAAGTAACTGGCTTTGTTCCCACTCTTCTAAAGCACTAAATTGTTCGATAAAGTGCTCTTGCAAAGGTTGTGGCGCTGCTAGCAATATAGACTTACCACTTTGTGTTAAATACAGACTGACTCGACGCTTATCTAATTGGCTACGCACACGAGTCACTAAATCCCGGTTCTCTAAGCGGTCTAAAATATTGGTAACAGTTGCGGGGCTTAAATTAACATTTTGCGCGATGCGACTAGCGGTAATACCGTCTGTTTGAGCGACTTCTGTCATAATTAGTAGCTGTGGACCGGTCAGACCTGACGTTTTATTTAACTGCTTAGAGTGCAGATCGATCGCGCGGATCACTTTACGTAAAGAAACCAATAACTCGTCATATTTTTTCATTTTTATCTCATTAGCAGCAGGTTTGCAGTTTAGGTGTGATCGCAACTAATAAATATTACACATCTAATAAATAGAGTTCAAATTAATGAAGAGGATTAATACTGTAATACTGGCTTTACAGAGTGGTTTATATTATTTGAGTTGAAATCAATTTTCTCTAAAACATCGTTGTTAAATTACACGTTATTATCAGATATTTTGCTAATAAGAAGCGACAGAGTGAAAAATTATAGAATTTGACACAAAAACTCACTAAATAATATTTACTAACAGGCCGAGTATTGGGTAAGGTGGGTTAGGCTTTTCATTTTTATGGGACGTATTATGAAGTTATCTCCATCTGTAAGCATAGAACAAACAGACACAGGCTTAGAGTATATTAATGTTGCAAGTGAGTTTTGTAGCGCGAAAATTTTCCTACAGGGCGCGCAGCTCACTGAATTTACACCAACTGACAAAAAACCTTTAATCTGGGTATCAAGCGAAGAAGATTACCAAGAAGGCAAAAGTGTACGTGGTGGTATTCCCATTTGCTGGCCATGGTTTGGGGTTAATGCAAATCCAGATTGGCCAATTCATGGTGTCGCGCGCACAAGCCTATGGCGTGCGAATGAAGTATCTGAGCAAGATGATGAAATACGTGTCAGTTTAACTCTGCCGATGGCTCAAGTGGATGAGACTTATTGGCCGCATAAATCAACGCTTAAAGTGGAATTTATACTAACAACTAAGCTTGAAGTGCGTTTAACAACAACAAATCTAAGCGATCAAACGATTACGTTTACGCAAGCACTGCACACCTACTTCCCAACACCAGCAATTACTGAAACTCAGGTTGATGGACTACAAGGCTCAAAATATATTGAATTTGCTGAGGGCCCATTTGAACAAAATGAACTGGTTGGTTTTGCTCGTGAAACAGACATGGTTTATACCCAAGCTGCTGCGACACAGCGTATCATTACCCCTGATGGTATTATTGAAGTAGGCCGCGAAAATTCAACATCGTGCGTACTATGGAACCCATGGATTGATAAATCAAAACGTTTATCTAATTTTGCTGATGACGAATACCACACGATGTTGTGTTTAGAAGCCGCAAATGTAATGGATGACAGTGCTGTTGTAGCCCCAGGTGCAAGCCATACTTTAGCGACGACCATTCGTTGGGTTTAATACATAGGTTATAGTGGTATTATAAATTGAGCCAACGCCTTACTACGTTGGCTTTTAAGGAATTAAAGTGTTCGAAAACCACCAATTAGACGCCTTGCCTCAACATCAAAAAATTATTTTTAAGCCGCTTGCAGAAAAGGCGTTATTACACGCTCAGCTAAGTTGGCTATTGTTTTATATTCCATTAATGGCTGCCTTAGCGGTGGTTTGCTTTTTTAACCACGCTTTTGCTGCTATTGCGCAAACACCGTTACTCATTGCTTTACCAAGCATTTTGGTTATCTCCTTACTGTATAATATCGTAAGTATACGATTGAAAGGAATTGCTATGCGCGAGCATGATATTGCGTATCGTAAAGGGGTTATCTGGCAACAAGTGACTGTTTTACCGCTGGCACGGATACAACATACTGAAATTCATCGTGGGCCCCTAGAGCGAAAATTGGGCTTGGCGAGCTTGCGATTATACAGCGCGGGTGGCATGAGTGCAGACCTTAATATCAGTGGCTTAAGCCATGACGATTGCAAAGACATTCGTCAATTTATTCAAAAGTACACCGAAGCGAGGCAAACATCTGTCCATAGTTCAGCGCCGCTTAGTGATAATAATGAGTTAGTCGGATGAATAACTTAGTGTGGCAGCGTGTATCGCCCTGGGCGCTTGGTTATTTTGTATTACATTTTGCGTTTCGATTTGTAAAAGACGGTATTTTTAATTTACTGCCAATTTTGGTGGTGTTTGTTACCCAAGTGCAAAACAAGCTGTTTTGGGGGCAGGTAGCTGTCGCAATAGCGGTTGTTGCGTTATTGGTTTATTCGTTTGCCTATTACGTTAACTTCCGTTTTTGTATTTCTGATGAGCATGAGATCTTGCTCAATAAAGGGGTGTTTAAAAAAGAGCGCTTAACGCTTAACTTTTTAAGGGTGCAAAACGTTAATATTACAGAGCCGTTTTATTTTAAACCACTTGGCTTAGTTAATTGTATTTTTGATGCCGCAGGTAGTGTGGGTCAAGAGGCTGTACTACCAGGGGTGACAACTCAATATGCTGAACAAATACGCGAGCAGGTGCTGGCTTTTAAAGAAACGCAGCAAGCAGATGAGTTGCAACCACGTAATGAAGATACACGGCCAAATGCTATGGAACATCACTTAGCGCTAACGAATAAAGAAGTTGCGAAGTTTGGCTTGATGTCGAACATGGCGATTTTAGCGCTGGCTGCGCTTGCGCCATTTATGAATGTGATGCTGGATTTTCTAGAAGAAGTCGTGATCAACCGCCTTGAATCTTTTTATCAGCAAGAAGTTGGCATGTTGGTGGATGCAGCGGCGTTAGCTGTTTTTTCGCTACTTGTGGTGATCGTTGTGATTGCGGTTTTGTTATCGATATTGATGTCGTTAATTCGCTTTTACAATTATCAGTTGTACTTTCAGGGAGGAAAATTTAAACGCATTGCAGGGTTGTTAGAACGTCATCAACTGTCGGTCAGTTTTGAAAAAGTGCAATCGATTGTGATTAAGCAAAACTTAATTGCGCGATTATTAAAGCGTTATACCGTGCAATGTTTCCAAGCTTCTAGCGGTGGCTTTGCGGGCGCTAAGAGTAAACAAAGTTTAGTAATGCCCGTGCTTGATGTTGAGCAAGTTAACCAGGTGTGTCAGTGGTTGTATCCATGGCTTGATTTTAAGGCCCTTAATTTTAAAAGGGTTGAAAGAGCATTATTAATTAAAAATATGTTCGTATACGCCTTAATTCCTAGCTTACTCTTTGCTGGGCTGTGCATGATGAGCGACACGCTAACACCTGCTTATGGAGTATTAAGCTTTTTGCTGTTAAGCGTTTTAGTGTATTTATCATATAGTCGTTATGGTTATTACTTTTACCAACATGAAGGCCGCTTTTATGGAGTATTTCGCAGCGGTATGATTGGCGTACAATATAGAGTCTTTGAGTTATATAAAGCACAAAGCACACACAGTACGAGTACTTTCTTGATGCGTAAAGCGAAGTTGAAGAGCTTGTCTATACAACTTGCAGCAGGCATAGTGTCCTTGCCTTACCTCACGACAGAACGAGCTGATGAGATTATCAACTTTACTTTGTACCAAGCTGAATCAGATCTACGAAGTTGGATGTAAAAAATATGCAATTGCAAATAATTATCAATTGCATTGATCTATTTTAAATTCACTTTATACTTAATCTCATCTTATCTCATTCAATGCGGGGTTATGATGGCATTAGTACTTTGTTTAATCGCCTTTTGTTGTGTATTGCTATTAATGTGTAACATACGTAGCCAGAAAAAAAAATTCACAGTCTTGTATACGTTGTGGGGTGTTTGTTATTGGTAGTTTGATTACCCTTGCTATGTATAGTGCGGGCCTTGGCGTGTTACGTACTATATTGGTATTTGTCGTTTCAATATTCATAGTGAGTTTGTTGATCACTTTAGTACAGCCGTTGGATCTTGACTAGCAAATCAGTTGCACACGCTTTCTTACATTTTTATGCTCTCTTTTTATGCTTATTTATGACCATAATAGTTATAAATAAAATATCAGGGAACATGATGAAAAAAACACTACTGACTTTATCGTTATTCTTAGCCTCCCATGTGCAAGCGGCACCACAATGGCAAACCATCCATACAGAGCATTTTAATATTCATTACAGCGAAGAGAATGCTGATTGGGCACGCTCAGCTGCAAATGAGTTAGAAATAGTGCGCGCTAAGGTGCTCGAGCAACAAAATCGTGCGTTGGATGAAACAGTTGATGTGGTCGTGTTTGATCCGCTCAATGCAGCGAATGGCTTTGCTTTACCTGTGTCTAATAAACCCTTGATGGCACTTTTTACTACACCACCGCAATCAGATACGGTAATTTCTAATAGTAGTGGTTGGCAGCAGTTACTTGTTTTACATGAGTACATTCATTTAGTGCACTTGGCACAACCAACACGCAGTCAATGGCGTCAAAAACTGCGTAATATTTGGGATCTTTATGATATTAGCTACAGCGATATGCCGCGCTGGGTAGCCGAAGGTTACGCAACGTTACTCGAATCAAAAATGACAGGTCGTGGGCGCTTATTCGATAACTACAGTGAAGCAATTTTAACTGAGTTTGCTCAGCAAGGGGCTCTGCCCAGCTATAGCCAGTTAAATAGCACTGATGGTGGTTATTTAGCTGGCTCTATGGCTTATCTAATGGGCTCACGCTTTTTAGATTGGTTAGAGAAAAACAGCTCAACACAAACTCTTGATGCAGTTTGGACCCGCATGCAAGGTGTAAAGCAGCGTGATTTTGATGAGGCTTTTACAGGTGTATTTGGTGACTCTGCAAGTAAGCTATATAGACGTTTTATTGCCGAATATACCTATCAAGCAATGAATAAAGAGCAAAGTGAGCAGTCACTTACTAGTGAGTTGTGGCTCAAATTAGATTTATATGCCAGCAACCCAACATTATCACCTAATAATCAACAGCTTGCAGTTGTGGAACGTGATAAAGAGGGGAAAACACAGTTATCCTTGTATAGCACAGAAGATAACCTCGAGGCGGCTGAAGAGTTTCAAAAAGCACAGCAAGAGTTACTTGCAGACGATCCTAAAGATATAGCCGATAAGCCGCCAGTGATATTTAAACGTAAGCAAAAGCAGCTACTTAATCAGATCAATCGCGCAGGTTTGCAAAACCCTCAGTGGCTAAATGACGAGGTGCTATATTTTTCGGCTTATAGTCGAGTCGATCACCTTGAGCTGCAACGATTATCTGACATATTTAGCTGGCATACAAAAACTGGTGAAGTAAAACAGCTTACCGAGTTAGCAGGATTGAGGCGTTTTACTATTGCTGAAAACGGACAAGTACTTTACGCCGAACAAGTTAAGGGCGGTTACTCGGAGTTAGTGCGAGTTGACTTACAGACAGGACAAAGTCAGCCATTATTTGAAAAGAGTTTAGCAACGGTTTACGACTACCCTGTACTTAACCCAAATCAGCAGCAACTCGCGTTCCTCAAAACGGAGTTTAACCACAATTGGCAGTTGTATATACAAGGTTTGCAAGGGCAAAAAGCCTTGGCTGTGCCTATGCCAAAGGGTTATCAGTATTTATCCCAACCGAGTTGGAGTGAAGATGGTAAGCAGCTCTATTTTGTCGCGGGACTTACTGGTTCTACAGATATTTATCGTTATGATTTAACTTCTCAGCGTTTATTTAAACTAACTCAAGGACAGCAAGCAGTCGCTAATCCGTTACCATTGACAGAGCAAGAGTTGCTGTATTTCTCAATCAGTAGTGATGGCCCCGATATTATGAAGCTACAGCTAAGTGATAGTGAAGAAGTAACAGAGTTTGCAACGACGAGCATTGCACCACTATTACTCGTTAATGAGCACACTTTGCCAAAAGCTAAAGTCTATCAACAGCCTATCGGGGAGCAAATGAGTTATGATTTATGGCAGCAAAAAGCCACGTTTGCGCTAGGTGAGCAATATCACTCTGCTGCTGCGGCTTTACTTTCAGCCAGTGTTAAAGGCAGCGATCTGCTCAAGCAGCTTGATTGGCAACTCGGCTATAGCATTGACTTACATGACACAGCCTTAAAAGGCATTTATGCTCAGGCGCGTTACAGTGCGCTCGCGGTGAAGCTCGATAGTCAGTTATTTTCTTATGACTTGGATGCTAGCAAGCAGTATCAACAAAGCCTATTCGCAGAACAATCAGTACAAGGTGGTTACTTTGCTGCAAGTTTACCGCTGCGTTTTGGTGAATTTAAAGTACAACCAGAGTTGGCTTATAATTACTCTGAAATAGATGATGTAATTTATGACCAAAAGCAAAGTTCACAATGGCTTAGAGTCGCTGTTAAGCAATCGTGGAGTTATGACATACAAGATTTTGCAATTGGCCAGGCGGTTAATGCACGCTGGTACAGTGGTGACAATGAGATACAAAACTGGCAGGGCTATGATCTTGCTGCACAGCTGTTCGGCAAAATATTCGATATTCCTTTATACGCCAATTTCAGCCAACAATATCGAGATGACAGTGAGCTGGCATTGGGTGGGTTTAGCTCGTCTTTATTATCAAAAAACACTCGCAGTGACTATGTTTTTGCACCAGAACTCCCTTTTTATAGCGCGCTCGGTAATCGCTACCAAGGCTATGGAGGGGGGATTAGTTGGGAAGAAGGCATGCCATGGCTTTATTACCAACAACATCAAGTTGATCAACACGTGTATGGCCAAAGTTACGGTATTAAGTGGCAAGGTCCGTTTAGTTTTGGCCTTGGTCCTGCAGGGTTAAATGATCTGCAGTTTGACTTTGGCTTGGTCAAAGTTGAAGGTGATAGTTTTGCCGATGAGCTCAGAGGCTGGCTCGGGTTTTATTATTCGCTGTAAATGTTAATAGAGGCCAGCTTTGCAGCGTAAACATTGCGTTGCTGCTGGTCTTTTTCAAGTTTTATTGCTTGTTTTAATAGTTTGTGAGCATCATTTAAATTACCTTGTTGATAACGAACTTTGGCAAGCGCGACATAAGGTTCAGCTAAATAAGGTGCTTTTTCTATCGCGTCAGTGATGTGCTTTTTAGCACTCATTAATCGACCTCTTAATGCTTCGTTTTCACCCAGCGCAATTAATTCGAAAGGATCTTTTTCTTGTGCGCTTAATAATGAGTCAAGTTGTGCAACTAATATTTCATTCCCAATATCCTCAGCAAGAACTTTATAATTACTCAATAAGTTTAAACTTTGCAGTTGTTGATCGAGTGCCTTTTGATAGATTTGTTGGCTGGTTGTTAAGTCGTTAACACGTCGGTGTAGTATGGCTGCAAGATTAAATAATTCAGGGTTGCTTGGAGTGTATTGATGCGCTTTTAATAGCAAGCTATAGACTAAGTCGTAATCTTGCTTTAGCAAGGCATCAGCTGCTAGATTGCTGTAATACTTAGCAACGAGATCCTCATAACTGGCAGTTCCGACATAAAAACTACCCTGTGAAGGAAAATAATCAATAAGCACGCCTGGTCTAATGAAGTTGATATGACCCTTTTTCTCAATTAAAGGGCGGTATAACTTAGTGCGAAAGTGATTAGCCACAAAGACTAGATTACTTTCTTTACCATAGACCGGTTCACTCGTCATTTCTTGAAAACTAGTCTCAAGGTTAATTAAGTTGGCGTAAGCTTGCGTTAATATCGCTAGGCTTATGCAGTTACCATGGGCTGATTCAATCGTTTGTTGTGCTGTAAGGGTATCACCGTGATAACTAAAATGATTTAAGCTACGCTCAATGTAGTTATAAACAATAATATCGTCGGTTAAATCATTTTGGCGCTGTTTTTCTACATAGGCTAGAAATGTTTGTACTTCATTATTAGCAAGTTGAAAAATAACTTGCTCAGTTGAAACAGGGCGTAACTTAAAAAGCGAGTGATTGAGCAAACTCGTAAGTGATGGAGCTGTGGGAGGGGGCGATTCCGTACTTTTACAAGCCGTTAATAAACATATTAAAAGTAATAAATAGTAGAATTTCATAGTTACCTCAGCGTTTCAATCAAAGTACGCTGAGGTGATTATTTAATCAAGCATTTAATTCGTTTGTTGCGCGCCTGTGCTTACGGTTTTTTTGAGACTGTTTTTTACGATTACGGCGACTCAGCCATAAGTAAAATCCCGTGCCAGCAAGCCATACTGGGCTTAGCCCAATGACGCACCATAAGATTTTACTGAGTAAACCTGCAAAGTAGCCAAAGTGGAGTTTTCTAAAACTATCAATTACTTGCCAACCAATGCCCACTTCGCGAATATCCCAGTTTGCCATATGTTCACCGGTTTGTTTGTTATAACTAACTGTGTTGGCGTATTCGCTTGCCAGCGGGTTACGGCTATCCACTTCGCCGAATAGCGTGATATTTTCATCAGGTTCAAGTGGCATTACTAAAAATGTGCCGTTAAAAGTGGGGATCTGCTTTTTGCTATCATCAAGAATAGCTTGAAAATTAATGTTCTCGCTGTATAAGTTATTAGTGAGTATAAAATGCTCTTCTTCAGCGTGCTCCACGACTTCGTGGTACCACACAGCCCAATTGAAGTAACCACCAGTGATCGCCAATATCAAAATAATCGGTGAACCCAGTACGCCGGTCATTTTATGTATATCACTGAGTACAATTTGCAGCGTTGCACGCCAGCGCACTGAAAATAAACGCTGCCAGAATTTACGATAAATAATTAAACCGGTTACACCGAGTACGAATAAAAATATTGCAAAGAAGAAACCCAAAACAGTACCCGTTTGCCCTGGTAAAGACTTTAAATCATTGAGTAAAAAGGTGTAATGCAGCTCTAAAAACCAATCGGTAAAGTAGTGGCTGGTACCAACGGGTTGCGACAAAACCTCTCCAGTATATTGATTTAAATGAAACTTATACCAAGAGTCAGTACCGCGTTTTACTAAATAAACGCGATCGGCGGTGTTATCATTAAAAATCTCCCAACTACCTACGACATAATCCGGAAATGTGTTTTCTGCCACTGCGATCAGGTTATCAATAGGCTGTCGCTCTAAGGAATTGTTAACAACAAAGTGGCTATCAGGCATCAGCAGGCCATCAATTTCACTTTTAAATACTAATACACTACCAGTAATACTGATCACGATGAGTGGCACTAAAGCGCAAAGGGCAATCCAGCTGTGTATTTTAAAAAGTGTTTTTCTCATGGGCCAACTAGCTATTAACGTAAATTTACTGGCATGATAACAATTCTCAGTGTTATTTCAATTTTAGACGGCAATTTAACCGTCGCTTTTTAGCCGACATAAAAGCATTTCAACTTGGCAACTGTAAGCTTATCTTGCCGCGTTGTACCTGAACTAATTTTGTACTGTTGGTTGCTTGTTTACGTTAGATCTTTACAATGCCGCCCCTTGTATAAAGCACGTAAAAACAGTGCTTTACAATAATTTTCTGTTTTATTCATACATTGCTAACTTATTAATCAATTACTAACGAACGAGGTTTACTTTGGCGCATTACCTGCCTATTTTATCGTCATTTATTTTGGTGTTTAGTTTTTTACCGCTACTCAATAAAATTAGAAAAAACCGCAGTGTATCAGGGTTGTCACTATTGATGATGAGCTTTGGTGTGGCGCAAAGTATTTACTTCATTACTTATAATTTGTATTTTTCGCGCTTTTACATGGTATTACCATTTGTGGTGACGGGGTGTTTGAGTGGATTAATTTTGTATTATTTTGCGCGTTATAACGCAAAGCGTGAAGAGCGAGTGCAACTAGCAGCTATGCTTGGCTTCTCCCTATTACCATTCTTACTGCTGCTCAACCCAGCTCTTGAGGTTGCAACAGTACTTACGTGGCTTACTTTTGTAGGGTTAATTATGAGTTCAGTAAGAGTGATGCCACAAACCTATAAAACATTGCGCAGTGGTGATATTAGTAACCTAAGTGCCCGTTATTTCAGCTTGCAGTTTATTGCTGGTGTTTGTGGCTTATTTGCAGAGCTTGCAATGGCAGCGCCTAGTACTTCGCATATTTTAACGTTTGTAATGATCTTACTCACCAATGCCGCTCAACTTGGTTGTATTCAATATTATAAATTACGCCCTGCTATGATTTAATTTACCTGAATAAAAAACATTCAATTTAAAAGTTACTGGTTTTATGGCAAATTACTCTATCAAAACAAAAAGGATAGAGTATGAACTGGAATCAGCTCGGCTATTTATGCCGATTATTTTTGCCATCAAGTAACCTTACATCAGCGCAAAAAGCTCAATTAAGCAGTGCTAGGCATTTACGTATTTATAAGTGTGGGCAGCCAGACAGTTCACTTGCTACGCAATTATCGGCACATATTATAAATAGTAGTACGGAGCATGAGCAGCAAAAGCTGGCCCTATGCTACGAGCAATTACCCAGTACAATTGACTATCGCGGCTTTGAATACAAAAATAAGGTAAGTTACTTGGCGGTTGTTTTTGCCATTTTTATCGCGATTAATGTTATTTATCAGCTTTACGTAATACCAACCTTTGTAGTTGTATTTAATGACTATCAGGTGCAGCTGAATAGCTCATTTAGTTACGTAACGCAGTTTTGGTACGTATTTGTATTATTACTAGGATGCCTTTTTATAACCACTTGGCTCAGTGCTATACGTTTAAGCCAAATAAGTAATTTACTTAAAGCTGATAACTCCCCCAGTATATTTGATTTTATAATTCCACAAAAAATTAAGCGCCAGCATATTGCCCTTATAGCAATACTTGAGTTTCCAATTAAAGGCTTGAAAGAAAATTCGGATATTCCCGAGCTTGATCACTTACACAGTTGCCAACTACACGGCTTAGATATAAGTAAAGAGTTTGCCTTTTTAGTAAAACAAAAAGCGTTAGAGTTAAAGCAAGATGCCAACGCGCACCTTAATAAACTTATCAGTGTTCTAACTATTGTGATGGTTCTTGTTATCGCACTATTTTTAAAAGACGCTTACCAGCCTATTTTTGCACTTGGAGAAATATTATGAGATACAAGGGATTTACCCTCATAGAGCTGATGGTGGTTATAGCTATAATAGGTATTCTAGCCTCTGTAGCATTGCCGCAATATAGTAAATACATTCAACGTAGTGAGCTTGTAGAGCCACTAGCCATGGCGGCAACCATTCGCGAAGATGTCGCTGCATTTTATTTAGAGCAAGGGCGGTTTCCTGTTAATAATGAACAAGCGGGCGTACCGAACGCTGAGCTTTTGATTGGTAATAGAGTCACAAGCATTACTGTTGAAAGTGGTGCTATTCATATTAACCTTGGTAACAAGGCATCAACCCCATTACAAAAAACAATATTGTCATTTCGTCCAGCGGTTGTGACCGGCAGTCCAACGAGCCCGATCACTTGGTTGTGCGGGTATGATCAGCCAGTAACAGGTATGCAGGCGGTGGGTGAAAACAAAACTAATGTACCCAAAGAACT
Source organism: Pseudoalteromonas sp. KAN5 (assembly GCF_022846535.1). Classification (NCBI taxonomy): domain Bacteria; kingdom Pseudomonadati; phylum Pseudomonadota; class Gammaproteobacteria; order Alteromonadales; family Pseudoalteromonadaceae; genus Pseudoalteromonas; species Pseudoalteromonas sp. KAN5. Next base: position 3,338,556 of record NZ_AP025589.1, read on the forward strand.
TTTGCCGTCATCATGTATTAACCGATCTTTTTAGAATTAAAGGACAGCAATGCAACTAACTATCCACCAAATAGATGCGTTTACTAACGAGTTATTTAAAGGTAATTATGCGGCGGTAATCGATTTAGACACTTGGCTTGACGATGAGCTGATGCTTAAAATCGGCGCGGAAAATAATGTCTCAGAAACAGCGTTTACTTGTCGACAAGCCGATGGCAGTTATGCCATTCGTTGGTTTTCACCGTTAATGGAAATTGACTTTTGTGGGCACGCCACTTTAGCGGCTGCTTTTGTATTGTGTGAACAGCATGATTTATCGCAAATTCGTTTTCAGGCAGCTGCAGTAGGCGAGTTAATCATTAATAAAAATAATGATGGCAGCTTTGCTATGACCTTTCCAAAGCAAGCACCGATTGAGGCTGAAAATATACCCGTTGAACTATTAAACGGCTTGTCTATACAACCATGTAAGGTGTTGAAAAGTAAACAGGCTTACTTTGCAGTTTATAAAAGCGAGCAAGATATAATTAATCTTAAAACGGATTCTAAATTACTTAAAACCTTATTCCCACTGGATGTAGTGGCTACAGCGCCGGGCACAGAGTACGACTTTATCTCGCGTTACTTTTGGCCTGCCAGTGGCGGCGATGAAGATTTTGTAACAGGCTCTATCCATACTGGCCTTGCACCTTATTGGGCGCACGTGCTGGGTAAAACCTCGCTTAACGCTTACCAAGCTTCTAGCCGCGGTGGGAATATTTACTGTGAAGTCGCTGATAATACGGTAACGTTAACAGGTCATGCGGTACGCTATATGCAAGGTACACTTTATTTGTAATGTGTTTAAAGATACCGCGGCGGGTTTTAAATACTTGGCTTTGTAGTCAATAACCAGTGTGTCATCGCAAAAAATTAAAGTAAGCGTGTTGTTTCTGTAACAGTTGCTTACAAATGTCACCTTAATGTTTCATCTAGCTCTGGTATTATGGCTCAAGTAGAAAATTAAGGGGTAGTAATTATGCGAACAACGATATTGAAGTGGGCGCTTCCATTTGTTGCGCTAAGCTTAGGGGTTGCTGGTTTTGTAGGGATCAACGCGATTGCCCAAGAGCCAGAAAAAAAGAAGTAGTTGATACACGGCCGGTGGTGAGAGTTGAACCCGTTGCAGCAAATAACCATCAAGTCGTTATAAATAGCTACGGCGAAGTTAAGCCACTGGAGAGCACTCGGTTATCAGCACAGGTGTCAGGTGAAGTTGTCAGCTGGCACCCTAATTTTGTTGCTGGTGGTATTGTTGCTCGTGGTGAGATCTTATTCACAATAGAAAAAGATAACTACCAAGCGGCTTTATTACAAGCGCAAGCTGAACTAGCTCAAGCTCAAGCGCAATTAATTGAAGAACAAGCACAAGCTAAAGTAGCTGAAGATGAAGCTAAGCGCTTTCCAGATAAAGAACGCACCGCACTTTTTTTACGTAAACCACAAGTGCTTAGTGCCGAGGCGTCAGTTAAGTCAGCGCAAGCTAGATTAAAACGCGCGCAACGTGACCTAGATAACTGCGAAGTAACAGCCCCTTATGATGCACTTGTTGTGAGTCGTGAAATTGGTGTGGGCCAATATATCAATATGGGCACACAAGTGGCTGAGTTAAACAATATTGAAACTGCAGAAATTATTATCCCTATCGCTGGTTTTGACAGTGTATTTTTACCAGAACGTGTAAAAGGTATAAAAGCAACTGTTATGAAAACAGGACTGCATGGTTTTAGCCGCGAAGCTAAAATCGACCGTGATTTAGGTGTGGTAGATAACGCAACCCGCATGAGCAGTTTAGTGGTGCGTATCGATGACCCATATGGCCTAATAAACAAGCAACATGCGATTAAGTACGGTACCTATGTGCAAGTAAATTTTGCTGGTGCTATGTTGGAGAATATCTACCGTTTACCGCAAGAGTTAGTCAATAATCAAACTGTGTGGATTGTTAACGCAGAGCAACAGTTAGAGCCTCGTAAAGTAAAAGTGATCCGTGAGGAAGGGGAATATTTTTACATTAGCGATGGTTTAGAAGCGAATGATCAACTCGTACTTACCTTACCTGAGTATCCGCAAAAGGGCATGGCAGTAAAAGTCGCTGGTGTTCAGGATGTTAAAAAAGTGGATGCACTAGATAGTGCCGCCACTGAAAAACTATAAAAGGTAGATTACGTTATGACTAACACTGAACTGCCTAATAATGAAAAACAAAGCGGCCTGATCGCTTATTTTGCTAATAACTCCGTCGCGGCAAATTTAATGATGGTTTTCATTATTGCGATGGGGATCATTAGCTTTTTAACCATTCAAAGGCAGATGTTCCCGAACATTGAAATTAATTACATTACTATAAATGCCAATTACCCAGGGGCATCGCCGCAAGAAATGGAAGAAAGTATCTTAATTAAGATTGAAGAATCTTTAAAAGATATTACTGAAATTAAAAAAGGCACCTATCGGGCATTTCGAAATGGTGGCAGCGCGCAGTTAGAAATTAATACTGATGCTGAGTTAACAGAGGTGCTGGATAAAATTAAGTTGCGAGTTGATGGTATTGCAACTTTCCCCGCGGGAATGGAACCGGTCACTATAAGTCAGATTGAGTTTCGCCAAGATGTAATTGGTATGACGCTTGTTGCCGATTTACCTCTTGATGAGCTAAAACCGATAGCTAACCGCATAGAAGATGAGCTATTGCAGCTATCAAATGTGTCATTGGTGGTTAATGATGTACCTTTAGATGAAATTGCCATTGAGATAGAGCCTGATACATTACGCCGTTATAATCTTACTTTGAGTGAAGTCGCAGCTGCAGTACGCCGCTATTCAGCAAACTTTTCTGCAGGACAACTGAAAACCGACTCAGGTGTCATATCCGTAAGGGTTGAAAACCAACTTTACTCTGGTGAAGAGTTTCGTCAAATACCAGTAAAAATTGGTGCTAATGGTGCAAAAGTATTACTGCAAGATATTGCAGTGATAAAAGATCAGTTCATTGAGGGCGAACGTTACTTTAAGTTTAATGGTGAAAACGCCGTTTACTTATCGGTCAAAGCGACAGAGGAACAAAGTATTATTCCTGTTGCGGATTCAGTAAAAGCATTTATAGATCAAAAAAATAAAGAGTTACCTCCGGGCGTACGTTTAGAGCCATTAATGGATATGACTTATTACTTGAATGCGCGTTTAGAGATGATGCTAAGTAACCTGATCCAAGGTGCTATTTTAGTGGCTATTATGCTGTCGTTGTTCTTGCGCTTTAAGCTTGCATTATGGGTAATGATTGGTCTGCCAGTGTGCTTTTTAGGTGCGATGATGATGATGCCATTGTTTGGCGTCACTATTAATATTTTGTCATTATTTGCCTTTATTATGGTGCTAGGGATTGTGGTGGATGACGCCATTGTCATTGGCGAAAGTGCTTATACGGAAATAGAGAAGAAGGGCGGTGGTGTTGTTAATGTGGTTAATGGCGCTAAAAAAGTCGCCACTCCAGCCACATTCGGTGTACTAACTACTGTGGCGGTATTTGCGCCATTTACCCTGTCTTCAGGCCCTGAGAGTGCATTCTTTTACGGTATTGCAGTGGTGGTTATGCTGTGTTTAATTTTCAGCTTAATCGAGTCAAAACTGATTTTACCAGCACACATTGCACATACTAACTTTTCGCCGATCAAACCAGATAGTTGGCGTGCGCGTTTTAATAAGCGTTTTTTTGGTTTCGTAAATGGACCTTATCGACGTTTTATCGTGCGTTGCGTTGAGTGGCGATGGGCTGTATTTTGCTCATTTATTGCTTTGCTAATTATTACCTTTGCTCTGATTGCATCAAACCAAGTGCGCACTGGTTTTATGCCTAAGATCCCGCACGATTTTCCGCAAATTAATTTAGAAATGAACGATAACGTCTCTGATATGCAAACTATCGAAGCAATACGTGAAATTGAAGCCATGGTGGTGGCGGTCGATAAAGAAACAGAGCGTGAGTACGGGCATAAGTTAGTTCGAGATGTATTAGTGTTTAACCAAGGCCGTACAGAAGCACAGTTATTAGCGCCTTTGGTTGAAGAGGATTTACGTCCTTATAATGCATTTGAGCTGTCTCGTCGCTGGCGTGAACGAATGCCAGTTATTGCCGGCGTTAAGTCGTTAACGATTTATGATGATGTGAACAGTCAAGGCGGTGGTGATGGTGAGTTTGGTTACTTACTGTATGGCTCAGACATTGACACGTTAAATGATGCAGGACGTCGTTTTATTCAACTATTACAGCAACAAGAAGGCTTGTTTGATATTAGTTCGACCATCGATCCTGCCAGTAAAGAAGTGCAAATGAGCTTAAAACCGGTTGCATATGATTTAGGCTTGGATTTAGCGTCGATTGCAAATCAAGTCGGCGCCAGTTTTTACGGTGGTGAGGCACAACGTGTTATTCGCCGTGGCGAAGAAGTACGCGTTATGGTGCGCTACCCTAAATTGACCCGTGAAGCATTTTCATCACTTAAACATGCTGTAGTTACAACACCGCAAGGCAAAGAAGTGCTGCTTGGTGATGTAGTAGAACTGACGGAAACACCTGGGATCAGCTATATTCGTCGCGAAGGTGGTTATCGTACTGTTTATGTTTATGGCAATATTGATGAAGAAGTGATTGAACCAAACGAAGTAATAAATCAAGTCAAAGACAAACTGTTACCGCAGCTTAAAGAAGAATTCCCTACTGTTAAATCGGAGCTAGGTGGCGCAATTGAAGAGCAGCAGGCACAAGCTAATCAACAGGTAATGTTCTTTTGGGGGGGATGATTTTAGTCTATATCTTATTAGCCGTACCGCTAAAAAGTTATGCGCAACCTTTGATTGTGATGTCGGTGATCCCATTTAGTTTAACTGGCGCAGTTTGGGGCCATTACTGGTTTGGCTTAGATCTGACCTTAATGTCTGGTTTTGGTATCATTGCAGCAGCGGGTGTGGTTATTAATGACTCGCTGGTAATGACTGACTTTGTTAATCAAGCGCGCCGAGAGGGGATCGCGATTAAAGATGCGGTAATAGAAGCAGGTTGTGCGCGTTTTAGGCCAATTTTACTGACCTCGATCACAACCTTTGCAGGTGTATTACCGATCATGTTTGAAACCAGCTTGCAAGCTCGATTTGTCATACCAATGGCCGTGGCACTTGGTTTTGCAGTGATGTTTGCAACGCTAATTACTTTAATTTTGGTGCCGTGTTTATACATTATCATGAGTGATATAGGTAAAATGTTTAAAGCTTTTTTTATGAGGGCTGCTCACCTATTAAACCCTAAGGCATATAGCAGTTAAATACTGAGAATTAAAAGCCAATACTTTATGTGTTGGCTTTTTTGTTTTTATAAACCTAAGTATTGGTTTTTATTCACGGTTACATTCTTTAGTTTGATCTTTGTACTGTGTCACATTATACTCACGCTGTTTTGGCAAACTAATCGAAAGGTTAGGACGCAAAGTTTCCGGTCTAAGGTTTTAGCATGCTAAAACTAGGATAGCGGGGCCGTCGCACAGGGTAATATTAACCTCGCTGTGTGTCATTAGCCCTACAACGTATTGAAAAAGTATTTCTTTTATCCAATAAATACTGGATAGTACCTATTAGATGTTCTTAAGGTGTTGCTGTGTTTATGCATACGTCATTGGCCTGTGGTAATTGGATGCCAATAGGTTGTCTAAATCATCATACCCAATTATTTGTTGGTGATATGGTGACGGTGACTTTTTATGATACGCAAGGAGAGCTAGTCGATTTATCATTTAAATATGAAATTATCACTGAGGAACAGGGCGAGCCACATAATTGGCCGCGCTATGTTGCACAGTATATTAATACCCATATACCGCTTGTTGAAGCGGGTAGAATGACAGAGCAAGGCTTGGTTGTTGCTTATCGTTCAAATCAGATTTATGCGCTTGAGGGCTGTGGTATTAACCGAGCTGAATTAACGTTTCAGTGCATTGCTAAATGCGATGACTTTCCTGCTGTGAAGCCCGCATATGATTATATCTACCCTGAAAAATGCAGTACGTATAATGCCGGCGTAAAAGTATTACAGCCGAAAACGGGCTTAATATATAAATGCAAACCTTGGCCTTTCAGTCAGTTTTGCAATGTAAAAGAAGAAAATAACCCGCTTTATGAACCAGGTGTAGGGCAAAGTTGGCACCTAGCTTGGCAGCAAGTTTCCCCTTAATGCTAGTTAGCATTTTCGGCCCACTCTTTGAGTGGGCTTTTTTATGTACTTTTGAAAATTATGGTAAACTCTCGTCATCAAAATTTTTTATTGGTTTTTCTGTGGCTTTATCAAACTTATCGTTGTCTTCTCTTTTAAATGCGCCTGTTGCACGTAAACAGCCGCACGTTTTAACAACGCACCAGCAAACACGCATAGATGATTATTATTGGATGCGTGATGACGAGCGCACAGAGCAAACTATATTGGCGCATTTAGCTGCGGAAAATGATTATTGCGAACAACAGTTAGCACCAATTAAGCCGTTGCAAACGGCTTTGTTTGACGAACTTAAAGACCGCATAGTGAAAGATGACAATACCTTTCCTGTTAAGGATGGTCAGTATTGGTATCACTCTGAGGTTCGCGGTGATGACGAGTACTCTCGTCACTACCGTAGTCGTGAAATAAACGCGACCGATAAGCAATTATTATTAGATGTAAATAGCTTGGCAGCAGGCTTTGAGTTTTATGACTTAGGCGAAGTTGCGATTAGTCCCAATGAGCAGTTGCTCGCTTACTCGCAAGATACTGATGGCCGCCGTATTTATACCGTAAAGTTTAAGACGATTGATAATGATAGGTTACTTGACGACGTATTAGAAAACACCGAAGGTCAGATTGTTTGGGCAAATGACAACAAAACAGTATTTTATGTAAAGAAAGATTTGCAAACTTTACTGGGCTATCAGGTTTATCGTCATGTGTTAGGAACTAAACAAGCACAAGATGTATTGGTTTATGAAGAGCAAGATCGTAGTTTTTTCATGGGACTTGGTAAAAGCCGTGATGAAAGCCTAATTATTATTGATTTAGCCACCACTGAAACTAATGATACTTGGGTATTAGATGCCAATCAGCCTAGCGGTGAGTTTACGCAATTAATGCCGCGTGAAGAAGGCCATGAGTTTGATATTGATAAACTCGGAGATACCTTTTATATCGTGACCAATTGGCAGGCTAAAAACTTTCGTTTAATGACTGCGAGCGCCGCAACAGTTGCTGATAAAACGCAGTGGCTTGAACACACCCCTCACAGAGCTGAAGTACTGCTTGAAGGTGTTGAATTATTTAATGATTTTTTATTGTTAACAGAGCGAGAGCAAGGACAAACCCGCTTTATTGTGATCAATAAGCAACAGCAGCGTATGACCTTAGAATTCGATGACCCCTGTTTTTATGCATCTGTGGCGATAAATCCTGAACCAAACTCTCAATCGGCACGTATCTATTATTCAAGTTTGACTACGCCAGGCTCGCTTTATGAGGTTAATCTAATAACTGCAGAGAAAACCCTGCTTAAACAACAGCAGGTGTTAGGTGAGTTTGATGTTGACAATTACGGCTCGGAGCGATTGATGATCACGGCGCGAGATGGTGTAAAAGTACCGGTGTCATTGGTTTATCGTAAAGAATTATTTAACAAAGACGGCACTAATCCGTTATTTCAATATGGTTATGGTGCGTACGGTATCACCATTGATCCGAGTTTTTCGAGTACTTCACTCAGCTTACTTGATCGTGGCTTTGTGTACGCTATAGCCCATGTTCGCGGTAGTGAAATGTTGGGGCGTCAGTGGTATGAACAAGGTAAAAAACAACATAAGCAAAATAGTTTTAATGACTTTATTGATGTGACTAAGTCACTTGTTGCGCAGGGATATGGTGCGCAAAATAAAGTGTTTGCTTCTGGCGGTAGCGCGGGAGGTTTGTTGATGGGCGCTGTTGTGAATCAAGCCCCTGAGCTTTACTTAGGTGTGGGTTGTCATGTACCATTTTTAGATGTGCTAACCACCATGCTTGATGAGTCTATTCCGCTGACCACTAATGAATATGATGAGTGGGGAAACCCGAATGATCCAGATTATTATGACGTGATTGCAAAGTATTCACCGTATGACAATATTAGCGCTCAGGCTTACCCAAATATCTTAGTTACTACGGGGCTGCATGATTCGCAAGTGCAATATTGGGAACCCATGAAATGGGTAGCTAAAATGCGTGAATATAAAACCGATGATAATATTTTAGTGTTTAAAACCGATATGGATGCAGGGCATGGTGGCGCATCGGGTCGCTTTAAAAGCTTGGCAGAAAAAGCCCTAGAAATGGCATTTTTCATTAGCTTAGCTGAATAACATGGCAGCTGTATGTGATTGAGTTGAGAGGTGTATATATGTTTGAAGTGCATGGAAGTTGGGAATACTCAATAGAGCCGCCAATCATTTATATTAAAGTCATTGGTTGCTTTAACCGAGAAGGGGTCATTGCGTTTGCTAACAGTGTACAAGCCGACTTATCAACATTACCTGCAAACTCAATTGAATATGCTGTAATTAATTTAGCGGAATTTGAATTAACCACCGCAGATAGCTTAGCGGTGGCAACCGAGTATTTTCATGGCGTTAAAGCGCGAGGCTATAAACGCGTTACCTACATACAACCAAGTATTGTAGCTCAAAGTATGTTAGAAAGTGTTTGGCTTGGTAGTGGCATGGATGTGCAATTTTGTATGAATGCTCAGCGTTACTTAGCACAGTACCCTGAGCATCAATATGTAAAAAATTGGCTATGTTAAGTACGCTCTAAAATACTCGTTAAACTATTTTTGTAGCGTCGTGATAAATTTAGCTGCACGCTGTTTTTTAAAGTAATCTTATAATCACCGCTTTCAGTTGCAGCTAACTCAGAGACGGCTCTTTGCTTTACCAGCGTTGAGCGATGAATACGGATAAATCCTGCTGGCGCTAACTGTTGTTCAAGTTTTTTAATCGTTTCACGATGTAAAACAACTTTGTCATGCTCCCAGAAATGCAACTCCACGTAGTTACCAGCACCATTGATCCAAATAATATCGTCAATTTCAATTAATCTTACCTTACCAACATCTTTAATAATTAGATGGTTACGAGCATTAGAGTTTTGGTAGTTGTGTTCCATAGTGCTAGCTAATGGGCATAGGTGGACCAACTTTTCAAAACACTGTCGAATTCTGCTCGAAGGACTTTTGGTTATTAAGAAATCGACTGCGCCAATTTCAAAAGCTAAGTTAGCTAATTGTGCATCATCAGCAATTATCACCAATTTTTTCTGCTTACTTAATTCAATGAGTTGCACTATATGGGCTGGTTCAGGTGTGTCTGTCAACTGAAAGAATATGACATTAAATTGGCTGGTGTCGATTTGACTGAGTTGATCGTAGTTTGCTGAGTGACATCCGTCAAAATGTCGATTTCCAGAAACCTGCATAGTTAGCAAGCTATTGAATTTTTTATCGTTAATGAGCGTTAACGCATTGAAATAAGCAGTAAACATCGGGCAATCCTGTTATACGTGTACAGTAGTAGACCGGAATGTACCGTTTTCTATTTATATTAGATGAAATTAAATTAATTTCTAATTGCGGATTGATGTTGGTCACGCCATACATGCCATTTGTAACAGCTTTTTGGCCACTGAAATCATACTTATAGAGAAGCACTTGCAAGCCCTTTATGTTAGGAGTCGGTAGCAATTTAGTTACTTAAAATAACAATTCAGGGGAATTTCATGAACAGAAGAAGAAAGACAAAAAATAGAGCATTTAAGTATTCAGCGCTTAGTATTGCACTAAGTGGTTCGTTATTAACTGGGGTGTCTTTAAATCTTACAGCAGCAGAGGATGAGGTTAAATCAGTTGAGCGCATCCAAGTTACAGGCTCGCGTATACGCTCAGCTGAAGCGATGTCTTCAGCCCCAATTCAGGTAGTTGATAGTGCAGCAATTGATTCTTCTGGCTCACTAAATATCCAGGACTTATTACTTGAAAACCCAGCCTTTGGTTCTCCGGCAATTAGCCGTACGAATTCTAATTTCAATACCTCAAGCGCGGGCGTGGCGACAGTGGACTTGCGAAATTTGGGCTCAGAGCGAACATTAGTGCTTGTTAATGGACGTCGTTATGTATCAGGTATTCCAGGTAGTTCTGCGGTTGATTTAAATAGTATTCCAAGCCAATTCATCGAACGAGTTGAGATTATGACAGGTGGAGCATCATCGGTTTATGGATCTGATGCAGTAGCCGGTGTTGTTAACTTTGTACTCAAAGATGACTTTGAGGGTATTGAGTTTGAAGGTCAATTTGGTGAATCAAAAGAGGGCGATGATCAGTCTCGTCAGTTTTCATTTACTTCTGGGCTTAGTAGCAGTGATGGTAAAGGCCATGCGATGTTTCATTTGGGCTATTCTGATCAGGGAGCTGTTTTTTCTAGAGATCGTGAGCGCTCCTCAGTGGATCAAATAGCTCAAATTGCGTTTGAAGATCGGAATACAGGTCAAGCAAGTGATATATTTGAAGCTGTTCGCCCGTTCTTTTCATCATTTCCACCACAAGGACGTTTTGATGCTGGAGATACGCGCTTTACTTATGATCAAAATAATAATTTACAAAATGGCTTTAGCACTAATGGTAATGGCACCTTAGGGCCTGATGGATTTAACAGAAATGGTGTTCGTACTATTGCTATTCCAACAGAGCGCTATTTATTTGCCTCCAATGGTAGTTATCAGTTAACAGATAAACATAGTTTCTTTTTCGAAGGCACTTACGCTTCCAGTACAACCAATTCAGAACTCGAGCCATTTCCATTTGCTTCTGACGATATTTATAGCAATGGACGAGTCCCTATTGAATTTTTAGTACAAGATGAAGTACTACGTAACGCATACGTTCCTGATGATATTTATAATGCTGCAACAGACACTGATGGCGACGGATTTAAAGATATATTCTTTGCTAAACGCTTAAGTGATATCGGTAATCGAGGTGCACGAGCAGAGCGAGATACATTTCGATTAGCTATAGGGTTTGAAGGTGAGATTAACGATAGCTGGTTTTACGATACATATTACGTTTACGGTAAAACAAAAGAGTCACAAGTTTCAAGTGGCTTAGTAAATGTGCAAAGTTTTCGTCAAGGCTTAGAAGCCGTAAATGATCGCTTTGATTTAGATGACGATGGTATTACGAATGAAGCAATTTGTATTGATGCGACAGCGCGCAGCTTTAACTGTGCTCCGGTAAATATTTTTGGTTTTAATTCAATGTCGCAAAGCGCAATAGATTTTGTTCGTGCTCCGAGCATGTTATCGACCTCAGTCGAACAAGAAATCATTGGTGGTAATGTATCCGGTGATTTATTTGAGTTACCGGCAGGTGTGATCGGCATCGCAGCGGGCTTTGAGTATCGTGAAGAGTTTTCTCGTAGTGAATTTGATGCGCTACAGCAAGCAGGGTTAAATGCCGGTAATGCGATCCCCGCCACAGAAGGTTCATTTGATGTTACTGAGTATTATGTTGAGGCTAATATACCGTTACTTGATGCTGTAACTATGAATGCTGCAATTCGCCTTTCCGATTACTCTACTGTTGGCAATACAGAAAGTTGGAATGTGGGTATTGATTGGACTGTTACAGATGACCTTCGTTTACGGGCAACACGTGCGCGTTCAACACGAGCCCCGAATATTGATGAATTATTTTCACCACCTTCGCAGACTTTCCCTAGTGGCTTAACTGATCCCTGTGTAGGTGTTGGTAGTACTGGCGGTGGTGCTGCTGATGTTGCATGTCGTGCTGATGTGGGGGTTGCGACTAATATCGCGCAAAATGGTGTATTTACGCTTAATCAATCTGATCTGCAAGGTATCAGTGGTTTTAACCGCGGTAATCCAGAGTTAAAAGAAGAGGTTGGTAACTCTGTTACTGTAGGGATCGTCTATACTCCTGAAGAATTAATTTCAGGCCTTGATATTACTATCGATTATTTTGATATTGAAATTGATGACGCGATTGTGGCAACACCGCGCCAGTTTATTCTTTCACAATGTTATGGTGGGGATGAAAGCTTTTGTAACTTTATTACTCGCCGCAGTGCAGCCGCAGGCAATAATAGCGCTGGTTCATTGGAGTTTATTGATAGTGGTGTATCAAACAGTGGTGGGTTAGGTACTGAAGGTGTTGATTTAACATTGACCTATGCGACTGATATTGGCCCTGGATCATTTCGTACACGTTTAGCGTATACCTATTTAATTGATGGCTATTCAATCCCATTACCTGGTGTAGCTAAAGATACTTTTGCGGGTGAAGTAGGGGCATCAGAACATAAAGCAAACTGGAACTTGGGTTATAAAATTAATGACTTTGATTTTAACTGGAGCATGACTTATACCGGTAGTGCCGACTTTGATGATCAATTTTTAAATGGTTTTGATAATATCCCTGCAGGTTCAGTTGGTGTAGGTTCGGTGACTTACCATGATGTGCAAGCAAGCTACCATATAAGTGACGCTGTTGAATTGTATATGGGGGCAAATAATTTGTTTGATAAAGAGCCGCCGCGAATTATTTCTGGTGTCAGCGGATCAAGCACGGGAACGGAAACTGCTGCTGGAACTTATGATCCAATTGGACAAACTTATTACATAGGGTTTAGAAGTAAGTTCTAATATTGTTAAAAGCCTCATATTAATGAGGCTTTTTATAAATTGTGTCTATAAACAGGCTGCTTACACCCACAAAAACGCCACTTGTAACAGTGGCGTTGCGGTTAGTCGTAGGGTGTTTAATATATAAATTGAATCGCTTATTATTTAACGATTTATCCCTACTTGAGCCCTCTAACGAGGGCTTTTATTTACCTAATCTAAGCGTTGGCATAATTAATTTAAGTATGCTTTTAACATCCAAACTAGTTTTTCTTGCTCAGTGATGTAATCACCCATTAATGATGCAGTACCTTCATCTTGTGCATTACCCGCCTGTTCTAGAATTTCGCGCTGCATGTTAATTAATGTGCTATACCCTGCTAGTAGATTTTCTACAGCAGCCTCACCATCACTAATATTCTTAGCTTCTTTAATTTTGCTGATCTCTAAATAATCAGAAAACGCATGCAGTGGCGCACCATCAAGGGTAAGAATACGCTCTGCTATTTCATCAACTTTTAATAGTAGTAGGTTATAAATTTCTTCAAACTTAACGTGTAACTCAAAAAAGTTACGTCCTTTAATATTCCAATGAAAACCACGAGCATTCATATACTGAATTTGATAACTACTTAGCAGGGTATTTAGTGACTTTACGATATCTTCACTTTTCGCACTGTTAAGACCGATTGCGTTTACCTGTGACATATTACTCTCCTTAAATAAACTGATAAGTTATTTTCGAATGACTGATAGTAAGTATCAGCCATTATTGATGAACTGTAAAATGGTTAGAATCGATGATAGCCATAGCTTTTACCTATCAACAATAAACCACTCAAATAAAACTCGTTACTTTCGTAAGCATTACTGTAATAGAAATGGGTGCCAAACTTTAAAAATCTACCCCTTAGGGGAAAATAACGGATATTTACTTAAAGATAGAACAAAACCATGATCCAGAACAAACTTTATAATTACACTTTTTGACTGTCTACGAGGGTTTGATTTAGGTCAAGAGTTCAATTTTTAGCCGGCGCATAATCAACATAGATTAATTACATGGAGAAAGATCATGCGCGCTAAAACTAACAAAGAGAATAAATTTGAGTTGATAGTTATAGGTATAGCGTTGTTAGCATTTGTAGTTGGCTTGGTTGGCCACTTAGCAGGGGCGAGCTTTGCGAACTTTGCTACGTTTGGTTATATCGCCGCACCAACACCGTTAATCTTGGCAATTATCGCTTTTATTGCTTATAAAATAGCAGCCAGTGCACAAGATTAAGTTATTAGGTCAAGAATATAGCTCATTACCTGGCGTGAGTAGATCATACTGGTGTGGCTTAGGTGAAACACCTTGTGCTCTGCCATGCCATTGAGTTTGGTTTCATCGAGTAACACAGTGCCATCTGATTGACTGCCTTTTGCTATTAGTGGCATCAAGCCTATGGGTAAATCACCAGCAATACTATAAAGCTTAGCATTAAATGGCCAATCGCCATTTTCGGTGAGTAAAAATTCCACACTATTTCTTAAAAACACATCAAAGCCTTTTTGCTGCATCCTGCGCGCAATATGACTGCCTTTGTGAGGAGTGCCTAAGGTAATGACTTTTTCAACGTTTTGACTTTGTGAAGAGTTAGCTGCTAAGTAGGCTCGTGCCACTAGCCCGCCCATTGAGTGGCACACAAGTGCGGTGCTTTTATCATCAATAAAATCATCAATCTGTTTAAAAATAGCGGCACGATCGGGAGACAATGTATTGTAGGAAAGGTTGAGTATGCTCAAGCCTGACTTTTCTAGTTGCGAACATAAAGGGCGCATAACAAAGCCAGACATATACAATCCATGTAATACCACAACTTGCTTAACAGCCATACACCCTCTTTTACTAAATACACTTTACATTAATTGTACTGGTTTTATCTCAATGTTCACTGAATCAGAGCTCACCCATACATCACCATCTTGAATGGTGATCGTCAGTGATATATTGCGATCAACTAATGCCGCCAGCGCTTGAGTTGCAGCAAAGTCTAAACTGAAAATGCTTAGATTTTTAAACTCATACAACTTAGGTTGATGTTTTTGCCACCAAATTGCTTGGTTGTTTTCACCATAAGTGTATAACACCACTTTTTTAGATTTATTACAGGCTTTTTTAACGCGCTTCTCGTCTGGTAAGCCAAGTTCAACCCACAGCTCTATTTCTTCACTGTAGTTTTTATGCCACAGTTCAGGCTCATCATCAGCCGATAAACCTTTTGTGAATTCTAAACCATCACACGCATTGAGTGCATACGCAAGCAAGCGGATCATCAAGCGCTGCTCAGTTTCTGATGGGTGTTGTGCCAAGGTTAAATTAAAGTCTTGGTATACGTGGCGGTCCATATCGCTTAGCGATAACTGCGCCTTAATAATCGTCGATTTAAGAGCCATAATAGTTTATTTGAAAAAATTTGCGCCAGTATAGCGCAATTACTGCCTGAGCCAGTTAAAATAGCGTGAAATTATCTGTAGGAGTATAAAAATGGCTATCCAGTGGTTCCCTGGGCATATGAATAAAGCCCGTAATGAAATTAAAGAAATCATGCCACAGATGGATGTGATCATTGAAGTGCTTGATGCGCGCATTCCTTACAGTAGTGAAAACCCGATGGTGGCTACTTTGCGTGAAGGTAAGCCGGTCATCAAAATTTTGAATAAAGCGGATTTAGCTGATCCTAAAATGACCCAGGCATGGAAGGATTACTTTGAGCAAGAAAATGGCGTAAAGGCGATTGCGTTTGGTAATGATAAAGCAGCTGAGGTTCATCGCATTAATGAGCTGTGTAAAAAGCTAGTGCCGCATAAAGTCGGTGCCGATAAGCAAATTAAAGCCATGATCATGGGTATTCCAAACGTCGGTAAATCAACGCTAATAAATGTGTTAGCCGGTCGCATAGTTGCTAAAACCGGTAACGAACCCGCAGTTACTAAAGCACAGCAGCGTATTAAGCTTGAAGACGGTATTATGCTTTATGACACGCCGGGTATGTTATGGCCAAAAGTTGAAAACGAAAACTCAGGCTACCGTTTAGGTGCGACAGGTGCGATACGTGATACTGCACTTGAATATGAAGAGGTGGCAAGTTATACCGCTGAGTATTTATTGCGTGCTTACCCTGAGCTTTTAAAGGCACGTTATAAAATCGATGAATTACCAGAAAATGATTGGGAATTTGTTGAAATGGCGGGAAAAAAGCGCGGCTGTATTCGCGGTGGCAATCAAATTGATACCTATAAAATGTCGGAAATTCTCATTAATGAATTACGCGATGGCATTATAGGTCGTATCACCATGGAAACGCCTGCGATGCGTGAAGAGGAAGAAATAATGGTTGCTGAGCTTCGTGCTGCAGCTGAGGCTAAAAAAGCGGCTAAAGAAGAAGAGAAAAAACAACGTAGGGCCCGCGCTCGTAAAAATCGCCGTTAATTGTTTTATACCGGTTAGCCTATTAAAATTTAGACATGAAAAAAGCCCGTAAGGGCTTTTTTAGTTTCATATCTACCGTCACCGATATGAGCAATGTAGCAAGTAAAATAGTAGGGCGGTCACCCGTTATCAATATCAAGGGGCGTTGCGATTAATAACAGGTAACCATAGCTTTAACGTGGGCTACACGTGTTTCAGGGTCGAGAAACAAAACAGTTTATTCCGTACAAGCCGTAGTGCTTTATCGTCTTGTTGATATTGATTATCAGTTAGATTTCAAAAAGTGTCAACATCTATTTGAAAATAATTCTCATTAAGTTTGTTTGTTTTATTTTTCTATTAAATTTAGTCGGTTATATAAAAAGTAAATTTTTATATAGGAATTTTTGGCATAAAAAAAGCCCGTAAGGGCTTTTTAGTTTCATATCTACCGTCACCGATATGAGCAATGTAGCAAGTAAAGTAGGGCGGTTACCTGTCACCAACATCAAGGGGCGTTGCGGTTAGAAACAGGAAACCTTAGCAGTTTACGTGCGCCACACGTGTTTCAGGGTCGAGAAACAAATTCAGTTTATTCCGTACAAGTCGTTATGTTTTTCCGTCTTGTTGATATTGATTATCAGTTAGATCTAAATAACTGTCAACACCCAGTTGGAAATAATTCTCATTTATTTGTTTGTTTCTAAATAAATACAAACAAAGCAAAGACTTGGCTGTTAAAATAATTTCTCATATCAAGTAAATATTCATTAGAGATAGGTTTGTTGAATCTATCTCTGGTTGTTGCTATCTAAGCGGCGGTTTATTCGCTTAACTAGCTCTGCATCTGCTTTTCCTTCGCTGCCGACGATAAGTAAGAAATGCTCGCCTTGCTGATCAATAACTTTGATCAGCGTATTATCTAGTTGAGTTTTACCATAAGTCACCTCTATGCTAGTTATATCTTTGAAGTGCTTTAAGTTTGACTCAATTTGCCCTTGTTCATTTTGCCAGTAACTAAATATATAGTTGTCAGTAATGCCATTACCATCACTGCGAAAATCAATAAATGCATCACTATAAAAATATAAGATAGCTTCATCCAGAGGTATTAGTTGCTGACGTTTCATAAATTGCACTTGATATGGCCATAATTTATCACCTTTAACAATTGATGTGCTGGGAATTAAATAGCTCTCTTGGAGTAACCCTAAAAATAAAATAGGTGCCCATATGATGCTGATAATGATGTTTCTTACGCGCCATTTTGAATTGTATGTCAGTGCTTCAGATGAGTGATTTATATGTTGAATATAATTAACCATCGGCAGCCAAATAAATGGAATAATACACAAACCAATCGTTGCATAAGCACTAAAACGCGTTGTCGCGGTAAGCACCATAAGTAGTAACCAGATAATTAACGCCAGCGCATTTGGCATGACTTTATTCTTTTTATGGTGCTCCTGACTGTGCGCGAGGAGCTCTAAAAATAACGAGTAGAAAAAGAACAGTGCAAAAATACCGCGAGCAATTGGCATGATATGACTATTTTGTTGTATTTTAATCGCCCGCCAGTTTCGGTAGCTCCAATAGTTTATAAATAGCCCTAAGGTGAGGATACTATAAAGAATAAACTTAGCATTTGTAACAGGGTAAAACTGTGCATCACTAAATGTCGGGCGTTTTGCTGATTCAATACGCCATGCGACAATAAAAAAGAGCATCGCAAGTAGATAAACAAGTAACACTAAAATGATCCAATCATCTTCTAGCGCAAAGCCGTCAGTGGTATCCGCACTTACATATTTAACAATGCCAAACTGTGTATCGTCGATGAGTTTTGCTCGTTCGCTCAGGTAAAGTTTAATCTGAGCGGCTGGAATATGATCTTGCTTGGCATTAAATGAAAAGTTAAGTGTTAAGGTGTCTTCCACAAAGTGGGTGGTTTTTTTAAAATTAAAAAAAGCATTATCAATTTCGCTTTGCTCATTATCAAAATGCCAATTAGGCTCTAAAAACTTAACCTTAATTACGGTTTCAATATTGTTGGGGTATTTAAAATACAGCGGCGCTGTACGATTAATTTGATCGGGTTCGTAAACGCTATTTTGTATATCTGAGGCATAAAAGTCAGCTCTTAACCCTTCGTCGTCAGGTTGCCAAAAGTCATTAATAAGGTAAAACTCGTCACTTAGAAACTCGCCATTATTTGTGCTTTCAGTCACTGTCATCGGCTTATCGATGGTAATACCTTGAAAATAGCCTTGATAATATTCGTGGTAATCTTTGGCTATTTGATCGAGCCCATTACGGGCTAATGAACTGCGTCTATTTATTGCTTCAAACTGGCTATAAATGTAGCGAGTTTGAAATGTTGCAGCTTGCTCAGGTTCAACGGCGATGGTGTAATTATCATAGCTTTTAATTGCAACTGCATCGACAGGTGGAGTCATAGCCGTGAGACGTGATTCGGAAGGTTTAACTATTAAGGCATAACCATAATTAGGCTGTGCTAAATGTGCTAGGGTTCCGGTTTGATAGTTTATTGTTGGGTCTAGCCAATAGCGTTGCTCTGCATACTCAAGGGTAACGATGACATGATTAAACACACGAGCAGAGGCGGGCAGTTCAATCAGCCGTTTTCCCTCATCTGTGTTTACTAGGGCAGGGTAAGCTTTGATGTCCATTGCTTTTAGTAATGAAATAAGCAGAACGGTTTTGTCTTTACAGTCACCGTAGCGAAGTGCCAGAGTTTCAGAAGCTGAAGTCGGTTGATGGGAGTTTGTGCCCATTTCAAGACCTAAATACCTAACCTCGTCTTGGCTAAATTTTAATGCGGCTGCAATACGGTCAGCAATCGCTGGGTTGTTTAGGGCTATTTCATCGGCAACCTGTGTAATAGAGGGGGTTACTTCTATTGCTGATTCATATAACGGAACTGCCCAATTTGCTACGTCTTGCCATGATTTTAACTCTGAGAAAAATACTTGTTTATAAGGACTATACCAGTGAGGAACTTGGTTTGAAGATGCAACCGTTGGCTGATTTTGCAAACTAATTTGGTAGTCATGCCCGAGCTCTAAAGGGGTGTCGGTTATATCAACTTCGCCATTGACGGTATTGATGTATAAAGGTGCGTCCTTTTGCCATAGCACGCGCATAAACTGCTGCGCCACCGGTACGGACCAGTTTAAGGTGCGAGATGCCGCAAAATGTTGATAAATGGGGTTGCGACCAGTAATAGTGTAACTGTAGTCAAGCTTATCCATCGTACGCATATCATCAACAATAATATTTAACGTTAAACTGCCGTTGTAAATGCGATTAGCTAAATCGGTTTCACGCTGCAATACCTTAAACTGCGCACTGGCTAATTTATCTATGTATTGTCCGTCACGAATAATGCCTAAGCCGTTGAGCTCCAGCGTTTGATAACTTGGATCAAAATCAATATTCAGTTGGCTGATGTAATCAATACCTGATTGATTTACAGCTTGCATAACGGTGCGAGTGTAACGTTGTGAGGGTTGTTGCTCTGTGACCTTTATTTGCGTATCGAGTAATAAATAATAAGTGCCATCTGCGATTTTGTTTGTGGGGATCTCAGTCGTGATCAATGTGCGCTGCTCTATCCAGTCTTCGGCTGGCTGTATTTGGTACTCTTGGCTTGCACTTAAGAAGCTGATCATGAGTAAAAAAGCATAGAACATGCTCGTTGCTAATTGAGTCCATTTCATTATTGTTCTTCTTATTGGTAAAGTTTGAGTGTCCTTTTGGCTACAAGATTACCAAGCAAAGGAATATAAGCCAATAAAATCTAGGGGATTATATTGGCAAACAAATTATGACTTGTGTGCCTCGATCGTGTGGGTTGGCTAATAATTGTAACTGGCCAGCTTGATTACGAATGAGCTCGCGACTGATCACTAAACCTATACCTGCACCTTGGGCTTTAGTTGAGTAAAATGGCACAAAGAGGTTGTCGGAGTTGGCAATGCCTGTGCCGCTGTCAGTCAGCTCAATCACAACGTCATCATTTTGCTGTTGCCAGTTAAGTGTGGGGGGCGTGTTACCGCCCGCTTCAAAGGCATTTTTTATTAGGTTGATAAGTGCTTGCTCAAGCTGACCTAAATCGGCGGTAAAATTCACTGGCTGAGATGAGTGAATTACAAGCTCAGGGAATATTGCCTGTAGCCGTAAGTTCACTTGCTCGCTATTGATTTGCTGTTTGTTTGGCGTGGGGAGCTTTGCAAACGCGCTGTAGCTATTTACAAAATCTAATAAATGTTGCGCTCGCTTTTCAATTACTTGCAGCATATCTTGAGCAAGGTCTGGGCTCGGGGTTATTTGCCCTTGTTGTTTCATGGTTTGTAATGATTGGCTCATGGAGTAAATTGGCGTTAAGGAGTTACGTACTTCATGGTTAAGCACACGAATTAAGCGCTGCCAAATGTCTTGTTCATTTGCGCGCAGCTGTTGTTCGATTGAAAATAGTGTAAGCAGTTCGTAATTTCGCCCTGAGCGCCAAAATGTTTGTGCTGATACGATAAAGCGGCGCTTAAAACGAGACTCTTTCTCTATTTGCCAACTACCGTCGCTATAAACTAACCCTAAATCGGCGCTACTTAACCCCTCAACATTGGGGGCTGTTAAGGTGTTTAAAAATGCTTTATTGGTAAAGTAAACTTGCCCGTGAGGGTCTAAAATAACAATAGGTAAATCAAGCATGCCGGCAAACTCAAACACGAACTCTTCGGTTTGCATATAGTGGCGTTTACTTTGTGCAATTTTGTCACTGAGCTTGGTAAAGTCTTTTTTAAGGTTGGCGACTCGCCCGCTTTGATACTGCGCTAAATGCCAGCTATTACTCTCGTTGTTAGCGTGGGCATCGAGTTGTGTACCAAAGCGCTCGATAACATCAAGGGTCAATTTGTAGCTTTTGACGACTGCAAACAGGCTTACTGCGACGACGGGGAGCATTATACTAATGCTTGCAAACCAATCTAGCTCCCACGTTATGACAAGCAAAATACACAAGGTTAATACAATAAACAAAATTAAAGCGGCATAACCTATTAGGCGCTGTTCGAGCGAGTGAGTGCGAGCCATTAAAAGTCTGCTTCTTTTAAATCAAGTTGGTGTTTGTCGATTCTTCTGTAAATTGCTGACTTACTCAAGCCTAAAAACTCACCCGCGGCAACAACATTCCCATTAAATTGCGCCAGCGCTTTTTGGATCATCTGTTTTTCAAGTTCTTCCAGTGGCAGCAACGGTAATGATTCACTTGTTGCGCTGTTACTTGTATCACTACTGGGTTGTTCAAGAATTAAATCACTGGCGTCAATATTGTCGTTATCGCTCATGATCACGGCACGTTCAATACAATGGCTAAGTTCTCGGACATTGCCCGGCCACGTGTAGTTCGTGAGTGCCTTGGTCGCAGTGGCTGAAAGTGACATGCCTTCACGTTGGTATTTTTTACTGTGCGTTGCAAGTAAGTGATGGGCTAATTCTATAATGTCTTCAGGGCGCTCACGCAGTGGCGGAATATGCAGTTCAATAGTGTTGAGTCTGAACAATAAATCGCGGCGAAATTCACCCGCTTCAATGGCTTTAGCCAGCTCTGCGTTAGTGGCAGCAATAATGCGTACATCCGCTGTTTGGGTGTGGCTTGAGCCTAATACTTCAAACTCTTGGCTTTCTAGCACGCGCAGCATTTTACTTTGTAGCTCTAGGGGTAGCGTGGCTATTTCATCTAAAAACAAGGTGCCGCCATTGGCTATTTCAAAACGGCCAAGGCGGTCTTCTTTGGCGTCGGTAAAGGCGCCTTTTTTGTGACCAAATAATTCGCTTTCAAATAAAGAGGGCGCAATAGCACCAATATTTACGCTCACATAGCGTTGCTCACAGCGATTAGAGTGTTGGTGAATATAGTTTGCGAGTAGACTCTTACCGGTGCCATTTTCTCCGGTGATTAAAATACTGGCGTCGGTTTTTGCGGCGCGTTTAGCGCGTGTTAGTAATTGTTGCATACTGGCTGATAGAGCAATGTAATTAGCATCGCTGGTGCTATGCAATGCTTTTAAACAAGCATTGTCGTGGTTGGTTTTTTTGTTGTTTGAGCTGCTGTTGTACCACCGCCGTTAAGCGCAGGTTGTTCCATGGCTTTTCAACAAAATCAACAGCGCCTAACTGCATGGCTTTTACCGCGACATCGACACTGGCCCAGGCGGTCATTACGACCACGGGAATGGTTGAGCCAAGCGATTGTAGTTGCTTTAAAAATCGCAGGCCTTCTTCACCGGAGGTGGTATCGAGCCTAAAGTTCATATCGAGCAAAATAAGGCTAATTGCTTTACTGTTTATAATTTCGAGGGCTTGCTCAGGGCCTTGTGCTTCAATACATTGCAAGCCAACTTGATTTAAAGCGACGATGGCGGCCATGCGAACATCTGCTTGATCGTCGATAACTAAAATTGAGTCCATTTTGTTCTTCTTGTTGCAAGCAAAAGCAAATTACTTTACTTTTGCTTGGTTATCACATCATATTGTTTAATCGTTACGAAGTGCGGCCATAGGTTTGGCTTTAATTAACAACAAGAGTGGCCTAAAGCAGGCGAACATTGCAATAATCAAAGTGATAAACCATGCCATTAGTTGTAAACGCACGTCTAAAATTAACCACGAAATAAGCTGCTCTTGTAACACTAAGTAACCCGCTAATACGGTTGCTAGGGCTAGAATAAAACCAATGAGTACAGGGATAACAGCTTCTTTACTCATGAGTTTAAATAGGCGTGCTTTTTTAGCCCCAAGTGCCATACGAATACCAAATTCATAACGACGCAGGCCTAAGTTATAGCTAAGTACGCCAAATATACCTATTGCTGCTAATAATAGAGTAAATAATGCCAAGGTACTACACAGTGCAACGGTTAGGTGGCTCATATACAATAAATCATCGTACTCTTGTTGTAAGTCTCTAAATTGCCATAAGGTTAGGTGACTATTGGCTTTTCTTAATAAACTTAAAACGTGCTTGCTGGTAAGCTCAACACCTTGCTCTGTTTCAATAACAAACATATAGCTGCGAGGTTGTGCAGGCCACCATATGTGTCGGCCAAATGATTCGTCGTAGTATTTAGGGTGGTTAAAATCCTCCGTTATGCCGACAATTTCAAACATTTTGTCTTCTAACCCTCTGTAGCTTTTACCGATAATATTTGTATAGTCTTGATCGGGTAGTAGCCATTTTGCGACACTGATAGATACCAATAGCTCGTTAGTTTCACCGCGAATTGCTTGCTCACTAAAGGTGCGCCCAGCGAGTATTTTTGTACCGACTAAAGCAAAATAATCAGAGCCGACCCATTGGCTTGGGAAGAAGATTGAGCTTTTACCTTCAACATCGGTCAAGCTAGTGGCATTTTGCCTTGGTGTCACAGGGCTATGGCCAAGTGCAACATCTTTAATGCCTTCGCTATTTTGTAATACTTTTTGATACTGCTTAACTTGTTCATAGCGCTCAGCTATTGTTGCATCATTATTAGTTTGAAATAACTGTGCAAAGTACAGGTTTTCAGTGTCGCTACCCAGTGGGCGATTAATGGTGTCGAGCGCTTTGCTAACAATCATAATTGAAAAGCTAACTAATAAAGCGGCCACAAACATTTGTGTGCCAATTAGTATACGCACAGTACGTCCAGACACTTGCGACACGCCGCCTTTGCCACTGTTTTGCATTTGGCTGTTTAAAGTTTTGTAGTTAACTAAACGAGCAGTGATCACTGAGAATATATACGCTAAAGCAATACACATAACTACCGCTATCAGCACCAAATTAGTATCAACAGCCAAGCTGTTCACGAGTGGCAAGCGTCCCTCGGCTAATACTTTAAAGAGCCTAATTCCCCAGATAGATAAAAACAGTGCAATACTGACCGATATGCTCATTAAAATAAGAGATTGCAGCAATATACTGTTAAATAACGTTTTACGCTTTGCACCCAGTACAGCTTGTAATGCTAAGGTTTTATGTTGTGCTAACGCGCGCGAGAAGAACAAGGTGCTGACGTTTAGTACAGCGATGATCAATAGCCCCACCGCGCCTGCAAGCATCATTAAACTAAGTTGATCATTATTACCAAGTTCAACTTCGCGATACGGTGTAACAACAGGCTTTACATCAGTTATACCGCCATTATTAAGCCACTCAGATTTTATGCTATCAATTTGGGCTTTTAAGTCGGATTTTACTTGCTCGTTAGTGACGCCAGGTTTTAATACTGCAATTAGTTTTAGGTTTCTAAACGTGTTGGTCCACGGGCTTTGCCAGTTATCATTATGGAAAAACCGACGGTCAGAACTAGTTGGATACCAAACTTCAACAGAGCCTGCTTTAATCATATAGGGGGGCTGAAATTAGCCGCTACAACACCTATTATTATATGCCCATTACCTTCATCTTCGCTGGCTGTTTTTAAGGATTTACCAATTATATCAGGGTCATTATTAAAGTGTTCTTTCCAGAACTTCTCTGAAATGACTACGCTATTATTGGCTTCCTCTATGGTTCCGCCCTTTTTAAAGCCATGTCCGAGTACAAAGGGAGTATGAAGGAGTTCAAAATATTCACCGCCTACATACAGCACATCCTCTTTAGGTTGTCCGTCTAAGTTTGAAAAAACATGTTCAGCGGCATTTATCATAAAGGTGCGCTCAAAGCTTTGATTGTTTTTAAGCCAGTGCACCATCGACTGATAACTTTGAAAGCCAACCGCATCGTAATCGTTATAGGTTAGGCTTTGCTCAACCACCACCATGCGACTTTCATCAAATACATCAAGGGGTTTTAAAAAGTAGCTATTTACTAGGCTTAGTACTACAAATAACGTCGCGAGCGTGAGCGCCAAGGTGGCTACAACGGCGGTAACAAACCCCGGTGCGTTCATCAGTGATGCCCATGCTAAGCGTAATTGGCTGCGTGTTTTAGTTAAACGACTCATGCTAAATTACCTCTGCAGTATCAGCGGGTACGGCGCTTGTATTTTCAGTATGCGCATCTTGGCGTGCTTGCGAATACGAGACAATTTCGCCATCGAGTAGCTTTAGCTGAGTTTTTGCCCGCCCGGCATAACGCAAATCATGGGTTACCATACAAATGGTGGTGCCTTTTTTATTGAGTGCATCGAGTAGGTCCATCACTGCATCACCGTTTTTAGAGTCGAGGTTACCGGTTGGCTCATCGACCAATAAAATGCTGGGTTTACCGGCAAGTGCGCGAGCAATGGCAATACGCTGTTGCTGACCACCAGAAAGCTGGTTGGGCTTATGTTGCGCGCGGTGGCCCATTTCAACTTCATCAAGGGCATGTTTTACTGCACTTTGAATATCAGCTTGGCTCATCGCGGGCTCGCGATAAGTCAGTGGTAGGGCAACGTTATCAAATACTGATAACTCATCGATTAAATTAAATGATTGAAAAATAAAGCCAATATGTAAATTGCGTAGCTCGGCTTGTTGGTCCATATCAAGGGTTTTGGTATCGACGTTTTTAATGGCATATTGGCCGTCTGTTGGGCTATCAAGTAAACCTAATAACGACAGCAAGGTCGACTTTCCGCAGCCCGATGGGCCGCTAATACAAATATAATCCCCCTCATTAATAGTCAGGTCGATATTTTTTAAAGCATAGGTTTCAACATTTTGGCTGCGATAAACCTTGGCGATGTTCTTTAATGAGATAAGCGTATTGTTGTTCATAAACTTTCCTGTTCGATTTTTATAGTTGCCAAATGCTGCCATTTAGTAAGGTCTGAAATGATCAGCTGTTCGCCCACTGTAGCGCCACTTAAAAGTTGAATTTTATTATCACTGAGTGTACCAAATTCAATATTTATCGGGGCGGCTAAATGAGTGTTGGGGTTAAGTTTAAAAAGCATCGCTTTTGAATGAGCTTTTGCTTTTTGCGGTAATTTGATGGTCAGTGCATTCGCTATTACATCGCTTATAACATGGCCTTCAATGCTTAAGTCGGGGCGAGCATTAGCGGGTAATTCACCAATAAGGTCGAGCTCAATCATCACCCGACCATCACTAACAATGGGGTCAATTCGGGTCACTTTAGCTGCCACTTCACCTTGCTTTGAGTTGCTAAAGGTATTTACGCGAGCATCCATATTGAGTGCAATTTTTTCAGCGTCACTTTGTTTAATACTGAGCTCTGCTTTGAGGGCGCTATCAGACCCCACTACCGCTAAACGGGTCCCTGGAGTGAGGTTTTGGCCTAGTTCAACGTTGAGCTCTTGCAGCATGCCATCTATACCCGCAGTGATTTGCAGGTCATCAAAAGCTTGCTGCTGTACCTTATAATTCAACTCAAATTGACGTAATAGTTCTTGTTGGACCTTAATCCTCTGTAAATGCATTTGCGCTAATTGCGCGAGGCGTTTTTGTTCAATCTCAACGCGCTGTTGTAGCTGTTTTACGGTGAGTAAGCTGCGTTTGTAATCAAGGCTTGAGACAATCCCTTGCTCGATTAATTGACTCTCTGCTTCGCTTTTAAGCTGGGCGCTTTCAAGCTCACTTTGTAAAAGGGTGAGGTTAGCTTCGCGCTCTAATAGCTGACTTTGTTGATTGATTTTTTGCTCGCTAAAACTGGCTTGTTGGCGTGCAAGCTCCAGCCTCGCAACCGATAAACGCTGCGCTTGCAGTGGGTTTACTAAGCTGATAATAACCGTGTCTTTGCTAACACGCGTACCTGGATACACATGGATGGCCTCGACCATTGCAACGTCAGTATTGGTTAAATAACGTTGATATTTGGATTTCAATCGGCCAAATCCTTGCACTTTTACAATAAAATCGGCTTGGCTAACGCTGGCAATCTGTAATTGGCTGGCTGGAATTGTGTGCGGTGAGAACCATTGCACTAAGGCGAAGGTGATAAGCATAGCGCCAATGACGACTAAACCAAAAATGAGCTTTTTGGTTGAGACTGTTTTGTTACTACGTTTTAGCGTGCTGTCTATATCCATGATGTGGTTATTGATTTGTAAATAGTTATGGAGACTAAAGCGAGTTATATGCCACATTTAATGCATTGAAAATAAAGTGTATTTTAATTTTGTTTTTATTGCGGCTTCCCATTAATGGGAATATAAGAAGAAAGCGGGAAAGTAAATCGCATAGTAAAGCGGGTTATTTGTTTAGTAATTCTGTTCATTTTATTTATTTGGAAAAACAACGTTACCAGTCTACCTTTTAACTACACGTTGTATCTCTGGTAATGGGCTGCATGTAATTTTTCTTTAATTGGTTAAGTGGTATTTATGAATAGCTTATTAAATAATTTAAGTTTCCGGGCTAAGTTTGCTATCCCAGTAGTGGTTGCGCTGGTGATTTTTTCAGTTTTGTCGGGATATGTTTTATATACTTTTCATTCACAACAAAAACTTAATAACTTTATTAGTTTAGAAGTGAGAACGGTTTTAGATAACTTGGAAGATGGTTATCGTGACTTGTTTCAGGTAAAAACGGCTGGTTTGAGTATGGTGTTGGGTCAGGGGGATCTAGAAAACTACCAAGTGCAGAAACAAGAATATGAAGACAATATAGCTCGTGTTGATGCACGCTTATCTAGTCCACTTAATTTAGTGAAATTGGGTTATATCAGCAATATCAATAATGACCGTATTAACAATATTAAAGCCGATGTGGTGATCTGGGCAGATCATTACAAGCAGTTATTTGCTGATCAAACATTTGCTGCGAGCTATTTAGCATCAAATAAACAAGAGATGGAGGTAGTGCTGGGACGTATTAGAAAAAACGTGACAGCAATGCGTGATGAGATCGATGCTAAATTAGCTGATTCTCTAGTATTTAGTGAACAGCAAGAAGCTACTGCGAGCCGAGTCTTACAGGTTGGTATTATAGTTAGCTTTGTTTTATCGATAGCAGCTACTTGGCTACTATCTAAAATCATATTATCACCGATGATAAAAATGCAAAGCGCACTCGAAGATATAGCCTCAGGGGAGGGGGATTTAACGCAGCGACTGCAAATTGAATCAAACGATGAAATGGGTGCACTTGCGAAATCTTTTAATACCTTTATTAGTAAAATCCATACTACGGTATTGGCTGTGGTGAAATCCTCAGAGCAGGTGCGCAGTGAAACACAAAACCTACAAAGTATTACAGCCAGCGTGCTAAGCGAAGCGAGCAATCAACAAGTTGAGAGTGAGCAAGTTGCGGCGGCTGTAAATGAAATGAGTACCACCAGTGACAATGTCAGTCAAAACGCCAATGATGCTGCAGATGCAACGAGTGATGCGAGTAACGACGCGAATGTAGCTAAAGCGACCATAGAAGAAACAATTAATTTAATTAATGATCTAGTGGCGGAGATCACCAACTCAAGTAATGTAATAAATACGTTAGAGCAAGATGTAGCTAACATAGCAACCGTACTGGATGTGATCCGCGGTATTGCTGAACAAACGAATTTACTGGCATTAAATGCTGCCATTGAAGCGGCTCGTGCTGGTGAGCAAGGGCGTGGTTTTGCCGTGGTAGCCGATGAAGTGCGTTCGTTGGCAAGCCGTACTCAAGAAAGTACGGGCGAAATTAACGATATGATAGAAAAGCTGCAATTAGGCACTAACCAAGCTGTTACCGCTATGATGTCGAGCACTGCCAGCGGCCAGAAAACCATTGAGCATTCTCATGGTGCGGCACAATCGGTGCAACGGATCAACGATGCCGTTACTATTATTAATGACATGAACATGCAGATTGCCACAGCGGCTACTGAGCAAAGTCAAGTAAGTGAAGATGTGAACGTGAATGTACAGCGCATTGCAACCTCAAGTGCAACAATGTTAGAGCGAGTTGATCATGCTGAGCGCTCTTGCCAAGCACTATCAGAGCAGTGTGTGCAATTGGATCAATTGGTGAGTAACTTTAAAGTGTAGTCAAAGTATAAGAACGCACGTTTCAATTTATAGATTGATAGGTAGCCTATGATAAAGCTCGTTGTTTGTTGTTGCTTTTTGGTTAGTTATTCATTATTTGCTCAGTGCAATGCGACGCTGAAAATTGCGATTTTAAACAATTCACCACCTTATAGTTACCTTCAAGGCAGCCAGTATGCAGGAGTCGACGTTGATCTAGCTCGCAAAGCATTACACGCTGTGGGAGTGTGCTTTGAGTTTGTAAAAATGCCGAATGTAGAGCGCGCAAAACGGTATTTAGCGGTGGGAAAAGTGAACATGATGATGGGCATTCAATACACGGACGCATTGAATCGCTCGGCTATTTTCTCATTGAGTTACCGAGATAATGTACAACGGCTGTTTATAAATAAAGCTGAGTTTTTAAAAAAGCGTACTCTGATTGAGTTACTACAATTGCAACCGTTAATTTTATTCGACACTGGTCAATATGCAGGTCCTGAAATTGATTACCTCCGCTTAGAACCTTCCTTTAGCGATAACTTTCAAAGTGTAGCAACGATGCCGCAGCGACTGATGATGTTGAGCCGTAACTACGGTGATATAAGCATCGAAAACGAGTTAGCTGGTCAATACTTTATTCGTGAACAACAATTAACCACTATTATAATGCACCCTTATTTAGTGCATCGTGACCCCGTTTTTTTTATTTTTAGCCGTAAAAAGCCAATTTTAACACAGGAGCAACGCCAACAGTTTGATCAGTTTTTATTGACTGAAACTGAAAAAACACCACGAAAATAGAATAACACTAATTATATCAACCTCTTATTGTGTTCATATTGGTCATGGTTTTTATGGTCAAAAAGCACGAAACGAACATCAATGAAACTTAACTTCTAAACATTTCGTTAATCAAGCGTTAACACTATGCTCGATGTTAGATAGCAGATTGCAGTAGCTCATCTAAACGACAACAAAATTATACACAGGTGTGGAGAAAATAATGAAAGCAAGTAACACACAATTGGCTTTAGCCATTGCCGCAGCACTAGCAAGTACCTCAGCATTAGCTGCCACTGATACTGAAAAATTACAACAGCAACTGGATGAGCTACAAAAAGAAGTCGACTCAATGAAAGGCAATAAAGCCTTCAACCTAGAATTTGGTGGCCGTTTACAAGTGGATTATAACCACTTTGATGGTGCTTACAACGCCGGCCCTAACCGCTCTGGTGAAGATGCCAGCGACTTTTTTGTACGTCGCGCTCGTTTATATGTTGAAAGTGAGCATGGTGACTGGGATAACAAATTGCTATTAGATTTTGCAGATAACAGTGGTGAAATCGTGATGGCACGTTTGCGTTACAGTGGTTTTGGTAATGGCTTAAAAGTGCAAGTTGGTAAATTGCGTGAAGATATCTCGTTAAACGCGTTAACCAGTTCAAAGCATATTGCCACGATTGAGCGTAGCTCATTGGCAGATAACGTATCGCCTTATTTCCAATGGGGTACATCGGTATACCAGTATTTTAAAGGTACCGGTTTACGTTATGCACTAGGTGTTTATAAAAATGAAGCGTTCGGCGCTAATGGTAACAATAATGATGATGGCTCACTCGCACTGTCACTTACTGGTCGTTTGACGTGGCAAAAAGATCTCGATAATGGTGTTCTTCACTTAGGTAGCTGGTATTCGAAACGTGACATGGGTGGCCGTGTATTAACCGGCGCACTGGCTCGTGGCGAAGTACGTAGTACCAATACACGCTTACTTAACTATGCGGCTGGTGGTGAATTAGTTCGTTTGAATAGCTTTGAGCAAATGGGTCTTGAAGCTGCTTACCAAAACAAAGGTTTTAGCGTTGAAGCCGAATACGCAACTCGCGAGTTAGACACATTAGAAGCAAGTTCAGTTCTTAATGGTGAGCGCTTTGATGCTTACGCTGTCACGGCAAGCTACTTTCTTGATGGTTCGCAAAAAAGCTACTCGAAAGGTAGTGCGGTTTTTTCTCAACCTAAAGGTATTAAAAATGCGTGGGAATTGGTAGCACGCGTAAGTGGTGCCGATGCCACCAGTGACTTCCAGGGTACTGAAGTAACAACCTATACCGCAGGTGCAAACTATTACTACTCTTCACAAATTAAGTTTATGGCCAATGTGATCTACTCCGAAGTTGAGGGTCCTGGTGCTGTTGATCTGATTGGCGATGAAGATGATGGGTTAGGCCTTGCAGCACGTATTCAGTATTTATTTTAGGGGTAAGTTTTTATGAAACTATTTAAATCATTTAAAACCACAGTACTGGCGGCATCGCTAGTATTAAGCAGCCCATTTGCGATGGCTGATATTCACTTTTTAGTACCAGGTGGTCCGGGTGGTGGTTGGGATACAACAGCGCGTGGCGTTGGCGAAGGTTTAGTGAAATCGGGTATTGAGGACAATGCTTCATTCCAAAATATGTCTGGCGGCGGCGGTGGCCGTGCAATCGCCTACTTGATTGAGTCTGGTACTAAAAAAGGCGATATTTTGATGGTTAACTCAACACCCATCGTGTTGCGTGCATTAACCGGTAAAATTCCTTACAGCTACCGAGATCTAACACCCGTTGCCAGCATGATCGCCGATTATGGTGCATTCGTGGTACGTAACGATTCACCATATAAAACATGGCAAGATGTGGTTGCCGCCATGAAGGATGACCCAAGCTCTGTAAAAGTGGCGGGTGGCTCGGCACGTGGCAGCATGGATCATTTAGTTGCAGCACAAGCAGTTAAAGCCGCGGGTA
The DNA here is from genome assembly GCF_022846535.1 of Pseudoalteromonas sp. KAN5. Classification (NCBI taxonomy): domain Bacteria; kingdom Pseudomonadati; phylum Pseudomonadota; class Gammaproteobacteria; order Alteromonadales; family Pseudoalteromonadaceae; genus Pseudoalteromonas; species Pseudoalteromonas sp. KAN5. The sequence continues at coordinate 3,370,524 of NZ_AP025589.1, forward strand.
TTGATGGTCGTCGCCTTCGCTATATCCCTTATGATGCGGGTGGTAAAGCAAAAGCCGGCTTGTTATCGGGCGAAGTTAACCTACTTTCAACGGGTTTAAGTGAAGCGTTAGAAGTGGCCAATGGCGGCCAAGCACGTATTCTAGCGGTCACATCGGGTGAAGCATTACCGGATTACCCAGAAATTCCAACGCTTAAATCATTAGGTTATGACATGGAGTTTATTAACTGGCGTGGCTTTTTTGCCGCACCTAACTTACCTGCTGACAAACTTGCACAATACACCGAGAAGTTACGTAAGTTACAAACGACTCCTGAGTGGGAAGTTGTGCGTGCACGTAATGGTTGGTTAAACCTATTTCAAGAAAAAGATCAATTTATAAAGTCACTTGAGCAGCAAGAAGCACAGCTTAAAGTTGTTATGGAAGAACTCGGCTTTATTCGTACGTTACGTTAATCGAGGCTCTGATGTTGAATCGCGAATTACTAGGGCCAAGTTTATTCTTGGCGCTATTTACACTATACGCCATTGTTGCATGGCAAATTCCATTACTCCCATTTGAAGAGTATGAAACCGTTACCTCCGCCACTTTACCTAAAGTATATGCGGCATTCGGTATTATCGTTTGCTTACTTTCAATTGGAGCTACTTTACTTAAACCAACAGAAAAAACAAATGCGGATGATGTACTTGAAAAATCACATGTATTAAGAACATTTGGCTTGCTGATATTAATGGTGTTGTACAGCGCAATGCTTGAACCAATTGGCTTTTTAATATCAACCAGTGTGTTTTTATTAGTGGGTTTTTTTGTTATGGGAGAGCGTCGCAAGAAGATTTTATTGCTGGCTTCTATTCCTGTTGCGGTAGTGTTTTGGTTCTTAATGACCCAAGTGCTCGGTATTTATTTGGTTCCTGGCAACCTGTGGAGTTAAGTTATGTTTGATGGAATTATGTTGGGTTTGTCGACCGTACTCGACTGGAACAACCTGTTGTATGTGATAGTAGGTTGTTTTGTTGGTACTTTTATTGGCATGCTACCGGGCTTGGGCCCTATTACAGCAATCGCATTAATGATCCCAATTACTTATAGCATCGGTGCCGATTCAGGCATGATCTTAATGGCTGGGGTTTATTATGGTGCAATTTTTGGCGGTTCAACCTCATCTATATTGATCAATGCCCCAGGGGTTGCAGGCACGGTTGCCTCCTCCTTTGACGGTTACCCGCTTGCTAAGCAAGGTCATGCTGGTAAAGCATTGGCGATTGCTGCGTACGCTTCCTTTATAGGCGGAACAGTGGGCGCTATTTTATTGATGGTTGCTGCGCCTTTGTTGGCAAAAGTATCACTGAGCTTTCAATCCCCTGACTATGTCGTACTGATGTTTTTAGGTTTAACAGCGATTGCTGCTTTTTCGAATAAAGGACAATTTTTAAAAGCTATGATGATGACAGTGTTTGGTTTAATGCTTGCAACCGTCGGTATTGATCCATCATCTGGTACAGAGCGATTTACTTTTGGCCAAGCGGATTTACTTGATGGTATTAGCTTTTTACTCGTGGCAATGGCAACCTTTGCCTTAGCTGAGGCGTTAATCAATGTTGTGCGCCCAGAGAAAAAAGAAGTGAAGAGCATTAATGATTCAGATACCCCACAAATTGGTTCAACTAAACTGACTAAAGCAGAAGTTAAAGAGATGGCACCTACGGTGGGTCGTTCATCTATCCTTGGCTTTATTATTGGCGTGTTGCCGGGTGCCGGTGCAACCATTGCTAGCTTTATGGCGTATGCCACTGAGCGCAACTTAGCCCCTAAAGGCTTAAAAGAGAAGTTTGGTAAAGGGTCATTACGTGGTTTAGCAGCCCCTGAGTCTGCTAATAATGCAGCTTGTACAGGTTCGTTCGTACCACTATTAACGTTAGGTATTCCTGGTTCTGGCACTACAGCGATTATGTTAGGTGCATTAATTGCTTATGGTATTCAACCAGGTCCGATGTTGATGCAAGAAAACCCAAGTGTGTTTTGGGCGGTTATCGTTAGCATGTATTTTGGTAATATCGTATTGCTGATTTTGAACTTACCGTTGATCCCATATTTTGCAAAAGTATTAGCGATGCCAAAATCAGTGCTCACTATTATGATTTTGTTCTTCAGCTTAATAGGGGTGTATTTAGTCTCCTTTAATACTTTTGATTTATTTATGATGGTTGGGTTTGCTGTTGTAGCGCTGGTATTACGCTTGCTGGCTTTCCCAATGGCACCATTGCTACTAGGCTTTATTTTAGGTGATATGATTGAACGTAACTTCCGTCGCTCAATGATGATCTCTGATGGTTCATTAAGTTTCTTATGGGAACGTCCATTGACCTTGAGTATTTTTGTAATCTCAATCGTGGTGTTGTTATTTCCATTAAAAGACTTTATAACTCAGCGCCGAGCAGATAAAGTGGCTCTGAAAGAGAAACAAGAGCATGCTTAATTGAGGTAATCATGAGCAACACCAAGAAGCAAAACCCGTTACAAAGCATGGTTAAAAGACCCAAGCGTTTAGAAACGCGACTCATAATTTGGGTAACAGGACTATGTGTATTGCAAGCGGTGTTGTTTGGCGGCTTGGTGTATCAAATTACTGCACAAAGTTTACATAATCACATCGGTGATAAGGCACTTGCTGTAGCGACTAGTATTGCATCAAGCGATGAGGTTGTGAAGGCGTTAAAAAATCCCAGTAACTTGGTGGCAATTAACCAAGAAATAGAAAATCTGCGTCAGCTTACTGACGCAGATTTTATTGTTATTGGCGATAAAAATGCCCATCGGATTGCCCACCCTGATAGTAATAAACTGGGTAAGCGGATGGTTGGCGGCGATAGCCAAGCGGCGTTAAGAGGTGAACGTTATATCTCAGTGGCACAAGGCAGCTTAGGTGAATCTATTCGCGGTAAAGTGCCAGTTTATGATGAACAGCAAAACATTATAGGTTTAGTATCGGTTGGCTTTTTAGTGCAGTCGGTTGAGCCGTTGATCAGAGCGCGCATTGTCGAAATTATGATCTGGGGTTTGCTGTTAGTGGCGTTGAGTATTATTGCCGCTATTTTTATCGGACAGCGAGTACGCAATGCCATTTTTGGTTTGCAACCTGATGAAATTGCACGGTTGTTTTCAGAGCAAGATGCCATTTTAAATACTATGCGCAGCGGCGTGATAGCGCTTGATCCTGATGGTCGCGTGCGAAAGCTAACTCAGCGAGCCTGTGAAATTTTAGATAAACCAGCGGCCTGTAGCAATAAATCACTCACGCTTAAAGATTTACTACCAGAGCATGCTGAATTTTTACTGCGTAACCAACGCCGAAAAATGGTTGGCTTTGAACTATTTGCAGCGGATAAGCGCTTAGTGCTTTCGCGTTTTTCATTGCAAGTGCAAGGACAGGCCGATGGTATTTTACTGACCCTGCGTCCTGCAGATGAGCTTGAATACTTAAGCCAACAACTTACTAAAGTACAAGCCTTTGCAGAGCTTTTAAGAGTGCAAACACATGATTATTCGAACAAGCTAAACTTAATTGGTGCGCTTATTCAGATGGGTAAAAATGAGCAAGCAATCGAATTAATTGGTCAAGAAAGTCAAGGTTCACAAGCGCAGATCCACCACTTGCTAGAGCGCATTCAAGATCCTGTTCTAGCCGGTTTATTAGTCGGTAAATATCATAAAGCACGTGAGTTAAATGTAGTGCTTGAGCTAAATCCAGATAGCTTACTCGGTGCGATAGAGCGGACCGAAATGTTAGAACGGGTAGTGTCAATATTAGGGAATTTAATTGATAATGCCATTGATGCAGCGATCAGAGCCAGTGAAGAACGCACGCCTTATGTACGAGTAACCGTGGATGAAACCAGTCAAACTTTATTGTTTGATGTAGAAGACAGTGGCTTCGGTTTGGGCAGTGATCACGAGGTAATTTTTACCCCGCAATATAGTTCTAAAAGCGGTGCAGAACATGGTATTGGGTTATATTTAGTAAAAACTAATTTGGACTCCTGTGGTGGCAGTTTAGAAATTGGTGAGTCAGATTTAAAAGGCGCTCGACTGAGCGTCTATATTCCTAAGTAACAGCAAGTTATTTAGGGTGATAAGCTGCGACGAAGCAAATTATAACAAAAGTAAATGCGATAGCGCAGCAATGCTAAAAATGAGTAATAAAAAATGACATATTCAGTAGTTATCATCGAAGATGAACTAGAGGTTGCACAGCTGCTTGCGCAATACTTGTTGCTACCTAATGGGGTTGCAGGGAATCAAACTGCGCGACAAAGCTTGCGTCAAGGTCAGTATCAGGTTGTTGGAATTGCCGCTAATCTCAGTACGGCTAACGGGTTATTGCAGGCGATAGAGCCTGATCTAATCTTATTGGATATTCACTTGCCAGACGGTAATGGGCTCGATTTATTAAGTGAATTAAGGGCACGTGCGATTAAAAGCGATGTCATGCTATTGACCGCAGCCAAGGAAGTCGAAACGCTTGAAAAAGCCATGCAGTTAGGTGCTTGTGATTTTTTGGTAAAGCCATTAATGCTTAATCGTCTTGATCAAGCATTAGCACGATTTGAATCACGCCAACAGTGCTTGTCGGATGCCAACGAAGTGACGCAATCAATGGTTGACACCTTATTCGGCTCAAATGAACAAACAAAGGCCCCCGTCAGGTTACCTAAAGGTGTTGATCAACTCACCTTAAGAAAAATTATTGATGCTTTTAAAGAGCATAAAAAAACACCTTTTACAGCACAACAAATGGGCGATTTAGTTGGCGTTAGCCGCTCTACGGCACGGCGCTATCTCGAGTATTTGCTAGAAGCAGAGCAAGTCAGTGCCGACCAAAGCTATGGCAGCATAGGTCGACCTGAGCGTTGTTATAAAATGGGATAACAGTTTATCTATCTGATTTATAGTGTGATCCCTGGTTTTTTTGTTGTTCTAAGTTATGTGAAATTAAGATGTAGAGAACAGCAGTAAAAATATTTTCTAGAATTGATTGCATTTTAAGCGACTTCTATGGTGATGTTCGCATTAAGTAATGCTATACTCCCGCCGAATAATTTTTCGACTTTATTAAGAGTAAAATAATGGCAGATTTATCGAAGTACAGAAACATTGGTATTTTCGCGCACGTTGATGCGGGTAAGACCACGACTACTGAGCGTATCCTAAAGCTTACTGGTCAAATCCATAAAACAGGTGAGGTTCATGATGGTGAATCAACAACTGACTTCATGGAACAAGAAGCTGAGCGCGGTATTACTATCCAGTCTGCGGCTGTAAGCTGTTTCTGGAAAGATCACCGTTTTAACGTTATCGATACTCCTGGACACGTTGACTTCACTGTTGAAGTATACCGTTCACTTAAAGTACTTGATGGCGGCATCGGTGTATTCTGTGGTTCTGGTGGTGTTGAACCACAATCAGAAACTAACTGGCGTTATGCTAACGAATCAGAAGTTGCACGTGTTATTTTCGTAAACAAATTAGACCGTATGGGTGCTGATTTTTACCGTGTAACAGAGCAAGTACGTAAAGTACTTGGCGCAAACCCATTAATCATGACGTTACCAATTGGTATCGAAGATGAGTTCTGTGGTGTTGTTGACGTTTTAACTAAAAAAGCATACATCTGGGACGAAACTGGTCTTCCAGAGAACTACACAGTTGAAGACGTTCCTGCAGACATGGTAGACAAAGTTGATGAATACCATGAAATGCTAATCGAAACTGCTGTAGAGCAAGACGATGATCTAATGGAAGCGTACATGGAAGGTGAAGTACCTTCTTTAGAAGATATCAAGCGTTGTATCCGTAAAGGTACTCGTGACCTTGCTTTCTTCCCTACATACTGTGGTTCTGCGTTCAAGAACAAAGGTATGCAGTTAGTACTTGATGCTGTTGTTGATTACTTACCAGCGCCTACAGAAGTTGATCCTCAACCTCTTATGGACGAAGAAGGTAATGAAAACGGTGAATTCGCAATCGTATCTGCTGACGAACCATTCAAAGCGTTAGCGTTTAAGATCATGGATGACCGTTTCGGTGCATTAACTTTCGTACGTATCTACTCTGGTAAACTTAACAAGGGTGACACTATCCTTAACGCGTTTACTGGTAAAACTGAGCGTGTTGGCCGTATGGTTGAGATGCAAGCAGACGACCGTAACGAATTAACTAGCGCACAAGCTGGTGACATCATTGCAATCGTAGGTATGAAAAACGTGCAAACTGGTCACACTCTTTGTGATCCTAAGCACCCAGTAACACTTGAGCCAATGGTATTCCCAACGCCAGTAATCTCGATTGCTGTACAGCCTAAAGATAAAGGCGGTAATGAGAAAATGGGTGTTGCTATCGGTAAAATGGTTGCAGAAGATCCATCTTTCCAAGTTGAGACTGATGAAGATTCAGGCGAAACTATCCTTAAAGGTATGGGTGAGCTTCACTTAGATATCAAAGTAGATATCCTTAAGCGTACTTACGGTGTAGACCTTATCGTTGGTCAACCACAGGTTGCTTACCGTGAAACTATCACTCGTGAAGTTGAAGATAGCTACACGCATAAGAAACAATCTGGTGGTTCTGGTCAGTTCGGTAAAATCGACTACCGCATCAAGCCAGGCGAAGTTGCTTCAGGCTTCACGTTTAAATCAACAGTTGTTGGTGGTAACGTACCTAAAGAATTCTGGCCTGCAGTTGAGAAAGGCTTCAAGTCAATGATGAGCGAAGGTGTGCTAGCTGGCTTCCCTGTGCTTGACGTTGAAGTTGAACTTTTCGACGGTGGCTTCCACGCCGTGGATTCATCAGCAATCGCATTCGAAATCGCTGCTAAAGGCGCTTTCCGTCAATCGATCCCTAAAGCGGGCGCACAACTTCTTGAGCCAATCATGAAAGTTGACGTGTTCACGCCAGAAGATCACGTTGGTGACGTAATCGGTGACCTTAACCGTCGTCGTGGTATGATGAAAGACCAAGAAGCTGGTTTAACAGGCGTTCGTATTAAAGCTGACGTTCCGTTATCAGAAATGTTCGGTTACATCGGTTCATTACGTACAATGACATCAGGTCGTGGTCAGTTCTCTATGGAGTTCTCACACTATGCACCATGTCCACAAAACGTAGCTGAAACTGTAATCGCTGCAGAAAAAGAGAAAAAAGCAGCTAAGTAATTAGCCTTTTAAATCTTTGAAAAAACCCGCACTTGTTGCGGGTTTTTTGTTTCTATAATCAAAACAAAGCACTCATAAATAAACGGGTACACTTTTTTGATGTTATGACTTTTTGCTGTTGTTATCGCTTAGGTAATTTCTCGTTTAAGCGCTGTAAATGCTACTCAAATATAACTAATCATTTATTCCTTCTTTCTATAATCTGACCAGTTAATAAGTATTATCTGAATGGAGTATTATTCAGAATATTGAAACTAATCGTTTGTACCTAGGGAAAAAGTAGTGCAAATACTTGAATACGATCAACTAAAGCGGGTAAGATAATAGCTTATGGCCATCTTTATGGTTATATAAGGGAAATGGAAGTCTCTCGAAGAAAGAGACATAAACAGGTACTTTTTAGGACGTTTATATGAACGCAATTAAATTGAGCCCAAATTGGTTGTTACAGTTAGTGATAATTTTAATTGTGGCGCTGGTCACTTTTTCATTAACACTTATCTTTACTGTAAATCAAACTGTTTTAGCTTTAGTAATTACGCCGATTATATTTATGATTTCAATTCTAAATATAATCAATTTACGATTTTTGCACTGTTATAAAGCGGGAATTTATTACTCTCAAGGATTTGGTAAGAAATATATCAACGCAGATGAAATAGTTGATATACATTTTCATTCATTCAAATTATTAACTGTGCTTGTCGTAACGTTAGAAAATAACAAGGTCGTTCGCTTTTATAATTGGCAGTTTGATACGCAAACTCAGCAGTCGATTAAGTGTTGGTATAAGAAAAATAAAAGTAGTTGCGATAAACTACAGCAAACACCCTGTAATGCATAAAAAGAGGCCGCTAAATAGCGGCCTTTTTATTAACCTGAACTCTTAAGAGTAAACCTATTACAATCAGAGCTTAGTTCATATTACACTTTTTTACGGCGTAACAACGTTAGCGGCAGTGCTAATAATGTTAGCCAAAATAGTGAGCCGGAGTCATCATCTTCGTCATCTGATTCATCATTGTTGATATTAATATAGACAAGTTGCGCATCTGATAAGTTACCCGCACTGTCTTTAGCTTGTACCATTAACGTGATTTTCTTTTCAAATTCGAAGTCTAAGTCGCCAGCGACGATTAACTGGCCTTGCTGATTAATCGTTACGCCATTGTGACCCTGAACTATAAATTCAACAACCGGTGTGTACTGCGCATCGGCGTCAGTGAACTCCAGCTGACCTATAACTGTACCAATAGCACTGTTTTCTAACACGCTGAAGCTTTGCTCTGGTGATAATACCGGCGCTTGTGGCTCTGGTGTTGGCTGTTCAGCAATAGCAGATTTAATATCTACAATCACAGGATCATGATCCGATGCTCTGTAGGCATCACTAGCATATAAACTTGCTTGTTGTGAATCTGATTTAAACTCAACATTATAGTCTAAGCTGATTGGCTCATCTGCATTGATATGCCAGTCTGTTGCAGCCACTACTTTAGTTAGCAAGCTTGGGCTAGCTACAGCATGATCTAGGCTACCCAGGCGGCCTGAGAAGCTATATGAATAGCTAAAGGTATTGCCGTCTAATTCTGCAACAACATTCTTAAACCCTTTATCAGCAAACGCGCGGATTGGATCTTCCATTGCGTATGCATTCATATCGCCGACTAAAATGATATCTTCATCATCGATACCTGTAGGTGCGGTGTTTAGCCAATCCGCAAAGGCATTGGCACCAGTTACGCGAATTTCATTCCAGCATGCTTGACCATCGCCTAAATCGGCGTTATTGCCATCTGCACTACCGCATCCTTTTGATTTCAAATGTGCAACAGCAACAGTAAACACCTCTTCAGACTCAAGTGATTTGAAGCTTTGCGCGATTGGTGGGCGATTGCTGTAGTCAAATGGATATTCCGTTGTAATTGCAGCAGTGCCGACTTGGGCTACTTTATTCGCGCGATAAATAAGGGCTGTTGTTATTTCATCAGTACCTACTTTATCAACATTGAAATTAACGAATGCATATTCATTAGTGCTATCTTCATCGTTTAACGCATTCACTAAGCTCGCAATAGCGCTATTTGCGCCAAAACCATCATTTTCGATTTCCATTAAACCGATAACATCTGCTTCTAAAGCAGCAATAGCACTAACAATTTTTGCTTGCTGGCGAATAAACTCAGCTTCACTGTCTGCGCCACGACTGGTTGGGAAACCTGCACCTTGGCCATCACCGTTAAAGTAGTTAAGAACGTTAAAGCTTGCAATACGTAGATCGGCATCAGCATGCAGAGCTGGGGCATCTGTGCGCGGATTTGTTGCAATAAAAGCGGGCTGGATTGTTGGGTGAATGCGATAGCGATCAAAGCTGTACCCTAGAACACCTGTAACGGTATTTACAGTATCACCTAAGCGCAGTGTGTTGTATGCGTCCAAGCCTGTACCAGGGTATGAAACTGGATCAAGGTTTTGCTTTGTTGAGCCATCATCAAGTAAAATTTGTTTTTTCTCATTTTCAACTTCTACTGCATTTGCTGCATCCCCAGGTAGGGCTATTTGTGTGCCTTGATATAAACGCTCTGTTGCTAGATCAACTTCACCATAACGCCCTAAGCCATAGTTATTGGTAACAACAAGGGGTTGTTCTAAGGTCACTAGCATGCCTTCATAGGCTTCTAAATCCGCTACCTCAGAAACAGGCAGTGATATTTTTGTTGCAGTGGTTGTCAGGCCCGTAGCACATACTTCTATTTGGCTAACGTTACCAATTTGTGTGGCGTTGTAGTACTCAGCAACACTTCCTTTGATACGTACATGATCACCGACATTGACCTCACTATCAGCAAAGTAAACAAATACCCCTTCAGACGTTAAAGGATTAGTATCAATATCAGCTTCCAGTGATGTAATGAAGAAACCATTTAATTGCTCTGCGCCTTGGAAATCAGCAGTTACAATACCTTCAAGCTCAATTTCTGTGTTCAATAGAGGGCTATCACCGCCTTCACCTTGAATTGCGTTGATAAGGGTTTTAGCTGCACCACATTCAAGTGGTGTAACCGGCTCAGGTTCAGGCTCTGGGTCCGGTTGATTATTTTCCCCATGGAAACCTAAGCCCGAAAAGTCATCTTTATCAAATTGTAGCCATTGCTCACTTGGATCAAATGTCGCAGCGGCATCGGTACGTCCAGACGTGATATCTGATTTACGACGCAAGCTTCTATCTTTAGTGACAACACCACCCGCTGACCATTGACCATTATCAGGGCGCACGCCTATTTGGCCAAAGCTATCAACAATGGTATCACCGAGCGTAAGTGTAAAAGCATCATCACCATTAAAGTTAACAGTACCACTGAATATATTGGCCTTGGCTTTTAGCTCTTCTACAGCTCGATCATCTGACGTGACGATGACATAAGCACTATTTGCGGCAATAGAACCGGATAATTCTTCACTTGTGGAAGGGGCTTCACTGCCGTTTGAATATAAATTGAGGGTATAACCGTCAAGAGATACAGCTGTGGATGTAGTATTATAAATTTCAATTGCTTTATTGTAACCGCCACCTTCAACATATTCTGAGATGATTAAGTTAGCTGAAGCTGGTGCACTGAGGCTTGCAATAACAAGCGCCAATGGCGTTATTTTTGTATTTAACATTATTATTTTTCCCGTGTATTGTGTCCCGAATGGGACAAACAGTTTAAGGGTAATTTATGACAAATAAAATAATAATTGTTAATAAAATGAAAATAAAAAGAGCGTATTAACGCTCTTTTAAAATTAGCGCTATGAGCTGTTATTTATTTAGCCATTGCGCAGCTTGCTTGGCAAAATACGTTAAAATGCCATCTGCACCAGCACGTTTAAATGCCAATAAAGATTCCATTATAGTCGCTTCTTCGGCTAACCAGCCGTTATCAATAGCCGCTTTATGCATAGCGTATTCACCGCTAACCTGATAAGCGAAAGTTGGTACGCCAAACTCATCTTTGACACGACGTACTACATCTAAATAAGGCATGCCGGGCTTAACCATTACCATGTCAGCGCCTTCTTGCAAATCGAGTGCAACTTCACGAATTGCTTCATCAGAGTTTGCAGGATCCATTTGGTAGGTTTTTTTGTCAGCGCCTTTTAAGTTGCCAGCTGAGCCGACTGCATCACGAAATGGTCCATAATAACTTGAAGCGTATTTAGCTGAGTAAGCCATTATACGTGTATGAATATGCCCATTTGCTTCTAACGCTTCACGAATAGCGCCAATACGACCATCCATCATATCCGAAGGAGCAACAACATCTGCACCAGCCTCAGCATGGGATAACGCTTGTTTTACTAAAATTTCAGTAGTGACATCGTTAATCACATAGCCGTCTTCATCAATAATGCCATCCTGACCATGTACCGTAAATGGATCAAGTGCGACGTCAGTGATCACACCAAGTTCAGGGTATGCTGCTTTTAAAGCGCGTACAGTACGTTGTGCAAGTGCATCATCATTGTAGGCTTCTTCGGCTAATAATGATTTTTTGTCAGCAGGAGTAACCGGAAATATAGCGATAGCTGGTACACCTAATGCGACTAGCTCTTTTGCTTCAATAAGGAGTTGGTCGATAGATAAACGCTCTATACCCGGCATTGACTCAATCGCCTCACGACGGTTGTTGCCTTCAAGTACAAATACTGGATAAATTAAGTCATTTACAGTGAGTTGGTTTTCAGCCATTAAGCGGCGAGAGAAATCACTGCGGCGCATGCGGCGCATGCGAGTGTAAGGGAAAAGGTCGAGACCTGATTGGGCCATTATTTGCTCCTAGTCTAAAATTGGAAAGCTAACTACACGATTACGACCACTTTGTTTGGCATGATAAAGTGCTTGATCAGCGCAGCCGGTGAATAATCCAGGGTTATTAATGTCTTCAGCGATGGCGCTATATACACCAGCACTTATAGTAAATTTGATTTCAGTATTTGCAACAGTAATAGCCGTATCCATGATTGCTTGGCGTATTTGCTCTGCTAACTCAATAGCACCACTGAGAACCGTGTTGGGGAGTAAAACGACAAACTCTTCTCCCCCATAACGGACCACTTCGTCGAGAGGTCGTTTTAGGCGGTTTTTTATAATGTCTGCGACAGCACGAATAGTTTGGTCGCCAATTAGGTGGCCATAAGTATCATTAATGCTTTTAAAGTGATCGATATCGAGCATTATGACACTCAATGGAGTTTGTTCGCGACGAGAGCGGCGCAAATCCATGACAAGTTTCTTATCAAAGTAGCGACGATTTTTGATTTTGGTTAATGGATCTTCCATATTGATTTGTTCGAGAGCGCGGTTTTTTTCTTCTAATTCGCGCAGCGTAACTTGTAGCTCAAACGTACGCTCTTCAATATTTGCTTCGAGATCTAATCTGGCTTGTTCTTGTAATGCTAAACGCTCTTGGAGTAAGGCATCATGAGCTTCGCTTTGTGCTATTTTACTTTGTTGGGCGGCGACTTGTGCGTCACGCTCGATTAAGTAATGTTTAATAGTGGCAAAACTTAGACTAAGCGAACAGATTAAAAAGCTAAAGAATACAAATGGTAAACCACGGGTATTAAAATCATAAACATTAAAAACCACGCTGATTAAGTAAAGTAAAGCGGAGAAATACACGATTGCCGCTGTTAACAAAGCTATTAATGGTTGTGTTCGTTTGGTTCTTATATCTAAGGTGATTGCAGTGATATGCATAAACATTACCACTGTCGGAGCTGCTAAGCTGATAATAATCATAGCATTTGGCGGCAGCAACCAAATGAATAACAGGCTGATGCCAAGCAACCTATTACACCAATTATGCACAGGGTGTAGATAAACATTAATATTTTTACGTAGTTGCTCAAGTAACGGCTTAAACAAGTATGCTGTAAGCATTAACATTGTAGGGATTGCAACTTGCTGCAAGGCGGGGACCGAAGGGTGAAAGTAGCGATAGCCAAACCCATATAAATAAATGAGCAGTAACCACAAAGTAATTAAAATGCCACCGCTAAGTGCAAAGTAGTGTTTGCGTGAAAAACCAAACAACACCAAACATGTGATTGCTAACGAGAGAATAAACCCGACGAGCAAGCCGTACATTAGATTAAATTTACTTTTATACTTTAAATATTCATCGTGTTGCCAAAGACTTAAAGGGACTCTAACGCCATTTTTACTTTCAACACGTAGTAATAATTTTGAGTCACTGTTTGGTGGCAGCACCAGCTTAACTAATAGAGACTCTGTTTTAATTTGCCGATTATTCAGTGGTAAAGCATCACCAATCTCTTTAAATAATAAGGTACTTTGCCCGTCATAATGATAGACCGCAACCTTATCTAATAATGGGTTGTCGATTGAGAGCAGTAGCGCTAGAGGTGAGTTTTCAGTATTACTAACTTGTAGACGAAGCCATACAGCTTGGTCTGTTACCCCTAAATTGAGCGCTTGATCTGTGAGTTGTTGCCATTGTGGATTGGGTGCTAACTTAGCTTGGTTGAGTGTTAGGGGCTGCAATGAGTACTCAAAAGGAATATCTTGCAAGCGTTTAAAGTTTTTATCTAAGACGATATTCGTGGCATGAGATGAAAATGAAATCAATAGCAAGCTACATAGCAGCAACCAAACACGCTTCATTATCAGCCCTTATGGTTGAATAACTGTTGGAAGTTAAGTGTAGTTTGCTCTGCAACGGTTGTAAATTCTAACCCTTTTAAGGTGGCAATCGTTTCGCAGATATGTGGTAAATAGCTTGGCTCATTACGATGAGATTTTGGTCTTGGTGTTATCGAACGTGGAATTAAAAACGGCGCGTCCGTTTCTATCAATAACCGTTCAAGTGGAATACTTGGTATAAGTTGTTGTAACTGCTTACCACGGCGCTCATCGCATACCCAACCGGTAATACCAATATATAAACCTAGCGCTAAATATTGCTCAAGTGCATGTTGGTCACCGGTGAAGCAATGTAATACACCACGGATAGAGTATTGTTGCAAGATTGCAAGCATATCTTCGCTGGCATCACGTTCATGTAAATATACCGGAAGGTTTAGTGCTACTGCCAACGCTAATTGTCGGTGTAATACGGAGCGTTGAATCTCGCGAGGAGAAAAATCGCGATTATAATCCAATCCGCACTCGCCAATAGCGACTACTTGTGGGGCGGCTGCCAATGCGCGTAATTGTATTTCTAATTGTTCATCTGCTGATTTGGCATCATGTGGATGAATGCCAGCAGTTGCGAGCAGTTGATATTGCTTTGCTAGCTCTAAGGCGTGTTGGCTAGAATCAATATCGCAGCCAATTAACAGCATTTGACTAACATTGTGTGCTTTTGCACGAGTAATGATAGCCAAATGTTGATCGTCAAATTGATGATTGGTGAGGTTTACGCCAGCATCAATAAGGAGTGTGGTCATTAATTAGTGCGCTTAACGCGGATCGAACGATTCAGACCTTCTTTCTTCAATAAAAAGGAGTTGAACAAACCTCGCTCGATCACAATTGTGTCGTTGGCAGTAAGGCGTAAGCTGTCAGAACCAATTTGGCGCCATTGCTGACCATTATCTAAGTTAATAATTAACTCGCCATACGGTGCTTCTTCAACGCTGGTTACGATGGCAGAAATTTCATCGTCGTTATCTTTAGCTGCTTCTTTATGTTCAAGGCCAAAGTTTTCGTTCTTCGTTTTAACTATCTGCTCACTCGCGACAGCAGTGCCTGTAGTTACGGCAACCGCAGGCGCAGCGCTATTTGTAGCAGGTGTTAACGTTTTCGAGGTGGTTGGCTTACTTAATGATTTACCTGCCATAGTGTTGTCGTAACAAAGTAGGCGGTTAAAATCATTTTCTACAAATGTACAAGCCTGTAAAGCTTGAAGGTTTACATCGTTGGCATGAACCGTTGGAATACTTAGCAAAGCAAGTATTGGCAGTAGTTGTTTTTTCATTTATTCCTCTGACTCATTTTGCTGAGGCTTAGCGCTATAAAAAGACGCTAAAATTAACCCCAATTCAAATAACAGTAGCATGGGCAATGCTAATAATGACTGTGAAAGTACATCGGGCGGTGTTAAAAACATCGCCACCACAAAAACACCTACCACAATATAGGGGCGTTTTTCTTTTAAACTCTGTGTTGTCGTCGCACCGCTGAAGCACAACAGCATAATAGCTACAGGGATTTCAAAGGCCACACCAAAGGCAAAAAATAACTTTAACGCGAAACTTAAGTAACTACTAATATCCGGTGCTAGGGTCATCATTTCTGGGCCGACACTGGTAAAAAACCCAAGAATAATTGGTAGCACTACAAAGTAACAAAATGCGATCCCGCTATAAAAAAGTACAATGCTTGATGCCAAAATAGGCATTAGCATGCGCTTTTCATGCTGGTATAGCCCTGGTGCTATAAAGCCCCATATTTGATGTAATATCACCGGAAACGCTGCAAACAAAGCGACAAATAAGGTTAACTTAAATGGTGCAAAAAATGGTGCCGTTACATCTGTGGCTATCATAGTTGCGGTGCTTGGTAAGTGCGCAATTAAGGGCGCGGCAACAAAACTGTATATATCGTTTGCGAAATAAACCAATGCTATAAAAAATAGCAAAATAGCTAATAAGGCTTTCATTAGCCTGTTTCGCAGTTCGATTAAATGACTTACAAAGCCGGATTTTACTTGTTCAGTCATAATTTAACTCGTTACCGATATATAGACCACAGCTAACAAAAATAATTTCATTTTTGTTCATCAATATTCGCTTTTTTGGTTAGATCCGAAGAGGCTTTTTTATAACTGTGTGTGACGGACTCAGCCGCTTTTTGCAACTCGTCAACCGAGTCTTTTATGGCAGGGTTGAGATCTTGCATGCCTTGCTGTTCAGCTTTTTTTAAATTTTGATGCAACTCATGCACTCTTAACTCTTCGTTGACCTCGGCCTTAACTGAATTTGCTAAAGATTTTATCGTCTTTATCCAGCGGCTTACCGTGCGAACAGCAACGGGCAACCGCTCAGGGCCGAGCACCACTAAGCCGACGATTAACACCACAACCAGTTCCCACATACCCATGCTAATTAAACCTTATGGTCTTCTTTGCTTTTATCAGCAGATTCTTTATTTTGTATAGGGTTATTTGCTTGCTCAATGGGTTCTGCAGGCTTGCTTTGCTCGTCATCAGACACTGCTTTTTTGAAACCTTTTACTGCATTACCTAAGTCACCGCCAATGCCACGTAATTTTTTTGTGCCAAAAAGTAACACAATGATTGCTAGTACAATTAATAATTGCCAAATACTAATACCGCCAAAACCCATGGTTTACTCCAAATTTCATTGTATGTTTACGCTGATTATACTCAGCAGAGTTTAAATAGCACTTAGTTTATGCGTTTCGCCACGCTAAAACAAAGCCAATTAGTGAACAGCTTGCAGCAACCACGGTAGCGATAAAATCATGTTGTAAATAACATAACCCCGAAACTATCATTGCTGCGCCTGCAAATACACCAAGTAACAATGGCTTATGCGATGGTTGTGGCAATGCTGGTTGATTGTGTTGCTGTTGTTGTTTTAGATTCTGATAAATTAAATCAGGTAGCTCGGGCATTTTTTCAGCCCAAAATGGCAAGTTTGCATAGACTTGCTTAAGCACCGACCAAGGACCTACTTGTTGTTTTACCCACTCCTCTAAAAAGGGTTTGGCTGTTTTCCACAAGTCTAGCTGTGGATATAGCTGTCGACCTAAACCTTCAACATACAACAAGGTTTTTTGCAGTAGAACCAATTGCGGTTGAACTTGCATATTAAAGCGACGAGCGGTATTAAATAGGTTAACTAGTACGTGACCAAATGAAATCTCGGCAAGCGGTTTATTAAAGATTGGTTCGCAGACAGTACGAATGGCAAACTCAAATTCTTCAACACTGGTATCTTTTGGTACCCATCCTGAATCAACGTGTAATTGTGCCACTTGACGATAATCACGGTTAAAGAATGCAATAAAATTTTCTGCTAAATAGCGTTTATCTTCTTTATTTAAAGTGCCAACGATACCGCAGTCTATACCAATGAATTTTGGGTTTTCAGGTGTATCGTAAGAGACAAACACATTACCCGGATGCATGTCAGCATGAAAAAAGCTATCCCGAAATACTTGGGTAAAAAACACCTCCACGCCTCGCTCAGCGAGTAATTTCATATTGGTGTTTTGTGCAATGAGTGCATCTGTATCAGACACCGGAATGCCATAGATACGTTCCATAACCAATACATTTACTCGGCTGTAGTCACTATAAACATACGGAATATAAAGGGACTCAGACCCCTCAAAATTGCGCTTTAATTGAATTGCATTAGCGCCTTCACGCAGTAAGTCTAATTCATCAAGTAAGGTTTTTTTATACTCTTTAACAACTTCTACAGGGCGTAACCTTTTCGCTTCATTGATTAATTTGGCGACTACTTTGGCAAACTGTTCCATGAGCGCTAAATCAGCATCAATTTGATTTTTGATATCTGGGCGAATAACTTTGATCACCACATTTTGTGGCTGGTTTTGTTCATCAATTAAGGTCGCAGTATGTACTTGTGCTATGGATGCGGATGCCAACGGTGTTTGATCAAAGTCACTAAAATATTCGCTGATATCCTCTATTTCAAGGGCAGTTTCAATTAACTTTTGTGCTAACACGCCATCAAATGGCTGTACTTGATCTTGCAATAAAGCCAGTTCTAAAGCGATATCCAGAGGTAACAAGTCACGTCGAGTCGATAGCATTTGGCCAAATTTGATCCACACAGGCCCTAATTGCTGTAGTGCTAAGCGCAGCCTTAAACCCGCAGGTTTTTTCGGGGTGTTTGTTTTTCAACCAAAACAAACAAGCGCGACTTACTTTGCCGTACCAAGGTATTTTTTGTGATGGTATTAATTCATCTAAACCATAGTTAAGCAGGGTTTTAGTGATGTTATAAAGCCGAGCAGCTGACACAAATAATCCTTACTGATTTATTTAGCTTGAAGTAATTGGTTAATTCGCAACTCAAGTTGCGCAGTATGACTTTTCAGTTGACGTGTGTGTTGCTTAAATTGTTCCAGCTCTAAAGGGTGAATGGTCACCTTAAGTTCGTCTTGGCATAAAGTTGTTACTGTCGTTGCCAGTTGCATGCTGGTTTTTTTCCCGTGTTGCTGAGCTTGTTGCAACAGCAGCCATAACTGTTGAGCTGCGGCATCACCCAGATAGCCTGATAAGTGCTCAGGCCAGTCGATATCAAGCATTGCAAAGGCATTGCTAAAACCTTGCGCGATATTGAGGTCACCTTGCAAATCAAGCTTGTCTTGGCGAATTAATTGAGTGAGCATGGCTGGGTTTTTAAGGGCCATTAAGGTCTGTATATCAGCACTGATCATGCAATCAAATTGCTGTTCAGTGGTGTTATAGATATGCAGTTGCTGACCAGTAAATACAACTAAAAACTGCTGCTGCCAATCGCGTATATCAATTAATAAGCGCTGTTGAGCAATGGCGGCAAGTCTATTGCTAAGGGTTGGGTCGAGCTTAAGTGCCGTATTTAAAATACGCTCTACGATAGCGACTATAAAGTTATTTAACATACCAATACCTTAGCAATCAATGTGATGAGCTTGGCGACTGTTAATATTTAAAGCCGCGATGCAATGCAACAATTCCGCCAGTTAGGTTTTGATATGTTGTTTGCTCAAACCCTGCGTCGTTCATCATTGCTTTTAGTGTTTCTTGATCAGGATGCATACGAATCGATTCAGCTAAATATTTGTATGATTCACCATCATTTGCAACGAGTTCACCCATTTTTGGTAGCAGGTTGAATGAGTAAAAATCATAGGCTTTACTGAGTACTTCATGCTCTGGTTTAGAAAACTCGAGTACCAGTAAACGGCCACCAGGCTTCAAAATACGGTACATTGAGCGCAGCGCTTTGTTTTGGTCGGTAACATTACGTAAGCCAAAAGCAATAGTAATTAAGTCAAAGCTATTGTCAGGGAAAGGCAGTGCTTCGGCATTCATTTGCACGTAGTCGATATTGCTAACAAGACCTAAGTTATGCAGCTTTTCACGGCCTACCTTAAGCATTGATGAGTTGATATCTCCTAAGACAACTTGCCCTGTATCACCCACTAACTGGCTAAACTTAGCGGTTAAGTCTCCTGTGCCACCGGCTAAATCCAGCACATGATGACCTTTACGAACACCTGAGCTGGCGATAGTTTGGCGTTTCCATAAGCGATGAATACCAAACGACATGAGATCATTCATTACATCATATTTAGTCGCAACAGAATGAAACACATCGGCAACCATGGAGGCTTTTTCTGTTTCGGCAACGGTTTTGTAACCAAAATGCGTAGTCTTTTCTGGATTCTCGTTCATGATTAATCTCTATCGTGGTAATAAAGACTAGTGTACTTGATTGTGCCTGTGGGGTGCAATTTGAATCTAGTTAAATTGCTTGTGGATCAAACTGATTAAGACTATTGACCAGCAATAAAACTACTTTGACCAAGGGATCTCGCTTTATGTGCAGCATTGGAAGCTTTGCGAGCAAGATTATTAAAATCTTTTTCATCTTGATGTTTGGCAATACCTAATGACAGGTTGATTGCTGGCAGCTTGATACCATTTTTAGAGCTGACAAAGCGTAGTTTTTCGACACCATTGCGGACTTTCTCAGCAATAACATTGGCTGTTTCAGGGTCAATATCAGCCAACAAGATGGTAAAGGCATCTTTACTAGTACGCCCCGGAAGGCCGCTTTCAAATACATATTTTTGAATTTGTTTAGCGACTTTACTCAAAATGACTTCACCAATTACATCGCCATAATTATCAATAAAATGATCTAAGTTATCGATTTGGATAGCAATGGCGCACACCGATTTATTTTGGTCTAGCCATAACTGAGTTTGTTGATTTAAATAATGACGTTTAAATAGGCCTGTTTGTTGATCAGTAATATGTTGTTTGCGTAACTGCACAAGTTGCTGTTGGGTTTTTTCTTGTAATCGTTTTGCTTTGATCAGCTCTTGCTTAAATTGTTTGTGTTGAGTGAGTAAATGAGCGGTTTGTTTGTTTAACGTTTCAAGCGCTTGGCGGCTTTGAGAAACATTGTTCTCATCTAGCGAATGTACGCAATCACTAACTTGGCTTGCAAAGCGGATAATATCTTTTTCGGTTGAATGCGCGCTACGTGATAATGAATTAATAATACCGTCGACATTACGAACCATGTTTGTTTCAGCTTTGTGAGCGTGATCCATGTAATCGAAATATAATTGCTCGATATAGACACAATCAATTGCTTGGCCTTGGGCAATTGCGCGATCAATGGTGGTGTTTAAATGAGTATTCGCTTGGCTAACGTAGGTATAAACAACGTGATAATTAAGTGGAGTCGGTGGTAATACGTGATGTTCTAAAAAGATACATACCTTGGTCATTTTTTCTTGAGCAATAGCCATGGAATCATGGAACATCATTGTATACACCAATTAAATATACGTAACAGTGAAATTAAAGAACTCTCTCCATGAGATATTTACGCAATCCTAGCGTTTGACATAACCTTACATTAATCTGTATCGGGAATATTTAAAAGTAAAAAGATGTAATTTGGGGGCGAAAATTCTATTTTTCTCGCTCAATCGCTGGTTTTCTCAGCAATCTGCTTAAGCCTATGGCGCGCTGATTAACTACTAGACAATAGTCGCGGTTAATTTAACCTCGCATTTATCGCCCTTGGTCGCATTTTTTTGGTTATTTTAGTTGCCTAGGTTAGGTTAAACGCCACGTTTTATGTAGCAGATCTCAAATTATGAAAAAATCAGCATCATTCGTTGTGCGACATTCACTATTAAGTATCGCTTTGGCATGCACATTAACAGCTTGTCAAATGACTGCAATTGATGATAATCAACAATTTACGCAAGTTGCGCAATCAATTGTTGATTACCGTAAAAGCATTAGCCCTTATAGCAATCCCGAAGGTGTTGATGGTTATTTGCTCACTAATTTATCAGCAGAATTTCTGGAAAAAAAATACCAGCATAATACTGAGTTGTTAGCACAGTTAGATGCGATTGATAAAGATAAACTCAGTGAAGAAAATCGTATTAATCTCACTATTATTCGTGGCCAAGTGCAAAATAGTGTTGATGAGTATGTATTTAATAGTCATTACATGCCGTTGACTTCAGAGTATGGTTTTCATTCCAGCTTATCGTTTATGGTATCACGTTCAGATTACAAGAAGCAGGCTGATTACCAGCTTTATCTTGAGCGTTTGCAACAAGTTCCACGATTTTTCCAGCAAAATATTGGCTGGATGCGCAAAGGTTTAGAGGTGGGGTTAACACAACCGCAAGCGGTACTCGTTGGTTATCAAGATTCGATCAGTGCCTATATTGTCGATGACGTCACTAAATCTGAGTTTTATAAACCATTTTTAAATAATACCGCAGGCCTTGCTGAAAGTGAGTTTTTTGCTTTGCAACAACAAGCGAAAAAAATCATTAAAGAGCAAGTGATCCCAGCTTACCAAGGCTATTTAACGTTTTTTAATGACGAGTATCAACCTGGTGCGCGTACTGATATTGGTATTTCGTCGACACCTAACGGTGAAGCGTTTTATGCTAATCGTGCAAAATATTACACCACCACAGATATGACCCCGAAAGAAATCCATGAACTAGGGTTAAAAGAAGTGGCACGTATTCGGGCTGAGATGGATGAAGTGATTAAGCAGGTGGGTTTTGAAGGCACATTTGCCGAATTTGTGCATTTTTTACGTACGGATCCTCAATTTTATGCCAAAACACCTGAAGAGCTTTTAAAAGAAGCATCGTATATCGCTAAAAAAATGGATGCGCAATTACCTAAGCTGTTCCATACCTTACCACGTATGCCGTATGGTGTTGCGCCAGTTCCGGCGAGCATAGCGCCTAAGTACACTACTGGGCGTTACTCGGGATCGAGCCGTGATGATCAAGCAGGATACTACTGGGTAAACACTTATGCACTGGATAAGCGACCTTTATATGTACTAGAAGCGCTGACATTTCATGAAGCTGTGCCTGGCCACCATTTACAAATTTCGCTTAATGCGGAGTTAGAAAATTTGCCAAGCTACCGTCAAGATGCTTATTTATCTGCGTTCGGTGAAGGCTGGGGACTATATGCTGAATATTTAGGCATTGAAGCGGGCTTTTATCAAGACCCATATAGTAACTTTGGTCGTTTAACGTATGAAATGTGGCGTGCTGCTCGTTTAGTGGTTGATACTGGAATGCATATGTATGGTTGGAGCCGTGATCGTGCCATGAAGTTTATGAGCGAAAATACCGCGCTTTCATTACATAACGTAAAAACAGAAACCGATCGTTATATTTCATGGCCTGCACAAGCTTTATCGTACAAAATTGGTGAATTGACAATTAAGCGTTTACGTCAAGAGACTGAACAAGCACTGGGCCAAGATTTTGATGTGCGTGAGTTTCACCATCAGATACTTCGCCATGGCTCTGTGCCAATGTCGGTATTAGAAGAGCAAATCCATCAATATATTCAAACTGAGCTGGCTAAATAAACAGCTAGCCTAATCATATCTGGATCACTGTAATAATTGCAGTGATCCATTAAAACATTTTGCTTGAAATTTAATCTGCTTATATGCTCTCTACTGTAATAGAATCCTTATTAATAAATTTTGCTAGCTAGCTTAGGCTATGCGTTTCAGTATTAGTAAGATGAGAAAATAATCAGCAAGGGGTGTTGCGTGAGTAATTTTATTGTTTTTAGTATTGATGTGTTTGCCAGTTTATTTATTGTGGTGCTGGGCTGTTTAGTTTTAGTGGTGATCTATTTTTACATTAGTGATGTTACTCAATCAAAACAAGCAATTAGGCGTAATTACCCAGTAATTGGTCGATTTCGTTATTTTTTTGAACGCCAAGGCGAGTTTTTCCGCCAGTATTTCTTTGCAATGGACCGTGAGGAAATGCCATTTAACCGCGCCGATCGTAGTTGGGTTTATAAAGCAGCTAAAAATGTTGATCGTACTACCGCGTTTGGCTCCACTCAGAGCCTGGAGGTTACCGGCACAGTAATGTTTATGAATTGTGCGTTTCCTACCTTAGATGAAGAGGCGCTCGAACCCAGTGCAGTTACCTTAGGTCCTTATTGCCCAAATCCTTATATTACTAAATCGCTGTTTAATGTGTCGGGCATGAGTTTTGGTGCTTTATCAAAACCGGCAGTGCGTGCATTGTCAAAAGGTGCAAAGCTGGCTGGTTGCTGGATGAACACCGGTGAAGGAGGGTTAAGTCCTTATCACCTTGAAGGCGGTGCTGATATCGTGTTTCAAATTGGCACCGCTAAATATGGTGTACGTGATGAGCAAGGTAAGTTAAGCCATGACAAGCTCAAACAAATAGCTGCCCATGAACAAGTAAAAATGTTTGAAATTAAAATGAGCCAAGGAGCGAAACCAGGTAAAGGCGGTATGCTACCAGGGAAAAAGGTAACCGCTGAAATTGCCGCTATTCGTGGTATCCCAGAAGGTCACGATTCAATAAGCCCAAATGGTCACCCTGAAGTTAAAAACCCTGCCGACTTATTGGATATGATTACTAGCGTGCGAGAAACTACAGGTAAACCGACAGGGTTTAAAGCGGTGATTGGTGCTTATGCATGGCTGGAAACGCTATTTGCCGAGATTAATCATCGCGGCATTGAATCGGCACCTGACTTTATTACTATTGATAGTGCTGATGGCGGCACTGGCGCTGCACCACAGCCACTTATGGATTCTGTAGGGTTACCGCTGAAAGAAAGCTTACCGTTAGTTGTCAATATGCTGGAAAAGCATGGCTTACGAGAGCGGATTAAGGTTATTGCGTCAGGTAAACTGATTGTGCCGTCAAAAGTTGCTTGGGCGTTAGCGCTAGGCGCAGACTTTGTGGTTTCAGCACGTGGTCATATGTTTGCGCTGGGTTGTATTCAGGCGCTGCAATGCAATAAAGATACTTGCCCAACAGGTATTACTACGCATAATGAGCGGCTACAGCGTGGCTTGGATGTGAATGATAAAGCCCAGCGTGTCGCCAACTATAATAAGTATATTCATTATGGAGCGGGTTTAATTGCCCACTCATGCGGAGTATTTAGTGCCCGTGAACTCGGTCGACAACATGTACGCGTTGTGCAAGAAAATGGCCTGTCAGAGCCGCTTGATAAAATGTATGAAAATTATCAGTAATTAGAGAGTAAAAAAGGCGCTTTAAGCGCCTTTTTACTGAATGTTGAAGCTTAATTTAATTGGCTGATCAATAAAGAGAAAAACGCTTCTTTGCTATTGCAGGTATGGGCGTTAAGCACTAATTGCTCACCCAGCGCTAAGGTATGACGTTGCACCTCTAAACGCGCTTGCTCGTCTTCAATGCCATCAATATCAGCAACATGGGCTAAGCCGATGGTACGACGAATAAGCTCTGTGCCACAGTAGCCAATCGCGTCTTGCAATACTTGCTGCATAAAATACTCGCTATAACCGGCGGCCTTTAAATTGTTATCCGTTGTTTGCTCGGCAATTAATGTTAGCCACTGTTGTTCAAATAAAGTGTAGCTCTCTTGTAAGCAGGTCAATAAATGGGAGTGGTAGTTGCGGCGACTAACAAATTCATTAATACGGGCATTTTGAGCGCAGTAGTTTAATAATAAGTTGCCGATAAATGATCCGATATCAAAGCCAACAGGGCCAAAAAAACCAAACTCAGGGTCGATCATCTTAGTCGTATTTTGATCGACAAAAATACTGCCACTATGCATATCACCATGTAATAGAGTTTGTGGGCACGATAAAAACTTAGCTTTTAGTTTTGCGATCGCTAAATGCAGTGCGGCATTATTTTGTAATTTACTAACTGTACTTTGTAGCTCGCTTGGGTAGTTATTACGCTCATGCTCACGCAAAATATCGTTAAAAAATAAGTCTTCTGTAATTTGGCATAACTCAGGATTAGTAAACTGACTGACTTTAGCTTTTTTATCTTGCGCGGTTAAGTAAAAATCTGAGTTATAAAAACCTGTGTGGCTTAGGTAGTGAGCAACATGTTGTCCTAAAAGCGGAAATTGCTCTGCGTTTATTTGTGCACGGCGCAGTATTTGCAAATGGCCGAGATCTTCTAAAATAGTCAGTGCTTGCTCTGGGTTATGGTGCAGTACTTTGGCGGTATAATCTGGACTTAATGCGCTATGGTTGAGCAAAACCTCGGCTTCAATACGTGCTCGGTCTAGTGTCAATGGCCATGACTCACCCACACAGCGGGCATAAGGTAGGGCTTGTTTTAAAATAACGCTATTATTTTGCTCATCACTGATTCTAAATACTAAGTTTAAATTGCCATCGCCAAATTCATAAGCCGATAACGTTTGGTCAGGATCAAACAAATCATAGCCATCTTTAGTTACAAGATTTTTAATATAATCAATTGCATGCTGTGCATTAAAGGCAACGTATTCGGCCATGGGCGTACTCTCAGAAAATGATAAACAATAGCATTCTATACCTTCAACCGTTTAGATGTCTACACTTCTGGGTTGTGCGTTTTGAAAACTACTGTAAAATAACCTCAGCCTAACGATTATTCAGGATCAATCATGCAAGACCTCATAGCGAGCAGCTTAAAATATCAAAACAATACACTCAGCGTGCTAGATCAATACCTGCTGCCACATCAGCAGGTGTGGCATGTGTGTGATGATGTAGCTAGTATGAGGGAATTGATCTTAAATCTAAAAATACGCGGCGCACCCTTGATTGGCTTAGGAGCGAGTTTGCTGGTTGCCCATCTAGCTGAGCAAGGCATGGCTAAAGCAGCATTAGCACAGGCGATTGATGATTTAGAAGCCACGCGACCAACTGCGGTTAATTTAATGCATTGCATGGCAAAGTTACGCATTGCGTTACAGCAAGATGATTATGTAATGGCAATTGTAAGTGCCGCTGTTAGCCTGTTTAATGAAGATATCACCCTGTGTGAAAGCATGGCAAAGCATGGCGCAGCACTGGTTAATAGTGGTGATAATATTCTGACTCACTGTAATACAGGTGCTTTAGCAACAGCTGGGATTGGTACAGCTTTGGGTGTTATTTATAAAGCTCAGCAACGTCATGGCGATATTCATGTGTGGGTGGATGAAACACGTCCGTTATTACAAGGCGGGCGTTTAACCGCATTTGAGCTTGAGCGCTGGCAAGTACCTTACACTTTGATTTGCGATAATATGGCAGCGAGCTTAATGGCTGCGGGTAAAGTGGATAAAATTTTTGTTGGTGCTGATCGTATTGCCGCTAATGGTGATTTCGCTAATAAAGTCGGTACTTATAATTTAGCCGTATTGGCGCATTTTCATAACATCCCATTTTATGTAGTAGCGCCATTAACCACTTTAGATGTAAGTACAGCATGCGGCGCAGACATTGAAATTGAGCAGCGCAATAGCGCAGAAGTGCGCGGTGTAAGTGGCAGTTTTGGTGAGGCGCTGTGGGCACCGACAAATGCTCAAGTATACAATCCAGCATTCGACGTAACGCCCGCAAAGCTTATTACTGGCTGGGTACTAGATACTGGTGTTTATGATCAACAACAAGTGTTAGCTGGTAAACTGAAAGACTTAAATTAAAATTTAAACCAGTAATACACGGCTGAATTCTGAAAGAAATTCAGAAGTGTCATTAAGGTAGTTGGGATAGGCTTTTTCGATAGATTTTAAGTCATTTCCTGCTACTAATAATACGTTGTTGTGAGTTTGTCGCTCTTGCTCTGCATAGTGCGTTAATGTTTCTTGCTTCTTATTCGCTGCGTACAAAAAAAACCGACCCATTTGAGTTTCGGTATTGTGAACAAGTAAAGCAAAACCTGTATCTTTTGATTTATTTTTAATCTCGTCAACTTGAAATGCACGGTTAAATGCATCGAGTTTATGAAATGCTGCGAGCTTTTTATTTAAAGCAGCTAACTCATCAATAAAGCTTTGTGATTGTTCATCGCTTAATTGATTTGAGCCATCTTTAACGGCAAGGGATTCACCCATAATAAAAAATAATCGCTGCCAATCTGTATCAGCGGCTTGTGGGTTGGTTTTCAGTGTTTCTTTTTCAATAATATCGACGATTTCGACTGTAGTTGCCCATAAATGCTGAAGTCGAGTACGTAATTGAACTTCTATTTGAAAACCTTTGTAATCGTGAGACTCTAAATTATTATAGCTTTTATAGACACGATGAATACCCCTATAGCCAGTGGCTTTAGGATTTTTAATATAATCATATGACTTTACGCTATGGACTGTTCGACTTGAATCTAAACTCGTATTGAGCTTATACAGGGTATCTAAATTGTCTAAAATAACTCTGCAACCACCTATATCGTGCATACGTTTGAGGCTGATGGCATTTTCACTTTTACCGTCTAATGACTCACGTTGCAGTTTATCAATAATTGTCGGTAAGCGTTTTAAGCGACGTACAATAGTAGCAGAATCAAGCAGGTTGAGTTTTTTTACGTGTTTCCATATTAAATTTTTGATGATGGTCAGCGGGTATAAATGAGCCGCACGATAATTTTGAATGACTTCGGTAGCAAACTCAAAATCGCCATCTTGTTTACGAAAAATACGGCCAGCTTTTTTCAACTTGCTTACGAGAATACGCAAGTTATTGTTTGGACTTTTGATATTGTTCGTTGACCATTTCACGTTCACTTAATTGAGTAAAACTAACACTGAAAATATACTACAGAGTTAAGTTGTTTAAGTCATCCTTGATATGAGCTTAACCTTTTGCCACGTACACCCAAGCTTTAATGCCGCTATGAAATGACTCTTCTATACGTAGGTAGTCATCAACTTCATAGCTATCTGCGTTAGCAAGTTCTTCTGAGGTAATCGTAAAAATAGTGCCGGTTACGGTATCTGTTGCTAGCCCTGTTTTAATTAAGGCCGGGTGAAAACGCTGGCCGCTGCTTTTTAAAACAGCGGCGTCGGTGATTTCAACTTCGCCCACTATATAACCCGTTAAAATATCGGCTTGGCCCTCGAGCAAGCGGCCAAAGGTATCAAGCTGTACTTGCTCTAATTGCAGTGTGCCGTAGGAAAATAATTTTTCCATTTAAACTCCTTTACTAAATGATGGCTAGTCCAATAAAGGAAATTGCTTAGCAATCTCAGACTCGGTACTTTGTGCAACCCAGCCTTCGGTATTATTGAACAAACGGATCGCAGTAAATTCAGGTTCACTGCCCATATCAAACCAATGCGGGGTTAATTCTGGTACTGAAATTAAATCACCTTGTTGACACAGCACTTGGTAAACCTTGTCGTTAATATGTAGGCAAAATAAGCCTTGGCCTTTTACAAAAAAGCGCACTTCGTCTTCGCTGTGAGTGTGCTCAAACAAAAACTTAGCACGTAAATCAGCCGCTGCTGGGTTGCCTTTAGCCAATGAGATAACATCCACGGTTTGATAACCGCCTTGTTGCTTTAAACGTTCAATATCGACGTTATAAGCGGCAATGATCTCGTCGTGACTGGTATCAGCCGTGATCGCAGCGCTTGCTTGCCATTGCTCAAAGCGGACATTCACTTTATTTAGTTCAGCGGCAATTTGTGTTGCATCTTGAGTGCTTAATAAGGCATTACTGCCGTTACAATCAGCAAAAATAGTTAATTGGCTCATGCTAAATGCTCCGCAGTAAATTGGCTAAAATCATTAATATAGTTATGTTCAGGCGAGCGTGCTTGACCATCACGAATTAAGTGCAACGTTTTTAAACCAGCGGCTTTGGCGGCATTAAGTTCAGCGGCTACATCACTTAAAAACAAGACTTCATTAGCGGCAAGTGGTAGTTGCGCAATAATGTTTTCATATGCTGCTTGTTGTTGTTTTGCGCCAACCTTGGTATCAAAGTAGTCAGTAAATAATGGGCGGATATCACCAAAATCTGAGTATTGAAAAATCAAATGTTGCGCCTTTACTGAACCTGAAGAGTACACATATAGTTGCTGACCAGCTTGTTGCTGCGCAACTAAAAACTGGTAGGCATCTGGGTATAAATGGCCGGTAAAATCGCCATTTTCATAGCCAGTTTGCCAAATGAGGCCTTGCAACTGTTTTAATGGGGTGATTTTTTTATCGTCGCGGATCCATTCAAGTAAGGTGTTAATTACTAGATCAATACTGGCATTGGGTTGTTCTATAATCGTTTTAACAGCATCAATTTGCTCTGCTACCGCGCTTTGTGTCTGATGAGTTTTGACAAATTCAGGGAGCTGGTTTGCGGCATAAGGAAATAGCACCTCTTTAACAAATGAAATGCGGGTAATGGTGCCTTCAATATCGGTCAGTAGTGCTTTGATCATGATTCTAATCCTACTAATTTTAAGCGTTCTAGCTCACATGCAAATAAGAATTCAAGACCTTCTAACTGACGACGAACCTCGCTAATTGTTCGACCCACGACATACAAGCCGTGGCCGCGGATAAGTACGCCATGCTCAATAGGAGTATGTAGGTGGTGATCACTCACTAATAAGCTTAAGCGATCGATATCTTGGTCATTATCAAAGATTGGAATACTCAAGGTTTCTAAATGTGAGGTAATGCCCGTTAATGATTTTTGCATCTCATAGCCGTGTAAATCCAGGCTGTGGCCTTTAATAACTCGTGATAAAACGGTTGCTGCAACCGAATGAGTGTGTAATACAAAGTGAGCTGAAGGAATCAGTTTATACATACTTAAATGTAATTCAGTCTCAGCAGAGGGTTTTGCTGCGTTAGCACTACGTGAACCGGCATGATCAAGTTCAATAAAAGCATGGGGTGCTAATTGGCCTTTATCAAAACCGCTGGCAGTAACCACAAAGCCAGTATTGGTTCGTGCTGAAAAGTTACCACCTGTGGCAGGTACCCAACCACGTTGACTGATCCACTTTCCTGCTTCTATAAGTTCTGAAATAGCGGTATTGTTATGCATACATTCCTCTAGCTAGTTTAGACGGCTATACTTCTGTTAATAGCAATGATAGCATCGCTTTGGGCGCAAAACCATCATTAAGGGTAACCAGTGTTTGAAAGTAAATTGCCAAATTTAGGCACCAGTATTTTTAGTCAAATGACCGCATTAGCAAATCAATTCGACGCGATTAATTTATCGCAGGGCTTTCCTGAGTTTGATGCGCCAGAGCTACTTAAAAAACAACTTAATCATTATGTGCTTGAAGGAGTTAATCAATATTCGCCGTCATCAGGTGTACCGCGCTTGCAGCAACAAATAGCGCAATTGGTTAAGCGTAAATATGCAGCGGAAATAGACGCGACGCAGCAAGTAACAGTCACTTCCGGTGCAACGGAAGCTTTGTTTGTAGCCATTCAAGCACTTGTGCGTGAAGGTGATGAAGTGATTGTGTTTGACCCTGCTTATGACTCTTACCAACCGGCAATAGAATTGGCCGGTGGTAAGTCAGTAAATATTGCACTGCATGCCCCTGATTACGCAATTGATTGGCAAGCGGTTACTGAGGCTGTAAATAGTAAAACCCGCGCTATTATTATCAATACGCCACACAACCCAAGCGGAAAAACGTTAAAACAACACGATATAAATGCCTTGAAAGCGTTGGTAAGCAAGCATGATTTATATGTAATAAGTGATGAAGTTTACGAGCATATTACGTTTGATAACCAGCCCCACTTAAGTGTGCTACGCGATGCAGAGCTGTTTGCTAGGAGCTTTGTGATCTCAAGCTTTGGCAAAACCTTTCATAGCACAGGTTGGAAAATGGGTTACTGTATTGCTCCTGTAGCACTGGCTGTCGAATTTCGTAAAATTCACCAGTACGTGACATTTTCAAGCTTTACCCCCGCGCAGCATGCATTGGCCGATATGCTAGAGCAACAAGGTGAACATGTAGACGAATTGAGTGAGTTTTATCAACAAAAGCGTGATGTGTTGAGCAATGCTCTCAAAGAGAGCCGCTTTACGATTTTACCAAGTGAAGGTACTTACTTTTTACTGCTGGATTACAGTGATGTATCTGATTTGAATGATGTTGAATTTTGCCAGTGGTTAGTCGAGCAAGCGGGGGTTGCGGCAATTCCACTGAGCGTATTTTATCAGCAACCGAGTAACGATAAAGTGATTCGTCTGTGTTTTGCAAAACACGATGCCACACTGCTACAAGCTGCGGAGATTTTATGTCAACTTTAACCCTAGCACTTATACAAACATCGCTTAACTGGCTAGATAAAGATGCTAATTTGGCACATTTTAGCGCTAAAATAGCCAATGTAGACAATTCAGTTGAACTTATATTATTACCAGAAACATTCGCTACAGGGTTTGCTATTAATCTCGATTGTGCCGAACCTGAAAACGGGAACGTACTTGCTTGGATGATTGCGAGCGCAAAGTCAGCGAATGCTGTGATAGCAGGCTCAGTGCTAGTTAAGCAAGGCGACAAAAAAGCCAACCGTTTTTACTGGGTATGGCCTAACGGCAACGTGCAGTTTTACGACAAACGTCATTTATTTTGTTTAGGCAAAGAAGGTGACTTTGTCAGTGCTGGGCAACAGCGTGAAGTATTCGAATTGAATGGCTTTAGAATATTACCGCAAGTGTGTTACGACTTACGTTTTCCGGTTTTTCAACGTAATCGTAATGATTACGATGTCATGGTGAATGTTGCCAATTGGCCAGCAGCACGACGTAAAGTGTGGGACACTTTACTGATGGCACGGGCAATGGAAAATCAGTGTTATGTAATTGGCGTTAATCGCATCGGTGATGATGGTAATGGGATTGCGCATAATGGCGGCACTGCAGTGTATGACTTCAAAGGTGATACGTTAGCTATTGCTAAAGATAATGGCTCGCAAGTTGTAACCGTAACACTTGATAAAGGCCCACTTGAGCTATTTAAACAAAGTTTCCCCGCGCATTTAGATGCAGATGGGTTTAGTTTGCAGGATTAACCGGCGTAACAACCGGAGAGGCTATTTATTTAGCCTCAATACTTCTGATCACTTTACACGGGTTACCCACGGCTACTGAATTAGCAGGAATATTCTTAGTGACCACACTGCCTGCACCAATTACACAGCGATCACCAATGCTCACCCCAGGTAAAACCGAAACGTTGCCACCAAGCCAAACATCATTACCAATAGTAATTGGGGAGCCTGATTCAGTACTGCGCCGCTCGATAGGGTCAATCGGGTGAGTGGCTGTCGATATCATCACGTTTGGGCCAAACATCACATTATTACCAATTGTGACTTTGCAGACATCTAAAATAGTTAAGTTATGATTCGCATAAAAGTTATCGCCCAGTTCAATATTAAAACCATAATCACAATAAAACATCGGCTCAAGATAGGCTTTGCCTTTAAACTTTAGTAATTCGGCAAGAATTTTAATTCGTACATGGGGTGTTGTAGGGTCTGCCAAATTAAATTGATGACATGTCAATTTAGCGAGGCTACGTGCTTTTACCAGTTCAGGCTCTGAGGCTTTATAAGGCAAACCAGCAAGCATTTTTTCAAATTCAGTTATGGTGTTAGTCATAGTTTCTAGCGCTTAAATTGAGTTGTTTTAACACATTAGCAAAAAGAATTCGTGAAGCATAGTTTTCGCCATGAATGACGACATTGCATGAGTTTTATATCATAGAAGGTAGATTAATCTACTGCAGATTGTTGAAAAAGGGCTAGACACAGATCGAGCCCTTTGATCTAATAAGCAGAGTGAATTTGGAGAGTTCATTATGCTTAGAGATAAAACCCCGCAACAACATGAATTAGAAATGGTCGCAATTGACCAACTTGTTCCACAAGACCACTTAGTACGACTCGTAGACTTAGCTATCGACTTTGAATTCATACGTGATGAAGTCGCCCACTTATATTGCAAAAATAATGGCCGACCAGCCGTAGACCCTGTCCGCTTTTTTAAATACCTATTCTTAGGTTACTTGTTTGGTATTCAAAGTGAGCGCCGCCTTATTAAAGAAGTGCAAGTGAATGTTGCATACCGCTGGTTCTTAGGTTTAGGGCTCACCGATGACGTTATCCATCATTCGACACTGAGCCAAAACCGTGTAAAACGCTTTAAAGACAGCGGTATTTATCAATCGATTTTCGACAATATAGTTCGTCAAGCGATGAAGCAAGGGCTCATTGGTGGGCATAGTTTATTTGCAGACAGCACCCATTTAAAAGCCAATGCCAATAAACGCCGTTATGACATTGAAGACTTAAAAGTCAGCCCCTCAGTGTATGTTGAGCAGCTTAATGAAGCCGTGATAAAAGACAGGAAAGCCGAAGGAAAAAAGCGCCTGAAGTATGAGGAAAAGGAGCCTTGTACAAAACCAACCAAAGTAAGCCGAACTGACCCAGACAGTGGGTTTATGGTGCGTGATGAAAAGCCAAAAGGATTTTTCTATTTAGACCATAGGGTTGTGGATGGCAAACACGGAATTATCGTTGATACACATGCCACAGCAGGTAATGTGCATGACAGTCAACCCATCATACAACGCTTAGACCGCGTACTTGATACGTTTGAACTCAACCCCATCGCGGTTGGGTTAGATGCAGGGTACTTTACAGCCGCAGTGTGCCATAATTTAGAAGAACGACAACTCATTGGTGTCTTGGGTTATCGACGGCCAAACAAAAAGAAAGGCTATTTCGCAAAGCGAGAATACAGCTACGACGTAGACACCGATACATACACATGCCCACAAGGCGAAATACTGATTTATAACACCACAAACCGACTAGGATATCGGCAATACCACTCAACCCCGCAGACATGTAAAGACTGTCCAGTGCGGTCGCGATGCACAAACAGTAAAAACCATATCAAAGTAATTACACGGCATGTGTGGCAAGCAAGTGTAGAGGCAGCAAATGAAATACGGCTGAGCGAATGGGGTAAAAAACGATACAAACGACGAGGTGAAACAGTCGAAAGAAGTTTCGCGGATGCAAAACAACATCACGGGCACCGTTATTGTAGATACAGAGGAATAAAGAATGTCAGTGCGCAATGCTTATTGGCAGCAGCCTGTCAGAATATGAAGAAAATGGCGTTAATGAAGGCGGCCTAGCTCAATATGAGCGTAATAAATCTCAAAATCCCTCTAAGACCCCGTCATACGGCGGTAAATTCAAGAAAATTCACATCAGCACTAAAACGCAAAGAATAATAATAACAACAGAAAAATATCGCGATCGCAGCCTTCGGCTGCTCAAAAATAATAAACCCCGCAAAAAAAGCAGGGTTTATCGTCAATCTGAGGTAGATTAATCTACTGATTTATATTGTTATTAAATTCTCTTTGTGAAAAGTAAAATTTAAGTCGATTGGTATTAGAGCTGTGTAAAGATTACGGACATAAAACGATAGGCTTTTTATGCTGATATGTGCGTCAAACGTGGGGATGGGCTTGCTTACGTCCATGTAATCAATCGCGGGAGGCGCTTGCAGCGGCCCCAAATGTTCCTGACATGTGAAAAAAATACATCCCTATATTTTACCCTTCGGGCCGCACTACGTGCGTTTAACTTTGTTCCAGACAAAGTTTGGTCGAACCCTGATCGAGGATTCTCACCCTCCTTCATCGGTGTAACGGTTACGGACATAAAACGATAGGCTTTTTATGCTGATATGTGCGTCAAACGTGGGGATGGGCTTGCTTACGTCCATGTAATCAATTGCGGGAGGCGCTTGCAGCGGCCTAAAATGTTCCAGACATTTTATCGAACCCTGATCGAGGATTCTCACCCTCCTTCATCGGTGTAAAGGTTACGGACATAAAAAAACCGCAATTAAGCGGTTTAATTTAATAAATGGCGGAGAAGGAGGGATTCGAACCCTCGATAGAGCTACAAACCCTATACTCCCTTAGCAGGGGAGCGCCTTCGGCCACTCGGCCACCTCTCCGGCGCATAAACTGTCATTTTGATAGTCGAGTGAACCACCAAAACGTAATAATGGTGGAGAGATAGGGATTTGAACCCTAGAGGGGCTATAAACCCCTGCCGGTTTTCAAGACCGGTGCATTCGACCACTCTGCCATCTCTCCGTTGGGAAAGAATAATACGCAGGTGATTGGGGTGTGTAAATAGGAAAAAGATCGTTTGCTGTTTTTTTGTTCTAAAAAGTGGTTTTTTTTATGAAAAAGGGATTTTTAAGGAGCTTAAATAAGAGGTTGCAGCAAACGAGGGAGCTAAATAAGTGGTTTCATTTAGTGGTTGGGTGTTTGCTGCACCGCTAAAGTAATCATGGTTGGGTGATTACTTGTATTGAACTGCGCCGCCAAGAGCGAGCTTTTTGCCGAAACGGTTAAGTTTAGCAAGCATTTTCGCTTTGCGATTGGTTGGTTTTACGGCAACATGAGTAGCTGCATTTTCGTTTAATGTATTTACTGGGTTCATTACTTTGCTCCGGGTTATGTCTGTTTTGACAACACGGCTATTTTGACTCTAAATTGCACAAAAATAAAACGATAAAAACTAGGGTGGTCGGATAAAAATAACTAATGTGAATTGCTTTTATTAACTTGCGGTTAAGTTTGGTTTTTCCAATTTTTTTGCATGGCTATGAATAGTTAAAATGTATTAACTCTTTAAATATAGTCGCTTTAAGTTTTTAATGTCACTTTTTATGCATTACAAGATACAAAAAGTGATTAAATATTCAGATTAATTTATTTTTTGAAAAGGTCTGTTGTCATGTTTTTAAAATGGCTGGTATCCAGATGCTCATAATTATTAAACCAAGTACGCAAAAAAAACATAAAAAAAATTGTGCTTGGTTGCTAAAGCAATGCCAAAAACGGCAAATTAGTTACACTCTTGTCTACACAACAGGGGATTTTACAGATGACTGCAAAAAAATAACGATGTTGGCTCAATCACAAAAGCGCGTTGTTGTGCTCGGTGGTGACGGTAGCCTGCATTTGGCTGTAAATGCATTAATGGGATTAAACTGTACATTGGCGTTATTACCGCAAGGAACGGGTAATGATTTTGCCCGTGGCTTTGGTTGTACAATCTCAGCTTGGCGTACTGCTATTTTTAGTGATTTCTCAGAAAAAATAGATATTGGACAAATAAATAGTCGTTACTTTATTAATATTGCAGGGATTGGTTTTGATGCCCATGTAGTACAGGCATTGCAAAGCAAACCAGCATTATCTGCATTAGGTTATAGTTTTGCTGGTTTTAAACATTTATTGGGCTATCAGGCTAAATGGCTAGCAGGGCGCTTGGCTGGGCAACCAGTTAAGTATCATAATTTGATTACTGTATTTGCTAACCACCATTATTTTGGAGGGGGGCTGCGGATAGCGCCTAAAGCAGAATTAAATAATGGTTATTTAGAGTGCTACGGTATGCCTGCACGGGGTTTAGTTGGTAATTTATATAGTTTTATCCGTTTATTGCTACGTAATCACCACGCTATGTCAGGGCTTAATTATCAGCGATTAACCACAGCATATATCCAAACCCCTGATTTACCAATAGAGGCAGATGGTGAGCTGGCCGGTGTCTCGCCAGCTAAAGTAACAATTCATCCACAAGCACTACGCTTTTGCATACCCAAGAGCAGCGTTACACAAGTTTAAGGTTGTAAAAAAAGCGCCTAACAAGTAGGCGCTTTGGCGTTAGTTGCGTATATACGCATTCTAACTGGGGATGGAGCTTTTTTGCAGCAATGAACGCGTTGCAAAAAATGCTTTAATTCTTTGTGTGGGGGTCAGTACAATGGCGTTACCTACTAACACCAAGCTAAAGCCTATAAACGTATTGGCCTGCCAAATAAAACCTTCAAACAGTGTGCTTAAAATCACTGCAACTAACGGAAACAGCACAATGACATAACTGGCGCGCTCTGGGCCGATGTTTTTCAATAGTGCAAAGTAACAAGCAAAAGCTATTACGGTGCCAAGTACAGCTAAATAAACTAATGAATACCAGTAACTCGCAGGTGCAGAGAAGCTCAAACTAGCATCGGTTATAAATACATAACATAACAACCCAATCGCACTGTAGAGCATGCCCCAAGCATTGCCTTGCATAACGCCAATTTGCTGTTGAGAGTTACGAACACTCACCATATTACCTAATGAGGCCACAAACGTACCGGCTAAAGCAAGTAGTAAACCGACCAACGCCCCATTACTTAAGTCGAACTGCTGTAATTGTGGCCAAAACAAGCTGACGATGCCAACAACACCAATTAATGCACCGCTGTAA
Source organism: Pseudoalteromonas sp. KAN5 (assembly GCF_022846535.1). NCBI lineage: Bacteria > Pseudomonadati > Pseudomonadota > Gammaproteobacteria > Alteromonadales > Pseudoalteromonadaceae > Pseudoalteromonas > Pseudoalteromonas sp. KAN5. The sequence continues at coordinate 3,408,131 of NZ_AP025589.1, forward strand.
ATTCGTTTTGCAATCGGCTTACCAAAGAATAAGCGAGTATTTACGATATTCATAAGTAATAACATTGAAAATGCGATTGACGCCATGGCAGACGTTAAATAATTTTGCGCCCAGTACAGTACTAAGTAGTTTAGACCAAAATTACACAGTGCCAATAATATGAAAAAGCCATGGTCGCGACGGCTATAATTCATTGGTAACTTTTTAACACTTACCCAAACCCACATTAATATGGCCGCTAAACTAAAACGATAAAATAGTGATACTTCTACGGCTATGTCGCCAAGTTGAAATTCGATTGCAAGCCACGTCGAGCCCCAAATCAAAACAGTTATAATATAAAGCGCGATGCTTTTCATGGCCGATCCTAGTATGTCGATTAAGTGTTTATTTTAATACGCTTCTGTATACTTAACATATACAGAAAACTAGAAATGCAACCTATACAGATTTTGACTGTTGATAGGACTATTCTAAGAGGTTCAGATGTCGTTAGTTGTCAGTAAAAGTAATCATGACTTTTTATACTTGCAAGTTATGCAGTTGATCCGTGAATTATCAGAGAAGGGAACTTTACTGCCCGGTGAAAAGCTACCTTCACTGCGCAAAATGGCCGATAAACTTAAAGTAAGTATTCCGACGGTTAAACTGGCTTATCAATCACTTGAAGCACAAGGTCTGGTAGAAGCACGTGAAAAATCAGGCTACTTTTTAAAGTCATCGACTACGCCATTAGCACGGCCTAAGCGAGTCAAACTCAGCCGTGAGCCAGTTGCAGTGAATATGCAAGTGTTGATAGAGCAAGTTTATGATGCTATCCATCAAGCAGATGTGGTGCCATTTGGCATTGCTAATCCGGTGGCGGCGGCACCCACCGATAAAATGCTTAGCCGGACAATGCGCCGAGTTATGTCTATTGCTGGTAGCCGAGCCATTAATTATGGCGCAATTGATGGTTTTGCCCCGCTGAAAAAGCAACTGATCCATCGTTATTTAGATTTTGGGATTGGTGTTGACCCGCAAGAGTTGGTGATCACTAATGGTGCGCAAGAGGCGTTAGCAATCGCTCTTAAATGTGTGACTAAAGCGGGTGATGTGATCGCCATTGAGTCGCCTTGCTATTTCGGCATTATTGAACTGATCGAAAGTTTAGGGTTGAAAGCACTTGAGATCCCATTATGCCCTGATGATGGGATCTGGCTTGATGATCTGAGTCAGGCTTTACAGGATCATGATATTAAAGCGTGTGTTTTCTCTACCTCGATTAATAATCCTGTTGGCAGCTTTATGCCAGATAATAAGCGTAAAGATCTGGTCGCATTATTAGAGTCTCATAATGTGGTATTGATTGAAGATGATGTTTACGGTGACTTACACTTTACTGCACAACGTGGCACACCTGCGCAAACCTATTCAACCAAAGGCTTGGTGCTCACTTGTGCATCGTTTTCAAAAACGGCAGCACCGAGCTATCGCGTTGGTTGGTTGATTGCTGGTAAGTTTGCTGCCCAAGCTCGGCGCTATAAACGTGCATTGAGTTGTTCGACTTCGTTGATCAATCAGTGGACGTTATATGAGTTTGTGCAAAGCGGTGAATACGAGCGTAATCTTAAGCTACTGAAACAGCGTTTACGAAATAACAAAGAGCGGATGATCTGGTGTTTACAACAAGCGTTTCCGAGTACTGCGCGGATCAGCGATCCGCAAGGTGGTTGTGTGATTTGGGTTGAGCTAGGTAGCGGTTATGATAGCGTTAAACTGTTTCAGCTTGCGCTTGAAAATGGCATTAGTATTACTCCAGGCTACATTTTTTCTGCCACCAATAAATACCGTAATTGCATTAGGTTAAGTTATGGTTTGCCGTGGACTGAAAAACTTGAGCAAGCCATAAAAACACTGGGTGAACTTATTCATTTAGCGAAAAAATAAAAAAGCAGCACCTTAAAAAGAGTGCTGCTAAAGGGATATCAAATTTTTGTCGTTAACTAAAGACTCTGCTTAGTTATTTTTTTTATAGCTAAACAGTTGATAATCTTTTAATTCTGGTACTAGTTTCACCAGTTGTTGCTCTTGCTCTGCAATGGTAGAAAAGTTACCACACAGTGCGTCAGCGCGTTTTTCTAATTGATTCGCTTGTTGCTCAACCTTGGCTTCGATTTCTGCGCCCATGTTCTCCATACGTTGTTCAAAGGCTTGCATGTCCCCGCCGGAGCCCATTAGTTCTGAACCTACCGCCATTAAAATACTGCCCATTGATTGCATCATGGCTGATTGCACAGCTGTTTCTATTTGCTCATCAAACTGGCTTTCAAAGTTTTCACCAAACTGCTGAAAACTCTGCTGTCCCATCACAAATGTACCTTGTTGATAAAAGGTATTCTCAACTTCCACTTTAATATCAGCCATTAGCTCATTAATGCTATCTAGGCTATCAATATTAAATGCATTAGCCACTTCTTCAATGGCAACACCAGCAATTTTAACACCGTCAAGGGCAATGTTTGCGACTTCAGGTAATTGGCTGCGTAGGCTATTTGAATACGTCGTAATTGCTTGGCGTTGTTGATTGTTAAGTGCCACTGTTTGGCCATTTATTTTTAGATCGCCTTGCTCGGCAAAACTCATCGTGTTGTTGTCTGCGGTAAAGATTTCTAGCTCATTTGGCTTTATACGCACGTCATTTTTAAATTCGACGTCGCAAGAATCGCCACTGAAAGAAATATTAGTCTCATTATCAGTATGCGCTACTGCCCCTGTGGCAATAAAAAAAGAGCCGATTAATAGTAATTTTTTCATTTTAATATCCTGCAAATTTGTTGATTTTAACGAGTGCGTATTTTTCGTATTTAAAACTTATCAAGTTTGATGCCAATAATTTTTAACATTATAAAACAATGTATTAGTTGTTTTTTTTATATTTTTAATCGTATGAGTAGATAATAATAAAACTACTTTTTAGTCATTTTGACTAACTTTGTTGTATTAATAAAATATGTTTATCGTTTCGATAAAAAACTCTCACTTTCCAGAATTAAAATTTAGCGCTATTTATTCACAATATTGACATGACACCATTTTAAGATTGGGTTGTGGCTTTATTTTGGTGCACTTTCGACGTATGAAATTGTGCTGAACATTTTTAATTTCACCAATGACAGTGATAAAAAATCCTTAATTGGTCTCAAACACTTTATGGAGTGGGTTGTGGGTAAGACATTTAGTTACGATGCGCTAGATGACGATTTTGTTGAAGACGAGTACGAAATGGTCGGGCGTAATCAACACGACAAGAATAAGCAAAAGGTTAAGAAAAAGTTGGAAGACTACCTTGAGCAAAAACGCTTGCGTAAAAACTTGGGCGAAGATGACTTGGATGAGTACTTAAACGACTAAGTGATAATTTAGATAAAGAGGCAGATTGCCTCTTTATTGCTTTTAGTGTTTACGTATTACTGCTTTTAAGGGCTTTAATAATAGCACCTTCGATTTGCTGCGGCTTAGTAAATGGTGCAAAGCGTTTAATTGCCTCGCCATTTCGGCCTATTAAAAACTTAGTAAAATTCCACTTTATTTTACGTGTTAAAAACCCAGGCAAAGCCGATTTTAAGTGCCTAAACACCGGATGAGCGTGTTCACCGTTGACATCTACCTTGCTCATCATCACAAAGTCTACACCGTAATTAATTAAGCACCCTTGCTCAATATCTTTGGCACTGCCTGGTTCTTGCTTGCCAAACTGATTACATGGAAAGCCAATAATGACTAAGCCTTGCTGATGATATTTTTCATGCAGCGCTTGTAAGCCAGCATATTGTGGGGTGAAGCCACATTGACTAGCGGTGTTAACCACAAGCACAACTTTGTTTTTAAAGTCATTAAACTCAATAGATTGCCCTTGCAGGCTGGTGGCGCTAAGCTGATAAAAGTCGTTCATATTGGAGGTTTTTTATTTTTGTTTGTTAAAGTTTATCCTGTGTAGCGACAGACTTAAAGTTTAAATTTTAGTCATTAGAAAAACTAGTTAATAAGTATTCAATTAGTAATCGAACACGGTAGGGCATTAAATCCTTGCGAGGGTACACCAGCCAAGATGCATTATCGGTCACTTGATATTCATCAAGTAAAGTTACCAGCTGACCTTGTTGCACATAGGGCTGAACAATATCACTGGCTAAGTGAGCAATACCTAAGCCAGCTAAAGTCGCGCTGAGTAATGCTCTTGGGTGATTACTACGCCAATTACCATTTATTTTTACTTCTTTTATTTCACCAGCAAAACTAAATCGCCAACGCTTACCCATAGCAACTAAGCAATTATGATCTATTAGTTGTAATGGTGTGGTGGGTGATGTGTAGTGTGCTAAGTATTCAGGGCTGGCAACCAAAGTCATTATGCGTGGGCTAAGTGGTCGTGCTATTAAGTTTGAGTCTTGCATACGACCAAAACGAATAGCGAGATCAAAGCCTTCTTCAACTAAATCGACATTGCGATTGTTAAAGTCCATATCCACTTCCACCTCAGGGTAGCGTTTTACAAACTCAACTATTTTCGGTGCAACATGGCAGGCAACGAATTCACCCGCACCAGAAATTCGAATTAGCCCTTTAGGTTTGCGTTGCTCACCTTGTAATTGATTATTAGCGTCAATTAATTCTTGTTTAATGGCTTTGAGTTTAACGGCATATTCACGGCCAGCATCCGTGAGGCTTATTTTTCGCGTAGTGCGTTGAAACAGTAGTGAACCTAGGCGGTTTTCAAGCTGCTGTACTTGGCGGCTAATATGGGATGTAGATACTTCCATAGCTTTTGCCGCTTGAGTAAAGCTGCCATGTTCAACTACATGTAAAAATTCATCAAGGCCTTGCCACATTTTTAGTTCTCAAAATTTAAGTAATAGTAGTTTATAGCATCTATTGTTGCAGCTGTGCAAAAGTGATTCTCTGATCTTAGTCTTTTAATAAATGATTTAACCCCTACAATTACATGGTCAGCAAATTTTAGCTCATACGAATGAGCACTCTAAGCAATGGAGCAAGCATGTTAAATTTTAGTTTTGCAAACCCCACCAAAATTCATTTTGGTGAACAGCAAATCGCAGCAATTAAAAGTGAGATCCCTGCCAACGCGACAGTATTGGTTACGTATGGCGGCGGCAGTATTAAAAGTAATGGTATTTATGATCAAGTCGCAGATGCCTTGAGTGAACATACTTGGTTTGAATTTTCGGGTATTGAACCAAATCCAAGCTATCAAACATGTATGAAGGCTGTGGCTTTGGTAAAAGAAAAGCACGTAGATTTTATTCTTGCCGTGGGTGGGGGGTCGGTTATTGATGGTAGTAAGTTTATTGCCGCTGCGGCAAACTACGATGGTGAGCCGTGGGATATTTTAGCCAAAGGTGGTGAAGTTAAATCAGCCATTGCATTGGGTGTGGTATTAACCTTACCTGCCACGGGGTCTGAATCAAACTCTTTCAGTGTGGTTTCTAATCTTGATAGCCACGATAAACTGCCATTTTCAAGCCCTTCAGTGCAACCGAAATTTGCTGTGCTTGACCCTGCAGTAACCTACTCATTACCAAAGCGCCAAGTTGCTAATGGTATTGTAGATGCGTTTGTACATACTATGGAGCAGTACTTAACTTATGACGTAGGCGCTAAACTACAAGATCGTTTCGCCGAAGGCATTTTAATGACCTTAATAGAAGAAGGTCCTAAAGCATTCAGTGAGCCAGATAATTACCAAGTACGTGCAAATATTATGTGGTCAGCCACTATGGCGTTAAATGGCTTAATTGGTGCGGGTGTACCGCAAGATTGGTCTACACATATGTTAGGACATGAAATGACGGCGGTTTACGGCCTTGATCATGCTCAAACATTAGCCATTGTTTTACCACGCATGATGGCTGAGCAAAAAGAGACTAAGCGCGGTAAAATTTTGCAATATGCAGAGCGTGTTTTAGGGTTGGATATCACTGATGAAGATGCAGCTATTGAGCAAGCAATTGCTGCTACTGAAGCGTTTTTCCACAGTGTTAATATGCCAACACGTTTAAGTGATTATGAATTGGGTGAAGAAGTGGCTGACAAAATTATTGAGCAACTTGAGCGCCACGGGATGACGGCATTGGGTGAGCGCGAGCAAGTCACTTTAGATAAAAGTCGCGCTATTTTACTCGCTAGCGTTTAATACTGCTAATAGCGCATTAGCACGCTACTAATGCGCTAATTTAATATTAAAAACAAACCCATACCAACCAAGGTCGTGTAATAAATGTTGTGTGTTTTATATGCGACAATAATGGCTGCGATTGCTGCACTAAGATAAGGGTTTTGCCAATCTAAATTTATCCCATCATCTGTTACAAAGACAATTGGTACCCAAATAGCGGTTAACACAGCTGGGGCGCTAAAACTTAAAAACTGCTGCATTTTCGGGCCGACTTTAAAAGGCAAAGCGCGGTGCAAAAATAAGTAGCGAGTAAAAAAGGTAATGCAGGCCATGAGTAAAATAGTGGTCATCATAGGTTATGCTCCGCTTGAGTATTCACACGGCTGATAGCATAGCCTACAGTCATTGCTGTTAATGCTGCGACTACCAACCATAATTCGAATCCGTGGCTTTTAAGTAGTGTTGCCACCACGCCTGCGGTGATCACTGTTGCTAATGTGGCAAGGTTTTTAATCCCTGGGATCACTAGTGCGATAAAGGTTGCCGCTATAGCAAAGTCTAACCCTAAATTAGTTAGATCAGGTAGCAAGCTACCAGCAACAATGCCTATAAAGGTCCATAGGTTCCATGCAATGTAAAAGCTAAATCCAGCACTTAATGCATACACTAACCGTGTTTTTGTGCGGTACGCTTTACGATGATGTGAAAACGCAAATAACTCGTCGGTCAGTACAAAGCTGACCGGTAAGCGCCAGCGCATGGGTTGATCGATTACTTTATGACGCACAGCCAAGCCATATAAAAAGTGCCGTGAGCTAATAATAAAGGTGGTAAATAAAATGGTCAGTAATGGTGTGTTGCCTGCTATTAGTTCAATGGCAACGAGCTGCGCCGAGCCTGCGAATACCAGTAATGACATCGCTTGGGTTTCAACAGCAGTAAAGCCATTCTGGATTGCCAAAGAGCCACATAATATCCCCCACGGGATCACCGCTAAACACAGCGGTAGCATATCTAAGAACCCTTTTAATAACGCCTTTCTCACTGTTTTCCCCTTTATTACTTTAAGCTGATTTAGTCTTGCTGCTTGTTAATGTTGAACTGGTTTTAGATTGTAATAATAACGTTAGTTGATGTTTGCAGGTGCACTTTTGTTAGGACTAAAGAGATTACGATACTGACCCGGTGTTACGCCAAGCCGAGATTTAAAGTGATGATGTAAGTGGCTTTGATCATGAAAGCCACATTCGCTTGCCGTTTGGCTAACATTTAAACCATGTTTTAATAATGTTTTTGCCTGCAGAATACGGCGTTGTATTTGATACGCGTGAGGGGTTAAACCATATTGTTTTTTATATTGGCGAATAAAATGAAATGGACTCATATGGCTAAGTGCAGCTAGTCGCTCTAGGCTAATTTCTTCACAACAAAAAGCATCAAGGTATTGTTGCGCATGTGCAAGATTTGCTTTGGCTTTTAGTTGTTTTAATTGTCGACAGTCTTGTTTAAACGACAGCATTAACTGAGTCATCACACTATAAAATAAGCTTTCTGTGTGCAGTTGGTTATTACCATTGCTGGTTAAGCCGTTTAATAATTGGTTTAACTGACGGGTTAAAGCTTGATTGTTATAAACTGCGCTATCAAAATACGGCGCGCCACAGCGAATACCGTTTAGCTCTTGAGAGAGTGCAGAAAATTGCTCTGGGCGAGGGTACATGGCACGATACGCCCAACCCGATTCAGTGGCTGTTTGGCCGTTATGAATTTGATCTGCATTGACTAAAATAATGCTATTTTTCGGTGCTATATGGTTACTGCCGCTACGATAAAATTTTTGCGCCCCACAATCAATCAAGCCAATGGTATAGCCTTCATGACTATGACGAGAAAAATTTTGACGCGTAAAGCTTGCCTGTAAAGCCTCTAACCCTCCTAATTTTTCATGGTAAAAAAAAGTTGATTGTTCATCTTTCATTCGCACCACTTTTGTTATTTTACATTAATTAAGATTGAGTATATCTAAACTGATATACAAAGCTTGTAAAAAATTGCTCGTTGTTGGCCGCATAATAAACCGCGGTTCGACGAGTTCAATAGGCGTATAAAGTTGTCTGTGGCATTATTACGTAAGAGACGCATTTAAGGGGAATAATTTCGATGGATCAGCAAGTTTTGCAGAAAATTAAAGTATGGGACGGGTTTATCCGCAGTTTTCATTGGTTATTAGTGATTGCTATCGCAACACTCTATTTTAGTGCTGAAGAAGGCATGATGGAGTTGCACTTTGTCGCTGGGTATTTCACATTAGCCTTGCTGTTAACTCGGCTTATTTGGGGAGTAGTTGGTAGCCAAACGGCTAAATTGAGCGCTCTACTTCATTCACCTATTGCTGCACTAAAATCATTTAAGCAAACAGATAATAAACCTGGGCACGGTGCTGCGGGCAGTTATATGGTGTTAGCATTTTTTGCTTTATTGCTAACGCAACTGGTTAGTGGTTTGATGACCACTGACGATATTTTAACTGATGGCCCGTTGGTCCAATATGTTTCAAGCCAAGTGGTTGAGTGGGCAGGCTGGGTGCATCATAAAAACTTCGATCTATTATTCTACGCGATTATTTTGCACGTAGCCGCGATTATTATTTACCGTATCAAAGGTAAAAAGTTAGTAAAAGCGATGGTTACGGGATATGCAGAGCAAAGTGTTACTAATAGCGATGCAAAGTTAACTAAGTCGCCATGGCTGGCGGTTGTTATTTTTGTGCTGTTATTGGCAGGTTTAATGATGACGTGGGGCGCAGAGCCACTCAGTTACTTGTTTAGTTAATGTAAAAGTATATCAAAAACGGCGCTAGTTAAGCGCCGTTTTAGTGTAAAAATCTGCTAGAGACTAATCTTTAAATGAAGAGTGGCAGTCTTTACAGCCTTTAGCCCATGGGCCAAATGCTTTGGCGATTATTTTTTTATCGCCTGTTTGTGCTGCAACAGCAAGCTCATCAGCGTATTGCTGGAAAGCAGTTGCTTTTTTCATAAAGGTTTCGTTATCACTCCAAATAGCAGGGAGCGCTGATGTTTCACCTTTATCTGAATCTGCTACAAATGCTTCCCATGGCATTTTTGATAATGCGGCAGCGTTATTTGCACGGTGTTTAAAGCGCTCTGCATCAAAAGGCACTTTGCCTTTTAACATGTCGCCCATATCACCAATTTGTACACGGATCATTGAAAACGCAGCTTGGCGATATTCAATTGCATCCGATGGTTTTTCAAATGCAGAGTTTGCTGTCGCGCTTAGCGCGAGTGTAGAAAGTGCCGCACCTAAAAATATTTGCTTTAACTTCATTCCTTTTGCCCCTTGTTAGTAATTCATTGCTTGAATAGCTGCTGTTGTATCTCAGCAGGGTCGATTATTCAAGTTTATTGCGGTTAAACTGAACTGCTATTGAATTTAATCACTCAAATCTTTAGTCATTGATATCAATATCGGCAAAGATCATCCCGCGGCGCATACTGCGAGTTGCTAAGAATACTTCTCCAAGTAGCGACATAAAGGCACAAATAAGCAATGCCATCGCGCCTACGAAGCAAATGCCAATAGTAACCCCTAGATTCACAGATTGAATATGCGATAAAAACAGCAGCATAACCACAGCACACACAAGCACTGCACTTAATACACTTAAACTAAAAGCAATATGAATACAGCGAGAGCGTTTTAACAATGCTCGAAGTTCAGTGGTCAGGGACGAATTAAATTCTTCATCCGTGCTGACTTTTAATTTTCGCTCAAGCTGTCTGGCTCGATCAGTGATGCGCGCTAAACGATTGGATAAGACCCCAAGCGTAGCAGCAATACCAGTGATTAAAAAAACCGGCGCAACGGCAGTTTGGATCACTTTTGCCATTGTTAATATATTTATTACATCAGAGTTCATTGTTTCTCTTTTAGGTTACAGGTGCGTATTGGTTACGTTTATTTACAATGGTTTACATTTTGTGTTTTTAAGTTTTAATGTTTATTTACAATGTGTTATAGCTTTTTTTTAGAGTTTTCGCTCGACTTTGTAATTAATATGTAATCGGGTTGTTGTTATTTTGGGTTGTGAAGTCCTATATTAGTTCGGCACTATTTTAGGATCACTAAGTAAGTACAATAATATATAACATATCCCAGGGGAAACTATGTCTAATAATTTAATAAAAAGAACAGCAGTTGCAACTGCTGTCACCAGTGTTTTAATTACTTCATTTGCGAGTGCAAGCTCATTAGCAACTTCTGTAAACTTAAAAAATTATAGCTCAGAGATTACTAAAATCGAGCAGGCAGATGTAAAAGAACAACAACCTTCTGCTCATATGATTGTATTACGGGCGACAACAGCAGCTGATCTTATGGCGCAAGGCACTTATCAGGCTGGTGATAGTCGCGCAACAATTGCACAAATTGAACAAGTGCAAAGTGAAGTGACTCTTGAATTAAGTAGCTTAGATTTTGCTACAAAAATTATTGGTCAAACTAAAGTACTTGCGCCAACATTGATTGTGCAAGCAAGTCCAGCTGCATTAGAAAAAATTGCTAATGACCATCGCGTTGCCAAAGTTCTACCTATGTATGATTATGAGTTACATGTAGCTGCATCGGCCGACTATTTAAAAGCCTCACCGCTGGTTGCTAATGGCACTGTCACCGGTAAAGGTCAAACAGTGGCTGTACTTGATACTGGTATTGACTATACGCACAAAATTTTTGGTGGTGCAGGTACTGTTGAAGCGTATGACGCAGCGCAAGCAGATCCAACATCCGTGGCTTGGCCACAAGGCATCGTACACGGGGGTTATGATTATATCCGTGATGACGCAGATCCTATTGAACACGATCCTGAAGTTGTAATACCTGATGTTGATGAGCCAACAAGTCACGGTACGTCAGTTTCCCACTCTGTTACCGGTATTGCTCCTGAGGTTGAATTATATGTGTATTCAGTGTGTGGTGGTGGTTGTCCAAGTGCGGCACAAGCATCTGCATTAGAAGCGGCAATGGATCCTAATGGTGATGGTGATATCTCTGATCGTGTTGATGTTATTAACATGTCTTTAGGCGGTGAATTTGGGGGGACTTACATAGATGGTGGTGCTCAATACTTAATTCAAAAAGCCGTTGATTTAGGAGTTAATGTTGTTATCTCAGCAGGTAATGACGGTGATAATCCTTTTCGAGTGGGTGGCCCAAGTACGACACCAAACGCATTATCAGTGGGGGCGATGACACATCCAACGTTAGATGTAGGTGTTGCATCAGGTACAGTACTAGGTGAAGAAGTTGTTTTTCAGCCTTCTGGTTTTGGTCCACAAACTGCGTTTGCAATGACAGATACAGATGCTGAACTTGTCTATCCTGCAGAAAATCAAAATGGCTGTGTCGAATTCTCACCAGAGACTGACTTTTCCGGTAAAGCCGTGCTTATAGATCGTGGCGCGTGTAACTTCACTGCAAAAGTGTTGCATGCGCAGCAGCGCGGTGCGTCGTTTGTATTTATTGCAAATAATGTCGATGATGGCACGCCTGCATCAATGGGCGGATTTGACGCAGCGGTTACCATCCCAAATATTGGGATCACTTTTGCGACCGGTACAGCGATGAAAGCTGAACTTGAAGCTGCAAATAAGGTGGCTTATAACGTTGTAGTTGAACGCAAAGTGACATCAGGTGCAGTGGCAACGTTCTCTTCACGTGGACCATCAATGGACGGTTTGTTAAAGCCGGAAATTACCGCTCCAGGTACGAGTATTATGGTGGCTGCAACGGGCACGCAAGATCAATTAGCTCCGGCATCAGGAACGTCTTTCTCTGGTCCTATTACTGCGGGCGCTGTAGCCTTAGTACGCGAAGCGCATCCAGATCGCAATGCTTTTGAAATTAAAGCGACGCTAATGAATACCGCAGATCTCAATGTGACTAATAAGCCACTAAGCACCAATCCAGATTCTGAACTTGCACCGATTAGTATGATTGGTGCGGGTTTAGTTAATGTTGAAAAAGCGGTTAACTTACCGGTAGCGGCATGGGTGGATAATACTGAGTTTAATACTAAGCAAGCAGCATTATCGTTTGGCTTAGAGAACTTGAAAGAGGTTACGGATTTCACTAAAACAGTGACAGTGAAAAACTTCTCGACAGCAGCAAAAACTTATAAGCTCCGTACTGAAGCACGCTATCAAAATGATGAAGAGACAGGTGCAATTAGCTGGGATATTCCAGCTAGTGTGACAATACCTGCAGGTCAGACGACAGAGTTTGATGTAACGCTAAGTGTTGATCCTAGTAAATTACCTGCGTGGAAACTTGAGAACCCAATTGATGGTGAAGCCGTTGCAGCACGTAGTGCAGCTTTGACATTGGTTGAATTTGACGGTGCCTTGGTGTTTGATGATGTGGATGACAGTGAATCAGACTACGCGCTGCATGTTGTTTATCATGCATTACCAAAAGCTGCATCTGAATTAAGTCTTGCTCCAGAGGTTGTGGGTAATGAAATGCAGCTTGTTGTTGAAAATACTGGTGCTACCACCGTTTCAACAATGACAGAAAACATTGTGGCCATTGGCACTGAAAAATCAGCACCAGAAGCGCCATTTAATATTCTAGCTACAACATTTAATGCCATTGCATTAGAAGGGTGTGAATCAGGCGTATTGGTCACAGCATCGATTCAATTACGTGATGAAATCACGCATGTATTCCAAGCGGGTTATCGTTTGGATATCGACATCAATAATGATGGTGCTTACGATTACTTATTACAAAATTATAATGATCGCGGTCGTACGACGCCTACTCCAGGACGCTCACGCACTGTTATTGGCACTATTGATGAAGCTGGTGTTGAAACGCTTCGCTATTTAATGCCGTTATATCAATCAGCTGGCGAAGATACCATTACCTTCTCTGCATGTAGTGAGAGACTAGGGCTAACTCAAGACAATTTAGGTGATCCGTTAAATATTAAAGCCTCTGTAGGTTATGCGTCTTACTCCAGCGGTGTGTATTTTGAAACAGATAGCCTAGTTGGTGCGACTACTTTTAGTACTTCAGCACCAGTGAGCCTCACTTCGCTGGATGGCAGCGATACTGAAGTGTATCAACTCGCTCCAGGTGAAAAAGCAATCGTTAATGCGACAACACCTTTCGCTTTTACATCTGTATCTTTACAAGATGTAGTGAAGCTTGTGACAGCTGAAGATTTAGCACTACCAGAGACACAAGCGCCTAAGCTTGCAAATGCATCATTTGATGTCGCTGAAGATGCTGAAAATGGTCATCGAGTAGGCACTTTACAGGTTGTTGAATCAGATAGAGATTTAGAGATTTCTGAGTTTTACGTACAGTCTCAAACTCATCAAGGTTTTAGTGTTGATAAGACAGGGCAAATTCTTGTATCGAACAGCTCACTTCTTGATTTTGAATCAGGTCAACAAACGGCAGAGTTGGTTATCGTAGCAATTGATACTTTAGGTAATACTTCAGAGCCTGCTTTAGTCACTATCAACATCACTAATGTTGCAGATGAAGCGAGTGAAGTCACTCCAATTGTTAATCCTGGGCAAGTATTTTCTGTAGCAGAAAATACGCCTGTTGCGACTGCATTTGCGCAACTGGCATTCAGCGATCCAGATAACAGTTCAATCACTATGTTTACTGTAACGGGCAGTGATGCAATCACTATTGATAACACTGGTATGCTAACCGTTGCACAACCACTTAATTTTGAAGAGCAAAGTACAGTGGTATTAATGGTTGTAGCGATTGATGAAGACGGTAATCAGTCAGTATCTGAATCTGTGACAATTAACGTGCTGAATGTTGCCGATGAAGGCGCCGAAGTGACACCAGTGATTGAAGCTGGCCAAACCTTCAAAGTGCAAGAGAATGCAGAAGCAGGCACTATCATTGGTCAATTGCGCGCTATTGACCCTGATACAGAAGTAACGCCAATTGAAAGTTACACTGTGGAAGGTCATGACGGTATTACCATTGATGAGCTTGGTCAAATCACGGTTACTGGTGAAATTGATTTTGATGCAACACCAGAAATCAAATTAATGGTTAGCGCAACAGATAGTGCTGGTAATCAATCTACAGCTGTTGAAGTGATTATTACAGTAACTGAAGATGCCTTGGAAAACACGCCAGTGATTGCTGAAAATCAGCGTTTTAGTGTTGATGAAAATGCCGCGCTTGGTACAGTGATTGGTACGCTTAACTTCAGTGATCCAGATGCCGATGTTAGCCCAGTTACTAAGTTTTTAGTATCTGGTACAGACTTGGTAACAGTCAATGCTGCAGGTGAAATAGTTGTTGCAGGTAGCATTGATTATGAATATGAGCGTAACTTTACTTTCAGTGTTATTGCAGTAGATACAGCAGGAAATAGCTCGGAAGCTGTCGCTGTTGAAATCCGTGTGAAAAACATTGTGAGCAATGATGATGATGACAATGATGGTGATAGTGGTTCACTAGCTTGGTTATCATTACTAGTTGCGCCATTTGCGTTTATGCGTCGTCGTAAACAAAAATAATAGTATAACTAGAAAATAGTGATAGTTAGTAGTAAAGGGAGCTTCGGCTCCCTTTTTACATCCCTTTACAAACGCCTATAGGTAACTGCTAAGAAACTAGATATATTATAACTATGGAAAAATAATAACTTTATTTAGGGAATACTATGAAAACTCTCCATTCTTTTGCACTTGCAGCGCTATCTGTCGCTATTTTATCGGCATGCGATAAAGCGCCGGAACAAAAAATACAATCAACAATGAGTGAAACTCAAAGTGTAACCGAGCAAACTCAAGTGACTGCTCCTGTTGCAAAAAAAGTGCCCCATGAAATGACCATACATGAAGATACGCGGATCGATAACTACTACTGGATGCGTGATGATGAACGCAAAGATCCTGCGGTAATAGCGCACCTTAATGCAGAAAATACCTACACTGATGCGATGTTAAAGCACACTGAAACGCTACAAGCGACCTTGTTTGAAGAGCTAAAAGGGCGTATTCAAAAAGATGATGATTCAGTACCAACCAAAAGTGGTGATTATTACTATTCATCACAAACTCGTGGGGACAATGAATACCCAACGTATGTGCGCAGCCTTGATGCTAAAGGCACTGAGCAGCAGATTATATTAGATGTAAATGAGTTGGCTAAAGAGCATGATTATTATGCAGTGACAGGTTTATCTGTCAGTCCAAATGGTAATTTACTTGCTTATGGAGAGGATACTGTTAGTCGTCGCATTTACACCATTTGGGTTAAAGATCTCAGTACAGGTAAATTACTAACAGATAAGCTTGAGGGCACTGATGGTGATATCGTTTGGGCTAATGATAATAAAACCTTTTATTACATTAAAAAAGACTTACAAACGCTGTTAGGTTATCAGGTATACCGCCATACATTAGGTACACCACAAGCGCAAGATGAGCTCGTCTACGAAGAGACGAACACGAGTTATTACACCGGTCTTGGTAAGAGTAAAGACAAGCAAGAAATTTATATTTGGCATGCTAGCACCAATGCGTCAGGCGTATCTGTTATTGATGCGAACGATACCAAGGCACTGCCAAAACGTTTAATTGAGCGTGAAGAAAATCTGGAATATGACATTGCCAAGCTTGGTGATATTTATTACATCGTGACGAACCTAAATGCAGTGAACTTTCAGTTAATGACAGTGCATAAAGATAAAGCACATGATACAGCGAATTGGCAAACGCTGATCCCCGCTCGTGATGATATTAAACTGGAAGGCATTGATTTATTCGCTAATCACTTAGTGTATAAAGAGCGTGAAATGGGGCAATCTCGTGTCACTATCCGTAACCTAACGTCAGGTGATGAGCAGCAACTGAGCTTTAACGACAGCAGTTATATGATCCACGCTTATGGTAATAACGAGTTAGATAGCGACAGCTTACGTGTGTACTACACCAGTATGACTACCCCAGGTACCTCATACGACATTGATTTAGATAGCGCTGAAAAAACCTTACTCAAACAGCAAAAAGTTGTTGGTGATTTTAATGCTGAAAACTATGCATCGGAGCGCTTATTTATAACGGCCCGAGATGGTGTAAAAGTGCCAGTGAGTCTGGTTTACCGTAAAGACAAATTTAAACAAGATGGCAGTAACCCATTATTACAATATGCGTATGGCTCATACGGTGCAACGATGGATCCGAGTTTTTCAAGTGGCCGTTTAAGCTTGCTTGATCGCGGCTTTGTATTTGCAATTGCCCATATTCGTGGCTCGCAAATGCTGGGTCGTCCTTGGTATGAAGATGGTAAATTACTTCATAAGAAGAATACTTTTAATGATTTTGTTGATGTGACCAAGGCCTTAGTTGCCCAGCAGTATGGTGCATCCGATAACATATTTGCTATGGGTGGCAGTGCCGGTGGCTTATTAATGGGCGCGGTGGCAAATCAAGCTCCAGAGCTTTATAAAGGGATGGTTGCGGCAGTACCTTTTGTGGATGTAGTAACCACTATGTTAGATGATAGTTTACCGCTGACGACCAATGAATATGGCGAGTGGGGTAACCCAAATGACAAAGTATACTATGAGTATATGTTGTCGTACTCACCGTATGATCAAGTGAGCAAACAAGCGTACCCAAATATGTTAGTGACCACGGGTTTGCATGACTCGCAAGTGCAGTACTTTGAACCGGCCAAGTGGGTTGCGAAACTACGCGAATTTAAAACAGATGATAATAAGTTAGTGTTTAAAATTGACATGGAAGCAGGTCACGGCGGTGCATCAGGGCGTTTTAAAAGCCTTGAAGATACCGCACTTAACTATGCCTTCATTTTAGATTTAGCGGGAATTAAAAAATAGCGCTAGATGTGAGTACATTACAGCGAAGGCGTGACTAGTTCACGCCTTCGTTTTTTGTGGTAAGTTAAAGCTAAATTGGCTGCCTTTACCGAGCTCACTACGCACCTTAATTTCGCTGTTCATCAGTTGCAGTAAACCTTTGCAAATAGCCAAACCGAGTCCGCCTTGCTGATGACCTACAGTGTTGGAGTTACTTGCTTGATAGTGGGGTTCAAATATCGCGATTAATTCATCTTGTTGGATGCCCACCCCAGTATCACTAATATCTACATAGAGTTGCTCTGCGTCGGCCTGTTGTACTTGAACAATAATTTTACCACCTTTGGGCGTATGTCGAATCGCATTATCAATTAAGTTGCTTATTACTCGCTCCAGTTTGGCGATATCGGCAACCACAGTAAAGTCACAGATCACGGGTTCAACACGTAACGTCACTCCTTTGTTATCGGCTGCGACACAAAACTTAGCAACACAATCATAAATAAGCTCACCTAAATTGAAGGTTTCGGTATGCACTCTCATTTGGCCATTTTCTAAGTTTGCCAGCTCAAATATTTGCTCTATCAATAGCTTTAGTTGCTGACAATTATCGCTTGAAACACTAAGGTAATGCTGACGTTCTTGCTCACTTAATTGACGGTGAGGCTGGCTTAAAACTTCTAAAAAACCTTGCACAGATGCTAATGGTGTTCGTAAATCATGTGATAGGTGAGTGAGCAACTCTCGGCGTTGTTTATCACTTTGTGCTAATGCTTTAAACTGCTCATCAATGCGAGTAAGCATGGCTTGAATGCTTCTACCAAGGCTATCCACTTCATTATTTTTATTTGAGTAACTTGATAATTGATTATCGACTAAGCTGTAATTAGCTGCTTCTATCATGCTTACCTCAGTCGCGAGCTTTTTTATTGGTGCAGTAAAAAAGCGGAATAGAATTAAAAGTGCGATGAGTAAGAATAACAAAGCGCCAGCAAGCCACAGTCCGGCAATCCACACGTTATCATTGGCTTTAATAGTGTTAAGTGTAGTGTCGTAAGCTTCCCCACCGATGATCACATATAAGTAACCTTGTAGTACGTCTTGGTTGTAAACGGGTGCAACTGAAAAGATTTTTTGCCTACTAGGATCGCGTGGATCATCACCGTATAAAGGGGTTAATGTTCTATCTAGAATTAAGCGCTTTAGTGGAGTGAGGTTAATGTGGTCACGCTTTACTTTACCTGGTTCGGCTGAATAGGTGAGGATCGCACCTTGCGGATCCACAAAATAAAATTCAAATGCAGGACCTAACAACATCAACGTATGGAATAAATTTTCAAGAGCTTGATAGTCGTAAATGCCTTGTTGAAGGAGTGGGTTATCTTGGACTAGATGTTCAGCAAGCTGTAGGTGTAAATTTTGTTCGCCATGATGCTTAGAGGTACGCTCAAGCTGTTTGCTCCAGCCATATACTAAGGCACAAATAAAGCAAAAGATAATGACTAACGATGATGCTAATTTTTGATATAAAGATAAATTCATAATTGGCCGTTAATTGTTTAGTTGAGAGGGGTTTAGTTTATAGCCTACGCCCCACACGGTTTCGATAAACGGCGCTTGGTGATCTAGTTCAAGTTTTGCACGGAGCCGGTTAATATGTGAGTTTACGGTATGCTCGTAACCACTATGCTGATAACCCCAGACTCTATCTAACAACTGTTGACGGCTAAAGACATGATTTGGATGGCGGGCAAAATAGGCTAATAAATCAAATTCGGTAGCGGTTAAATTAAGTGCCTTATTTGCTAAATAAACTTGATGGCTAGTAAATTCGATCTGTAACGAGCCCAGTTGAATAGCGTGCTCTGTTGTTGGTGTTTTGGTTTCTTTGAGGTTTGCTGCTAATAGCTGTGCGCGATGACGTAGCTGAGTCTTTATTCGCGCCTGTAATTCACGAGAAAAAAAAGGTTTGCAAATGTAGTCATCAGCGCCCATTTCTAGGCCTATCACTTTATCCATGTCAGAGTTTAATGAAGTAACTAAAATTACGGCAATTGTTGGGTAATGCTCTTTTATTTTTCGGCACAAACTCAAGCCATCCATGTGTGGCAAATTAATATCGAGTAAAATCAAACCATAACTGTGTTTTGTTATTTTTTTCAGCGCGAGTTCTGCACTTTCAACATGATCTATATGTAAATTTAGCGGTTCAAGTTGCGTTATTATGAGTTGCCCAATTGCTTTATCGTCTTCGACGATTAGTACTTTTTCGTGTTGCATACGGTCACCTTATGGGAGGGCGCATCCATGTGCCCTAAAGCCAATAAAATTTACTGTGTCCGTGTGATAACAACTTTAGCGAGTGGGTTATCAAACTTATGTTCACTATATAAGATGGAGCCAGACAGCCCGTCTTGTTGGCTTACAACACCTGGGTGCATAGCAACATAGTTGATATCATCACGCGTTTCATTAAACCCTTCACCGCCATCAGCAGGACCCGGTATTGAGCCTGCAGCTTCAGTATTAGCTTCAGTGCCTGCGTCATACGCGAAAGTAAAGTGTGTTAATGTTTCATCAACAGCCAGTGAGGACACATCAATAGAGTTAAGACCGGTAAAACCATCATTTGTATTCACCATCATAGTTGCTAACGATAATTTTAATACTTCAATGGCATCGGTGGTGATAGTTAGGGTCGTTTGTGCACCCGGCCCCAGTGGTGCCTCCCCGGAGCTGCTGGCAATCGCCGATGTAAAAGTGAGTAACTCAGAGTTATCACCGCCTTCGGCCATCAGCTCCAAGGCTAAAGAGGCGCTTTGACCTATTTGCCATAAGTTACCCTCATGATGTGCAATCAATGCGATAGGCGATAAAGGTTGTCCGGCCGTTAAGTTGCTAACCTGCACGGTAAACTGAAAACTGATTGGTTCAGGAGCAGGGGGAGTTACCACTGTGGGGGTATTGTCATCTGAATCGCTACATGCAGCCAAGCTGGCACCTAGCGCGAGAATGATAAGGCTTTTACTAAAACGTGACATAACTACGCTCCTATTTTACCGTGACGGTGAGTTTCGCAACAGGGTTTAACCATCTATGCACTGTATTGCTTAAATCACTTGTGCCTGCTGTTAAGTCATCGTCGCCTAAATTTCCAGGGTGAATATGCACATTGGTATTTGTTTGAGTGCTGCTTACACCGGCACCACCAGTTCCTGCATCGCCACCCGGCGCCGCTGGGATCCCTGGTGTACCTGGTGCGCCAGAATCGGCAATAATAAGCTCGTCATTTGCTTCTGTGCCCGCATCATAACCATTTAAGTAGACAGTGTAAGTACCTGCCTCTGTAGGGATTTTCCAGCTATCTAGGCCAACAAAGCCATCATTCGTTGGCAGTAGCATGGCGGTTAATGAGAGATATTCATTGCCTTCATTGGTCATCAGTGTGGTCATGGTTGATGCTGTAGGTAGTAATAGACCATTAGCTGGGTTTGCTGCTATATCACTACTAGACGCGGTAGCTTGTGCTATTAATGGCTCCAGGTTGCCACCTTCAGCCATTGTTTGCAGCGCTGTGGAGGCAGGCATTGCAAGTTCAAACAAATGCTCTTCACCATTATGGGCTGTTACTAAAATGGGGGTGAAGTGAATTCCTTGGGTGAGGTTGGTCAGTTGTATTTCTAGTTCAGCGGCTGACGCTGCGTGACTTGCAAACGCAGTTAGAGTAGCAATAGCGAGAGTAGAGATTTTCATGATTCGTTCCTATTATTGATGATTCACAATGAGTATCAAAGAGCGACATCAAGAAAACCTCACGAACTTATCACTTTTTTATCACAACAGTACCAATCAACTTGCTTGATGTTTATCAAGCAAAATTAAGGAGGGCATTTTTTAGCATATTGATCATAAATCAGCCTAGACATGATGCCTTAAAGCAGTCACTATAAACAAAAAACAAGGAGATGATAATAGAAGAAAATCAACAGGTTGAGCCAGTTGTAGCGAGTAAAGATGAACGTATGTGGGCAATGCTTTGTCATTTAAGTGCGTTAGCCGGGTTTGTTGTCCCGTTAGGCGCTATACTCGGTCCGCTGGTCGTGTGGTTAATTAAAAAAGAAGAAATGCCACTAGTGGCAGAGCATGGGCGTAAGTCGCTTAATTTTCAAATCACGATGTTAATTGCTTATATACTGTGTTTTATTCTGATGTTTGCAGTTATTGGCGTCATTTTATTACCCATAGTGGCTATTTTCTCGTTTATTATGGTGGTTATCGGTGCCATTAAAACCAATGATGGCAAACCGTTTAGCTACCCATTTAGTTTAAATTTGATAAAATAAGCCATACTAGATTTTAACAAAAACCCAGCTTTTGCTGGGTTTTTTATATGCTTGAAAAGGCTTAAATGGCTTATTTAACATTATTTCTTACTGCGTTTGTTGCCGCTACTTTGCTGCCTAGCTCATCTGAAATTGTACTGACAGCGATGGTTACAAAAGGTGAGTACACAATTTGGCTGTTGTGGCTTAGTGCTACAGTAGGCAATGTGCTGGGGAGCTGTGTTAATTATTGGCTCGGTACTCAAGTGCTACGGTTTAAAGACCGAAAATGGTTTCCTGTTTCGCAACAGAATATTGATAAAGCTCAGCAACGTTTTGAAAAATATGGGGTGTATAGCTTATTTTTGGCATGGGTGCCGATCATTGGTGATCCGCTGACCGTCGTTGGTGGAATTTTTAAGGTTCGCTGGTGGACTTTTTTATGGATTGTTACCCTTGGCAAAGGGGCACGATATTTAGTGGTGCTCGCCTTTGCCTTAGGTGTAGATAAACTGATTTAACTTTTCGCCCAATCAAGTGTCAGTGATACTGAGTCGGCAAAACGCAAGGCGTGAGGCTTATCAACTCGTACTTTAGCGTAGTTGACGCTAGAATGACGATGACACACTTCGAGTATTTCGGCGACGAGCTTTTCAAGCAGTAAAAAGTGCCCTTGTTCTACCAGCGCAATAACTTCTTTAGTGATCACTTTATAATTTAATGCTTGCTCTACTTGATCAGTCTCGCAGGCTTGATCTGCAGGGTAGTGAATTTCTAAATTAATCACTACATCCTGTTTTTTCTCACGCTCTTCTGGATTAAAACCGATAAAAGTACGCAGCCGTAAATTGGTGACATTTATAATTGCATTACCCATAAGGTTAACCTTTTACAAGCTGCAAAAATTCATTACGGGTTTTTGGGTCTGCTCTAAAGTTACCTAGCATGACGGAGGTACGCATACTGGAATTTTGCTTTTCAACACCACGCATCATCATACACATATGTTTTGCTTCAATAATAACGCCCACGCCTTTAGCACCGGTTACTTCTTCTACCGCTTTAGCTATTTGGTGAGTGAGTTGTTCTTGAATTTGAAAGCGGCGCGCGTACATATCAACAATACGAGCAAATTTAGATAAACCAAGTACCTTGCCGTTAGGGATATAAGCAATATGACAACGACCAACAAAAGGCAGCAAGTGATGTTCGCACATCGAGTAAAGCTCAATATCTTGCACCAATACCATGTCGTCTGCATCAGAAGTAAATACTGCGTTGTTGGTAATTTCGTCAAGTGTTTGACGATAGCCCTTGGTTAAATACTCCATGGCTTTGGCGGCACGCTTTGGCGTGTCTAGAAGACCTTCGCGCTGAGGGTCTTCACCTACGGCAGCGATGATCTCTTGGTAACTATTTTTTAATTCGTTATGCATAAATTTCTCAATTTTAAATTCGTTATTTTAAGTGTCTGCCGCCATCTACGGGCAATGAACGCCCCGTTATGTAATGGCTATTTAGTAATAAATCGACACTATTAATGATTTCACGGCAACCGGGTTCGATGCCCATTAAAGATTTTTTTAACGTTTTAGCACGGTATGCTTCATCGTCATCTTCATTAAAAATAATGAGTGATGGTGCAATTGCATTAACTTTGATTTGTGGTGCATATTTAGCTGCAAACGACTTGGTTAAGTTATCAAGAGCAGCTTTACTTGCAGCGTATGCTAAGTGTTTAGGGCTACCAGTATCGACCACATAATCGGTTAAATGAATAATGTCGGCTGGCGCAGCATGTTGTTCGTAATAACGTTGTAATAACTCACTGCTAGCAAGGTTGATCAAGTAAGGGGTTTTGGCATGGATGCGCATCATATTATCAAAAAGCGCCGCGCTATCAGGATTATTCGCTTCACAATCCCAGCTAGAGGCGTTGTGAATAATCGCTTTAAGACTGCTAGTATGGCTTTTTAATACCGCAATAAACTCTACAATAGCATTATCGTCACTAAAGTCTGCAGCGATACAAATAGCGCCTTGTTGCGCTAATTCATCAATGGCTTTATGACGAGTGCGGTAGGTCACTATGATCGTTTGCCCAGCGGCAATAAAATGCTTAGCAAGTGCTAGACCAATACGCTGGCCTGCGCCAGTGATTAAAATGGGCGATGTCATATAATGCGATGTTCTCTATTTAACGCTAAGTATTAATAAGCTAACTATAAACTAAATTACAGTAATGTTTCACCCATTAGCGTAGCAAACTCATTACTGCATTATTAAGTTGTACATTACGGTTGACGATAAGAGATCGATCATACAAATAAACCGAGCGCAGCTTTTTATATTTGCAGGCACACGCTCAGTTTAGTTAGTAGGCAATTAATCGTAAATTGTTGGGATGGCTTGACGTTTATGTTGAGTGCGCAGATATATAGCAATTAGTTTTTCGCTGACTTCATCACTCACCGATTTACCTTCTAAAAAGTCATCAATTTGTTCATAGCTTAAACCTAGGGCTTCTTCGTCAGTAAGGCCTGGGCGGTCGCATTCTAAATCGGCAGTTGGTGCCTTATTCACTAGTAAGTCTGGTGCACCAAGTTGTTTTGCTAATGCGCGTACTTGGCGTTTTGACAAACCAAATAAAGGGGCTAAGTCACAGGCTCCGTCACCAAATTTAGTGTAAAAACCAGTAATGTTTTCGGCGCTGTGATCAGTACCAACGACAAGTCCTTGGCATAAGCCAGCAATTTCATATTGTGCCACCATACGTTGGCGAGCTTTTACATTACCTTTAATAAAATCAATTTGCGCTTGCTCAGGTAGGCTTTCACCGCTACCTACGACAGCTGCTAAAGCTTGTTCATGCATGCCATCAGCTGCAGGCTTGATGTTTACCGTCATCCGTTTACTTGGTTGAATAAAATCAACGGCTAATTGCGCTTCGGCTTCATCAGCTTGAATACCGTAAGGTAAGCGAACGGCTATAAATTGATATTTTTCAGTTTGTTGTTCAGTATTTAATTCGTTCACGGCAAGTTGGCATAAACGCCCGCAGGTAGATGAATCCACGCCACCACTGATCCCCAGCACTAAAGAGCGTGAATATGCTGCCACAAGGCGGTTTTTTATAAAGTTAACACGGCGTGTAATTTCTTGGTCAACGTCTATAGTTGGCTGGACTTTCATTTCAGCCATTATCTCAGCGCGCATGCTGGGCTCCTAACAGTTCATTATTGTGGTTATAGTCTAATTCAAAGGGTTTAATTTAAAGCCCTAAATGCTGTTTTATTTTTTGTAACTCGGCTTTGAGGTCATCAATTTCAGCAAGTAATTCATTCAGCTCATCAGCTTTGATGTCGGGTAACTCCACTGCTTGCGCAACGACAGTACTTTCAGGATCTGCAAATAAATGACTGTAACGACTTTCACGTTTGCCGGGCTCTCGCGGATGTTTAACGACATGTTCTGCGTTGATTAGCTCGTTCAGTGCAGTTTCTACCTCTGCGACGTTGTTAAACTCAGCAAGACGATTACTACGGGTTCTTAACTCACCTGGAGTTTGTGGCCCGCGTAGGAGGAGCAAACAAATAATCGCGCGTTGTTGCTCAGTCAATTGTAAATTACCAAACTCGGTGTTGCAAAAACGATGTGCAAACTTGGTTACACGGCCAGAAAACCCTTCATCCTGTGTCACTAAGCGTTGAGCAAGCAAGGTGTCTAATGCTTGTTGAACTTGTGTTTCACTGAGAGTTAATACTGGCTCACGGTTTGACTTTTGATTACAGGCATTCGTTAGTGCGTTGAGTGACAACGGGTAATGTTCAGGAGTCGTGCTTTGTTTTTCAAGTAAACAGCCGATCACACGTTGTTCAATAGCTGTGAGTTGCATAATAAATCCTTCTTTTGTTATGCCTAAGCTTACACTTTTATTGTGTATCAAGCCATTGTTGTAACTTTGGCTGAAGCGCTTCAAAATCGAGCGGTTTGGTTAAATAATCACTCATCCCAGCATTCAAGCATTTGTCTCTATCGCCTTGCATTGCATTTGCAGTTAAGGCAATGATAGTTACGTTTTTATAATGTTCTCCGGCATCGCCATTACGGATCGCACGAGTTGCTTGGTAACCGTCCATTTCAGGCATTTGGCAATCCATTAACAATAACTTGTAAGGCTGTGCCATATTATTTTTTAGCTTTTCTATCGCTTCTAAACCATTTTCGGCGATATCGAAATTAACGCCAGCCTGTTTAAGCAAGGCACTGGCAACAACCTGATTGACCTTGTTGTCTTCGACGAGCAGAATTTTCTCTTGATTTGCAGAGTCTACGCTGTTAACTGCAATGTTGGTATGTGGTAGGGGGTTATTTTGCTGCTGCTCAATAAACTTGTCATTAGCCAGTGAGTCAAATAAGTCAGAAGGAGTTAGTGGCTTAAATATCATGCAATTAACATTAACAGGTAAGTTGGTATGTTCTTTTGAGAAACTCATTGGAGCCATGAGTATTAGTTTTACTTGGTGCTCGTCTAGGTAGCCTTGGAGCAGCTTTATTACTTCAGCATCGGCTTGTCTAATAAAGCTATAATCAAGTAATACAGCATCAATCGTTACTTCGCTTGATGTTAGGTGCTTTGTAATGCTTGGGTAGTGGCTAACGATATCTGCATACGCACCCCATACTTGCAATTGTTTATGAGCTATTGCGCCATTTAAAGGGCAGCTATCTACAATTAAAATCCGCTTATTTTTGATTAAATGGCTTGGTAAGTCTTGTTCTCTACTGAGCAATGGTTGTACTTTTATGGAGAAAGTAAAAGTGCTCCCTTCACCGTATACACTGGTAACGTTCACTTCACCATTCATTAAATTACAAAGTTGCTTTACTATCGCCAGTCCCAAACCTGTGCCGCCATATTGGCGAGTCGTTGAGGTGTCTGCTTGAGTAAATGAGTCAAACAAAGCAGCTTGCTTGTCGGCTTTTATACCAATACCAGTATCAATTATTGAACAATTTAAGAAAGTCCCATCTGTGGTGTTATTTAAATCTGCAATAACGATGATTTCTCCATCGTGAGTAAATTTAACAGCGTTGCCGAGCAAGTTATTAAGAATTTGTCGTAGCCTATTTGGATCGCTAATAACTTCGTTTACATCAATTTTAGTGGCGTCTAGAATCAGTTTGGTATTATGCTGCTCTACTTTCAGGGCAAAGGATTCGACGATTTCACCTAGTAATTTAGGTAAGTTAAAGGCAATTTCTTCAATATCTAATTTACCAGCTTCAATTTTAGAAAAGTCCAAAATATCGTTAATAATGTTAAGCAGAGACTGTGCTGATGATTGTGCTAACTCGATATGGTGAGCTTGCTGTGCGTCTAACTGGGTCTGCTGCACAATATTCAGCATCCCGAGTACCCCGTTCATGGGTGTGCGAATTTCATGACTCATGCTCGCTAAAAACTCCCCTTTAGCGGTCACTGCTTGTTCAGCTGCTTCTTTCGCTGTTACTAATTGTTGCTCTGTTTCTATACGTTGTTCACTTGAGTATAAGCTGCCAATTAAGGCAGCCACAGCGATTAGAAAACTTTCTTCGTTACGGGACCATGCACGTGGGAGTTGGCATTGCTCTGCACACACAATACCAATGGCCCCGCTTCCTGCTGGAATCGAAGCACTTAGCATAGATTGGATATTTAAAGGTGCTAAATAATGCTCAGTTAGTGGCGTGGTAAGTTCGTTGCTAAGTGCATTGGCGGCGCTGAGTACTGCTTGATTATTTATGGCGGCAAAAAAACTTGGTAGCTCACTTTGTTGCCATGTTTGCAGTATTGTGTGTTCAGACGCGTGCTTGCCGTGATAGGCAAATAAGAGTAACTGATCTTTACTTTCATTGAATAGCCAAATACTGGCTCGTTCAACATTGAGGGCATCGCATACTGATCGTGTGATGATATCTTTAGATTGCTTTAAATTCCCTGTCAACACTGCGCTGTTAACGGTAAGAGAGGCAAGAGCTTCATTGTGCAGCGCTGTTTTATTGCTTTCTAGTTCAATACATTTACGGGTATGTATATCTTGCAGCGAACCAAAAATTCTGACGCAGCGGCCGTTACGAATTTCAGCTTCACCATGAACTAATACCCACACAGATTGATTAAGAGAATTTATGACTTCGAGTTCGACTTCGTAGCTTTCACCGTATTTTATAGCACGCTCAATAAGTCTTTGCACGGTATCGCGGCTTTCACCAGCTTTAAAGTAATTAAGGTTGGTTGGCCAATCAGGTTGTTCGTCTAGCGGGTATTTGAAAATTTCTTTGGTCATATCAGACCAATACACTTGTTGGGTTTCGAGATTGAATGACCATGCGCCAATTTTGGCAAGGCTACTCATAGTGACTAACATTTTTTCATTTTGTAATTGCCGGTTGAGCATTTTTAAGAACACTAAAAACGCTAAGCAAAGCAACCCGCAAATTGTAAAAATTGCTAACCTTAGCGGCCAGACAGATGAGCCTGGAGGTGCCCAGCCAGCTTTTGGAGAAACAAATAACAGCCATTCCCCACCTTGGAAAGTGAGCGTAAACGCAAGCGGGTTGTGTGTTAAAATTTCAGAGTCGCCATGAAAAAACTCTCCTTTGCTACCTAAGCCATTGCGCCCTTGGATAGCCACATCGTAGTGTTCTTCTAATTCATAGATACCTGCTTTGGTGTACATTTTGTCAATATCGAGTACTACAGAGAGTAATCCCCAAAAGTGTTTATCTGGGGGTAGGTAAACAGGAACTCTAGCAATTAAGGCCTCGCCACCTTGAACCAATGTGAGAGGACCCGCCATCACTATTTCATTATTATCACGTGCGCGAATAGCATCGGCACGTTGCTCTTGGTTTTCTAAAAAGTTTAGGCCAATTGCCTTTTTCATTGCCCGCAAGCGGGTAGGTCATGCGGATCACCATATCAGGTGCACCGCCGATATTACGTAATTCAGATGAAGTGTCGAATAATGGTGCAGCGATTTGTGCAAAACGCTGTTGTTCTAAATTAGGTTCTGCGGCAACAGCGACCGCTAAACCTCGTACTAATTGAATATTTGACACTAAAGTAGATTCAAGTTGCGTACGATAGCTACTGACTTCAGATAGAATCAACAGCCGGTGAGATTGTTTGGCGCGCTCATAGCTGACTTGATCCAGCACTAGGCTAATCAAGAAAATAAACGCGAGCGAACACCAAAATGTCAGTTTGAATTTGTATACCTTTTTATCATCTTGTGTTTTTGGCAATGACATTACGCTTTATGCATTTAAGAATTGGCAGTTCAACTATAGTCAATTTATCGTAGAAATAGAAATGCTTCTGATAAATAGGGGGACATATTTTTTATTTAAATTACGATATGTTAGCTGGCAGATTAACTGTTAATTCAATTATCACTGGGCTGGTTTTGCGGTTTGCAGTAATTAATTTGCTGAGAAACCAATGAAGAACATTATTTTTCATAAAACTATGTTTATGATAGACAGAATTCAAAGTGAAAAGGATTAGTCCATGTTTAAAGTAGTCAAATGGTTGGTGTTGGCAGTGGTTATTTTAGGGTTAGCAGTAACGGCTGTTGTTTACGGGGTGTTGGCAGTCAGTTTACCCGCCTTGGATGGTAAGGGCCGCAGCCATAATGTTAATCATGAGGTGAAAATTTCGCGAGACCAACTTGGACAAGCTGTTGTTTTTGCTGAAAGCCGAAATGATGCTGCTTATGGCTTAGGTTTTGCGCATGGCCAAGATCGATTCTTTCAAATGGATTTATTGCGTCGTAATGCTGCGGGTGAATTGAGTGAGTTATTTGGTAAAGCGGCATTAGATTTAGATAAAAAAATGCGTTTTCATCAATTACGAAAGCGCAGTGCAGCAATTGTTAAGCAATTACCAGAGGCTGATCAGGCACTATTAACAAGCTACGCTGCAGGTGTTAATGAGGGCTTAGCGCAGATCGGTTTTACTAGCTTTGAATATTTACTAACAGGTGCAGAGCAACAGCCTTGGCGCAGTGAAGATAGTTTGTTAGTGATTTACAGCATGTATCTAGATTTACAAACCGCAACTTTTGAGCGTGACCAAGCGTTGATCCAAATTGCCGATATTTATGGCTCTGACATGGTCAGCTTTTTAACTCAACCGAGTCAATATCAAGCAGCATTAGATGGCAGTAAGCTCCCCCCTTACACATTAGGGATCCCTGAGTTACCTAAACAAGCCTTACAGGCAGTATTAAATATAGATGCAAACCAAGAACGTGGCAGTAATAACTGGGCAGTTACAGGGCAGTTAACAAGTACTGGAGCGGGGATGTTGTCGGATGATATGCATTTATCTATGGCGGTGCCTGTTATTTGGTATCGCGCGCAACTTAATTTTACAACTAAGCAAGGTAAACAGCGCCAAGTTACAGGGGTATCTTTACCGGGAGCACCAGCAATTGTGGTAGGTACCAATAATGACATTGCTTGGGGATTTACCAATGGCTATCTCGATACTGCCGATTGGGTAGCCTTAACAGATAGCACTAAAACGTGGCAAGAAGTTGAGCAAATAGCTCTACCGGATGGCACGAGTGAACAATACTCACTTACCCTCAGTGAATTTGGTCCGGTACGAGAAATCAATGGTAACTCTTACGCATTGAGTTGGGTGGGTCATCAGCCATACGCTGTGGATATGGATTTATTGCAGTTAGAACACGCGACGACAGTCGATGATGCGCTACTTATTGCCAGTGACGTGGGGATCCCAGTACAAAATTTAATGGTAGTAGATAGTCAAGGTAATGCAGCATGGAAAAATATGGGGGCACTCCCTGGGCGTACTAATCCAACTGCGCTGGCGGTCTCTGCTAGCGACTATTCAGCGCGCTGGCAACATAATGAACAACAAAGGCCGGCGCTAAAAAACCCGCCTGATGGCCGTTTGTGGACGGGTAATTCACGGGTTGTGTCGGCTCAGGATGATTTACGTTTTGGCAATGGGGGTTATGCATTAGGTGCACGCGCTACGCAAATTCGTGACCGATTATATGAAAAACAGCAGTTTAATGAAGCTGACTTTAACCAGTTACAGCATGATAATCAGGCGCGCTTTTTACAGCCGTGGCATAGCTTACTACTCAAACAGCTTAATAAAAATAGTGTGGTTAATCAGCAATACATCAAAGAACTCGAAAATTGGCAAGGGTGCGCGTGTGCGACTTCAATAGGTTATACCTTGGTAAGACGCTACCGTGATGAGATTATTAATAGTGTATTTTCCGCGATGCAAGCAACCTTGCAAACACAAGGCGGGTCATTAAAGTATGTGAAGCGGGATCTAGAACCTGCAATCTGGCAACTAATCGAACAACAACCTGACAGTTGGTTAAATCCACAGTTTGCTGACTGGGATGCGCAATTAAGGGGGGCATTTAGCCAAGTTGTAAGTAAATTAACAACAGAGTTTGGTGCGAACATGCAAAGTTGGCAGTGGGGTAAAGTAAATGAACTTGTGATTGAGCATCCATTTGCACAGCAAATACCGCAATTGAGCAAATTACTCAATATGCCAACAGCGCCAGGGTTTGGTGATAGTTATATGCCTGCAGTACAAGGACGTAGCTTTGGCGTATCACAGCGGTTTATTGCCCAGCCTGGGCATCTAGAAAACGCCATAATGGCTATTCCCGGGGGCCAATCAGGGCATCCATTATCGCCGTTTTATCGCACCGGGTTTGATGACTATATCGCCGCCAAAGCAACGCCGTTATTACCACAGGCATTAACACATGAAATTATTATAGCGCCTTTAAATACTTTTTAATTCAGCGGTGTAGTCTGTTTCAGTAGTGGCAATGGTTGTTTGATTTCGGCCATTTTCTTTACTCTTATAAAGTGCTGCATCGGCTTGTTGCAGCATTTCCTCAAGACTTGCGTTAGACTGCCACTGGATCAAACCAAAGCTCATCGTTATATTCAAGTTCCCCCCTTGTTCGGCACAGTTAAGGGCTGCAATGTTGTCTCGCATTCTTTCTATTCGAGTAAAAGCATTTTGCTCATTGGTATTAGTAAGTACGATTAAAAACTCTTCTCCACCCCAACGAACAGCAATGTCTTGTTCAGCGATATGTTGGTTTATTACATTCGCAACTCTGACTAAGATCGCGTCGCCTTTGTCATGGCCATAGGTATCGTTAAAGTGTTTAAAAAAATCAATGTCAGCCATAACTAAACAAAGGTTAGTGTTAGTAAACACACTTTTTTGCTGCGCGGCTAAAATAAGTTTTTTTGCAAAACGGCGGTTATATAGTTTAGTTAAGTGGTCTTTAGCGGCCATATCCGTTAGTGCGATGCGTTGTGAAATGCTGATCTCTCGGATCAAGCCAATAGCATAAACCATTGGTAGGCCAGCAATGACTATATTGAGCATATTGATGTAGAGTAAAAAATCCTTGTATGCATAGCTATAAACGACATCACTGAAAAACAAATATAGCGCTGCAAAAGTGAATATAAGCATCAGGCTGTAGATAAAAGCATGTTTGAGTTTGAGCTGATAGTCGACAAGTAGTAAGCATGAAATCGTCCATAAGTAGAATTGGAAGCCCAATTCTAATCCTAACGTTGCGCAGACTAATATAGAGTGTAATAGCACTTCTATTGAAAAAACCTTCAATGCGAGGGAGTGTCGGCCTTTATTGATTAAGTTGATACCACTTGCCCAAGCAAAAACACTAAAAATATTTGCCAGTGCTAGCATAGATGCGCCGAGATGATAAAAAATAAAGATCAATGCCACGTGGATAGCAAGAGCAAAATAGGCCACCCTTTGGATTATTTGAAATTTAATGGTTTCAACATCGTCGAGATTTTGATGTTTAATTTGCATTAGTGCTGGCAAAACAACTCCTGATCTTAGATGCGTAAATACAGAGTATAGGTGAGTTTACTTAGAGTAAAAAATTTCTGTGCGGCTCCTTTTGAGGTTTGTGCGGCTGAAATAATAATGCCGTACGCACAACTTAAATTAAAACAAAAATAAATGCTTACTTTACTTACTTCAACACTGCTGTTGGTGCTATCTTAAAATAAATAATCAGTGCTGAATATGCTTGCTAAGCATGTGTTCAGAGCTAATAACGTATATGTTGGTTTGTTTATCGAATTTAATGTCCTACGCCTAAAGGAGTTGTGTATGTCGGCAGAAAAAACCCATCTTGAGATTTGTAATTTAACCAAAGAGCAGTACCCACAAATAAAAACCTTGATGGATCAAGCCTACCCAGGTTTAGGCGGTGCATGGCCTAGCCATACCATTTTTAGATTAATTGACCAGTTTCCAGAAGGCCAGTTGGGCATGGTGGATGATGGTGTATTAGTGGGGATCGCTTTGAGCGTCCAAGTGGATTATGCACGATTTTCAAATCCACATACTTATGAAGATATAGTTGATGGTCATGATCGGGTATTCAGCGATCCTGATGGTGATGCTTTGTACGGTTTAGATGTGGTTATTTCGCCAACTCATCGTGGTATGCGTTTAGGGCGACGACTGTACGATGCGCGTAAAGAATTATGCCGTCAATACAACTTACGCGCTATTCTAGCTGGTGGGCGGATCCCGCGTTATTACAATCACAGCAATGACATGACACCGACACAATATATTGAGAAAGTTGATCATAAGGAGTTATATGATCCGATTTTAAGTTTTC
Source organism: Pseudoalteromonas sp. KAN5 (assembly GCF_022846535.1). Taxonomy (NCBI): domain Bacteria; kingdom Pseudomonadati; phylum Pseudomonadota; class Gammaproteobacteria; order Alteromonadales; family Pseudoalteromonadaceae; genus Pseudoalteromonas; species Pseudoalteromonas sp. KAN5. The sequence continues at coordinate 3,441,260 of NZ_AP025589.1, forward strand.
AATTATCAAATGATTTCCAAGTTAAGCGATTACTAAAAAAATATTTGCCTGAAGATCAGGAGTCGGTAGGTTATGCCACTTTATTAGAGTGGAATAACATTATGTTTGAACCCACGGATACAGTGCTTGAATCTACTAAATCAATAGTACGGGTCGGGGCTGTGCAGTGGCAAATGCGCTGCGTAGATTCGGTTGATGAGCTGCTAAAACAAGTGGAATATTTTGTTGATACTGTTTCTGACTATAAAAGTGACTTTATTTTGTTTCCAGAGTTCTTTAATGCGCCTTTAATGGGGTTAACAGAGCAGAAAAGTCAGACTGAAGCGATCCGCAATTTAGCGGAATACACAGAAACTTTTCGTGATGCAATGTCGCGTATGGCGGTTGAATACAATGCCAATATTATTACTGGCTCTATGCCATTGGCTGAAGAAGATAAAATTTATAATGTCAGCTATTTATGTCATCGCAGCGGTAAAATTGACGAACAACGCAAGATTCATATCACGCCACATGAGCAAAATGATTGGGTGATTCAAGGCGGCGATAAAATCGCTGTATTTGATACTGACGCAGGACGAGTCGGCATTCAAATTTGCTATGACGTTGAGTTTCCTGAGTTGTCGCGAATTTTAGCCAAGCAAGGGCTCGATATTTTATTTGTACCATTTTGGACTGACACTAAAAATAGTTACCTACGCGTACGCCATTGTGCACAAGCACGTGCTATTGAAAACGAGTGTTATGTGGTTATTGCCGGTTCTGTGGGTAACTTACCTGAAGTGGAAAGCTTGGATGTGCAATATTCGCAATCAGCTGTGCTAACGCCATCAGATTTTTCGTTCCCGCATGATGCCGTACTAAACGAAGCAACGCCGAATACTGAAATGTTGTTATTTAGTGATTTAGATATGGATAAATTAAAAATTCTACATAGCGAAGGAACTGTACGAAACTTAAAAGACCGTCGCGAAGATTTATATGACGTAATATTGAAAAAGAGTGTTAATTAATGGCGTGGATTTATTTAATTATCGCCGGTTTGCTTGAAATCGGCTGGCCAGTGGGATTAAAAATGTCGCAAGAGGGAGAAAACCGATGGCTAGGAATTGCTATTGCGGTGGCATTTATGGTCGCGAGTGGTTTTATGTTATGGCTGGCTCAACGGGATATTTCTATGGGGACCTCCTATGCGGTTTGGACTGGTATTGGTGCCGCAGGGACATTCTTAGTAGGGATATTGTTTTATAATGACGCGGCCACATTTGGCCGTATTGCTGGTGTGTTAATGATCATCAGTGGCGTGATCACGTTGAAAATTAGTCATTAACAGCACATTTAAAAATTGCGGTGCGGCCCTATGGGGGCCGCTTTTTTATGCTGAGGGAAACATCACTAAAACTGCAGCTATGGCAATTAATAGCAGTCCTGCGCTGTCTTGACGTTTTAAAGGCTGTTTGAGCCATAATACGGAAATCAAGATGGTAAAAAACACTTCCACTTGCCCTAAGGTTTTAACATAGGCGACATGTTGTAAGCTCATCGCACTAAACCAGCCTATGGAACCAATACAACTGAAAAAACTAACTGCACTGGTGGTTTTTTTATGTATCCACATAGCGCGAAATGTCGGACGTTCTTTCACTGCAATGTAACCACCCAGCATTATGGTTTGTAAGCTAATAATAAGCAGTAAAACCCAGGCTGCTGAATAAGGAAATGTAAGCCCAGAGCTCAAACTTGCTTCTCTGATCCACGATGAAGATAGAGCAAATGCAGTGCCGCAGGCTAAACCTAACAAGGCTGTTTTTAAGCTAAAGTGCTTAACATTAGTAATGCCACTCAATAGCAATACTGCAATGGAGCCAAGAAATACGCCTAACCAACCAAGTAAAGATAAGGTCGCACCAAAAAACAGTACTCCTAAAATAGCGGCGACCAGAGCTTCGCTTTTTGCAAGGCCTGCACCCACTGCAAAGTTATTCATTTTAAATAACTTCACCATTAGCCCAGTGGCAATAATTTGCACAATAGCTGCGCCGATAATATAACCAATAAAATGGAGGTTAAAGGAGGGTAAAGGAGCATCTTGGTAGCTATATAATGCCAGTAAGTAAGCCAACGCTAGCGGGCTTGCTAGTATAAAACGCGCTAAAGTGACTCCCGCAACACTAACATGTGCACTTAGCTGACTTTGCAAAGCGTTGCGCCACGACTGCATAAAAGCAGCTAAAATAGTTAAGAATATCCAGATCATAATAAAAAATGGCAAGTAAGAGGAACCAATACGTTATCAGTGCCAGGGCTCTAAAGCGAACTAAAAATAGCTAAAATGAAAATAACTCAGCTGCGACAATATGTCACAGTTTCATAATGTTTGCACTGAGCTATAGTAAAGGTGATGTTATTGTTAGCCGCCATTGTTTAGTAAGCAACGGCGGCTTTTTTATTACTCGTTTTTACACTACGCGCTTCGCTGTGCTAAGTTGGTGAGGAGTAATAATGACTATTATTAATTTGTGCGCTACTTGCTGTGTGTTTATAGATTAGTTCTGAAAACGCTAAAGCAAGCGGCTTAAACAAGGCGCTTGCTTTAGGGTCTTTGCGGTTTGTGACTTATTTAGCCGCAACTGTTACCTTTTCGATGAGATCATCTGATTTGTAATGCTTATCTATGGCAAAATCCAGTTGTACCAGTACATCTTTAAAGCCAAAGTTCGAAGGCTTATATTGCCACTGCTTTAATGCTCTTTTTGCTTCCCTATTAAATACGCCCTCTGGTTTAGCGTTTACCACTGAGATATTTGCGGTGTTTCCAGCAGGGTCAATGTCGTACTTTAATACCACAGAACCACTGATCCCTTGCTCAGCTGCTTGCTTTGGATAAAGAGGTTCAATGCGCATGATCGGTGAAATTGACTGCTTCTGGGCTTTTGCCTCTGGTTGTTTAGCAATTGCAAAGCTGCTTAACATTCCCGCAGCAAAAATGAGCAGAGCAGCCTTGGCAACCAGTGAGCTGTTGCCGTTATGTTTGATTTGATTGAGTCGTTGTAACATAGTGTTTTTATCTCCATAGTGTGAATAAGCCATCAAGCCTGCGCGACTACTTGCTGCACAATTAATGAGGGCCTTGCTGTATAAAATCCGTTGTTGGGTGTTTTTATTAGCGAGTACTTTTTCGTCACATGAAAGCTCTTGTAGGCGCCTGAAACTCAGGTAGCCAAGCCAAGCAAGTGGGTTAAACCAAAACACCAATGTTGTTATTAGTAACAACATATTTAATAAGTTATCGGCACGTTTTATATGTACTTTTTCATGCTCAATGATGAGCTTTAATGAGACGCTATCGGTTTTTTGCAGATAGCCTGTTGGTAACACTAACTGTGTACGTAATAACCCAATCACCATCGGTGTACTCACTGCATCACTTTGTAGTAACTGAATAGTTGGGTTATCCCTAACAAACGATTTATCGTTTAGAGGCGTTAATTGCAACTGTTTGATAAAACGCTGATGCGTCAATGCGGTGATCACAGCTAATAGGCTGAATATCACGCCGTAGAGTAGCGCCCAACTAATACTAAAATTAGCACCCAACGCTTTATTTGGGGTGATCAACATAGTGCTAATAGCGGCACTTTGTAATGGTTTTAAGTGTGCGGGTAAATTTGCCAGCAGTAGTGCAATGGGGATTAATAGCCACAATTTATAGACAAAATTTGCATTGAGCCATTTTAATGAATAGCGCTCTAACACGAGCAGGCTAACTATCAGTATGCTGAATAAGAGTTGTTGCTCAATAAGCCAATTAAAGGTTATTTCTAGCATGTTGAATCCTTACTTCTGCTGCTTTTCCCACTCATCAATGACTTTCTTAAGTTCATTGATGTCTTGTTGTGAAAGTTGTTCTGATTTAGCAAAACCACTTACCAAAGGTGCAATACGGCCGCTAAAAAATCGCTCTATAAAGTTTTGGCTTTCCTTGAGTGTGTATTCAGCGCGTTCCATACAGGGCGTATAAATATATTGGCGGCCCTCTTTTTCAAAGCTGAGAGCGCCTTTTTTTACCAGTCGTCCAAGTAAGGTTTTAATGGTTTTTTCGTGCCACTGTTTTTCATCGCTTAAACGGTCGATGATCTGGCTTGCTGTTGCTGGGTAATTCAGCCAAAGTGCATCGAGCACTTCAAATTCTGCTTTCGATAATTCAATCATGAATGTCGCCTACAAGTGTAATCTTTAAATTAAGATTACACCTGTAATCATTTTTTGCAACTAGTTTGTGTAAAAATTAATTAATTTTTTAGAATGTCAGACTTGTTTATTTGCTGGTAGCTATTTTCTGCAAGGTTGAGTGGCGTTAATTCGAGATGAGCAATTTGTTCACGGTAAAGGTCGGTAACCTTATAGCCACAGTAGTGTGCCATTTTTCGTATTTGACGGTTAAGCCCTTGTTTTAAAATAATACTAAACTGGTGCTCTGTTATTTTTTCAACTGTGCAAGGTAAAGTAATGTGTTTGTCTACGGGCACACCGTTTGCCATTGTTTGGCAAAAATTATCATCAAGTGGCTTATCTACAGTCACTAAATAACGCTTTGGCTGGTGGAAATCAGGATGGATCAGCTGATTACAAAATTCGCCATCATTGGTCAGTATTAGTAAACCTCGAGAGTCTTTATCTAGCCTGCCAATTGGATACACTCGGGTTGTTTGTGGCAGGTGATGAATCAAGCTGCTGGAGTCGGTTTGATTAAGTTTACAGTCAATACCAACGGGTTTGTGGTAGGCAAAGTAAACCAGTGGGGCCGCACCTTGTATGCGCTCACCATTAACACGTATATCGTCGCTGTCATCTACATGATCAATATGATTCGCGGGGTGGGCGTTCACAGTTACAATGCCTTGATCAATTAATCGAGATGCTTGTTTACGAGAGCAAATCCCCGCATGGGCAAGGTATTTAGCAAGGCGAGTTTTTTCAATCATAGCATAAGCTGGACAGTTAATAATGCTGCGAGTATAACAAGCCACAAGCTAATGATGGGTTATTATTTTTTGAAGGGGTTATGAATGTACTCACTACAGCGAGATGACTCACAGTGTTTGCAAGAGGAATTAAGATCCGCCATGCAGGCTTTTAATCAAGCGCACTTTGATACGCAGAGAATTCCTTTAGGGTTTAAGTTTGTCGATGAAAATCAGCAGCTAGTGGCAGGGATCACAGCTCAGGTATTTGGTAATTGGTTAATGATAAGCTGGTTGTGGTGTGCTGAGACTGCTCGTGGTCATGGTTTGGCGACTCAGCTATTACATACAATTGAGGAGCATGGGCAACAACTTGGCGCTAAATGGGCTCAGTTAGATACGTTAGATTTTCAGGCTAAGCCGTTTTATGAAAAAAACGGCTATGTGGTGAAATACCAATTAAATAATTATCCGCTTTCAGGCACGCGATACTTTATGGAAAAAGAGCTTTAGGCTATTTCTAACAACGGTTGTTGCTCAAAAGTCAGTCCTAAAAATGGCGTGGCTTCGGGTGCGAGCATAAAGGTACGAATGTTCATATGATCGTGACCATCAGGATTTCCTAATACATCCTCTCGGTAAAATGCGCCAAAGCAATCTAAGGTATTTTGTTTGCTTAATTGGTTGAGCTTAGCAAAAGCAAAAATTTTGCACGAGCCGTTGTTTTCACCAGCAGCACTTTTTAAACCGTGGTTATTAAATGCGCTTGGCGTAAAGCGATAATTTGCATCAATCACTGCCATGCAATCGCTAAACTCAAGCTGTTGCGGTTGTTCAGCTAAGCGGCTTAAAAAATCGTTGAGTGTCATGTTTATCCTTAAATTAAGTTATTGTTTTTCTAGTTCAAGCTGATTATCTAGCTGATTAATATTAAATTTAAAATGTTGTAAAAAATTCATTCCTAATAGGCCATAGCCACTATGATTGTTGATCACCAAAATGTCAAAGTTGTGTAAAATTTGTTGGCCAATTTTAATCGACTCAACTTGATAGTGAGCAGCCTTTACTTGGCCATTAGCTGTATTTACGGTCATCTCGTTGATATATTTTGGTTGTGGGTAGAGCGACTCTAACAGTTGCTTTGGTAGTACCGTAAAGCTTGCTCCAGTATCTATCATCAGTTGCGTATTTACATCGTTATTAATAATGATATCAATAAGGTAATGCGCTCCTCGTTTTTCTAAAGGGACTTTATCTAGGCCGTTAATGGCATGGTTAATTTGCTCTTGTAATGCAGCTGCTTGACTTTGCAATGGGTGTTCCAGAGGTAGGCGGTCTAAACTTGACTGTGCACTGGGTAAGTCATTGAGCTGATAATAAGCATGCGCAAGGGCAAATAAATAACGAGGGTTTTCATTATCATAATCAAGCCACGCCAGTGTTTGTTCAGTAATTGTTTGCCATGCCCTACGTTCATTGAGTGCCTGTAGTTGGGCAATAGTAAGCTGGGTTAAGCGCATATTTATGGCTGCTAACTGACTTTCATTGGCAAGTGATTGTAAAGCTAACAATGCCACAATGGCTTGATTGGGTTGTTGGCTTTTTACTAAGCGCTCGGCATCAAGTTGTAACATACTGACATTGTAAGGTTCGCTGGTTAAAAAGGCCTGTAAAAAACGCTCAACGGTCGTCAATTGCCCATCGTTCAGCCAATCCTCTACGCTATTACGCCATTGAAAATATAGCTGCTCAGCTTGTAATGGTTGGGCTGTGTGTAATTGCTGATAACTGGCAACGGCAGCGCTAAACTGTTGCTGGTCAAACTGCCGTATAGCTTGTTGGTAATAAGGGCTAAATAACTCTGAGGGCGGTTGCTGTGTTTTAGATTGTGTAACAGCCTCTTTACTGGGCCTAACGACTTCTGTTGGCCATAATAAATAGCCATTCAACGCAACGGAGGCGGTTAACGCCGTGATGAGTAAGTATGTGGAAAACGTCCTTTTCATTTTAAACCCCCGTTACTTTAAAAAGTACTTTAGCGCTTGAATATCTTTAATTTCAATGTCGGCTAAGCCTTTATATGCATAGTTTGCGGCTTGGTTATTGAGCCATATAGATTGGCAGCCTGCATTATGCGCGCCGTGTACGTCAGTATCTAAACTATCGCCGATATGTAAAATTTGTTGTGGTGCTACGTTTAAATGATTACATGCTTGTTCGAACATAGTGGCATGCGGTTTTGCTTTACCGTGAATGCCCGCTTGCAGCACCAGCTCAAATACACCGTTTAAGTTAAATCGCTCAACTTCAACATTACCATTGGTTATAGCAATTAAACGATAGTGCTTTGTAAGTTTAGCGAGTAGCTCAAGCACTTCATCACTAACCGTAATTTGGCTGCGTGCATCGGCAAATGCTTGGTATGCGTAATTAGCGTGCTGTTCCAGCTCTACTCCTTGGTAGCCGAGCTTGGCAAGTGCCACTCGTAATGTGCTTTTACGCCATTGAGTTACGTTGTCGATGAGTTCAGGGTTGTCAATTACCGCTTGTTCACGGCATTGTTGCCAGTAGTTTTTGCCTTGCGCTTGCCAGTTGGGAAGCGCATTGAGGTAATCTATTTGTGCTTGCACAGCCGCTTTGATGATGGGGTGATTGTTGTATAGTGTGTCATCTAAATCAAAACTGAGTACAGAAAAATGGCTTATGGCACGATTAAAGCGGATCATATCAGCTCCTGGCTAGTCGGTATTTGAGCGCTTTTTAGCGCGAGGGTGAGTGTTGTCGTACACTTTGGCTAAATGCTGAAAGTCTAAATGAGTGTACACTTGGGTTGCTGATAAACTGCTATGACCTAATAACTCTTGTACAGCTCGTAAGTCGCCTGAGGATTCTAAAATATGTGATGCAAATGAATGGCGCAATTTATGCGGATGTACTTGGCTACTAATGCCTTGTTTTATACCCCACTCTTGCATTCTGAGCCGCACGTGACGCGCGGATATACGACATTTTTTACTACTAACAAATATCGCAACTTCATCAGGGTGAGCAAATTGCGGCCGAAGCTTTAACCACTTATTTAGTGATTCTAACGCCTTACCACCAACCGGTAAGAGGCGTTCTTTATTGCCTTTACCGCGGACTAAAATTTCAGCTGAACTGCGGTTAATATCCTGTAAGTTGGCGCCGACTAACTCGCTTATCCTTAAGCCAGAAGAATACATTAATTCCATCATCGCCTGGTCACGTATTGCTAGTGGGTCATCGTCTTGAATATCAAGTAACCGCGTCATTTGATCAACATCGAGATTTTTTGGCAGTGGCTTGGCAAATTTAGGGCCTTTGATTGCCTGTGCTGGATTATGGTAATGGTGTTGTTGATTGGTATTCTTTGTTTTTAAAAACTTATATAAGCTGCGAATACAGCTGAGTTTTAAGCTAATTGTGCGTCCGCTTAATTGTTTGCCTCTGAGCTGCATACTGTAACGACGTATATGTTCACCTTGCACATTTGACCAATCATCGCAGAGTTTACTGAAGTATAAGGCTGCAAAACCAAGCTGGCTGGTGTATTGCGTTATCGTGTGCGGTGAGTATTGTTTTTCAAACTTAAGGTAGTCGCTAAATTGTTGAATAGGTGTGCGCCATGCATCGCTTAGTTGCTCGCAAAGCTCTGCTATATCAGGTGGGAGCTGCTCGCTCATGCAAGTTCCTGTTCTAACTCCAGCAATCTGAGTTGCAATGAGCGCACAAACTCAAGCACAAATAAGCTGTCTTTTGCTGGCTCGAAATGATTCGGATCTGCGCTACCAAATGCCAAAATGGCGATAGGGTGCTGACTGTTGCCAATTAAATACAGTGCACTTGATTGGATATCAATTTTAAACAGTAAATCTCGCTCTTGCTGATTTACGCGACCTAGATAAATCCCGTCTGGTTGTAAACGATGGGCAATTAGCTCATCAAACTTACTTTCATACTTTAGTAAGTGGCATTCACTAATAGCAGGGTTAGTACAAATAATATTACGTAAGTTAATAGCTAAGGTTTTAAAATCGTAGTTAGTCCAAAGCTGACGATGACATTCACTAAATAAGCTATAAATGAGCTCGTTTTCTTTGGCATGCGCAATCAAGGAGGCTATTTTACTTTTTAGCATCGTATTATGCTCACGTAATTGGCGTTGTTGAATATGCACCAATGAGGTTGCACCTTGCGCATGTTGCTGAAGCTCTAATTGCGCTAAAAGGTCACTGTTTTGCTGTAAAAAGCATGGGTTTTCACGTAAAAAATCAGCAACTTGTTCAGGTGTTATTTGACTCATAAAGCAACTTGTCCATCAAATACATGTTCAGCAGGGCCTGTCATTCTTACCGGGTGACCTTCACCTTGCCAGCGAATTTGCAAACTACCGCCAGGTAAATCGACCTGCACTGTGGTAGAGAGTTTACTTTGAATTTGGCCAATCACCATAGCGGCACAAGCACCGGTACCGCAAGCCAGAGTTTCGCTAACGCCGCGCTCCCAAACTCGCAGTTTAATGTGCTCTGGGTTGATCACCTGCATAAAGCCAACGTTAACTCGCTGCGGAAAACGTTCGTGATTTTCAAGTAATGGCCCTAGGGTGTTTACGTCGGCGGTATCTATGTCATCCACCTCTAGTACGCAATGTGGGTTACCCATTGATACAGCACCGCTAAATACGGTGTGTTCTTCAGCGCGGATAATATAAGTGAGTTCACGCTTAGTCGCTTTGAGCGGTATTTTACTTGGCTCGAAATTAGGATGACCCATATTGACTGTTACTTGACCATCTTTTTCAATATATAAAGTCAAGTTACCTGATTTGGTCGATACGGTAACCTTATGCTTGTTGGTAAGGCCTTTCATTCGTACAAAACGAGCAAAGCAGCGAGCGCCATTGCCACATTGTTCGACTTCGTTACCATCGGCATTGAAAATACGATAATGGAAATCAAGATCAGGAGAATAAGGCGCTTCTACCATAAGTAATTGGTCAAAGCCGATGCCGAAATGGCGATCTGCCAGTTTTCTTATTTGATCTCGTGACAGGAAAACGTTTTGTGTAATGTTATCAATTACAACAAAATCGTTGCCTAGGCCGTGCATTTTGGAAAAATTAACTAACATAGCGCTCTAATTCGGGTTGCTCTGCGCTAATCATGCCACAGAGCAGCCGTGTTACAAAAAGTTTATGGTAAAATTTTCTCACCTTGCCATAAGCTTTCAATTGTTTCACGTGCGCGGATCAAATGACTCTGCTCACCATCAACCATAATCTCAGCCACACGAGGGCGAGAATTATAATTTGAACTCATAGTAAAGCCGTATGCACCCGCACTGCGCTGTGCTAGTAAATCACCTTGTTGCAATGCCAACATGCGATCTTTACCTAAAAAGTCACCGGTTTCACACACAGGGCCAACAATATCAAAATTGTGGGTGGGGGTGTCGTCATTGCGTGGGGTTACTGGCACAATGTTTTGCCATGCTTGATATAATGCAGGGCGCAGCATATCGTTCATACCGGCATCAACGATCGCAAAAAACTTATCTTGGTTTTGTTTAATAAACTCAACTTTAGTAACTAAAATACCGGCATTAGCAGCAATTGCACGGCCAGGCTCAAAAATAAGCTCTAGGTGTTGGTAGTCACTTAAACGCTCGGTGATATGTGCCACGTATTCGCTGGGGTGTGGCGGGGTTTCACCGTTATAAGGTACGCCTAAGCCACCGCCAATATCTAAGTGGCTCAGTTCAATGCCATTTGCTTTTAACTCATCAATCAGTGCCAGCACTTTATCGAGGGCTTCTAGGAATGGTTTTATTTCAGTAAGTTGAGAGCCTATATGGCAGTCAACGCCGGTAATTTTTAAACCAGGTAATGATGCTGCATATTGATAAACGCTTACAGCCGTTAGAATATCTATACCGAATTTATTTTCTTTTAAGCCTGTTGAAATGTAAGGGTGGGTTTTAGCGTCAATATCAGGGTTTACACGAATCGAAATCGGCGCGACTAAATTAAGCTCGCTAGCAACGTGTGATATGCGATCTAATTCAGACACTGACTCTACATTGAAGCATTTAATGCCTAGTTTTAGCGCATAGGCAATTTCGTCAGCTGTTTTTGCGACCCCTGAAAAAACTACTTTACTGGGATCACCACCTGCTTCAATAACACGCGCAAGTTCACCTTTAGAAACAATATCAAACCCTGAACCTAAACGCGCAAGCACGTTTAACACGGCAATGTTTGAATTCGCTTTTACAGCATAGCACACTAAGTTTTTATGATTGGTAGCCGCTTCAGCAAAGGCAAGATAATGACGTTCAAATGTTTTGCGTGAATAAATATAGCAAGGTGTGCCGTATTGCGCTGCAAGCTCATTGACAGCGATGTCTTCAGCATGTAGCTGATTATTTTTATAGTCAAAAAAGTCCATTATTGGTCCTGTTTCGATTCAGTAGTTGATGACGGTGTTTTAGTAGCGGCAGGCGCTACTTGTTCTGGTTGATTCGGCTCTGCATTTTCTTCAGGTAAATACAGTGGACCACTTTGTCCGCAACCAGCTAAAGCGATAAGAAGTACACTGAGTGAGGAAAGTCGTGTTAATTGTTTAAGATGCATCTCTTTCATTAGATTAATCGTGTTGCTGGCTTTATAATCGCAGATTAACAGAATATCTAAAAAATGCAGCTATTCGCGGATGAATTTATTCCTGTTACACTAGTTGCACGCAATTCGTACCGAATACCTGGCTAAATGCCCGTAAAAGGAAACAATTATGACTGATCATGAATACCATCAATTAGCCGAAGCACTTATGTTTACCATTGAAGAGCAAGTGGATGACTGTGAAGCCGACTTAGACTATGAATCTGGCGAAGGTATTTTGGAAATTATTTTTGCCGATCGCAGTAAAATTGTCATTAATAAGCAAGCGCCTTTACATCAAGTGTGGGTTGCAACTAAGTTTAATGGTCATCACTTTGAATTACGTGGTGATCAGTGGATTGATAACCGTTCGGGCGCTGAGTTTTGGCAGTTTATGAATGAGGCGACCACGCGTCAGGCCGGTCAAACAGTTGAGTGGCAACCAGCCTTATGAGTTTAGCGTTTGTAGAGTACCCTGCAAAGGGCGAGCATAAAGCAACGATTATTTGGTTGCATGGCTTGGGCGACTCAGGCGATGGTTTTTTGCCTGTTGCATCACAACTTGCGTTACCTGATGAGCTTGGTTTGCGGTTTGTATTTCCCCATGCACCAGTACAGCCGGTCACCATAAATGGTGGTATGGCTATGCGATCTTGGTATGATATTAAATCAATGGATTTAGATAAGCGTGCGGATGAAGCTGGGGTGTGTGAATCAGCGACTAAAGTTGAGTTATTGATCAATCAAGAACTCGAGAAAGGCATTCCAGCAAATAAAATAATATTAGCTGGTTTTTCTCAAGGTGGCGTTATTTCATTACATTTAGCACCGCGCTTAAAGCAAAAGCTGGCTGGTGTGATGGCGTTGTCGACATACATGTGCGTGCCTGAGAAATTAACAGCTGAAGCAAAACAAACAGGTTTAAATGTATTTATGGCTCATGGTAGCCAAGATCCAGTCGTACCTTATGAGGCTGGCCGTCATGCGTTTGATGTATTGGTAGCGCATAACATGGAGGTAAGTTGGCAAGACTATCCTATGGGCCATCAGGTCTGTGGGGAAGAGCTATTGGCTATCCGCCACTGGTTAATTGCCCGCTTAAGTTAATAGTGTTGAGTAGCCGAGGCTAAAATGAAACAAAAAATAGTGATCACCGCAAATATGAGTCGTGCAGCAGCACCTACTGCCCCAGAAGTCACCTATCAATGGCATTGGCAGCGCATTGTGGCTGTTATGTTATTGGTGGTATTTGCGTTAGTTATTGTTGCATATAGCCTATTGGGCTCGGTAAACGCCGAGCAAAATGATCAACAGCCTATTGATAGCTCAGTGGCGGAGGTGGTAACTGACAGTGTAACTGATGACCCGCAGCTAGTTGACCCACGTATTGAGGAAAGTGATACTGAACTTGATTCAGCCTCAGCAATACCAGTTATTGCAGCCGTTATTGAAAACTCCGATATTGATGACCTTGCAGCATCAGCCAGTGAGCCTGAAGCGCAAATTACTGTTCAGGAACAAGAAGTCCGCGAGGAGTTACCTGCTAGCACCACTGTTATTCCTGATACGAATGAGGAATTGGTTGGACAAGAGGTAACCGTTCAACAAACTGATAGCTTTGCACCTTCGGCACATGTGGCCAGCGTTGCGCTTGGTGCGCGAATTGATACCGACAAAGTAAGTCGAGCTGTATTGACGCGTGAAGTCGTAGACCGTGAGCCGGTTAACGTATTTAAAGCAGATGTGCGTTTTAATGAATTTACAGAGACGATGGCATTTTTTAGTGAACTCAAAAACCTGCAAGGGCAAAAAGTTAAGCATGTTTGGCGCTACGAAGATGAAGTGCTAGCCAGCATTGAGCTCGATGTTACTTCGCCTCGTTATCGTACTTTCTCTAATAAAACGATTTTACCTGAACAAGTTGGTAATTGGCGCGTTGATGTTGTTGATGAACATGGCCATTTGTTGGCACAAAAAGAATTTCGCATTTTGGCTGAGTAAGCGTTTAGCGTACTTTGAGACTCAGCAAAGAAAATTAATTGGACTCTATTTATGATTGGAAAAGCGACAAAAAAATCTCAACTAATCCGTATTGCGACTCGTAAAAGTGCCTTAGCACTGTGGCAGGCGGAATTTGTAAAAGCACAACTTGAGCATTTTCATGCTGATCTTACGGTTGAGTTAGTGCCTATGTCGACCCAAGGGGATATCATTCTCGATACTCCGCTTGCAAAAATTGGCGGTAAAGGCTTATTTGTTAAAGAGCTTGAGCAAGCAATGTTAGATGGCCGTGCTGATATCGCTGTGCATTCAATGAAAGATGTACCGGTGGATTTTCCACAAGGGTTAGCGCTGCATACTATTTGTGAGCGCGAAGATCCACGGGATGCGTTTGTATCGAATAGCTTTGATAATATTGCACAGTTACCGCAAGGTGCTATTGTTGGTACATCCAGTCTACGTCGTCAGTGCCAAATACGTGCATTGCGCCCTGATTTAGAAATTCGTGATTTACGTGGTAACGTGAACACGCGTTTAGCCAAGCTTGATGATGGCCAATATGATGCGATTATTTTAGCGGCTGCAGGTTTAATTCGTTTAGAAATGCATGATCGCATTAAAGCCTTTATTGAGCCGGAGCAATCGCTACCAGCTAATGGTCAAGGTGCGGTAGGTATTGAGTGTCGTATTGATGATGAAGTAACCAAAGCATTACTTGCACCGCTAGAGCACAATGAAACGCGTATTCGTGTAAATGCAGAGCGTGCCATGAATCGCCGTTTAGAAGGCGGTTGCCAAGTGCCAATTGGTGCGTATGCATTAGTTGATGGCGAGCAAGTGCATTTACGTGGCTTAGTGGGCGCGATTGATGGCAGCGAAATTTTGCGTGCTGAGATCAGTGGTAATGCCAGCGATGCAGAACAACTAGGTATACAACTGGCCGAGCAATTACTTGCATTAGGTGCAGATAAAATTTTAGCAGACGTATATAGAGACGCATAAATGGCACAGATCCTGATAACTCGCCCACATGGAAAAGGCACCGACCTTGCGCAGCAACTGTCGCAGAAGGGTTATCAGGCGACCTTGTTTCCAGTTTTGAAGATCGATTATTTCACACCAAACAACACCCAGCTAACGCCTCTACTGAATGCAGATAAAGTTATTTTTATCTCTCAAGATGCCGTCAATGCACTGCTGGCTCTAAAACCCGATATTAATACCAAAGCACAGTTTTATGCTGTAGGCGAACAAACTGCTGAAGCCATTTGGCAGGCATTTGGCGTGCGCGCCGCGGTGCCTAAGCAGCATGATTCTGAAGGATTATTAGCGCTGAAGTCATTACAGCAGATTGATGGGCAAAATATTGTTTTAGTGAAAGGCAAAGATGGCCGACCTACTATTGCAAAAACGCTCAAACAGCGTGGAGCATTTTTAAATAATTTAGTTGTTTATCAACGTAGCCCTACTGAGGGAAATTCAGCTGACTGGCTAGACCACTGGCAAAGCATTGATGTTAAAGGTATAGTCATTACAAGTAATGCGGCCGTTGACGCGATTTTTCGCCAGCTGAGCGTGCAACAACTAGAATGGTTAAGACACTGTCAGTTTTATGTTGCCAGTGCTCGCATTAGCGAACACCTTGCGGCGCAGCAGATTGACTCGGCAAATATACACATTGCCGCAGGTGCAAGTGATAGCGCTATGTTTACTTGTATCAGCGAAGGTACCCTTATGAGTGAAGATACAAAGCCAATAGCT
Source organism: Pseudoalteromonas sp. KAN5 (assembly GCF_022846535.1). Taxonomy (NCBI): domain Bacteria; kingdom Pseudomonadati; phylum Pseudomonadota; class Gammaproteobacteria; order Alteromonadales; family Pseudoalteromonadaceae; genus Pseudoalteromonas; species Pseudoalteromonas sp. KAN5. The sequence goes on from NZ_AP025589.1 coordinate 3,456,665, forward strand.
GACACTAAAGCAGCACAAAGCAGTACAACCAAAGTGAATACTAAGGTTACAGACTCTCCTTCGGCAACAAAAAAAGACTTTGCTATGAAACAAGAAACGCCCCCAACTAACAAACAAAAAGTAAGTAAAACTGGCAGCTTAGCACTGCTGATCTCGTTAATAGTGGCAGCTGGGGTGGGGTATCAGTTTTATCAAAAATTAAATACGCAGCAGCAAGCTAATCAAGTGATCAATCAACTATCTGCTGACAACCAACTGCTTGGTAAAGAGCTACAAGCCGTAAAAGTCGCCCAGCAAACCTTGCAGCAAGCCTTGTTTAACAGTGAGCAAAAAGTGACGGCAGCTTTAGCTGCAAGCAAAACACAAACACAGCAGCAACTAGAAAGTGCGTTACAGCGTGCAGAGCAACAAGCTTATAGCCTCAACCCCCAAGAAGTTACCAGCTTGCAACGTATGGCTGAGTTTAAATTGTGGGCTGAAAAAGATTATCAAGGTGCAACGGCTGTATTATCTCGCTTAGATGCGCTACTTGCTGAACACCCCGGCACAGGCGCTATTCGCCAGGCAATACATCAAGACTTGCAAGCGCTAAGTACTGTTGAACCGGTGGCAGTAGAAGCCATTTATTTAACGCTGCACGGCGTGCTTGGGCAAGTTGATAAGCTTGTTTTTAACGCGGTGGCATTACCACAAGAAGTGGAACAAGAAGATCAACATGCGTTAAGTGAGAATATCAGTGATTGGCAGCAAAACTTAGCGAATTCATGGCAGCAATTTAAAGATAACTTTATTAAAATTCGCCAACGTGAAGATATTGCTATTGAACCTTTATTAACCGAGCAAGAGCGCCATCTTATCCAACAGCGCTTAAGCTTATATTTATCGCAAGCGCAAGATGCACTGTTGACTAAACAAGCCAGTGTTTATTTTACCGCGTTGAGTCAAGCCGAAGTATTAGTAAAAGATTACTTTAAACATGATGACGCTCTCACTAAAAGTACGCTTAAAACGTTGCAGGAGTTGAGCAAAGAGCAGTTAAACTTTAGTCCAGCTATCACTTTGAAAAGTACTGAGCAGGTCAAGGAGTGGGCACAATGATCCGCTTAATATTGGTTATTTTAGCCGTTGCGCTACTGCTTGCTTTATCGCCGATGCTAATAGGTGAAGTGGGTTATGTATTAATTTCGTTTAATCAAACAACTATTGAAGGGTCTATTGTCGCTTTTTGTGCGACCATTTTGGTTATCGCGCTCGGGCTGTATTTAACTTATAAGTTGATCCGTTATATTTGGTCTATGTATAGCAACACTCGTCATCGTTTTTTTGCCCGTAGTGAAGAGCGTAAGCAAGCTGCGATTGAGCAAGGTGTATGGAGCTTAATTAATGGCGATAGCGAACAGCTTGAACTTGCACTGGCTAACAACAGCGTGGCTGATAATTGGCAAGATGTGCGCTATGCGTTACTAGCCAAAGCGGCTTTACAGCATAATGACCCGAGTAAAGCAATTGGTTTACTTGATCAAATATCACCAGCAAATCAATTGAAGGCCGCGAAACTTTGGCTTGCCAGTGGTGATTGCAGCACCGTAGCGGGAGAGCTAAAGGTGTTGGCTGAGGCTAAGAAAGCCACTGCCTTGGAACTGAAACTCTATGCTGAGGTACTTGTGCAGCAGCAAAAATGGACGGCACTTGAGCAATTTATGCCGCGTTTATTAGCTAAAAAAGCATTAACACAGAGCCAATGGACAGTGTTATTAACCAGCTATTTTATGGCGCAGCCACAGTCGCAATTAACCGATAAATACCAGCAGTTACCCAAGCCGGTAAAAGCAAAAGCGCAGAACTGTTATTTAGCGGCAATGGCCAGTGCCGGATGCTTAAATGAAATAGAGTTAAGCCTGATAAAAATGCTGAAAAAACCAGAGCAACATGCCGAGCTTGCACAGATTTTGAAAGTCTCCGCACCGGGAGACGCGCTAAAATTACAAGCAAGTTTGCAAGATACGTTAAAGAAAGACTCTGATAATCAAGACTTGCTACTTGCGCTTGCTTGTCTTGCGAATGCGCATGGGGAGTATGACCTCGCCGCGCGGGTATTTGATAAGGCCTTAACCCGAGAAAATAGCAAGGCATATTTCGCTCAAGCACAGCTTAGTTATAGTAAAAGTGCGCAGCCACAAAAAGCACTCGATCTTTATTCGTAGAGACCGCGGATCCATACCGGCATAGGAGCGCCAGAGCATTGAAAAATATATTTACTCTGACGTTTAGCATTGCTTTTGCTTATTTTTTAACTGGCTTCTTTAGCAATTCACTGTTGGCAATAGATGGCTATGCAGTGGCCTCGTGGCCACCATCAGGGATCGCGCTTGCTAGTTTTTTATTGTGCGGAAAACGCGCCACCTTCGGCATTTTACTCGGCGCTTTATTGACTAACTTGCTCCATCTTGATCAAGTTGTTGATATTCTCCATTGGCAGGTTTTTCTACAAGCTTTAATTGTCTCGTTAGGGGCGGTGTTGCAGGCTTGGGTTGGTTGTTATCTGATAGTCAAAATCATAAAAGCCCCCCTCGATCTCTCCTCTTTAAAACACAGTATACAAAGCTTGATCGTTGCAGGACCTATTTGCTGTGTAATTTCAGCATCGATCGGCACAAGCTTATTAGTCTTTAATCATGTTATTCCCATGCATGATGCATTTGATAATTTTATAGCATGGTGGATCGGCGACAGTATTGGTGTCTTGATTTTTACGCCACTTATATTAGCTGCTTTCAATTACGCGCAAATGCGTCACCGTTTACAAGTCATTTTGCCTTCGTTATTGATCTATATTGTGATCAGTATCAGTTTTTATGCCGCGGCAAGTGTGAAAAGAGATAAAGAGATTCAAAAGCAAGAAGCGAAAATTGCCGAAATAAAATTGGAGATAAGCCATAAATTAGATGAAATAACCAGCCATTTAACACTACTGTCGACCTTTTTTGCCAGTAGTGATGAGGTTAGTTACGGTGAGTTTGAGCGTTTTACTTCAAAACAACTGAATTATAGCCCTGAAGTACTCGCGTTTGATTGGGTGCCAAATATCTTGTTAGCGGATGTTGAGCACCATCAAGACAAAGTGCGCCAGCAAGGCATGCATAACTATTATATAAAAGAAAAGCCACAGCAGTATTGGCAGGGTGTTACCAAACGTGAAGGCTATTACCCTATACTGTACGTAAACCCTATAGCGGGGAATGAAGAGGTGATAGGTTTTGATTTAGCGTCAAATAGTCAGCGCCGTAGCGCATTAATGATGTCCAAGGAATTGAATGAATTAGTCATTAGTGAACCCGTTAAGCTAATACAAACAAAGAACGATGATAGCGGAGTGTTGTTTTTCTTTCCGGTGTTTGGCGATTTACAAACCCAAGGTGATTTTAGGGGATTTGTGGTAGCTGTTGTTAGCTTGGCACGTTTGGCTGAGGCATTACAATTTAACCATCATAGTCAAATTAGCAGTCATTTCTATGATGTAACTGAGGCTGATGCACGACAATTAATTTATCGCACTTCGCGCACTGATATAGAGCTGTTGAGTGAATACCAACTAACGATAGGCAAGCGAGTTTGGCAAGTACAGATCTTTGAGCCAAAGGCACAAATGTCGTGGTTATTGTATTGGCTTGCGCAAATATTAGGGATGTTATTTGTGTGGTTGTTGATTACATTTTTGATCTCGGTAACGGGGACTAATATTCAGATCCGTGAGCAGGTTGCTCAACAAACACGAATTTTGCGTCAAGAAAAACAAAAAGCCGATAAAGCAAGTCAGACCAAAAGTCAGTTTTTGGCTAATATGAGTCACGAAGTCCGCACCCCAATAAATGGTATTAAGGGGCTGCATTATCTGGCATTACAACAGCAAGATTGGCAGCAAGCACGAGGTTTTATTGAGCAAGCAGATGGTGCGCTTAGCGTCTTGTTGCGAGTATTAAATGACGTACTCGATTTTTCTAAAATGGAAGCAGGTAAACTCGACTTAATGCAAGAGCCCATTGCGCTGAATAAGCTGATTGATGAGCTCGTTAACTTAGTGCAGTTTGAAGTTGATATGAAGTCACTGCAACTTATTGTCGATTTAGAAAATAATGTAGAGCTTCAGCTTGATAGTGACCCAATTCGCTTAAAACAAGTGTTGCTTAACTTATTAAATAATGCGATTAAATTTACTGCTACTGGCGCTATCACGTTAAAGGTGTGGCAACAGCAAGACAGCGTATACTTTAGCGTCAGTGACACGGGTATTGGTATTAGCGAAACAGCTCAACAACAACTATTTCAACCTTTTGCCCAAGCGGATAGTTCTACCTCTCGGCAGTTTGGTGGTACTGGATTAGGATTAAGCATTTGTAAAAAGTTAGTTGAGTTAATGGGGGGAGCAATTAGCCTCGTCAGTAAGGAAGGAGTGGGTTCAACGTTTACCTTCACCCTGCCACGCATCTCACCGCTGGCTAGGGCAGAGCAATTAGAGCCGCAGTTTAATGATATTGATACCAGCACTTTATCGCTTGCTAATTTTAAAATTTTATTAGTTGAAGATAACCCGCTGAATCAACATGTTGCTACCGCTATTTTAAAAACCAAAGGCTGTGTTGCAGATGTTGCCAATGATGGATTTGAAGCCATCGAAAAAGTGTCTGCAGCACGTTATGATTTAGTACTGATGGATATTCAAATGCCGAATATGGATGGTTTGCAAGCCACTAAAGTGATCCGCTATGAGTTATTTATGCATGAGCTGCCGATTATTGCTTTGTCTGCCAATGCTCATGACGACGATGTTAAAAAAGCACTCGCGGTCGGTATGGATGGTTACTTAACAAAACCAATCGATGCTGAGAAACTCTTTAAAACAGTGTGGCACTATTTGCATAAAGATGTTTCACAGCAATAAAGTCACTGTGATTTAACCTTTTATTGTAATGGGCTGACAAATGACCTCAATAATATGAATAAAATCATCTAAACTTGAATTACCGATTTAAGTGCGTATCATCCGCGCAAATTAACTGAACTGAGTGCTCATTATGATCAATAAAAAACTCCCCTTGCTAGATATACATCGCCATTTAGATGGTAATGTCCGTGCACAAACAATTCTTGATTTAGGTCGCCAGTTCAATATCAAACTGCCAGCTGACAATGTTGAAGCACTTATTCCACATGTACAAGTTATTGATCCTGAACCGAACCTAATGGCTTTCTTACAAAAGCTTGATTGGGGTGTTGCAGTACTTGGTGACTATGATGCATGTCGGCGTATCGCCATAGAAAATATCGAAGATGCTCAAGCGCAAGGCTTAGATTATGTTGAGCTACGTTTTAGCCCGTATTACATGGCGCAGAGCTGTGGTTTGCATCCACAAGGTGTGGTTGAAGCCGTTGTTGATGGTATTAAAAGTGCCACTCAAAACAACAGCGTGAAAGCGAATTTAATTGGTATTATGTCGCGCACTTACGGAACTAAAATTTGCCAACAAGAGCTTGATGCCTTGCTAGCGTTTAAAAATGACTTAGTCGCTGTTGATTTAGCGGGTGATGAAATTGGTTTTCCGGGCGAGCTGTTTGTAGAACACTTTAAACAGGTACGCGATGCCTACTTGGCTGCAACAATTCATGCTGGAGAAGCATTAGGCGCTGCCAGTATTTGGCAAGCGATTAATCAGCTTGGTGCTGAGCGTATTGGTCATGGTGTAAAAGCGATTGAAGATGCCAAGTTGATGGATTACCTGCGAGATCAGCGTATTGGTATTGAGTCGTGCTTAACCAGTAATGTACAAACCAGTACGGTAGCAAGCTTAGACGTACATCCTCTGAAGCGCTTTTTAGATCATGGTATTTTGGCTTGTATTAATACCGATGATCCCGCAGTTGAAGGCATCGAAATTGAGCATGAATACGCGATTGCAGCACCCGCTGCGGGGTTAACTCAAGCCGATATAGAAAAAGCTCAAGCAAATGCGCTGGCAATAGCCTATTTAAGTGATACAGAAAAACAGCAACTAATACACGCTGCTGCCGCACGCTAATAAGGGGTAGGCGTTTTTTATACGCCTAATATTTTTATTGGCAGCTCAGATAGTTATCAAACATTGCTTTGAGAATATCACTACGACCAATCATCCCAATTACTTTAGTGCCTTCAACAACAGGGTAGTTTTTTGGCTTCCCTGTTTTCATTTGCTCCGCAAGCTCTATGATGTTGGTGTCGCCGTTGACGGTGATAACCTCTGTCTGCATTAGTTGCGCAACCTTAACCACGCCGTCACAAAAATAACTACTTTGCATTAATGGCCTAAGTAGTTCTTGCTCAGAGATAAATCCTACTAAACATTTATTGTCATCAAACACCGGTGCACCGAGTAATTTAAATTTTTGCAGTTCCGCAATGGCGGTGGTCATTTCAGTCTCTGGTGTGATGTGTGGCAACTTACGTTGCATGAAATCTTTTACTTTTGTATTTAACATTTGGGTCTCTCCCAATTAATGACTTGTACAAAGTATGGTTAAGGATCTGCTTTTTGGGAAATTGTTTATGTTGATTATATTGATAGGTAGAAACAATCATTACTCAATTTAATTGCATTCTACTCATACTAACTTGTTTGATATTTAGCTTTTACTAACTCAATGTAATGAGCTAAATTTTTTTGTGGGTGGGTAACAAATACTTTGCAAACAGGCGTTATAGCTTGGATACGATCTAAACGAAATTCACGATAGTCAGTACGTAATTGGCAATAAGCAATCAGCGTCCATTTTGCTCCCCAGTACACAAGCCCTAAAGGCTCTGCAATACGGTGAGTGGACTGCTGGTTAACATCAATATAGTGAAATTCTATACAGGTTTTATTAGCAATCGCTTGGCGGAGTAGCAAGGTGGTTTGTTGCTGGTTTTTATCATGGCTAAAAGAGGGGACGATATAAGGCAACTCGTCGACTTGTTGTTTTAGTTTTTCAGGTAATACGGCATTTATTTTAGTTATTGCAGCTTGGGCATTTGCAGCTAATTGTGGGTCGGTCCATGCACTCACCATGTTACTACCCAGCAGTAGTGCTTGTAACTCCTCTAGCGTAAACATCATGGGAGGAAGGTCGTATTCAGTAATTAGATAGCCAACACCCGCCTCACCTGCAACAGGAACTCCTGAGCTTTGGAGGTGTTGAATATCACGGTAAATAGTGCGCTCAGACACATCTAACCTAGCGGCGAGATCACTTGCAGTGATCGCAAAGCGGCGACTTTTTAGTATATTTACTAGTTGAAATAGCCGCTCTGATTTGTGCACGAATGGATCCTTTATTTAGTTTAACTTTGCTGGCAAGCTGTTTGGCTCAGTACCTCATAATGAGTTAACTGTACACTTTGTTTTGCTATTAGCGCAGCAAATTGTTGGCAAATGGCATTTTCAGAAAACGCATCACTTATACGCTTTGCATCTGTTGGTGTAGCAAAGTATATGACATCGATGTAAAGCGGGGTATCAGGTTGCTTAGCAAGAGAGCGATAAAATACGCCCGGTTGTTGGTCAATGAAATTTTGAAATGCGTTATTAGCAATATGAAATTGTGCTAAATCGGCGTCAGTGTTGAGTGTGAAATTAACAACTTCGATTACGTTAGTGGTCATAATTATGCTCCTTGTTTAAGAGCGTTCAGTAAATCATAAGGTTTTGTCAGAGAGTGTCAGTAATGTAATCGTTGTTCTACATTAATGTTTTTTGCGCAATTTCTTTGCTGTATGTCTCAAAGTCCGAAAGATGGTTATTAATCACCGCAATGATGATATCACTTGCACTTGCAATACGGTTGATGCCGAGTTTAAGTCAACGAGGTCAATATCGCTATTTTTGTTGGCAGTCCCCTGATTATGAGAGCTAAATAAATAGATCAGTTTTATGCCTTTAATATGTTTAAGTAAAAAAGTTACGATACGCTGTTCGATTGCCGAAGCCATAAAACGGCACTGATTCTATTTATTAAGTGAACTCAGTATAACTTTAATGGATGGGATTTGTATATTTAGTGAGGATTAGTCCATATAAAAAAAGCGCCACCGGCGCTTTAATACGCTACTTTATAAATGCAAAAGCATCGGCATACATGTTTTCGCGGATTGCGCCATGCGCCAAAAAGTCATCACGAACAATGCCAATCATATCAAAACGACCGGCCATGTAGATATCGTATGGTGCAAGTGAAACGATATCTTGCATTACGGCCTTATGTACATAACCGGTGTGCCCTGTCCAACTGTCCGTGGGATTTTCAACCACTGGAATAAAAGTAAAGTTTTCACGGCTATCAGCCCATGCTTGCATTTCGCTATGTGCATAAAGAGCTGACTCTTCACGGACGCCCCAATAAAATAACACTGGGCGGTCACAACCAATTTCACTTAAATGGTCGGCCATCGATTTCACGTATGAGAACCCTGTGCCGCCAGCAAGTAAAATAATTGGGCGTTCGCATTGTATACGTAATTGTGAAATACCAAGGCCAGCTTCGATGGTCACTAAGCTTTTATCAGCATGTGCCGCACGAAGGTGTTCAAGGGTTTGCATTGCGTATGAATCAGCCGCAGATGCACCAATGTGCAGCTCTAGCTGATCACATTGTGAAGGGCGGCTCGCAATTGAAAAGGCACGTTTGTCTTTTTCACCGAGTACAACTTGTAAATATTGGCCTGCTTCAAAAGTAACGCTTTGTGCAGGTTTTAAAATGACCTTGTGAACAAATTCTGTTAATGGGCTGATAGCTACAACTTCAGCGTGTAATGTTTGCATGTTTTACCTTAAATTAGCGGATACGCACTTTATTTGAGCAATACTAGCATATCCGCAGGGTGAGTTTATAGCCTCTAACAGCGCTGTTAGAGAATATCTAGGCTTTGCCAAATTTCATCAACACGATCTTTAGTCGCTTGATCCATCACGATAGGCTCGCCCCATTCTCGAGTTGTTTCACCTGGCCATTTATTGGTGGCATCCATCCCCATTTTAGAACCTAAACCTGATACGGGTGAGGCAAAATCAAGGTAATCAATTGGCGTGTTTTCAATTAACGTGGTATCACGAGCAGGGTCCATACGCGTGGTGATTGCCCAAATGACATCATTCCAGTCTCGCGCGTTGACGTCATCATCGCAAACAATCACAAATTTAGTGTACATAAACTGGCGTAAGAACGACCATACCCCCATCATTACCCGCTTTGCATGGCCTGGGTATTGCTTTTTCATTGTCACAACGGCCATACGGTAAGAGCAGCCTTCAGGGGGTAAGTAAAAATCGACAATTTCAGGGTATTGCTTTTGTAGTACAGGTACAAAGACTTCGTTTAACGCAACACCTAAAATCGCGGGTTCATCTGGCGGGCGGCCAGTAAAGGTACTGTGATAAATAGGATCTTTGCGATGTGTCATGTGTGTAACTGTCATCACTGGAAAGTCATCGACTTCGTTATAGTATCCGGTGTGATCACCATAAGGGCCTTCAGGAGCCATTTCGCCCGGCATAATATAGCCTTCAAGGACAATTTCAGCGCTAGCAGGCACTTGTAAATCATTGGATATGGATTTTACTACTTCAGTTTTGCTACCGCGTAGTAAGCCCGCAAAGGCATATTCGCTTAAGGTATCAGGTACAGGGGTGACGGCGCCTAAAATAGTCGCCGGATCTGCGCCTAGTGCCACCGATACCGGATAAGGCTGGCCTGGGTTTTCTTTGCACCATTCTTGAAAATCAAGTGCGCCGCCGCGATGGGATAACCAGCGCATAATGATTTTATTTTTACCAAGTAATTGTTGGCGATAAATCCCAAGATTTTGGCGCTTTTTATAGGGGCCTTTGGTGACGGTTAAACCCCATGTAATCAACGGGGCTACATCGCCTGGCCAGCAATGCTGAATAGGAAGTTTAGTTAAATCAACATCATCACCTTCAATAATGACTTGTTGGCACGGCGCTTTTTTTACTTCTTTAGCTGGCATGTTTAATACTTGCTTAAACACAGGTATTTGCCCGAATGCTTCTTTTAAGCCCTTTGGTGGCTCAGGCTCTTTTAAAAATGCCAGTAGTTTACCCACTTCTCGTAATTCACTGACATCTTCTTTACCCATCCCCATAGCGACGCGCTCTGGCGTACCAAATAAGTTAGCTAATACTGGGATGTCATAGCCTTTAGGGTTTTCAAACAATAAAGCAGGGCCTTTAGCACGTAAGGTGCGATCGGCAATTTCTGTCATTTCTAAATAAGGATCAACTTCTTGTTGAATACGTTTTAATTCACCTTTTTTTTCGAGTAACTCGATAAAATCGCGCAGATCTTTGTATTTCATTATGGGCCGCTTTAAAGCTGAAAAAGACTGCTGGTATTATACTTAAATTAATACGTTAAGCGAATTAAAGCGGCTTATTAAGTGAGTGTTTAATGAGCATTTTCATTACATTATTAGTGGAGTAAGCTATAGTGTAGAGCAGATGCATAAAATGAGTTTTCAATAAATGGGCGGGCTTATCATAAAGTTATTTATCAAGATCATAGTTGCTTATTTTATAATTACTTGTGCGGGGCATGCAATTGCAAAGTCGTCCTTTGATTCTGTAATTAATGTGTCGCTTTTAAATGATCACAGTGCAGTCATGCTCGTGGTTGAGCCGCAAACAGGTGAGATTAAATTTGCCAATCAGGCTGCAGCATTATTTTATGGTTACAGTGTTGCGCAATTGCAAACAATGCGGATTCAGCAAATTAATATATTTACTGAACAACAAGTTGCGCAAGAGCGTCAAGCCGCGCTCAATAAAGGGCAGAATTATTTTGTCTTTCAACACCGTTTAGCTAATGGTGAAACACGTACTGTAAGTGTTTATTCAGCCCCATTTAGAGTTGAAAATAAAGATTTCTTATTTTCTGTTGTGCATGATATTTCTTCGCAGCGTAGCCTCGAAGCTGCGCTTTGGCATTACCAAGAAAACCTTGAGGAATTGGTTGCGAGCCAAACTAAAGAAATCGAAGAAAAAAGCGCGGACCAATTAATATTAGCGCTCATTTCAATTTCTTTATTGATGATCTTGTTAGCTATTTTAACTTTATTAGCTGCTAGGTTACGCCGTGCTAAAAAGTCGGCACAAAAAGACAGCGCAATGCTAAAAGCTATTTTTAACAGTATTGATGATCTATTGGTTTTCACCGATACCGAGCATGTTGTGATTACCGCTAATACGATGGCTATACAAAAGTTAGCAGCAGGAGAGTCACTGCAAGGGAAAAATATTTACTCATTTACACAGTGCCCAAAAGGTATAATTGGTGTTGATAACGAATGCCAGTTTCATGGTTTAGAAGAGGATTTTTGGGGAGAGGCACGAGTAACAGCTGTAAATGATGAAGCTAATATTAAGATAGGTGAAATACATTTAATTCGCGATATCAGCCAAAAACTGCAAACCCGACAACAACAGCGTTTAGCAAGTACCGTATTCTCAGCAACCAATGAGGGTATTTTGGTATCTAATCGTAACAATGAAATTCAAGCAGTTAATCAAGCCTTTACGCATATTACAGGTTATCAAGAACAGGATGTGATAGGTAAAACACCGGCAATATTAAATTCTGGGCGCCATAAACCTGCGTTTTTCCAAGCACTATATCAACGCTTGAATGAAGAAGGACATTGGGAAGGTGAAGTTTGGAACCGTCGTAAAGATGGCAGTATTTATCCTAGTTGGCTCAATATTTCGGTGGTTTTTGATGATGATAAAGAGATTGAGCAGTATGTTGCTTTATTCAACGATATTTCTTTACGTAAAGAAAATGAGCAAGAGATGTGGTTGCAAACTAATTTTGATAACCTGACAGGGTTAGCGAATAGATACCATTACAACAATAAGCTTGATCAAGAAATGATCCGTGCCAGTGCTGACAATAAACGCTTGGCTATTTGTTTTATAGATTTAGATCGATTTAAAAGCGTGAATGATACGCTAGGGCATAATAGCGGTGATTTATTATTACTTGAGGCCGCTAAAAGGCTAAAAGCATGTATGCGCAGCTCTGATGTTGTTGCGCGTTTAGGCGGTGATGAGTTTGCGTTACTGCTTCCAGGGATCAACACCTTAGCTGATATTGAACGATTAGCCCAAAAGGCACTGCAAGCACTCAATTCCTCATTTAAAATTGGTGAGCAAGATGTGTTTTTGTCGGGTAGTATGGGGATCACTATTTTCCCTGATGATGCTGTTGAACGTAAAATATTACTGCGTAATGCTGACAGTGCTATGTACAAAGCTAAGGAGCAAGGGCGTAATTGTTTTGAATTCTTTACCAGTGGTTTGCATGAACAAGCAACAGCCCGCAGCAAACTTGAGAATGCTCTGCATAAAGCGCTGAGTAATAATGAATTTACTGTTTATTTTCAGCCAATTGTTAGCCATGATAAAAAAACGGTTGGGTGTGAAGCGTTATTACGTTGGCATAGTGCAGAATTAGGTGCTGTGTCTCCTGCGCAATTTATTCCTGTGTGTGAAGAACTGGGGCTAATAATTCCCATTGGCGAGTGGGTGTTAAGAGAAGCGTGTCGGGAAGCGTCTACATGGTGTAATTGTTTTGGTGAGCAATTTTTTGTCACTGTCAATATGTCGAGTGTTCAGTTCATACGCCAGGATATTGAAGCGCTAGTTAAAACTGTACTGCGAGAAACACAGTTATCACCTAAGTGCTTAACGCTTGAAATTACCGAAACGTTACTCGCTGACAACAGTGTGAACACGTTACAGCAGTTGCAAGCCTTACGAGCGATAGGTGTTGGATTAGCAATTGATGACTTTGGCACTGGTTACTCGTCGTTGAGTTATTTAAAACGCTTTCCACTGAGTAAATTAAAAATAGATCGGGAATTTATTAAAGATTTACCTGATGATCTTGAAGACTGCGCAATGGTGAGCGCAATAATTTCAATGGCAAGTAATTTACATTTAGAAGTGGTTGCTGAGGGCGTTGAAACCGCCGCGCAACGGTCTTTTCTTACAGCTTTGAATTGTGATTACATTCAAGGTTTCTTATACAGTAAACCATTACCCGCGGCATCATTTGACAAGTACATTAGAGAGTTTATAGATGGTCAACATCTTAACCAGCATTAGAATTTAAACCTTTCTACTGCGCTGGTAAGAGAGTGAGCGAGCTGTTTCACATCTTCACTTTGAGTTGCTAATGTACTTGCATGTTCAGCATTGCTTTGTGCCTGCAAGGTTACTTGAGTCATGAGCTGTTTTATATCATTGCTGTTATCTAGTTGATGATGTGATGACCCCGCAATTTGTATACTCATCTGATTAATAGTCACTAAGGTACTTTTTATTTTATCTACAGCTAGATTGAGCTCACTGCTATTTTCTACACACTCTGTGGCTTGTTGCTGAGCATCATTAATTTCATGGCCTGCGGTGTTAGCTTGCTGTTGCAATGTTTGGATCATAGCGTGAATTTCACTTGTAGAGCTTTGTGTGCGTGCAGCTAAAGAGCGCACTTCATCTGCGACAACTGCAAAGCCTCGGCCATTTTCACCTGCGCGGGCAGCTTCAATTGCAGCATTGAGTGCGAGTAAGTTTGTCTGCTCTGCAATACTACTAATGGTATCCACAATTGCGCCAATTAATTGTGTGTGTTGAGTGAGTTCATTCGTGCTCTGTACTGCTTGATCAAGACGAGAGAGTAAAGCAACAATTCGTTGACTGTTACGATCAGCTATGTGGTTTACATTGTTAGCAAATTGCGAGGCGTTTGTAACTTCACCGGAAGTGTTATCTGCTTGTTCGCAAACAGCTTGTGAATTGCTAAGCATGTTATGAGCCACTGCACTGGCCTGAGCAATGTGATCTAGTTGCTGTTGTGCAGCCTCAGTCATTTGTTGGCCTTGCTCACTAGTTTGCATTGCTGATTGATCCAAAGTATGGGCGTTGTCACTTATTGCACTGAGTAGTTCACTCAAATCATCACTTAATTGGTTGATATTATTTAAAAGTATGCCAAATTCATCATCGTTCAGTGGTTTTGTACGTTTTGATAAATCTCCTGAGGCGATGCGTGATAGCGCTTTATTAACTGCATTTAATGGTTTTAGCATGGCTCGTGTCGTTAAAAAACAGATCAAGGCTGCGAACGAGATGAGTACTAAAGAGATGATAATAGCGAGTTTTGATCCCGTGCTGATCACTGATTGAGCATCGCTTTGTAAGCTGTTAAAGCGTTTATCAGCTAATTGGTTGAGCTCAATAATAAGTTGTTCAGTAAGTTGGAATTGCTGCTGAAAGGCTGAAAAAGGCTTGCTCAGCCGCTACTTTGCTGCTTAAAAGTGTACTTTGTTGTTGATATAGCGTTATTAGTTGTTGATTTATTAAGTTTAGTAACTCTTTTAGGCTGGTAAAGTTGGTGATATTTTTTAGTTCACTTGCTTGTTGCTGCAGGTAAGTAAAATTAGATTGGATATTATCGAGCAAGAAGCGAGTGTCTTGTTGATGCTCATTAAGTGTTTGTAGGCTGTTTATATGATTGATCCCCTTAACATTGTTCCCCAAGGTGAAAAGCAAATCATCAATGCGGGTCGCGGTACCAACAATCGCGGCTAATAAAGTCTGCTGTTCAGCTGTTACTTCGATTAACTCTAAATCAAGTAGACCATTACTTAAATCTGCGAGGTTGTTAGCGTAATCATTGGCTAATGCAGCCACCTGTGTTTCGGCGGTTAACCCTTGCTGTTTGGCACTAAACATGGTTGTGCTGGTCGTACTAAATAGCTGGTATTGCTGTGCTACTTTTGACAGCAACTGCTGCATTTGCGGTTGGTCACTAAGTTGTGTGTTTAACTCTTTTAATTTGGAGGCAAATAGAGCTTGGTTTTCGCGGGTACTTTGCAGTTGCTGGTGTAAAGCTTCTTCACTTGTTTGGCTATACGCAACGGCATTATATTTAGTTATTGATAATAAAGATAAACGTAGCGCGTTACTTTGTTGTTGTACGGGGACTGCTAACGTTTCGATATCTGAAGTGGCATGGTCAATTTTTCCGAGCGACCAGTAAAAAAAACCACTGCTGGCCAGCATTAAAAAACCAATGGTGGCAAAGGAAAAAATGAGTTTTGTTTTGATAGCAATAGCGCGCATAGCTAACCCGTAAATACTTAATTACTTATGAGTGTAGCAGTGTTTTTATAAATTATAAGTGTGGCGCGCGAATGCTTTACTCTAAGTTACAGTGGTATTTGTTGCCATCAATGATCAACATAGCTTCGTTACCTTTGGTCCAAAACAGCACATCATCATTGCTATACTTTACACCTGAAGCGCTGGTTTGCTGCGTTAACTGGTAAGTAACCTGATTATAGGCTAATGAAGCTGTTTCTTCACTTTCACTGGTGATAACCGCTGTAAGTTGGCTATCGCAGGAGAAAGACTGACTGTTTTGTTGTTCGGTACATGCGCTCAAGCTCAAAACACCGAGTGCAATTAATACGCTTTTATACATAAATTGTTACCTTGGTAAGTGGGTTTGACTCCTAGCATAGCAAACGAAAATTAACCGTTGGTGAAAATGGCTGTTTAGGCTATGTTGATTATTATAAATATTTAAGTACAAGGAAATTTAATGGCAGGTACGAATCTATTAACTTTGTTGGATGACATCACGACGCTATTAGATGATATTGCCACAATGAGCAAAGTTGCGACAAAAAAAACCGCCGGTGTGTTGGGTGACGATTTGGCATTAAATGCCCAGCAAGTTACCGGTGTGAGTGCCGAACGCGAGTTACCAGTAGTGTGGGCCGTGGCTAAAGGATCCTTTCTGAATAAAGCGATTCTTGTTCCTGCCGCTTTGTTGATAAGTGTGTGGCTGCCTTGGCTAATAACGCCATTATTAATGATGGGTGGGTTATTTCTATGCTTTGAAGGTGCTGAAAAGCTCGTTGAAAAGTTCATACCTCACTCGAGCAACGACGATGTTAGTGATAGTGAAAATGTAGATTTAGTGGAATACGAAAAGCAAAAAATTAAAGGGGCAATTAGAACCGATTTTATTTTATCGGCAGAAATAATTGTCATCACACTTGGCACTGTGGCCGGTGCCAGTTTGCTTAATCAAGCGTTAGTGCTGAGCGTGATTGCAGTGATCATGACGATAGGTGTCTATGGTTTAGTGGCTGGAATTGTTAAACTTGATGACGCGGGTTTGTACTTGCTCACTCAAGCACAGCAAACCGGTAACCGATTTAAAGAGTTGTTAGGCAAAGGTTTATTAGCTGCTGCGCCGCGGCTAATGGCATTTTTAGCTTTTGCTGGAACGGTCGCTATGTTTCTCGTCGGCGGTGGTATTTTAGTACATGGCATTAGTGTGTTGCATCATTGGCAAATAACGGTGGCTGAGTTTGGAGCAAACTATTTAGGAGCGACAGGGGGAGTTATTGCCCCTTTACTGTTTGATGGTTTATTAGGCGTATTAGCAGGGGCGGTGGTGGTGTTGATACATCATGCTGTTGTGAGTATGAAAACAAAAAAAGCCGGCAAAGTAAATTTGCCGGCAATGGCTTAGCAAGGGAATGCTATGAAAGTCATTTAATCTTAGTGGTTGTGTTCTTCATCTGATTCTTCAGCAATACCTAACCAGGTTATTTTATTTGGAGTAAAATCAAGATTCAGAATAATTTCAGCCGCTTGTTCATGAGTATCGACACTTAATACGGTTTGGCTGTTTGCCTCTGCGATATATAAAGTATCATCAACTGCCGATGCAGCAAGTGCATAGTTACCTGTTGGGTTTTCTAGTACTTGAAAACGAGCACTGACTTGCCAATCATCTTCAGCGTTTAATATCGATAAGAAACCGTCACTCTCAAGTACGTAAAATTCACCCGTTATACTATCAAGTGCACTTGCTAATAAGGTGTTTTCAGTATCTTGTTGCCAGGCAAGTTGTGTCATTGCACCGGCTTTGGGATCAACGGTGTAAAAGAGTTTGCTTTGCGCGATACCTAAAAAGAGCTCGCTGTGCTCGCTTCCTTTTAGTGTGCCAATACGGGCACCTACAGCAAAGTCGTCCAGGTTATTTATTTTGGCTGCATTAAACTCACCATCTTGTTCAGTGATAATAAGTACGCCATCAGCACAGCCAAATGCAATGTGCTGGTGGTTCTGCGCGCTACCGTGTAGCGCTGGACAATCAAGCTCAAAGCGTTGCTCTTGATGGAAATGATCGCCATGAATATGCAATTGCTCTACATAGTTTGGTAATGTGTTGGTTGTGTCTTCTGTGCGGTAGGTGGTGATCACCGAGTCACCACGAATTTGCGCGGTGCCATGCATAGCGTTAGCAAAATTATGCGTGGCGAGTGTCTCGCCATTTACGATCGATTCATCAGTTAAAATAGCAAAACTTGCGGGAATACCTGCATCTATATTGCCATCAAAGAATAGAGCTGCTTGCTGCTCACTTACATCAAAATGAGTTGGCTTATCGCTTGTTAGAGTAAAACTTGATAAAGATGGTGCTTGTTTGTAATCATGGAGGTGGTCGCCATGATCTTCACGGTATAAACCTCCATCAATAAACTCTACATAGTTATCAGCGCGTTGTATAAGTACCGCAAAGCGATTTGTAGGGCTTGCATATAAGCCGCTAACAATATTTGCTGTATTAAACATCTCAAGTAACGCGTTATCGTCAGTATCAAAAATAGAGACGTTTGCAGTATCGGCATGACTAATAGCTAAACGCCCAGTTGAGGTGACTTCGCTATGATCATGGTGATCAGTTTGTTCGTCATTTTTATTAGCAATGTCATCAATCTCACTATTACAGGCACATAGGATGGCGATCATAGAAGCGAGCAGGCTAGTTTTTAAGTTAGGTAAATACATTAACATTCCAATGTTTTGTTATAATATATCGGTAATGTTATATTGTAACCAAATTAAAGTAAATAGGTACGCCGTGTTCTTTATTTAAGTATTTGGATGGATACCGATGTCAAACTTTATTAGGTACAATTGGTGTAATTATAAAAAGTATAAATTTAAAGGGATGTTTTATGGATAAAATAATGACGTTGATTGTTGTGATTGCGTTGTGTATTGCAAGTTCAATCAGTTATGCAAATCAATCAGCTCCTACAGTCGAGGACTTTAGCCGCAGCAGTGAATATAGCCAAGTGAAAATCTCTCCTAATGGAAGCTACCTTGCAGTAATTATGCAACCTAAAGGTAAGAAAGTGTTGGTTATTTTGGATGCTAAAAAATTCACAGTTCATCATGCTGTTAATTTTCAAGGGAATGCCCAAGTTGGCGCTTATCACTGGGTAAGTGATGAGCGTGTTGTGGTTGCAAAAGAGTATTTGCGCGGTTGGCAGGATCACCCTGAATATTATGGTGAGTTATATGGCGTGAATGCCGATGGCTCGAAAGCTAAGTACTTAGTTGGCTATCAAGGGGAAATGCAAACAGGTTCTCGTCTCAAAAAAGCAACACCGCTTTATGGTACCTCTTATTTGCTAGATCCTTTGCTTCACGATGATAATAAAATGCTTATAGTGACTTATCCGTGGACATCGAGTAGTGAGCCACACACGGTTGTCTATAAGGTTGATGTTTTTACAGGCAAGCGTCGTAAAGTGACGCGTTCACCGTCACGAATGGCCAACTTTTTGACTGATCATGAAGGGAATGTCAGAGTCGCAGTCGCCAGTGATGATTACATTAAACCAACAATCCATACCCGCGAAAAGTCAGGTGGCAATTGGCAACCACTTAACTTAGGTGATTTGAGTTACAGTGATGTGACATTACATGCTTTTGATAGTAGTGGTGACGCTGTTTATGTCACAGCTTCAGTAAGTGGTGAAGCACAAGGCTTATATAAATTGAATCTAAAAACTAAAGTAATTGATTTAATTCATAAGGAAGAGGAAGTATCACCAAAGCAAATATGGGTTGATGAAGCATCAAAAGAGTTATTTGCGATTGAAACCGAACTAGGTTATCCGACTTATGCTTTTGTCGATGGACAATCTGATAAAAGCATGCGTTTAAAAGCTTTAATCTCCGCTTTACCAGGCGAGCAAGTGCAGCTCGTTAGTAGCACTGAAGATGGCGATACGAATGTTATCTATGCTTCGAATGATCGAAACCCTGGGCAATATTATTTATTTGACGCCAAAAATAATAACTTACGATTTTTGTTTGCATCTCGTAGTTGGCTTGATGCAGAGCAAATGGCCCAGACCAAGCCAGTGAGTTTTACTAGTCGAGATGGTTTAACCATTTATGGTTATTTAACAGTGCCGAATAACACTTCAGAGCAAAACTTACCTTTAGTAGTTATGCCACACGGTGGTCCACACGGCCCTCGCGATTGGTGGGGATTTGACCCCGATGCACAGTTGCTTGCAAATCGCGGTATGGCTGTACTAAAAGTTAATTTTAGGGGCTCTGGTGGTTTTGGCCGTAACTTTGAGCATGCGGGGCATCAAAAGTGGGGAGCTGAAATTCAATTTGATATTATTGATGGTGTGAAATATTTAATTGAGCAGGGCACGGTTAATAAAAATAACATCTGCATTATGGGCGCAAGTTTTGGTGGATACTCAGCGCTACAAAGTGCGATTTTAGAACCTAATATGTTTAAGTGTGCGATTGGGGTAGTGGGTGTTTATGACTTACCTTTAATGTTTGAAGAAGGGGATGTTGCAGGGCGCGACAGTGGCCAACGTTATTTACAAAGTGTATTGGGCACAGATGAAGCGCAATTAAAGGCTTTTTCACCTAGCTATAATATTGATAAGTTAAAGGCTCCAGTGTTAATAGTGCACGGTGGCGAAGATAAGCGAGCACCGATTGAACAAGCTGAATCACTGATTGCAGCGCTTAAAAAAGCGAAACACCCCTATATTTATGAGCTACTTGAAGATGAAGGACATGGTTTTTATAAAACAGAACATCGCACTCGTTATTATAAGCAAGTGCTGGCATTTTTAGATCAGCATCTAACATTGTAAAAATCATAGCCTAAATACATGGCAAGCCTTTAGCTTGCCATGTATATTAACAGGTGTGTTCTAGGCACAATTCTTTGAGCTGTATTTTGGCTTTGTGGTTATTCTGCTTAGCTGCTTGTTGATACCAATAAATAGCCTGCGTTATATCTCTCTCTACCCCTTCACCATCGCGATACATTTGTGCTGTATTAAGTTGGCCCCACTGTGAGCCTTCCTTACTGGCGAGTAAAAAGTTCTCAAAGGCATCTTTGAATAAACCATCTTTGTAGTAAAGAATACCTTGTTGGTTATTTTTATTCAGCTTTACCCCTTCGTATAAAGGTTTGGGTCGTGGGGGAAACATCACAAAACCGCCATACAAACTATATGCGTAAGGGCGTAATACATCATAAATCGTACCTTCGTCATACAATCGTTGTACTTCACTTCGGGGTAAGGTTATTGTCTTTGAAGAAAAGTAATCTTTTTGCACCAATAAACTAGTGCGCATCGCCATTGTAATTGCATTATCACGCTTATAGCGATAGTTGCTTATTTGAAAGGTAATAAACTTTTCGTCGAACTCGAGAATTTGCGCCACCTTCAAGTTTTCTGGGCGTAATGGCTCATGAGAGAATTTATCAGCCTTTACTAAATAAGTGTCATAGGCTTGCGGGTTATTGAGGATCGTTTGTTGTAAGGCTAATTTTGCATGATGCTGATTATAAAAAAACACCAATAACCATAGTAATAATAGTGAGCCGATAAAGTATTTCACTAATGATATTTTTTCGAGAATAGGTAAATTTTTTAACGGTACTGCTGCTGTGTATTGGCATTGATTGCACTGAAATTGATAACACCATGCCAAAGGTATTAAGGGGATAATTGCAAAACGTAAAAATCGGCTGTGGTTTTTTAGCTGGTAGTCGTTACTTTGACAGCAAGGGCAGGTTGTTCTTTGACTAAAAGAAGATAATGAATCACAGGTATTAAAAAGTAGCATTAGGGCCCTCCTTGCGTTTACTTATTAAAATAGAGTAAAGAGGGCCCAGAGCAAAGCGGTAAACTGTAAGTAAATATGTTTACTTGGCAGGCTTGGCTTTGATGGTTGTTTTAGCATCTGCTGCCATCAATGCAAATACAGCATACGCCGCGGTATTTTGCTTAAGCTTAGCTGGATCTACTTTATCAAGCGTATCATCAGCAGTGTGATGATAGTCAAAGTAGTCAGTGCCATCTTGATGCAGTTCAAAAATTGGTGCACTGGTGGCATTTTTCAGTGGAATTAAGTCAGGCCCGCCATTGGCGCTATTTTTGCCAATGTACTCTACGTTAAGTGGTGCAAGCTGTTGAGCTATCGCACGTACTACTGGTAGTGATGCTGCAGATACATTTGATTCAAAACCATACACAACATCAGCACCAAAGTCTGACTCAGCCGCCGCAACGATTTTATCAAGATCATCCGCATGCTGTTTAAAGTACGCTTTAGCACCCCATAAACCAAGCTCTTCAGCGGCAAATAACACCACACGTATACTGCGCTTAGGGCGCTTTATTTCGCTGATATGTTTGGCTGCCGCCATTGTTAATGCAACACCTGCACCATCATCTAATGCGCCAGTGCCTAAATCCCAAGAATCTAAATGGCCGCCAATTAATACATATTGTTCTGGGTTTTGCGTACCATTGAACTGGCCGATCACATTGTAACCCGTGCCTTGTCCGCGATCTTCTGTTTGTACATTGATATTAACGGTGACGCTTTTACCGAGTGCGATAAGGCGCGCTATTTGATCAGCATCAGGGTTGGCAATGGTCACATTAGGAATTTTGGTTACGCCATCTTTGTAATGACTGCCGCCGGTATGTGCAAAACGGTGGTGGGCAGTGCTGACTGAGCGCATCATGTAACCAATCGCGCCTTTCTTAGCTGCTTCAACAGAGCCTGTTGAGCGTGCGCGCACAGCAGGACCGTAGCCGTTACCATCAATATGGCGGTTCATACGGTAATTAATATAAGCAATTTTGCCTTTTAAGCTATTTGCAGGCGCTGCGATAAGCTCATCTAGGGTTTCAAACAATACCACTTCAGCAGTAATACCGTCTTTTGGTGTGCTTACGCTGTGGCCAAGTGCGGTTAGATGCAGTGGTTGCTCGCTTGGCGTTAATATTTTGCCGCTTTCGCTAAAGCGTCGCCACTCAGGAAATGTTGCTTCTTCAAGCCATACTTTATCAAATCCTAGCTCTTTAAATTTAGCTTGCGCCCATGCAACGGCTTTTTTATCGTTTTCAGTACCTGGTAAGCGTGGACCAACTTCGGTGGTTAGAGATTCAAGTAATTGATAGCTTAAGTCACTGCTGCTGGCATTTGTTCTAAGCTCTGCAACTTGCTGAAGTTGTTTCTCGGTAAACTCAGGCGCAGCGGCGCTGACTAAAAAACTACTGGTAAGTAGTAATCCTGTGATGATTTTTTTCATTATTGACCTTGGCTTGTTAGATATTTACTGGCTATTTAACCATTAAATGAGTCACTTAAAAAATACAATGAGATAAAAAGCAAAAAAGCCCGCACTTTTCGCAAAGTACGGGCTTTTTAAGGGGTATTAACCTTAGAAGTTAAATTGTGCAGCTAAACGTAAGTTAGTACCTTCGCCAACGGTGACATTATTGTCACCACCACCGCCTAGGTAGTCTGTATCAAATAAGTTTTCTACATTAAGGCGTAGGTTTATATCGGTATTGCTAACATTAAACTTATACGTTGCACCCACATCAACACGCGTGTAGGCATCTTTAGTGATGGTGTTGGCGCTATCTGCGAAGCGTTCGCCTTCATAAAACGCACCTGCATTAAAAGCAATGGCATCGGTTACCTCGTAACGAGTCCAAAGCGAAGCAGACCATTTAGGGACATCTGTAGGGCGAGCGCCTCCTTGAACATATTCAGCATCAAGATACATAGTAGAAGCCATAACAAATAAACGGTCAGTTGCTGCACCTTGCGCACCTAGCTCAAAACCTTTATGACGTTGTTCACCGGCTTGTGTCGTGATTGTTTCAATATCACCCACTGGATTATCTAGTTGCTCGGTGATCAAGGTGCCTGTTTTACTGATATCAAATAATGCACTGCTTAGCATTAAGCGGTCATCAAACAACTGCCACTTGATACCAATTTCTTTTTGTTCAGAAGTTACTGCGTCTAACTTCATACCGTTATTGATATCACTTTCATTAATTAATGTATCACTGCTTTGTGGTTCAAAGCCTTCAGAGTAGCTTCCGTATACAGTAGCTGACGCATTTGGATGATATAACACTCCAAATTTAGGTACGAAAGATTCGTTATCAGCGCCTTCTTTGTTTTGTTTATCAAAACGGCCACCAAGTGATACTTGCCACTCTGGTGAGAAAGTAATTAAATCTTGGAAGTACACGCCGTAAAAATCATACTCAGATTCACTTTTTGTCGGATCTGATTTGTAGCTTATGTCTGGGCGCGTTGGCTCAGTTTGGCCTGCTGAATAAAAAATCGAATCACTTGAAGTACGTAATTGTCCGTAGTAGTAATCAAGAGAGTTGGCGCCAATTAATAATTGGTGCTGAACGCCTGCGGTTTCAAACTCACCGATAAAATCAATAAATGCGGTTGTAAACTGCCAATCGTCAAAACGGTCATAAGGGCGTGATTCATAGCTATCGCCTTCCATAAAGTCTGATGGTTTACGTGCAGCTGATTCAAAGCGTTGATGCTCAAACGTTTGCTCGTTGTAGCCAATATTTACTTGCCAGTTATCAGATAAGAACACCTGGAAATCCACACCAAGGTTTTCAACTGTAATATCAGTAAATGCCCATGACATATCGCGAATGGTTTTATCATCGCCAATTACATTAGCATTGTCATCAATCCATGCACCTGTATCTAGGCCTGCTTCATCATCGGTGCGATCGTAGTGGAAACGGACTAAGGCATTATCAGTGATATCGTAATCAACCACTAACGCACCTAAAAAGCGGTCGCGTTCACGGTTTTCACCATTTTGGTATTCGCGCCAGTAATCAACGTCTTGTTTTACTAAAATACCACGAGCACGTAAATCCTCAGCCTCGGTTAGCGCGCCGCCAGCATCAACCATAAAGCGTGTTGAGCCATGCTGATCCACATCGGCACTGGCATTAAATAATGTTTGCGCAGTTGGTTTTTTGGTGACCATGTTCACTAAACCACCAGGGCCCGATTGGCCATATAAAATACTTGATGGGCCTTTAATTACTTCGACTTGCTGGAGTATTTCAATCGGTTGCTGGTAATGTGACCAGTGCTGGTGGCCGTCACGTAAATAGCCAGTTGATGAACTCAGCTCAAAACCACGTAGATTAAATACTTCACGGTTACGTTGCTGTGAACCTGCAGTCAAGCTGGCATCGTTGGTTAATACTTCACCGAGTGTGGTTGCTAATTGCTCATTGACTATAGTGTCGGTGATTACAGTAACTGATTGTGCTGTTTCTAGTAATGAAGCTGATGTACGCATTGCCCCTGATGCATTATCTACTTTGTAATCATTAAAGTAGCTTCCTTTGACTTCAATTCGTTCAAGGTTGTCGTTGTTTTCTGCTGCGCTTGCTACGCTCGCAGAGGCGATCAGGGCAAGATAAAGTGGACTTAGTTTCATTAATGCTTCCAGCTTAGTGAATATAAAAATAGGTACAGATCTTAATGAAAATGACTTTTATTTACAGTGCCTTTATTGAAGAATTTATAATAAAAGGTGCTGATGGTTGCAAATGCACAACTCTGCTATCATTAACACACTTTCAGCAGGGGCCTTATCCCTTGTTAATTTAATCAAATTTTTTGTTTTGGAATTAATTGTGACTGCAACTGCTTTTTCATCTCTCGCTTTACCAACTGGGTTGGTAGATAACTTATCAACGTTAGGTTATACCCAAATGACGGCCGTTCAGGCACAAAGTTTGCCGCCTGTGTTGGAAGGTAAAGACATTATCGCACAAGCCAAAACAGGCTCAGGTAAAACCGCTGCGTTTAGTCTGGGTGTACTTGCTAAGCTCAATGTGAAACGTTTTCGTATTCAATCGTTAGTACTTTGCCCAACCCGAGAGCTTGCTGAACAAGTTGCCGTGGAAATGCGAAAATTAGCGCGTGGTATTCACAATATTAAAATTTTAACTTTATGTGGTGGTGTATCAATAGGGCCGCAAATTGGTTCTTTGGAACATGGCGCGCACATTATTGTTGGTACACCAGGGCGTGTTGATGATCATATTCGTAAAGGCACCTTACGTTTAGATGATGTTGAAACCTTAGTGCTTGATGAAGCTGACCAAATGCTTGATATGGGCTTCCAAGATACCTTAGATGCTATTATTGATTGCATTCCTAAGCAGCGGCAAACATTATTATTTAGCGCGACTTTCCCACGAGCAATCGAAGCGATTGCTAAACGAGTGTTAAGTAACCCTGTTATGGTGAAAGTAGAAGAAGAGCAAGAAAAAAGCACCATTAAGCAATACTTCTATAAAATGGATAATAACAAACAGCGTTTTAATACTTTAAAACTACTGTTACTTAAATTCCAACCTGAAAGCTGTGTAGTGTTTTGTAATACCAAAGTTGAAACACAGCAGGTGTGTGATGATTTATCCGCTGAAGGATTTAGCGCAGTTGCCTTACATGGCGATTTAGAACAACGTGATCGTGAACGCACACTTATCCACTTTGCCAATAAAAGTGCCTCTATTTTAGTGGCCACCGATGTAGCCGCTCGTGGTTTAGATATTGACGACATGGACATGGTAATTAATTACCACCTTGCTCATGATCCACAAACTCACGTACACCGTATTGGTCGTACTGGTCGTGCTGGTAAAAAAGGTATTGCGTGTTCAATTTATGGTGACGCAGAACAATTTAAAGTGGCGCAAATTGGCGATCACTACGAATGTGATTTTTTGCCTGAGCAACTGCCTCCATTTAGCTTACTTGAAAAGCCACCATATAAACCGCAAATGGTCACCTTGATGATTGATGCGGGTAAAAAACAAAAAGTACGGGCTGGTGATATTTTAGGTGCGCTAACGGGTAAAGATGGCGTTGCAGGGCGTCAGGTTGGTAAAATTAACGTACTTGATAACGTGGCTTTTGTTGCTGTTGAACGTAACTCTTCAAAACCAGCACTACGTAAATTAACAGAAGGTAATATTAAAGGCCGTAAAATTCGTGCTCGCCGCCTAACTCGTTAATAATCAACGGTTGAGCAGCTTGCCTTAAGCTGCTCATATTCACTCTTTAATTTTTTAAATTTCTCTGTATCGCCCGTTTCTTTATCAGGGTGGTATTGCATTGCTAGCTGTCGCCAGCGCTTTTGTATCTCTTTTAAGCTACATTGCTTACTCAATTTCCAGCGTTGTAATAGCTTATTATACGCTTTGCTATCAAGTGTTTGTAGCGACGATCGATTGCCTGCAAAACGTTGCCAGAAGTCACAGAGTAATGCTTCAATTTCATCACTGGAAGTTTCGTAATTTTGCCAGTCAAGATAATAATCTCTCAGCGGATCAGCATGTTGTAAGGACTGATTGGGGGAGGTATCCGTGAGGGTGATTTGTAAGCTGGCAATCGCTAAATGTTGGGAGGGGTGCAGTTGCTGTTGTAATTGATACAAAGCATTCATGATTAAAAAATTACGTTTAAATAAATCACGATCTGGCTGAATGTCGAGTGAGTCGATAGCGCCTTGCTGCTGTAATTTTAATGCTAAAGTATGAACCATCCATGTGTCTTTCGTTAGAATAAGCTCAAAAATCTCATCTATCAGTGGGTTAAGCATTGTTTGCAGTCTAGTTATTAGTGTATCTTGGCTAAATTATCATAGCTTCTACTGTTAACAAAATTCCAAGGAAAAAATTATGCTGGGTCAGTTTAAGCGCCTATTATTTATTTGCTTGATTATTGTGCTTGGTGTTTTTTCTCAATCAGGTAATGCACAACAACAAAGAGCGCTTTTTGAACAGTTTAAAATTACCGATGAGTGGTCAGAAAAGCAGCAGTTAGCTAATCAATTACTTGCCACACAGCTTTCAAATCAACAACAAGTCACGATTTATTCTGCTTTAGCTGAGCTTGCCTTTGAACGCAAGAATTACCCTCAAGCACTGCATTATTATAAGTTGTTAGAGCAACATAGCTCATTTTCAACACTACCTGAGTTGCACTTTAGAGCAATAAAAATGCAAGGGGTGGTGCATTATTTTCAAGGTTTGCTACAGCAAGCTGTTATTGACTATAGTCGGGCTTTAAACTTGGCCGTAAATTTAAAGAGCCCAATAAAACAAGCTAACTTATTGAGTAACATTGGCCTCGCATATTTTAACATGCACAACATGGAGCTGGCCTTAGATTATTACCAGCAGGCAAAAACACTTTATGAAAAGGATGGTAGTGCGCAAGATAAAGCTGACATTCTTCATAATATTGCAGGTATCTACATTCGCTTATCTCGCTATGATTCAGCCCTTGAAATTTACCGTGAAGTAGTGGATGTATTCCAGCAGTTAGGCGATGAAGAAGGCGTTGCGCTTTCCTATGGGAATATGGGGGTGGCTTATACGGAATCGGGTCAAAATCAGTTGGCATTGCATTATTATCAACGTGCTTTACGTTATTACCAAAGTGTAAATGATGCTTATCAGCTGTCAGTACAGCATACAAACTTGGCAAATATAAACTTAAAAATGGATGAGTTAGATGCTGCTTTGTATCATGCAAAATCAGCTCAAAAATTTGCTCAACAGATTGACAACCAATCGCTGTGGTTAGCTTCATTGCATGTATTGGCAAAAATACAACTAGTGATGGGTGATATTGATACTGCAAAACAAAACTTAGAAAAATCAATAGAGTTAGCGAAAGAATATAAAGATGAGCTACGGGTTAAAGATGGCTTAGGGATCCAGGCACTATTAAGTGCCGGTGCCGGTGATTATAAGCGAGCTATTCATTTACATCAGCAGTTTGTTGATTATCAGCGTAGCATGACCAGTGAAGAAGTCATGAAAGCATTGAATGTGTTTCAGTTGCAGTTTAAATCGAATCAGTTAAACCAAGAAATTAAGCAGCTTAAGCAAGAGCGGAGTCTACAAGAATTAAAAA
Source organism: Pseudoalteromonas sp. KAN5 (assembly GCF_022846535.1). Classification (NCBI taxonomy): domain Bacteria; kingdom Pseudomonadati; phylum Pseudomonadota; class Gammaproteobacteria; order Alteromonadales; family Pseudoalteromonadaceae; genus Pseudoalteromonas; species Pseudoalteromonas sp. KAN5. Next base: position 3,484,915 of record NZ_AP025589.1, read on the forward strand.
TCGAAAAGCGTTCTCAATTAACTGTTTTATTGGCGATCGTATTACTGTTGGTCTTACTTTGTGTGGTTGTACTTTATCGCCGTGCGATAGAAAAGAAAGCTAAAACGCAATTAGAGCAGAAAGTTGAGCAGCGCACCCAAGAACTAGAGTACGTAGCACAAGAGCTGCGTGCTGCAAATCAAGTGAAAAGCCAATTTTTAGCAAATATTAGCCATGAAATTCGTACACCACTTACAGCAATTTTAGGGCAAACAGACGACTTATTACAGGGTTTATATCAGCCACAACAGTTACAAACTGAACTATTAGTAATTAAAAAACATAGCGATCACTTAAAAGATTTGATTAATGATGTGCTTGATATTAGCAAAATAGAAGCAAACCGTTTAGATTTGCACACCAGTGAATTCGATCTTGTTGTGATGATTAATGATGTTTACGCGATGTCGAGTATGCAAGCTAAAAGCAAAGGCCTAACGCTGTTATTAGAGAATCAGCTAGGGGCAAGTTACTGGACTAAGTTAGATTTAATTCGTGTGAAACAAATACTAATTAACTTATTAACGAATGCGATTAAATTTACAGAAGTTGGCAGTGTTACTTTGCATGTTAATACTATAGAGCAAGGGGTGTGCTTTAAAGTTAAAGATACCGGTATTGGTATGAACACCGAGCAAATAAAAAATATTTTTGAATGCTTTCAGCAAGGCGATAATACTATAAGTCGTAGGTTTGGTGGCTCTGGATTGGGCTTGAGTCTGTCGCAGCAATTAGCAATTATGATGGGCGGGTACATTAGTGTTGAAAGTGAGTTTGGTAAAGGCAGTGAATTTATTTTTAATGTACCATGTAAAGAATATACTCCAAGACTCGTTAGCCCAGATATCTCCACCCAACCGCCCTCAACACAGCTTACAGGGCGTGTATTGCTAGCAGAAGATCACCCCGATAATCGCAGACTTATTAGTCGTTTTTTAAAGTCAATGGGTCTCGAAGTGATTGCTGTGTCTAATGGTGAGCAAGCGGTTGAGCAGTGCCTAAGTGAATTTCCAGATATTGTGCTATTAGATATACAAATGCCGGTAATGGATGGTTTAAGCGCGTTTGAACTCTTAAAAAAATGTGGCTTTAATAAACCAATTTTTGCGTTAACTGCCAATGCAATGAGCCATGAGATCGATAATTACTTAGCAATGGGATTTACCGGCTACTTAAGTAAACCAATCGAGAAAGAAACCTTCTATCGTACACTGGCATCACATTTAAGTGAGCCAATAATGTTACCGTTAGCTAATCCAGATATTAGTGATTTGGTAAGCAGTTTTATCGCCAGCTTTGATGACGAAATTAAAGCCTTGGCTCAGCACGTTAAAGAAAAGAATTTTATTGAATTACAGCAAGATAGTCATCGTATTTTAGGTGCTGCGCAGATCTTTTCATTAACGAATGTCGCTAAGGCTGCGATGAATTTAGATAAAGTCTTGTTAGCAAAAGATCAGCAACCGACAGATGTACAGATAACAGAGTTAGTTAACCAATTAATCGAGCAATTATCACAACACTTATCTAGCACTACAACGAGTTAATAACTTAACCCGATTATTATTTAAAACGAAAAAATGCCTGTATTAACAGGCATTTTATAATTTCGTAAATGGAATTACTGACGTTTCATTGAATCAAAAAATTCATCATTGGTTTTACTCATTGAGAGTTTATCAATTAGAAACTCCATGGCATCAATTTCAGACATTTCATGAACGATCTTACGTAAAATCCACATTTTTTGTAGCTCATCTGGTTTCGTCAGCAATTCTTCACGACGGGTACCAGAACGGTTAAAGTCGATTGCAGGGAATACACGCTTTTCAGCAATCTTACGATTTAAGTGTAATTCCATATTACCGGTGCCTTTAAACTCTTCGTAGATTACTTCATCCATCTTAGAGCCTGTATCGATAAGCGCAGTAGCGATAATCGTTAAACTGCCGCCCTCTTCAACGTTACGGGCAGCACCAAAGAAACGCTTTGGTTTATGAAGTGCGTTCGCATCAACACCACCAGTAAGTACTTTACCTGATGAAGGAATAACGGTGTTGTATGCACGTGCTAAACGAGTGATTGAATCAAGTAGGATGATGACATCTTTTTTATGCTCAACAAGGCGTTTTGCTTTTTCGATTACCATTTCCGCAACCTGTACGTGACGGCTCGCTGGCTCATCAAACGTTGATGCAATGACTTCACCTTTTACAAGGCGTTGCATTTCAGTTACTTCCTCTGGACGCTCATCGATAAGTAATACCATCAAGGTTGCATCAGGGTGGTTATGAGTAATTGATTGGGCAATGTTTTGTAGTAGCATTGTTTTACCCGCTTTTGGCGGTGCTACTAATAAACCACGTTGGCCACGGCCAATTGGTGATGCTAAATCGAGTACTCGAGCAGTTATATCCTCGGTACTACCATTACCACGTTCCATACGTAAGCGTTCGTTGGCATGTAGTGGGGTAAGGTTTTCAAAAAGGATTTTAGTACGGGAGTTTTCTGGTCTATCAAAGTTGACTTCGTTTACTTTTAGTAATGCGAAGTAACGTTCACCGTCTTTAGGTGGGCGTATCAGACCCATTATAGAGTCACCAGTACGCATACTAAAACGACGAATTTGGCTAGGTGATATATAAATGTCATCAGGGCCAGCTAGGTAAGAGGCTTCTGATGATCTTAAGAAACCAAAACCATCCTGTAAGATTTCTAGTACACCACCGCCAAAAATATTCTCTCCACTTTTGGCGTGGGCTTTAAGGATAGCAAAGATAATATCTTGCTTTCTTAAGCGGGCTACGTTTTCGAGCCCCATGGACTCAGCTAAGTCTACAAGTTCTTTGATCGACTTGTCTTTTAATTCGCGTAAATGCATATTGGTGGGTTCTTTATTACAGTTATCATGCTCATATAATCGAAATTGATTAGTGAGAGAGGTTCGTTGGTAAACTAAGGATTAGTTGGCTTTATAAACTAGCAGGTCACTGGCTAGGCGTCCAGTCTTTATACAACAAAAAATGTAAAAAAAGGGCAAAAAGCCCTTTTTTTCATCTGCATTTAGATGTTGTTTTCTAAAAACTCAACTAATTGAGTTTTAGAAAGAGCACCAACTTTAGTTGCTGCTACTTGGCCTTCTTTTAAAAGAAGTAGTGTAGGGATGCCGCGAATACCAAACTTAGGTGGTGTGCCAGCATTTTGGTCGATATTTAATTTACCGATCACAACACGGCCATCAAATTCATCTGCTACTTCATTAAGAATTGGTGCGATCATTTTACATGGTCCACACCATTCTGCCCAAAAATCAACTAATACAGGCTTGTCTGATTGTAATACGTCAGCCTCAAAGCCGTCGTCAGTTAATTGAATAATTTTCTCGCTCATTGCGCTCTCCGATAAGTTAGGCGAATTATTTAATGCGTATTTAAACACTCTTGTTTCTTATTGCAAGTTTAAACGTTATGCTTAAACGCTATGACTAAGACACATTTGACCGATAAAAAGTTTTCAGACTTTGCTATTGCACCGGAAGTGGTTGCCGGGTTAACCGAAAGTGGGTTTGAATATTGCACACCCATACAAGCTAAATGCCTACCTTTTATTTGTGATGGCCGCGATATTGCGGGTCAAGCACAAACGGGTACAGGCAAAACGTTGGCGTTTTTAACCGCCACGTGCCATCGGTTATTACAATCTAGCAAAGCACCTAGTAAACATCCAAGAGCCCTGATCATGGCCCCTACTCGGGAGCTTGCGATTCAGATCCACAAAGATGCAAAAATTTTAGCGCCACACTGTAATCTTAACTTAGGTTTAGTATATGGTGGCGAAGATTACGAAAAACAACGTGCACAGTTAGAAAAAGGCGTTGATATTTTAATTGGCACCACAGGTCGCTTAATCGATTTATATAAACAAGGGTGTTATACCCTCAATGAAATCGAAGTAGTGGTCCTTGATGAAGCCGATCGTATGTTTGATTTGGGTTTTATTAAAGATATTCGTTATATGTTTCGTCGTATGCCGGATACATCGCAACGACTTAACTTATTATTCTCCGCCACATTATCGTATCGGGTACAAGAGTTGGCGTTTGAGCACATGACAAATCCAGAGCATGTGCAAATTGAGCCAGATGTAAAAACTGGCAAACGTATTGAAGAAGAACTATTTCATCCTTCACAAGAAGATAAGGTTAAGCTGTTATTAACCTTGATTGAAGAAGAATGGCCTGAAAAAGCGATTGTGTTTGCAAATACTAAGCATAGCTGCGAAACAGTGTATGCCTGGTTAAAAGCGGATGGTCATCGTGTTGGTATGCTTACTGGCGACGTTAACCAGAAAAAGCGTCAATCAATTTTAGCGCAATTCAGCAAAGGTGATTTAGACTTCTTGGTAGCAACGGATGTAGCAGCACGTGGCTTGCATATCCCTGAAGTAAGTCATGTATTTAACTTCGACTTACCAGATGATTGTGAAGATTACGTTCATCGAATCGGTCGTACAGGTCGTGCAGGCGCATCTGGTAAAGCAATTAGTTTTGCATGTGAGCAGTATGCATATAACCTTCATGAAATTGAAGAATACATAGAGCACAGCATACCTTTATCGCATTATGATAAAAGTGCATTGCTTGATGATGTAACTAAGCCTACTATTCAAAGAAAACGTAATTATTCAACAGGCCCGCGTAGCCGTAGTAACAACAACGGACGTAGACCCAATAATAGTTACCAAAAAGCACGGTCGTAGTTACGACCGTCGTTATAGTCGTAGTAGTAACTAGAGGTTTTTGAACGGTGGGGCAACTTAAACCGCAAAAAAATGTTTATGCAGTCATTGATTTAGGATCTAACAGTTTCCACATGTTGATCGCTAAGTCAATTGCTGGCGGCTTGCAAACTATAGGTCGCGTTAAACGTAAAGTTAGATTAGCCGCTGGGCTAAATGAAGATAACTTATTGAGCACACAAGCAATGCAACGAGGCTGGGAATGTCTCGCGTTATTTGCTGAACGCCTTCAAGATATTCCGAAACAGAA
>NZ_AP025589.1:3495000-3899889 GCF_022846535.1 Pseudoalteromonas sp. KAN5
CTCACTGGTCGAGTCGGTCTGCGCGGAAGATGTAACGGGGCTAAACTATGCACCGAAGCTGCGGATTCAAAATTTATTTTGAGTGGTAGGGGAGCGTTCTGTAAGCGGTTGAAGGTGTACCGGGAGGTATGCTGGACGTATCAGAAGTGCGAATGCTGACATGAGTAACGATAATGCGGGTGAAAAACCCGCACGCCGGAAGACCAAGGGTTCCTATCCCATGTTAATCAGGGTAGGGTAAGTCGACCCCTAAGGCGAGGCCGAAAGGCGTAGTCGATGGGAAACGGGTTAATATTCCCGTACTTGGTATAATTGCGATGGGGGGACGGAGCAGGCTAAGCAAGCATGGCGTTGGTAGTCCATGTGAAAGTGAGTAGGTTGGTGACTTAGGAAAATCCGGGTTGCTAAGACTGAGACACGAGACGAGTCACTAAGGTGATGAAGTTGCTGATGCCATACTTCCAGGAAAAGCCTCTAAGCTTCAGATTATACCGAATCGTACCCCAAACCGACACAGGTGGTCAGGTAGAGAATACTAAGGCGCTTGAGAGAACTCGGGTGAAGGAACTAGGCAAAATCGTACCGTAACTTCGGGAGAAGGTACGCTCCTATCTGTGATGAGATTTACTCTCTAAGCGGACGGGAGCCGCAGTGACCAGGTGGCTGGGACTGTTTATTAAAAACACAGCACTGTGCAAAATCGCAAGATGACGTATACGGTGTGACACCTGCCCGGTGCCGGAAGGTTAATTGATGGGGTTAGTTTTCGGACAAAGCTCTTGATCGAAGCCCCGGTAAACGGCGGCCGTAACTATAACGGTCCTAAGGTAGCGAAATTCCTTGTCGGGTAAGTTCCGACCTGCACGAATGGTGTAACCATGGCCACGCTGTCTCCACCCGAGACTCAGTGAAATTGAAATCGCAGTGAAGATGCTGTGTACCCGCGGCTAGACGGAAAGACCCCGTGAACCTTTACTACAGCTTGGCACTGAACATTGAACCTACATGTGTAGGATAGGTGGGAGACTTTGAAGATGAGACGCTAGTCTTGTTGGAGTCGTCCTTGAAATACCACCCTTGTAGTTTTGATGTTCTAACGTTGGCCCCTGAATCGGGGTTACGGACAGTGCCTGGTGGGTAGTTTGACTGGGGCGGTCTCCTCCCAAAGAGTAACGGAGGAGCACGAAGGTTGGCTAAGTACGGTCGGACATCGTACGGTTAGTGTAATGGTAGAAGCCAGCTTAACTGCGAGACAGACACGTCGAGCAGGTACGAAAGTAGGTCATAGTGATCCGGTGGTTCTGAATGGAAGGGCCATCGCTCAACGGATAAAAGGTACTCCGGGGATAACAGGCTGATACCGCCCAAGAGTTCATATCGACGGCGGTGTTTGGCACCTCGATGTCGGCTCATCACATCCTGGGGCTGAAGTCGGTCCCAAGGGTATGGCTGTTCGCCATTTAAAGTGGTACGCGAGCTGGGTTTAGAACGTCGTGAGACAGTTCGGTCCCTATCTGCCGTGGGCGTTTGAGAATTGAGAGGGGTTGCTCCTAGTACGAGAGGACCGGAGTGAACGAACCGCTGGTGTTCGGGTTGTCATGCCAATGGCATTGCCCGGTAGCTACGTTCGGAACTGATAAGCGCTGAAAGCATCTAAGCGCGAAGCAGGCCTCGAGATGAGTTCTCACTAGACTTTTAAAGTCTCTGAAGGGCCGTTGAAGACTACAACGTTGATAGGCAAGATGTGGAAGCATGGTGACATGTTAAGCTAACTTGTACTAATTACCCGTGAGGCTTAACCATACAACGCCAAACGCGTTTTATCATTTACGTCCATGTAAATGACTAAAGCCGCACAAGTGCGTTAAAATCTGTTCCAGACAGATTTTTATGTGACTGTTTAAGCGCAGAAGTTAAGATTGTAGGTCGTGATTTATCGCGACAACTAAAGTAGATTTACTAGCAGCTGTAAGCGATAAGCTTTAAGTTGTAAGAAAACAATTATCAGATTTTCCAGATTTTAATTAATTGGCTCGCAAGAGCGGATTAATACCCAATTTGCTTGGTGACAATAGCGTTTTGGACCCACCTGACCCCATGCCGAACTCAGTAGTGAAACGAAACAGCGCCGATGATAGTGTAGCATTTGCTATGTGAAAGTAGGTCATCGCCAGGCTCCAAATAAGAGAAACCCGTTACAGCAATGTGACGGGTTTTTTGTTGTCTGGAATAAAGTATAGCTGTCAGCGTTAAGCCGTCAGCTATCAGCCGCACAGTGTCAACCTGGACACCGTAGCGTGGGTTGAGTATCTGATACTCATGGATAAATAAAGCCACAGACAATGAGAGCGTAGCATTTGCTATGTGGCTCTCTACCGCTGTAGGCACTACGTCATCCCAGGCTCCAAATTAGAGAAACCCGTTACAGCGATGTGACGGGTTTTTTGTTGTCTGGGATAAAGTCAGCTGTCAGCTGTCAGCCGTCAGCTATCAGACGCACAGTGTCAACCTGGACACCGTAGCGTGGGTTGAGGACACCCACGGTAAAGAACGCCACGAACTCCTCAGAGCGCAACATACACCTTTAAAACGGCTTGCCTCTTTCACTCTCCCATACTTTAATCTTGAAAAACTCGAAACTCGAAACTCGAAACTCGAAACTCGAAACTCGAAACTCGAAACTCGAAACTCGAAACTCGAAACTCGAAACTCGAAACTCGAAACTCGAAAAATACTAAAACAGCCCGTATGCTTCGGTTTCTTCTGATTGTTGATTCATTAGGTGTGCAGGTCTGAAGATAGCGCTGGGATCTATCAGTACGCTGTGTTTTTGTTCAAGCTTGATAAGTCCTCTCATCATATTTTTAGTTTGTGAGTCGATCTCGAATCCAACGTCTGTCAGTTTATCGAGCGGTTTTACATCTTCTTTTTTGTAGTTGATACTGTCTTCTACTTTATCGACGAGTAGCCCGATATGTGGATTAATACCGTCTTTGGTCGTGAATATTATAATCGGTTTGTAATCTAGGCTTAACTGCTCTTTTGCGGATTCAAAAAGCCTTATCAGTTGAGTAAAGCTGCTATTTCGTTCAGAGTTTAGCTCTTTTTTAGCTCTTTCAGTTTGGCCTGATTTTGTTAGTTCAATAAGTTCGCTCGCACGTTGATATAAGTGCTCATGTGGAATTCTAAATCGTCCTATAATGGCTTGTAGATCTTCATTATCTGTTTTAAAGCTCTTATACCATTTGGCAAAACTCGATTGCTGACAATCTATATTGTCATTAAATACTGTTTGTTGGTTAATACTACTTTCTAATGAAGAAAACCAGTCTTGTTGCTTACGCTGCCACTTACTAAATACTTCGAGTAACGATTGGTTGGCCTCTTGAGTGGATTTCTTATTGAGAATAATACCCAAATCAAAAATAGGGGTGGGTATTTCCATGTAGTCTTTAACACCGATAAAACTTTTATTATCGTTTGGTAATGAGGTTAAATTATCTTCAAAGCGCTCAGTTAAAAGTATGTCGAGAATTTTTAATGAAATCGTCTTTTGACCTACTTTAAAATTAATTAAATCCATACCGCCCTCATCTCCTAGATTGATAGCTTAAGAATAGAACATTATTTAGAAAGCGCTGTAATTTTGTTAAAACGTAGAACGATAGACAATATGTTTATTTTTATCTGTTTTATTGATGAATAGTGCATGTATTTTCTGGTCTTCACTGAAAATTATATTCAAGTGATGCATTAAGCAATTTTCTTGTAATGGTAGAGGGCAACGTTGTGCGGCGGCGGTAAATATTACTGCATTCAGATAGCCTTCAAAGTGTATGCGATTTGGTTTATTAATATTGGCCACTGCCATATCTTTTAGAAACTCACGACACCAATAGACGTTGCATTTATGTGGGTTTGGCACTACTTCGGTCACCATTACTTCACTAGGGTATTTCAGTCGCGCAAATAGGTCTGAACTTGAAGCAAACGAGACGCTGGTATAGTCTGGGTTAAATTTTTGCTCATAGGCATTATTTATAAACTCTGATAATGGCTTATAAGTACCTACTAAACTAATGGCTGTTACGCCACTGGCTTTAAGTGTTTTTAGGGCGTTTGCGATATCAAGACTATTTCGTTGATAGCGCGCAACCTTGACTGGTTTTAGGTTAAATTTAGCGAGTGACTTTCTTAGCCCTGACTCCACGACGAAGCCAAACTCATCAGCTTGAATCAACAACCCAATACGGCTGTGATTCTTCTCTTTGACAAGGTGCTTTATTTGTTCGTCGGCTTCATCTTCATAGCTGGCACGCAGGTTAAACACATTTATTTTTGGTTGGAAATGCAAAAATTCGGCACCGCTGTAAGGCATCAGATAAGGTGTTTGTAATTTTTCAAGTAAAGCAGAAACAGCGAAGCTTGTTGGCGTGCCCATTGCCCCAAATAGAGCATCGACTTTGTCTTCATAAATAAACTGGCGAGTGTTACTTACTGCTCGTTTTGGTTCGTAACCATCATCGGCAACTTTGAGTAATACTTTAGCGCCATTGATGCCTCCATCTTTATTAATCTTGCTAAAATAAACATTACTACCTTGATACAGTTGTTCACCAATTTGTTTCGCAGGCCCTGTTAATGCGGTCGACATTCCTAGCTTGATAACCGGTTTTTTTTCAGCATGGGCGTAATGACTGCTTAAAAAGAAAAGAAATAAAACAGCACTAAGGTAATTTCTTAAGTAAATATTGCTCATACCATTTAGCTACAACCTGTTTGAATTGTTTGTTGAGTGATTTATTACCATTGATCTGCAAGGCTGCTTGTGCCTTTTGTGGAGACCAATTTTGTAATATTAGCCTAATAAAAAGACATTTGGTATTTTCATCACAATTGAACAAGCTGCTAGGTGTGCACCAAAGTGTGCGCCACAGTAAAGGTTTAATGGCATGCAATTGGTAGTCTGTTGTTAATAAAGATTTTAATCGTCTATCTAAATGGCAATCTATATGTTGTGGTATAAAAGCTGTAAGTATTTGCTCAACTAATTGTGTGTCTAGCTGATTAAAATGATCGAGTAGTTGTAATGCAAAGTCGGCCTGAAATTCATTTTTGAGTTGATCATTTAAGGTGTTGTCATGACTTAAACTTTTGAGCACCAGCGCGGCATGCTCTGCAGTTGCTTTATCTTGTTTGAACCCGAGTTTAATTAAATTAAACCCCGCAGTTTGCCAAAATCTTAGTAAGCTAGCATTTGCGCCAAAACTAGCACCAAACCAATGACAAGTGGTGGCTAATTGTTGCTCGCAATGCGCCAGTAATTTTGAGCCAATCTTGTTGTTATGCTGGGATGGTGCAATAGCAATGCGCACCACACGGGCACAGTTTAAAGAGAGTATACTTGGCTCAACAGTTAGTTGTGCTAAGGTTTGCGCCATTAAATGTCCTTGTGGCCGGCGTTGGCCACTGGCGATCTGTTTGCTTATTACGGTATTTAAACCACCTTCAATAGCAATTAAACATACTCCAATAAGTGTATTGCGTTGTTGGCAGGCAAAAATACGCTGGGCTGTGGCATCCAATAGGTGGCGCAAATCATTCACGCTGGTTTGATAGTGCGCTAATGATAACAGCCCTATGACTTGGCGAAGTAATGTTTCATCACTGGCTAATTCAGCCGCTTTTAGTTCAGTAAACTGTAGTGTAGCGCTATCAAGCTCAGTATTTTTGTAGTCGGCATCTAGGGCCAGTAATTTGCAAATATGTTGTTCGAGCGGATCAGCTGCAGCAAAACGAATTGGTTGCTCTAGATTAACACTACGCATATTTTTAAAGTGTGTTTCTAAGTAGCGCCTAAAGCGTAAAGTATAACCACGACCATTTCCTTCATAGCCAATCATAGTGCTGGCAAATACTACTCGTGGGTAATGATCGAGCATTTTGATAAGCATGGGCACAGGGATTGCTGCAGCTTCATCAACCAACAGTACATCGCACTGAGGCAACTCACTTAATAATTGATCGGGAGCAATGTAACGTAAGTTAGCGAGTTGTTTTTGTGGGGCTTGATAATCGATTCCTTGTTCGTCAGCAAAGTGTTTAAAGCTGCTATGCAGCGCTGAAAATTGCTGTGAACAGATAATTATATCTTTACCGCTTAGCTTTGCAGCTGCAAATCCCAATGCAGCGGATTTTCCTCGGCCCCGATCAGCGCTGATCAATAACGGGCGATTTGCTCTTCCTGTTGCCGTTTTAATTATTTGCTCAATACAATACTGCTGCTCTATCAGTGAAATTACACCCGCTTTAGGGCTAACTTTAGGTAACCGCTGCCAGCCACTAGTTTGGTTAAAATGTGGCAGAGAGTTATCGCTGAGCAAACGAGCTAAACGCTGATTAAAGTAGCTGTGCTGGCGTTGTTGAGCAAATGATTGAAAAGTCTCTAGAGCAGGATCGCACCAATGTTGTAAGTCAGCAAGCTCTGGCAAGAGTAAAATGAATAAGCCGCCAGCTTGGACAGTTCCACTTAGTGCTGCGAGTTTGTCTGGTACTAGCCCACTAAAGCCATCATAAATAACATGTTGGAATTCTTGGCCCAGTATTTGATGAGTATGTTTAGGCCAACTGCTGTTTGTCAGATCGTCATTGTTTGATAATACTTTGCACAGGGTCGGATTCAATTGCTGGTATAATTCGTTGGCTTGTTGGTAACACCAATTTTGCTCGCCAGTAATTAGCAGTAATTGCCTATGTTTTGCATAGGCAAGTTGCGTGAGAAATGTTGCAAATTGCGGGCTAAATAGCTTGCAGTCGTGCATACACTGTTACTAACCATTTGCTACCAAAGTCATCAAAGTTAACTTGTACGCGTGATTGCGCGCCACTGCCTTCATAATTGATCACAGTACCCACACCAAACTTAGCATGTAACACGCGTTGCCCTAAATTAAAGCCGCTTTCTTCAAAAACAGCATGGCTTACTGATGAACTGAAGCGTCCTGCTGCTGGCGGGCGAGATACTTGGGTTTTGATACGAATTTCTTCAATACAATCTTCCGGCATCTCACGTAAAAAACGTGATGGACTGTGGTATTTTTCTTGCCCATAGAGGCGGCGACTTTCAGCGTGACTTATGTAGAGTTTTTCCATTGCGCGAGTCATGCCGACATAACACAGGCGACGTTCTTCTTCTAAGCGACCAGATTCTTCATTACTTTGCTGAGAAGGGAACATGCCTTCTTCAACACCGACCATAAATACCAGCGGAAACTCTAAGCCCTTCGCTGAGTGCAATGTCATCATTTGCACTGCATCTTCATGTTCTTCTGCTTGACCATCACCGGATTCAAGCGAGGTATACGCTAAAAATCCTTGTAGTGGTGAACTAAACTCTTCATCTTCAGGTAGTTCGTACTGACCACACGCGCTAATAAGCTCTTCTAAGTTTTCTACTCGCGCACGGCCTTTTTCGCCTTTTTCAGCTTGGTACATCGCCATTAAGCCGGATGTTTGAATTGCGTATTTGGCTTGCTCTTCTAATGTGAGATCGCTAATTTTATCTTCAATATGTTCAACCAACTCAACAAACTTAGTAACAACACTGGCGGCACGCCCTGATAAGTGCTGTTGTTCAATAATGGCTTTAGCCGCATACCAAAGTGGCAATGATTCAGCGCGAGCGCAATCACGTATATGGCTGAGTGTTTTATCACCAATACCGCGCGCTGGGGTATTAATAACCCGTTCAAAGGCTGCGTCATCTTGGCGGTTCCCTACAAGGCGCAAATAAGCAAGGGCGTCTTTGATTTCTTGACGTTCGAAGAAGCGCATACCGCCGTAAATACGGTACTTTAAGCCTTCTTGTAACATAGCTTCTTCAAGTACCCGCGACTGCGCATTACTACGGTATAAGATTGCGGCATCTTGCAGTGCATTGCCGGCATTGAGCCAGCTACGTAATTTGCTACTAACAAAGCGTGCTTCGTCGAGTTCATTAAAGGCGGCATACACTGAGATTGGCTCGCCATCATTACCATCGGTCCAGAGGCTTTTACCCATGCGCTCGGAATTGTTTTGAATAAGCGCATTGGATGCTTTTAGAATGGTAGCTGTTGAACGGTAGTTTTGCTCAAGACGAATTGTTTCGGCTTCAAAGTCAGTTAAAAAGCGTTTAATGTTTTCAATTTTTGCACCACGCCAACCATAAATACTTTGATCATCATCACCAACAATCATAATGCTATTGGTGTCGCCAGCGAGTAATTTTAGCCAGGCATATTGAATGGTATTGGTATCTTGGAACTCGTCTACAAGCATGTGCGCAAAGCGTTGCTGATAATGGCGCAACAAGGTTGGGTTGTTTTTTAGTACTTCAAAACTACGTAGCAGAATTTCGGCAAAGTCAACTAAGCCTGCACGGTCACACGCTTCTTGATAAGCAGTATAAACTTTGAGCATCATTTGCTCGTTAATATCATAGGCTTGAATGTCTTTTGGACGTAGGCCTTCGTCTTTCTTTGCGCTGATATACCAACCGAATTGCTTTGCGGGCCATTTTTTATCATCGATATTCATGGCTTTTAATAAGCGTTTGATCATTCGTAGCTGATCGTCTGAATCTAAAATTTGAAATGCTTCAGGCAGATTAGCTTCACGGTGATGGGCGCGTAAAATACGGTGTGATAAACCATGGAAAGTACCGATCCACATACCACCTACGGGCGCTTGAAGGGCTTGCTCTACACGCGTGCGCATTTCTTTGGCGGCTTTATTGGTAAAGGTTACTGCAAAAATACTGTAAGCAGAGGCTTGCTCTACTTGCATAAGCCAAGCGATACGATGAACCAGTACTCGAGTTTTTCCTGAGCCTGCGCCTGCCAACACCAACATATTTTGCAGTGGAGCAGCTACGGCATCCCGTTGTTTATCATTTAAACCGTCGAGTAATTCTGAAACGTCCATCATCACGCCTTTTCAATCAATATTGTGAGCAGTATAACAGGTGTTTTTGTTAGGCTAAATAAAATACTGTTTTTATAAACAGTTAATTTCAAAAAGTTCTTTGTTCTATTCGCAGTGCTTTTTAGCTAAGCTATTGTTGTAAGCAATATTTGCTGTAGCCAATTTGACTGATATTTAGTAAAAACCACTATTAAAGGAGAAACTTTATTAGCTAGGTTTGTTGTAACTTTTTGATAGTTAATGAGTTAAAGAATTGGCACGATGTGTGTAAGTATCTAATAAGAAAATCAAATTAATAAATTGAGGTTAACATGGCAGAGCAAGGTTCAGGCGGTAATGTAATTGCGGCAATTTGTAATATCTTTTTTCCAGGTCTTGGGCAATTAGTCCAAGGCAGGATCATGGCAGCGATTGGTTTTTTCCTCGCTTGGGTTATTAGCGGTGCGCTTATTTATGTTGCGATTGGCTTTATTTTACTTCCTATCGTTTACATTTGGGCGATTATTGATGCCGCACGCTTTAAAACCTATCGGTAGCAATTCTAATTAAGAAAATAGCGCTTTATAGCGCTATTTTTGTATCTGGCTTTCTTAATTCACAGCTGACTAGGGTATAATCCTAGGCATGAGATGTATTTAGGTAAAGTTATGGAATATCAATTTATACGTGATCCAATAAGTGGCTTACGTATTAAAATTAGCAGTGAACATGCAGTAATTGGCCGTTGGCTGAATGAAGAAATCGGCAAAGAAAAAATAGCTATGGTACAGGCTTTGATCAGTGCTGTTGCCACAAGTTTTGAGCCTTTAACTTTACAGGGGCAAGAAATTGATTTGATTTTAAATAAAGACGAAGCGATTTTTGAAGCACATGCACTACACCAAGATTCAGAAGATTTGTTAGCCTATCAAGATGATGAGCTAATGCTAGAAGAAAGCGGCTTGAGCAGTGGCTGCGGTTTTGAAGATTTTGTTGATTTAATTAATTCGTGGCAAGAGTTCGCATCTGGAAAGTAAACAGAGAGCTGAGGCTCTCTGCTAAGTAATTATTTACTGTTCAGATACCGATTTCACGGCTGCTAATAATAAGTTTTCGGTTAAGCGAACCTTGTAATTTGGGTTTGCATACTGAAAATGCACCAAGCCTTTTTTATCAATTATAAAAACGGCTGGAACCGGTAAGGCGACCTTTGCTTTGCCATCAAGAGACACAAAATTAACCCCTAATTTATTGCGGTAAATGGTTGCTGTTTTATCATCGAGATAAAAAGCTAAGCCAAGTGCTTGGCTTAAAATCAGACTATCGTCAGATAGTAACTGATAGTTTGGTGAATCAATTTTACTTTCAGCCAGTTTTTCAGGGCTATCAGGTGAAACCGCGATAATTTGTGCGCCTAACTCCGCTAGCTCAGCTTCAATTTTTTGTACATTAGCCAGTTGCTTAGAGCAGTATGGGCACCAACCACCACGGTATACGATTAAAACAGTGGTTTTTTCTGCGAAGCGTTCAGCTAAAACAACATTGTTACCGTCTTTATCTTTTAGCGTTAAAGCTGGAATTGTTAAGCCGGGCATTAATGGACTTACTTTTTCAGCAGCAGAGGCAATATTGGTTGCAGTCGCAGCATTAGCAAAGCTTGCCACAAAGAATGTGCATGCAAGTACAATAGATTTAAACATAGACCACCTTATTTCAGTTATTTTAATAGTGAAGTTTACAGAGTAACAGTACAAAGCTTTTCCTCCAATACGCTCCTTGAGCTGATTTGTGTATACCTGTACTATTAACCGTAATTAAATAGAGTAACTGGGATCGAAATGTCTGCCAATTTAAATAAACTAGTGGTGATGCTAGAAATGCAAAATGCCATGAATACCAAAGTTCATGATCAGTGGTTTAGCCAAGGGTTTGAGTGGTATCGCGCGATCTGGGTTGAATGTGCTGAAATGCTTGATCACTACGGTTGGAAGTGGTGGAAAAAGCAAACACCAGATACAGAGCAAGTGATTCTAGAGCTTGTCGATATTTTTCACTTTGGTTTATCACTACGAATCGACGGAGTAACCAGTTACACCGAGCTGGCTAAGCAGCTTGAGCAACAGTTAAGCGCACCGCAACAAGCCAATGATTTTAAACAGACGCTAGAAATTTTAGCAGCATCAGCGGTTGCTGATAAAACCTTTAATGCGGCTGCTTTTGCAGGTTGTATGGCGCAAATAGGCATGGATATTGATGACTTATATCGTGGCTATGTTGGTAAAAATACACTTAATTTCTTCCGCCAAGATCATGGTTATAAGGATGGTAGCTATATTAAAGTTTGGCATGGTCAAGAAGATAACGAGCATTTAGTCGAGGTGGTAAAGAGCCTTGATACTGAGCATGCTGATTTCGCAAAGCTTGTTTACCAAGGCTTAGAGGCTCGCTACCCGAAAAGCTAGGGAAGCAGCGTGCGAAAATCAGTCACGTTTAAATAATCTCTGAGTTCATTGTGCGGTTGTTTGCTATCAGGGTTAGCAACCGCCAATAAATGACCTATACCATACTCTTTAGCGGCATTTAGCACTGCTAAACTATCATCGACAAATAACGTTCGTTGTTTCTCAAAACCTAATTCTGCCTGTACTTGTTGCCATAATGGTTGGTGTTCTTTACTTACACCATATTGATGCGTTGAGATCACCCCATCGAGATAATTATCTATGTCGGTTTGCTCAAATTTGAGCATCACACTTTCTGGATGCGCGTTGGTTAATAATATTAATTCTTTACCAGCTTTGCGTAGTGCCGTTAAAAACTCAGGCACATCGTCACGTACTTTGATCAAATGCTGGTGTTGGCGTTTTAGTTCCATGATTGGCAGGTTAAGTTGTTGTTCCCAGTACTCCAAGCAATACCACTGAATTTGCCCGCTGACTGCTTGATAGCGTTTGAGAATATCTGCTTGGGCTTGCGCTAAACTGATATTTTTAGCAATGGCGAGTTGCTCGGGGATCACCGTTAGCCAAAAGTAATTATCAAAATGGAGATCGAGTAAAGTACCATCCATATCTAACAGTACTGTATCGATTTTCGACCAATTTAGCATAGGAATTTCATCTCATAGGGTTTATTATTAAACTAACTGCCATGATAGCAAATTAATGCCAATGACACAGAAAAAGCACCCAACACCACCACAAATTCTTAGCTGCGAAGTGGTTGCTAAAAGCCGCCTATTTACGGTGGAATCACTTGAGCTTAAGTTTTCAAATGACGAACAGCGTCAATATGAGCGGATCCGCGGCGGTGGCCGAGGCGCAGTAATGATTGTGCCATTAACCACTGACAATGAATTATTGTTGGTACGTGAATACTGCGCAGGCACTAATGACTATCAACTTGGTTTCCCGAAAGGACTAATTGACCCAGGTGAAACTCCTGAGCAAGCCGCTAATCGAGAGTTAAAAGAAGAAGTGGGCTTCGGTGCTGAGCAATTACAAACACTGAAAACAGTGTCTATGGCGCCCAGTTATTTTAATGCCACTATGCACATACTGTTTGCTCAACAACTGTATCCTGAGGCTTTAGTAGGCGATGAGCCTGAAGCTTTAGTGGTTGTTAAGTGGCCATTAACTGATTGGCAGTCATTATTACAGCAATCCGATTTCACAGAAGCACGAAGCGTTGCAGCTTTGCTATTATTAACTAAGTATTTAGAAGTAGGAGCTGCGAATGATTGAATTACTTGAGCCATGCATTGAACTTGCACAAAGTGCAGGTGCTGCAATTATGGCAATTTACAAGAAAGATGATATTGGCCAGCAAGAAAAGTCAGACCATACCCCCGTAACTAAAGCCGACTTAGCTGCTAATGATGTATTGGTTGCCGGGTTAAAAGCATTGGCGCCTGATATTCCTATCATGTCGGAAGAAACACCGATCCCAGCTTTAGCTGACAGACAAAACTGGCAGCGTTACTGGTTGCTCGATCCAATGGATGGCACAGGAGAGTTTATTTTAGAAAGCGGTGATTTTGCTGTTAATATCGCTCTGATTGAAAACAATCGCCCTGTACTTGGGGTGATCTATTGGCCTGCGAAAGAAACCACTTATTTTGCCAGTTATCAAAATGGTGCCTTTAAGCGTATTGATGGTAAAGATCAACAAATTAATGTTGCTACTCCTGATAACCTAACCTTAGCGGTCAGCCGTCGCCAAAAGATTGAAGCAGTGAGTCAGTACCTGAATATGCAGTTTACCACGGTTGCTGTGGGGTCTTGCTCCCTAAAGGCTTGTATTGTCGCTGAAGGTAAAGCTGATTGTTTTTTACGAATAGGACCAACGGGTGAGTGGGATACGGGCGCATCGCAAATCATCGTTGAAGAAGCAGGTGGGTGTATTACTGATGCTGAGTTTAACCCGCTAACCTACAATCAGCGTGAGAGTACAGAGAACCCTGATTTTATAGTAATGGGTCACCCTGATTGGGAATGGCAAAAAATGATAAATCCACATCAAAGAGCTGTTTAATCGCTCTGTTTGTTTGCTTTTTGTGCGGTTAAACTGCTTTAAGTGGTTTAACAGTTGCATTCTAATTTGATTACTATATTATAGCGCTCTCTTCGAAACAGGCTCGCAAATAACACGAAACTGTTAAGAAGAAATTACAGGCGCGGGATGGAGCAGAATGATAAATCATTCGCCGGACTGCTTAAACCTGAAGTCGAAGGTCGTCGGTTCAAATCCGGCTCTGGGACTCTAAACATACAGGCGCGGGATGGAGCAGCCTGGTAGCTCGTCGGGCTCATAACCCGAAGGTCGTCGGTTCAAATCCGGCTCCCGCAACCAATTTCCTTTAGAGGTTTGAGGTTACTGTAGAATGTAAGTTAAGGAAAAGCTTGTCGGTCTCAGCTCTTCATTAGCCAGCAAAGGTAGTCGTTTTAAATCCGGCTCCCGCAACCAATTTCCTTTAGAGGTTTGAGGTTACTGTAGAATGTAAGTTAAGGAAAAGCTTGTCGGTCTCAGCTCTTCATTAGCCAGCAAAGGTAGTCGTTTTAAATCCGGCTCCCGCAACCAATTCTTTTATTTAAGATTGGTGCTGTAAAACTCTAACTTAAGAGATTAAAATAAGTAGTCGATAGACTTAAAATATACAGGCGCGGGATGGAGCAGCCTGGTAGCTCGTCGGGCTCATAACCCGAAGGTCGTCGGTTCAAATCCGGCTCCCGCAACCAATTTCCTTTAGAGGCTTGAGGTTACTGTAGAATGTAAGTTAAGGAAAAGCTTGTCGGTCTCAGCTCTTCATTAGCCAGCAAAGGTAGTCGTTTTAAATCTGGCTCCCGCAACCAATTTTCTTAGAGAGTTGGCTGACTTCTTTAATTAAGTAAGAAGTAAAATAACACTTAATATTTCAGGCGCGGGATGGAGCAGCCTGGTAGCTCGTCGGGCTCATAACCCGAAGGTCGTCGGTTCAAATCCGGCTCCCGCAACCACTGAAATAAAAATAGTAATATTAAACATACACGCCTAAAGCGTGTTTTTTTATGCCTGAAATTCAGAGAATGCAAAGAATGGGCCATTCATAACCCGAAGGTCGTCGGTTCGCTCTTCATAAACTCTGGCTCCCGCAACCACTGAAATAAAATGTAAGAATGAATCGACACTCTTAATGAGTGTTTTTTTATGCCTAAAATTCAGAGAGTGCAAAGAATGGGCTATTCATAACCCGAAGGTCGTTGGTTCGCTCTTCATAAATTCTGGCTCCTGCAACCACTGAAATAAAATGTAAGAATGAATCGACACTCTTAATGAGTGTTTTTTTATGCCTAAAATTCAGTGAGTGCAAAGAATGGGCTAATACCAATCGTGTTAAGTTACTGACCATTTATAGCGACAGATAAATGGCGTGATAACAAGGCATAAATTTTGACATGTAGTTGTTCTACATGAAAAATTTATAACGCAGTTAGCGCTTTATTTAGCCCGCTAGAATGGTTAAATATTTAAGTCGATTGGTATAACCCGATGGTCGTCGTCACTGCGTGAGGCGCTCACTCATCATAAACTCTGGCTCCCGCAATCTTTGTATGTCAGCATTTTGATAGAACATAGAACATAGAACATAGAACATAGAACATAGAACATAGAACATAGAACATAGAACATAGAACCTAGAACCTACTTCCAAAGATCAGGATCTTCTTCTGGGCGTGAATTTTGCCTATCTAGAACCTGCGAGAATCGATTAGCAAAAATACCAAGGTAACCCCACGCAGCGAAGAACAGTGCGATGGTTAAAATTACTAAGCCGATGATTTGTAAGCTGTAGTGGCTATAATAGCCGAGGGCAATAAATAACACGGCCAGCACAAACAGTGCTAGGCCGCGTAAAAAGCGCTTTAAGCTGAGCTTAGGTTCAGAGCCTAAGCGATATATCAGCTGCTTTAACATTATGATGGGCGATTAATAGTAAGAATGGTCACCAGCTTTGTGGTCTGTGATATCAGCAACCCCGGTGATTTCATCAAACTTTGCTACCATCTCTTTTTCAATGCCTTCTTTTAGCGTGACATCGATCATAGAACAGCCATTACAACCGCCACCGAATTGCAGTACAGCAATACCTTCAGCCGTTACTTCAACAAGACTTACTTGACCACCATGATTAGCAAGCTGAGGATTCACTTCAGTTTCGAGCATGTGTTGAATACGCTCGTTCAGGCTTGCGTCATCACCTATTTTACGGGCTTTGGCATTTGGGGCTTTAAGTGTTAACTGCGTGCCCATTTTATCGGTAACGAAATCAATTTCAGCTTCTTCCAAAAATGGCGCGCTTTCAGCGTCAACAACAGCATCAAAACCGTTAAAAGGAAGGCGAATGTCAGTGGCTTCTACTGCATCTTCAGGGCAATACGAAACACCACATTCCGCTTGTGATGTGCCAGGGTTTACAACAAATACACGAATATTTGTTTGCTCAGCTTGGTCAGCTAATAATTTTGCAAAATGCGATTGTGCGGTTTCGGAAATAGATATCATAAAACGGAATTCAGACTATTCTTGACTAGATACTGAGTATCATACTCCGCTCATCGCGTTGTCGCCAGTGTTGAGCGTAAAAATTTGGCATCTATTTTAAGCAATGGTAGCGTGCAAACATTGATCATTAACTGAGTGTTTTCTATGCGTTTGATAATAACAATCTTTACACTATTGCTGAGCTTTTCTTGTTTAGCGCAACCGCTTTCCTATTATTTTAATAATGATGTGAAATTTGATCCAACAATTCCTACCCCAGAGCAGGTTTTAGGTTATGAAGTCGGGCAGTGGCACGTACGTCATGATCAACTTGTACGTTATATGGAGATATTGGCAGACAAGAGTGACCGAATTAACTTTGAAGTGATTGGCCGTACTCATGAACAGCGTCCATTGGTGATGCTTACTATCACTGCTGCTAATAAGTTACCAAATGTGGAGCAACTACGTCAGGCACATTTAGCGCGTTTAGCTGATCCAGAAAAAACCAAAGAGACCGATCAGCCTGCAGTAGTATGGATGGGGTATAGCGTCCATGGTAATGAATCATCAGGTAGTAATTCAGCCTTGTTGGTGGCGTATTATTTAGCTGCTGCACAAGGTAAAGAAATTGATACATTATTAAATAATACGGTTATTTTACTCGATCCTTCATTAAACCCCGATGGTTTAGCACGCTTTGCGAATTGGGCGAATAGT
Organism: Pseudoalteromonas sp. KAN5; assembly: GCF_022846535.1. Lineage (NCBI taxonomy): Bacteria > Pseudomonadati > Pseudomonadota > Gammaproteobacteria > Alteromonadales > Pseudoalteromonadaceae > Pseudoalteromonas > Pseudoalteromonas sp. KAN5. Next base: position 3,511,684 of record NZ_AP025589.1, read on the forward strand.
AACCGAGGCATGAACTTATCGTCTGATCCACAAACGCGAGAGCATATTGAAAGCTGGCCAAGTAGTCGTACTAACCATTATTGGTTTGATTTAAATCGCGATTGGTTATTATTACAGCATCCAGAATCACGGGCACGGATTGCCAAATTTCATCATTGGAAGCCTAATATTTTAACTGATTTTCATGAAATGGGGCCAAACAGCACTTTTTTCTTTCAGCCAGGCATCCCATCGCGCAAACACCCAATTACGCCGGATGAAAATGTGAGCCTCACTAAAGCGATCGGTAACTACCATGCAAAAACATTAGATGAACATAATGCGTTATATTTTACTGAAGAAAGCTTTGATGATTTTTACTATGGCAAAGGCTCTACCTACCCAGATGTAAATGGTGGTGTGGGCATTTTATTTGAACAAGCTAGCTCGCGGGGTCATGTACAGGAAACACAAAACGGTACTTTAACTTTCCCTTTCACAATTAAGAATCAGCTGCTTACCAGTCTATCTACATTTCAGGCCGCGATAGATAACCGTCAGGCATTACTTGATTATCAAGCCAGTTTTTATAATCATGCTATCGAGCTTGCCAATGATGAAGATTATAAAGGGTACGTAGTTCAAGGTGGTGCTGATACTGCGCGCATGGCGTTGTTTTTAGACTTACTAAAACAGCATCAAATTCAGGCATACCCACTTAATAAAGCAGTAAAAGCAGATGGTAAGAGTTTTTCAGCATCAAGCTATTTTGTCCCACTTGCACAGCCACAATTTCGTTTAGTAAAAGCTATTTTCAGTGAACAAAAACGCTTTGTTGATAATACATTTTATGACGTTTCAGGTTGGACCTTGGCTCATGCTTTTAACTTAGAGTTTGCGGCGATAAAAAGTGGTTGGGGCTTGGATGTTAGCAATGATGCATGGCAGCAGCCACAACAACCACAATTGCCAGTCTTGAATGCGCAGTATGCGTTTGGCTTTAAGTGGGATAATTACTTAGCCCCAAAAATGCTTAATAAGTTATTGCAGCAAGGTGTACAAGCACGTGTTGCATTAAGTCCATTATCGGCTAAGTCGCTTACAAGCACAGAAGAGTTTGCTGCGGGCAGTATTATTGTTCCTGCAGGGATCCAAACAAATCCACAATGGGTGTCGTTATTAAACAGTGCTCAAACTGAGTTTGGTATTGCTATTACGCCAATTACTTCAGGCTTGACATCACAAGGAGCCGATTTAGGATCACGAACACTTGCGGTAGTTAAAGCACCTAAAGTGTTATTGGTCGGCGGACAAGGAACGAGCCAATATGAAGTCGGTGAAGTATGGTATTACTTAGACCGCTTTGTAGGTGTAGCGCCTACCATAGTTGAAATGGAGCGCTTGGGTAATTTAGAGCTTAGTGACTACAGCCATATTGTTTTGGCGCATGGTAACTATAATCAGTTGTCAGATGCTGACAAAGTGGCACTTAAAACTTGGGTGCGTAAAGGTGGCGTTATCTGGGGACATAAAGGCGGAGCGAAGTTCTTAGTCGATCAACAACTTTTAAAAACCTCTTATTTATCACGCCGGGATGTTGCCAGCGCCTTCAAAACGGATGGCTTGCATTATGGCGATAAAGATCACCTAGCAGGGCGCCAGCGTATCGCTGGGGCAATCTTTAATACGAAAGTTGATTTAACTCACCCACTCACTTTTTCATTACAGCGTGACACTTTACCAGTATTTAAAAATAGTACCTGGTTATTGGAAATGTCATCTGCACCGTTTGTAAATGTATTGCAGTACACACAGAATCCGTTACTTGCTGGTTTCACCGATGACGTAAATGTAGAGCAAGTTGCTGGTGCAGCAGGTTTGGTCGCTCACTCTTATGGGCGCGGCAATGTAATAGGTATGACAGATAATCCCGTATTTAGAGGGTATTGGTATGGTACTAGCCGATTATTGAGCAATGCATTGTTCTTTGGTCATACATTTAGAGCGAATGCTGATTAAGTACTAGATCCTAATGGTGTTAAGCAGGTTACAAAAGCCCAAACTTGCTTAGCTCCAGCATTTTTAAGTGCGACAGTAGCGGCATTAAGTGTGGCTCCTGTCGTCATCACATCATCAACAATAGCCACGGTTTTTCCTGTCATATCGGTATTGCACATAAATGCCCCCTGTAAGTTTTTAATCCGCTTGGTCTTACTGAGAGATGACTGTGCTTGTGTTTTTTTCGTGCGCTGTAAACTATGGCTATCAATGTTTTCATCAACTAAACATGGCAGCCAACATTGTGCAACTTGGTTAAAACCTCGCTTTAAAAAGCGTTGCTGATGCAAAGGTAAAATAATAAAAAGCTCAGGCCACACCTCACAATGCTGCTTACTAATGGCTAATTGTAGGCTAATAATTAACGATAATGCTTTTTTATAATGGATTTGATTACTGAATTTTAGTTGTGTAAGCCAGCTATCAAATGGAGAACGATACCAAGCACAAGCAAATAGATGATCGAACTGGCAATCTGGGAACAGCTCGACTATATCAGGGCGATACAATAAATTCGGATGTTTACGTAAATCGAGTAGTGGCAAGTCTGCTAAGCATTGCTCACATAGGCTAGAATTACTGTTAACAACGTGCTGGCATTGCACGCAAAAGGAAGGGAAAAACCAATCACCTAACTGTCGAATATATTGCTTACAAGCAGTCATTGCATTCATTCCTTTAAACGCTATTATGGGCCCTAAGTTTGGATGAGGGTTTGCTAAAATGCAAAATGAGTTAGTGCTATTACATGGTTGGGGAATGAACCAAGGTGTGTGGCAAGTGATTTTACCTGAGTTAGAGTTTTTACACAGCGGGACTGTACGGTGTTTAGATTTACCTGGATATGGGAATAACCACCAATGTCCGCTCCCTTACAATTTACATGATGCCGCAAAGCAATTAAGTGAGCAGTTGCAGGCCAATTCGACGCTAATGGGTTGGTCACTGGGGGGCTTATTTGCAATGTATATTGCGAAACATTGGCCTGAAAAAGTAGCCAAAGTACTCTTAATTGCGTCAACCCCATTTTTTGCAGAGAGTGATGATTGGCCTGGTATTAAAAGTAATGTATTAGCTGCTTTTAAAGAGCAGTTAGTCACGCATCGTGAAAAAACCATAGAACGGTTTTTGGCGATCCAAGCTATGGGGAGTGACAGTGCTCGTGATGATATAAAACAACTGAAAAAGCTGTTAAATGAATACCCAGCCCCGCAAGGAAGTGCCTTAAGTGGTGGTTTAGATATTTTGCAGCGTGATGATTTACGTGAGGCTTTTGCTAATTGTCCCGTGCCAATTCGCGCTGTGTTTGGTCGCTTAGATGCGTTGGTTCCATACCGCGCTGTAGCTAAAATGCAGGCATTAAACAGTGACTTTGAGTACGAAGTAATAGATAAAGCATCCCACGCACCTTTTATCTCTCATAAAAGAGAATTTTTATCCGCCATCAAATCAATGCTTTAAAAAGTAACTCTAGAAAGGCTCGAAAAACTCCGTAGGAAAAGCTTTATTTTGGCTGTTTTATGAGCGATAATTAATCAATCTACAATTGGTGGAAGTGTAGCATGCCAATAGGATCTATATTTAATAACGGTGTTGAAGGCTTTAATCGTGCCAGTCAGGGTATTGAAAAAGCCAGCGCAGAAATAAATCGCGCCAGCATTGAACAACAAGATGATGCTCAGCTGGCTCAGCAGCGTCAACTACAAGCCGCTCGCCCAGAAGAGGCCGTAACTGCGCCGGTATCGCAGCCTGCCCGTATAGACGAGGCTTTGGTAAACTTAAAAGTTGAGGAGTTTAATGCCAAAGCCAATACGCAATCAATTCAAACCGCAGATGAAGTACTTGGTACTTTAATTGATGTGCGAGTTTAACTAGCTATGAATATTGTCACGCCATTTCCAAGTATTAATATAAACACCGCAAATGTTTATACAGAAACAGCTCGGCGTGACAATCAGCTGCGTGAAGTTATTCCGCCTCCAGCCGCTACAAAACCAAGTAATGCTGAAAATAAAGCCCTTGGCGATAATGAAAAAGCAAAGCAGCCTGGCACTAACGAAAGCACCACATATGATGCTAAGGGGAAACTTGCTGACGAAAAGGCAATTCAAGAGCGTCAGCAAAGTGATGCACAGCAAGATCCTGAGCAAAGTGAAGAGCAGCAAGACGCTAAAAAAGAAGCGCAACAACAAGAGCAAACAGCACAACAAGAACAGCAAGATGCTGAGCAAATAAAAGAGCTTAAAGCGCGTGATACAGAAGTGCGGATTCATGAACAAGCGCATGCCTCTGTTGGGGGTCAATACGCCGGCTCTCCTAGCTATGAATATCAGCGTGGCCCCGATGGTACTAATTACGCTGTTGGTGGTGAAGTGCAAATAGATGTTGCTGAAATCGAAGGTGATCCACAAGCCACGATAGAAAAAATGCAAACGGTTCGTGCCGCGGCACTCGCACCAGCAGAACCTTCTGGCGCTGATCGCGCAATTGCTGCTGATGCAACGCAAAAGCTTGCTGCAGCGCAGGCTGAGTTAACAAATACAGAAGGGGAAAATAATACTCAAGCTGCGTCACTCAAGACCGAAGACGCATTGGCAAAAGATGAGCCCGTAGAGTCTACGACATCAGAAATCACTAAACGTGATAGTGAGGTTGATCAGCGTGCGGTACGCATTGCACAGTTTTATCAAGCGGCGATCTCACCTTATGGACAATCAGGCTTTTCTGCGACTATATAAACTTTCTTGTAATACCTGCCTTTGAATCTTAAATTAAAATAAACCAGTAACCTCCAGTGTTTCTCAATAGTATCCGCAACATTAAGTTTTAGTTATTTTAAAAGGGTTTGCGAGCAAGCTTAATCTGCGAATCCTTCTTTATATAACTCTTTTCAATACTAAATTATTTTTTTAAATAATTAGGTTATAGCGATACAAAAAGATACATTTGTTATCTATTTGCACGAAAGTTGCGCTGGGTGTGACTTTGTTGTTGTTGATTTGTTAATTTTGTGTGTTTTTCGGTGCTTTGTAAAATTGACCGTTAAAACAACCCTCTGTATATCTGATCCTTGCTAAATGTATTTAGCATTAACAGGAATAATTCAAAGCAGGATATCTGCCTAACAAACGAATTTAATAGGATGAATATGCAACCGTGCAATAATAAGAAAATGCACTTAAAGAAAAGCTCTCTCGCAATTTTGACTGCAATTTATGTGGGAGCCACTGGTTATGCGGCAGCAGAGCCAAGCTTTAAAAAAGTGCCAAATACAAGTTTACACGAACCTACTATTTCAGTTGCTGATTTACAAAATTTAAAAGCGCAAAAAAATCAGTACGACGGCCCAGAAGCGGCTAATTTGAGTGCCGATATTGGGCTTTTGAATAAGCAATATAAAAATGCTCAGCCGCAAGCTGTATTTACATCGGCAAAAGCGAGTCAAGGTGAGCAAACTTATATTGTCCAGTTTGAGGATCGCCCCATTGCAAGCTACGAGGGTGGGGTACATGGATATACTGCCACTGCACAAAATACAACACGCACATTTGTAGGCCGCTCTGTGCTTAATATGCAGGCCGCAGAGGTGAAGCGTTACCAACATTACTTACAAAACCGTCAACAAGCGGTGGTTGCTTCTGCTCAGTCTAGTGGTGCGAGTATTAAGATAAGTAAACAGTTTACTGTTGCAAATAATGCGGCAGTAGTGCGAATGACTCAAGCTGATGCATTACTGCTTGCCAAACAAGCGGGTGTAAAAAAAATCACCCCTAACAGAATATTAGAGCTACAGACCGATCGTGGTCCTGAGTTTATTGGGGCTGATAAGGTCTGGTCTGGTGAGGTTACTCCTCAAGGCGTTGGCTCACAAGGTGAAGGAATGGTGGTAGGTATTATTGATACTGGTATCAATACCGACCATATTGCGTTCGCTAGTGATTCACAATATGAACAAATGAACCCGCTTGGTGCTGGTAATTTTCTAGGTGATTGTGTTGAAGATGCCACCCTCTGTAACGATAAATTAATTGGTGTGCGCTCGTATGAAGAGATCACGAAAGCAAATTCAGATTATATTTTTGCTCGTGATGATCGTCGCCCAGAAAACGGTGAAGATTATAATGGACATGGCTCTCATACTGCTTCAACAGCCGCGGGTAATTATTTAGAGAATACGCCGTTACAACAAATTACCGGAGAAAAAGTGAGTGATGGTGTGGACTTGCCATTTAACTTTCCAAAAACATCGGGTGTAGCCCCACGTGCGCACATTGTTGCTTATCAGGTATGTTATCCAGGTAATGCAGACGATCCTTATGTTGGTTGCCCAGAATCAGCAATTCTATCGGCATTTGAAGATGCCATTGCTGATGGTGTGGATGTAATCAATTTTTCGATAGGTGGTGGAGAAAGCTTTCCGTGGGATGATCCTATAGAGCTTGCGTTTTTAAATGCACGTAAAGCAGGTATACATGTTGCGGCTGCAGCAGGTAACTCAGGGCCTACGTACTACACTGCAGACCACACCTCTCCTTGGGTAACCACTGTAGGGGCTGCATACCATGATCGTGTGCTATCGCTTGGCGAAAAAGTGTTAACTGACTTCCAAGGTACAGGTGTCCCCGCAGAAGAAATTGTCGGTAAAAGCTATACTGGCAGCATTACAGGACAAGTTGTTTTAGCTGAAAATTATGCTGATCCTGATGAAACCGATGAATTTGATGCACAAATGTGTAATGCCCCATTTGCTGAGGGTACTTTTACCAGCGATCAAATTGTGGTGTGTTTACGTGGCGATGCACCTCGTACAGATAAGGCCAAGAATGTTGCTGCGGGTGGCGCTGGTGGCTTTATTTTGCAAAACGTTGATTACAATGCAGATGACTTAGTCGCTGATCAATATGTGATCCCAGGTATTCAAATCACGCGTTCTTCAAGATGGAAATTACGTAACTGGGTTAATGACAATGAAGAACAAGCAATTGCAACCATAACTGCCGGTGAAAACATTTACACCACGGATGCAGAGTTAGGTAATCAACTAGTGCCATTTAGTTCAATGGGCCCTAGTCGCTATATAAATAACTTAGTGCCGGATGTTGCAGCGCCAGGTGTGGATATTTATGCCGCAAATGCAGATGAACAGCCGTTTACTAACTATCCGTCAGCATCAGACTGGACAATGATGAGCGGTACTTCAATGGCAACGCCGCATGTTGCAGGCGCCATGACACTATTAGCCTCAATTCATCCAGAGTGGACTCCAGCTCAATTGCAATCCGCATTAATGATGACAGCAAAGCCTGTCACAATTGCTTTGGCAACAGGTATTCGTGCACCCTACTATACTTTTATGGGCGGAGCTGGTGCGATAGATGTAGCTAGTGCGGCACAGGCAGGCCTAATAATGGATGAAAGCATTGATAATTACATTGATGCTAATCCTAATAATGGTGGCTTGGCTGAATGGTTAAATGTCCCTTCAATGGTCAATATGGAATGTGAGCTAAGCTGTTCATGGGTGCGTACGGTGACGGCCACGCAAGATGGTACTTGGAAGGTTGATGGCCGTGCATGGTCTGCAGAAGGACGTTCAGATGAAATTGGTTTGAGTATTGATGTTCAACCCAAAGCATTCACATTGAAGGCTGGTGAAAGCCAAGATATTCACGTAACTATGAACTTACCTAACGTAGTGGAGCACAAGTTAGACCCTACTGATGAAGCCGCTCCTTGGGATATGATACAAAACCAAGATGTATGGTTTAACGGTGAAGTTACCTTTATCGACCAAGAGGGTGATGCACCGAATGCACATTTACCAATAGCTGCACGCAATCATTTGGATGAGTTACCGTTAAGCGTGGATATGGAGGTTGCACGTGAATCAGGATCTGAAACATTACTTGTAAATACTGATAGCTATAGTCAGCTTACACCACGTTACTATGGTTTAGTAGCACCAACTCGCGAAACGGCAATTATCGAAGAAGTTGGACCTTTTGTTACTAAAGAAAATGTAGAAAAAGGCTGGCATATTCAATCAATAGATGTCCCTGAAGGCACAAAACGTTTGGTCGTTAAAAATGAACAAACACATATGCTTGATGATGAAGTTGTTGTTGATCCACGCTATCAAAAATTCTTCGGTCATGTCATGGTGGGTTTTGATGCTAATGAAAATGGCTCATTTATGATCTCAGATGAAGAAATAAATGAGTATGCAGGTGCGCTAAAAGATGCCTTGTATGAAGAAATGGTGTGTTACTCATCAAGTATGGCAGAGCTTAACTACTGTAATATTGTTGACCCTGCACCAGGTAAATATTGGATAGCTACTGCAATGATCAATGCTCCTAGCAGTGATTATGAAGTGACGACCCACTACGCAATCGTGACCGATGAAGACAAGGGTAACCTTACGGTTGAGGGCCCAGCTTCACATGACGGCAATGGCAACTACGCATTAAAAGTTAATTGGATGATGCCAGAGTCAGAGGTAGGAGAAACCTACTATGGTGGTTTTGACTTAGGCGATATGCCAGGTGGTGAAGGTTCATTAGGCTTTACTGCACTAAATATTCATCGCGATGCTAACGTGTTAACAATGGATGTGGACAAAGATAAAGCCCGCGCAATGGATGTGGTTGACGTTAATGTAAAACTTAAAGCAAACTTTGAAACTGACACGCGTGATTATCAAATGACATTACAAGTGCCAGAAGGATTAAGACTCGCAGAGCAAACGTTGCAAAGTAACAACGAGCAAGTTGCTGAGCTACTAAAGGTAGAAGGAAATACCATCACGTTAAACGGCTCACAATTAAGTACACGCAATGTTCAACGTGAATACAAGTTGAGCTCTAGCTTGACCGATCAAATGTGTCGTACCCCACAAATTGATGAACAATCAACCGGTGGTTATATTGATTTATTCAGTGAGTACGGCATGCAGCCAAATGCTGAATGGATGGTTGGTGATGCAGGTGACTATGAAGATGTGCCTATTGATTGGCTTTTCTATAAAGAAGGCGCAGACTTCAAAGTGTATAATCAGCCGAGCATTAACTCAATGCGTATGCATGCAGTTGGTGCCATTCAAACTACACCATTTTCATGGGTCATGAGCCAACACCGTGGACCAGGGTTTTTAACTGAAGCACTGGCACCATTTTGGCGTGGATCATTTGAAATGGATTACTTACGTCATTGGGAAGACCCTCATGGTTTAACTATTGCAACACAATACGCTGATGAACGTCCTGACTTAGGTGACTTGTTATTTCTCGAATATGACAATGTGAAAGACAAAGAAACTGGTGACAGCTACGATTTCCAAGCTATTTTACGCAGTGGTTATGATGATCATAAGAACAAGTTTGAAATCATTTATGCTTATAACAACCTAGGTGATAACTTAGCCGAAGGTGCTATTTTTGTTGAAGGCGGTGATTCCAACTTCTCACGAACAGCAGGTTTTAAAGAAGGTGGTTTGTACACTATGGTTGGTTATAACACGCTAGATAACGTGTTAGAAGATGATTTAGTGTTATGTTTTGACTATGTGGGTCCTGAGCAAAGTGAAATTGAGTTCAGCTTTAAAGCGGCAGTTAAACCTGATGCTAAAGGTACACAGCAAGATATTACTTTAAATTACCAACTTGGTTCTGCAACAGCTAAAACAATGACTCATTCGATTGCTGTACAAAGCAACCTGAAAGTATCAGCACTTGACGATATGACAGTGGCTGAAAATGGTCGTATTGACGGTATTGAAGTGATGGTACTGGATGCTGATCAATCACCTAATGAGCTTGTAATCACAGGTGAAGGTATTTCAGCAGAAGTAAATGGCATGTCATTTAACCTGATCCCTGATCCACATTTCTTTGGTGAAACGTATGTCACTGTAACCGTGCAAGATAAAGCTGACCCAACTGATAAAGTAAGCACTGAGTTTATGCTAACGGTTGTTTCAGATGGTATCGATGCGCCTGCAACAATTGTTGAGATTGCTGACAAAACAGTTATGGAAGATGGCGTACTTGAAGCAATCACAGTTGCACTATCGCGTGAAACCGATGAAGAGTTTACTCTTTCTGTAGCGGCCGATAATGCAACAACGACAATAAATGGTATGGAGTTTAGCCTTAAACCAGATGCTGGTTTCTATGGTGAAATACCCGTTGTTGTGACGCTTACTGGTACTGAGAACGTGTTAACCACTGAGTTTATGGTTACAGTAACGCCAAGCGATCTTGCGATTGTGGAACTTGCAGATATGACAGTGATCGAAAATGGCAAGCTAGAAGACATTAACGTTGCATTATCGCGTGAGACTGACGAAGAGTTTACTCTGTCTGTTACGGCGCAAAATGCAGCAGTAGTTGTCGATGGTATGTCATTTAGTATTGAGCCTACCGCCCATTTCTTCGGTAATATTCCAGTAATGGTGACATTAACCAGCGGTGCAAAATCGTTGACTACAGAGTTCACCTTATCGGTTATTTCTGATGGTATTGAACTGGGTTGTACGTATCCAGAAGCGACTAACTTTGATCCTGACGCTAATAGCGATGATGGTAGCTGTATTTATCCTGAAGTCGAGGATGAAGAAGACAGTGGTTCGTTTGGTTATTTGATGTTGTTACTACTACCACTGCTTAATGTGCGTCGTCGTAAATAATGATTATTGAATAGCTCGGTCAGTGAAAGCTGATCATATATCAGATAAAAAGCCGCGAGTGTGAATTCGCGGCTTTTTCTGTTGTAGAAACAAAAAGAAGCTGTTACTTTTGCTGCGATTTTTACTATGGAAGACAATTAAATGAAATATGCAGTAATCGCAGGAGCTTTATCGCTTTTTTCAATCACCGCTGCGGCAAACCAAACATCAGGCTTAAGTTACGACTATGTCGAAGTTGGCTATGCAAAAATGGACGTAGATGATTTAGATGATCTCAGTTTTGACGGTTATGCCGTTAAGATCAGTAAACAGCTTAGTGATAATTGGTACTTGACCGGTATGTATGCGAGTACATCAGATGAGATGTCAAATAGTGTCTCTGAGGATTATCGTGATATTTATCAAAATGGTGAATATGTAGGAACATCAACCCTTAATACACAAGGGACACTCGACGCTGAATTTACTCGGATCGAACTCGGCGCAGGTTATATTCAACGCTTATCGGCAGTTACTAATATAGATTACAGTATTAATTTAGGTAAACTTAAATATAGTACCGATTTTGATTTCACCGTTGAAGAAAGATTTAATGGTCAAGTGTTTTCATCTTCTGAAGAAGGTTATTCAGATTCAGATAGTGCAGATATTCTTTCAGCCAATATACAAATTAGACATTTATTAACGGACAAATTTGAAGTAAATGCAGGGGTTGGCTATGAGCGTTTACATGATGAAGAAAGTGATAATAATCTAGTGTTAAAAGCGGGTGTTAATTACACCTTAACTGAAAAAGCAACTTTGGGTGCTTCATACCGTTATGTTGATGAATATGCAGATATCGCAGCGACTTTACGTTATTACTTCTAGTTTTTAGTTATGAACAACAACGCCACAAACTAAGTTTGTGGCGTTTTTGTTTACGAGCTATTTTTTCACTTTGGCATTGGCGAAGGCGTCTGCAAAGGCATTGCCCATCATCGCATTACCGGTATCGCGTTTTGGTTTAGCGGCGCGAGGTTGCTGAGCATTACCACGATTATTTTGCGACTTTTGGTTAACTGATGGCGTTGATTTATTGCTGGTATCAATATCATCATCTAAACGCATGGTAAAACTAATACGTTTACGAGCGGCATCTACTTCCACCACTTTAACTTTCACAATATCGCCAGCTTTAACCACTTCGCGCGGATCAGAAATAAACTTATTAGTAATTGCTGAAATATGCACTAGGCCATCTTGGTGTACACCCACATCAACGAACGCACCAAAGTTAGCAACGTTAGACACTACCCCTTCTAAAATCATGCCTGGTTTTAAGTCGTTGATGGTTTCTACGCCGGCTTTAAATTCGGCGGTTTTAAAATCAGGACGAGGATCGCGGCCGGGCTTATCAAGCTCACTGATGATATCGGTGACAGTCGGTAAGCCAAATTTCTCATCAGTGTAGTCGTTAGCGACTAACTTATTAAGGAGCTCAGAATTACCTATAAGTTGAGTAACATCAAGGTTATTTTTCTCACAGATACGTTTAACAACAGGATAAGCTTCAGGGTGAACCGATGACTTATCAAGTGGATCGCTGCCATTGCTGATTTTTAAGAAGCCCGCGGCTTGCTCAAATGCTTTTGGCCCTAAACGTTCTACTTTCTTAAGCTCTGAGCGTTTAGCGAATGAACCGTTAGCATCGCGATAATTAACAATGTTTTGCGCTAAAGTTTTGTTCAAACCGGATACGCGAGCAAGTAATGGCACTGAGGCCATGTTTAAATCTACACCGACTAAGTTAACACAATCTTCAACAACCGATGTGAGCGTTTGACCTAGCTGACTTTGCGATACGTCATGTTGATATTGGCCTACGCCAATTGATTTTGGCTCTACTTTAACAAGCTCTGCGAGTGGGTCTTGCAAGCGACGTGCAATAGACACAGCGCCACGTAACGATACATCTAAATCGGGGAATTCATTGGCTGCAAATTCTGACGCCGAGTATACAGACGCCCCAGCTTCGCTGACCATAATCTTATTTAGTTTAAGCTCGCTATTCGCTTTGATGAGTTCAGCAACGAGTTTGTCTGACTCACGAGAGGCCGTGCCGTTACCAATAGCAATCAGCTCAACTTTGTGCTGGCGACATAATTGTTCTAGCGTACGTATTGATTTATCCCAATGATTTTGTGGCGCATGTGGGAATATTGTTTGTGTCGCCAATAATTTACCAGTGCTATCGACGACTGCGATTTTACAGCCTGTACGTAGGCCAGGATCAAGGCCAAGTGTAGTGCGTGCGCCAGCAGGTGCTGCCATTAATAAGTCTTTTAAATTTTTCGCAAATACATCAATTGCACCGGTTTCGGCTTTTTCGCGCATAGATGCTAAAAACTCGTTTTCTAGATGTAGGCTTAGTTTAATTTTCCAGGCCCATTGCACAACGGTGAGTAACCATGGGCTAGCTGCTTGGTTATTAATATCAAGGCGATAGTGATCAGCAATCATTACTGCACATAGCTGAGCGGGGTTTTCTGAACTTGGCTCAGGGTTAATACTTAGCTGTAAAATACCTTCATTACGAGCACGAAGCATCGCAAGCGCTCGATGTGAAGGGATTTTCTTAAGCGCTTCTTGATGCTGAAAGTAATCACGATATTTAGTGCCTGCTTGTTCTTGACCTGCAATAAGGCTTGCTTCTATTTGACCATGTTGACTTATGTGACTACGAAATTTAGCGAGTAATTTTGCATCTTCAGCAAAACGTTCCATCAAAATGAATTTAGCACCATCAAGTACCGCTTTTTCGTCAGCAAAACCTGCTTCTGGGTTTAAGTAGCGCGCTGCTTGTTGCGCAGGGTCTAATGTTGCATCGTTGAAAAGCGCATCAGCCAGCGGTTCAATTCCAGCTTCAATTGCTATCTGCCCTTTAGTACGACGTTTTGCCTTATAAGGTAAATATAGATCTTCTAACTCAGTTTTGCTGTCTGCATTGTTGATATCAGCAGCTAAGCTTGCCGTGAGCTTATCTTGAGATTCAATGGTTGCTAAAATAAAAGCTCTACGTTCTTCTAGTTCACGTAAATATGATAAACGCTGTTCGAGTAAACGTAATTGAGTATCGTCTAATCCGCCCGTTACTTCTTTGCGGTAGCGAGCGATAAAAGGCACGGTTGAACCTTCATCGAGTAATTTTGTAGCAGCTATAATTTGTTGCTCTTGGGCGTTCAGCTCAGTGGCTAAACGTGCAGAGATATTGCTCATGCAAAAACCTTATTAAACAATTTGAAGACCAGAACGAGAGTTTTGGCGTAATGAATTGCCTGAATAATATCACAGCAACGCACAATAAAAAGGCCTTAAAGTATGCTTTAAGGCCTTTGCTGTAAAGATAATGACTACTTACGAAATACGTGAATAGTTAAAAATTAATGTGGGTGCTCAATATGCTCCATTACTTCACTAAAAGAGTGGGCGATAGGGCTAATATGAACAGGGATTTGCAATGTTTTTGCAATCTCACGAGCAGAGATCAAGCCACAAATTTCATTATGTACACTAGTAACTAATAAAAACATAACACCGGCTTGCTCCATTGTTTGTAATGCATCACCAACACATGCATAGCTTAAGCTTTGCATACTGACACCTGTTAAGTGGCTAAGTGGCGTCATCACGTGACGCAAGCTGATTTCAGCACGAGAAATATTCAAACGCTGTGCTAAAATCATTACTTTTGAGCTTTGTAGATCAGCACTAGATGCGATCCCTAGTAATTTCTCTTGGTCATCAATTACTAAAATAAAACCGGTATGTTGACTGGTTATTTGTTTTAGTGCATCAACAATGGTGGTTTCATAATGCGCGCGAAGCGGATCTTTTTGAGTGAAATTATTAACCATAGTTAAAGCCGGAGAAGTTAAATCAATTAACGGCTGAGTTTCACGGTAAGTGTGAGATAAAACGCCTTCAGAAATATTTTGAGTACGAAGCTCTTTAAAGTTAGTCATAATAATCACCAATTATGTTATTAAATTTAATAAAGTTTTAAGCAGTAAATTAAATCAAATAACTTGGTGGACCACGCTGGTAAGCTTGGCTAAAAGGTTGTGTTAAAGTAGTGCTCACATAAAGTGATAAAGTATTTTCAGGGAGTGGTTGAAGCACCCTGATAGAGAGTCTGTCAACGTGTGTATCTAGGTCAACGTCAGGGGTAGTTTGCTCTGCTGTGTCACAAACAAAGTAGTGTGGGGTTGGAGAAGCTAATTCTTTAGAATTGGTAACGTCATGCGCAAATGAAGTCAAACTCACACTTACTAAAAGTGTGAATAACATGGCATTACTAATTATGCGATGTATTGCGTTTGACATGACAACGACCTTCCAATTCTGAACTCAAGTGCGAAATGCTTGACTTGAGTATCTTTAGTTATAGTCTACAAATTCACTTTAGACAACCAATAATTAATCTTATCTGAATAATAAATCGAATGCGTTGCTTGCTCTGTCTTACACGTTTTAAGAGCCTGGGTAGTAAATACTGTTAACGTACCACTCTTTCTTTCCTTGTGGGGTTGTGACATAAAATTCATCATCAACTTGCTTGTTTAATAGTGCACGTGCCATTGGAGAATCAATGGAAATATAATCTTTGCGGTCATAAATCTCATCAGGGCCGACAATTCTAAATTTAAGCACTTCACCTTGCTCATTTTCAATTTCCACCCAAGCACCAAAAAACACTTTACCAGCTTGTTGTGGTGAGTAATCAATTATTTTTAGATCTGGCATACGTTTACGCAAATACCGAACACGGCGGTCTATTTGTCGTAGTAAACGCTTATTGTATTGATAGTCTGCATTTTCAGAGCGATCCCCCAAACTTGCTGCCCAGCTCACTATTTTAGTGACTTCAGGACGCTTAACATTCCATAAGTGATCATGTTCTTGTTGTAGTTGTAAATAGCCCTCTCGGGTAATTAAATTGGTTTTCACGTTGCAATTTTACTTTGGGAAACACGTACGCAAGGTATAAAAATCTCGTTGCCTTGTCGAGCTGATTTTTACGATCCTTTATATTTATTGTGCCTTGAAATGTTCAGTAACAATCTAGTGAGCTAATTAGTTTTTTATTATCAAGTTTTTCATTTATATTAATCAGTAACAGTAAAAACAATAAGAATGAAATTAATGGGACATGAAACTACAAAAGTATTAGTCGTTGATGATGATATGCGCTTACGCGGCTTGTTAGAGCGCTACTTGGTAGAACAAGGATTTATTGTACGTACAGCGGGCAACTCAGAACAAATGGATCGCTTACTAGAACGTGAAAACTTTCACTTAATGGTGCTCGATTTAATGCTTCCGGGCGAAGATGGCTTATCTATTTGCCAGCGCTTACGTCAAAAAGAAAATGAAATCCCCATTGTAATGCTGACCGCTAAAGGTGATGAAGTTGACCGAATTATTGGTTTAGAACTTGGCGCAGATGACTACATTCCAAAGCCATTTAATCCACGCGAATTATTAGCTCGTATTAAAGCCATTTTGCGCCGTCGCGCAAAAGAAGTACCTGGGGCGCCTGCTGCAGAAGAAAATGAAATTACGTTCGGGGAATTCTCACTTAATTTAGCCACGCGAGAAATGAGCCAAGGTGACAAGACCATGTCGTTAACCAGTGGCGAGTTTGCGGTATTAAAAGCGTTGGTGACTCACCCACGAGAGCCGCTAAGCCGTGATAAGTTAATGAATTTAGCTCGTGGCCGTGATTACAGCGCACTAGAGCGTAGTATCGATGTACAAGTATCGCGTTTGCGTCGGATGATTGAAGTCGATGCCGCTAATCCGCGTTATATTCAAACTGTGTGGGGCTTAGGTTACGTATTTGTACCTGATGGTGAAAAATAACCTGCTATGAGTATGTTTCCCAAGAGTGCATTTGGACAAACAGTGTTTTTGGTAGCAGCATTATTGTTGATCAACCAAGTAGTATCTTACATCACTGTGAGTCTATACGTAGTTAAACCGACCATTGAACAAGTTAATCTGATTTTAGCCAAGCAGATCAAAACCGTGTTTATAGATTGGGAAGATGGCGTTGAGATCAGCGATGAAGTATCGAATAAGTTTTTTGAAATAACGGGTATCGAAGTCATGAGTCAGCGCCAAGCGATGAGCGAGGGGCTCGGCCAAACCCGTGAGTATTCAATGCTATCACGCAGTATGTCTGAGCAATTAAATGGCTCTGCCCGAGTGCGCATCAGTCAAACCGATCCGTTAGTATATTGGGTTGAAGCACCGCAAGCCCCTGGTTACTGGGTTAAAGTTCCTCTGACTGGTTTTAAAGAAAACAACCTCGAATTTTTGACCTTCTATTTATCCAGTATCGGTTTTTTAAGTGTGCTTGGTGGCTGGCTTTTTGCTCGTCACTTAAATCGACCATTAAAAGCATTGCAGCAAGCGGCTGTTAAAGTAGGTGTTGGTGACTTTTCCACTAAACTTGAAGAACATGGTTCAACTGAAGTGATTGAGGTAACACGGGCATTTAATCAAATGTCACGAGGGATTGCTGCACTTGAAAATGACCGTCGATTATTGATGGCGGGTGTGTCTCATGATTTACGTACGCCACTGACACGCATTCGCTTAGCCACCGAAATGATGTCGGATGAAGAAGACTACCTGCGAGAAGGGATCATCTACGACATTGAAGATATGAATGCCATTATCGATCAATTTATTGAGTATTTGCGCCACCACAAACGTGAAGAGCTCGCGCTTGAAGATCTTAATGCGATTGTTTCAGAAGTGGTGCACTCAGAGCAAAAACATCAACGTACTATCACCTTTCGCGAAAACCCTAGTATTAGTAATATCCCTTTAAGTATGGTGGCAATTAAACGCGTTGTTACCAACATGATTGAAAATGCGATACGTTATTCGGATGGCGATATTGAAGTTGAAACGGCGATCAGCAGTGATAAAAAATACGCTGTGGTGATGGTAAATGATCATGGCCCCGGTATTCCTGAGAGTGAACTAGAAACTGTATTTGAACCCTTTAAACAAGGTGATGCAGCCAGAGGCAGTGAAGGTAGCGGCTTAGGTTTGGCAATTATCAAACGCATAATTGATATGCACGGTGGTAAGGTAAAATTAGTAAACCGCCCAGAAGGTGGTTTAAGTGCACAAATTTATTTACCTAAGTAGCCTTTAGCCGTAAGCAACTTAAAGCTTACGGCTTAAAACTTATGGCTACCTTTAAAGCGCTTTAAATCTAATTGCTGTGCCGCCGCTGGTGGCAAGTTTCAGCGTTAGCTTATCTGTTGCTGTAACAACGCGTTTTTCGATTTTTAAATCGTAAGGGTTGTTCTTCCACTCGGCTTTGTCACCATCACGGTAAATGTGTGCTTCAAACTTTTTACCTTGCTCTAAAAAGTCGAGTTCAACTTCTATGCTACGGGCTTGCTCATCGGTGACTGCGCCTAAGTACCAATCGTTACCTGAATAGTGATCGCGTTTGCGCTCTTTACGAGCAAATACTACGTAGTCGCCAACTTCCCCTGCGATAGCGATACTTTGTTGCCAATCAGTGGGTACGTCTTGAATAAACTGGAAGGCATCAGGCTTGGCCAAATAGTTACGCGGTAAGTCAGCGGCCATTTGAATTGGGCTATACATTACAACATATAAAGCCAGTTGCTTCGCTAAAGTGGTTTGTGGGCGATTAGTATCAGCGCCTAAACCATTAAAACTCATATCAAAAATACCCGGAGTAAAATCCATCGGCCCTGCCAGCATACGAGTGAAGGCAAGCATTGGAATATGTTCAGGTGGATTAGGTGGTGTGCCCCAAGCATTAAATTCTTGGCCGCGAGCACCTTCACGAGCGATCCAATTTGGATACGTACGGCGCAGGCCGGTGTCTTTAATTGGCTCATGGGTATTAATGCTGAGCTTATGTTTAGCGGCTAGTTTGATACTGTGAAGGTACTCGTTAACCATAAATTGGCCGTCATGCCATTCTTTTCGAACAATACCATTGTCGTCAATGCGTTTGATATTACCGCCATCAGCAACGTATCCTGTCTTCACTTGGCTAACGTTGGATTTTTCATAGAGTGCGTAGGCATCTTCCATTTGCTTGCGGTAGTTTGTAACGTTACCAGATGTTTCGTGGTGGCCAATCAGTTGTACACCTTTTTGTTTACCGTAACGAGTAAGTTCAGCAATATCAAAATCATCGTAAGGTTTGGTAAAGCTAAATACATCGCCATTAAAGAACCAGTCGCCATCCCAGCCAATATTCCAGCCTTCCACTAACACACCATCAAAACCGTATTTAGCGGCAAAATCCATGTAACGCTTTGTCTCGCTGGTAGTGGCGCCGTGTTTTTCACCGCTCCCCCAAGTATTTTCATTGATGTGCATGCCCCACCAAATACCGACATACTTCCCTGGTTTAACCCATGACACATCACCGAGTTTATTGGGTTCATTGAGGTTTAAAATAATATCTGAGTTGATCAAATCAACGGCTTTTGCACCAATTTGAATGGTACGCCACGGTGTATTAAACGCGCCGTGTTTTTTTACAGCGATGCCATCAGACCAAGGAGTTAAATCGGCTTGTAAAGTACCTGGGCGACGTTGATTTAACACCATACTGGCGTAATCAACTAGCGCTGCTTCGTGAATACTGACATGCACTCCATCGGCATTTTTAAAAGTAAATGGTGTGTGTACCAACGCGGCATCGTGTAATGGCGTGGTGTTATATGCGTATTCATAGCGATTCCAGCCACGCGCCGGGATCCACCATGCAGTGGTTTTATCAGCACCGGCAATTGCAAACTCAGTAAGCTCTTTGGTGATTTCTATGTTTTCAAAACCTACTTGTTTAGGTACTTCGTAGCGAAAACCTACGCCATCATCAAATGCTCTAAAGCGTACGGTGTAAGTAGCTGCGTGTGGGGCCGATTTGCTAAAAGTAACGGCCACTTCATTATGCTGATCAATAACGGTTTCGCGTTCTCCCCAAGGTTGTTGCCATTGGCTATCATGTTGGGTGTTTTGTACGTCGATGATTTTAAACCCTTCAGCAAAGGCGGCTTGCTGTTTAAATTCAAAACCAAGCACTGAGTTTTCGATGATATCTTTGCCGTTAAAGCTGATTTTATAGCTTGGCATTATTTGCTGATCTGAAATGGTTATTTTTATATTTCCATTCGGAGATTGAATTGTCGCGTCTTTAGCAAAGCAAGCGCTTGAAAATCCTAATAGAAGTAGCAAAGGTAATCGCATAGCTGTTCCTTGAGGTGTAACCTAATTGAATCATTTAGCATAAAACGCCAGTGCTTTTATTACGAGATGGTTGCATACGTATTCAATTTATTGTCAGCTAAGCTGAAACTAAATCTTGGTAATAAAATTAACAAAGTATCAATTGAATCGGTCTATAATGAATAAAAATAAAATAATAAGACATTCAGATGTTCAAACTATTTATTACTGCTTTATTCATTTTTATGGGCTGTAAAAGCTATGCTGCAACCATCACTATTCATGATCAAAACCAGCAACCGCTCGCAAATGCGGTAGTATGGCTAACTGCAACTGATCATACCCTACAAACACTGCCTGTGAGTTCACTCTTTACGATGACGCAAAAAGACCGGCAATTTACTCCTCATGTTTTAGTGGTACCGCAAAATGCGCAGGTTGAATTCCCCAATGCTGATTCAATCATGCATCATGTTTATTCGTTTTCAAACGCTAAATCATTTGAACTAAAGCTTTACCGTGAGCAACCGCAAGCTCCGATCCGCTTTGAGCAAACGGGAGTTGTTGAGCTAGGTTGTAATATTCATGATTGGATGTTGGGTTATATAGTAGTGGTTGATAGTCCATTTTATGGCATCACAAATACTCAAGGACAAATAGCGCTGACTCCACAACACGGTGAGTATGAACTTAATGTATGGCATGAAGGATTTAGCGATATTAGTCAAACCGAAAGTAAAACTATCGCGCTTGGTAGCGCAGCGGTTGTTTATCAAATAAAGCAGGTTATTGTTCCTCGCATTACGATTGGTGTAGATGAATTTGATGACTATGAATAAGGTTAGTTTAGCTTTTATCCTACTAGGGCTAGCATTTAGCTTTAATGCACTGGCACAGGTTAAGGGATTACTGCAATTGACTGCTGTAAATGGTGACCCGCAACTTAGTTGGCAAGAAGGTGGCGTTGGACTTTACCGTTACGATAGTGACAACGATGGTATTGTACTTTCGCAGGGTCTTATCGATTTTAGGGTTGATTTAAGTACTAATTGGTCGGCGCATGGGGTTGTTAATGCTCATCAAGATCCGCAAGCTTCGTTAGGTTTTAGCCAAGCCTATTTTCAATATCAGCCACTAACGAGTAGCAAGTATAAATGGCATGTTAGAGCGGGGGGATTTTACCCGTTATTATCACTGGAAAACCCGGATATGGGTTGGATCTCTCCTTATAATTACACCAACTCTGCTATTAATTCTTGGATTGGTGAGGAGGTTCGTACTGTGGGGGTTGAAGCAACTATCAAGCGCCCTGGTCGCAGCTTTAACAGTAAACATAGCTTTGCGTTTGTTGGTGCAACATTTAAAGGGAATGATCCCGCAGGTACGCTTTTAGCGTGGCGTGGATTTGCAATGCATGACCGACAAACAACCTTTAATGAAGCGGTTGCATTTGCACCCGTTGCATCACTTAATACACCTCAGCTGCAACATCAAGCAAATCAGGTTTTGCCTTTTGAAGAAGTTGATGGTCGCTTTGGTTATTATGGTGGCATTCATTGGGACTATCTTAAAAAGTCACAGTTTCGTTTTTATTATTATGATAATAATGGCGATCCAGCGGCATTAAATTACAGCACAGGGCAATATGCGTGGGATACGCGGTTTTCAAGTGTTGCATGGTTGTATAAATTTACAGCTCAAACTCGCCTGATAGTACAAGCTATGTCTGGCAACACGGCGATGGGCGAGAGCCGTGGTGTTGATAATGACTTTTATAGTCACTTTATCCTATTAAGCCACAAAAAGGCAGCGCATAGGTTGTCTATTCGCTATGACTACTTTGAAGTTACTGACAAAGATGATTGGACGTTTGACCCAAATGCCAGTCATGGCGAAGGGATCACAGCTACTTGGCGCTACC
Organism: Pseudoalteromonas sp. KAN5; assembly: GCF_022846535.1. Lineage (NCBI taxonomy): Bacteria > Pseudomonadati > Pseudomonadota > Gammaproteobacteria > Alteromonadales > Pseudoalteromonadaceae > Pseudoalteromonas > Pseudoalteromonas sp. KAN5. The sequence goes on from NZ_AP025589.1 coordinate 3,533,607, forward strand.
AGCTTTCACCACAATGGCAGTTAGGGATCGAGGGGTCAGCTTTGCATAGTCAAGCTGACAACCGTGAAGCGATGGGCATTGCCAGAAAATTATCGCAACAGCAGCTGAGCTTAAATGTGCAGTGGCGCTATTAATGGTAATTTTATTCATTTGAACTATCTTTAAGTAACTATTGATACAGCATTTTTTGTAAAGGTAAAACATGAAATTACAGAGTATTCGTGTGAAAAGCTCCATTCCAATCATGTTACTTGGGATTGCAATAATTGTATTGATCACAGGTTACAGCCATTTGATTAATTTACAAAAAGTGGCTTTAGATACACAGTCTGAGCGATTCCTTAATGCTATTTCAGTGGTTGTTAATGGCGATCGTGATCTCTACCAAGCCAAAGTTGCAGAGTTGCATTTAGTCACGAATAAAATCGGCAATGCTGAAGAGTTGCAAGAGCATCAAGAAAACGCCCAACAAGTGGCTGAGCGATTTAAGCAGTATTTGCAGTACTTATCTGTCTATCCACAAGTTACTGCACAATTTAGTGGCTTTAACAACGCATTTGATAAATGGCTATCGGCATCAAATGCCTATATTGATGACCCACAAAACCGACAAAAAAATCTTCAAGCTGATAGAGAGTTTGCTGCACTGCGTGGCATTTTAGATAAGGCAGGTGAGCAAGCGGAGCTGACATCGAAAGATGAAAAACAAAAGCTGCTTGAAAAAATTAGCACTACAAAAGGATTCTTATTGGTTATGGTGGTAGTACTGTTAGCCATTTCTGGTTGGTTCAGTTATATCATTCCGCGTCAGTTAACTAAACAGATGCATTATGTGACTGCACGGATCAATGATATTGCCTCCGGTGACGGTGATTTAACGGGCAGGATCGCCGTCAAAAGCCAAGATGAATTTTCTGAGTTAGCGACAGCCTTTAATCGTTTTTTGGATAATTTACAGCAATTGATCCGTGATATTTTAGAACAAGCAAAAGAGTTAAATCACTTAGGTATCGATCTTAATCAGTTCGCCAAGCAAAATAATCAGGTCAACCAAAAACTCAGCCAAGCATCCGAGTCAATTGTCAGTGCTGTGCATGAGATGAGTGTTGCTAGTCGTGAAGTGGCCAATGTTGCGCAGCAGTCATCTAAAGAAGCAGATAACTCACAACAATTTGCTAAGCAGGGGTTAGCGGCGGTGGCTAATTCCAGTGATAAAATAGTTGCGTTATCTGATAATATGGAACACGCGAGTAATAAATCAACCGAGCTACAGGAAAACTCCGAGAATATAGCTAAAGTGCTAGATGTGATCCGTGCAATTGCAGAACAAACTAATCTACTGGCGTTGAATGCGGCGATAGAAGCTGCGCGCGCCGGTGAGCAAGGTCGAGGTTTTGCGGTGGTGGCTGATGAAGTGCGCACTTTGGCAACTCGCACTCAAGAAAGCACTAATGATATACAAATTATGGTGGAGCAATTTGCTAATAGTGTAGAGCAATCATTAGCGGCAATTAATGGTGGCAAGCGCTTTGCTGATGAAGCTGTTGCTTCATTTGCGCAAACTAATGATGTGCTTAATGCTATGCAGCAATCATCGATAAAAGTGAATGATATGGCGATGCAAACAGCGCAAGCAACCGATGAGCAAACCGCCGTTGCTGAAGAAATTAGCCATAATTTATCGTCATTAAATGATCAAACCGTGCAAGGTGGTGAGCTTGCACATTCTACTGAAGAGGTGGCTGTAAGGATGAACCAGTTAACCGATGAGCTGAGTCGTTTAGTGCAACGTTTTAAGGTTTAGTTAATCTTAAATACAGGCAATAAAAAGGGTTCGTACGAACCCTTTTACATATCAATTTTTACTACAACGTTTACTTTTTCTCAAAAGCGCGTTTCATATAATTAGGTGTTGCTAGCGCGCCGTGGTGAATACCACTGTTGTAGTATTCTGTACCTTGTGCGATGTCTGCAGCAGCATCTTCTCTAAATCCTGCAAATGCTTCATCTTTACGAGCAAGCGTCACTGACCATAAACCACTTGGGTAAATTGGCTGTGGGAATGGCAGTGTTTGCAAATCGTTAAAGCCAACATCTGTCATTGCATCACGCATTTCTACTAATAATGGCATGTGCATAAGGGGTGATTCACTTTGTTGCACCATAATACCGCCAGGGCGAAGCGCGTTTAAACAGCTCGTGTAAAAAGCATGGTTGAATAAGCCTTCACCAGGGCCTACCGGATCAGTACCATCAACAATAACCACATCAATTGACTCAGCAGCAAGTTCACGCATGTACTTGATACCATCGTCAAACATGACAGTGGCACGTGGATCTTGGTTCGCTTCACATAATTCAGGGAAGTATTTTAATGACATTTGTGTCACAACTTCGTCAATATCAATCTGTGTAACAGATTCAACGCTAGGGTGTTTGAGCACTTCACGTAAGGTGCCGCAATCACCACCGCCGATAATGACTACATTTTTCGGGTTTGGGTGAGCAAGCAATGCTGGGTGGCTGATCATTTCATGGTAAAAAAAGTTCTCGCGACTACTTACCATAGTACAACCATCAATAATCATTAGGTTACCAAAGTCGGTAGTTTCATACATTTCGACTTTTTGGAAAGGTGATTGCTGCTCATCTAACTTTTTATTGATGCGTAGAGAGAACGCACTGCCGTCACGTTCGCTGATTTCGGTAAACCATTTGCTTTGCTCTAAATTTGCCATGTCGCTAGTTACACTTTTGAGTTGAGTATGAAAAAGGGGCAATTTTGCCAGTGCTTGGCGTTTTGCTCAATGAAATTTTAACCAGTATAGCGAATATTTTATCTTAGCTTTGGTTTAAAGGTTATTTTTTGTTAGCTTAGGGCGTTATGACGTATTAAAATAACCGATTCCGCGAAACTTGTTAACTAGAGAAGAATTTGCCATGACTTGGGGTTTAGACACAGCACGCTCTACATATAACGTCGCACATTGGAGCGATGGTTACTTTGACATTAATAGCCAAGGTGAGTTAGTCGCTTACCCAGATGGCGATCAAACTAAAGCCGCTATTTCATTAACTGAGTTGACTGAGCAATTCAAAAAACAAGGGTTAACGCTACCTGTACTAGTACGTTTTACTGATATTTTACAAAACCGCGTTGATACTCTAACCAGTGCTTTTCGCAGTGCACGTAATGCTCGTACCTATCATGGGCAATATACTTGTGTATACCCAATAAAAGTAAACCAACAGCGCTCAGTGGTCAGTAAGTTATTAGCCCACCCTAGTGGTTTAGTCGGTTTAGAGGCAGGCTCAAAACCTGAGTTAATGGCTATTTTAGGTGTAGCTAAACAGCCAATAACTATCGTTTGTAATGGCTATAAAGATAGCGAGTTTTTACGTTTAGCGTGTATTGGCCAAGCAATGGGGCACAAAGTTAAAATCGTGGTTGAAAAACTTTCCGAATTAACAACCTTACTCGCAGAAATTGAAGATTTAGGCATTGAGCCTGCCATTGGTATTCGTATCCGTTTAAATTCAGTGGGCAAAGGTAAATGGCAAAATACCGGTGGTGAAAAAGGTAAGTTTGGTTTAACAGCAGGGCAAGTATTAGCGGCTGTTGAAGTCCTTAAAAAACATGACAAACTGCATTTAATGCAAATGGTGCATTTTCATATTGGTTCACAAATTGCCAATATTCGTGATATTCACCGTGCTTTACGTGAATGTTCCCGTCACTTTGCTGAATTAAGCCAATTAGGTGTACCACTGAATACCGTGGATGTGGGTGGTGGTTTAGGGGTTGATTACGAAGGTTCGGGTTCACGCAGTGCTTGTTCAATGAATTATACAGTTGAAGAATACGCGCGTAATGTGGTTAATGCGTTTGCTGAAGTATGTGAGCAGCATGATTTACCACACCCTGCCATTATTACTGAATCAGGCCGCGCACTCACTGCGCATCATGCGGTATTGATCACCGATGTTATTGATGTTGAACAAGCACCAAATCACAGCAACCCAAGTGCCCCGGAGCCGAATAGTGCCTTAGTACTTGATGATATGTGGCAATGTTTACAGCGTTTAAATCCACGTATGGCACTGGAAATTTACCATGATGCCATGCACTTATTCAGCGAAGCACACGATCAATATGTACACGGCCTAGTAAGCATGTTGGAATGGGCTAAGATAGAACAGCTTTATTTTACTATTTTGCATCGCGTTCGTGCTTCTTTAAGCAATGCCCGTGCTCACCGTGAAGTGCTTGATGACCTAAACGAAAAATTAGCTGATAAACTGTTTGTGAACTTTTCTTTATTTCAGTCGCTGCCAGATGTCTGGGGGATTCAGCAGTTATTTCCGGTGATGCCGATTGAAAATCTCGACAAACCACTAACACAACGCGCTATTATTCAAGATATTACCTGTGATTCTGATGGGCAAATTCGTGAGTATGTGGAAGGTGCGGGAATTGAAACTAGCCTACCTATCCCACAATATGTTCCTGGACAGCAGTATCACATTGCTATGTTTATGGTCGGGGCGTACCAAGAGATATTAGGTGATCTGCATAATTTGTTTGGTGATACTGATTCTGTACACGTAGAGCTTACCGAGCAAGGTTACCAGCTTACGAATGCAATTAAGGGTGATAGTGTTAAGGATGTATTAAAGTTTGTTGATTATGATAGCGATATTTTTTCGGACAACTTTACTAGCACAGTGCAGCAGTTAGATATCAGTGAGCCAATTAAGCAACAATATTTAGCAGAGCTCAATGCAGGTCTTGAAGGGTATACCTATTTTGAAGATTAATTGCAATATTGGGTATGGCTTAATCAATTGCCTAACAGTTTTAATGAAAGGAATTAAGTAGTAATGTCTTTGATCCGTTGTATTTTTAGCATCTTTTTCTACACCCTAAATACGATAATTTGGTTTGTGCCTATTTTTATTTGTGGCTTAATTAAATTACTGCCGATTAAACCATTGCAAAAAGCCATGAGTTGGTCGGCTAAAAAGTGTGCCAGTATTTGGGTGTCTTGCAATTCGATTAATCAAAATATTTTTACTCCTCATCAGCTAAATGTCACTGGGCTTGAAGAAATAAAGCTAAAAGACTGGTATTTAGTTATTGCCAACCACCAAAGTTGGGTGGATATTTTAGTGATGCAGCGTGTACTTAATCGCCGCATCCCATTTTTAAACTTCTTTTTAAAGAAAGAGCTTATTTATGTGCCATTTTTAGGCTTGGCATGGTGGGCACTGGATTTCCCATTTATGACGCGCACAAGCAAAAGCCAATTAAAAAAGAACCCTAAACTGCGAGGCAAAGACTTAGAAACAACACGTAAAGCCTGTGAAAAGTTCAAAGAGATGCCGGTAAGTATTGTTAACTTTGTTGAAGGTACACGTTTTACAGCACAAAAACACGCTCGTCAGAACAGCCCTTTCCCACATTTATTGAAACCAAAAGCGGGTGGAGTAGCATTTGTAATGCAAGCGATGGGCGAGCAGATCTCTAAGGTAGTTAATGTGACTATCCATTACCCAGATGGCATTCCTAGCTTTGTCGACTTTGCAAGTGGTCGCGTTAAGAACATAAATGTACACATAGAAGTGCGGCCTGTAAGCCCCGAGTTAATAGGTGATTACACGGGAGACTCTGAATTTAGGGTTGGCTTTCAGTCTGAATTAAACCGCCTATGGCAAGAAAAAGAGCAACAGTTAGTTAAGCTTGAGCAACAAGCTAAGTGATCTGTACAAGCGAGTATGTATGCTAAAAAATATCATCCCTAAATGGCTAAATGGCCTTGCAGTAGGTACACTGCTTTTTAGTAATACCTTGCTGTGGGGCTGCATTGTGTTAATACTCGGTCTAATAAAGTTAGTATTACCCATGGCTTGGGTAAGTAACTTACTACATAGCGCTTATCAAGGCTGGTGTAGTGGGAATCGGCTTGGCTTAAAATTCAGTAATGCCAAAGTGACAACAGTGATTAATGGTGATGTTAATAAGCTGGGTTGGTATTTATTGATATCGAATCATTTTAGCTGGCTCGATATTGTGGTGCTAAGTGCAATTGACGTATTACCAGCGCCGAAATTTTTTCTAAAAGATGAGCTAAAATATGTGCCGCTGATTGGCTCTGGTGCGTGGGCGATGGGTATGCCATTCATGAAGCGCATCAGTAAGGCGCAAGTGGCGAAAAACCCAAAGCTCAAAGGTCTTGATGTTGAGCGCACTAAGCACAGTTGCCGAAACTTTCGTAGCCACCCAACCACCATCATTAATTTTGTTGAAGGGACGCGTTTTACTGCTGCAAAACATCAAGCTCAGCAAAGCCCATTTAAACATTTATTAAAGCCGAAAGCGGGTGGTGTTGCATTTGCATTAGAGGTGCTGGGTGAGCAGTTTGATGCCATTCTTAATACAACCTTGATGTACCAAGCAAAAAGCAATCATATTTGTGCGAGTTTTCTGCGAGGGCGCTTAAGTGAAGTTACAATAAATATTACTTTAGTGCCAGTCAGTTCTGAGTTACTTGGTAACTACCAGCAGGATAGTCAGTTTAGAGCTCGCTTCCAAGCGTCGATTAACCAATTATGGTTAGCTAAAGATAGCGAATTGGCTATGGCATATGCACAGCGCAACGCTGAAGCTGTCCTAATCAACAATAAGGAGATTAAACTACCGTGACTACACAGACGCGTCTACAACAATTGGTGACACCTTGGTTTGAAGGTATGCCAGATACGGCATTGTTTAGCTCTCTTACTGCTACCGCAATTGGAGTTTTCTCACTCTTGGTCGTGTATTTATTTACTCGTAGGTTAATGCTGCCTGGTATTCAAAAAGTGGTGACAAAACTTTCACCAGAGCGCATTGGTGTGTTAGCCCCCATGCTAACAAAGTTAAACCGTCGTTTTGCAGGGATGTTGTGTTGCGTTTTATTTTTAGCCACGTTTGATAGTGTCTACCCTGTAAGTGAGTTTGTAGCCGAAGTGTTTAAAACGATCGGCCAAACGTTGTTGATTATTCATGTCGGTTTTATTATCAGTAGTATTGTAAGTATTGCGGGTGGTATTTATAACCAGCTTGAATTTGCCCGAGAAGTGCCTATTCAAGGGTTGATCCAAGTCGTAAAGCTGATCACCTTTATGATTTGTGCGATCCTAATTGTGAGTATCGTACTGGAAAAATCACCCACTTATATTCTTTCGGGCTTTGGCGCGATTGCCGCCGTGACTTTATTAGTATTTAAAGACACTATTTTAGGATTTGTTGCCAGCATTCAAATAGCCGCAAATCGCTTGGTAACCTACGGAGATTGGATCCAGGTAGATAACTATGGCGCAGATGGTGAAGTGATTGATCTGGGTTTAAATACGGTAAAAGTACGAAACTGGGATAATACAATCACCACGATCCCTACTTATATGTTGGTAGCGGGATCATTTAAAAATTGGCGCGGTATGCAAGAGTCTGGCGGACGTCGTATCAAGCGCTCCCTTAATATTGATATGAATAGTATACGTTTAGCCGATGATGAATTGACCAAAACGATAGGTCAAACTATCGCTTTAAAAGAATATATCAAGATGAATACGCTACCAGATCCGGTATCGAATCTCGGCTTGTTCCGTCGTTATGCTGAAGGTTATTTAAAACAGCACAGTAAGATCAATACCTCACTGACATTAATGGTGCGTGAGCTACAGCCGCTTAATCACGGCTTACCTATTGAATTTTACTGTTTTAGTGAAGACAAACGTTGGATATCTTATGAGCATCTGCAAGCAGAGATCATGGACCATCTGCTTGCTGTATTGCCTATTTTTGATTTGCGTCCTTACCAAAGTGTTACAGGACAATTTAGTCCTGCTTCCATTAACCCAACAGGTATTAAGCCCACAATTAAAGTGGCAAATAATACTGAAGAAGACCCATACTAATAAAGGCTATCAACAGCCACCAAATAGGTGGCTTAGCAAGTCTTAACCATGCAAATGCAGCGGCAACAATCACACTATGCCAAATAGAGTGGATCGCAGATGTCCAGATTGGTGAATACAACGCCGCTGCTAAAAATCCCACCACGGCAGCGTTGAGAGCAGCAATACTACTTGCAAAACGAGGGCGTTTGGCTAATTGTAGCCAACTGTTTTGCAAAGCAAACATTAGTAACAACCCCGGTAAAAAAATTAAAATGGTAGCAATTAATGCACCTACAACAGGCTGAATCCCCTCAAATTGCGCACCTAAATAACTCGCAATAGTGAACATAGGCCCAGGTACTGCTTGAGCGCTGGCATAAGCTGTTAGAAATTGTTCCGTACTAAGGGTAGGCAAACCTGCTTGCAGAATGGGTAACACGACATGCCCACCACCAAACACCATTGCACCCGCTTGATAAAAAGGCGCAAATAACGCGATACTTTCATTTAGGGGAATAAAGCTTAAAGCCAGTAGTAAGGCAAATAGCAGTAAAGCAAACCAGTTAATTCCCGCTTTAGTTGTGGTTTTACTCTCATCATTATTTAAGTTGAGCATTGGCCAAATAGCACCAACACTGGCAGCTATTACTAAAACAGCTATTTGACTGGTTAGATTTGGTATTAATATAAGCAATATGGTACTTGCTACGGCCAATATTTTTAATATCCAATTAGTGCAAAAGCTTTTCGCCATACTGAGAGTGGCATCGGCGACAATAACCACAGCGAACAGCTTTAATCCTGCAATAATCGCAAAGTAAATGGCATCAAACTGATGGGTACTAATCGCAAGTAATATCATGATCAACAAGGATGGCAGTGTAAAGCCAATAAATGCCGCAATACCACCGAGTAATCCACCGCGTTCAACTCCTATGGCAAATCCCACTTGGCTTGAGCCTGGCCCCGGTAGTGCTTGGCTTAAACTAATTAATTGCGCATAACGTTGGGTAGTTAACCACTTAAGGTTATCAACAAAATGGCGTTTAAAGTAGCCCAAGTGTGCCGCTGGCCCGCCAAAGCTCATACAACCGAGTAAAAAAAACTGTTTAAATATAGCGAGTAACATAATGAATGTATTTTCCTTTACCACTTTTATATTTCATTATGACAAATTTTAGTGACAGTTTTATGGTTTTTAATTGATGTACCTATTTAGCTTAGATAACGAAATACCTCGGTTCTTAACCGAAAATTCAACAGTTGCTCACAAGGCGATGGGCTTTTAACTGAGTCTTCATCGTTTGTTCATGGATAACTTTGCATACTTGCTGGCAAATGAGAATTTATAGGTAAGGAGTTACCATGACGTTAACTAAACCATTACTAACAGCAGCAATCGTAGGTGTACTACTGACTGGGTGTGAAACCACCAACACAGGTGTGGGAGCGGGTATTGGTGCCGCAACCGGCGCTGTGCTAGGTAAAGCAACCGGTGACCACGATGATAAACGTATTTTTATTGGTGCTGCTATTGGTGCACTAGCTGGCGCCGCTGTCGGTGACTACATGGACAAACAAGAAGCGGCTTTTCGTGATGAGCTTGCGGGTTCTGGCGTCGAGGTTGTGCGTGAAGGTGATAACTTACGCTTAGTTATGCCATCTAATATTACTTTTGCCACTGATCAATCGTATATTTCATCGGGTTTTCATAACACCTTAGATGCTATTGCTAAAGTTATGAATAAATACGAAAAAACATTTTTAAGTATTGAAGGGCATACTGATAGCACAGGTAAAGACAGCTACAACATGACGTTATCTGAGCAGCGCGCACAAAGCGTAAAAAGCTACTTAGTGAACCAACAGATCCTAGCTGGGCGTATTAGTACACGCGGCTACGGGGAAACTCGGCCAATTGCCAGTAACGACAGCGCTAACGGCCGCGCACAAAACCGCCGTGTAGAAATTCAAATCGTACCAAACACCGAAGGTTAGTTATTTGCATTTATTTATCTCAATCACTTGTTTATTAGCTGGTGATTGAGATTATTTACCGCTGACCGCCCCCTCAATCTCTATTAAACTGCAGCTCACATAATTGTTTATACAGCGGATTAGACTCTATTAATTGTTGGTGAGTCCCCGTTGCAATAATTTCACCTTGCTCCATCACTACAATTACATCGGCATGTTTTACGGTTGCTAAGCGGTGAGCAATGATCAAGGTTGTTCTGTCTAGCATTAAATGTTCAAGCGCGGCTTGTACGTGGTGTTCACTTTGTGCATCTAAGGCGCTAGTTGCTTCATCTAATAGCAGTATTTCAGGGTCTTTTAGTATGGCTCTTGCTAATACAATGCGCTGTTTTTGCCCGCCGGATAAACGCACACCTTGCTCACCTAAAAAGCTTTCATAGCCATTTGGTAATTGCGCTATAAACTCATCGGCATGAGCATGCTTAGCGGCAGCATATACTTGCTCGTCAGTGGCATCGGGGTTGCCATAGCGAATGTTGTGCATGACATCCGAGCTAAATAAAATTGGGTTTTGTGCCACCATACCCATGCTATTGCGCAGCGTATTGAGTGACAGATCTTTAATATTTATGCCATGAAATTTAATGTCGCCATGGGCGGGGTCGTAAAAGCGTTGTAATAGTTCAAAAAGAGTGGTTTTACCTGCACCAGATGGGCCGACAATCGCCACTGTTTGGCCTTGTTTTATATTAAGCGTTACATTTCTCAGTGCACTTACATCAGGACGTGATGGGTAATTAAAAGTAATGTTATTGAGCTCAATGGCCGCTGATTTATTGTTTAACTGCAACTGTTCATCAAGTGGTGCTTCAGGGTTTACAATTTCACTTTTTACCGCTAACAGCTCAAGCAGTCGTGCTGCGGCACCAGCCGCACGCTGTAATTCACCATATACTTCGGCCACGGTTGCCACTGACATAGCCACCATAATGGCGTAAAACACAAACGCGCCTAGCTCACCACCGGTCATGGTGCCTGCGAGTACATCGCTGCCGCCAACCCAAAGCATCACGCTTATGGCACTAAAGGTTAAAAATATCACTGCGGCAATTAAAAACGAGCGTTGCTTAATGCGGCTTTTGGCAACCTTAAAGGCTTTTTCGGTCTCGAGTGCAAAGGCGTGCTGCTCACGCTGTTCATGACTATAGCTTTGTACCACTTTGATGTTTTGAATAATTTCGCCAGCATACGTGCTTATATCGGCAATCGCATCTTGGCTGGAGCTGGCAAGCTTACGTACTTTTTTGCCAAATACCATCATCGGCACTAAAACCAACGGTACACAAGCAACCACCACCAAAGTGAGTTTTAAGTTAGTGATTAATAGCATAGCTAAACCACCCACCAACATTAGTGCGCTTCGCAGCGCCATAGAAAATGACGAGCCAATAATAGATTGCAGTAAGGTGGTATCAGTGGTGAGTCGTGACATTAATTCGCCACTGCGGTTTTCTTCAAAATAACTCGGATGAAGGGTAACAATGCGGTCAAACACCGCTTTACGAATATCATTACTAACACGTTCACCAATCCACGACATTAAATAAAAACGGCTAAAGGTGCCAATGGCTAGTAAGCTGATCAACCCAATGAGCACTAACACGGCTTGTTTTAGCTGCTCTTGAGAGCCTGCAATAAAGCCGTGATCGATGACAAATTTAACCCCTTGACCGAGTGATAAGTTAACTCCCGCGGTTACTAGTAGCGCTGCAAGTGCAGAAAAAACCACCCATTTGTAAGGTTTAATAAACTGAAAAATTGGAATTAAACTACTAAAAGCAGCTTTTTCTTTTGGCTCGGGTTTGCTGGTGCTCATGCTGGATTCTTTTTGGTGGATAAGGTATAGATATGGTTACATAAATCATAATTTCAATAACTAACTCTATAACAACGAAGGGACTAGCTATGGCGACTCAAAAAGTAACGGGCGAATTTAACGTTAAACTCAACCCCATTGAAGGTTATGCGAAAGGCGTTGATGGCGTAAATTTGGGGCGTATGTCAATTGATAAAACCTTTACCGGTGAGCTTGATGCAACCAGCACGGGCGAAATGCTCAGTGCAATGACAGCCACGCAAGGTAGTGCCGGTTATGTCGCCATTGAGCAAGTAACGGGGAGTTTATCAGGCAAAAAAGGCAGTTTTGTGCTTCAGCACTATGGGCAAATGAATAAAGGCAAAGACAGTCTAATCTTACAAGTTGTGCCTGATTCAGCAAGCGGTGAGCTAGAAGGATTAACTGGTGATATGGCAATCCGCATTGAACAAGGCATTCACTTTTATGACTTTGAATATCAACTGTAAAGGCTAAAGCTATGCAAAAAATAATAGAATTTAAAAAAACGCGCTTTTTCGGTGGTGTAAACGTCGAGGCCCTAAACGAAAAAATTTATCAATTAAACCAAGATGGCTGGAAAGTGATAAATGTAAGCTCGATCACAGGGTTTTTCGGTGAAGCGAATGGTTATGCGTTACTTATCGAAAATACGGAATTGTAAATGACGCTATCGCTAAGTTTAGTCGCCATTTGGATGGTGGGTGCAATGTCACCTGGGCTAAGGTTGGCTGTGGTTTTTATAGGACTAGCAATAAGAGCGGTGCTTATGATGTAGGTTATTAAATTTTATTAATCTTTACCGCTTACCTTAAAAGTTGTTTCTAGTAATTTGTAATTTCCCCGCGAAATCGTGGCATAAAGCGAGCTTTCTGCTCGCATATCGATTTATTTCACGTTATCTACACGATCGCAGCACTTCGTAACTAAGTTCCTTTCCCCGCAAGCTATTGTCTTTGCTAATGCATACGTATTCATCACACTTAATTTACTTTTTAGTTACACTTTATTGGTTTTATTTTATCCACAATTTAAAAATAAACGGCACACCTTTTTAAAAAATACAACACACAACTATAAAGTTAATAGGGTAGGAAGCTCATGGGGAAATTCAAACTGAGTGCACTAATGCTCGCAATGTTTGCAGCGAGTAGTGCGTTAGGCGCGGTTGAAAATGATGCACAAAATAATGCTGAAAAACCGCAATTAGGTGAGGAACTTGAAGTTATTGAAGTGACTGGGTTTAGTCGCAGTTTAATTCAATCACTTAATCAAAAACGTTTTACTGATACAGTATCAGAGCAGTTATCGGCAGATGACTTAGGGGCATTGCCTGATGTCTCTATGGCTGATGCATTGACTCGATTACCGGGGATATCAGCGGTACGAACTGGCGGACAAGCCGCGGAAATCAACATTCGTGGTATGTCTGGTGGGTTTGTATTTTCCACCTTAAATGGTCGCGAACAAGTATCAACCAGCGGCAGTCGTAGTATTGAGTTTGATCAGTATCCATCAGAATTAATTAGCTCTGCAGCCGTGTATAAATCTCCGAAAGCCTCGCTTATTGAAGGCGGTGTGGCAGGGACTGTAGAACTGCAAACAGCCAGTCCGCTAGATAATGATCAGCAGCATAAGTTTGTGGTTAACGCCAGAGGTATGTACAACGATCGAGCGTCAGAGGTGAACGATGCCACTGAATTTGGCGACCGCATTAGTTTTTCATATCAGGGCAAATTCCTTGATGACACGCTAGGCGTAGCACTTGGCTATGCTCGCTTATTTCAACCTAGTGTAGCAACGCAATTCATTGGTCTTGCGTATAACGATCATAAAGATGTCGACGGTGTTGCTAATGATACTAATGGCCCTGAGGTAAAACCAGAAAACGAATACATCAGCGAAGGCTTTGAGCTTCAGCATTTAGGCGGTGAAGAAACCCGTAACGGTTATATGGCAGCAATTGAGTGGGTGCCGGTGGATAATTTTAAATTAAAAGGGGACGTGTTTTTATCACGCTTTGATACAGAATCATTTGCCCGTGGCTTACGAGTGAAATTAGGCGGCCCAACGGCCACTTATACAAACGCTCAGCTAGAGGGAAATTCGGTGGTTGGTGCCTCTGTTAATCGTACTTCAAAAGGCTACACTCACGTTGAAATTGTAAATGATGATAACCAAGACTTTGACGAAGTAGACAGCTATGGCATTAACGCCGATTGGCAAGTGACAGAACGTTTAAACGTTAATGTTGATGTGTCGCTATCACGGGCTAAAAGTAATTTCCGCAATGGTTTATTGTGGGCGTTGGTTGCCGAAGATGCTACAGCGCAAGAACCAGTTTTAGATAAAAATGTATCAATAAACTATCAGCTCAATGGTTTGAATTTACCGGATGTTGGCTTTAATCAAGCGGCTGCATTTAGCGATATCGAACGGGTAATGGTGAGTAAGTACGGTATTTACCCTTATCAGAATGAAGATGAAGTAAGCGCTTATCGCCTTGATTTTAAATACGAGTTGGATAACAGCTGGTTTAGCTCAGTTGAATTTGGTGCTCGTTACTCTGATCGCGAATACAGTAACAATCGTTCAGTGTTTGAATACGGTAATGATGGTGATTTTTCAGTGAGTGAGCCGCCACTGCGTTTAACCAATGACATGGTAAACGTCGTAGATTGGGAAGGTGATTTTAGTTATTTTCCATCATATTTGGCGATTGATTTAGATAAGGCGCTTAATGCTTGGTTTCCAGAAGGGGCGCCACAGCCAGTTAAAACTTGGGGTAATGCAGATGGGGTAGTCGACCCACAAGGTTACACCACTAACTATTCGTGGACCATGTTACAAAGTGGCTCAGTGTATGAGGAAGTGCTTTCAGCGTACGCCATGCTTAATATTAATGCTGAGATCGGCAATATGCCAGTGTTAGGTAATATTGGTATTCGCCGTGTTGATACTGACCAATCGGCCACTATTTTAGAAAACGTTAATGGTGATTTGGCACTGGGTGCCCAAAACATTACCGACAGTATTGGTATCGTAAATAAAAACTATTTACCTAATGTACTTGGCACAACTTATACTGATTATCTGCCATCCCTTAATTTAAACTTTCAGCTAACGGATAACACGCAATTACGTTTTGCGGCGGCTAAAGTGATGTCGCGTCCACCAATCAACCGACTGGCAGGGGACGCCAGTGCGCAGGCCGATAAAACCACCGGTAAAATTAACGGCTCAAGTACCAATAATCCATTCTTAAAACCATTTTATGCCGACCAATACGATATCTCTTACGAGCATTATTTTGATGAATCAGATGGTGCGCTTGTGATCGCTGGTTTTTATAAAAACATCGATTCGTTTATCGATACCATCGCCATTGAAGGATTTGATTTTAAAGGTAATGGCTTTAACGTTCCTGACTATATTGAAAACCCAGTCAGTGGCGAGCAGGTAGCAACGACTAACGGTACTTATACCACTGCAGTTAATAACGCTAATGGTGGTTATATTCGCGGTATTGAACTTGCCTACACACAAGTATTTTCTTTTCTACCCGCGCCGTTTGATGGTCTTGGGTTTAACGGTAGCTATTCATACACCGAGAGCGAAGTTGAATCTATCACCAGCTTAGGCGGTGAAACGGTAACGCAAGGTTTGCCTGGTTTGTCTAAAAATGTATTAAATGGCACCTTGTTTTACAGCCTAGATAATTTTGAAACCCGCCTTAATGTGCGTTATCGCTCAGACTTTGTTTCAGAGCAAGTAGCTATCAATGAACAGATAGTTAACTTTGATGCTGAGACAGTGGTCGACTTTCAAACCTCTTATCAATTTACTGACTCATTTGGCATGTTGCTACAGGTTAATAACCTTACCGATGAACCAACCCAAAGTTACTTTGGCAATGAAAATATCACCGGTACGACCCAGTACTTTGGTCGTCAGGTTTATTTAGGTTTTACCTATAGTCACTAATAGCAAATTGGAGCATAAATAATGAATAAAATAACTAAATTGACTCATTTGCTATTAGCGGTGAGCTTAACACTACTTTTTGGCTGTGGTGGTTCAGGCAGTAGTGACGTAAAAGCAGGCCAAGCCTTATTGACTTGTGATGTACCGCAAGTGCCTAACAGTGAAGGGACTCAGTGTGTCGATCCTGAGCCTATTTCTTGCGATGCACCGTTGTTTCCAGATGCAAATAATGAGAGCTGTATTAATGGCTATAACCCTGACTTACCAGACCCTGTGGTATTTGCAGGGGAAAATGAAGCCGTATTATTTTATAAACGCAATAAAAATGAAGGATACGAAGGCTACCGTTTACATTCTTGGAATACCGACGGTTGTGACGCTTACGCGCCGCCATTTGATGCTACCGATTGGCCTAATGGCCATGAGTATGATGGTGTGGATCCAAACTATGGGGCTTATTGGATAGTTGCGCTAAAAGACGGTTATACCGAGTGCGCTAATTTTATTATTCACATAGGCACCGAGGGCACCGGTAAGGCCCATGGTGATGTGGATTTAACCATGCCACTGATGCAAGACGATGAACGTTTTGTGCGTATGAACTTTACCTTTGATGGAGAGCCAACAGTATTTGAATACCCAGTTGCGAGCCTTGGTGAACGCCCAGTTGCAATTGATGGTGCATCAGCGCATTGGATAGATTTAAATACGGTTTTGTATAAGCCCGGCAATGAGCTTACGCAGATTATTAAGCTGCATTCATCAGCTGCCGCCGATTTGGTTGTTGATTTAGATGCGGGCTTAAATGGTGAAACAGTTGAACTAATCGCCACAAATTTAACCGATGAACAAGCGGCCAAAGTGCCGCACCTCGCAGATTGGACTGCTTATCAAGGCAATTGGGATGCCGCTACTGCAAAACAACTTATAAAACAACAGCTGGTTGTGGCGGGCTACGACGCCGACGGCAAGCTACTTGAAGCAAGCTTTGTACAAACAGCAAAAGCCCTCGATGCTCTATACACCCAAGGTGAAAACGACGCGAACGAAGCCATGCTGGGTGTGCAATATAATAACAATGCAATAGATGTATCAGTGTGGGCACCAACTGCTAGCAATATGATGATCAACGTGTTTGATGCCGAAAAAGCGCAAGTGCATAGCACAGCCATGACGTTAGACAACAATACCGGTATTTGGTCAGTGAGTTTAGACAGCCAATACGACCGTCATTATTACCGCTTTGCGTTTGATGTTTACCATCCCACTACTCAAGCGATTGAAAGTTTATGGAGTACAGACCCTTACTCACTCAATGTATCAAGCAATGGCCTGTATTCGCAGTTGATCAACTTAAA
Organism: Pseudoalteromonas sp. KAN5; assembly: GCF_022846535.1. Lineage (NCBI taxonomy): Bacteria > Pseudomonadati > Pseudomonadota > Gammaproteobacteria > Alteromonadales > Pseudoalteromonadaceae > Pseudoalteromonas > Pseudoalteromonas sp. KAN5. Next base: position 3,550,761 of record NZ_AP025589.1, read on the forward strand.
TGATGACGATACCAAACCAGAGGGCTGGGATGAGCGCATTGTGCCAACAATCACTAACCCAGAAGATGCTATTATCTATGAAGGTCATGTACGTGATTTTAGTGTTCGTGATACGTCAGTAAGTGAAGTAAATCGTGGTAAGTACCTCGCGTTTACGGAACTTGAAAGCGTGCCAATGCAGCACCTTAAACAACTGGCAGATAAAGGCTTAACGCATTTTCATTTACTCCCTGTAACAGACATTGGCACCATTGAAGAAGATACAGAGCAACGTGTTGAAATCACCGATACCTTAGGTAAATTATGTGAGCGTATAAACGATGAAGCCAATGCCTGTAAAATCGAAGATAAAAACAGCATCATTGCTGATTTAATGCAAAGCTACTTGCCTGGCTCTGATGACGCTCAAGCACTTGCCAGCGCCATGCGTGATTTAGACGGTTTTAACTGGGGTTATGATCCGCATCATTTTATTGCCCCAGAAGGTTCGTATGCTTCAAGTAGCGAGGGCATTGCTCGGGTTAAAGAGACACGCGCCATGGTACAGTCACTACAAGAGGTCGGCCTTCGTGTGGTTCTTGATGTGGTATACAACCATACAACGTCATCAGGCATTTGGGAAAAATCAGTATTTGATAAACTCGTGCCGGGTTATTACCACAGATACAGTGAAATAACCGGTGAGATTGAGCGTTCAACCTGTTGTGAAAACACCGCGACTGAACATGTGATGATGGACAAGTTTGTTAGCGATTCACTGGTCATTCTTGCTCGCGACTTTGGTTACGACAGCTTCCGCTTTGATGTTATGGGGCACATGCCTAAATCATCAATTTTAGCAGCGCGTGAAGCAGTGCAAGCTGTTGACCCTGACAACTACTTTTATGGTGAAGGCTGGGATTTTGGTGAAGTCGCTAATAACCGATTGTTCACCCAAGCTAAGCAAGCTGATATGGCAGGCTCCGAAGTGGGCACATTCAATGACCGCATCCGTGAGGCTGTTCGCGGTGGGGCTATGTTTAGTAATAATCCGACCGATGGTAATTTAGCAGACCAAGATACCTTACGTTTATCGCTGGTGGGTAATTTACAAAACTACATACTCAAAGACTTTAAGGGTAACTCAGCAAAAGGTAATAGCTTTAGCTGGAACACCCAGCCAACCGCTTATGCGTTAGACCCAGCAGATAGCATTAACTACGTATCAAAGCACGATAACGAAACCTTATGGGATCAACTGCAATATAAGCATGCAGCAAGTATGAGTATTGAGCATCGCGTGCGTGCCCATAATATGGCATTAGCAATTCCATTGGTAAGCCAAGGTATCCCGTTTATGCAATTGGGAGCTGACTTACTGCGCTCAAAATCAATGGATCGTGACAGCTATAATGCAGGGGATTGGTTTAATGCGGTAGATTTAACGAAAGAAAATAATAATTGGAATATTGGTTTACCTAATGCGGAGAAAAACCAAGAGAAATGGCCTGAGATCATTAAGGTCTCAGGTAATCCACAAGCTGCTGCACAGCCGCAAGATATAGCGTACGCAGGGGATGTGTTCCAAGAGTTTTTAGCTATTCGTAGTAGCAGCCCTTTATTTAGATTAACTACAGAGCAAGATGTTATTGACCGTGTCGGTTTTCACAATGTCGGTAAAAACCAGCAACATGGTTTGATTGTAATGAGCATTGATGATGGTCAAGGTCTTGCTGATTTAGATAACCAAGTAGATGCGCTCGTAGTAGTAATTAATGCAACTGAGCATGCGCTTTCACATACAGTACCAACCGCTGCTGGGTTTGAATTACATCCAATACTTAAAAACAGCACCGATAGCAGTATGTCTGGAGTAAGTTTTAGTGCTAATGAAACTGAAGGCACGTTCAATGTTCCTGCTTACACCATAGCTGTGTTTATTAAACCACAAGGCGAAGCGCAAGGCGTTGGTTTGAGTGCTAATGCAACAGTGGGTGCGCCAGATGTGGTGCCTTTTGGTAGCACAACAGTGTATGTGCGTGGCAGTTTAAATGATTGGGGCACAGCTGACAGCTTTGAATATGTAGGCAATGGTGAATACCGTGTCGCTATTACTTTAGCTGCGGGAGACTATGAATTTAAAATTGCCTCTGAAGATTGGTCGAGTGTGGATTTTGGTGCGCTATCAGACGCTGATAAAGAGGTGTTGGAAAATCAAGCCGAAGCACTCACACGCAGTGGCGCTAATATGACCTTTAATGCTGCAATTGATGCAACTTATGTATTCTCGTTTGATGCCAGTGATAAAGACAATCCACAGCTGAGAATTTATAACGAAGAACCATTTGTAGGTACGCCTGTATTTGTTCGTGGCAGCTTGAATGAATGGGGCACCAGTGATGAGTTAATCTATCAAGGCAAAGGAATTTATAGCTTTTCGACTTTTCTTAATGCCGGTAGCTATGAATTTAAAATAGCTTCTGAAGATTGGGATACCATTGATTATGGTTCTGGTGAAGCGGATGCAACCGTAACCGTTGCCGAAGATAAGTTATTAGCTGTTAAAGGCGCTAATATGACGATGGATATTGCAACCGAGGGCGAATATCAGTTTATTTTTGATGCCAGTGATTTGAATGCACCCACGCTGAATGTATTTAATGCGCAAATGTTTGCAGACACACAAGTTTATTTACGCGGCAGCTTAAATGGTTGGGGCACAGATAACCCATTAATCTATCAAGCTAATGCTATTTATAGTACATCACTTGATTTAGATGCCGGTGATTACGAGTTCAAAATAGCCTCTGAAGATTGGAGTACTGTTGATTATGGTGGAGTTGGTGAATCGCCAATTGTTATGGTTGGCGAACAAAGTTTACTTGAAGCTGTGGGGGCAAATATTAATGTAGCCATTACAGATGCAGGTAATTATACCTTTACGGTGATTGGCCCTAATCGTGACAATGTGCAGGTACTGATCAATAAGAACTAAGCATTGATACACTTTATAAACAAATAGAACCGAGCATCCTAGATGCTCGGTTTTTTTATGATCAAATTGCAGCTAAAACAAAGTTCGCGTATTTTATAATCATAATCCAACTATGAGTAGCTAAGATGTCAGAAGTTATTTTAAAAAGTGCCTCTTTTGATCCTAAAATTAAGTCGTATTGGCTAGTCTTTGCTGTGTGTGTCAGTACATTAGGGATTGTGACTATTCCTTTAATTCCCGTGATTTTGCTGCTTGTTTGGATTGTCAGTGGCAGAATCTTGGCTGCTATGTCGGCTCAATTACTCGAGCGTAAGCTGGTGGTTAAACGTGGTGTATTTTTTAAAGAAGAAAAGTCTATCCCACTTGAAAAAATCACCGACGTTGGGTTAAGCCAAGGGCCACTGATGCGCTTATTTGGTTTGTATCGCTTGAGTTTTGAAACCGCAGGGCAATCTGGCCATGGCGCTCTCGTGTCACTGCTTGGCGTAGTCGATGCCAGCGAGTTTCGCGAGGCAATCTTAACGCAAAAAGATAACCTAGCCGAAACAAAACCAAGCAAGGTTAAAGTTGATGAGCCACAAAGCCAAGTCGAATTACTTCGCGCACTCACCTACAGTGTGAAAAACATCGAGCAAATGATGGTCACGCTACTGGATGAGAGAAAGTAAAATTAACTTATTATTGTACTACATTTTGCACAAAGAGAAGAAAATGAGAAGTGAGTGAGGGTCGAAAATTAAATCAATTGACCAGATCAACTGAGCATGTAGGTCGTCATTTATGGCGACAGTAGTGTAATTAACGCGCTAAAGCACGTCCTACGAAGATCCCAGCATCTGGAGTTCGTTACCGCAAAGGGCTCTTTCGCGGAGCTTCGTTGCACTCAAATAACTCCGGCGATCAGCTGATCGCCGGGCTGCTTTAATCTTTCACCTAGAACCTTTTCCCTAGCACCTAAAATCTTTACCCTTGAATTACTGGCTGACCTGCTAGCATACGTAGTTCTTTGCTGCGCTCAGTTTGCATGGCGTAAGACGCGGTTTTAATACTGCTTACGTAGTTCCACTTGGCAGCGGCTTGCTCTGGGGTAAAAGTAACGGTTAAATAACCACGATCTACGAGGTTGTTATAAACTAAATCATTGACTAGTAATGGGATCACTTGTTCCATTTGCGCTGTGGCTTCTGGTCCTTGGGTGTTCAATGCTAAGTATTCTTCCAGACCTGGCGAAGACACCGATGAAGTGGCAAATTCCACTCCTGCATTTTGTGAGGCGGCAATTGGGTTACTGGCATCAGTAGTTAATTGCCCAGCCCATGCATTATGGGTATCACCGGCTAGAACGACTAAATTCTTTTGTGTGGCAATAGCCGTACCTAGCAGTACTTCGCGTTCGTAGGCGTAGCCGTCCCACGCATCTAGATTGTAAGGTGCAGTGGTATCAACACGGGCGCGCTCAGCATCAGTTACCGTTGGATCACCGGCTAGAATACGGCCTTTAATTTGTGCCAGCTCAGCAAATAACCCTGATGCTTGGGCTAATAAGGCATTTGTATCCGCGCCGTTAGCTTGGCTTACTTGTAGGCTTACTAAAAGCTGTAGCACTTCAAACGGCAGGTGCATCTTGGTCATTAACACTTGTTGGCCAAGTACTTGCCATTTTGAACTTGAGGTGGCCATACTATCGGTGAGCCAGGTTAGTTGTTCACTACCCAGTAATGCGCGTGTTGGCGAGCTAACAGCACTAACAAAATCGCTTTGTCCTTGTGCGCTGGTTAAATCAAAATCACCATAGCTTAGTTGCTCATCGCGAGCGAGTACTCGAGTATCAAGCATATACAGCGAGACTAAATCACCAAATTCAAAACGACGGTAAATACGTTCTTTATCAGCTACATTACGTATCGGCATCCACTCAAAGTAGGCTTGCAAAGCGTGCATTTTACGCGCGTTAAATTCACCTTCACCGTCATTATGGTTTTCTGCCCCTTCACGCCAGGTATCATTTGTAACCTCATGGTCATCCCATACTGTTATAAAGGCGCAATTACCGTGAGCGGCTTGTAAGTTGCTATCTTTACGATAGTGGGCGTAACGTTTACGGTAATCAGTTAGGCTGATGATTTCTTCGCTATTATCTTCAGGTAGTAAGCGCCCTAGCAGAGCGGCGTCTTGTGAAGCATAACCACCATTACCGTATTCATAAATATAGTCACCCAAATGTAAAACGGCGTCTAAATCTGTTTGCTTAGCTATTTCGCCGTACACATGAAAAAAGCCAGCAGGGTAGTTAGCGCACGACACAACAGCAAATTTCACTTTATCAATACTGCCTGTAGGTAATGTTTTACCTGCACCCGTAGGTGATGTTTTACCGTTTGAAATAAAGCGGTAATAGTATGTGGTGTTGGCGTCTAGGCCTTGTAAGTCGACTTTTAGAGTAAAGTCGCTGGCAGTCGTTACTTCGGTTTCACCGTCATGAACTATATTGTTAAAGTTACTGTCGGTTGCTGCTTGCCATTGTACTTTGATGCTGGTGGTTGCAGAGTCAAGAGGCGTTACACGAGTCCATAAAATTAGGCTGTCACTAAGCGGATCGCCACTGGCTACACCGTGTTCGAAGCTAACCTCAATGATTTCATCATCATCGTTATCAAATGTACACCCTGTGATGCCTAATGATAAAACGGCAGCGCCAAAACCCGCTGCCGATGCTTTTAAAAACCTTCTCCGTGTAAACGTCATTGCTCTATACCGTTAAAAATAAAACAACGAGCTTATCCGACCAGTATGACTTTTATGTGAAGATATGATGCCAGTTATTTTAAAATACTTGGCAAATAGTATCTGCGTTACAAGTAATCACAGTGACGTTTTCATACCCTACACGGGTTAATGCTTCCGCACTTAAAGTTGCCCGCGCGCCACTGGCACAATGAAGGTAAATCGGTCGTGTAGGGTCTTTTTCAATTTCCATTAACTTCATTTCCAGCAAGCCGCGAGGAATATTAATAGCGCCAGTGGCTGCTTTAGTTGCATGCTCTGCGGGCTCTCTGACGTCAATTAGTAGGCCGTGATTTTGCTCAAGCTCTTGCTTTGCTTGCTCAGCATCAATACGGCGCTGGTTGGGGGTAATTATTTTCATTAGATCTGGGATTGAAGTAAGCATTAGTCTGTAAACCCTCGTTTGCGCAAAAAATTTATAAGTGGGCACCATTTAGTAAACGCTGTTTGGATCAGGTTTACTCCTATAAATAATGTTAACCACATAAAACGGCTATCTACAAAGTAGCTTAATACCCAAACCACCTCAAGATACAGAATTCAGCGTTTCACAGGGGCTTAATATCAAGGCGTTACTTTGCAGGAATGGCAGCCCCTTTTAAGATGTAACAACGATGAGAGTAAGTTCCTGTGGAACGCCCATCGGGTTGGTTTAAAAGCGATTTATACTGCGTTATTGATTTTAGCAATAGAACCACTATTACTTGCAATCAATGCCTTGCCTAAATCGCTTTTAATTCCAACTGAACCTCGGATCTTGAGGTGGTTTGGGTATACTCTGAAATTGTCACCATACTACCTGCAAGTAAAAGAATACCGTCACTAATTTTCATATTTATACCTTATATTAGTTTTTCCTAATGTTATTTATATTAGATTTTACTAATGTAAAAATCTATACTTTGCTTAGAACGTTTTAGTGGGATCGTTATGAATATTGAGCAATTAGCGAATAATGCACAGCAGGCTGAACAGTTTTTAAAACTGATGGCGAATAAAAATCGGTTAATGATTTTATGTAGCCTATTAAACAATGAGTTAAGTGTAGGGCAGTTAAATGAGCGTGTGCCGTTAGCGCAATCTGCGCTGTCGCAACATTTGGCGAGCTTACGTAAAGCCGAGATGGTGGCTACACGCCGTGATGGACAAACAATTTATTACTATTTGACCGACCCAAAAGTTGAGTCGGTCATTGCAATGCTTTATCAGTGGTTTTGCAAAGAGGAAGGTGCTAAATAAACGTTGCAATTTCGTCCAGCGATTTTTTCACTAAGGCATGATTAGGTACGGTTGCCTCATCACTGGGGTAACCTGCTACCAAAAGCATATAAGGGCGCTCGTTGTCTTTATCACGACCGCATATATCGGTTAAAAAACTCATTGGCTTTGGTGTATGGGTGAGTGTTGCAAGGCCAGCTCTATGCAGTGCCTGAATTAAAAAGCCTGTTGCAAGGCCGACCGATTCATGCACGTAATAGTTAGTGTTTTTATCATCAGCATTTAACCCACCTTTCTTTTGACTAAATACGGCAATTAACCACGGTGCATGTTCTAAATAGGGCTTGTTAGCATCTGTGCCAAGGGGTTTTAACGCATCAAGCCACTCTTCGCCTGCGCGGCCTTCATAAAAAGAGCGTTCTAGTTTTTCAGCTGCTTCACGAATTTGTTTTTTAACGTCACTAGAATGAATCGCCACAAAATGCCACGGCTGGTGGTTCGCCCCACTTGGTGCTGTGCCTGCGGCTTTAATGCAGGTTTCTATGATGGCTTTTGGCACAGGGCGATCGCTAAAACTACGAATGCTATGACGGCGCTGGCTGGTGGTTAAAAATTCCGTTGCCCGTTCGAGCATTACATCTTCAGGGTATTCGGTAAAATCATTAAGTGGCTGATTATCATGTTGCTGCATGGCTTTTCGCTTCTTATAAAGTGTGTGTGCTATTTTTATACCTAGTGGCGAGAACAGGTGCAAGTACTATCTACTTTACACTTTTGCTTTTTTAGATTGGGTTGTTTGTTTATTGAACGTTGTGTTCACAAAATATTCAGCTATCTTTGCATATAGTGTCGATCTAGATGGAGAGAGATCATGAACATTCAAGCCGCTAATCAAGTTAATCAATATCAACTTAACACGCGTTTAAGTGATGCAAATAAACAGGTTGCAACAGCGCAAACTACGCCTGTAGAGAAAACCGCTAAGACTGATGTGATTCAAATATCAGCACAAGCACGGGCTTTGAATGCTCAGCCTATCACACCAGAAGTACCTGCAATTGGTCAAATAGAGCAGCCGATTAACAACAAGGTTCAGCAATATTTAGATATTCAAAAATCATTAGCCAAAGCTGATGCCGTTGATAACTTTACTGATGATAATTTTTCGATCGGTGAAGCGTATTTAGCAAAAAACAACGATACCGTACGTAATGCGTATTTAGCTAAAGATAAGATTGAACAAACCAATGAAATTGCTGACATCATGATTGATTCTATCGATCAAGATGATGAGCAAGATGAAAATAATTTACTACAATATTAATCATTAATTTTAGTTAAGTGATATATCAGAATTAAGTCACCTCTCCTAAAGAGTGAAACCAAGCCGCATTTATGCGGCTTTTCTGTTTTCATTCTGTTACAAAATTATAACTTGGCGCTATTGTTACTAACCTACTGGTAATGTAAGTTAATGAACTTAAATAATTACTATAATTAAATACTAGGAAGTAATAATGCTATCTATTAAAGGGCTCTCGAAAACCTATGACAATGGCGTGCATGCCTTGCAAGGTGTTGATTTAAATATTGAAAAAGGTATGTTTGGATTGCTCGGGCCAAATGGCGCGGGTAAATCATCGTTAATGCGTAGTATTGCCACTTTACAATCGGCTGATTCGGGCAGCATTACTTTTAATAGTATTGATGTCTTCAAAGAACCACAAAAACTACGGGAGCGACTAGGCTACTTACCACAAGATTTTGGTGTTTACCCTCGTGTTTCTGCCTATGATTTACTGGATCACATGGCGGTTTTAAAAGGACTAGACAACAAAGCGCAGCGCAAGGAGTCAGTTGAAGGTTTATTGGCGCACACTAATTTATATCAACACCGTAATAAAGCGGTAAGTGGTTTTTCTGGTGGTATGCGCCAACGTTTTGGTATTGCACAAGCATTACTTGGCGATCCTGATTTATTAATTGTTGATGAGCCTACAGCAGGGCTTGATCCTGAAGAACGTAATCGCTTTCATAACTTACTAGTAAGCTTGGGCGAGAAGAAAGTAGTTATATTATCAACTCATATCGTTGAAGATGTGGCAGAGCTTTGTCCTAACATGGCGGTCCTCGCTGGCGGTAAAATACTACTTGAAGGCAACCCTATCGCGCTGACCGATAAGCTGCAAGGTAAAATTTGGCACAAAACAATGAGCCAAACTGAAGCGCAAGAGCTAGAGCAGCATCTACCTGTTATTTCTAAGCGTTTGTTTGCAGGGCAGACAATTTTAAATGTATATAGTGAGCAAGCCCCAGAAGGGTTTTCTGCAAGCCAAGCTAACTTAGAAGATGTGTATTTTTCTACTTTGCATCAGCATCGCAATACCAGTGCAGCGTAGGGGAATATCATGTTTTTGAATATGCTTACCTTTGAGCTGCGTTATTTTATACGTCAGCCTTCATTTTATGTGACCACGCTAATTTTCTTTTTAGCGGCTTTCTTTGCAAGTAGCAGTGATAACTTCTTGCTAGGTGGCAGTAATGTCAATGTAAACTCACCATTTAGTATTTTGATGCTAATGAGTGGCTTGCTGCAGTTTGCTATTTTTCTGGTGGTAAACTTTGTTGCTGGTTCTGCGATTCGTAATGATGAAACTAATATGTCGGAGCTGGTCTTTAGCAAGCCCTTCAAGCCATTAATGTATCAATTAGGGCGCTTTTTAGGTTCGTACTGTGTTGTTGCGCTTATTTTTGCGTTTGTACCGCTGGGAATATATTTGGGCTCAGGCTTTGGTTTACTGGTTGGCTGGCTAGATCCTGAGCTCGTCGGGGCTAATAAGCTACATTATTATTTAACTGCTTATTTCTATATCGCAGTGCCTAGTCTGTTTGTTTTAGCGGCTATTTTTAATGGTGTGGCCACATATTTTCGTTCAATGATGGCGGTATATCTTACCGCTGTGGCTTTTTTAATTGCCTATTCAACGATATCTGTTTACTTCGATGATTTAGCGTTTCGTTGGATTGTAGGCTATGCCGATCCTTTTGCTAGTGGCTCATTACTGGATGTTACTCGTTATTGGACTGCAAGTGATAAAAATAGCCAAACGTTAGAACTGACGGGTGTCTTACTATTTAACCGAGTGCTATGGATTGCCCTTGCTATTATTATATTTTTTGCGTCTGGAAAACTGTCGTCACGTATTGTTATTAAACGTGAGAAGAAAAAACTCGCAGCGTCTAATTTTACTAAACAAAAAGAGGCTGCATTGATTGCCTCTTCGGTGAATCACAAAGCAAGCGCAAGCTCGTTCAAACAGCAACTATTATTACGCTGCGTCTTTGAATTTAAGCATGTCGTGGTCAGTGCACCATTTTTAATTTTAAGTCTTATTACTTTAGCTGTACTAATGGTGCCTTTATTTGCACCGATTGGTTGGTATGGCACAGTTAATTGGCCTGTTACCCAAAATATGGTGGGGATCATTCAAAACGCAATCGGATTATTAATCACCATTGTTATTGTGTACTACAGTGCTGAATTAGTCTGGCGTGAACGTAACAGCGGGATGGGCGATATTATTGATAGCTTCCCTGTACACAACAGTGTGTTTTGGGTTTCTAAGTTATTGGCTTTAGTGAGTGTTATTGGCTTACTTTATGTTTTTAGCATGATACTGACCATTGTTGTGCAGTTAGTTAAAGGGCAGTTTAATTTAGAGCTTGGGCAATACCTATTTAGATTGGGTTATTTTTCTTTCTTACCTTTTGTGATGCTCGCTATTATGGCGTTCTTTTTGCAAATAGTGAGTGCCAATAAATATATCGGGATGGGATTATTTGCACTGTATTATTTAGTTTCAATTGTACTGAGTAATTATGGTTTTAGTCATAATATGTTTCATTTCGCTCAGTCAAGTCCAGCTCCTTATTCTGATATTAATGGCTATGGTCATTACTTAACTGGGGTGGCATGGTACACACTTTATTGGGGTGGTTTGAGTGTGGTGCTAGCCGTTATTGGGCTTGCATTGTGGCACCGTGGTCCGTCGCAAAGCTTACGCAATCGTTTGGCGCAGTTACAGTATAATTTAGGTCGCAAAGGGCAGGCTATAACCGTGCTTGGCTTAGTAGTATTTGTCGCTGCAGGTGCACAAATTTATTACAACACACGAGTGCTGAATGATTTTTACACAGAAGATCAGTTAGAAAACTTGCAAGTTGAATATGAGCAAAAGTTTGTACAGTATAAAGATGATCCACTGCCGATAATCACTGATGTTGAACTTAATGTGGAGATATATCCGCAGCAACGTAAAATGCTCGCCACAGCCAATGTACTTATTACCAATACCAGTGACCAAGCGATTAAGCGCTTTTTGGTAAGTAAACCGGATAGCAGCCCACAGTGGGGCGTTAAAATTGCCGGTGGCGAAATTGTTGAACAATTACCTGACTATAATTCAGCGTGGTTTGAATTTACCCAGCCGTTAATGCCTGGTGAAGTGCGCAAAGGTGAGATTTCAGTTGAGCGCAGCCACCAAGGTTTTGCGGATAACATTACAGATACTAAGCTTGTTGCTAATGGTACCTTTATTGATAATTGGCGCTTATTCCCACGCTTTGGTTATAACGACAGTTATCAATTAACGGATAAACATGAGCGCCGTAAACGAGGCTTACCTGAGTTACAGCGCGCTAATAAACTTGAAGACACTCAGTATTATAAGCAAAGCATGTTTGGCGCGAATGGCGGTTTTATCAACTTTGCTGCAACCATTACTACCGATGAGTCGCAATTTGCAATTGCCCCTGGTTATTTAAAAAGTGAAACCGTGACTGATGGGCGACGTACGTTCCGTTATGAAATGGATTCACCAATAATAAACTTTTATGCCATTTTATCTGCTCGTTTAGAGTCTAAAAAAATAACGCATAACGGAGTCAATGTTGAAGTTTATTACCATCAAGACCATCCGTGGAACGTAGATCGTATGATTGAGTCGGTTACTGATTCAATTGATTATTTTTCTGCTGAATTTGGTGCTTATCAACATAAGCAAATGCGTATTATTGAGTTCCCTGGCTATCAGTCATTTGCACAAAGTTTTGCAAATACCGTACCTTATTCTGAGCAAATTGGTTTTATTACTGATAACCGAGATAGCAGTAAGATTGATGTGCCGTATTATGTTACAGCGCATGAAGTGGCGCACCAGTGGTGGGGGCATCAGGTTACCGGCGCTAATGTACAAGGTGCAGCGGTATTGTCAGAAAGCCTATCGCAATACAGCGCAATTATGGTGCTTAAGAAAAAATACGGGGAGCAAAAGCTACGTAAATTCTTAAAGTATGAGCTTGATAAGTATTTACAAGGTCGCTCGGTTGAAGCGTATCAAGAAATGCCGTTGTATAAAGTAGAAACTCAAGCGCATATTTATTACCAAAAAGGTTCAGTGGTGATGATGGCCATGCATGATCTGTTTGGTGAGGAACGTTTGAATCGTATCTTAAAAGAGTTTGTTCGTGACTTTAAGTATCAAAATAATCCTTATCCTACTACGCTTGATTTACTTAGCTATTTAAAGCGTGATGCGACTCCCGCAGAGCAAGCGTTTATTGATGATCAGTTTATGTTTATCACTTTATATGAGCTCACCATGAAAGAAGCGAAAGTATCTGATGAGGTTGATAGTGACGGTTTATATACGGTAACACTCACTGTTGAAGCTGTAAGCTGCTAAAAAGCGTGCTGATGGTCAAGGGGAAGAAACAGACCAGCCACTTGATGAAATGATTGATATTGCATTATTCAACGATGATCCTGAAAACCTACTAGCAGAAGACTTTGTGATTTATTCACAAAAGCATCGGCTTGTAACAGGCACCAATACAATTGAATTAAAGGTGAAAGAAAAGCCGCTATTCGCGGGGGTTGATCCCTTTGTTAAGTTAATTGATAAAGACAGTGTTGATAACCTAGCTAAGTTTTAGGTTAGTTGACTGGTTTTTAAAAACAACAAGGCCGCACTTATTGCGGCTTTGTTGTATTTCTAAAACGTGTTAATTCATCGGTTAACCACTTATTGGCGGTAACTGTAGTGCCATTAGCTAGGATCACAGTGTAAGGCTTACCAGTCCATGAGCTTTTACTGGCAAGGTTGTCAATAAAATCATCAGCTGTTTTTGCATAGCGCCCAGCTCTGCGGTATTTCATGGCTAAGTGTTCAGCGGCTTCTGTACTGGTATGTTCATCGCCATTACGAATAAAGGTGGCCTGACTTTGCTCAATAAAACTAATTAAGTGATTCACTTCTTGTTCTGCGCTTGCGGCAATACTTAGCTGACTAATACAGAGTAAAAGACAGCCGATAAGAATGTGTATATTACGGGATAGATGTTTCATTTTCAGCCTCGTCTAGGTGAAGTGTTACCTGTATTGGGTTGTGGTCCGAACTTTGATATTGCGGTACGCGAGTTGTGCTGATGGTTACACCACGAGTCCACACTTGATCAAGGGCTAAGCCAAACGCTTTAGTGCGTTTATCGTCTAGGTAGAGCGTTTCAGATAACCCGAGTTTGCTTAAAGCATTTACCACCACAGCTTGTCTCGCATCGCTCCATGCATTGAGATCACCTGCAAAAATAATCGGCCCTTGGTGTTGCTGCATCACTTGTACGGCAGCCTCGATTTGTTGTTGGTAGTTCTCAGTACCTAGTGTGAAGTTTATGCCATGTAAATTCACACTTAATAAGCGTTGTTGACCTGCCATAGCATATTCGACGATATTGGTTGCTTTAGGGCTGCGTAACCAGGGCTCAGTATGAGTAAATGTACAATGCACGGTTGCAGGCCAGCGGCTTAATGTCATCACGCCTGATTGTTGATCGCCACTTTTGTAACCGGGTGAAAAGCGCCAGTATGGTTTGAGTGTACTTAGTTGTGAATCTGCAATCGCCTCTTGCAGCAACACCATATCGGCCTGCTCATTTAACTGTGCCAGATCTTGATAAAGCCCTTTATTTTGCGCTTTATAAATATTCCAACTCAGCAGTTTAAGCTGTTCAGGGATAATGTATTTGTTACTATATGTTTGTTGCCTGCTGGCATGAAGCTGTTGGGCGCATTGCGTGGGTGTATGTGCTGTTTCAGTAAAGCCCTTGTCTTCATCTGATTGTGGTGTGCTGGCCAAAGCTGTGATGCTTAGCAAAACAATTACAGAAGTAACACAAGTAACAAGAAAAAGTGATTTTATCTGCATCAATTACCTTAAAGCAATGTGGCTAAAAAGAGTGTTATCTACATATTAGGCACCATAAATACGATAAAGTTCCTATAAGAGCTTGCCAAGCTAGTGAATACCGCTTGCTGTCTACATTTTCAATACAGTTTCTTACTTTTTTTAGTACGCATTTATTTTACACTTCGTATCAATAAATTAATTAGGATGAAGTAATGCGAATATTTATAGCTGGTTTGTTATTTTTAGTGCTTGCAGGTTGTTCGGCCGTAACAATTCAACCACAAAAAATAGCTAAACTAAACTCAAAACCGACTTATCAAGATAGTCGGCCATTTTTTATGTGGGGACTGGTTGGTGAGCAACGTGTTGATGTGAAAAAAGTCTGTGGCGAGCAAGCTGTAGTGCAAATGCAGTCTCAGCAAACATTTACCGACGGCGCGTTAGGATTAGTAACATTAGGCATTTATGCTCCCCATACCATTAGCGTGTGGTGTAATGAACAACAAGTTAAAGGAGCTGAAATATGAAGAACTTAAGCTTTTTAATACTGTGTATATTCATGATGATTTTAACGGGTTGTACAAATATTCACTTTGATAATGGTGAATATGATGATTTAGCTAATAATCATAAAAGTGAGCAGTGGCATCACAACTTTGCCGCCGCTCTTTATGAGGGCTCCGACGCAGTTGATTTATCAGCTATTTGCCCAGAAACGCAGTGGCAAAGTGTCCACACATACAAATCGTTTACTAATGGCTTAGCCGAGCTGGTTGTAAATGAAGTAGGCCCTATTTGGTATCCTAAAACAGTTGAAGTTAGCTGTGCAAAGGTGCCTTACCAAGTAAAATAACAGTAACTATAAGAACAGTACGGTTGGCTTCACAATAACTACATTGGAGCCAACTTTATAATCACAATCCGAAATATTATCCATTTCTTCCCTATTTATTTCAGTTAACCTTTTAACACTGTTAAAAATATGTCAAGTCGGTAGAATAAAGCGCATTAAATTAAAAGCTAACGGCTCGTTAGTACTGAAATAAATATCCCAGATAAATAAGAGATAATTATGAGCGGCTCAGATCGTGTTATTGAACAATTAGTACTTGGTTTTTGGCGATTATTAGACTGGCAAATTACACCGCAACAATGTTTAACTTTTCTTGAGCAAGCAATTGAAGCGGGTGTAACACATACAGATCATGCTGATATTTATGGTGAATATGGCTGTGAGCGTGAGTTTGGTAAAGCCTTGGCACTAAAGCCAAGTATTCGTGATGAAATTAAAATTATTACTAAATGCGGTATTAAACCGGCCTTTGCAAGCTTAGGCTTAGCGGGTAAAGCCAATCATTATGATTCAAGTACACAGCATATCATCACTTCAGCTCAGCAATCCCTTAAGCACTTTAATACCGACCGTTTAGACGTATTACTTATTCATCGCCCTGATTACTTGATGGATGCAGATGAAGTTGCTCAAGCATTTAATACTCTTAAGCAAAATGGTGATGTACTGGAATTTGGGGTATCTAATTTTACTCCTTCACAGTTGAGTTTATTGCAGTCACGTTTGGACTTTGAATTGGTCACTAACCAAATAGAGTTTTCACCTTATGAAATGAAAGCGCTTGATGATGGCACGTTGGATCAATGTCAGTTGCTCGATATAAAACCTATGTGTTGGTCGCCGCTGGCAGGCGGGCGCTTGTTCGCAGAAAACGATGAAAAAGCCATTCGTCTACGCCATGTGCTTGAACAAGTTGGCAATGAAATTGGTGCAAGCGCAATTGACCAAGTCGTTTATGCTTGGTTGTTAATGCACCCAAGTGCACCATCGGTAGTACTTGGTACGGGCAATATCAAACGTATTGAGTCTGCGGTTGCAGCTAAGCGGTTAAAATTAAACCGTGAGCAATGGTATCGTATTTGGCAAGGTTCAACAGGGAATAGTGTGCCGTAAAGTGAAAGGTTATTTTATAGCGCGATTCGACATCGCGCGATAAATATTAAAGTTAGCAGTTACTAACGGCGATAAAGGTAGTTTCTTTTTGATAAATATTTACAACGCGCTCGTTAGCGTGTTTGTCTACAATTATAACAGTGCGTACATGCTTTACATTTACGCCAGTCATTACGCCACGAGGGCGACATTGAGTTTGCAGATTGCCTCTTTGTGGATTGTTAATTAAAGACTCTAACTCATCAGGAGAGTGAGATCCCTTAATAACATTTTGAGATTCTAAGAATTGTGTCAGAGTATCCCCATTAGCAGCACTTGAAGCGTCTAAATCAGCAATGATTTTTGCAACCCCTTTAGTTACATCTACGTTGACAACTAAAAGACTGCCATCATCAAAGCTCATAACCACATCGTAATTGAGTACTTTATTTAAATTGTTAGTTTCAACATTACCTAAAACTAGTTTAATAAAGGCGCTTGCTTTATCGAGTGCAGCAACGACTGAAATTGAGTTAGCATTATTTTGTACTTCAAGGCGAATCTCGTCGTTTAATATACCCCGGCAATCATCATCACCATTAACATAGTTCATCGCGGTTTTACAGGCATTGAGAGACGATTTTACCGTTGACTGTTCACTCCCCGAATACATGACTCCGCCTTTTTGAGTAAACGTCAATGCGTCCTGTACTTGCATATGGTAATGCTGTGCTTCATTTAAGTGTTTTACAAAGTCACGTTCGTGTTGTGTAGGGTTTACGCGTTGAACGTCGATGCGGCCTTGTTGAGTTATAAGGCCATTTGCGTTAATCACTTTGGGGTATATTGTGACCTGGAATCTATTGGCTTCGTTATCATCAATATTATAAATAGCGTAAGGTTGATAGAGTGGCTGATTATTGGCATCATCAATACAAATAGCATCACCATTAGTGCAGCTATCTTGTAAAGTAGGTATGTAGGTTTGCTGTTTTATAAAAGCAACTTGATCTGTAGGACAACTTGAAAATTGTGCCTGCCAGTAATTGCTACAAATAAGCCCACCCCCTTGTGCTGAAGCATGCTTTGCTAGTAGAAAAGCTGGCAATAAAAAAATGAAAACTATCATTTTTTTCATCGTATATAATTCCTTTTTTATTGATTCCTAAACAATACACCGGAAGGGGGACAAGTGTAAATGTATCGTTTCATTTTGTTGATAAATCATTGTTTATGTTTGTAGGGAAGAGCTACGAGATTGACCAAGTCGTTTATGCGTGGTTGTTAATGCACCCAAGTGCACCATCGGTAGTACTTGGTACGGGCAATATTAAACGTATTGAGTCTGCGGTTGCAGCTAAGCGGTTAAAATTAAACCGTGAGCAATGGTATCGTATTTGGCAGGGCTCTACAGGGCATAGTGTGCCGTAGGAGTTTTAAGCTTTATGCTATAAGTTTGAAGCAGTCTGAGTTTAAGGTAAGTCTTGACATAAAATCTGGATTGATTAGTTTCTTGGCTTACCGCTTACCGCTTACCGCTTACCGCTTACCGCTTACCGCTTACCGCTTACCGCTTACCGCTTACCGCTTACCGCTTACCAAGATCGAGAAAGGGCCTTGCGGCCCTTAGTGTTGCAGCAAGTAACACATTCTTTTTATAGGCTAAAGTCCATTGCAAAAGCAACGTAAGCCTTAATATCACTGTCATCCATATCTGTATCTGATAGGCCAAAAGTGAAACCATCTTTAGAAATAGACACACCGTAGTCGATGATGTCGTCATCACCAATAAAATCGCCAGAATAATGACCTAGGTGCAGTGCCATTTCAGTACCATTACTACCAAGTGCAAATCCATAATCTGCGGTTAAGTACAATGAGTCACCAAAATCTGTGCCATCACCACTTGCCGCTGAAGTTGCAAGCACTGAAGCGCCAAAACTAAAGCCGCCCATGCTAATGCTACCGTAGATTTCAGAAAAATCTGCATCAGCACCTGATGCAGCATCTGGGTATGCATAATAGATGTAACCAACGTCGTAACTCATGTTTTCATTAATATCACCACCAAAGCCTGCGTAAAGGTCAAGCTCATAGGTCATTCCATCGGCCCAACTAGCATTAGATGCCCAAGTACCTGCATAAAAGCCTGACTCGCTGGCGTAATCAATACCGCCAGATATAGCTGCATCACCACCAGTTTGTTCTTGACCACGCCATAAGTAGTTTGACGTTGCGGCGGCGTTGGCTGTAACTTCGGCATAAGCTGCTGTTGATGTAGCTGCCATAAATGCAAGTGTGCTGATAGCAATCGCTGATTTTAGTTTTAACATGTTTAGTATCCTGTTGTTATGCTGATTTTTTGGTTAAGCAATTATTAATTAGATTGCAGTCTATAAATTGCTGGTCCCATTTCTAGTTGTCTGATTGGATAATTGCACCGCTTATGCCAAGTTAAATAAAAATCCTTAAAATAAATTTAATATCTTTTTAAAACATGTGGTTAAATTGTGAGCTTAGAATGATAGGAGAATCTTGATTGATTGTTGTGCACTTAGTTGGTGCATAAAAAAACCCGCATGCACAAATCAGTTGCAGCGGGTTTTTGTATTCTTTACTGGGGTTTAGCCAAAGATAGTACGCATTAGGCTGATAGTCTCAGCAACCCCTCGGCCTTTTTGTACTTCACTGATAATTGAGTCACGTTTCGCACGGATATGTTCTGGCATATCTTCTGCAGCAAGAGCGCGGTCAACGAGTATTTCAGCAGACTCTTTGCCACGACGTACTTTTTTAGTGGTGGTACTTGTAGCCCGCTTCGGTTTATTTAATAATTTGATATAGTTTGAGTTTTCAGCAGTAGTCGTATCTGCATAATAGAAAAAACATGGTATAAGAGCTTTGATTGCTACAAGTTGTTGATCTTGTTCGCTATCACCATTGGCCATTTTAAACCAAGACATAGCATGCACAGCTTGTACAATATCTTGCCAGTAGCGTGCAAAATCACGATTACTGAGTTTGGTAATTGCTAACGCAGAGCATAATGAGTCTAGACGTGAGTTATTAATTGGCGTAAATACATCAGGGCGACGCATTGCCAACAGACGAGTTGCAGGTGCTAGCGTTGGTTTCTCATTATTATCGGTAAAAGCATGTACGTATTTAAGCACAAAATCTTGGTAATTAGCTTCTGTTACTTCACCTTCAAGAGGAATGTGTGCTAACGCTTCATCAAATAAAGCGGGTAGGTCTGCAAGCATTTGATGAAAGGCTTTGGCGCTCTTTGTAGAGCTAAACCATTCAACATCAAAGTTATAGCTACTTGGATCAAGCGCTGAAGTATGTTTACCAGTAAAGGTTAATAAGTCTTCAGGGATCATCTCTTTTAAAGATTGCTCACGGATACTAGCAATATACTGAGTCAGACGTAACTGCTCATCAAGCGCTAATGCGTCTTTGTGCTGTTCAACAAATACACTGACAACCGGCCAAGGCGCGACACGAAGTGTTTTTAATTGCAAAAAGCTAATAGCTGAAATTAATAGGTCATGAAGTTTTTTTAAAACCGGTAATTGCTTTGTTTCAAGTAAATCGTGATTGATACGATCGCGACTAGCGCTCAGTAATTCATAGCACCAACCCAAGAAGTCTTCAGGGTGATTTTCTATTTTTACCGCCATCAGGTTTAAGCTGATTTCAGAAGCCTGCTTTAGAATATTTTGATAAATATGGCCTTCTTGCTCGCTTAATGCCATTTGTGAGGGGGAAATGAGCAGTTTTTTCATGCCTGATGGTACTCCGGTTAGATACATTTTCAGTTGTTTAATTTTAGCGCAAAATGGCTTAGAACAACAGGGCTGTGCATCATACCGAAGAATACAAGGGATGCAATCAAGATAGTTATGAAATCTCAAGATTGCATAATTGCTGTTTTAATCCTGCTCATCGAGTATAAATAGACGCTCAACTGAGGTGTTAAAGTGCTGTGCTATCTTCAGCGCAATGATCACCGACGGTGTAAAGCGAGATGTTTCGATTGTGCTAATGGTTTTACGTGACACATTAATCGCATCGGCTAGGTCTTGCTGTGAAAGCCCCACCGCTTTACGAAATTCTGCTATGTGATTTTGCACATTAACTCCTAATCACGATTTTGCCAAAGCAATGAAACGCCATATACTAATAGCACTATACCTAGATAGAATACTGCCATAGCTGCATGCGAAACCTCACTAGCTATTGCATCGCCTTTATAAAAAACACCGAGAAAACAAAGTCCAAGTGCAAAGCTTGTATGTTTATAAGCATTAGTGTCAATGGTGTTTAGAAACTCATCCTTATAAGCGTATTGAAAATACATTTTTAACGGAAAACCCCCTCTAATGAGGTAAATAACTACTATAACCATGTAAAATAAAACGCTCATCCCAACAATTAAAATTTCCTCAGTATCATGCTTTATTAGAGAGTAAACACTGAGAAGTAAACAAACTATGCCAGCGCTTGTACAAAACCATGCATTATGGTTCATAAATTTTTCTTCGGTTTTAATATCTTGTTGTTTCATAAAATCCATCCTGTGAAAGTGTTAATCTAAATAAATTGTAACCTACAGGTATCAATGTAACCTTGAGGTATCATTTGGTCAACTTGTTTTTGTAACCTAAAGGTATCAAAATGTTTCAGGGCGGATTCAGATACCAACTTGTAGAGTTGGAGAAATTGCTTTTTTCTATATCGGGCAATGATTTTCAGCGTAACTCCCGCTATGATAAGAGTATTATTTGCACATTTGAAAGGATGATCATGAAAACCTTATTTAAAGTTATTGGCGTTATACTGTTATTGCTTGTTGCTTTAATTGTTGCTGCGCCATTTTTAATTCCCACCGATGCCATTTTTAATAAAGTCTCTGAGCAGGTTGAACAAACCACAGGCCGTACTTTAACGATTAAAGGTGATAAAACCCTATCTGTTTTCCCCTCATTAAAACTTGAACTTGAAGATGTGCACTTTGCCAATATGAAAACGGGCTCACGCGCTGATATGGCAAGTATGCAGCAATTGGCCATTCATATTCCGTGGTTTTCGCTATTTGGTGGTGAACTTAAATTAGAAAAGTTTGTGATCAATGAGCCAAATATTCTGCTCGAAACAGATAAAAATGGTAAAGCCAACTGGCAATTGTTTGATGCAGTTGCAGAGCAGCCTACAGCTCAACAACAAAATAGTGGCTCAGTAAAGTTACCTGAAAACTTTGATATTGCATTAGGTGAAGTGGCAATTTACGGTGGTAAGTTTGTGTACTTAGATGGTGCGACTGGCGTTAAACAAGAGATCAGCGATCTCGAGTTAGCAATTTTACTGCCTTCATTACATAAAACATTAGAAGTAAAAGGCGCAATTACTTATATGCAAGAGCGCTTTGAACTGGATGTAACGGTTGATAACCCGGCTAAAGCAATTGAAGGTGATACCTTTAATGTTACTAAGAGTGTGACTTCTCGATTGGTAGATGTTGAGTTTAAAGGCTCAATTGCTGATCAAGGTAAAGATATTCAAGGTCAATTAGCGCTTAACGGTGATTCTGTAAAAGACATTGCTAAATGGCAGGGGGTAGAGCTCAATGCCAAAGATAACGCATTTAATACCTTTAGCGTGAGTGGCAAAATGCGCATGCAAGGTGACAAATTTAACCTAGCTGAATTAGTTGCGACATTGGATGCGCTAGAGATCAAGGGTAAGAGTGAGTTAAACCTTGGCAAGCGCCTAGCTGTAACCGCAGATATAGACTTGGGCATGCTTGATTTAAATCCATACCTACCAGAAGCAGTTGCACAAGCCGAAGCACCAGAGCCAGCAAAGGATGCGCCTGTGCAGCCGATTATTTGGGATGACACCAAAATGGACTTGAGTGGCTTAAACGCCCTTGATGCTAATGTTGTGATCCGCTCAAGTGGTTTGAAGGCGAATGAGATCAAACTTGGAGCCAATCAATTTACAGTTAATCTGAAAAATGCAGTTGCTTCAGTTAGTCTAGATAAATTTGCCGCTTACGAAGGTAATGGTAAAGGCACAATTACTGTAAATGCGAAACAAACACCATATAAAATAGCCACCAACTTCTCATTAGATAAAATCGATGCCCAACCATTACTAACCGATGCAGCTGGTTTTGACAAGCTAATGGGTAAAGGCTCACTTAATTGGGATTTAGCCACATCAGGGCAAAGCCAAAAAGACTTTATGGGTGCCCTGCAAGGCAAGTTGGCATTTGAGTTTGCTGATGGCGCAGTGAAAGGAGCCAATATCGCTGAAATGGTACGCAAAGGTAAAGAGCTTATCAAAGGGAACTTAGGCGCTGTATCTGAAGGACTGGATACTGGCTTTGATAATTCACAGCAAACCGATTTCTCAGCATTAACGGGAAGCTTTATATTTACCAATGGTGTTGGCAAAAATACTGATTTATCGATGTTAAGCCCATTAATTAGAATTACTGGAGAAGGTGATGTTGATTTACCTAAGACGACAGTGAACTATCGTTTAGTAACTGGTATTGTAGATTCTTTAGAAGGGCAAGGTACTACAGATGATAGTACAGGCTTTAAGATACCGGTACGCATTAAAGGGCCATTCCATGATGTTGGCTTCAGTTTAGATGTAAGCAAAGCAGCAGAAGATGAAGTAAAAGAGAAAGCCAAAGATAAAATTAAAGATAAGTTAAAAGGCTTATTTGGTAATTAATGCCGATTTTATTCGGTGATAAAACAATCAGGGCATAAATTTGCCCTGATTGTTTTATAATCAATGTTAAAATAGCAAAATTTGTTTGCCAAGCAAAATAACCACCCTCGTATTTCGAAATTAATTAAAAAATAACCTACCACTACCCCCTCAATGCTGATACAATTGCCCGCCCTTGGAATGCAACTAGATTGCTTTTTGAGTGGTTTTTAACCTAAATGTCTTGATTTTAAACGATTTAAGGCAGTTGTAATAACTACACCGGAGGTCATTAACATGATCCAAATGCAAACTCAGCTGGAAGTTGCTGATAACAGCGGCGCTCGCAAAGTGCAGTGTATTAAAGTCTTAGGCGGTTCGCACCGTCGTTATGCAGCGATTGGTGACATCATTAAAGTTTCTGTAAAAGAAGCGATTCCTCGCGGTAAAGTGAAGAAAGGTGATGTTAAAAACGCGGTAGTTGTGCGTACTAAGAAAGGCGTTCGTCGTCCAGATGGTTCTTTGATCCGTTTTGACAGCAATGCGGCTGTTATCTTAAATGATAACTTGCAGCCAATTGGTACACGTATTTTCGGCCCTGTGACACGCGAACTTCGTACTGACAAGTTCATGAAAATCGTTTCACTAGCCCCAGAAGTACTGTAAGGAGTCAATCATGGCAGCAAAAATCCGTCGTGATGACGAAGTAATCGTTCTAGCAGGTAAAGACAAAGGTAAGCGCGGCAAAGTGCTTTCAGTTGTTACCGAGTCTGGTCGAGTATTTGTCGAAGGCATTAACTTAATCAAGAAGCACCAAAAGCCGGTTCCACAATTGAACCAGCCTGGCGGCATTGTTGAGAAAGAAGCGTCTATTGACGTATCAAACGTTGCGATCTACAACTCAGAAACGAGTAAAGCAGATCGTGTAGGTTTCAAGATTGAAGATGGTAAGAAATTACGTATCTTTAAATCTACTGGTAAAACTATCTAATAGTTGGAGTAGAATGATGGCGAAACTGCATGAAGTATATAAAGACAAAGTAGTTGCTGAACTTCAAGAGAAGTTTGGTTTCAGCTCTGTCATGCAAGTCCCTCAGATCGAAAAGATCACATTGAATATGGGTGTGGGCGAAGCCCTAGCTGACAAGAAAATTTTAGATAACGCTGTTGCGGATCTAGAAGCTATTGCTGGTCAGAAGCCACTTATTACTAAAGCACGCAAATCTGTTGCAGGCTTTAAAGTACGTGAAGGCTACCCAATTGGCTGTAAAGTAACCTTACGCGGCGAGCGTATGTGGGACTTTTTTGAGCGTTTGGTTTCAATCGCTATCCCACGTATCCGTGACTTCCGTGGTGTAAGTGCTAAGTCTTTTGATGGACGTGGTAACTACAGCATGGGCGTACGTGAACAAATCATCTTCCCAGAAATTGATTATGATAAAGTAGACCGTGTACGCGGTATGGATATCACAATCACTACATCTGCGAAAACAGATGAGGAAGGCCGTGCGTTGTTAGAAGCGTTTAACTTCCCATTCAAGAAATAAGGGTAGGGTTATGGCAAAGAATTCTATGAAAGCGCGCGAAGCAAAGCGCACGAAATTAGTTGCTCAGTACGCTGAAAAGCGCGCAGCACTAAAAGCTATCATCAGTGATGTGAAAACATCTGACGATGATCGTTGGGACGCGGTATTAAAGCTACAAGCTTTACCACGTGATTCTAGCCCTGCACGTCAACGTAATCGTTGTAACATTACGGGCCGCCCACATGGTTACCTTCGCAAATTCGGCATGAGCCGTATTAAAGTTCGCGAAGCAGCTATGCGCGGTGAAATTCCTGGCCTTAAAAAGGCTAGCTGGTAATAGAATCACGGGAGTAAGACTATGAGCTTGCAAGATCCTATCGCGGATTTGTTCACACGTATCCGTAACGGTCAGTCAGCGAAGAAAGTATCTGTAACGATGCCTAATTCAAAACTGAAAGTAGCATTAGCTAAAGTATTAAAAGATGAAGGTTACATCACTGATTTCACTGTAAGTGGTGATGTTAAACCTGAGCTTTCTATCGAGTTGAAATACTTCGAAGGCAAAGCTGTTATTGAAAATATCCAGCGTGTTAGCCGCCCTGGTTTACGTATCTATAAGAAACGTGACGAATTACCGAAGGTAATGGGTGGTCTAGGTATCGCTATCGTATCAACTTCTAAAGGCCTAATGACAGACCGCGCCGCACGTAGTGCTGGTGTTGGTGGTGAAATCATTGGTTTTGTAGCTTAATCGGAGGGGAACTATGTCTCGCATAGCAAAGGCACCAATTAATGTTCCTGCCGGTGTAGAAGTTACATTAAAAGGCCAGGACATCACAGTTAAAGGCAAAAACGGTGAATTAACGCGTACTATCAACGATGCCGTTGAAGTACAAGTTAACGACAACGTTATTACAACTTTACCTCGTGAAGGCGTAGCCAATGCATGGGCACAAGCAGGTACTGCTCGCGCTCTAATCAACAACATGGTTGTTGGTACGCATGAAGGTTACGAGAAGAAACTTCAGTTAGTAGGCGTTGGTTACCGTGCTGCAGCTAAGGGTAAAACATTAGATTTAACTCTTGGTTTCTCACACCCAGTTAACTTCGCAGTTCCTGAGGGAATTACGATTGAAACTCCAAGCCAAACAGAAGTTCTAGTTAAGGGCGTAGATAAGCAGTTAGTTGGTCAAACAGCTGCTAACATTCGTGCATACCGTAAACCTGAGCCTTATAAAGGTAAAGGTGTTCGCTATTCAGATGAGAATGTACGCCGTAAAGAGGCTAAGAAGAAGTAAGGTAAGACGATGGATAAAAAAACAGCTCGTCTACGTCGTGCTAAACGCACTCGTAGAAATTATATTGAACAAGGCACAACGCGTCTTGTTATCCACCGCACGCCACGTCACATTTACGCTCAAGTTGTAAACGCTGAGGGTAATGTACTGGCTGCTGCTTCTACTGTTGAAAAAGCTATTAGCGAAACAGTTAAAGGCACAGGCAACATTGCAGCTGCACAAGCAGTTGGTAAAGCAGTTGCTGAACGTGCGGCTGACAAAGGCATCGAAAAGATTGCTTTTGATCGCAGTGGCTTTAAATATCACGGCCGTGTGAAGGCGCTAGCAGATGCTGCGCGTGAAGCCGGTTTGCAATTCTAGGAGTAGACAATGGCTAACGTAGAAGCAAAGCAACAACAGCCTGATCTAGCTGAAAAGCTAATCGCGGTGAACCGTGTGTCTAAAGTAGTTAAAGGTGGTCGTATCTTTAGCTTCACTGCACTAACAGTAGTTGGTGACGGCGCAGGTAAAGTAGGTTTCGGTTATGGTAAAGCACGTGAAGTTCCAGCTGCTATTCAAAAAGCAATGGAAAAAGCACGTCGTAACATGATCAACGTAGACCTAAATGGCAACACATTACAGCATCCTGTTAAAGGACGTCATGCTGGCTCACAAGTGTTCATGAAACCAGCATCTGAAGGTACTGGTATCATCGCAGGTGGTGCTATGCGTGCAGTACTTGAAGTGACTGGTGTGCAGAACGTACTTTCTAAATGTTACGGTTCTACTAACCCGATCAACGTTGTACGTGCAACGATCTCAGCTCTTGAGAACATGAACTCTCCTGAGTCTATCGCTGCAAAACGTGGTCTTCGAGTAGATGAGATTCTGGGGTAAACCATGGCTAATAAAACTGTAAAAGTAACACAAGTAAAGAGCTCTATCGGTCGTTTACCGAAGCATAAAGCTACATTACGCGGTCTTGGTTTACGTCGTATCAATCACACTGTTGAGTTGGAAGACACAGCATGTGTACGTGGTATGATCAACCAAGTTTCATACATGGTTAAGGTTGAGGGGTAATTCGAATGCATTTGAATACACTTTCTCCTGCTGCAGGTTCAAAATCTGCTGGTAAACGTGTTGGTCGTGGTATCGGTTCTGGTCTTGGTAAGACTGGTGGCCGTGGTCACAAAGGTCAAAAATCACGTTCTGGCGGTAAAGTACGCGTTGGTTTTGAAGGCGGTCAAATGCCTATGCAACGTCGTCTACCAAAGTTTGGTTTCACTTCTCGCAAATCGTTAGTATCTGCAGAAATTAACCTATACGAAATCGCTAAAGTTGAAGGCGATGTGGTAGACCTAGGTACGTTACAGGCAGCTGGTCTAGTTAAAAAGAACGTTCAGTTCGTTAAAGTTGTTAAATCTGGCGAAGTTTCACGCGCAGTTACTGTTAAAGGCCTTAAAGCCTCTAAAGGTGCTCGCGAAGCTATCGAAGCCGCCGGAGGCAAGGTAGAAGACTAAGGAAGTACTAATGGCTAAACCAGGTCAAGATATACAAAGTGCACAAAGTGGGCTTTCGGAATTGAAACGTCGATTACTATTTGTATTGGGCGCTATCATTATTTACCGTCTAGGTTCATTTGTGCCAATCCCTGGGATTGACGCCGCTGTACTTGCCGATTTCTTCGAGCAACAAAAGGGCACCATTGTTGAAATGTTTAACATGTTCAGCGGTGGTGCGCTTGAGCGCGCTTCGGTGTTAGCACTGGGTATTATGCCTTACATCACAGCTTCAATTATTACGCAACTATTAACGCATATGTATCCGCCGTTTATAGAGCTTAAGAAAGAAGGTGAACAAGGTCGTAAGAAAATTAGCCAGTACACACGCTACGGCACGCTCTTGCTTGCTACTATCCAATCAATCGGTATTGCCACAAGCTTACCGGGTATGATGGACGGGTTAGTTGTTAACCCTGGTCTCGGTTTCTACTTCACCGCTGTGGTGAGCTTAGTAACCGGTACTATGTTCCTAATGTGGTTGGGCGAGCAAATAACTGAACGTGGTATCGGTAACGGTATCTCAGTTCTGATATTTGTTGGTATTGTAGCTAACCTGCCGTCTGCTATTGGTTCGACAGCCGAAATGGCGCGCCAAGGTGATTTACATGTTTTAGCACTGTTATTGATTGCGGTAATCGTATTCGCTGTTACTTATCTTGTAGTGTTCTTTGAACGTGGTCAACGTCGTATTGTCGTTAACTACGCAAAACGCCAACAAGGTCGTCAAGTATTTGCTGCCCAAAGCACGCATTTACCACTAAAAGTAAACATGGCGGGTGTTATTCCACCAATCTTTGCTAGCAGTATAATTCTGTTCCCTGGTACAATTGCCAGCTGGTTCGGCCAGGGTGAAGGTCCTGTCGCTGATGTGCTACAAGCCATTGCTACAACGTTGACTCCAGGTCAGCCTTTGTATGCATTAGTTTTAGCTGCGGCTATTATCTTCTTCTGCTTTTTCTATACAGCGTTGGTGTTTAACCCACGTGAAACTGCAGATAACCTGAAAAAATCTGGCGCATTTATCCCAGGTATTCGTCCAGGCGAGCAGACATCGAAATACATTGATAAAGTGATGACACGCCTGACATTGGCAGGTGCTTTGTATATAACCTTTATCTGTCTGGTGCCCGAATTCATGACGATGGCATGGCAAACGCCATTCTACTTCGGCGGTACATCAATTTTGATTATCGTTGTTGTCATCATGGACTTTATGGCACAAGTACAGACTCATATGATGTCTCATCAATATGATTCTGTGCTGAAAAAAGCGAACCTTAAAGGCTATGGTCGATAAGGTCAGTTTACGGAGTTGAGCAATGAAAGTACGTGCTTCCGTTAAGAAAATATGCCGTAACTGTAAAGTTATTAAACGTGCCGGTGTTGTACGTGTAATTTGCAGTGAGCCTAAGCATAAGCAAAGGCAAGGTTAATTAATAAGTCGTGCAGGCTGAGGTTTCTCGGCCTGTGTTTTCAGTTGTGATTTGGTCTTCGTTTGAGTATCCTTACGGGCTCTTCAAACAGATGATAACCGAATTCAAATATAGGAGATGTGTTAGTGGCCCGTATCGCTGGCATTAACGTCCCTGATCATAAACATGCAGTTATTGGTTTAACAGCTATTTATGGCATAGGTAAGACTCGCTCTAAGGCTATCTTAGTAGCGACTGGTATCGCCGAGACCACAAAAATCGGTGAACTTTCAGACGAAACACTTGACGTACTTCGTGAAGAAGTTGGCAAGTACACTGTAGAAGGTGACCTTCGTCGTGAAGTTACTTTGAATATCAAGCGCCTTATGGACCTTGGTTGTTACCGTGGCCTACGTCACCGTCGCTCTTTACCACTACGTGGTCAAAGAACTAAGACTAACGCGCGTACCCGTAAGGGTCCTCGTAAGCCTATTAAGCGATAAGGGGATAGTATTATGGCTAAGACACCAATTCGTCGTAAAAAGGTTAAAAAGCAAGTTGCTGATGGTATGGCTCACGTTCATGCTTCTTTCAACAACACTATTGTTACAATTACCGACCGTCAAGGTAATGCACTATCATGGGCTACTGCCGGTGGTTCAGGTTTCCGTGGTTCACGTAAATCTACACCATTCGCTGCTCAGGTTGCTGCAGAGCGTGCAGGTACTGCTGCTCAAGAATACGGTTTAAAAAATCTAGAAGTTTTCATTAAAGGTCCAGGTCCAGGTCGTGAATCTGCTGTACGTGCTTTGAATGCTGCTGGTTACCGTATCACCAACATCACTGACGTGACGCCAATACCACATAATGGTTGTCGTCCACCGAAGAAACGTCGCGTTTAACAATAGGTTAGGAGAAATAACATGGCAAGATATTTGGGCCCTAAGCTCAAGCTGAGTCGTCGTGAAGGTACTGACCTGTTCCTTAAGAGCGGCGTAAGAGCTATCGACTCTAAGTGTAAACTTGAGACTGCACCTGGTCAGCACGGCGCTCGTAAAGGTCGCTTATCTGATTACGGTTTACAATTACGTGAAAAGCAAAAAGTACGTCGTATCTACGGTGTATTAGAAAAGCAATTCCGTAACTACTACAAAGAAGCTGCTCGCCTTAAAGGCAACACAGGTGAAAACTTGTTACAGCTTTTAGAGCAACGTTTAGACAATGTTGTATACCGCATGGGTTTTGCAAGCACACGTGCTGAAGCACGTCAGTTAGTAAGCCACAAAGCGGTTTTAGTTAATGGTCGTGTAGTGAACATTCCTTCATTTGTAATTACTCCAGAAGATGTAGTAGTTATCCGTGAAAAGTCTAAGACACAAGCTCGTATCATCGCTGCTCTAGAACTAGCCGAGCAACGTGAAAAACCGACTTGGGTTGAAGTTGACGGTAAGAAAATGGAAGGTAATTTTAAACGCCTACCAGAGCGTTCAGACCTGTCTGCGGACATCAATGAACAACTAATCGTCGAACTTTACTCTAAGTAAAGTTAAGAGTTAAGAGAGGATAAAATGCAGGGTTCTGTTACAGAATTTCTAAAACCAAGGTTAGTCGATATCGACGCTATTAACCCAACTCGTTCTAAAGTAGTTTTAGAGCCATTAGAGCGTGGCTTCGGTCATACTCTTGGGAATGCCTTACGCCGTATACTTCTTTCGTCAATGCCAGGATGTGCAGTAACCGAAGTTGAAATCGACGGTGTGTTGCACGAATACAGCGCGAAAGAAGGCGTACAAGAAGACATCATTGAAATTCTGTTAAATCTTAAAGGTCTAGCAGTTACTTTGGAAGGTAAAGATGAAGTTTTTCTTACCCTGACTAAGTCTGGTGTAGGCCCTGTGACTGCGGCTGATATTCAGCACGACGGCGATGTAACAATTGCTAACCCAGATCATGTTATTTGTCATTTAACGGCAGATAACAGTGCGATCAGCATGAGAATTCGTGTTGAACGTGGTCGTGGGTATGTGCCGGCATCAAGCCGATTATCCTCTGATGACGATGAGCGTCCAATTGGTAGATTGTTGCTTGATGCATCATTTAGTCCTGTTGAACGTATTGCGTACTCGGTTGAATCAGCACGTGTTGAACAACGTACAGACTTAGACAAGTTAATCATTGATATGGAAACAAACGGCACTTTAGATCCTGAAGAAGCGATCCGCCGTGCGTCTACTATCTTAGCTGAACAGCTAGAAGCATTCGTAGATCTACGTGATGTTACTGAGCCAGAAGAGAAAGAAGAGAAGCCAGAATTCGATCCTATTCTACTTCGTCCAGTTGATGATCTTGAACTAACAGTACGTTCTGCAAACTGTTTGAAAGCCGAGCAAATTCAATATATCGGTGATTTAGTTCAGCGCACAGAAGTTGAGCTTCTTAAAACGCCTAACTTAGGCAAGAAGTCTCTGACTGAAATTAAAGACGTGCTAGCTTCACGTGGTCTATCTCTAGGTATGCGCCTAGAAAACTGGCCACCTGCAAGCCTAGCTGAATAATCTAAATCACTATATTAGTTTAGTTAGAAGGATAGGGTCATGCGCCATCGTAAGAGTGGTCGTCAATTAAACCGTAACAGCAGCCATCGTAAAGCGATGTTCAGCAATATGGCAGGTTCTTTGGTGAAACATGAAATCATCAAAACTACTTTGCCAAAAGCGAAAGAGTTACGTCGTGTAATTGAACCTTTAATCACACTGGCTAAGACTGACAGTGTAGCAAATCGCCGTTTAGCGTTTGCTCGCACGCGTGATAAAGAAGTAGTTGGTAAATTGTTCAGTGAAATCGGTCCTCGTAACACAGACCGTCCAGGTGGTTACACTCGTATTATCAAGTGTGGCTTCCGTGCTGGTGACAATGCACCAATGGCTTATATTGAACTAGTAGGTCGCACATCTGCGAACGAAGAAGTTCAAGAAGACGCGCAGTCTGCTGAGTAAGTCTTAAAGACACCAAAAAGCCGAGCTTAATGCTCGGCTTTTTAATGCTTAAAATTCCTAACAATAAACAAGCTACTTAAGTTCCCTCAAATAAGCACTGCTTTCTTTCAAAACATCTCTAATGTAATAGCAAGCAGTCATACCAATCGACTTAAATATTTAACCATTCTAGCGAGCTAAATAAAGCGCTAACTGCGTTATAAATTTTTCATGTAGAACAACTACATGTCAAAATTTATGCCTTGTTATCACGTCATTTATCTGTCGCTATAAATGGTCAGTAACTTAACACGATTGGTATCACTCTATTTTTACTACTTACTACGCATATTGATCGCATTGTGGATCATTCAATAATGATCATTGAGTTTAAGGTATTTAAAAGATCTTATGTTTAGTAGGCCAAAGAGGCTGATAAAAGGCCGGTTTAGTATTATTTTTGGGCGTTTAGTTTAAATTATCAACGAAAAGTCATTTATTTCATGTTTTCTTCAAAAAAGGGTTGATCTGTTTTTGGATCTCCCTATAATGCGACCCCACTGAGACGGCAGAGCAGGCAACGCTTAGCGAGGCAGCAGCTAATCAGTAAGTCGAGTAAAACTTGAGTTTAGATTTTTTAGAAAGTTTAAAATTAAGTGTTGACAAAAAAATAGGAAAGCGTAAAATGCGCAGCCCTAGCGAGATAAAGCCAAGTGCTTTAATCGCAACGTTCTTTAACAATATAAAGCAATCATCTGTGTGGGCACTCGTACAGATTGAGTTCTAACAGCAGATTCTAGTTCGCTAGATGACGCAAACAAATTTAGAGTCTCAATTGAACTGAGTGACCAACAGCAATAAATTTATTTATTGCAGCACAGTCAATTCAATATCGAAAGATATTAAATAAATTCAGAATTCATTGAGCGTGTCGGCTCTCTTTATGGGAGAAGACAGAAAAAACTTTTAATTGAAGAGTTTGATCATGGCTCAGATTGAACGCTGGCGGCAGGCCTAACACATGCAAGTCGAGCGGTAACAGAAAGTAGCTTGCTACTTTGCTGACGAGCGGCGGACGGGTGAGTAATGCTTGGGAATATGCCTTTTGGTGGGGGACAACAGTTGGAAACGACTGCTAATACCGCATGATGTCTACGGACCAAAGTGGGGGACCTTCGGGCCTCACGCCAAAAGATTAGCCCAAGTGGGATTAGCTAGTTGGTAAGGTAATGGCTTACCAAGGCGACGATCCCTAGCTGGTTTGAGAGGATGATCAGCCACACTGGGACTGAGACACGGCCCAGACTCCTACGGGAGGCAGCAGTGGGGAATATTGCACAATGGGCGCAAGCCTGATGCAGCCATGCCGCGTGTGTGAAGAAGGCCTTCGGGTTGTAAAGCACTTTCAGTAAGGAGGAAAGGTTAAGTGTTAATAGCACTTAGCTGTGACGTTACTTACAGAAGAAGCACCGGCTAACTCCGTGCCAGCAGCCGCGGTAATACGGAGGGTGCGAGCGTTAATCGGAATTACTGGGCGTAAAGCGTACGCAGGCGGTTTGTTAAGCGAGATGTGAAAGCCCCGGGCTCAACCTGGGAACTGCATTTCGAACTGGCAAACTAGAGTGTGATAGAGGGTGGTAGAATTTCAGGTGTAGCGGTGAAATGCGTAGAGATCTGAAGGAATACCGATGGCGAAGGCAGCCACCTGGGTCAACACTGACGCTCATGTACGAAAGCGTGGGGAGCAAACAGGATTAGATACCCTGGTAGTCCACGCCGTAAACGATGTCTACTAGAAGCTCGGTTCCTCGGAACTGTTTTTCAAAGCTAACGCATTAAGTAGACCGCCTGGGGAGTACGGCCGCAAGGTTAAAACTCAAATGAATTGACGGGGGCCCGCACAAGCGGTGGAGCATGTGGTTTAATTCGATGCAACGCGAAGAACCTTACCTACACTTGACATACAGAGAACTTACCAGAGATGGTTTGGTGCCTTCGGGAACTCTGATACAGGTGCTGCATGGCTGTCGTCAGCTCGTGTTGTGAGATGTTGGGTTAAGTCCCGCAACGAGCGCAACCCCTATCCTTAGTTGCTAGCAGGTAATGCTGAGAACTCTAAGGAGACTGCCGGTGATAAACCGGAGGAAGGTGGGGACGACGTCAAGTCATCATGGCCCTTACGTGTAGGGCTACACACGTGCTACAATGGCGCATACAGAGTGCTGCGAACTCGCGAGAGTAAGCGAATCACTTAAAGTGCGTCGTAGTCCGGATTGGAGTCTGCAACTCGACTCCATGAAGTCGGAATCGCTAGTAATCGCGTATCAGAATGACGCGGTGAATACGTTCCCGGGCCTTGTACACACCGCCCGTCACACCATGGGAGTGGGTTGCTCCAGAAGTAGATAGTCTAACCCTCGGGAGGACGTTTACCACGGAGTGATTCATGACTGGGGTGAAGTCGTAACAAGGTAGCCCTAGGGGAACCTGGGGCTGGATCACCTCCTTATACGATTTAGAACTTATTTGTTCGAAGTGTCCACACAGATGATTGTTAGTTAGTAAGCCGCAAGGTTTATTAATTAATATGCTCTTTAAAAATTTGGAAAAGCTGATAATAAAATTCGTATGAATAACATTGTTATTTATACAGAGTTTTCAAAAGTAAAAAAGAATGATAGCAGTATCATTCAGTGCCATTTAATAAACGTTTACGTTTGTTGATTGGTATCTACTTTAGTATTCAATATTAACTTCTGGCGAAGTTAAACTGTCACAAAACAAAGACCCGTTTGGGTTGTATGGTTAAGTGACTAAGCGTACACGGTGGATGCCTTGGCAGTTGGAGGCGATGAAGGACGTATTAACTTGCGATAAGCTTAGTCGAGCTAGTAAAAAGCACTTGAGACTAAGATTTCCGAATGGGGAAACCCACCTGCTTGCAGGTATCGTTAACTGAATACATAGGTTAACGAGGCGAACGCGGAGAACTGAAACATCTAAGTACCCGTAGGAAAAGAAATCAACCGAGATTCCGGAAGTAGCGGCGAGCGAAACCGGAACAGCCCTTAAGCTTATAATGTGTTAATGGAAGGCTCTGGAAAGTGCCACGATACAGGGTGATAGTCCCGTACATGAAAATGCATTTTAAGTGAAATCGAGTAGGTCGGAGCACGTGAAACTTTGACTGAATATAGGTGGACCATCATCTAAGGCTAAATACTCCCAACTGACCGATAGTGAACCAGTACCGTGAGGGAAAGGCGAAAAGAACCCCTGTGAGGGGAGTGAAATAGAACCTGAAACCGTGTACGTACAAGCAGTAGGAGCAGACTTGTTCTGTGACTGCGTACCTTTTGTATAATGGGTCAGCGACTTATATTTTGTAGCGAGGTTAACCGATTAGGGTAGCCGTAGGGAAACCGAGTCTTAACTGGGCGAATAGTTGCAAGGTATAGACCCGAAACCCGGTGATCTAGCCATGGGCAGGTTGAAGGTTGAGTAACATCAACTGGAGGACCGAACCCACTAACGTTGAAAAGTTAGGGGATGACCTGTGGCTAGGAGTGAAAGGCTAATCAAACCGGGAGATAGCTGGTTCTCCCCGAAATCTATTTAGGTAGAGCCTCGGACGAATACTTACGGGGGTAGAGCACTGTTAAGGCTAGGGGGTCATCCCGACTTACCAACCCTTTGCAAACTCCGAATACCGTAAAGTACTATCCGGGAGACACACGGCGGGTGCTAACGTCCGTCGTGAAGAGGGAAACAACCCAGACCGCCAGCTAAGGTCCCAAAGTCATAGTTAAGTGGGAAACGATGTGGAAAGGCCCAGACAGCCAGGAGGTTGGCTTAGAAGCAGCCATCCTTTAAAGAAAGCGTAATAGCTCACTGGTCGAGTCGGTCTGCGCGGAAGATGTAACGGGGCTAAACTATGCACCGAAGCTGCGGATTCATCTTAGGATGAGTGGTAGGGGAGCGTTCTGTAAGCCGTTGAAGGTGTGCCGGGAGGCATGCTGGAGGTATCAGAAGTGCGAATGCTGACATGAGTAACGATAATGCGGGTGAAAAACCCGCACGCCGGAAGACCAAGGGTTCCTATCCCATGTTAATCAGGGTAGGGTAAGTCGACCCCTAAGGCGAGGCCGAAAGGCGTAGTCGATGGGAAACGGGTTAATATTCCCGTACTTGGTATAATTGCGATGGGGGGACGGAGCAGGCTAAGCAAGCATGGCGTTGGTAGTCCATGTGAAAGTGAGTAGGTTGGTGACTTAGGAAAATCCGGGTTGCTAAGACTGAGACACGAGACGAGTCACTAAGGTGATGAAGTTGCTGATGCCATACTTCCAGGAAAAGCCTCTAAGCTTCAGATTATACCGAATCGTACCCCAAACCGACACAGGTGGTCAGGTAGAGAATACTAAGGCGCTTGAGAGAACTCGGGTGAAGGAACTAGGCAAAATCGTACCGTAACTTCGGGAGAAGGTACGCTCCTATCTGTGATGAGATTTACTCTCTAAGCGGACGGGAGCCGCAGTGACCAGGTGGCTGGGACTGTTTATTAAAAACACAGCACTGTGCAAAATCGCAAGATGACGTATACGGTGTGACACCTGCCCGGTGCCGGAAGGTTAATTGATGGGGTTAGTTTTCGGACAAAGCTCTTGATCGAAGCCCCGGTAAACGGCGGCCGTAACTATAACGGTCCTAAGGTAGCGAAATTCCTTGTCGGGTAAGTTCCGACCTGCACGAATGGTGTAACCATGGCCACGCTGTCTCCACCCGAGACTCAGTGAAATTGAAATCGCAGTGAAGATGCTGTGTACCCGCGGCTAGACGGAAAGACCCCGTGAACCTTTACTACAGCTTGGCACTGAACATTGAACCTACATGTGTAGGATAGGTGGGAGACTTTGAAGATGAGACGCTAGTCTTGTTGGAGTCGTCCTTGAAATACCACCCTTGTAGTTTTGATGTTCTAACGTTGGCCCCTGAATCGGGGTTACGGACAGTGCCTGGTGGGTAGTTTGACTGGGGCGGTCTCCTCCCAAAGAGTAACGGAGGAGCACGAAGGTTGGCTAAGTACGGTCGGACATCGTACGGTTAGTGTAATGGTAGAAGCCAGCTTAACTGCGAGACAGACACGTCGAGCAGGTACGAAAGTAGGTCATAGTGATCCGGTGGTTCTGAATGGAAGGGCCATCGCTCAACGGATAAAAGGTACTCCGGGGATAACAGGCTGATACCGCCCAAGAGTTCATATCGACGGCGGTGTTTGGCACCTCGATGTCGGCTCATCACATCCTGGGGCTGAAGTCGGTCCCAAGGGTATGGCTGTTCGCCATTTAAAGTGGTACGCGAGCTGGGTTTAGAACGTCGTGAGACAGTTCGGTCCCTATCTGCCGTGGGCGTTTGAGAATTGAGAGGGGTTGCTCCTAGTACGAGAGGACCGGAGTGAACGAACCGCTGGTGTTCGGGTTGTCATGCCAATGGCATTGCCCGGTAGCTACGTTCGGAACTGATAAGCGCTGAAAGCATCTAAGCGCGAAGCAGGCCTCGAGATGAGTTCTCACTAGACTTTTAAAGTCTCTGAAGGGCCGTTGAAGACTACAACGTTGATAGGCAAGATGTGGAAGCATGGTGACATGTTAAGCTAACTTGTACTAATTACCCGTGAGGCTTAACCATACAACGCCAAACGCGTTTTATCATTTACGTCCATGTAAATGACTAAAGCCGCACAAGTGCGTTAAAATCTGTTCCAGACAGATTTTTATGTGACTGTTTAAGCGCAGAAGTTAAGATTGTAGGTCGTGATTTATCGCGACAACTAAAGTAGATTTACTGACAGCCGTAAGCCATAAGCTTTCAGCCGTCAGAAAACAATTATCAGCCATTTTCCAAATTTTAGTTAGTGCGTAGTAATACGAACTGACACCAAATTTGCTTGGTGACAATAGCGTTTTGGACCCACCTGACCCCATGCCGAACTCAGTAGTGAAACGAAACAGCGCCGATGATAGTGTAGCATTTGCTATGTGAAAGTAGGTCATCGCCAGGCTCCAAATAAGAGAAACCCGTTACAGCAATGTAACGGGTTTTTTGTTGTCTGGAATAAAGTATAGCTTTCAGCGTTAAGCCGTCAGCTATCAGCCGCACAGTGTCAACCTGGATACCGTAGCGTGAGTTGAGTATCTGATACTCATGGATAAATAAAGCCACAGACAATGAGAGCGTAGCATTTGCTATGTGGCTCTCTACCGCTGTAGGCACTACGTCATCCCAGGCTCCCAATAAGAGAAACCCGTTACAGCGATGTAACGGGTTTTTTGTTGTCTGGGATAAAGTATAGCGCTCAGCGATAAGCCGCACAGTGTCAACCTTATACACCGTAGCGTGAATTGAGTCTCTGACACCTACGGATTAAAGAACGCCACGAACTCCTCAGAGCGCAACATACACCTTTAAAACGGCTTGCCTCTTTAACTCTCCTATACTTTAATCTTGAAAAACTCGAAACTCGAAACTCGAAACTCGAAACTCGAAACTCGAAACTCGAAACTCGAAACTCGAAACTCGAAACTCGAAACTCGAAACTCGAAACTCGAAACTCGAAACTCGAAACTCGAAACTCGAAACTCGAAACTAATTTCCTCTATTTGTGAGTGAACTTTCATTTTATGACCGTTTCAAATTCATGACAGTAAGTAACCGAGTAATTACAAATTAAGCTATATTTTTTACTTAAATACATCGCCAAAAACTGCAATAGTGGGTTAACTTCTATATGCTCTGGCCAAATTATTATACTAATAGGTTAAGTGCATGAACTCTTCCACAGATGCTACGCAGTATGACGCATCGACAACAAGTAACTCAAAATGGAATTTTCATGATACCCAGTGGGTATTAAGTCTTTTTGGTACTGCCGTTGGGGCTGGTATTTTGTTTTTACCAATCAACATCGGTATTGGTGGATTTTGGCCGCTGATCATTTTAGCGTGCATGGCGTTGCCGATGACATTTTTAGCCCACCGTGGCTTAGCGCGTTTTGTGCTGTCATCAAAAAATAAAGATGCGGATTTTACTGATGTGGTCGAAGAGCACTTTGGTGCTAATGCGGGTCGATTAATTTCTCTTTTGTACTTCTTATCAATCTTTCCGATTTTATTGATCTATGGTGTAGGTTTAACCAATACCGTTGATAGCTTTATTGTTAATCAGCTTGGTATGGAATCACCTTCTCGAGTACTACTTTCTGGTGTGTTAGTTGCTGGTATGATTAGCCTCATGCTTGGCGGTGAGCGATTGATGCTTCGTGCTTTTGCAATTTTAGTGTATCCCTTAGTAGGAATTTTATTGTTCTTATCGTTGTACTTGATCCCTAGTTGGCAAGTGCCCAATATGGCCTTTCCTGAGTTTACAGGCTTTAGTAAAACATTGTGGCTGTCAATCCCTATTATTGTGTTCTCATTTAGCCACGCAGCGGCGATCTCAAGCTTTGTAAATGTGCAACGAAGTCACTATGGCGATCAAGCGACAGCTAAGTCTGAGGCGATTCTAAAGCGTACTAGCTTGTTGTTAATTGTATTTGTGCTGCTATTTGTATTTTCGTGTGTACTATCTTTAACACCAGAGCAAATGCTGCAAGCTAAAGCACAGAACGTGTCAATATTGTCTTACTTAGCTAATGTCACAGATAACTCATTTATTGCCACGTTTGGTCCTTTGGTTGCATTTATTGCTATTACCTCATCTTTCTTAGGTCATTTTTTAGGTGCGCGAGAAAGCTTTAATGGGTTGGTGACTAAACAAACAAGCTTATCGATGAAAAGTGCTGATAAAATTGGTGTAGCTATCATGTTCTTTGCTATTTGGTTTTGTGCCGTTAAAAACCCAAGTATCTTAGATATGATGGATCAACTATCGGGGCCAATTATTGCGATGATATTATTTATCATGCCGATGATTGCGGTATATAAAGTGCCAGCATTAAAGCAGTACCGTGGCATGAGTTCTTTGTTTGTATTGGTGGTAGGCTTATTAGCAGTGGCCGCTTTGATCTATGGTTTTGTTGCTTAGTGAGTCGCTATCGAGTATTTAGTTAGATCAAATAAAAGCCCTGTAGGTGCAAACTTACAGGGCTTTTAGATTATGCTATTGCAGCCATAGCGCGGGCTCTAATATCAGCAGCAAAGATTAGACCTTTTTTAAAACTTGCTTCTGCAGCACAAATAGCATCTGCATCGCCATTTGCTGCCAATACACCTTGGCTTAGCGCATTATAGAGATTTTTAATCTGTGCTTGGTAGGCTGAATCAATCGCACTTTCGATAGTCGTCATTACTTATTCCATAGAATCAATTAATTGAATCACGAATGTTAAAGCACAGATGCTGATTTTACGAGCGGCTTTTTAGATAGAGGAATATTTTCGTAACTAAAGCCTCCGGTGGGAAGTTTAGCTTACTGTTTATGTCGGCTGATTTTGTGATACTCAATTAACTCTGTAATGGTCAATTTAACGTTGACTTGCTTGTCAGTCCTTTTCGGGATAAATCCCGACCCTACAAAAGAACGGAAATACCAGACTTTTGTGCAGCGCGAAGCGCCTCGGTGAGCTTAGTCGTGAGATTGTTTTTTCCAATAGAATGCAGAGCAGGACTTTTTGTGGCTGAAGCCACCTCCTGCGAGTGAAGTGCTGGCTTATAACTTACCGCTTTAAGCTCTACAGCTTATGGCTTAAACATGCTGGGTTTCGCATAGCTCTACCCAGCTCAGGGTAAACAATTTAATTATCTATCAATTTTATCTAGGCTTAGCTACTCGAAGTTTTCCATTGTCTTCATTAAATTAAATGGCTTCTTTAATTTTTCTAAACTAGAAAATTGTTCACGTATATCTTCAGGCAAAATAAAGTAATCAGCTTTAGTTCGCTCGAAAGTTAAAGGGATTGTCATAATTAATTGGTTGTACTGATTAAGTATGGCTTTATCGCTATCTTTTAAGGCCCGCAATTTTGCTGAAAGTAATGTGAAACGCTGCAACTCATCATGTGTGCATAAATCTTGCGTCTTTGCATAATGATAAGATAAGACGCTACTAAGCACATTCCAGTCATCTGAAATATGTTTAACGTCATTTGGAGTTATGACTATTGATGTTTGCTGGCATTTTTCAAGCTTCGTATCATATGCTTTTATTGAGTTATGGTATTCAACCGTTAAATAACTAGTGAGGTTATCTTCGGCTATATTTGCATATGTTAAAAAGGAACTGAATAAAGCAAGAGAAAAAACAATAAAATTATTCATTTTGCTGCCTCGCAACCGTTATAGACAGCCTTCCAGAACTGTCTTTCTTTAGATGTTTTAGCTTTAATTGCTTGAAGACCAGATATCGTTTCTATGGTTTTTCGGGCTAAGCTCGGAGAGCTTTTTAGTGCAGCAGAAAAAGCATCAAAATCAGTTTGAGTGAGGTTATAGTGACTTTTAATGATGCCATTACCCGCAAAAATGTTAGCAAAAGTACCAACTGTAATTGTTGCACTGAGCCACTGATTAATTTCTTTTATTCGTCTTATTTCTTTTACAGCTAGCTTGCCGCGCTCAGAAAACTCCAGATCATTAATTTCAGGACATTTCATGATTACTCCTTGTTATTGAATTCCATAAATATGGAGCCTAGCAAAAGCAATCTAAATATTGTACCTGAAAATTGTAACCAAGAAGTAGAGCTCTTAAATTTCTATTTTTATTCAACAGGGTATACACTGGCTTGGTATATGGTTTATAAGGATATTAAATTGTCGCAGCCTCTTCCTATTCCAGCCCAGCGTTGGTTGTCACTGTTACTGTGCGCAATTACCGCGTCCGCGATTACAGTATTTTTAAGTAATGTCAGCTTTGTACAACAAGCCTGTGCAAGCTGGGGCAGCATTTTAAATACAAGCCCTGTACTGCATTATAGTTTTGCTTTCCTCGCAGGTATTGGCATCAAGCTAATGCTGGATAAGTTTTATATCTCCCACGCCAAACGCAGTATAGGGTTTAGTTGGCAATATCCACCAGTAACAATCAGTGTATTGTTTAGCTTACTTTGCATTGTGGGTTATGTGTACTTCACGCATTCCAATGAAATAGTAGAACAACTGACTGCTCATACCTTTGTCAGTTTTAAGTTTCTGTCACTGAGCTTTTTAGCTATTGCAGCAACTACTATCTATCAAACAAAACTGTACACAGAAAAGCCTATATTTTCAGCGATACTGTACGCGGTATCAGCATTTTATTTATTTTCAGCAATAAACTTAGTTGAGATAGAACATGCATTCTGGGTGTTTTTATTTATAGCAGCTGCCTATTTGGGTATATCGGTATATTTGTTATGGGAGCGGCTAAAAGCATCTAGTGCAGAGTCGAGAGTCGAATCAAAACAAGAAGCGGAATTAACGCTTGAGAGCTTAGAAGATTTTCGAAAATGGTTTAAAGATGATTCAACCATTAAACATACTGAGCAATTAGAGCCTGATTTACGGATTTATGCCACTCGTATTACTGAACGGCTGTTGACCGGTGGTGATAAAGAAGGATATGAGAAAAAGGGAGCGCAACATATCGCTCTTTGTGGGCCATTTGGTTGTGGAAAAAGCAGCATAGTTGATTGCATTGCAAATGATTTAGCAAAAAGCCCTAAGCAAGGTAGTGTCTGGATCCACAGTGATATATCAACGTGGGGCGCAGCCAGCGGCAGTGTCGCGCATGTAATACTGAGCCATATTATTGATGATATCAGCCAGCACTTAGATATGTGTGCTTTTCGGTCTTTGCCAAAACATTATACCGAAGCCCTAAAATCAGGCGGCAGCTTTTTTCAATTTGCATCTGCACTACTCGCAGGCCCAATTGATATTGAGCAAAGTTTTAAAAAGCTTAACAATGTTCTTAAAGTAACCAACTATAAATTACTGATCACCCTGCAAGATGTAGATCGCGGCACCGGTGATGAAAACGAAAAACGCCTAAATGATATCGCTGCGTTGCTGGATAGGTTGAAAGATAGAAAGCTAAGTCATATCAACTTTATCATCGCTATAGGTAATGAAAATGAAATTGCCGCAGAAGTAATATCAAAAGTGACTGATTATAGGGAGGATATTCATAAACAGAATGTTCTAGTGGTATTACGTAAATTCATTGAAGTAAGTATCAATTATGCGATTGCAGAAGGCTGCTTTGTTATTTTTGAGGGGGAAATTTTAACCGCTGACAAATTAATGCGCATTTTGCGTGGGGGACGTGATTGGTACTTTTTAGAGCAAAAATTAATTGAAGTGGAAAACCAAATCTATTCAATTCTACAACTTAAAAAGATTCTTCGCAGAGTAAATCAGATTTGGCAAAAAGATAGGTTAATGGGAGAAATTGATTTTATTAACTTATTGATGGTTATTACTTTACGAGAAGTTAATCTCAAATCATTTGAGTTATACACAAAGTTAGAACCTTACAATATTAAAGCTCTGAGATCACATCATGAGTATGATCTAAAGCCATTTATTTTAGAGTGTTCAAGTGTAGGAAAAGAAGATGACTATCTAACTCGTTTTTATATCGAAATGCTTGATATAACAGCTGATAGAGTTCTTAATCCAGCGAAAAATCATGTACTAGATAACCCAGATGCTAAGTGGCAGCAAGATGGAAGTTTCAAAAATCAAGGTGTTGGATTTAATAATGGTTACACGGATTATTTAGTAAGAGTTTTAGCTGAGCGCATACCGCAAGAGCAGGTATCAGATCAAAATGCCATTGCAAATGTAATTGAACTTTATGAATTAAAGCTAAATGATACAAAAGGCATACTTTTATTTATAAACCGTTATCTTGGCTTTAGCGATAAAGAAGTTATAAATTTTGAACGGTTCTTTGGTGTAGTCGATGATAAGTTTAGCGCTATAGAAAGTATTGGTAAAAGTATTATGAAACGGCCTCCTTTGGCTGATTATGGAGTTAATTGTGGTGTAGAAGAGGTACTTAAAAAATTGCTGGCAGAAAGTTTAACAATACATAATTTACAATATTTATTTAGTAGCCTTTTGGATAAAGGGTCATTAGGTGCTAATAATGAAAGCTCGAAGCGAGTAGAGTTTCTATATGACTTTTTAACCTTTCTAGGAGTTACTTCAGGGAAAACAGGCGTCTTTAGCCCTAGTTC
Organism: Pseudoalteromonas sp. KAN5; assembly: GCF_022846535.1. Lineage (NCBI taxonomy): Bacteria > Pseudomonadati > Pseudomonadota > Gammaproteobacteria > Alteromonadales > Pseudoalteromonadaceae > Pseudoalteromonas > Pseudoalteromonas sp. KAN5. The sequence goes on from NZ_AP025589.1 coordinate 3,594,626, forward strand.
AATAAAAGGAGCAGTTAGGTTTTTGGCTACCCCTTCAAACAAGTCGGCCTATTGTTTGTTTTATTTATTGTTGTTATCACACCGGGTGTCAATGTCTGACGAGCTTACAAATGATGAAATTCTAGAAAAGTTAAATAAAATTAAATTTGGAAGTCAAACACTGGATAAAATTTTAATCAGGCCATTAGATAAACTGCCAACTATTGATACTACCAACCTGACAGAGTTTAAGAATGTAAGTCATTTAAATTTGGAAACCAAACAGCTTTCAGGGCGAGATTTTTAGTTGGTTGATATGGGGATATATGAGGATACAAACTACTTGCCCGCAGTGTATAAGTGAAGCTGGTACTTATACGGCTTTTATAATGCAGTCACAGCAGTTAATTGATGATGGTATTCATAAAGTTGTTTGCGATAGAGGGCATAAATATACAGTTGAATTAAGAGCTCAAAAGTTTGAAATGCTTTTTGATATAGCTGTAAATGCAATTGGTGATGGATATATGAGAGAGGCAGTTGCTTCATTTGCAGCATCACTCGAGCGCTTCTATGAATTCTTTATTAAATATCATATTCATTCATTAGGAATTGATGAAAGTATTTTACTCAATACATGGAAGGAAGTTTCTAATCAATCTGAAAGGCAGTTAGGTGCTTTTACTTTTCTATTTCTAGCAAAATATAATGAGAAGCCTCAAGTACTCGATAGTAATGCGGTAAAGTTTAGAAATAAGGTGATCCATAAAGGGTACATACCTACAGAAGCTGAAGCTATAGGTTTTGGTGACAAAGTTTATAGTGTCATTAAAGGGACAGCTCAAAAGTTGGAATTAAGTGAAGGGAAAAGGTTATATAGCTACTCTATCGCTTCACTCTGCCTTGTTCAAAAGGAGCTAAGTATTCGTTGGCGCAACAGTCAAAAGCAATCTCGATGGATCATAAAATAAATGGAACCAGTTTTAGAGATTATAAAAGTATTTTGAAACAATTTAGAATAGACGATGTTCGATGAACCTTTACAGAAATTTGAAGCTGTGTCTGTAACTTTCTCTGTGTAGCGAAGCGCCTCGGTGTTCTCTGTGGTGAAATTCGTTTTTTCAAATAGAATGCAGAGCAGGATTTTTCGTGGCTGAAGCCAACTCCTAAGGGGGGACGCTTTTATGTCTTGTAGGTCAGGCTTTAGCCTGAAAAATGTGACGGGATAAATCCCGACCTACAAAAGAGCGGAAATACCAGACCTCAGTGCAGTGCTGGCTTATAACTTACCGCTTTAAGCTCTACAGCTTATGGCTTAAACATGCTGGGTTTCGCTTCGCTTTACCCAGCCTACGTCTCAACACTCAACCCAGCCTACGATGATAAATTTAACGCCGGTCTGCTCTTTAACTGACGGCTGATAGCTTACAGCTGAAAGCTCTTATTCTTCCAGTGCTGAAACTACAAAATACGGGTTTAAGTATTCATCTTTGGTGTTGTATAACAGCGGGCTGCCGTCGAGTTTAGTGACTTTTGCACCAGCGATTTCGGCAATCGCATGGCCGGCACCCGTATCCCATTCGCAGGTTGGGCCGAGGCGTGGGTAAATATCGGCACTACCTTCGGCGACTAAACATAATTTGAGAGAACTACCTTTGGAGACCATTTCAACGTCATCAAATTGTTTTACAAACTCGGCTAGATCAGGGGAAGGGTGCGAGCGGCTGCCGACAACACGAATTAACCCTTTGTTAGCTTTAGTTGTTACTTTAAGTTCGATGCGCTCATCGCCGCGGTCTTTAAAGGCGCCGATGGCGTCGCTTGCGAGGTAAGATACGCCTAAGGCAGGGGCGTCTACTACGGCTAATATGGGTTTGCCATTTTCAATTAACGCGATGTTGACGGTAAACTCACCGTTCTTTTTAATGAACTCTTTGGTGCCGTCAATTGGATCGACTAACCAGTAGCGGGTCCAAGTTTTTCGTACATCCCAGCTAATATTCGCGCTTTCTTCACTGAGTACTGGGATGTCTGGAGTTAAGTGGGCTAGGCCATTGGCAATCACTTTATGAGCTGCTAGATCGGCGTCGGTTACTGGGCTTTCATCGGCTTTGTATTCAACGTTAAAATCCTTTTCGTAAATCCCCATAATGGCGCTGCCAGCTTGGCGGGCGAGGATCAATATTTCTTCGAGCAGTTCCGTTTGGTTCATGACTTAACCTTTGATTATTTGCTGTTGCTTTAGATACGCTATCAGCTCTTGCACCGATTGGTCTAGGGTGTTTTTGCTGGTATCTAAAATTATTTCTGGTGAATGAGGTATTTGATAGTCTGAATCAATACCAGTGAAGTGCTTTATTTCACCAGCACGGGCTTTTTTATACAAGCCTTTTGGATCGCGGCTTTCGCATACGTCCAGTGGGGTGTCTAAAAACACTTCGATAAATTCACTCTCGTCGACCAAGCCTCTTACCATATCGCGTTCGGCACGGAAGGGGGAAATAAATGCGGTGAGCACCAAAAGCCCCGCATCGACCATTAGTTTAGCGGTTTCACCCACACGACGGATATTCTCAATCCGGTCTTCGTCACTAAAGCCTAAATCTTTACACAAGCCATGGCGTACGTTGTCGCCATCAAGCAGGTAAGTATGGATGCCTTGCTGATTAAGTGCGCTTTCTAATGCGTTAGCAACGGTGCTTTTACCTGAGCCTGAAAAACCAGTAAACCATAAAATTGCTGGCTTGTGACTTTTTTGCTCGCTACGCTGTGCTTTAGTAATGGCATAATTATGCCAAACAATGTTCTCATCCATTGTAAAACTCTCTTATCAAATACTAAGTAGCGCTGGCTTAAAAAGGAAACACCAGCGGAATAAGGGTTAATACCGTTATTGAATAAATAATAGAAAGCGGTAAACCCATTAATACATAATCTTTTAAGCGATAGTTGCCGGCGCTATATACCATTAAGTTAGTTTGATAACCGAACGGGGAGATAAAGCTCGCTGATGCACCAAACGCCACCGCCATAATAAATGGTAGTGGATCAACATTAAAACCAATCGCTAATGCATAGGCGACAGGGAATGATAATGCCGCAGCTGCGTTATTAGTGATCAGCTCGGTAAACATTACGGTCATCACAAAAATAGCGATAAATGCCCCGTAGGGGCCAAAGTCACCCAACACATAAAACATCGCGCTGGATATTTGCCCCGCAAGGCCGGTGCCTATCATCAGTTTAGCAAGGCCAATGGCGCTACCTACCACTGCGAGTAACTCTATCGGAAAGCGACGTTTTACTTCACTGAGCTTAATAGTACCAGTAAGCATTAAAGCAATTAGTAATACTAATAGGCCCTTAACTAAAGGCACGATGCTGAAAATACTAAGCGCGAGTACACCCGTAAAACTGGCAAGTACTAAGTTTGACTGTTTCGGCGCTAAATGAGTTTGTAAATCAAGCCCAGAGATATACACAAATTCTCGCTTTAGGTTAGGTAAATTATAAAAATCTTTACCGGGGGCGAGGATCAGCGAATCGCCAGCTTGTAATTGTACTTTACCTAATCCACCTTGTAAGCGGTCGTGGCCGCGACGAATGGCAATAACGGCAGCATGAAACTGTTCGCGAAAGCGAATTTCTTTGACTGTTTTGCCAATAAACTTTGACGATTGGCTTACGACTACTTCAACAAGGTGCTCTACGTCTTTTTCGTGTTTATCATGGACGACTTTTAAACCGTCAAAGCGGGTGAGCAGTGGCACTGATTTGATGTCGCCAACAAACAATAATATATCGCCAGACTTTATCACTTGTTGCGGAGTTACCGCACAAATACGCCTGTCGCCACGTAGAATTTCAGCGAGGAATAAATCTTTAAGCTCGCGCAGGCCATTTTCTTCAACGCTTTTTCCTATCAGTTTTGAGCCTGGCTCTACTTTACCTTCGAGGTAGAAAGGCACGACTTCTTGGTCGTTTTTACCGTTGTCAGGCAAGTATTTTAGCATCACCAAAATAGTGATAAGGCCCACACTTAATGCGCCTAAGCCAACTAAGGTAAAGTCGAAAAAGCCCAGTGGTGCCATGCCTGCATCAACGGCAAAACCGTTGACGATTAAATTAGTTGAGGTACCAATTAAGGTAATTGTGCCACCTAAAATCGCGGTATACGACAGCGGTAATAGTAGCTTAGAGGGGGAATGTGTAGGGCTGTCTTTAATCGCGGTAATAAGCGATGCGACAACCGCTGTATTGTTAGTAAATGATGATAAAAAGGCAGTAGAAAGCCCAAGCTTTGTTACTGAGCTGGTTAAGCTTCCTTTTGATAATGATTGGGCAAGCTTTTGTACTAGCGTGGTTTTTTCAACCGCGATAGAAACCAACACTAAAAGTACTAAGGTGATCAGTGATGGGTTAGCGTAGTTGATCAACATATCTTCAAGCTCGATTAAGCCACCAAGATAAGCGGTGCCAATTGCGCCAACAAAAAGCCATGCTGGCTTTAGTCGTGTACCAAAAAGGCACCCGACTAAAGTTAGCATTATGCCTGTTAATACTAGCTGTTGATACATGCTTTATACGTCCTTAACAGGCAAAGTTGATTATTTAAGCTTTGAGATATCAAGCGCTTGCCAATGAGGAAAGTGCTTGCGTACTAAGGCATTAAATTCAACTTCAAACTCACTAAAGTTACTTGTTTGTTCTTGCTTAGCAAGTACAGTTTCAATCATACCCGCAGCAACCGTTAAGTTAGATAAACGGTCGATCAAAATGAAAGCACCGGTTTCGTGATTGTTGTGATAAGCATCAGCCAAAATAGTTTCGGTCAACTCTAAAGTTACAATCGCGATTTCGTTTAGCTGTAGGCTATCTGCACTGCCGTGCTCAAGGGTGTTCACATCGATAGTGTGATCAATCTTTTTCACGATCGCTGAGGTGTTTTTACTACCTAACTTAAAGTTGTAGCTTTTACCTAACACCAACGGTGCTTCATGCATCCATACAAGTTTTGCTTGTACTTGGTTTGTAACTGTTGCGGTTGACTCAGCAGGTACAATGACGTCCCCTCGGCTAATATCAATTTCAGTGTTAAGTGTTAAGGTTACTGCTTGGCCAGCTTCGACTGTGTCTAAGTTCCCATCAAAGGTTACGATCTCTTTGATGCTTGATGTTTTGCCAGATGGTAATACTTTTACAGCATCGCCTACACGTAACTTTCCTGAGGTTAATGTACCTTGGAAACCACGGAAGTTCAGGTTAGGGCGCACTACATATTGCACAGGAAAACGCGCCTCAAAGCCTGTGTCTGTTTCTGCCGCTGGCGAGTCTTCTAATAACTCAAGCAGTGGTTTGTCAGTGTAATACGGCGTGTGCTCAGAGCGTGTTACTACGTTATCACCTTTAAGTGCCGACATAGGTACAAACTTAATGTTAGCTACGTTAAGTTGCTCGGCAAATTTTAGGTAATCTGCTTTAATGCGCTCATAAACAGTTTCGTCAAAATCAACGATATCCATTTTATTGATTGCTACAACAAATTGTTTAATGCCTAAAGAGTCACAAATAAAGCTATGGCGTTTAGTTTGTACTTGTACGCCATAACGCGCGTCAACAAGAATGATAGCCACGTCACTGGTGGATGCGCCAGTTACCATGTTGCGGGTGTATTGCTCGTGCCCTGGGGTATCAGCAATAATAAACTTACGTTTTGCTGTTGAAAAATAACGGTACGCTACGTCAATCGTGATGCCTTGCTCACGTTCGGCTTGGAGGCCGTCAACCAGTAGCGCTAAATCTAGCTCTTCACCAGCGTTACCTACTTTTTCGTTATCTTTGTGCAATGCCGCTAATTGATCTTCATAAATCTGGTGACTGTCATGTAATAGGCGGCCAATCAGGGTTGATTTACCATCATCCACACTACCACAGGTCAACATACGTAACAGGCTTTTATCTTGTTGGCGAGCAAGGTAGGCGTCGATGCCAATTGCTCTTACTTCATTAATTGTATCGTTAGTATTGGTAGACATTAGAAATAGCCCTCACGTTTTTTCTTTTCCATTGAACCTGCTGAATCATGGTCAATCACTCGGCCTTCACGCTCTGATGAAGTCGATAGCAGCATTTCTTCGATAATCTCAGTCAGTGAACTGGCTGTTGATTCCACCGCACCAGTAAGCGGGTAACAACCTAAAGTACGAAAACGCACTGACTTCATCATGGGTACTTCGCCATCAGCAAGTGGCATACGTTCATCGTCAACCATAATCAAGGTGCCGTCACGTTCAACCACTGGGCGCTCTTTAGCTAAATAAAGCGGAACCATGTCAATGTTTTCTTGATAGATATATTGCCAAATATCAAGTTCAGTCCAGTTAGAAAGCGGGAATACACGAATGCTTTCGCCTGGGTTAACTTGGCTGTTATAGGTATTCCAAAGCTCAGGACGTTGGTTTTTTGGATCCCAGCGGTGGTGTTTATCTCGGAACGAGTAAACACGCTCTTTTGCTCGTGATTTTTCTTCATCACGGCGCGCACCACCAAATGCAGCGTCAAAGCCATACTTATCAAGAGCTTGCTTTAAGCCTTGAGTTTTCATAATGTCGGTGTGCTTACCAGAGCCATGGGTAAATGGGCTGATATTAATCGCTAAACCTTCAGGATTTTTATGGACGATTAAGTCAAAACCATACTCTTTGGCAAGGCGATCACGAAATTCGATCATTTCTTTAAACTTCCAGTTGGTATCAACGTGAAGCAGTGGAAATGGAATTTTACCTGGGTAAAACGCTTTACGCGCTAAGTGTAAAAGTACCGATGAATCTTTACCGATAGAGTAAAGCATAACTGGGTTCTCAAACTCAGCAGCAACTTCGCGCATGATTTTGATACTTTCAGCTTCTAATTGCTGAAGGTGAGTTAAAGCCATTGTTAGTCGTCCTACTAAAATGATTAAAAGTTAAAATCTAAATAGTTTACAGCTATGCCACACCAGTAAGGGGTTGTGCAAAGCTGCTGGTTTGGGCTTTTTCGCCAAACCAATGAAGTTGTTCATGTAATGACGCAACTTCACCAATAATTAATAATGCTGGTGAAATAATGCTGTGGCGTTCGATTAAATCAGCCAGCTCACCTAATTGCCCAGTTACTACGCGTTGGTTTTTACGCGTGCCGTTTTCAATAATTGCCACTGGCGTATCTGCACCACGGCCATGTTTAAGTAACTGCGCTTGGATGTGAGGGGATTTAATCACCCCCATATAAATTGCTAAAGTTTGGTTTGGCTTAGCCAGTGATTGCCAATCGAGTTCTTGGCCGTCTTTTTTACAATGGCCGGTGACAAACTGTATTGCTTGTGCATGGTCACGATGCGTAAGTGGAATACCCGCATAGGCACTGCAACCTGCAGCAGCAGTAATACCTGGGACTATCTGATAGTTCACTTGGTTAGCTGCAAGTACTTGTACTTCTTCGCCGCCACGGCCGTAAATGAATGGGTCACCCCCTTTAATACGGCATACTTTTTTACCTTGTTTGGCAAAATCGACCAGCATTTGATTGGTATCTTCTTGCGGCACACTGTGATCACCTAAACGTTTACCAACACACACTAAGTCGGCATCACGGCGAACAAGCTCCATAATTTCATCAGAAACTAAATAGTCGTATACTACGACATCAGCTTGTTGCATTAATTGCAGTGCTTTTAGTGTTAACAACTCAGGGTCTCCAGGGCCTGCACCAATCACATACACTTCGCCTTCAGGCTCAGGTTTCGCATCCAGTAGTTGTTCAAGCTGCTGTGCTGCGGCTGTGGTATCGCCACTTTGCACTTTACTTACTACCGATGAATCAAATACGGTTTCCCAAAACTGACGACGGTCTGAAAAATGTGTAAAGCGTTGTTTTACCTTTTCGCGAAAGCTGCCTACTAAACTAGCAAGCGGACCGATGTGCTGTGGAATAAGTGTTTCTAATTTTTCGCGTAAGCGTCGTGCTAGTACTGGTGCTGTACCAGAACTGGAGATCGCAATAGTGATTGGGTTGCGATCAACAATGGATGGAAAAATAAAGCTGCATTTGGGTTGGTCATCAACCACGTTAACAAAAACATTGCGCGCATTAGCTAATTCAAACACTTGCGCGTTTACATCTTCCAGATCGGTTGCTGCAATTACCAGCATCATGCCGTCTAGGTGCTGTTCGTTAAAGTAATCCGTGATCAACGTAACTTCGTTATTATTGGCTAAAGTATTTAGCTCATCACAGAATTCAGGTGCTACTAACGTTACCGCAGCGCGTGCTTTTAAAAATGCACGACATTTACGTAACGCAACATCTCCCCCACCCACAACTAATACAGGTTTGTTGTCGAGCTTAGTAAAAATAGGTAAATATTGCATGTAGTAGACCCCTAGAGAAAAATCGCAGCATAAATGCTTTTTCAACAAACGCAGAATATAGCGGTGCAAGCGAAGTAAAAAATAATTAAAACCCAGTTGATATAACCAAATGTTATATGTGGTGGTTAGGTTTGGCTTAAGCCTTAGTTAACAGGGGATTGCGACGAGTTGCAAGCTATATAGAGGGCCGTTTGTTAGCTTAGAGTGTTTGGTTATTAGCTATAGCGAGATTTGCTATTTTTGGTACTATTACTCATACCTGACCTGATTTGGTGATTTTATGACAACACAATTAGACGCTGCGACACTAGCAGTAAAATTAATGGATTTAACCAGTTTAAATGATGACGATACCACAGCCAGTATTCAGGCTTTGATCACTAGTATTGAGCCAAACGTAGGTATTCCCGCGGCGGTGTGTGTGTACAGCCAGTTTGTTGCTGATGCTAAATTGGCTCTAGCACAGCGTGAGCTGAGTTTCGTAAAGGTGGCCACTGTGACTAACTTTCCCACGGGCAATAACCCGTTAAATAATGTTGTAAACGAGACCTTAATTGCGATTGAGCGTGGTGCTGATGAAATTGATTTAGTAATGCCATATCAAGCATTGATTGATGGTGATGCAGATACAGCACTGCATTATGTACGCGCATCTAAAGAGCTTTGCCCTGAACATGTACAACTTAAAGTCATTATTGAGTCGGGAGAGTTAAAAACCCCTGAATTGATTAAACAAGCGACAGAACTGGCCATTGCCGGCGGTGCTGACTTTGTAAAAACCAGTACAGGAAAGGTTGCTATAAATGCAACTCTTGAAGCTACAGAGATCATGTTGAGTACCATTAAGCAATCATCACAAGTGGTGGGTTTTAAAGCCGCAGGTGGGGTTAAAACAGTATCTGATGCAAGTAATTACTTACGTTTAGCTCACGATTTAATGGGTGAGCAGTATTTACAACCTACGACTTTTAGGTTTGGCGCCTCAAGCTTACTTACTGACGTTTATACGGTACTCAATGACGCGTCAGAGTGAATTAGAAAAGTTACGGCTGGAGCATGATGCGGCTAAATTGTTTTTTGGCACAAAGCTGATTTTGAAAATGCACTACAGTGGATGGTGATACCTGCAGAACATCCATCTGAGCAAATTTGCTTGCTGTGTGACTTTACCAAAGTGACATATTACAGTTACTGTAAGCTGAAAATAGCAGCCAGTATAAAACTGGCTGCAAGTTGGAGTCAGAGCAAGTGCTCTAAAAGTTAAACATACTGCCTAAGCTTTCTAAGCCAGATTTATTTGTTTTAGCTAAGCACTGGCTATCATCTAAGGATTTTTTTGTTACCTCATCAGCAAGGCCGGTTACTTTCAATTGTTTTTCTTGTTGATATTCACGCAGAGCAATGACGGTTTGACGGTCATAGGCAACATCTTCAGTTTCAAACTCTTCGTAATGCGGTTGGCTTTTTAAATACCCTAAACAAACTAGATTCATGCGTGACATAGCTAGATCCATTTTTTCATAATGCGGCATTCTATGTGTGGGTACATCAACAGCAGCAACGGGGGCAACAGCTTTAGGTGTTGCGGCTGCGCTAACCGTCAGTGGTGGTGGCGCAGTGTATCCAGCGGCTAAAGTGTTATTACTGTTGTAGCGGTAGTAAGTGTCAGGTACCTTTGTTTGTAAAAACTCAACTGCTTTGATGATCACTTCTCTGAGTGCTTTCTCTTTTGGGGTATCTGACCAGCCGCTTAAGTTACCCCCAACAAGCGCACCACCAAAGTTGGTAGCGGCACTGGTGAAGTCAAAGTCTTTACTACCGCCCTCGACACTGGTTGCGGCTAAAATACGTGAAGTGCGAGTGTCTATTAGGCGTAAATCAATCGCCATATGTGAGCCTGAAAAGCCCGCAGATACAGAACTAAACACATAACCAATAAAGCCACCTGAACCCATACTTGCACCTGAGCTATCATCGTCAAATTCTGTCACAGCTGCAACTACAACGATTTCAGCACCTTCAATTTCACCATAAGCGGCACCAGAAGCTGCGCTGACACGCCCTGATACGGCTAAATCTTGCTCTGATAACACGGCATCTAATGCTTGGCGTTCCAGTACAATAAAGCGATTAGTTCCCACTAAGGCGGTAGTGAGTTGATCAGCCATGCCATCGCCAATTTCTTTACGCCACCAACGCGAGTCGTTTGATTTGTCAGTAAAGCGTGCCACTGCAATACGTGCTTTTGGGCCATTGTATTGCTGCTGAGCAACGTCGTTAATATTTGGCGAGTCTTGGTTTGAGGTCACTTGTGTTGAAGTACTTTGACAAGCACTGAGGCTCCCTGCAATAAGGGTTGCAAGCAGTGCTTTTTTGGTTGTTGTGAACATATGATTTTCCTTAATTACTATGCCAAATTAAAACTGTAGGGTTTTATATTTTACAAATTGTTTTAAAGTTAATTTAAAGAAATCATAAAGTTAAAAGTAGTACTGAAACGAACACTTTGGTCACACAGGCGAAACTTTGACATTGCGACAGCTCTTTTCTCTAAATTGCTTTGGCGAGATGCCATGCTTAGTTTTAAAGCAGCGAGCAAAGTAACTTTGTGAACTAAAGCCGACTTGCTCGGCAACCAAACCAATCGCCAGCTCACTATCAGTCAGTAATTGCTCGGCATATTCTATGCGGGTGTTACGAATGTAATCACTGGGGGTTAAGTTGTAGAGCGCTTTCATTTTCAGCTGTAAGGCTCGGGGGCTGAGGTATAACTCAGCGGCAAATTCCTCGATAGTAAATGTGTCGTTATGGTAGTTACCGCGGATCACCGTTTTTAGTCGTTCGGTAAACAGATAATCTTTACTTTGGGTAAGCTGTGGATCTAGCTCTAAAGTTGGGGTATGGGCTGCTAGTTGTTTTGCTAAATGGCGATTAAGTACAGCGCGAATATTGAGTAATCCTTGTACTCGGCTAAGTAGTAATTGGGGCTCAAATGGTTTACTTAAAAAGTCATCGGCAAGTAGATCAAGGCCCTTGAGTCTACTTTGGGTATCGGCTTTAGCTGAGAGTAATAATACCGGTATATGGCTAGTCAGATTGTTGGTTCGCAGTGTATTAAGTAATTGGTAGCCATCCATACAAGGCATCATGACATCGCTGATCACTAAGTCTGGCATCTCAGTTTGACACATGGCTAACCCTTGCTCTCCGTCAATAGCCGTTAAACAATGATAATGCTCAGCAAATAAAGTAAGTAATAGTTCGCGCATGTCAGTGTGATCTTCAACAATCAACAGCTTTTTCATTTTGTTTATGTCGTTGTTGTTACTTAAAGCTACCGGCTGTGAGACGCTCTTATGCTCAGCGGTTACTAAAGGGAGTGTGACACTAAAGCAGCTACCTTCACCGATTGTGCTGGTTAGTGAGATCTCTCCTCCATATTGCGCTAATAGCTGCTTCACTAAAGCTAAGCCAATACCGCTGCCGCTTTGTTGGGTTGTAACACGAGTAAAACGTTCAAAATTAAGTGTTGTTGATGCTTTTCAATGCCGATACCTGTATCAGTAATCATGATCACAGCATGTGTATTCTGCACTGATAAACTCACCTCAACTCGCCCACCAGAGTGTGTGTATTTCAAGGCATTGTTGATTAAGTTACTTATAATAGAAGTTGTATGTTCTGGTGCTAGGATAATTAGGCAGTCTTGGGAAGTGAGATCCGTAAATGTTAATTGAATACCTTTTTGCTCAAACAAGACACTGAAATCGACTACCAATTGCTCTATAAATGCTGTCAGTGGGTAGGGGGAAACATACTGAATGGCAGTGCTGGGACGTTGGCTTAGCTGCAGTAGTTGATTAATTAAGCTAAGTAAACGCAGGCTGTTTCGTTTGATCATCGACAGCTGTGTAGAGCTTGCGTGATCTTGATGTTGAAGTTGTAGGCTTTCCAGTGGGGCTAAAATTAGGCTCAATGGCGTTTTTAACTCATGGCTAATATTATCTAAGAACTGGCTCTTTAAACGATTTAGCTGTTGGGCTTGTTGGCTGCTCTGCTCAGCAAGTTTAGCACGATATAGCGAGGCGACAATCAACCAGATGATAAGCACAGTGACGATACAATAAACAGCAATTGCAAATTGGCTTTGCCACCAAGGTGGTACCACTGTTAGTGCAACTAGCGTGCTGGTTTTGCTCCACAGGCCATATTGATCTTTTACTTTTAGCTTTAGTTGATAATCTCCCGCGGGCAATTGTGGGTAATTTATCTGCCGTTGTTGGGCATCAGTATAAAGAAATTGTTTATCAAAGCCTGCCAGTTTATAGGCATATTGATATTGTTGAGGTGCGGAAGGGCTATTAAGCGCTGCGAATTTAAAACCAATTACGCCATCACTTTTATTAAAGCGTAGTGTTTTAGTGTAGCTCATCATGGGGGCAGTATGAGATTGGTGTTTGGTATATTGTGCTGTGCTAATAACTTGGTTGTTAATCAGTAACTCAGTTAATACTGGTTCAGGAGTCTTTGCGGCTAGTTGCAGCTTGAGCGGATCGAACTGATTAAAGCCGTTGATCCCACCAAAGAGTAGCTCGCCATCTGCTGCCTGAAAAGCGGCTCCAAGGATAAATGAATTATGTTGTACTCCATCTCGGGGTAAAAAGTGCTGCATACTATTAGAGTTTGGCTCATAACGAGTCAAACCTTGATTGCTTGCCAACCATAACTGGCCTGTCTTATCTTGTTTAATAGCAAAGATATTATCATTGAGCAGGCCATTATGTTCAGTGATGGGAGTTATTGTACCGCTGACTTTATCGAATTTGTTTAAGCCCCCGAATGTTCCCACCCATAGGGTATTTTCATCTTGCAAATGCAAAGCTGTGACCATGTTGTGAGTTAAACTGTTAGCTTTTGTTGGCTCAGCTTGGTAGTGGCTAAATTGGTAGTTACCTAGCGAGAGCTTGTTTAAGCCCACGCGGGTACCAGCCCAAATCGCATTGGCTTGAGTGTCGTAAATTAAGCTAAATACAATATTATTCGATAGGCTTAACGATTGTTCCGAATGTTGAAAATGCGTTACGGCGTAATTACTTGGGTTAAACCGGCTTAATCCTTGGTTACTACCTAGCCATAAATTACCGCTTTGATCACTGGTGATCGCGTAGATATAGTCGCTGCTGAGCTGGTGGCTTTGCACCGTAAATGCTGTAAAGTCATCGCTATCGTGATTATAACGCAGAAGTCCACCACCGTAGGTGCCAATCCATATGCGTTGTTGGTTATCTTGATGGAGGCTAAAGATATTGTTATTAGTGAGATTACTGTTGTTGATCAGATAACGCACAAAACCGTCTTCGGTTTGTCGATTTAAGCCATTACGAGTACCGACCCATAATTGCCCTTGGCTATCCTTGAGTAAGGCACGCACAAAGTTGTGGCTAATAGTTGTGGCTTGCTCGTCATGATGTTGTTGATGATGAAACTGATTTTGACGAGGATCATAGCGTTGTAAACCATAGCCATCACTTCCAATCCAAATAATGCCCTGAGTATCTTGATACAAGGAGAGTAGGTGGTCATTAACAAGGCCATGGCGTTGTTGTGGCTGATACTTAAGCTGAGTAAAGTCGTTAAGTTTAGTTTGATAGTTAGGGTTATAGTACAAACCATGGCCATAACTGCTTAGCCATAAATTATTATTATTATCAATTAAGATATCACTGATCCATATATTGGTCAGTTGCGTGACCTCAGTAAAGTGCTCTTTATGGAGATCAAATATACTCAGACCTGTTTTACTAGCAATCAGCAATTGCCCTTGTGTAGTTAGCTTAAGGCGCCATAGTTGCTTTTTACTTGTTGGGAAGTAACTAAACTGCCCAGTTGCTGGATTAAATTTAACGAGACCTTGGTTACTCGCAAGCCATAAATTTTGCTGCGTATCAATGACCATATCCTGAAAAATAAGGTTACCATGCTGTGTGTATTGAAAATACTCAACTTCATTGTTTATCAGGTTTAAACGGGTTAAAGACCCTTCTTCATGGCCTAACCAAATATTATTCTGTTGATCTGCTAGGATTGACCAAATGCGGTTATCTTTTATTGCAAGTGCACTATTTTGATCAAACTGGGTAAATACACCTGTTTCAGTATTTAGTGCGTTCAGCCCCTGTGTGGCGGTGGCAAACCACAGCAAGTTATCGCTTGTTTTAAGGCAGTCTGTGATCCAATTCCCAGCTATACTTGGCTGGGTAGGATGTGACTTAAAGCGTTTAAACTCATAGCCATCAAAGCGATTAAGGCCACTTTGAGTAGCAAACCAGTGAAACCCTCGTGCATCAGTAACGCTACAAGTAATCGAATTTTGCGTTAAACCTTGCTCATTAGAAAATGAATCCAAATGCAGTGATAGGGCAAAAGCTTGACTGTGCAATAACCCAATAAACCCTAAAAGGGCGATATAGATGCTTGTTTTTATTTTAGGCACTACGTTCCTGATAAATGTTAAAATCCCTTTAATTGAAACAATCATAAACTGCTTTTTAATCAATGTTAAGGTGGATTTTTCAATCCAGTGGTGAGATTTTGACTTCTGGGTATCTTTTACACTTGTGTTAATGAATTGCGTAAGTATAATAGGCATCCACTTTGCAGGGGCGTAGTTCCAATTGGTAGAACAGCGGTCTCCAAAACCGACGGTTGGGAGTTCGAATCTCTCCGCCCCTGCCAATTTTCCTGTTAGTGGGTAAAGTCTAGGGTTAAAAATCGGTTTAAATAAGTCTGTTTTTAAGTTTGGATTTTAATGGATTAACCCTGCCATAGTGTAGGGTTGTTGTGTCTGTAGTTAAGGTAATAATATTATGAGCACGAATGTAGAAACGCCATCAAGTGCGATGGATTCAGTAAAGTGGCTTGTAGCAATTGCGCTACTTGCAGGCGCAGTAGTTGGAAACTACATGTACGCAGATCAATCTGTGTTACTCCGTGCTATTGGTGTTGTGGTTGCGGTGGCTGCTGGTTTAGGCATTGCATCACAAACTGAAAAAGGGCGTACCTTTCTTGCTTTTGCAAAAGAAGCACGCATCGAAGTACGTA
This sequence comes from Pseudoalteromonas sp. KAN5, assembly GCF_022846535.1. Classification (NCBI taxonomy): domain Bacteria; kingdom Pseudomonadati; phylum Pseudomonadota; class Gammaproteobacteria; order Alteromonadales; family Pseudoalteromonadaceae; genus Pseudoalteromonas; species Pseudoalteromonas sp. KAN5. The sequence continues at coordinate 3,610,114 of NZ_AP025589.1, forward strand.
AAGTAGTGTGGCCAACGCGCCAAGAAACTACCCATACGACATTTATTGTAATGGTTGCAACTGCGATTATGGCACTTATCCTTTGGGGATTAGATGGTATATTATTCCGCGCAGTAGGCTTTTTAACTGGATTGGAGATCTGATCCCATGTCGGATGAGAACAACGAAAAGAAACTACGTTGGTACGTAGTACAGGCTTTCTCAGGTTATGAGAAGCGTGTTGCACAGACTATTCTTGAGCATATCAAGATCGAAGGTTTGGAAGATAGTTTTGGTGAAGTATTAGTGCCTACTGAAGAAGTGGTAGAGATGCGCGCAGGTCAAAAGCGTAAATCTGAGCGTAAGTTCTTCCCAGGTTATGTACTTATCCAAATGGATATGAACGATGCAAGCTGGCACTTAGTGAACAGCACTGCACGTGTAATGGGCTTTATTGGTGGCACGTCTGATCGTCCAGCACCTATTAGCTCTAAGGAAGCAGATCGTATCCTGAACCGTTTACAAGAAAATGCTGAAGCGCCTAAACCTGCAACATTGTTTGAGCCAGGTGAAGTGGTGCGCGTTGTTGATGGCCCATTTGCTGACTTTAGCGGTGTGGTTGAAGCCGTTGACTATGAAAAGAGCCGCGTAAAAGTATCGGTACTTATCTTTGGTCGTTCAACTCCAGTTGAACTTGAATTCGGTCAAGTTGAGCAAGATCGCTAATTAAATTAAATGGTTTATACCAAATGTTTTAATGTTTTGGTATAAAGCTTGATAAAGGCCGCTGATTAACTTATAATCAGCGGCCTTTTTGTATTCAGAGCAAGAGTTTCTTGATTTGCTTACAGAAAGTGAGAAACCAATTTTTAAACTGGGAAGCCGTTAGAGTACGCGTCCTCGCGCGCACAAGGCTAAGACCCACCTAATGAGGTATTTATAATGGCTAAGAAAGTTGAAGCTCTAATCAAGCTACAAGTTGCTGCTGGTATGGCTAACCCTAGTCCTCCAGTAGGTCCAGCACTAGGTCAACACGGTGTAAACATCATGGAATTCTGTAAAGCGTTCAACGCACGTACAGAATCTATTGAAAAAGGCGCTCCAGTTCCTGTAGTGATCTCTGTTTACGGCGACCGTTCATTTACGTTCGACATGAAAACGCCACCGGCTGCTTACTTACTTAAGAAAGCTGCAGGTATCAAATCTGGTTCAGGCCGTCCTAACACTGAAAAAGTAGGCACAGTAACACGTGCTCAACTTGAAGAGATCGTTGAGACTAAAAAACCTGACCTTACAGCTTCTGATTTAGAAGCTGCGGTTCGCACTATCGCAGGTTCTGCGCGTGCGATGGGCTTGAACGTAGAGGACTAAGATAATGGCTAAATTAACTAAACGTATGCGTACTATCCGCGAAAAAGTGGAAACGACTAAAGATTACGAAATCAACGAAGCAGTTGCTCTTTTAAAAGAGTTAGCGACAGCTAAATTCGTAGAAAGTGTTGACGTTGCTGTTAACCTTGGTATTGATGCTCGTAAATCTGACCAAAACGTTCGTGGTGCAACTGTACTACCAAACGGTACTGGTCGTGACGTTCGCGTTGCAGTATTCACACAAGGCGCTAACGCAGAAGCTGCGAAAGAAGCCGGTGCTGAATTAGTAGGTATGGAAGATCTTGCTGAATTAGTTAAAAAAGGCGAGATGAACTTTGACGTTGTTGTTGCATCACCAGACGCTATGCGTGTTGTTGGTCAACTAGGTCAAATCTTAGGTCCACGTGGTCTAATGCCAAACCCTAAAACTGGTACTGTAACACCTAATGTTGCAGAAGCAGTTAAAAATGCAAAAGCTGGTCAAGTGCGTTACCGCAATGACAAAAATGGTATCATCCATACTACTATTGGTAAGGTTGATTTCACAGCTGAGCAACTTCAACAAAACCTTGAAGCTCTTATTGTTGCGCTTAAGAAGGCTAAACCTTCACAAGCAAAAGGTGTTTACGTGAAGAAAGTAACCATCTCTACAACAATGGGCGCAGGTGTATCTGTTGACCAAAGCACTTTAAGCACTGCTGTTGTTTAATTGAGTGTTTACATGGCGTGAAATTTGTACTATAATCTTGCGCCATTTTGTTGAAAAATTTAATTTTTCGACAAGTAAAGAATTCGGGTTGAAGTCCATAATTTCGGTGCGCCTTCGGGTAAAGCGATAAATTGGGCTTCCGTCCAAGACCGTAGGTGGCTTCGGCCTTAATATTAACCTACGTAGACGGTGTGAATCCCCAGATAGATTTTTCCTAATCCTTCTGGCTCTCGCCGTAAAAAGCATCTCTATCTTGTTTGATAGGGAAGAGTAGAACAGGGAAACCGAATGTCGGTAACCCCATTAAACCAGGAGTAACACCCATGGCTTTAAATCTTCAAGGCAAAAAAGCAATTGTTGCTGAAGTCAACGAAGCAGCCAATGGTGCTCTATCTGCAGTTGTTGCAGATTCTCGTGGTGTAACAGTTGGCGCAATCACTGCCCTTCGTAAAGAAGCTCGTGCAAATGGTGTTTGGATGAAAGTTGTCCGTAACACTCTAGCAAAACGTGCTCTTGAAGGAACACAGTTTGAGTGCCTTTCTGATTCATTTGTTGGTCCAAGCTTAATTGCTTTCTCATCAGAGCACCCAGGTGCTGCTGCGCGTATCTTTTCTGCTTTTGCAAAAAAGAACGAGAAATTTGAGCTTAAAACGGCCGCTTTTGAAGGCAATGTAGTAGATGCAGCTATGCTTGCAACTCTACCTACATACGACGAAGCTGTTGCACGCTTAATGAGCGCTATGAAAGAAGCGTCTGCTGGCAAATTGTGTAAAACAATTGAAGCAGTACGTGTACAGAAAGCTGAGCAAGCTGCTTAATTTTAAGCTGTTTAATCAACCTTTCGGTGTAAAATTTTTTTGGACCTAGAGTCCGTTAATTATTAGGAAATTTGTAATGTCTGTAACTAAAGACCAAATCCTTGACGCAATTGCTGAAATGTCAGTAATGGACGTTGTTGCTCTTGTTGAAGCAATGGAAGAAAAATTCGGCGTAACTGCTGCAGCTGCTATGGTAGCAGGTCCTGCTGCTGAAGCTGCTGAAGAGAAAACTGAATTTGACGTAATCCTTACTGGCGCTGGCGCTAACAAGGTTGCGGCAATCAAAGCTGTACGTGGCGCAACTGGCCTAGGCCTTAAAGAAGCGAAAGCGCTTGTTGAAGCTGCTCCTACACCTGTTAAAGAAGGTGTATCTAAAGAAGAAGCTGAAGCACTTGCAAAAGAACTTACTGAAGCTGGTGCTGAAGTTGAGGTTAAGTAATCTAGCTCACGCTAGGTTCGCTGCCTGAGCAATCAGGCAAGGGCTGGTGATTATATAATCACCGGCCTTTTTGCGCTATAGAGCGATGTATTCCTATCGCGCAAATAAAATCTGGTTTTCTCTTTACTTTCAACGCTTTATAGTTTGCTAGTGTTAAAGTGAGAGTTTATCGGAACAACAATTAAATGTTGTACAATCTTGGCTTAGATGCCAGTTAAGTCTGTTCTTACAAGAACAGGTCGGGTCAAAGATCAGCAAGCTGAGGAACCCCATGGCTTACTCTTATTCTGAAAAGAAACGTATCCGTAAGGATTTTGGTAAACGTCCACAAGTTTTGGATATACCTTTCTTACTGTCAACGCAGTTAGAATCGTTTAAAAAATTCTTAGTGCCGGACGCTGATGGCGATCATGGTTTGGAAGCTGCCTTCCGTTCTGTGTTTCCAATCAAAAGCTACTCGGGAAATTCTGAGCTTCAATACGTAAGTTATCGTATTGGTGAGCCAGTTTTCGATGTAAAAGAATGTCAAATTCGCGGTGTGACTTATTCTGCTCCACTTCGCGTAAAATTGCGCCTTGTAGTGATGGACAAAGAAGCTCCAGGCACAGTTAAAGACATTAAAGAGCAAGAAGTTTACATGGGCGAAATTCCGCTCATGACCGATACCGGTACTTTTGTAATCAATGGTACAGAGCGTGTTATCGTTTCTCAGCTACACCGTAGCCCTGGTGTATTCTTTGATAACGACCGCGGTAAAACTCACTCATCAGGTAAAGTGCTTTATAATGCACGTGTTATCCCATACCGTGGTTCATGGTTAGATTTTGAGTTTGATGCAAAAGATAACTTGTATGTACGTATCGATCGCCGTCGTAAATTACCGGCGTCAATCATGCTGCGTGCACTTGAGTACACGACAGAAGAGATCTTAGACATCTTCTTCGAAACCACTGCGTTTGAAGTAACTGACGGTAAAGTTCTTATGGAACTTGTGCCTTCACGTTTACGTGGTGAAACCGCTGCCTTTGATATTAAAGGTGAAGACGGTGAAGTGCTAGTTGAAAAAGGCCGTCGTGTAACTGCGCGCCATATCAAGAGCATTGAGAAAAAAGGCATCAACAATTTAGAAGTACCACATGAGTACATCATTGGTCGCGTTGTTGCGAAAAACTACGTTGATGAGTCAACGGGTGAGATCATCGCTAACGCAAATGATGAATTAACTCTAGAGTTAATGGCTGAATTGGTTAAAGCAGGTCACACTAAAATTGATACGTTATATATCAACGAAGTTGACAGCGGTGCATACATTTCAGATACCTTACGTATCGATTCAAGCACTAACCGCTTAGAAGCACTAGTAGAAATTTATCGCATGATGCGCCCAGGCGAGCCACCGACGAAAGACGCGGCTGAAGCCTTATTTGAGAACTTGTTCTTCTCTGAAGAACGTTATGACTTATCTACTGTAGGTCGTATGAAGTTCAATAGCCGTGTTGGTTATGACACTGACACAGGCCCAGGCACATTAAGCAAAGACGACATCGTGTCTGTTATGAAAGTACTTATTGCTATTCGTAACGGTCAAGGTGAAGTTGATGATATCGATCACTTAGGTAACCGTCGTATCCGTAGTGTTGGCGAAATGGCTGAGAATCAGTTCCGTGTAGGTCTAGTACGTGTTGAACGTGCTGTACGTGAGCGTTTAAGCTTAGGTGACCTAGATGCGATCATGCCACAAGATCTTATTAACGCTAAGCCTATTTCGGCAGCGGTTAAAGAGTTCTTTGGCTCATCTCAGTTATCACAGTTTATGGACCAAAATAACCCGCTATCAGAAGTAACGCATAAGCGTCGTATTTCTGCATTAGGGCCGGGTGGTCTTACTCGTGAGCGCGCTGGCTTCGAAGTACGTGACGTTCACGTAACTCACTATGGTCGCGTATGTCCAATCGAGACGCCTGAGGGTCCAAACATCGGTCTAATTAACTCATTGTCTACGTACGCACGTACAAATGACTACGGTTTCTTAGAAACACCTTACCGCAAAGTGGTAGATGGTGTTGTAACTGATGAAGTTGATTACTTATCAGCCATTGAAGAAGGTCAGTTTGTTATCGCACAGGCGAACTCAAACTTAACTGAAAACAATGAGTTTGTAGATGAATTAATTCCATGTCGTCACAAAGGTGAATCAACCTTTATGGGTCGCATGGACCAGCAATATATGGATGTATCACCACAACAGGTGATCTCTGTAGCGGCAGCACTTATCCCGTTCCTAGAACACGATGATGCTAACCGTGCATTGATGGGTTCAAACATGCAACGTCAAGCAGTACCAACATTGAAAGCGGACAAACCGTTAGTAGGTACAGGTATTGAGTTAACACTAGCGAAAGATTCTGGTGTAACGATTGTTGCAAAACGTGGTGGTGAAGTAATGTATGCTGACGCAAGTCGCATCGTTGTTAATGTACATGAAGAAGAACGCATCCCTGGTGAAGCGGGCATCGACATCTACAACTTAACCAAATACACACGTTCTAACCAAAATACATGTATTAACCAAAAACCAACTTGTATGGTTGGCGAACCGGTTACTCGTGGTGACGTGTTAGCAGATGGTCCTTCGACTGACTTAGGTGATTTAGCCCTTGGTCAAAACCTGCGCGTGGCATTCATGCCATGGAACGGTTATAACTTCGAGGATTCAATCCTACTATCAGAGCGCGTAGTTGAAGAAGATCGTCTAACGACTATCCACATTCAAGAACTACAGTGTGTTGCCCGTGATACTAAGTTAGGTCCAGAAGAGATCACAGCAGATATCCCGAATGTGGGTGAATCTGCACTAGGCAAGCTTGATGAATCAGGCGTTGTTTATATCGGTGCTGAAGTTAAAGGCGGCGATATTCTAGTAGGTAAAGTGACTCCGAAAGGCGAAACGCAATTAACTCCTGAAGAGAAGCTACTACGTGCGATCTTCGGTGAGAAAGCGTCTGACGTTAAAGACAGCTCATTACGTGTACCAAACTCTGTAACTGGTACTGTAATTGACGTGCAAGTTTTCACCCGTGACGGTGTTGAAAAAGACAAGCGCGCGCTAGAAGTTGAAGAAATGCAACTTCGTGATGCGAAGAAAGACTTTAATGAAGAATTCCGTATTCTTGAAGCAGGCGTGTTAGATCGTGCTCGTAAGTTACTTATTGCAGCCGGTCAAGACGAAGAAAGATTAGCATCACTAAATGCTGAGAAACTACTTACTCAAAGCCTTGCTGAAGAAGACAAGCAAGCTGAACTTGAGCAACTAGCAGCCCAGTATGATGAGCTTAAAGCTGAATACGATAAGAAGTTTGAAAACAAACGTCGTAAAATTACCCAAGGTGATGACTTAGCACCAGGCGTACTTAAGATTGTTAAAGTATACCTAGCTGTTAAACGTCGTATTCAACCAGGTGATAAAATGGCGGGTCGTCACGGTAACAAAGGTGTTATCTCGACTATCGTACCAGTAGAAGATATGCCATACGATGACAAAGGTCGTACTGTTGATATCGTACTTAACCCACTGGGTGTACCATCACGTATGAACATCGGTCAGATCCTAGAAACACATATGGGTCTAGCTGCACGTGGTATTGGTGAGCGTATTGAAGAAATGATGAAAGAACAACGTGAGCTACATGAGCTGCGTGAATTCATCAAACAAGCTTATGAGATCGGTGAATCTCGTCAGGTTGTCGATATTGCTAGCTTCTCTGATGACGAAATCCGTCGTTTAGCTGAAAACTTAAAAGGTGGTTTACCAATCGCTACTCCTGCATTTGATGGCGCGAAAGAAAGCGAAATCAAAGACATGCTTGAGCTAGGTGGCTACCCACGTAGTGGTCAGGTTACACTTTATGATGGCCGTACTGGCGATCAGTTCGAACGTCAAGTAACTGTAGGTTACATGTACATGCTGAAACTAAATCACTTAGTTGATGACAAGATGCATGCGCGTTCAACTGGTTCTTACAGCCTTGTTACTCAGCAGCCGCTGGGTGGTAAAGCACAGTTCGGTGGCCAGCGTTTCGGTGAGATGGAAGTATGGGCACTTGAAGCTTACGGTGCTGCTTACACACTACAAGAAATGCTAACAGTGAAGTCGGATGACGTGAACGGTCGTACTAAGATGTATAAAAACATCGTTGATGGTAACCATAAAATGGAACCAGGTATGCCAGAATCGTTCAACGTATTGTTGAAAGAAATCCGCTCATTGGGTATCAACATCGAGTTGGAAGAAAATTAAGCCAATTAGGTGCTACAGCTAGCCTGTAGCACCTGTTACGGCCGAATAGAATGTAGGGACGAAATTATCCGTCCTCAAGATTAACTCCGACAGGAGAGCTAAGGTGAAAGACTTACTTAAGTTTCTGAAGCAACAAAATAAGACCGAAGAATTCGATGCAATTCGCATTGGTCTTGCTTCACCAGACATGGTTCGTTCATGGTCATACGGTGAAGTAAAGAAACCTGAGACTATTAACTACCGTACTTTCAAGCCTGAGCGCGATGGCTTATTCTGTGCCCGTATTTTCGGACCAGTGAAAGATTATGAATGCTTATGTGGTAAATATAAGCGTCTTAAACACCGTGGTGTGATCTGTGAAAAGTGTGGCGTTGAAGTAACACTCACTAAAGTGCGTCGTGATCGTATGGGTCACATCGACCTTGCGAGCCCAGTTGCACATATATGGTTTTTAAAATCATTACCGTCACGTATCGGCTTAATGCTTGATATGACGCTTCGTGATATTGAACGTGTTCTTTACTTCGAATCATTCGTCGTAACTGAGCCTGGTATGACAACGCTTGAGCGTAGTCAGCTATTAGGTGAAGAAGAATACCTAGATGCACTTGAAGAGCACGGTGATGAGTTTGAAGCGAAGATGGGTGCTGAAGCAGTATTAGACTTACTGCGTGAACTCGATCTTGCACAATTAATTGCTGAAATGCGTGAAGAGTTACCAACAATTAACTCTGAAACTAAGCGCAAGAAGATCACTAAACGTCTTAAATTAATGGAATCGTTCCACCAATCAGGTAATAACCCTGAGTGGATGATCATGACAGTACTACCAGTATTGCCACCTGATCTACGTCCATTAGTACCACTTGACGGTGGCCGTTTTGCGACTTCTGATCTAAATGACCTTTATCGTCGTGTTATTAACCGTAATAACCGTCTTAAGCGTCTATTAGACTTAGCAGCACCAGATATTATCGTACGCAACGAAAAACGTATGTTACAAGAAGCGGTAGATGCGCTACTTGATAACGGTCGTCGTGGTCGTGCAATTACAGGTTCTAACAAACGTCCACTTAAATCGCTTGCTGATATGATCAAGGGTAAGCAAGGTCGTTTCCGTCAGAACTTACTTGGTAAGCGTGTAGATTACTCTGGCCGTTCTGTAATCACGGTTGGTCCTACACTTAAGCTTCACCAATGTGGTCTTCCTAAGAAGATGGCACTTGAGCTATTCAAACCATTTATCTATGGCAAATTAGAGCGTCGCGGCATGGCTACGACAATCAAAGCTGCGAAGAAAATGGTAGAACGTGAAGTTCCGGAAGTATGGGATGTATTAGACGAAGTAATTCGTGAACATCCAGTATTACTTAACCGTGCACCAACACTTCACCGTTTGGGTATCCAAGCGTTTGAGCCTGTGCTTATCGAAGGTAAAGCAATCCATTTGCACCCATTAGTTTGTGCGGCGTACAACGCTGACTTCGATGGTGACCAAATGGCGGTACACGTACCGCTAACGATTGAAGCACAGCTTGAAGCCCGTGCATTGATGATGTCAACAAACAACATCCTATCTCCTGCGAATGGTGAGCCAATCATTGTTCCATCACAGGACGTTGTATTAGGTCTTTATTACATGACGCGCGATCGCATTAATGCGAAAGGCGAAGGTATCGTATTTAAAGATCCTAAAGAAGCGGAAAAAGCATACCGTAGTGGTAATGCCGAACTGCATGCGCGTGTAAAAGTACGTATTAAAGAAGCTGTTAAAAACGAAGACGGTGAAGTTGTTGATACTACAACAATTATCGACACTACTGTAGGTCGTGCAATTTTATCGCTTATTTTACCAAAAGGTATGCCGTACGCTTCAATTAACCAAGCGTTAGGTAAAAAGCAGATTTCTAGCTTATTAAACGAGTGTTACCGTCGTTTAGGTCTTAAAGATACGGTTATCTTTGCTGACCAAGTAATGTACACCGGTTTCCATTACGCAATGAAGTCAGGTGTTTCTATCGGTATTGATGACTTAGTTATCCCACCGGTTAAAGCATCAATCATTGAAGCAGCAGAAGCTGAAGTAACTGAAATCAACCAACAATTCCAATCAGGTCTTGTAACGGCTGGTGAAAAGTACAATAAAGTTATCGATATCTGGTCACGTGTAAATGAAAACTTATCACGTGAGATGATGGCGAACTTGTCAAAAGACACGGTTATTAACGCCAAAGGCGAAGAAGAAGAGCAAGCTTCATTTAACTCAGTGTTTATGATGGCCGACTCAGGTGCTCGTGGTAGTGCCGCTCAGATCCGTCAGCTAGCTGGTATGCGTGGTCTAATGGCACGTCCAGATGGTTCAATCATCGAAACACCAATCACGGCTAACTTCCGTGAAGGTCTAAACGTACTACAGTACTTCATCTCAACGCACGGTGCGCGTAAAGGTCTTGCCGATACAGCACTGAAAACAGCGAACTCGGGTTATCTAACGCGTCGTCTAGTAGACGTTGCACAAGATTTGGTAATCAATGAAGACGACTGTGGCACAGAAGATGGCTTAACAATGAAACCACTTATCGAAGGTGGTGACGTTGTAGAAGCACTTCGTGAACGTGTTCTAGGTCGTGTTGTTGCAGAAGATGTTGTGATCCCTGGCACTAATGAAGTGCTAGTAGAGCGTAACGTGATGCTTGACGAAAAACTGTGTGACCTTTTAGAAGAGCATTCAGTTGATGAAGTTCGTGTACGCTCAGTTATCACGTGTGATAACGACTTTGGTGTATGTGCTAAGTGTTATGGTCGTGACCTTGCACGTGGTCATATCATCAACGCGGGTGAATCAGTGGGTGTTATCGCGGCACAATCAATCGGTGAGCCGGGTACACAGCTTACGATGCGTACATTCCACATCGGTGGTGCGGCATCAAGAGCCTCTGCTGAGAACAATGTACAAGTTAAAACTAACGGTACATTGAAGCTTCATAACGCAAAATATGTATTAAACACAGACGGTAAGATTGTTATTACTTCACGTTCTACGGAAATCACTATTATCGATAGTTATGGCCGTGAGAAAGAGCGTTATAAAGTACCTTACGGTGCGGTATTAACAGTTCAAGATAATGCTGAAGTTCAAGGTAACGACATTGTTGCTACTTGGGACCCGCATAGTCACCCAATCGTTCTTGAGCATAAGTCAAAAGTATCGTTCAGCGATATCGATGACTCAAATACTGAAGCACAGACTGATGAACTAACCGGTTTAACCCGTGTAGTTGTTAAAGATCTTGCTAAGATCAATGCGAAAGAGCCGAAGCTTATCATCGAAAGTGAAGAGCGCGGTCTGCAAGAAACTCGTCTTCCTTCATTCACTACGATTGAAGTAACTGACGGTGTTACAGCAAACCCAGGTGACGTGCTAGCACGTATTCCGCAAGAAGGTTCGAAAACTCGTGATATCACGGGTGGTCTACCACGCGTAGCCGACTTATTTGAAGCGCGTAAACCGAAAGAGCCAGCTATCTTAGCTGAAATCACCGGTACGATTAGCTTCGGTAAAGAGACTAAAGGTAAGAAGCGTTTAGTTATTACACCAGCTGAAGGCGATCATTACGAAGAAATGATTCCTAAGTGGCGTCAACTTAACGTGTTTGAGGGTGAGCAAGTGTCTAAAGGTGAGGTTATCGCCGATGGTCCTGAATCACCACATGACATCTTACGCCTACGTGGTGTGACTCATGTTGCTAACTACATCGTTAACGAAGTGCAAGAGGTTTACCGTTTGCAAGGCGTTAAGATCAATGACAAGCACATTGAAACAATTATCCGTCAGATGATCCGTAAGTGTACGATCACTGATGGTGGTCATAGTGAGTTCTTAGTTGGTGAGCAAATTGAAGTGGCACGCGTTAATATCGCAAACCGTGAATTAGAAGCTCAAGGCAAGTTACCAGCTAAATTTGAGATCCAGTTAATGGGTATCACTAAAGCATCACTAGCCACAGAATCTTTCATCTCGGCAGCCTCGTTCCAGGAGACCACGCGTGTCCTAACTGAAGCCGCTGTAAATGGTAAGAGCGATGAACTTCGCGGTCTGAAAGAAAACGTAATTGTGGGTCGCTTGATCCCAGCCGGTACCGGTTTTGCGTATCATCAAGATCGTATGGCGCGTCGTAAGCAGAGCAAAGTAGTTGTTGAAGAGCAAACAGTAAGTGCAGAAGAGGCAACTCAAGCACTAACAGACGCTTTAAACGCGGATTTATCTGGAAATCAATAAACTTAACTTAATCAATAGATTATGTTTTTGCAAGGCAGTTATATACTGCCTTGCTGACGGTTTAGGTTGACAGCTCAATCTTTGCTCATTAAAATTCCGCCACCCATTTACTTGTACGTATAATACGGGCTTGTAAATAAAGGGCGGATTTTTTTATTTTTTCAGTAGTAATTTTAATTTCAGGAGCTATTTAAATGGCAACTATTAACCAGCTAGTGCGTAAGCCACGTCGTAGCAAGGTTACTAAAAGTAACTCAGCTGCGCTTAAAGCGTGTCCGCAAAAGCGTGGTGTATGTACTCGCGTATATACAACTACCCCTAAGAAACCAAACTCGGCGTTACGTAAAGTAGCTCGTGTTCGTTTAACTAACGGTTTCGAAGTAACATCATACATCGGTGGTGAAGGTCATAACCTTCAAGAGCACAGTGTAATCCTAATCCGTGGTGGTCGTGTTAAAGATTTACCAGGTGTGCGTTTTCACACTGTTCGTGGTGCACTTGACTGTGCAGGCGTTAGCGACCGTCGTCAAGCTCGTTCTAAATACGGTGCAAAACGCCCTAAAGGCTAATTGTTATCCGTTAGTAAGGCCAAGCACTAAATATTATTAATTATTGTTTTGGGTGATTGACTCGAAAGAGCAAACCTGAATAAACCGGAGATACAAAATGCCTAGAAGACGCGTAATAGGTCAACGTAAAATTCTTCCAGATCCTAAGTTCGGATCGGAACTTCTTGCAAAATTCGTTAACATCGTAATGTTAGACGGCAAGAAATCTACTGCTGAAAAAATCGTTTACGGTGCGCTAGATGTGGCTGCTGAGAAATCAGGCAAATCGCACCTTGAAATCTTTGAAACTGCACTTGAAAACATCCGCCCACAGGTAGAGGTTAAATCTCGCCGTGTTGGTGGTTCAACGTATCAAGTACCAGTTGAAGTACGTCCAGTACGTCGCAACGCATTAGGTATGCGTTGGTTAGTAGACGCTGCACGTAAGCGTGGCGAGAAATCTATGGGCTTACGTTTAGCTCAAGAACTTGTTGACGCTGCTGATAACAAAGGCACTGCGGTTAAGAAACGTGAAGACGTTCACCGTATGGCTGAAGCGAATAAAGCATTCGCTCATTACCGTTGGTAATCTGTCCTTAACCTTTAAGAGGATTTTATGGCACGTACAACTCCACTTGAGCGCTACCGTAATATAGGTATTGTTGCTCACGTAGATGCAGGCAAAACCACTACAACAGAACGTATTTTGTTCTACACGGGTCTTTCTCATAAGATCGGTGAGGTACATGATGGCGCCGCAACTATGGATTGGATGGAGCAGGAACAAGAGCGTGGTATCACAATCACTTCTGCTGCAACAACGTGTTTCTGGAAAGGGATGGACGCGCAATTTGACGACCATCGTATCAATATTATTGATACACCAGGACACGTAGATTTCACTATCGAAGTAGAGCGTTCTTTACGCGTACTTGATGGTGCGGTAGTTGTGCTTTGTGCTTCATCAGGTGTACAGCCGCAAACAGAGACAGTTTGGCGTCAAGCGAACAAATACGAAGTTCCGAGAATGATCTTCGTAAATAAAATGGATCGCACGGGCGCTGACTTCTTAACGGTTGTTAGCCAAGTGAAATCTCGTCTTGGAGCAACGCCTGTTCCAATTCAGTTGCCGGTCGGCGCTGAAGACGACTTTAAAGGTGTTATTGACCTTATAAAAATGAAAATGATTAACTGGAATGATGAAGACCAGGGAATGACTTTCACTTATGAGGCAATACCGGCAGAACTTCAAGATTTAGCTGAAGAATGGCGCTCAAACTTAGTTGAAAGCGCTGCTGAAGCATCTGAAGAACTAATGGATAAGTATTTGGAAGGTGAAGACCTGAGTGAAGCAGAGATTAAAGCTGCTTTACGTCAGCGTACATTAGCGAACGAAATCGTCCCTGTAACTTGTGGTAGTGCATTTAAAAACAAAGGTGTTCAAGCTGTGCTTGATGGCGTTGTTGAATATATGCCTGCACCAACACAAGTGAAACAAATTCAAGGTATCCTTGAAAATGGCACTGAGGAAGAACGTCCTGCTGATGACAACGCACCGTTTGCTGCACTTGCTTTTAAGATTGCAACAGATCCGTTCGTTGGTACTTTAACTTTCTTCCGTGTTTACTCTGGTACTGTTAAACAGGGTGATGCGGTTTACAACTCAGTAAAAAGTAAGCGTGAGCGTCTTGGCCGTATCGTTCAGATGCATTCAAACTCACGTGAAGAGATCAAAGAAGTCCACGCAGGCGACATCGCGGCGGCTATTGGTCTTAAAGACGTAACAACAGGTGAAACACTGTGTGATCCGAACTCTATTATTACGCTTGAGCGTATGGAGTTCCCTGAACCAGTAATCTCTGTTGCGGTTGAGCCTCGCACAATCGCTGACCAGGACAAGATGGCTATCGCACTAGGTAAACTAGCGGCAGAAGATCCATCTTTCCGCGTACAAACTGATGATGAGTCAGGCCAGACTATTATTTCTGGTATGGGTGAACTTCACCTCGATATCATTGTCGACCGTATGAAACGTGAATTCAGTGTTGAATGTAACGTTGGTAAGCCGCAGGTTTCTTACCGTGAAGCTATTCGTTCAACTGTTAAAGTTGAAGGTAAATTCATACGTCAATCAGGTGGACGTGGTCAATATGGTCATGTCTGGCTTAAACTTGAACCGATGGATATTTCGGATGATGAAGCACCAATTTACGAATTCGTTAACGAAACCGTAGGTGGCTCAGTACCGAAAGAATACATCCCTGCGGTAGACAAAGGCATCCAAGAGCAAATGGCTCAAGGTGTGTTGGCAGGCTACCCATTACTTGGCGTGAAAGCGACTTTATATGATGGTTCATTCCATGATGTAGACTCGAATGAAATGGCATTTAAAATAGCAGGTTCAATGGCGATGAAGCAGGGGGCGCTACAAGCAGACCCTGTACTTTTAGAGCCAATGATGAAGGTTGAAGTACTCACTCCTGAAGCAAACATGGGTGATGTAGTTGGTGACTTAAATCGTCGCCGCGGTATGATCGAAGGCATGGAAGAAGCGCTAGGCGGGCTTAAATTAGTTAACGCTCAGGTTCCGCTTTCTGAAATGTTTGGTTATGCTACTGATCTACGATCTGCGACACAAGGTCGTGCCTCATACTCTATGGAGTTTTTGAAGTACGCTGAAGCCTCGAAGCATGTTGCAGATACAATAATTACAGCTCGCGCTGTTAAGTAATTTTTTAGCTCGGTTTGGTCCACAGTGGACTGAACCTTTAATTTCTTTATAGGAATTTTT
Source organism: Pseudoalteromonas sp. KAN5 (assembly GCF_022846535.1). Lineage (NCBI taxonomy): Bacteria > Pseudomonadati > Pseudomonadota > Gammaproteobacteria > Alteromonadales > Pseudoalteromonadaceae > Pseudoalteromonas > Pseudoalteromonas sp. KAN5. Next base: position 3,625,345 of record NZ_AP025589.1, read on the forward strand.
TAAGATGGCAAAAGCAAAGTTTGAACGCGTAAAACCGCACGTAAACGTAGGTACAATCGGCCACGTTGACCACGGTAAAACAACCCTAACTGCAGCAATCACTAACGTACTTGCAAAAGTATACGGCGGTGTTGCTAAAGATTTCGCATCAATCGATAACGCTCCAGAAGAGCGTGAGCGTGGTATCACAATCTCAACTTCACACGTTGAGTACGATACACCTACTCGTCACTACGCACACGTAGATTGTCCTGGACACGCGGATTATGTTAAAAACATGATCACTGGTGCTGCTCAAATGGACGGCGCTATCCTAGTTGTTGCTGCGACTGACGGCCCTATGCCACAAACGCGTGAGCACATCCTTCTTTCTCGTCAAGTTGGCGTACCTTACATCGTTGTGTTCATGAACAAATGTGACATGGTTGATGACGAAGAGCTACTTGAATTAGTAGAAATGGAAGTTCGTGAACTTCTTTCTGAGTACGACTTCCCAGGTGATGACTTACCACTAATCGCTGGTTCTGCGCTTAAAGCGTTAGAAGGCGAGAAAGAGTGGGAAGACAAGATCATTGAACTTGCTGACGCACTTGATTCTTACATCCCAGAGCCAGAGCGTGACATCGATAAGCCATTCATCATGCCTATCGAAGACGTTTTCTCAATCCAAGGTCGTGGTACAGTTGTAACTGGTCGTGTTGAAGCTGGTATCATCAACGTGAATGACGAAGTAGAAATCGTTGGTATCCGTGATACAACTAAATCTACTTGTACTGGTGTTGAAATGTTCCGTAAGCTACTTGACGAAGGTCGTGCTGGTGAGAACATTGGTGCACTTTTACGTGGTACTAAGCGTGAAGACGTTGAACGTGGTCAAGTACTAGCTAAGCCTGGTTCAATCAAGCCACACACTACATTCACTTCAGAAGTATACGTACTTTCTAAAGATGAAGGTGGTCGTCATACTCCTTTCTTCAAAGGTTACCGTCCACAGTTCTACTTCCGTACAACTGACGTAACAGGTGACGTACAGTTACCAGAAGGCGTAGAAATGGTAATGCCTGGTGATAACGTTAAGATGACAGTAACTCTAATCGCGCCAATCGCGATGGACGAAGGTCTTCGTTTCGCTATCCGTGAAGGTGGCCGTACTGTAGGTGCTGGTGTTGTAGCAACTATCGTAGAGTAATAGTTAGCCTAGCTAATTAATACTAAAAAAACCCGAGCCTAGTCTCGGGTTTTTTAATGTCTGCGATTTGAGCTGTAAGCCGTCAGTTTAAGACAAATTCGTCTTGACATGAAAGTTGAAGCGGGCAAATTTTCTAGCTGATAGCTGATAGCTGATAGCTGATAGCTGATAGCTGATAGCTGATAGCTGATAGCTGATAGCTGATAGCTGATAGCTGATAGCTGATAGCTGATAGCTGATAGCTGATAGCTGATAGCTGATAGCTGATAGCTGATAGCTGATAGCTGACCTAACGTTATGATATAACAAATTAAATTCAATCAAACCTTTCATTTTTATGTAATCTAAAGTCACTTTTTCAGTCACAAATTCTGCCTAGTATGATTGCTCTGATTATTACTAACTTTCTTGTTCATAACGTACTAACGGAATTTAAAAATGAAAATTAATAAAATTGCGACTGCAATTGGATTTACACTGGCATTGTCTGCGACGGCAAATGCCGGTGTATTACCAGATAATCAAACAAAAAATGATTGGTATAGCGCTGCACAAAGCAAAATAACGGCTAAGCAGGCAATGGCTACTACCGCACCCGCTACAAAAGCAAAAAACGTAATTCTATTCGTGGGCGATGGTATGGGTGTATCAACGCTCACCGCGGCGCGTATTCTTGCGGGTCAACAACAAGGCGCTTTAGGTGAAGAAGGCTTTTTGAGTTTTGAAGAGTTTCCATATTCTGCGCAAGTAAAAACCTATAACGTAGATGCGCAAACGCCAGATTCAGCAGGCACCATGACGGCTATTATTTCTGGTGTTAAAACGGATGTGGGTGTTATTGGTGTAAACGAAAATATAGAGCGCGGTAACTGTGCAACGGTAGCAGGTAATGAATTAATTACGGCTACTGAACTTGCTGAAATAAAAGGCTTAGCTACTGGAATCGTTTCTACTGCACGTATCACCCATGCGACACCGGCTGCAACCTATGCAAAGTCAGCCGATCGTAACTGGGAAGATATCTCAGATATGCCAGCAGATGCGGTTGCTGCAGGGTGTGAAGATATCGCCTCACAGTTAGTTAATTTTGAGAAGAATTTAGAAGCGCGTTTTGTTGGTGTTGATGTTGATGGTCTTGAAGTTGTAATGGGTGGTGGTCGTCGTCATTTCTTACCAAAAGATGCGGCGTTTAATTCTGTCGATGCGATGAGTGAGGTCGAAGGTGACCGCACTGATGAGCGTGACTTAACGGCGCAGTGGCAACAGCAATATCCTGAAGGTAAATATGTGGTTGATCAGGCTGGTTTTGACAGCTTAAGCACAGATACAACGCGTGCGTTGGCATTATTTAATGAATCTCACATGCAATATGAAGCAGACCGCAGCAATGATATTGCTGGCGAGCCTTCACTGACCGAGATGACGACTAAAGCCATAGATATCCTGAAAAATAATGAAAAAGGCTTCTTCTTAACGGTTGAATCAGGTCGTATCGATCACGCTCACCATGCGGGCAATGCTTATAACGCATTAAATGACACTATTGAGTTAGCCAATGCGGTTAAAGCTGCTGTAGAAAATACCGATCCAAGTGAAACACTTATCTTAGTGACTGCGGATCATAGTCATGTATTCACTATTGCTGGTTACCCAAAGCGTGGTAATCCAATTCTAGGGCAAGTAGTTGCTGTTGGTAGCGACACGGCAACGCTTGCAGCTGATGGCATGCCATATACCACAGTTGGTTACGCAAATGGTTTAGGCTTTAGAGATTTAGGCGATGAAACAGATGCCGATGCGTCGTATTCAGAAGCGGCAGCCGCAGGGCGTGTAGATTTGAGTGGTGTAGATACTTTAGCTGCTGGTTTTCATCAAGAGGCCACAGTGCCAATGGGCTCAGAAACCCATGCTGGTGAAGATATTTCATTACACGCAACGGGACCTGGCGCGCAGTTAGCACAAGGTGTGGTGGAGCAAAATGTAATTTTCCACATAATCAATCAAGCGCTCGAACTAATAGAAGAATAATGGTGATGACAATGAAAAAATTAAATTTAATATCTCTTGCCGTGGTTGTTGCATTAGCAGGTTGTTCTGATGACGATGATAAAATTGATTCACTGACTGTGGAAAACGCAATTACTGTGGGCTCTGAGCAATGTATCAATGGTGGCATTGAAACCTTAACGGGTGAAGACACCAATCAAAATGGTGAACTTGATGCGGATGAAGTCACTGCGACATCTGTTGTATGTAATGACCCTGCAACGTCATTAAATGCACAGCAGCTAGCGCCGCTTACAACAAATACTTGGTTTAAAGAAGCCAAAACTCAACTCGCTACTAGCCAAGATAATATAGCTAATATTATTACAGAATCAGGTAAAGCGAAGAATGTGATTCTGTTTGTTGGTGATGGCATGGGTATTTCGACAGTCACCGCAGCGCGTATTTTAGCGGGTCAGTTACAAGGAAAAATGGGTGAAGAACACCAGCTAAGTTTTGAAACACTCCCATTTTCAGGTTTTGCTAAAACTTACAATGTAGACGCACAAACACCTGACTCTGCGGGTACTATGACAGCAATGGTTTCGGGTGTAAAAACAGATGTCGGTGTTGTTGGTATTGATGAAGCAGTGGTTAACGGCAATTGTTTGTCAGGTAAAGGTCATGAACTTATTACTTCATTAGAGCTGGCTGAAATTGCGGGTAAATCAACTGGTATTATTTCAACTGCGCGTATTACTCATGCCACACCAGCTGCAGCTTATGCTAAAGCGGCTAACCGTAATTGGGAAGATATCTCCGATATGCCTGAGTCTGAGGCTGCAAATTGTGAAGATATCGCTTCGCAACTGGTTAATTTTGAAAAGAATTTGGAAACACGTTTTGCTGGTGTCGACGTTGATGGTATCGAAGTGGTAATGGGCGGCGGTCGTCGTCACTTCTTACCTAAAGATGCGTCATTTAATTCAGCCGATGCAGTAAGCTCAGTAGAAGGTGATCGTACTGATGGGCGCGATTTAACGGCAGAGTGGCAGGCTAAATATCCAAATGGTCAATACGTAATGGACCAAGCGAGCTTTGACGCGATTGATGTGGTAAATACTAAGCAAGTGTTTGGTTTATTTAATGAATCCCACATGCAATATGAAGCAGACCGCAGTAACGATATTGCGGGAGAGCCTTCTTTATCAGAAATGACAGCAAAAGCATTAGACGTATTAGATAATAACGACAAAGGCTTTTTCTTAACTGTAGAAGCAGGGCGTATTGACCATGCTCACCATGCAGGTAATGCTTATAATGCGTTAAACGATACAATTGAGTTGTCAAAAGCGGTACAAGTTGCACTTGATAAAACCAGCATTGAAGATACATTAATTATTGTTACAGCTGATCACAGCCATGTATTTACCATTGCAGGTTACCCTAAACGTGGTAATCCAATTTTAGGTAAAGTGGTTGCTGTGGGTGAAACTGAGCCAAGCCTTGCGGCAGACAACATGCCGTACACCACAGTTGGTTATACCAATGGGGGTGGATTTAGAGATTTAGGTGAGGAAACCGATGCAGATGCAGGCTATAACTTTGCTCCTGTTACGGGTCGTGTTGATTTAACTGATATTAATACACAAAGCCCAGGCTTCCACCAAGAAGCGTTAGTCCCGCTTTCATCTGAAACCCATGCAGGTGAAGATGTAGGGGTTTATGCTCGCGGCCCAGGTGCCCACCTTGTTACTGGTACTAATGAACAAAGCTTTATTTTTCATGTTATGGATTACGCTGCTGATTTAGTGCAACAAGCTGATGACAAAGTGGCTAATTAAATGACAGTGGCTAACTAAGAGCACAACACTGTTAGATTATAAGAGCAACTCGTAGATGAGTTGCTCTTTGTCATTAATTTGCCAAATAAACACTTTACAGTGCTCCTCAGTATTAGATAAAAAAGAGAAATCAGTGAAAAAACTCATCGCATCGTTAGCATTCATAACTCCATTGGCCAGTGCCGCACAATGCGACCTTGATAGCCAATATGTACAAGCACACTATCAGGTTAGCAATCAGCAGACGACAACCAATGCGCTTGCAAAGGATCAACAATTTACATTGTGGCGAACGCCGCATCAAGTTGCCGAGCAAGGCCATGAATTAGTTGAAGTATGGCAGCAGTTACGTAATCAACAGATCAGGCCTATTCGATATTTCCAAGCACAACAGCGTGGTATTGAATATCAGCCAACAGAGGTGCACGGCCAGCAAGATTGGAGTACTAAGTATCAATTAGTGAGTGATAACTTTATTGCCAAAATGACGCTAACCAATGAGCAAGGTGAAGGGTGTGAGCGTCTGCAAAATTATCAGTTAGTACAAGGTGATACTAAGATTGAACTGGCATGGTTGGTAAATAAAAAGCTGATAAGTTCAATGCGTATTAGCAAGCCACAGTTAACGCAAACATTAAGCTTAGTGTCGGTACATTTTGATAAAGCTGACGTGTTACAACAGTTTGCCAATTGGGATAGTTACCAAACGACTGATTACGCCGATATTGGTGATAATGAGAGCGACCCATTCTTAGCTAAAATGATTAACCTAGGTTTTATTGAGCATGGTGCGTCAGGTTTTTATGATGCTAACGGTAAAGCACTGAGTGGTGGGCATAGTCATTAAAAAGAGCGCCGAAGCGCTCTTACTAATCAATAACTCATTTACAGTTAGAAACCAAAGCTCCAATTTACACTGGCCACTCGGCCAGTACCCGCAAAGTAACGGGTCGCAGCAGGGTTAGTTTGGCCGTAATAAGTGATATAAAACTCATCGGTTAAATTATCAATACCTAAGCTAAATGCGCCGTATTGCTGAGTTTGATAGTTCACTGATAAATCAACAGTGGTATAACCTTCAAACTCACCACCGGTGTTATAATCACGGTCAAATAATTTGTTAGCTTGTAGACGACTGTTGATACTATTTGTCCACTGTTGCTGCCAAAATACATTCAGACGCGTTGGTGAAATATTACTGCCGCCTAAGTCACTTTCTACAACATTGTCACCATCACCATCATATTGCCCTTCGGTATCTGCATAATTAGCACCAAAGGTCGTATCGTCATTGAAGAAGTATTGTAAGTTTGCTTCTATACCCGATATTTCGGTACGTTCACGTTGTACACTGTAAATACCATCGGCATCTGCTTGTAAACGAGAGCCTAAATCAGAGTCTGATTCAAAATAGCTGGCTTTAAAGCTAAACAAGTCATTGTTATATTCAAGGCCTACTTCACGATTGTCAGAGATCACCGGTTCTAAGTTTAAAAAGCTTTCAACAGATAGCCCAGGCTGATTAATACCACGTAGTACTCGACCCACATCAGCCATACTAAAGCCTTCGCTGTAGCTGGCGTAAAAGCGTAGATCATCCGTCACTTGATATACGACACCCACATTACCGAGTAATTCGTTAAAGCTTGGCTCGCCACCTTCAACAAAGGTACTGCCGTAAGAGGCAAGGGTAGTGAAATCATCAACTTTTAGCTTACCGTATTCGTAGCGAGCGCCCACGTTGAAGGTCCAATCTTCAAGGCCATCAAAACGTAATTGTGCAAAAGGAGCAGCATTATTAAATTTTGTTTCTGGAACCCAGTTACGGCCGGTTTGTGCAAGCTCTTGGTAGGTCTCATCGCTTAATAAGTCAAGTCCGGTGACTAAATCAAAGTCGCTGCCAGCAAGGTTATTTTTGGCATAAGTTAGGCGGCTACCGAACTTTTGTGACTTGTTTTGAGATTGATCAAAAATGTCATCACCATAGTTGGGATCTTGAAACGTTGCAAAGTTGCCACCGCCATACATAGCAGCAAAGTCTTGCATAAAGAGTTGAAGCGACAAACTGCCGCCAGCGAGGTTGTTGTGCACATAATCAACCGTGGCTGTCGTAACTCTGTTACGAGGGGTTGCACCTTCAACATCACCTTTTTCTGCGCCCGTTGGGATCCCAGTTGTTACATCACCATCGGTTGCAATATAGTCGCCATTACCTTCAATTTTGTAATGGTTGAGCATCACTTGTAGGCTTTGCTCACTATCTAATTGGTATTTCGCTTTAAAGAATAGGTCCAAACTGGTTGAATCTTGGGTGTCGCCTTGGGTACCATCGAGACCGACTAAATTGCCATTGCCATCACGGTACATACCTGTACTACGTGCTGATACGCCTGCAACGATACTTAAATCATCTTTTTCCTGACTGAACAAATAGCTGGCTTTATAACTTTGGCTATCACTACCGCCAGTTGTTGGCGCGCTAAAACCAGCGGTTACTTGATGATTATTGTCGCCCGGTGTTTTGGTAATAATATTAATAATACCGCCACTTGCGCCCATACCTTGAATCGCATTGGCACCGCTGATCACTTCAATGCGCTCGATCATGGCAGGATCAATGGTATTGCCATCACGAGAACCATTACGTAATGGATTTGATTGTGGCACGCCATCGATCATATAAAGTGGTTCTCGACCACGCAGTGTTTCACCTGCACTGGTCATTTTTTGTCGACTTGGTGAAAAGCTCGGTAATAAGTTACCCAGAATCTGCGATAGATCTTGGGTGTGAGCCAATTGCTTTGCAATGTCTTCTGCGCTAATCACGTTAATTGTCGCTGGTACAGTGCTCACAGGAGCTGTACTACGAGTGGTTGATATTGTGATCTGTTCAATATCGGCTTGAGAATTAGCGAATGCAGCTAAAGGAGTTAGTAAAAACGGTAAGTAATATTTCATGGACACAATACAATCACTATTTGTTATGGTAGTAAAAATTGTTCGTATTTATACATTTATTTAGCTCTATTAGCAATATATTCAGCTCGAATTACCAGCAACTATTGCTATTAATGAAATTAATAGCTGTGTTAGTACTGGCTATGTCATAAATAAAATTGGCGAAAATGGCATTCCTCTTTTAATTTTAATAGACGTATTTTTTAAGGCGAATAAAGCATGAGTGAAACAAAAGTAAATCATCCCCATGGGATTTTTTGTTGGTCTGAGTTATGTACAACTGATTGGAAAAATGGCAAAGCTTTTTATACTGAGTTATTTTCTTGGGCGGCAGATGACCAACCGATTGGTGATGATCTTTATTACACTATGTTACAAAAGCAAGGCGATGATATAGCCGCTATGTATCAAATGTCATTAGAGCAAAAAACCGCAGCCACACCGAGCCATTGGCTAGCTTATATTGCGGTAGATAATATTGATGAAGTAGCTGCCAAAGCCACAAAATTAGGTGCTGATATCATTGCTGGCCCGCATGATGTGATGGACGCTGGGCGCATGGTGTTACTGAATGAGCCTGGTGGCGCACTGTTTGCGCTATGGCAAGCTAATGAGCATAAAGGCTGTAAGCGCTTAGGGGAGCTAAACACTCCGTATTGGCATGAGTTAGCAACACGTAATAGCGCTGCAAGCCGTGATTTTTATTGCCAATTATTGGGCTGGAAATGCGTCGAAAAACCAATGGAAGGTATGAGTTACACATTATTCACCATCGCCGATCAACCTGTTGCTGGAATGCTAGAAATGACAGAAGAGTGGCCAGCTGACATTCCTGCTCATTGGATGATTTATTTTGCGGTAGATGATTGTGATAATTACGCTGCCACCGCGCAGCAACTTGGTGGTGAAGTGTGTGTACCGCCAACTGATATTCCTGAAGTAGGGCGTTTTAGTGTAATCACCGATCCGCAAGGTGCGGTGTTTTCGATCATGACATCGTCAATTCATGATATTCAAGATTAACCCATCGTCAATAGAGCTGTTTAACTGTATTGGTGGCAGCTCAATGATTTTGCCATTGCAGTGTGTAAACTCATTAGCAATCTCATTCAATATAACAGTAATTTCACCACTTGCTTTTAGCTTCGAAATTGACTGTTCAAGTGGTGCTAAAAGCGCTTGGTGGCGTTTGTGAATAAAGTGATGAAGAGGAAATGATTGCCCTAGAATTTCTCGGATATAGACTTGCTCTAACCCGGATTCACATAAAGTGCCTTTAGGAAATAAGCTATTACCAATGATGGCATGAGCACGTTGTTTTTTTAATGCGATAAAGGCTGATTTATCATTGATCACGGTATTACAGCTTAATAACTTGGATTCACACAGTGCTTCGGTAAATAAAGTCCCCGAAATAGTTAAAAACCCTTGATTGACATCTAGCTGGCAGAATGATTCTTCAATACAAAAAAGTACAATTTTAAGTTCAGCGAGAGGAGTCGGTATCATTAATAGTGATTTATATTGATTGCCAATAATAGTAAATCGTCCAGCTTCGGCATCATATAATCCGGCATTTACTTGCTCAAGCCCTCGCTTGCTTGGTAAAAAAATGTAGTGTGGCGTTATATCTAAAGGTGCATAAATTTTATTAAATAGCGTTTCAATTTGAGCTTGACCTAACTGATAAGACGCACTTTCTGACACATTAATAGTGTAATTATTAGCAGCGCTGGCTGTTGTAAATAAGCTAACAAAAAATATCAATAAAACTTTATACATAATGAGCGTGATGAAAGGGTGGTGTATTTAACATAGCATAGAACGAAAGGCTTGCAGTTGTAGTTTCAGTTTTATATTTAGTTCTTGTATTTTGTGGAATTACCCCAAGTAATTAGAACAGGTTAAATTAACAGCAATATGGAGAAATTGATGACAAAGCACGTGGTAATTACTGGCGCAAATCGTGGCATCGGCCTTAATTTATGTCAGCAATATTTAGCAAAAGGCTACCAAGTTACGGCTGTGGTACGTACACCAAGCGATGAACTTAAAGAGTTAGACGTTACAGTGATCAGCAATATCGATGTTGCTAACGCTGCTGATATTGACACCCTAGAAAGCCAATTGCATGGTCATAAGATCGACTTACTCATTAACAATGCTGGTATTTTCCATAATGAAAGTATGGCAGAAATGGATTTTGATACGCTCAATCAACAAATTGCAGTCAATGCGGTAGCACCGATCCGCGTGACTCATGCTTTGATCCATAGTTTAGGTGTTGATGCTAAAGTCGCCATGATCACCTCTCGTATGGGGTCAATTGCTGATAATGGCTCTGGAGGCTATATTGGTTATCGCATGTCAAAAGCTGCACTGAATGCGGCCTCAGTGAGTTTAGCTCATGAATTAAAAAGTAAAAAAATTGCTGTTGGGTTATTTCATCCAGGTTTTGTGCAAACGCAAATGGTTAATTTTGCAGGCGATATCTCGCCAGAATTATCAGCACAGCGCTTAATACAACGCATAGATGAACTAAGCTTGAGTAATACGGGTGGTTTTTGGCATTCAAATGGTGAAACCCTACCTTGGTAAATTTGCCAAACAGCACTTCTATATTTCAACAGTTGGTGAGTAATACCAATTCGCAATAATAAAATCATTTTGAGGGATTAAACCTGACGCTAACGGCGTTAAAAATTTCTGATTTATAGCAACTAAATAACGAAATTTTTGCCTTGTTATCGACGAGGTTTGCTTGCCTCAAAATTGACTCCTTAATTAAGCGAATTGCTATAAAACTCCACTAACTGTTGAAATCTTTCGCTAATTTTTAATACTATTATTTGCTATAATCGCTCTATTAAAAGCCAGAACAGTCGTATTTAGAGAGCAGCACATGGAATTAGAGCAAGATAGCAGTTTAACCTTACCGTTATTTCTTTTTGATGAAACCTTAAATGAGCGAGATTTAGAGGCACCAGATCTGTTGATCAGTGTACTTTTAGATGACGACTTACTTACTCAGCTTTGTCAAAACCCTACGCCTGATAGTAGCGTTGCAATTACTATTGCAGATTACTTGGTCGAAGCGCATAACCCTGCTTTTAGTGAGCTAGTTTCACAGGCACATCATGCACAGTTGACTTTAAGCCACGGGCCTTTATTAAGTGCAGTGCTAGATACTCAGTCAGATCACACATTTGTGTCACCGCAAATGGATATGATGCCGACCTTTGATTTAGGTGATGATGAGGACGAATAAAGCGATGAAAAAGCCTTTTTTATTAAGCATGTTGTTTATTGTGCTAAGTGGCTGCGCTTATTTAGGTGCAGCTCATTACGATGAGCTTTTTGGCCCAGAGCAAACGCAGCAACGTATTGTTGCTCATAACACGGGCAGTGGCGCTGAATTTTTACAGCATGTACAACCTGTACTTGAAAGCCGTTGTGTGGTGTGTCACGGTTGCTATGATGCGCCATGTCAGTTAAAACTATCATCGCCAGAAGGGATCGACCGTGGCTTAAGTAAAGAGCTTGTGTATGACGGCACCCGTTTGTTAGCGTCAACACCGAGCCGCTTACTGTTTGATGCGACACAAACCAGTCAATGGCGAGAAAAAGGTTTTGCCCCAGTGCTCAATGAGCGAGAGCAATCAGAACAAGCTAATCTTGCAGGCAGCGTGTTATATAACAGTCTTGTGCTGAAAATGAGTTCTCCTTTACCGGAAGAAGGTGTGCTTGATGATGAGTTTGATTTTTCACTAGATCGTTCCCAAAGTTGCGCTTCGATAGGGGAGTTTGACCGTTTGGCTGATAGCCAGCCGCATGCGGGGATGCCTTACGGATTACCGGGTATTTCACGAACCGAATTTAAGCACTTAGAGAATTGGCTTAAAAACGGTGGTAAAATGGCGCATATTAAACCGCCAAGTAAAACCGTGCTTGCACAGGCTCAGCGTTGGGAAAGCTTTTTAAATCAAGATGGTTTAAAGCACCAGTTAGCTGCGCGCTATATCTTTGAACATTGGTATTTGGCGCATATTTACTTTGCACAAGATGGCGAAAAAAGCTTCTTTAAACTAGTGCGTTCAACGACCCCGCCAGGGCAAGATATTGTATTGGTCAATACGCGTCGTCCATACGATGATCCTAAGGTAGAGCGAGTGTATTACCGTTTGATGCATGATAGATCAACTATTTTGGCCAAAACACACTTACCACTTGCCTTGGATGATACAAAGTTAGCACGTTTATATCATCAGTTTATTGAACCTGATTACAAAGTTGAAAAAATGCCGAGTTATACGGCTGACGTAGCATCGAATCCATTTAAATCCTTTGCGGCAATCCCTACTAAATCTAAGTATCAATTTATGCTTGATGAAGCTGAGTTGATTATTATGGGCTTTATCAAGGGGCCAGTATGTCGTGGTCAAATTGCTTTAAATGTTATTAACGACCATTTTTGGGTGGCGTTTGCAGATCCAGATAAGGCTGCAACACCAGAAGTGGGGCAAATGCTAATGCAACATGAAGATGCACTGGCGCTACCTGCCGCCGAAGAAAGTAATGCTTTACCAATTTCAAGTTGGGTAAAATATTCACAGCGACAAAGTGCTTACCTTGAAGCAAAAGTAAAACTGGCAAATAGCATGTTCAAAAATGGCGAAAACCTTACTACCGACGTGTTATGGCGTGGTGAAGGGGTTAATGATAATGCCGCATTGACTATATTTCGCCATTTCGATAGTGCGACTGTAGTTAAAGGCTTTATAGGTCAAGAGCCGAAAACCATGTGGGTACTGGATTATGCATTATTCGAACGTATTCACTATTTGCTGGTGGCGGGGTTTGATGTGTATGGCAATATAGGCCATCAGCTCATTACGCGTTTGTACATGGATTTCCTCCGTCTTGAGGGCGAGCAAAACTTTTTAGCTCTGCTACCACAACAACAGCGTAAACAGCTCAAAGCAAACTGGTATCGTAAATCGCCAACAAGTCTTACTGAATTTTTTAAAAGCGGTGAGAGCTTTAGCCAACCAACTGGGGTGGAGTATCAAACTCAAGATCAACAACACGAGTTGTATGGGTTAATTAAGCAAACTTTAAAACCAGTGCTTAGCCCTCGCTATGACTATAAACAGGTTCCAGAGCCGTTACAGCAGTTAAATAACATGCCCGCCAAGGCCGTTAATCTACTGCCACAAATCTCTTATATTTTAGTCAAAGATGGTGATAAAGAGCATCAAGCGTATACCTTGATCCACCACAATGCTCACTATAATATTTCGAGCTTATTAAACGAAGAAGGGCAGCGAGCTTACGCAGAGGACACAGTCACAATCGTGCCAGGTTTTATTGGTGATTACCCTGAAGCTATTTGGTATTTGAACAATCCGCAACAGGTTGCATCTTTTGCGGAGCAGTTACCAATGATGCAGGTTGAGGCCGATTATAGGGCACTGAAGAGCCAATTTGCTATTCGCCGTACCCACCCGCAGTTTTGGCAATACAGCGATATTTTGCATCGGGTTGCTCAGCAATACCGTGGCGTAGAATACGGCTTATTTGATTATAATCGTTTAGAAAATAGGTAGTAAATAAAGCTGGTAGAACCAAGCTCAGATTAAAATGGGCTTGATTCTATTAGTGCACAGTGTCAGATTATTAGGCTTGGGCTACACTTAACAGAAAAAGAGCCTCTTATGATTCAAATCATTGCTAATATTCGCTCTCGCTACCGTTGGGCATTATTAGCGATTGCCATCCTCAGTACTGCAACCGCACTGTTAATTCAGTATATGCTGTTTGTGCAAAAAGACGACGCGCATATTATTAACGTAGTGGGTAAGCAGCGTATGTTATCGCAAAAAATAGCGTGGCATAGTAATGCACTAATAACAGAAACAGGCTTAGATACGCCGTTGCATCTTGCAGTTTTAGAGCAAGCAATTGCAGAGTTTACTGCGGGCCATGCACTTTTAGTACAACAGCAAGCAAATGGTGGTTATACGTATTTAAACGATAAGCTCGTTAGTTATTATTTTTCTCCACCAGTAAACCTTGCGCAAAGCGCCCAAGCATATTTAGATAAAGCGCAATTAATAGTAAATAATCGTAATGCCAGAACAGTAGATCAGTTATTTCATGTAGCGGATAGCGAAGCATTGCTGAAAGATCTGGATGGAGCAGTTACTTTATTTGAGCAGCACGCACAACAGAAGTCACAACTATTATCCTACCTAGAATTAAGCTTTTGGTTTACCACATTGGCTTTATTACTTATTGAGTTGAAATTTATCTTTCGGCCAATGGAGCACTTAGTTGCAGCGACGATCAATAAGTATCAACAACAAAAAGCGCAAGTAGAACAGATCAGCCATTACAAAGAGCGTTTTATTGCACGGGCAAGCCATGAGTTTAGGACGCCATTACAAGGGCTTGTTAATTAGATTGAGCAACTACAGCTACCAGCAAACCAACAACAAGTGCAAAAGCAAGCTAAGTATTGTGCTAGTAGGATTGTTACTATGTTGGATGAGCTGCACGAATTACAACAATTTAATGCAGGCCAGTGGCAACTAAAGCCAGTTATGCAAAACTTACTGACGAGCCTTGAATCCGTAATCACTCCATTTAACTATGCATGTGAGACTAAAAATCTACAACTTGAAGTAAACTTAAGTGCCGACTTAAATCAAAATGTCATGCTAGATCATAAGCGTTTACAGCAAGTGATCACAGAACTATTAAGTAATGCGATTAAATATACCAGCAAGGGTTTAATTGCAATATCAGTAAACTATCGGGACGGTCAATTGCACATTGCGGTGACGGATAGCGGAGCTGGGTTTGCACAAAATTACCCTTATTTAAATCTAGATAGCACAGATAGCGACAATAACTTTCAAGGCTTACAAACAGGTTTAGTACGCGTTCAGCATATTATTAGTGCTATGCAAGGGGGAATTGAATTTAAGGATCTATCGCCTCATGGCGCAAAAGTTAAGATCCGCATGCCACTGGCTGAATTAGAATCAACAGCAGAGCCCGCGTTATTACCGGCATCGTTAAATTGTTTAGTAGTGGAAGATAATTTACTAAATGCGACGATTTTATCGCGTATTTTAAGCAACTTTAACTACAGTGTAATAACGGCTGAAAACGGTCTAATTGCAACAGAAAAAGTCACTGAGAATAGCTTTGATGTGATTTTTATGGATTTAAATATGCCAGTGATGGATGGCTTTCAAGCAATTGATATAATTCGCCAAGAGCTTCATTCAATGACCCCAATTATAGTTGTTACAGCTAATACTGCTGCCAGCGATTTAGAACGTACGTATGATTTAGGCGCGAACGCTCATGTGTATAAACCATTTGGAGTGAGTGAGATTGAAAAAGCCCTTATACATGTCTTTGATAAGGGCTGATTGCTGCTAGTGGCGAACTTTGATATCGCCCACACCAACCTCAACATTAATACTGTATTGGCCATCACCACGGTATTTACTGGTTGAACTCACCATTTTGCGGCTATGCTTAGCATCATTTTTCATTCCTGATACCTTGGTATCGCCAACGCCACTATCAAGGGTGATTGTTTGGTAATCATCTAATGCACTGCTGATCCTTACAGCCCCTACACCAACATCGATGTTAGCTGTGTTAGCAAAATCAGTGAGTTCAATATCGCCCACGCCTAACTCTATATCTATAGCCATGCTTGTAGGTAGGCTGACCTGCCAGTTTTGTTGTACTTCGTCATTTTCAATCGACAGGCTCAGCGTATCGTTATTTTGTTGATGCTTTAAAGTGATATCTTCCAGTGCCACATCATCGCTAAACCAGCTGTCATTTTTTGCTTTGAGTTCAATCGACACCGTAACGTGATGACCTTGGTGAGTGCTAAATTCTAAACTGCCAACCGGAACGTTGATTGCCAATGCTTGATTGGCCGTGACATCAAACGTCCGTTCAATTTTTTGCTCGGCATGGGCTGTAACACTGCTGGTTAATAATAGTGCGGCTAGGCTAATGGTGCTAAGTATGTTCATTATTGTTACTCATTGTTGTTGGCTTTATAGATTAGACGTGAGCAAATTTAAAAAGGTTTAAACGGTGTGAATTTTATTCTATAGCCATGTTTATTAAAGTCATGTACTTTCAAACTAAGTAATTAACTATGGTGGGTTGATAGGAAGTACTGTGAAGTCAATTAAACTTAATAATGTAACGGCTAATCTAGGCGTCGATGAACACGTGAGCTTCGCGCTAAGTAACTTAACGTGGCAGGTTGATAGCAATCAGCATTGGGTGCTACTTGGTGGTAACGGAGCTGGTAAATCAGCCATTACTGCAGTCCTACTCGATCAGGCTAATATTGTCAGTGGTACGCGACGTTGTGATTTTGAGCGTATGGAAATAGTCTCTTCAGACATGCAAAAGCAATTACTTGCCGCCGAGTTATTAGTTGACCAAGATGATATCACCGATGGTAAAACTGATCCTAAATTAGTGTCAGAATTAATTTATCAACAAGCAAGTGCAAACTTTGATGAGCAGTTATGCCAGCAGCTAATTACTGGGTTTGCTTTTGAGCCATTACTTAAGCAACGTTTACGCGCACTCTCCACAGGTGAAACACGCAAGTTGATGTTGATCAAAGCACTCAGTAATCGCCCTGAACTTATCGTGCTTGATGAACCCTTTGATGGCTTAGATGTTGAAAGTACTGAGCGATTAAATACCATATTGGCAGCGCTAAGCGACAGTATGACCATGGTCTTTGTACTTAATCGTTTAGCTGAAATCCCAGCATTTATTAGTCATTATGGCTATGTAATTGCCGGTGAATTGCAGTATCAGCTCGCAAACCCTGACGAAAAACAGCGCGATGACTTATTTAAACTATTACATTTAGCGCATACAGACTTAACCATTCCTGACAAAGATATGCAGCACAGCGCCCCTGCGTTTCATGATCCTGAGTTAGTACGATTGCAAAATGCCAGCGTCAGTTATAATGGCCAGATTATTTTTAGCAATTTAAATTGGACAATCCAAGCACAGCAACATTGGCAGTTAAGTGGTAAAAATGGCTCCGGCAAAACCTGCCTACTTAACTTAATCACCGGCGATAATCCGCAGTGTTACAACAATGATATCAAGGTATTTGGTTTTCAGCGTGGCAGTGGCGAAAGCATTTGGCAAATCAAACAATATATAGGCTATATTTCCAATGCCTTGCACATGGACTATCGCGTTAGTATCTGCGCACTCAACACCATAATATCGGGTTTTTACGACAGTATAGGCCTGTATCAAAAGCCAACACAACGCCAGCTTGACCTTGCCATGCAATGGTTAGCGCTATTGGGCTTAAGTGAATTTAAAAATACCCCATTTACTCAACTGTCTTACGGCGATCAACGCATGTTGTTAATTGCCCGCGCTATGGTAAAACACCCAACATTACTGATTTTAGACGAGCCATGCTTAGGGCTTGATGAAGCCAATCGACAGCGTGTTTTACTGCTAATCGAAAAAATATGCGCCGCAGGCAGTAGCACAGTGATTTATGTAAACCACCACGCCAAAGATAAAATAGCCGGTATTGAACACTACTTAGATATGGCAGATTTTAGCGGGTAGAGAAGGTGCTAGGGGTAGAGAAAGGTTCTAGGGACTAGGCGCTAGGAAAAACCAGAGCAGCTCGGCGTTAAGTTTATCACCGTAGATACAAGGTTGGGTTGAGTGCAACGAAACCCAACGACAAACCTAGCACATAGTAGGTCGTCATTTATGGCGACAGCTTTAGTTATTGTAATTGACGCGCTAAAGCACGACCTACGCCAACCTCAGGATCTAGTTGCCTAACCTCTTTGTGAGTAATTCACTTAAACACATTTTGTACAAAGAGAAGGGAATGAGCAGTAAATGATGGGGGCAAAATAGCAACTCGGCTATGTTTGAACCATCAATAACAATAAATTAGAAACAAGTGATTCTACAGGCTCGTTATATTTTTCAGAGCGCGCGGTTAACATCCATACTTTTGTGTAATATTCTCACGATTAAAATTTGCTTTGTTTTATGTTCTTTATAATAAATTACGTGACTACCTTGAGGCCGTTTTCGATAACCTTCCCTTATGTAATCGCAATGAACTCCCAGCATAGGTTCGTCGGCTAATTGCTGGAAAGTACTATCTAACAGTTTTAAATAGTCATTTCTTTGCGCTGTACCCCAAGTTAACTGAGTATATTTGGCTATTTTTATTAAATCGCTTTTGGCTTTTCCTGATACTTCGAATTGCGACATTAGTGGTTATCTTTGTCCAGCTCTAAAATCAAAGAATCATACGAGTAATCCGCAACGCCACTGTTTTCACCGTCAATTAGCATATTGCGTAAATTCATTGTCTTTATTTCCTGATCTTCTAGGGCTCTTAAACCAGCACGTATTACTTCACTTGCTGAGCCATAACGACCTGAGTTAAGTTGCTGATTTATAAACTTATCGAAATGTTCGCCTAATGTTACGCTTGTATTCTTAGCCATAATGTAAAACTTTTTAAATACCAATATATACCGGATTATGGTATAAAAAATATATCAAGGCAATTAAATGGGCAAAAAAGCAGTTGGCTTTTTTCTCTTACCTTGCCAGTTCAGCCAGCTATTGTCTTGCCGCTTTTTTCAAGCTAGTTGTCGCCTTTTAAGCTCTTTGTGACTAATTATTTCTGTCAATAAGTATTGTTGAAAAGTATATTGTGTAAACTTGTCAGCTTTTTTTGGTCATAATCTAAAATGAAAAAATCAACTGGATGTCATTTCATTTTAGAGCTTAGGGAGGTTAATTAACTATGGAATCTATAAGGATAGCCGTCGCGACGTTGGGATTTATCGCTGGCACTTTTTTGATAATGGGGATGCTAATTGTCCATTTTGACTGGACATACTTGTTTGCAGGGTTTGTCTTTTATCTTTTTACTTACCTTGTTTGGCCAAGCAAAAAACGCGGTAAGCGTGTTTCAGAAAGCGCTATAATTGACAAGCTTGAACTTATAGTTGAGTTTCCTATTGAGCTTATAATCTGGTTGCTTAGGATACTAGGGGGGTTATTGAGAGGCTTATTAGGCGGTAAAGGTGATGGAGCTGATATCGACTTCTAAAGGAAGCAGGCGGCCACTTTTATAATTTCAGTGTCCTTACGATATTAGCGCAGCAGCTACTTCTATATTCCTCTAAAGCGCAGCGTCTCTTAACCTCTTTGTGAATAACTTACTTAAATTTTTTTGCACAAAGAAAAAGGGAATGAGTAGTAAATGAGGGAGGACAATAAATTAGCCCGCTTGGCTATTGCTAGCCAAGCAGATGAAGTGTCTATTTGTGAGTCATTAAAGACGAGTTACTGTAAAACCTTGGTCTTTAAATTGTTTTAATAAACCGTGTTGCTCTGGTAAGTGTAGGGCGCCTACGGCGATAAATAACTTTTCTTTACCGATGCGTGGCGTGAGTTCTGTTACCCAATTATTGTTACGTTCAATCAGCATCACTTGTTCGCTGATCTCACCATAGTTACTGTCGTCAAAACTTTCATTGTAATACTTAGTTAGCGTGACCATGTCACCGTTTTTCCACGCATCCACTAAGGTAATAAAATAGGTTTCTACGTCGGCAAGTTGTTCAAACGTTTCTTCAATCATCTCATTGCTTAACAATGACATGTGGTTAAACATTTCCATTTGATATTCAAGGGTTTCTAACTCGCCCACTGCTATATTCTTATCTTTGGCGTAAGCAAGTACTTGCTTATCGATACCTGTTTGATCAGAAAATCCAGCATTTTGGAATTCCATTTGCATCATGGTTACCATTACCGCCCATGGGGCTAGGTTATTAAACATCGCAATATCTATCGACTTTTTGCTGAAGTATTCTTTTAACTTAGCGTAGTTTTGCTCTGATAACTCACTTTGCAGGGTCTTACCATTTTTTAGCATCATAAACGGCATAGAGCGTCGTTGCATTTCCATTGGGCTAATTGCACTGATATCAACTTCAACAATTACTTTATCACTGGCATCAATGGCTTTAGTGACTTTCTCTGGTAGACCTTTCATGCTGGCATCACCTACATGCACGGTGCCAAATAAATAGCTGTTAATACCGTTTTTCTCGATTTGCCAAAGGCCCGGTTCACTATGACTGGCAAAACTAATACACAGGAAAAGCGATAAAATAAAGTAACTGCTAATACGTTGGGTGAGGTTCATAATTGTCCTTATTAATAAATTACCGAGATAATATAAACTAATATTCTATCTAGGTAATGTTAAAATTAGTGCTAAGCGAGTATCCGGTTTATTTTTAGCGCTGATACTAAAGTGGTTTAAGTTGCATAAACTTTTTACTATCGATAACCCTAAACCGTGACGCTGGTTGTTCGTTCGTGAACTATCTAGTTGATAAAGCGGATCAAAAATCGCTTCTAGTTGTTGTTCACTTAATGGTTCTGTAAGGGCATTGCAGAGAGTAATAGTCGTTTTGTCTGCAAACTGCTCAACCCGTAAATTAACGCTTTGGCCAGGTACACCATAAAATAGTGCGTTATCGAGTAAGTTAGTCAAAATGGTATGCAAACAAAACTTATCTACTGTAACAAGCAGGTCCACGGCAATATCATGTTGTAATCGTTGTTCAATATCTGGGTGCTTAAACTGCAGTTCGTTACTGAGGTCATTTATAAATTCACTTAAATTGAGCTTTTCAAGGTTTAGTTCAATGGCGCTGCTACCAGCTCGTTGTAATAATAGAAGATTATTAACTATGGTTTTCATGCGCTGCGAAATGGCGAGTATATCGCTGGTGTAGGTGCTGGTTATGCGTTCATCGTTGGGGTAGCGCAATGCCACTTCAGAGAGGCTAATTAGCTCTGCAATAGGGGTTTTTAACTCATGAGCAATGTCACTAGTAAGGCGTTTTTCATTTTGATAGAGCTGCTGATTGGTGGTGATGAATTTATTGAGCTCATTACGAATAGGCTCTATCTCTTCTACCTTAAAGTCACTTTTAATGGTTTGTGAGGCGCCAGTGATATCGAGTTGTTTAATTTGTTCGTTTAAGTTATTCAGTGGATAGAGGCCACGATTGACGATGCGGGTAACTAAGTAGCGTACGCCAAATACTGTAATAATACAGGTAAGCAAAAATACGACATCAATAATGATTAACACTTTATTTAATGCTGAAGTTGGTGCTGCAATTGTTAATACCATAGTATTAAAATGACCACTATTACGTGCACTTTCGTCTTCTTGCTGAGCAATGAAGTGACTGATCATCGCTCGCCCTTCTTCACCATTTGGTAGAGTGTAATCAATAATTTTAAATTCATTAATCGGAATATCTATATTAGGTAAGTCGACGCCTGGATAGATCTGTAACGAGTCGGATTTTTCGAAGGTGTGTTGTTCGTGCCACAATTGATAAAACTCGCTGGCATTAGCTTGCTCGTATTCAGACATAAACTCACCGGCAAAATCAAACTCCAGTTTGCCCGCATGATCTTTTACTAAGGTTTTTAAGTAATTTGCTTTATTGGACAAGGATTGATTGAATTGATTCTCGACCCAAGAATCGACGCTTAAATCGACCGTTAAAAAAATAGTTACTAAGATCAATGAGATCACAGCGGTAATATTATTTACTAGTTTTCGTTTAATCGAATGAAGCTTAGTCTTGTGAGGCAACATAGCCGAACCCTCGTTTGTTCTTAATAGGGAGTTCCCCGCCAAGCTGGCGGACTTTTTTACGTATTGCAGAAATATGCGCTTCGAGGGCGTTTTTTGACAGTATATCAAATTGGCCGACAACAGCTTCACTGATCATTTCAAGCCCCAATACGCGGCCTTTTGCGCCAAATAAGCATTCAATAATTTTATACTCGTTGCGGGTTAGGTTTACAGGTTGCCCTTGATAATGCAGAGTTTTTAATCCTAAATCTAACACGCAATCACCAACACTTAAGGTATTTTGTTGGCTGTGCAGTTGACCCCGACGAGAAAGTGCCAGCACTCTGGCATGCAACTCTTCAAATGAGAAAGGTTTAGTTAAATAATCATCTGCACCAGTCATCAAGCCGTTTATTTTATCTTGCGCTTCTGAGCGGGCAGATAGAATAAGTACACGGGTTTGGCTAGAGGTACTGCGTAGTGCTTTAAGAATACTCATGCCATCTACACTTGGTAGCATTAGGTCGAGAATAATGAGATCATAATCGCCGCTGAGTGCCATGCTTAAGCCATGAGATCCATCCCCTGTACTATCAACAGTAAAACCAAGATTATTGAGGCCAACATCTAAGCTGCGTCTAAGTGGTTCAGAATCTTCTATTACCAGTATTTTCATTGTGTTAACTTTATAAACTGACGAATAAGCCTTACTACTTTAGCAAGGCTTAAAGATTAATGATACCAGCCTTTTTGATAGGCTAAGTTACCAAAGTTTGCATGAGCAAGAGCTTGTTTTACTAGTTGTTGATCATTACTAATGGGGAC
The DNA here is from genome assembly GCF_022846535.1 of Pseudoalteromonas sp. KAN5. Lineage (NCBI taxonomy): Bacteria > Pseudomonadati > Pseudomonadota > Gammaproteobacteria > Alteromonadales > Pseudoalteromonadaceae > Pseudoalteromonas > Pseudoalteromonas sp. KAN5. The sequence continues at coordinate 3,647,894 of NZ_AP025589.1, forward strand.
TAATTTACTCTCACTATAAAGATAAGACGTCGCGGGTTTGTGTGGTTGTAAAATAACCACTTTATTACCTTGAGGGTGATGCTTTGTTATATAGGCAAAGTTTTTATCATATTGCATCATCGCACGTTGTTCATTGTTGGCGATGGCTTGTGAAAGGTCGCGGCCTATCATTGGATGCTCACCACTGGCGCCAATTAACGACAATAACGTGGCTGGAATATCAAGCTGGCTGGCTAGCTGGTGATCGCGCTTTGCTGCAATACCTTTACCAAAGATCACCGCAGGGATACGAAAGTGGTCAATAGGCACTAAACTGGCGCCGGAAACCCGTGAATCGTGATCGGCAATGACTATAAATACAGTATCCTCCCAGTAGGTTGATTTTTTGGCTTTTTCAATAAATGTACCCAGTGCATAATCTGCGTATTTAGCGGCATTATTACGGGTTTGTTTGTCATTGTCGTAGAGTGAAATTTTATTATCAGGAAATTCATAAGGGCTATGATTTGAACTTGAGAACACTAAGCTGAAAAAAGGCTTACCTTGCTGTTGTAGCTTAGTCAGCTCTATATCTGCTTGTGTGTATAGATCTTCATCGGATGCACCCCATGAGCCATTAAAGTCAATGTTGGCAAAATCATCACTATCAACAATTTGCTCAAAACCATTGCCTAAAAAGAAGCTTTGCATGTTATCGAAGTGACTTTCACCGCCATAAATAAATTGGGTATGGTAGTTTTGCTTAGCAAGAAAATCAGCGATAGTAAAAAAGTCACGTTGTGATTTATCAAGTTTTACGACTGCACGTGAAGGGGTCGGCGTAAATCCGGTAATAACAGCCTCTATGCCTCGTACTGAGCGGGTGCCCGTTGCATATAAGTTATCAAATCCCCAACCTTGCTGGTAAAGTTTATCTATATTTGGAGTTAAAGGTAAGCCGCCTAACGTACCCACGTAACGTGCGCCTAAACTTTCTTGTAGTATGATCACTAAGTTTTTAGGTTTACCTTGGTACGCAGCTTGATGAAAAGTCTTTGTTGGTGCGTTGCTATTGTTAAAGTCAGCTTGTTGATTTTGCATGCTTTTACGTACTTCTGTGAGTAATTGCTCTTCTGCCATCGTGCCATAAAAGTCTTGACTGGATTGTTCATTACTGAGCTGTTTAATTGCAAAGGCCACGCTGTAAAGCGAATTGAGGCTCAGGTCATTAAGTAAGTGATCGGTCGAAAATGCCACCATAGCGGGATTTAAAGGGCGATGACCAATAGAGTTACGTGCGCCTAGAGTCGTTAAGCATAATAGTAAGATGACCACTATCGTATGCTTTAGTGTCGATAATTGAGCGCGGTTTTGCCATTGTGAAGCAAATATTATTGCAGCTGCTTTTATAGCTAATACCAGCAACAACAGTGAGCAGACTATCTCTGTTTTATAGCCTGAAAAAATCATCTTTGAGACTTCTTTAGGGTAAATTAAATACTCTATAAACAACCTATTAGGACGCAAATCATATTCATTAATGAAGGTTGGCGTTATCACTTCAAAAAAGACCAGTAGCGCGGTCATTAGTAACAGGTAGTACTTAATGATGTTGCGAGTCATGTATTGCTTACTCAGTGCTGAAGCGACAATAATAAGCAGTAAAGCAGGCATTAAAATATAACTTAAGGTTGCGATATCAACACGCAGTCCGCCAACAAAAATATTAAGCCAAGCATGAGAGCTAAATACGCGCTCACCTTGCCAAACACATAGGCCAAAGCGAGCTAAGGTTAGTGTTGTTAACGATAAGCCAAAAAATGTTAGTAATATCCAGTAGGGACCCAGCTTACTTGGTAGGTGATTTAGGTTAAGTTTCTGTGTTATGCCCATAAGATTGCCCACCAAATAAGTGTGCTGATCAGCATGGCAATAAACACACTGGCAGAGGCTATATCTTTTGCTAAACCTGATAACTCATGATGCTCAGTACCAATACGATCAACCACCACTTCAACGGCGGTATTCACTAACTCGGCAAATAATATAAACAACAAGCTGGCAATTAAAAGTAGCTTATTGCTGGTGGCTATCTCCTGCATCCAAGCAAACGCACCTAGCAATAGAAATAATGCGAGTTCTTGTTGAAATGCAGCTTCAAAGCGGGTCATCCACTTTAAGCCATTAAAAGTGTGGCGTAAGGTAAATATAAGGCGCATTAGTCCTTGGCGTTTGAGTACTGTTTTTGCATTATTCATGGTTGCTTACCGCTTTGTTATTAAGAGTGTTACAGGTGTTTAGCAAATCTAATTGGGCTTCATAGGTGCTGGTTTTAAGGCCAATAAAATTTGCCAAAGTGTGAAATAAAATATCGTGTGAATACGCTGGCTGTGAGTCGAGTGAACGTAAACAGTTTTGGCTGATGCGTTGGTTGTTTTTCCCTACCCAAATATACAAAGGCACGTGGGTTTGCTCTGCTGGCGCAAAGCTGTACGGGAAGCCGTGTAAGTAAGCGCCATTTTCGCCCAGTGATTCACCATGGTCTGAAACATAAATAAAGTTTTTATCAATACTGTTAGGGAGTTCGCTTAGTTGTTGTAAAACTTGGCTGTTGACGTAGTCACTGTAGGCAATGCTGTTGTCGTAGGTATTAACCAGTTGCTCGTTAGTGCAATTTTGAATATCACTACGATCGCAAGTAGGAGTAAATAGCCTAAAGTCATCAGGATAGCGCTGAAAGTAAGTCGGGCCATGAGAGCCCATCATATGCAATACAATCACAGTATTTGCTTGGCTCAAATTTGCTAGTTTACGTCTAAGTGGCGCGAGTAATGCTTCGTCATAGCAAGGTTGCTGGGTGCAAAGCGAATCATCAGGAGTGAGAGTGGTTATGCGGTTACAGACATTTTTACAACCACTGTTATTGTCTATCCATAGTACATCTACACCAGCCGTTGCGGCGATATCCAGTATGTTTTGTTGGTTATCTGCTTCACTTCGCGAAAAGTTCGTATGCTGTTGCTGCGAAAACATACAAGGCACAGACACTGCGGTTGCGGTGCCACACGAGGCGACATTATTCATGTATGTGACATTGAAGGGGCGAGTGTAACGGTTGGTGTCACGTGCATAACCTTGGTATGCAAAATTAGCAGCTCGAGCTGTTTCACCTACCACAATCACCGTGACTTGTGTTTGTGCTGGGGTAATAAGTGTTGGTGTGGAATCGAGTATTTTAAATGGCTCTTTTGTCACTAACCATTGATCACGCAGGTATTTGTAGCCACTGCTTAAATACTGAAATGGAATTAACTCTTTTTTTAAGAGCTGATTATTACGTCCTGTTGCTGCGTAGTCAGCATAAAAGCTCAATACAATCACTGCGATTAAAGCAAGGCAACCAAGTACCAACTTACTACGACTCAGCAGCTCTTGTGTAACAGGACTAAATCGCACATTTGTTTTAATCAAAATTAGTAACGGTAGAAGGGCAAATAAGGTAAAAAACAGCATAAATTGCGGGTTGAGATAACTGACGGCTTCTTGGCTATCGGTCTCAAAGGTGTTTTGGATCATTGAGTAATCAAATACCACACCGTAATTTAAGGTGCCGTATAAAGCGGCACAAGAACACAGTAATAAAATGTAACTAACGGGTTTGAGCAACCAGCGGCTCGATAGCAAAGAGAAAAAAATAATTAATAAGCACAGTAACAACAACGGTACTGACAGCAAAAACAACCAAGAGAAAGCTGGTAGGGTGGTAATGGCTGTAAAAGCACCTTGCATGAAAGGAATATTAATCACTAAGCAGTAGTAGCTTGCGAGTGCAATAATAAATACGTTGGCACTACAGGTAATGTAAAAACGTTTGTTAATACCCGTGCGGAGAAATTGACTGACGACCATAAATTCACAACTCATATATAATTCAATGGCGAGATGGTAGAAGCCAATACTTAAGAAATACTGAGGAGTAACTGGGCATTTCCTGAGTGAAACGATTTAAAAAGAATAATTTAATTACGAGTTCGTCAAAAATTAATCAAACCGCTATTTGGTTATAAGGAGGTATGAAATATCAAATGTTTCGCATATGAGAAAAATTAATCTATTTATGTGTCTATGTTGGATTTTTATGCCTTTAAAGGTCGGTGTTTACATGAATATTGGATTGATTTTAAGGTTGACTTAACCCTCCCATCGCGGTACTAATAGAAAAAGACGGCGGGGAGGTAAAAGTTCCTCGTGCGAACAAACAAATTTTGGTATCGATTACATGCTTATAAATGCACTAAACCTAGTCCTAATTAACGTCGTGGTAATTATTATTACCGCGGGGGCTTGTTAGTGCTTTAAAAAAGAGAAGCATTGAAAAAGCCCCCCGCACTTAACAGTCCGGGGGGCTTTTTAGTTTCAGGGTTTAGAATGGGTAATTAAGTTTAGACATGTCACTGAGGAATGAGGATTTATTAATGACAGGCGCAGAGTTAACAATTGATTTATTAGCCAAACACGGCGTAAATGAAGTTTTTGGCTACCCAGGTGGAGCCATAATGCCAATTTACGATGCGCTGTATGGCGCGCCGGTTAAGCATTACCTTACTCGTCATGAACAAGGTGCAGGATTTGCGGCGGTTGGTTTTGCGCGTAGCACGGGTAAACTTGGGGTCTGTTTTGCAACTTCAGGGCCTGGTGCAACTAACTTAATCACTGCGCTTGCTGATGCGATGATGGATTCAGTGCCATTACTAGCAATCACTGGGCAAGTACCTACTGCAGCAATCGGCTCTGATGCGTTTCAAGAAATCGATGTATTGGGTATGTCATTGTCGTGTACTAAACACAGCTATATGGTTGAGCGCCCTGAAGATTTAGCTGAAATATTACAAGAAGCCATGCACTTAGCACAATCAGGCCGTCCAGGCCCTGTATTGGTTGATATCCCAAAAGACATTCAAATGGCGCAAGTCCCCTTTCACCCTTGGCTGGCAGGAGATGATTACTTACCCGAGTTAGATTCAAATCAAGTGGCGATAGCCAACCAATTACTTAGTGAAGCGAAGCGCCCAGTTGCTTACGTAGGTGGTGGCGTACAGGCGGCAGATGCGCAAAAGCAGTTAATGCAGTTTTTAGAAAAAACTCACATGCCAGCAGTATCAACACTAAAAGCCTTAGGTAGTGTATTGCCTGATTACGAATTTAATTTAGGTATGTTAGGGATGCACGGCGGACAAGCCGCAAATTTAGCAGTACAAGAGTGCGATGTATTAGTATGTATCGGTGCACGCTTTGATGATCGGGTAACGGGTAACTTAAGTAAGTTTGCAGCCAAAGCAAAAGTAATCCATTTAGATATAGATGCAGCAGAAGTCGGTAAACGTAAACCTGCTAAAGCGTCGTTAATTGCGGATTTAAAAACCTCATTGCCACAGCTTTCGTGTTTTGTTACTGAGCAGGCGTGGTTAGATCACACTAAAGCAATGATGGAACAACATGCGTGGCGCTATGACTACCCGGGTGAAAAAGTATTTGCCCCATATTTATTAAATCAACTTAGTCAACGTATGCCAAGTAATGGTGTTGTTTGCTGTGATGTAGGTCAGCATCAAATGTGGGTGGCACAGCACATGAAGTTTAGTCACCCAAGTAACCACTTAAGCAGTGGTGGAGCCGGCACGATGGGCTTTGGCCTACCAGCAGCAATTGGCGCACAGGTAGCACGCCCTAATGATTTTGTGATCACCGTTTCAGGTGATGGTTCAATCATGATGAACATTCAAGAGTTAGCAACGATACGCCGTAACAATTTACCGGTAAAAATATTAATTTTAGATAACCAACGTTTAGGTATGGTTCGCCAGTGGCAAGAGTTGTTTTTTGAAGGGCGTTATTCTGAAACTGATTTATCAGATAACCCCGATTTTGTGCAGTTAGCAGCTGTATTTGGTATTCCGGGACAAACTATTACCCGTGCTGATCAAGTCGATGATGCGATCGCAGCATTAGTAAACAGTGATGGTCCTTATATAGTGCATGCCTGTATTGACGATAAAGAAAATGTCTGGCCGTTAGTACCGCCAGGTGCAGCCAACGATGAAATGATGACGGAGAGTGCAAAATGAAACACAGTTTAACAGTCGCCTTAAAAAACCAGAGTGTTGCCGTTGAGCGCTTTTTACGCGTAGTTCGCCATCGTGGTTTTGATTTAACCCATTTTCAGCTCAATATGGATGATGGTCACTATCACGTAGCGATGACAGTCGATAGTGATAAACCTATCTATCTTTTAACGACACAACTGAATAAGCTAGTAGACGTAAAGCATGTAACGTTACAAAATAATTTACAGCAGCAAGCCGTTTAAGCAGCTGCTCAACATAATCAACAGGGCTGTGGGTTTTTCCTACAGCAATAAAATTTTAAGAATGAGGATGTCAGCAACTGATAAAGGTGCTGCAAAACACTGAGGTAACTATGGCTAAATTAAGAAGTGCAACAACAACAGAAGGTCGAAAGCGCGCAGGCGCACGTGCATTATGGCGTGCAACAGGAATGACAGATACTGATTTTGGTAAACCAATTATTGCAGTTGTAAACTCGTTCACGCAATTTGTACCTGGTCATGTTCATCTTAATCAACTCAGTGAATTAATGGCCGAAACCATTACCCAAGCTGGTGGTGTACCAAAAGAATTTAATACTATTGCCATTGATGATGGCATTGCAATGGGTCACGGCGGCATGTTGTACTCATTGCCATCGCGCGACTTAATCGCGGACTCGGTTGAATACATGGTTAATGGCCACTGTGCCGATGCGATGATCTGTATTTCTAACTGCGACAAAATCACCCCAGGGATGATGCTTGCCGCACTGCGTTTAAATATTCCCGTTATTTTTGTATCGGGTGGTCCGATGGAGGCTGGTAAAACTAAGCTTGCTAATATCGATATTAAACTTGATTTAGTTGATGCCATGGTCAAAGGCGCCGATACCTCAGTGAGTGATGCCGACTCAGAGCAGGTTGAGCGTTCTGCATGTCCTACATGTGGCTCATGCTCAGGTATGTTTACCGCTAACTCAATGAACTGTCTATTAGAAGCGATAGGTTTGGCCTTGCCGGGTAATGGTACTACCCTTGCTACTCATAAAGACCGTAAACAACTGTATGTTGAAGCGGGTGCACGTATTGTTGATCTTTGCCGTGAGTATTATCAAAAAGATAATCAAGATGTATTGCCTCGTGCCATTGCTAACAAAACAGCGTTTATGAACTCAATGGTGGTCGATATTGCAATGGGTGGTTCATCAAATACCGTATTGCATTTGTTGGCGGCCGCGCAAGAAGCCGGTGTTGATTTTGATATGTCGCACATCGATGAGTTATCTCGTAAAACCCCATTTTTATGTAAAGTTGCTCCTGCAACCGCGCAATATCATATTGAAGATGTACACCGTGCTGGTGGCATGATGGCAATAATACGGGAGCTGGGTAAAGCAGGCTTAGTTGATTTATCTGTAAATCATGTGGCCGGTATGACCATGGCTGAGTTGGTTAAAAAATGGGATGCAACGGATCCTAATAATGAAGCCGCGCAAAAGTTCTACCGTGCTGGCCCTGCAGGTATTCGTACCACAAAAGCAATGAGCCAAGAATGTCGCTGGGATGAGGGCGATAATGACCGTGAAAATGGTTGTATTCGCAGTGTTGAGCACGCATTCCGTCAAGATGGTGGCTTAGCGGTACTATCAGGTAACTTAGCTGTGGATGGCTGTATCGTAAAAAGTGCTGGTGTAGTTGATGAAATGCTGCATTTTGAAGGCACCGCTGTGGTATATGAATCACAAGATGATTCAGTAGAAGGCATTTTGAATGATGAAGTGAAAGCCGGTGACGTTGTCGTTATTCGTTATGAAGGTCCAAAAGGTGGCCCTGGTATGCAAGAAATGCTTTACCCAACCAGTTACTTAAAATCAAAAGGTTTGGCTGAAAAATGCGCCTTGATCACTGATGGCCGTTTCTCTGGTGGTACATCTGGTTTATCAATTGGTCACGTGTCACCAGAAGCCGCCAGTGGTGGTGCGATTGCGTACGTTGAAAATGGCGATAAAATTATTATCGACATTGCGACTCGTGAAATCACCTTAGCGTTAACAGATGAAGAACTTGAAGCACGTAAGCAAAAACAACTTGCTCGTGGTAAGCAGGCATATAAGCCGCTTAATCGTGATCGTTATGTATCTTCTGCGTTAAAAGCGTATGCGCTACTTGCAACCAGTGCCGATAAAGGCGCGGTTCGTGATTTAGCCAAACTGGAGGAGCTTAGCTAATTATGGTTTCTCAAGAGCTCGATTATTTTCGCGCTATTATCCAAGCTAATATGGAACCACTGGCAAAAGTGACTGAGGTTAGCGAAATGGCTGAACTCAGTGCTCGCCTTGGTAATCAAGTATGGCTAAAGCGAGAAGATCAACAACCCGTTTATTCATTTAAACTACGTGGTGCATATAACAAACTAGCAAAATTACCTAAGGGCTCGGTGGTGATCACCGCATCTGCGGGTAATCATGCACAAGGTGTGGCGCTTAGTGCGTCACATCTGGGCCATCAAGCAACCATTGTGATGCCAGTCACGACTCCTGAGATCAAAGTTAACGCTGTGCGTGCGTTAGGTGGTGAAGTTGTATTACATGGCCATCATTTTGATGCTGCTAAAGCGCATGCGCTAGCTCTTACAGAGCAGCGTAATGGCGTATTTGTTCCGCCGTTTGACGATCCTGATGTAATTGTAGGCCAAGGTACTGTTGCTCGTGAATTAATGCAGCAGCTTAATCAACTTGATGCGGTGTTTATTCCTGTTGGCGGCGGTGGCTTGCTGGCTGGTATGGCTGTGTATATCAAATCTTTACGGCCTGATATTAAAGTGATTGGCGTTGAAGCCGACGAAAGTGCTTGTTTACAAGCGGCTCTAGAAGCGGGTAAGCCTGTTGAACTCGAACGAGTTGGCAGTTTTGCCGACGGGGTAGCGGTAAAAATTATCGGTGAAGAAACTTTTCGTTTAGCGCAAAAGTTTTGTGATGAAGTGGTGACTGTCACGGGCGATGAGATCTGCGCTGCAATGCAAGATATTTTTGTCTCAACCCGTGCTATCGCAGAGCCATCCGGTGCACTTGCAACTGCAGGGCTGAAAAAGTGGAGCCAACAAACCGGTCATAAAGGCCTGCATTTGGCGGCTATACTATCAGGCGCAAATTTAAATTTTGATCGCCTGCGTTATGTAGCTGAACGTACTGCACTGGGGGAGAAAAACGAAGCATTATTTGCAGTGACCATTAATGAAGAGAAAGGCAGCTTTAAACAGTTTTGTGCCTCATTAGGCGGCCGTGCAATTACTGAGTTTAACTACCGTTATGCTGGTCCCGGTGAAGCACAAATTTTTGTGGGTATTGCCTTGCGTCAAGGCCAGCAAGAATTAGATGAGTTGAAAGCGGATTTGACTACCAATGGCTATCAATTTTGTGACTTATCAGATAACGAACTGGCTAAGTTACATGTACGATATATGGTTGGTGGTAAAGCGCCAGAGCAGCTCCATGAGCGCTTATTACGCTTTGAGTTTCCTGAATATCCAGGTGCATTAGCGCGCTTTTTAGATACGTTAGGCAGCAATTGGAATATTACGCTGTTTCATTATCGCAACCATGGTGGGTCTATGGGTAATGTATTAGCCGGTTTTGCTATTGAGCCAACTCAATATGAGGTATTTAACGAGCATCTAAACCGTTTGGGTTACAGTGTACAAGATGAAACACAAAACCCGTGTTTTACCCAGTTTTTAACAACTCAAGCACCTATAGATAGAGCTAAAGCCGCTAATAATTAAATAGATTGCCAAACTAGCCTAAGATACGAATTCAGCATTTTGCGCTAGTTTGGCTATAAGTACCTAAATTGAATTGTTTTTTCAATCCAGTTGATATGCAAAAGGCTTGGGTTAATCGAATATTTTATCTATAGTTAGGTTAATATAATTAAACTAATTAGAGCATGCTTTGCTATTTAAAGGACTGAAATTTAAGTTATCCGCTGCATTGATTATTTTTTGCGGACAAAGCAGTGCAACGACTGATATCACTTTACAACTAAAGTGGACCCATCAATTTCAATTTGCTGGTTATTATATGGCCCAGCAACAAGGCTTTTACCAAGCAGCTGGGTTAAATGTAACAATTTTACCTGCCGATCCTGATAACCCAGATACTTTTTCTAATGTGCTGTCAGGCCAAGCACAGTTTGGTGTGGCGCATTCGGGTATTTTACAGCAGCGTATTGCGGGTAAACCGCTAGTAGCAATGGCGGCTATATTACAGTTTTCGCCTTATTGTTGGATGGTAAAAAAAAGCTCTGATATTTTTCATCCTCGAGACTTTGCTGATAAACGTATTAGTAGTATTAGCCGTAAAGAAAATGCTGAATTACTGGTGATGTTAGAACGCAGTGGTATCCAAACAGATGATTTACCAGCTTATGCAGGGGATAGCAGTAGTGAAGATTGGTTAGCAGGCGCCATTGATGCGATGCAAGTATATGTGACGAATGAACCGTATACGATGCGTGAGCAAGGTATAGATCATAGGCTTATTTGTCCGCAGAAATATGGCATTAATGTTTACAGTGACATTCTTTACACGACTGAAAATATGCTCAGGCAGCACCCACAAGAGGTAGAGGCTTTCTATCAAGCCAGTTTAAAGGGATGGCGCTATGCCATGATGCATATGGATGAAGCAATTGCATTAACCCAGCATCAATACGCACCTGATAGAAGTTTTGCTCAACTCGCTTATGAAGCTGAAGTGTTGAGTGATTATATTTTACCTGCAGGGACGAACCTAGGCGCAATGTCGATCGCGAAATGGCGTTTGATTGCTGACTTATACGCAATAGAGCAAAGCGCTTTTAATCAAGCGCAAGATGGCTTTATTTATCAGTATGCTGAGCCCGAAAAAATTAATATGTCTTGGATGCTAATAGCCGCAATTATAATTAGTTTGTTATCCATTCCACTTTATTTACGCTTGATGCTAAGAAAAAGCGTATAATGCTTAAACGAATAAACCATCACAAAATCACATGAACCTTGCTGAGCAGTTTACAGCCTTAGATAATTTATTACACGACACTCGCCAATATTGGCAATGCACCGCGTTCGATTTTGATCAATTGCCATGGCCTGAACTAGAGCAAGCCTTGACGGCTTTGGATGATCAACAGGTTGCAGATCTCGATAGTGATCAGCCTGCACTGTATCAATTTATTAGCCCGTATGTTCCCGTCATTAACGATTTAGCTGCGTTGTGTGAGCTACCTCAAGCCTTAGTGACTCGCACCGAGTATCCATTTTGGATCAGCAATGGTATTAAGGGTCGCAAATTCACGCAGCTGCAAGACTTTGTTGCTTCACTCGGGCAAGCTCCTACTTTACCTGTTCTAGAATGGTGCGCAGGGAAAGGTCATTTAGGGCGTATGTTGGCCTATAATCAAGCACCAGAAGTTCACAGTATAGAACTACAACAGCATTTATGTGAGCAAGGTCAGCACAGTGCCCAGCAACAAGGGCTGGCTATGCGCTTTAGCCAAGCTGATGTGCTGGTTGATGAAGTTACAGGGTATTTTAAGCCGCGCCAACATGCGGTAGCACTGCATGCATGCGGGGCATTACATCAAACCTTTATGAATTGTGCCGTAAGCGCGCAAACACAAAAAATTAGCTTGTCGCCGTGTTGTTATCATTTATTTACCGACAATGATTATCAAGCAATGAGCGAGCTTGCTCGTCTTAGTAAGCTAAAGTTAACTCACCGTGATTTAAAGTTAGCCTTGCAAGAGACCGTAACGGCGCCCTCACGGGTTGATAAAATACGTAGAACCGAAGTGCAGTGGCGGTTAGGTTTTGATGCCCTTAGAAAGACACTGACTGGGGAGCAGCATTACGTTAGAGTGCCTTCAGTTAACAAGGCGATTTTTTCAGATTCATTTAAAGCTTTTTGTGCATGGGCTGCAAACAAAAAATCATTGAGTTTACCGCAATACATTGATTATGATTACTTTTTGGCTAAAGGGGAAATGCGCAAAAAAGTAACTGAGCGTATTGAACTGGTCCGTCATGTGTTTAGAAGGGCAATTGAAGTTTGGCTTGTGCTCGATCGTGCTTTATATTTGCAACAACAAGGTTATCAAGTCACTGTGCAGACGTTTTGCGAAAAACACTTAACGCCGCGCAATATTTTGATTCAAGCCACCGTCAAAGATAGAAAAGAGATGTCATGAGAAAGTTAAAAAATTTATTCGAAAATAATAAACGTTGGGCTGAACGCACGTGTAAAGATGATCCAGAATTTTTTAAAATTCTGTCAATGCAACAAAATCCAGAGTACTTGTGGATTGGTTGTTCAGACTCTCGGGTACCTGCCAATGAAATTGTTGATTTAATGCCTGGTGAGTTATTTGTTCATCGTAATGTAGCTAATGTAGTGGTGCATACCGACCACAACTGTTTGTCAGTGATGCAGTACGCTGTTGAAGTGCTAAAGGTAAAGCACATTATGGTGGTAGGTCACTATGGCTGTGGCGGCGTGCAGGCGGTGCTTAACGATGCTAAGTTTGGTTTAATTGATAACTGGCTACGTCATGTCGGTGATGTAAAAGAAAAATACATTGCAAAAATAGATGCTCTAGCTGAGAAAGACCGCCTTAATAGCTTGATTGAACTTAATGTTATTGAGCAAGTGCGCAATGTTTGCCGTACTAATATTGTTCAAGAAGCTTGGTTGCGAGGCCAAGATCTGACCATTCATGGTTGGGTTTATGGTTTAGCGAATGGTCACTTAAATGATTTAGAGTCCGTTGTGACCTGTGCCGATGAAGTAACTGATACTTATAAAAGTGCGGCATTGAAAGTATTTGATCGCTACGTTGGAGCGCTGTAGCGCCATTGCTTTGTTAGCAAGCAAGCTAGCTATATATGCTAGCTTGCTAGGCAAGTAAATTCAGCACTATTTTGATGCTTTTCGCTTACGATATTGCAGGGGTGTTTCAAAAGTAAAACTGTGAAAGGCGTGACAAAAGTGAGCGTGATCATAGTAACCACATTGTAATGCAATATCAGTCATTGATATTTGGCTATCAGCGAGTAAGGTACGTGCGCTTTTGAGGCGATAAAACTGCTGTAATTGAGCTGGACTCACCCCCGCTTCTTTTTTTAAACGACGTTCAAGTGTTCGCCGAGTAAGCCCTAGTTGCTTACTTACAACGGTTGCGCAGTCATTAAGTTGTACCAGTTGCTTAATGACTTTTAGGGTGTTGTTGGCAACCAACTGCTTACTCATTGCTTGGGTTAGTAACCATTGTTCAAGAAAGAACAGTTGGCTTGTCAATGGGCTATTTTGCATTTTCTCAACACAGGCTAGTAAACTGCTATACCAGCTTGGCGTAAAATCGTGGCCTAGTAAGTAATCTTTTTCAGCTAGTTCGTGTAAGGATATTCCTAATAAGTGATATGCGCCGCAAGGTGCGAAGCGAACGCTTAGTAAAGAATCTAAAGTACTGAAGGTTTTAGCCTGAGTATGACGATTAAATGCGAATGTAATTACAGGCGTGGTAAGGCTTAAATCAATTGTTAGACTTGCACCTGCATCAGGGTAGCGTTTTTCTTTAAATAACTGCGCTGTTTGCGTATTTTTAAAGCCTATTTTCCAATAGCATTGCACCCAATCAGCTAAGCGCTGATCGGGTGCAAATGTTTGAAAGTTTAAATGAGGTAATGGATCATTTAACAATAAAATGGCCATATATTTAGCCTGCTTACTTAGTGCTTATCGTGTTTTCTTCGGCGCGTAAGGTGAGCACTTCATAGCCATCTGCGGTGACGGCAATCGTATGCTCCCACTGAGCAGAGAGCTTTTTATCGCGAGTAACGACAGTCCAACCATCGGGTTTGGTTTTTATTTTTGCCGCACCTTGGTTGATCATAGGTTCAATGGTAAAGGTCATGCCCTCTTTTAGTTGCACGCCAGTATTGCGCTTACCATAGTGCAAAACTTGTGGCTCTTCATGCATTTGCTCGCCGATACCATGGCCACAATATTCACGGACTACGCTATAACCATTACTATGAGCAAAGTTTGCGATGGCATTGCCAATATCGCCTAGCCTAATTCCAGGTTTAACCATCTTGATACCTTGCCACATCGCTTCATAAGTTTTATCAACCAAGCGCTTTGCCAGCGGGGATACTTCACCAAGCATATACATTTTGCTGGAATCGGCAATGTAACCGTTTTTTTCAAGCGTAATATCAATATTGACTATATCACCAGACTTTAATACTCGTTTAGGATCTGGAAAACCATGGCACACCACTTCATTAACCGAACTGTTTAATACATAAGGGTAATCGTATTGACCTTTACTTGCTGGGCGCGAGGCAAGGTCGTCGACAATATAGCGTTCCACTAAATCATTAATTTCCATGGTGGTGATCCCAGGGATCACTAAGGGATCTAAGTAAGCAAATACCTTGGCAAGTAAACGGCCCGACTCTCGCATAAGCGCTATTTGCTCAGGGGTTTTAATAATTATGTCACTCATGTCTGGACTCCCCAGTACTAACATCAGCTTGCGCAAGTTGTTGCTTGATAATTTCAGCATAGGTCATGGTTGGGTTTAATTCGGCTAACATACCGATTTTTATCCAGTATTCAGATTGTGAGTTGATTGAACGCACCATAGTGGTACTGGCTTTGCGTATTTCTTCGTGGAGTTGGTCGCTAATTTTTACGATACCCATAACACTGCCTGTATATAAAACGTATATGAATCGTATATATATGTGCCTGTGATTGCAAGTTTACTGTTTTATAGGTAATAAAAAAGCAGCTAATGTAGCTGCTTTATAATGATCTGTTTGTAATCACTTATTGTGCATCATCGCTATTTTTAGCAACCAATTGTTGCTCAAGTAGCGCGACTTTAGCTTCAAGCTCAGTGAGTTTTTCACGGGTGCGGATCAATACTTGGCTTTGTACATCAAACTCTTCGCGGCTGACGAAATCCATCTCAGCAAGTTTGTTTTGAATGGCCTGTTTGGTTTTTGCTTCAAAGGTATCGGCAAGGTTTTTAACACCTTGTGGCATATTACTTGAAATCTGTTTGGCAATTTCTTCAATTTTTGCTGGGTTGATCATGTTCTTCCCTCACTGTCACTAAAATGATAATAGCTAATATTACCTTATTGGCTAGGCGTATTGTAGTGATTACGTTAAAATTGCCCGTCTTTATGCAATCTCTTTGGTCAATATGAAACTCAATCCTAAACAAGATGAAGCGGTAAAATACATTAGTGGGCCATGCTTAGTATTGGCTGGAGCGGGATCTGGAAAAACTCGTGTAATTACTAATAAAATCGCTTATTTAGTGCAAAAATGTGAGTACCAAGCGCGAAATATTGCAGCTGTGACCTTTACTAACAAAGCGGCTAAAGAGATGCGTGAGCGGGTGATGCAAACGTTAGGTAAGCAAGAATCAAAAGGTTTATGGGTTTCAACTTTTCATACCTTAGGGCTTGAGATCATTAAAAAAGAACTTACAACGCTGGGCTTTAAACCGGGTTTTTCGTTATTTGATGATCAAGACACCAATCAGTTATTAGGTGACTTAACTGAAGAAGAATTAAAGAAAGACAAAGATCTACTCAATCTACTGAAAATGCAAATAGGCAGTTGGAAGAACGAATTAATTCTACCAGAGCAAGCCATTCGTGAGGCCCGTGAACCACAAAAAGCTTTATTTGCGCAATTATATGCTCGTTATCAAATTCAGCTACGTGCTTACAATGCACTCGATTTTGATGATTTGATCATGATCCCGACTATTTTACTCACCACCAATGCTCCCTCTCGCGAGCGTTGGCAGCAGCGGTTTCGCTATTTACTGGTGGATGAATATCAAGATACCAATACCAGCCAATATCAATTAGTTAAGTTGCTTGTAGGTGAACGCGCTCGCTTTACTGTGGTAGGCGATGACGACCAATCAATTTATTCATGGCGTGGGGCACGACCGCAAAACTTAGTGTTGTTGAGTAAGGATTTTCCGGGCTTACGATTGATTAAGCTTGAGCAAAACTACCGCAGTGCTGGGCGAATTCTAAAAGCAGCCAATATTTTGATCGCCAACAACCCCCATGAGTTTGAGAAAAAGCTATTTAGTGAACTCGGTTATGGCGAGCCGATCAAAGTGATTGGCTGTCGTGATGAAGAACACGAATCAGAGCGTGTGGTTGCAGAGATCATCTCGCATAAGTTTATGAAGCGCACTAGCTATAAAGACTACGCTATTTTGTACCGTGGTAATCATCAAGCCCGAGGCTTTGAAAAATCACTAATGAGCAACCGTATTCCGTATAAAATTAGTGGTGGTACCTCGTTTTTCTCTCGTTCTGAAATCAAAGACATCATGGCGTATTTACGCTTACTAGTGAATCAAGATGACGATAATGCGTTTTTACGTATCGTAAATACGCCGCGCCGTGAGATTGGCACAGTGACGCTTGAAAAACTGGGAACCTTGGCGAATGAAAAACATGCTAGTTTATTTGCCACCTGTTTTGATAATGACTTAGGCTATCGCTTAAAAGGGCGAGGGTTAAATTCGCTAGCGGGCTTTGCTCGCTGGGTGGTTGAACTGTCGGACAATGCAGTGCGTGGTGATACGCTTGAAGCCGTCAAAGATTTAGTAAGACAAATCAATTATGAAGCATACTTGTACGAATCATCGCCCAGCGCTAAAGCAGCCGAAATGCGGATGAAAAATGTTTCAGAGTTATATCGCTGGATCACTGATATGCTCACAGGAGATGCGGATAATCCACCGCTGACGCTAGCGGAAGTGGTTAGTAAGTTAACCCTACGTGACATGCTAGAGCGCAATGAAGAAGAAGACGAAAGCGATGCAGTACAATTACTTACCTTACATGCATCAAAAGGTTTAGAATATCCTTATGTGTTTATGGTGGGTATGGAAGAAGGGTTATTGCCACATCAGGTCAGTATTGATGAAGATAACGTTGATGAAGAGCGCCGCTTAGCCTATGTAGGCATTACCCGCGCGCAGCAAGAGCTGACCATGACCTATGCGAAAATTCGTCGCCAATTTGGCGAAACATCGCAAACCGAGTTGAGCCGGTTTGTCCAAGAATTACCCCAAGATGATTTGGCCTTTGAAAATAAAAAAGCACCGAATACCCAAGCCGAGCGAATGGAAAAAGGTCAAGCTAGAGTTGCTAATTTACGCGCGATGTTGAAAAAGCCAGAGTAACTGAATTACGCTTAATTTAATAATTGCTCGGTAGCAGGCGCAGATGTTGCAGTGGGGCTATTAATGGCATGCTGCTTACCTATGAATAGCATTAGCCCATGGCTGTCGAGCAAGGCTCTATAATTGAGGATTGAAGGGCCTTTTGCGATCACTTTAACTTGTTTTATTTTAGTAATTGCGAGTATGCCTTGCAGTTGTAAATCAAAGCTTTTTTGTTGTAGCACTCGTTTACTAAAAGTGGAACTAAGTAGTAAATAATCAAAATTAAGCTCGCAAAGTAAATTAAGTTCGCAACGATCTTTGGCAAAATCATTTAAACCAATTGAATAACCTAGCTCACTGAGCATTTTCAAATTACTAATTTGCACAGCGGAAGCGTAACGGATCTCTTGCTCATTAAATAATAAACAAATTTGTTTTTTTATACTCTGACTTTGCATCGTTTGACACAATGCTTGAAACTCAATTTTCTCAAGTAATAGACCAGAGCATGGAAATAACACCTTATCCAATTGCGCTGCCTGGATCTGTTGGCAGGCTTTGGTTAATAATTGTAGTTCAACCTCGAGTTGCTGTGCTTTATCTGCGGCAAACTTCTTTAAGATTTCAAAACTAGTGCTACCAAGTACAGGATGCTCGCCGAATGCTTCAAGTAAAGATTCCGATTGATGCTGTTCATCGAGGGTGATGATTTCAGAGCAGCGAAAGTGCATTGGTAAAGAATCTAAGTGATGGCTACTCTCTAACTCATAAGTACTCGTGCCAGCACTGAGTAAGGGGTGATAAAACTCAAAGCGGCTGCGGCCTGCATTTTTGGCGTAATACATAGCGGCATCTGCATCACGAATAATTTCATCAGTATGCTTATAGCTTGTTTTAGAGTAGGTAATGCCGACACTTGCACCACTTTGTACACAAATACCTTTCATGCAAAATGGTTTTTTCATCAGTTCTATTATGCGTTTAGCTACATCTTCTGCTTGCTGGCGATCGGTTAAGTGAGTTAATAAAATTACAAATTCATCGCCACCTAAGCGAGCAAGTAAATCATGCTCACGAATGCACTGCGAAAACGACTCGCTAACACCAATTAAAAACTGATCCCCCGCTTGATGTCCTAATTGATCGTTAATATCCTTAAATTTATCTAAATCGATAAACAGTACGGCAAACTGCTGCTCAGGGTAGCGTTGATAATGCTGTAAGGTTTTTTCTAGCTGAGTTAAGAATAAACTACGGTTAGGTAATCCGGTGAGCGGATCATGATGGGCATCATGGTATAGCTGTTGTTCTATTTTCTTACGCTCTTCAATTTGCATTTGTAAATGCATATTGGTTTGACGAATTTCTTTGGTTTTTTCTGCGACTCTATGTTCTAACTGTTGATGACTCTGTTTTAAGGCCTGGGCTGCTAAATGAGCCTGCAAAACAGTGGCGATCTGATGTGAAACGAAGGTGATAAGTTCAAAATCGTCTTGGTCAAAAACATGTTTATTATTATATGCTTGGCAGGTTATTAGGCCAATAACACCTTGCGCAGTTTTAAGTGGTGCTCCCAGCCAACTGGTTGCTGAATGTAAGTCAGTGCAAGGCTCTGGGCGTTCTACTTCGCCAGATTTTAGAAGCTTCTCGGCACGAGCAGAGTCGATTAATTGGGTTTGCTCGGTACGAAGTACCAGTTCGCTGTAACCTTTAGCAAAAGGGCGCGGCTTGGTGTTTTCGTTAAATTCATCCACACAATAGGGGAAATTTAACCAGCCGGTTTCTCGGTCGTACAAAGCAATATATAAGTTTTTAGCGTAAGTTATTGATTTTATTATTTCATGTACTTGTAAGTAGACTTCATCAATGTGCTTAGTTTGTGTTGCTAATTCTGAGATTTTAAATAGAATTTGCTGCCGTGCGAGGGTTTTTTTATGCTGCTCTACTTCAAGGTTAAGTGCTTCATTACTTTGCGTTAAAGCGCGGGTTCTTATTTTTACTTCTGATTCTAGCAGTTCACGCTTTTTAACCCGCTCGATAGCTGTCGATAAATATAAAGACATCACTTCCAGAAGTTCAATTTGTTGCTCAGAGTAACACTGTTCTTTATCGTAGCTTTGTGCGACTAGCACTCCGATAATGCGCTTCTCTCGATATACAGGTACACCCACCCAGTGTTCTGCGGGTGTGCCAAGTACTTTGAATAATCCTTTATCCGCAGCGGCTTGCATTTCTTCACCTTGGAAGTAGGTGGTTTTGCCTTGTTTAAACACATAGCCAGTAACGCCTTGAATAAAATTGTGATCTTGATTAAGAGGCACCGAAATACCATCTTTTTCATCAGCAAAATAAGAAAGCTCCAATGTGTTACTAAATTGATTTAATAGCACCACGTAAAAGCTTTTGCTAGGCACATAATCTTGCAAAATATTGTGGATTGCAGGGTACAGTAGTGTTAATTCGGCAACAGAGCTGGCTTGCTCTGATAATTGGATCAGGGCATTTTGTAAGTGGTGGGATTGCTTATATTTTTGGACTAAAGCTTTTAAACGATTATTCTTATGCTCTAGTTTATGTAATAAAGCCGCTTTATCTTCCAATGACAGTAACCGATTTTTATTATTGTATATTTATTGGGCTTATATTTTCACTTTTTAGGCGAATCGTCAAGCGGACAATAGTATTAGAAAGTGATAATAATAAATAGTGATAAAGGTAGGGGATGCTTTATTTTTATAATAAAAAAGGCTGATTTAAATCAGCCTTTATAAAAATACAGTACAGTATTAAGTATTAATTTTTGCTCATGAACTCAATGGCGGCTTGTAGCTCATCATCAGAACAATCCATACATGTGCCTTTTGGCGGCATTGCATTAAAGCCATTAATAGCATGATTTAAAAGTGTATCAGCACCTTTAGCTAAGCGTGGAGCCCAATCATCAGCTGATTTTGGAGCACCAAGTGCGCCAGTACCATGACATGCAAAACATGCAGCTTGGTAAACTTGTTCACCAGTGCGAGGACCTGTTGGCACTTCAGCAACGGCTGCTTTATCGCCTTCAAAGTAAACGGCACCAACTGGTGCGATACGTTTTTTGATCGCATCTTCAGTCATAGAGTTATCATATGGCTGTGCGTATGCGGTGGTTGCTAGCAATAATAATGCAGCTGATAGTTTTTTCATTTTGCCTTGCTCACTTCGATTTGAACGTGATCAATCACGATAGATGACGGAATTTAGAACGATTATAACGCTTAGCCGCAATTTATAAAACGCTACGATGGATTTTTCTTATGAAAAAACACTCTTTTTTGCGCCAGCGCAATAAAATCGCTCTCGCAAAGCAATTGATTTACGGCTTTTTTAAATTTGAGTTAGCTCATTTTTAATACGGCACTGACTAACTTTTCAATGCCTGCATCGGCATCTAAAATAGATTCTGCAAGCATGTATGCTGGTGTGCTTACGAGTTTGTGTTGCTCGTCAATAACAATGTCATTAACTGGGCAAGTAATGTGCTGAGCCCCTAATTTTTGTAATGCATCGGCAGTATCAACATCATTGCCTATGGTTGCTTTAACTCCATTGCCGTAGATCAACGGGATCATAGCGGGTGCTATACACATATAACCTGCTGCTTTATTAGTATCTGCAAATGCTTTTCCTACACGCAGCATCTCAGCGTGTAATTGTGCTTGTGTGCCATTAATGGCAAAATCACAGAGGTTTTTAGCTGCGCCAAAACCGCCAGGTACTATTAACGCGTCAAAGTCATTAGCGTCCAATTCGGATAGTGCTTTTATATCCCCTCTGGCAATACGTGCCGCTTCAACCAGTACGTTGCGATTTGGCTGCATTTCTTCGCCATTGAGGTGGTTGATGGTATGTAATTGTTCAATATCAGGGGCAAAGCATTGGTAGCTTGCGCCAGCTTTAGCAATGTGTAATAAGGTTAATACGGCCTCGTTGATCTCTGCACCATCATAAACCCCACAACCTGCTAAAATTACAGCTATTTTTTTCATATTATTGGCCCTTATTTATGTTTCATAAAGTTAGTTTAGCATGGCTTTTTAGTGTTCGTCGTGACCTTTGTAAGATCATTTTATGATCTTACAGATGATCGATTAAAGATTATTTTTACTTTTTTAATTCATCTGAGGATGAGTAAAAACGTGCTATATGCTTTTTTAAAAGAGGAGTAAGAGGAAAAAATTATAAAGGATCACTATGATCTTTGATCCATTGTGATAGAATGCTCGTCCGGTTATTTACAAGGGATGAATTAACCGTTATTAGTTGTACCAAAAAGCACAATGAAGGGAAGCGATAAAATGCTTTTCCACATTGCTATAAAAATAATAAAAAAAGAACCTCGCATTATCTTTTTTAAATAAAACAAACGCTTACTGTTTTTCTAGGTAGTTTTAACTACTTTGGAGGAATCCTTTGTGGGTGTTATCTACATAGTTATCCACAGCTTGCTCTTATTTGCTTGCTTAAACAAAGTTTAATTGGCAGTCGTTTTATGTGTGCCCTTATGGCATGCTTATAATTATTTCGTTTTCTCTCATTTAGGATCCAATTACACCATGGCTCAGATCCCTGAAAATCCACTTATTTTAGTTGATGGCTCATCATATTTATTTCGTGCATATCATTCACCACCACATTTAACTAACTCAAAAGGTGAGGCTACAGGCGCTATTTATGGCGTAGTTAATATGATGAAAAGTTTGATCAAGCAGTACGATCCCAGTCATATGGTGGTGGTTTTTGATGCTAAAGGGAAAACGTTTCGTAATGATATGTACAGTGAATACAAGGCCAATCGCCCACCGATGCCTGATGACTTACGTACGCAAATAGCACCACTACATAATATTATTAAAGCGATGGGTTTTCCGCTTATTAGCATCGAAGGTGTAGAAGCCGATGATGTGATTGGCACATTTGCGCGCATTGCCTCAGAGCAACAGCGTCATGTATTGATTTCAACTGGCGATAAAGATATGGCTCAGTTAGTTAATGAGCATGTCACTTTGATCAATACGATGACTGATAGTATTTCAGATCCTGAAACGGTGCTTGAAAAGTTTGGGGTTGGCCCTGAGCTCATTATCGACTACTTGGCGTTAATGGGCGATAAAGTCGATAACATTCCTGGTGTAGATGGCTGCGGCCCTAAAACAGCGGTTAAGTGGTTGCAAAAATATGGCTCATTACAAGGTGTGCTTGAACATGCTGGGGAGATCAAGGGGAAGATCGGTGAGAAACTGGCTGCCGCTGTTGATCATTTACCACTAAGTTATGAACTGGCTACGATCAAATGCGACGTTGAGGTTGAATCTGATCTAGACACTTTCAAACTGCAAGAGCCTAATCGTGATGAATTAATTGCCTTATATGGCGAATGTGAATTCCGTCGTTGGTTGGCTGAATTGCTGGATAATCCAAAAGATGCCGATACCCATTTGGCTGTGCCAAGTGAAGCGAATGAACTACCTCAGGTTGCAGACGCTCACTATGAAACCATTCTCACACAGGCACAATTAGATACCTTAGTTGAGCAACTGAATAAGGCTGAACTTTTTGCGTTTGATACCGAGACGACTAGCCTTGATTACATGCAAGCCAAACTTGTTGGGATGAGCTTTGCAGTAAAAGCTGGTGAAGCGGTGTATTTACCTATAGCCCATGATTACCCAGGTGCGCCAGAGCAGTTAAGCTTAGAGACGGTAATGGCTAAGCTAGGGCCAATTCTAGCAGATGAAAATAAAGCGAAAGTAGGGCAAAACCTTAAATACGATAAAAGCGTATTAGCCAATGCTGGCTTTGAGCTCAAAGGTATAAAGTTCGATACCATGCTTGAATCTTACGTATTTAATAGCGTAGGCACGCGTCATGATATGGATTCATTAGCACTTAAATACTTAGGTCATAAAAATATTAGCTTTGAAGAGATTGCTGGTAAAGGCAAGAAACAGCTAACCTTTAACCAAATTGAACTTGAAAAAGCCGCGCCGTATGCCGCTGAAGATGCGGATATTACTCTACGCTTGCATCAGGTGTTATGGCCAAAAATAGCGGCTGATGAAAAGCT
Organism: Pseudoalteromonas sp. KAN5; assembly: GCF_022846535.1. Lineage (NCBI taxonomy): Bacteria > Pseudomonadati > Pseudomonadota > Gammaproteobacteria > Alteromonadales > Pseudoalteromonadaceae > Pseudoalteromonas > Pseudoalteromonas sp. KAN5. Next base: position 3,671,341 of record NZ_AP025589.1, read on the forward strand.
TAAATCAGTGTTTGAAGAGATTGAACTACCGCTGCTGAGTGTTATTTCAGATATTGAACGTACCGGTGTCGCAATTGATAGTAAAATGTTAGCAGCGCATAGCCAACGTTTAGGTGAGCGACTCATTGAGCTGGAAAAAGAAGCTTTTGACATAGCTGGCGAACCGTTTAATTTAAGTTCACCAAAGCAGCTACAAGTGTTGTTGTTTGAAAAACTTGAACTACCGGTTATTAAAAAAACCCCGAAAGGTGCGCCATCTACCGCTGAAGAAGTGCTGCAAGAGCTCGCTCATGATTACCCATTACCGAAAGTGATCATTGAGCATCGTGGTTTATCTAAGCTTAAATCGACTTACACCGATAAACTGCCGTTAATGGTCAATGAGCAAACTAACCGTGTGCATACCTCTTACCATCAAGCGGTTACAGCAACGGGACGCTTAAGTTCTACCGATCCTAACTTACAAAATATCCCAATTCGTTCAGAAGAAGGGCGCCGCATTCGTGAAGCTTTTATCGCAGCGGATGGCTACAAAATAGTGGCAGCCGATTACAGTCAAATTGAACTACGGATCATGGCGCACTTATCGCAAGATAAAGGTTTGCTCAATGCGTTTGCTAATGGCCTTGATGTACACAGTGCTACTGCTGCAGAGGTATTTGGTGTTACGCTAGAAGAGGTGACGACTGATATGCGCCGAAAAGCCAAAGCGGTTAACTTTGGTTTAATTTATGGTATGTCGGCATTTGGCCTCGCGCGTCAACTTGATGTACCACGCCATGAAGCACAGCATTATATTGATAAGTATTTTGAGCGCTTCCCAGGAGTGCTTGAGTATATGGAATCAACCCGTGAAAAAGCAGCTGAAAATGGCTACGTTGAAACTATTTTTGGCCGACGTTTACACTTACCTGAGATCAACGCCCGTAATGGTGCGCGTCGTAAAGGAGCGGAGCGTGCTGCAATCAACGCACCGATGCAAGGCACAGCCGCCGATATTATTAAAAAGGCCATGCTAACGGTAAATAAATGGGTGTATGAACAGGCACCAAGTACCGTTAAGTTACTAATGCAAGTACACGATGAATTGGTATTTGAAATCAAAACAGACTGTGTAGAGCAATATACAGCTGAGATTTGTCAGTTAATGTCAGATGCGGCAAAACTCGATGTCCCCTTGGTTGTTGAAGCCGATAGTGGTGACAACTGGGAACAAGCTCATTAATTGAGCCGACGACTATAAAAGCGCCTTCTGGCGCTTTTTTATTTTTAACTCGCTGCTGTTAATTATGCGTTAAAAAAAAATATTATTTGTAGGATTCGTTATTTGTTTATCAATTCTGCTAGTTTGTACCTGTATTTAGTTTATTTCTCACTATTAGTTTGGTAAAGTCCGCGCGTCCTCATCCTGTAGGACATCCTGTTGATGATGCACTCGCAAGGGTGCAACGTATTGATAGCTTCTCCCCAGTTTGCTATACCAACCCAGTATTAATTTACTGGGTTGTTTTTTTTATCTCGCCATTGCACTTCACTCTATCAGTGCTAACATCAATATAATTCTCATTATTAAAGGAATGCGTTATGTTTAAAACTATGGCTGTCGCCACTTTGTCCCTATCTAGTCTACTTTTGGCACCACTTGCGAATGCGGCGTGGCATGTTAATAATGATCAAAGCAAAGTGAGCTTTATCTCGATCAAATCAAATAGTATTGCTGAGGCACATTACTTTAAATCGGTCTCGGGTGGTTTATCTGATCAAGGTCAGTTTAAAGTCGAAATTGATTTGGCATCTGTTGAAACGATGATCCCAATCCGTAATGAGCGTATGACTAACTTGTTATTTGAAACTGCTAAATTTCCTAAAGCAATTATCACTGCAGATTTAACTAAGCGTTTACAAGCCATTGCACCGGGCCAGCACCTATTAAAAGGTATTAGTGCCGAGCTTGATTTTCATGGCAATAAAAAAGAGATTAAATTTGATGTGTTAGCCAATATGTCGCCAATGGGTGATATCACCATCTCATCGCTTAGCCCTATTATCATCAATGCGAGTGATTTTGCTGTAACAGAAGGGATTGCCGAGCTACAAAAATTAGCGGGTTTACCATCAATTGCAACCGCTATTCCAGTAGACTTTTCATTAACGTTAAATAAAGATAGATAATGCAAAGTTTGCCTGAGCTTGCCAAATTGCTTGAGCAACCAGGCAAGCCTTTCGAACAGTGGCAACCACAACATTGCGGTGAGTTGCCTCTTGAAATCAATGAACAAGGTGAATGGTTTTACGCAGGTAGTAAAATTAATCGCCTTGCCATGGTTAAGCTATTTGCTGCTGTGCTTTGTAAGGAGCAGGGAGCATATTATTTAAAAACACCGGTCGAAAAAATAGCTATCACAGTACGTGATGCACCTTTTATTGTGGTTGATTGGTGCTTTGAAATGACGAAGCAAGGCCAAGTATTGTGTTGTATCGATAATTTAGCGCGAACTTGGTTAATTACGCCAGCACAACCTATTAAAGTGCAAGATTACCAAGGGCAAGATGTGCCATATATTCAATTACCGAATGGCTGTAGTGCGCGAGTTTCTAGAAGTGTGTTTTATCAGTGGGCTGAAATAGCCAACACTGATCAGCAAGGCTATTTCATTCAATCTGCGGGCCAGCGTTTTTATTTAGCCCACTACAATGGTTAATCTATAATTACGCGTCAGTATCTGTTGTTGGTTCCGCATCAGCTGGCGGGGTTGCAACGATCGGTCCTAAAAACCACTCATCTAATTTCTTAGCAACTTCAGGTAATCCAGTGCCTTTTAACGATGAAAATGCATGTACGGTAATGTCACCCTCTAATGTGCTTAATTCGCGACGAACTTGCAAAACTTGTGCTTTACGTGCACCTTGCTTTAGTTTGTCTGCTTTAGTTAATAGCGCTAGCACCGGAATTTCACTGCTAGTTGCCCAGTTAATTAAATCACGGTCTAAATCTTTTAGAGGGTGGCGAATATCCATCAGTACTACAATACCTTTTAAGCTTTGACGCTTTTGCAGGTATTCACCAAGTGATTTTTGCCATTTCTTTTTCATTTCGATTGGTACCTTAGCAAACCCATAGCCAGGTAAATCGATTAGTCGCATATTATCAACATCAGCTAATTCAAAGGTATTGATCAGCTGAGTACGACCAGGTGTTTTACTGGTACGTGCTAACTTTTGATCTGTTAAGGCATTAAGGGCGCTTGATTTACCAGCATTAGAGCGGCCAGCAAAGGCAACTTCAATTCCCGTATCAGTAGGTAATTTAGTGATATCTGGGGCGCTGGTTACGAACGACGCAGTGTTATATTTGATACGAGATTTGAGCACAGGCTCTCCTAGAAACTTAATTTAAGTATTACAGCGAGTAAACTTTCTTATTAAAGTTCACTTAAGCGGTGCATTTTATACTATTACTGGCGTATTAAAAAGCTGATTTGGACTAAGATAGCAGCCTAAAATAAGCAAAAATGATAGCTCTAAAGCTTAATCTAGGTCAAAACCCTATAATTTATAAGTTTAATATGAGTAGAAAACGTGCCAGAGAATTTATTATCGTGTAGAATATATAAATCACAACATCCATATTGTAGATGATACAGGGTCGGAAACAGAGAATTCACCATGAAAAAAATAGCACTATCTTTAACTATATTGCTTGGTGCGTTGTCAGCAAGCAACGCAACAGCATTTGATGGCGATGTAAACGCAGGTAAAGAAAAATCAGCAACGTGTGCGGCTTGTCACGGCCCAGACGGTAACGCGCCGGTTAATATCTACCCAAAACTTGCAGGCCAGCACGCAGATTACATTTATAAGCAACTTGTCGATTTGAAATCAGGCATGACTTCAGGTGGTAAAGAAGGTCGTATGGACCCTGTCATGAGCGCAATGGCAATGCCATTAAGCGATCAAGACATGAAAGACGTGGCGGCTTATTTTTCGTCACTAAATATGTCTGAAGGTGCAACCCCTAAAGATGTAGTTGAAGTTGGCGCCATGCTTTATAAAGCCGGTGATGCAGAGCGTGGTATTCCAGCATGTGCAGCATGTCATGGCCCTCGTGGTAATGGTTCATCATTAGCTAAATTTCCAAAGATCTCTTTTCAACATCCTGAATACATCAAGTCACAACTTGAAAAATTCCGTGATGGTACACGCAATAATGATTTAAATGGCATGATGCAAGATATTGCTAAAAAGCTAACAGACAAAGATATCGAAGTGCTTTCGAAGTACCTAGGCGGTCTACACTAAAGTAGTATGGTTTAGTTTTATTTTTAAGACTAAACTCTACATTAGTTACAAAAAGCAGCGTACGCTGCTTTTTTTGTACCCGTGTTCTAGTTGATATTTCCCTCTTTCTTGTAAGACATTGACCATACCAAGCTGTAAGCTAAATCTTATTTTTATTTTTGTTTTTATTATAACTTGTTGTAATTTAATGTTTTCACAATGTTGCAATTTATGTTGTGTAAGAAAAGTTATATAAATTAGTTGTAACAAAATTATTAATGCGTAAATTAACCCCTGTCGCTGAAACAATAAGAACAAAATGGATTAAACTACACGGAAAGTAGTGTGACACGATTATCGGGGATAGGCATCGGTTGATGTCACCAAGGGAATATTAAAAAAGAGTCAATGAAGACCGAGAATAATAAAATCTCATGGAAGTTTAAAATAACAATAAAATGGAATGTTACACGGAAGGTAAAAATAATAACAATATGGATAAGTAAAATAATAACAATAATAAAGACTAAAAAGTCGAAGGGAGAAGTGTCCAGTTAAATGGTCGCTCAGATTAGCAGGCGGTAGAGATGTTTTCTCTACCGCCTTTTTATTTGTCCTGTTACAATAGCCACCGTTTAGAAAGTGCGCTAGTAGTCGAGTTACCCAACCTCAATCCGCACAAACCGAATTCTTCTGGCAAGGCCAGCATTGCAACGCCAAAAACGCGCGTTGTGCAAAACCTCTTAAGTGAGATGATCAAGATATGAGCAGAAAGAAAAAGTCACGTAAAATCCCGTCTAACGGTCCGGTTCGTTTAAGCCAAGATAAGCTTAAAGAAATGCGTGCGTTAAAAGAGCAACGCGTTAAAAAAACCAAAGGTGCTAAACCAGGGTCACGTAATTCGATTGAGACTTTGCAACCAGAAAGCAAAACCAATCAGCAAAATAAAGACAAGCGTGTTGGCAGCAAAAAGCCAATTCCTTTGATTGCTGTTGCGCCTGAGCCGGTTATTGAACTTAAGCGTAACTTAAAGCCACAAGTTGAATTGAAAAAAGTCGTACAACCTGAGCTTTCACCAGAGCAAGAACTTGAAGCGCTAGAGAACGATGAGCGTTTATTAAAACTGGTTGAGCTGCATGAAAGTGGCCAAATGTTAACTGGTAAAGATGCTAAATACTTTAATAGCCGTATTGCACGTCATCAAGAGTTATGTGAATTGCTTGGCATTGAAGACGATGCAGATGACTTTGCTGACGAACAGTTCAGTGACGAAGGCAATAGCGATTTTGATCATTATTTGTCGAACGATTTAGCCAACGAGTGGTTAGATGATGACGAGGATGATAAATAATGAATATGCTGATCTTAGCTCTGTGTGTTGGTGCTGTGATCATTGCAGGGCTGGCATTTTATGCTGGCCAATTACTGTATAAGCTCAGTGCGCAAAAAAAGCTAATAGCGAAAGAGCAAGCAAAGCAACAAGCCAAGCTCGCTCAATCGCGTTTAGAACGCAATGCAAAGCTGGCTGATAGCATTCATCTAATCGCTCGCGCAATGCATCAAGAGCAGTGTGAGTACTCTGAAGGATGCTTGCGTATATGGGTGCTAATGTCGCAATATAGCTTTGCAGACGATGATGATTTATCAAAACGTTATCCGGGCATATTCGCAATGTATGAAGTCGTAAAAGAAATGCCAACTCATGATGCGCGTAAAAAATATTCTAAAAAAGAAATATTTAAACAGGATACTGTGCGCTGGCGTGCTGAAGAAAGTAATGCCGAGGCAATCAAAGCTGATTGTGAGAAAATCCTTGAAGATTTCAAAGCAGCGCCAGGCAGCGAGAATGTGGTTTTTAATTAGATTTGTGATAACACATAAAGCAAAAGCAGACCTAGGTCTGCTTTTTTGTGCGTGGTAACTAAATCACCCGTGAAAAGCGGGTGTTTTTAATGTGTTGCTGCAAGTAAGTATCAAAGCACATGCAAATGATACGAATAAACAAATTACCGCGCGCAGTGACGGTGATCAATTTTTCATTGATAACAACCATCCCATCAGCAATTAATGGCTCAAGGGCGCTGAGGGAGCTGGCAAAGTAGTCTGTGAAGTCGAGTTGGTACTTATCAGCAATACTTTGCATATCCAACTGAAAATGACAGATCAGTTGTTTGATTACTTCAGCGCGTATTAGGTCATCATTATCAAGTTGCATGCCTTTAGTAATTGCACTGCCGTGTTGAGTTTCTATCGCGTGGTAATACTGTTTTAGCTGTTTTTGATTTTGTAAAATAGCGGTGCCAATTTGCGAAATCGATGACACACCCAACCCGAGTAAATCGCAGTCACCATGCGTGGTGTAACCTTGAAAGTTACGATGCAATTGTTGGCTATTTTGTGCCACGGCTAATTCATTGCTGGTTTTGGCAAAATGATCCATACCAATGAATTGATATCCTGCTTCACTCATTTGTTCTAGGGTATTTTTAAACATGGAGAGTTTATCGTGGGCGCTGGGTAAATCGGCGTCTTTAATTTTTCGTTGTGCGGCAAAGCGCTCAGGTAAATGCGCATAGTTAAACACAGAGACACGATCAGGGCTCAGCTCAATAAGCTGCTCTATGGTTTCTTTAAAGCTCTGAGGTGTTTGTAAAGGCAGGCCATATATCATATCTGCATTGATTGACTTGAAGCCAAGCTCACGTGCTTCACTGATCAAGCTTTTTACTGCATCAGCACTTTGCGGGCGATTAACCGCAAGTTGAACCTCATCATTGAAGTCTTGAATACCAAATGACACACGATTAAAGCCTAAAAAGCGTAAGTGTTTTAACATATCATCGGCAAGCGAGCGGGGGTCAATTTCAATTCCGCGTTCAGCATCATGAGCAAAGTTAAAATGCTGTTCGAGTATGCCAATTAAACGCGCCATTTGCGCCGCAGTTAAAAAGGTTGGCGTGCCCCCGCCTAAATGTAATTGCTCTACTTGGTAACTGGTAAATAGCGCTGCTTGCGCGATGATCTCTTGCTCTAAATAATCGAGGTAGAGATCTGCTTTTGATTGATGGCGGGTGATCACTTTATTGCAGCCGCAGTAATAGCAAAGCTGGCTACAAAAGGGGATATGAATATAGACAGAGAGGCTGTTGGTTGATGATGAGTTGATAGCCTTAATCAAATCATGCTGCTGGTAGCCATCACTAAACGACAAGGCGGTTGGATAAGAGGTGTATCTTGGCCCCGAAATATTGTATTTGTTTATTAAGTCTTGATCCCACTTTGGTAAATTAATCATCACGCGCGCCTTTAATAAAGTTTGCGTCATTATAAAAAAATCAACTTGGCTGAGTATTGATCTACAACAAAAAAGAGTGCTACGAGAGCACTCTTTGTTAGTAGTTTAAAGAGGGATTAAAGCTTAAATTGATTGACAGTTTTATTAAGGGATGCTGCCAAATCATTCAGCTCCCGAGCTTCATCAGCAAGTTCAAGAGCATGATCAGCGGTATTATTTACTAAGTTATTAATCGCCGCTAAGCTGTTATTGATATCTTCTGCTACCACTGTTTGTTGCTCAGTTGAAGTGGCAATATGATGACTTTGATCTTGTACTTTAGTGACGGAATCGGCAATGTTCTGTAGGGCGTCAAGCACTTCTTGTGTTTGCGTAACTGAGCTTTGCGCGCGTTCTTGTCCTTGCTGCATCATAGTGGATGCTTGCTGCGCAATTTGCTGTAAGCGTGAAATCATATTGCGAATATCATCAGTAGATTCTTGGGTGCGGCTCGCTAAGGAGCGAACCTCATCGGCAACCACAGCAAAGCCACGACCTTGCTCACCGGCACGAGCAGCTTCTATAGCGGCATTAAGTGCCAGGAGATTCGTTTGCTCGGCAATTGAGTTGATCACATCAACAACGGCGCCAATATTACTACTTTCTTGCTCTAAACCAGCCACAACCTTGGACGCCTCACCGATATGTTCTGCTAATGCAGTCATTACGCTTTGTGCATTTTGCGAACGTTTTGCTCCATCAACAGAGATGTGTTGTACTTCTTCAGCGGCATTATTGGTGTGTTGGGCATTGCGAGAAATCTCCATCACGGTGGTGGCCATTTCAGTTACTGCAGCACTTACACTGTCGACTTGTTGTTTCTCTTGTTGGATTTCGTCATTAGTTTTTTGTGAAACTAAATTTAACTGCGCTGCGGCATTGGTTAATTGTTTTGCTTGTTGTGCGGTGTCTAACATCATCACACGTAGCTTATCAATAAAGGTATTCATATGATGAGCTAGTTGGCCAACCTCATCTTTACTATCTATGGTAATAGTTTGGGTTAAATCGCCATCCCCTGATGCAATATCGCGCATAATATGGGTTAGGGTGATGATAGGCTTTGAGATCATTTGTGTGGCCCAGATGATCATGGCAATGATGATCAGCAAAATAATAACCACCGAGGTGGTGGTAGTCATTACCGCATCATTGACTGGTTCATCAATTAAGCTGCGCGGTACTAAAATTCCCACATACCAATTTACATAAGGATGCTCTAATTGCAGACGGTGATACACCACAAAATACGCTTGGCCCTGCAAAGTAACACTAGCATCGCCTGTTATGTTATTTTTCATCAGCTGGTTAAGTTCAGCAAACCCTTGAGTGTTGTTAAACTGTTTTTCTAGTACTTCTAGCCCTTCTTTACCGTTAGGGCCTTCATCGGTAATCGATAACTTGTGGTTGGTACGATTTGATAAGTGCACCACTTTTTGATCGCCGTCGAGTAAAAAGCCAAAGCCTTGGCCGTTAAAGCGAATATCTTCAACCATTGTATTGATTTTATTGAGTTGTAAATCAACACCACCAAAACCAATGAGTTCACCTTGTTGATCATAAACAGGTTGTTGTACGACGGCTGAGGCATTGCCTGTTGTTAAATCAACAGAAATTGGCCCTACATATAAGCGGTTTAGTTTTAATGCATCTTTCCACCAGCCGCGTTTATACGCATAATAGGGCTCGTTATTGTAATGAGTGGTTCGCTCATTTTCTTTAAAGTATTCGCCGGTTTTTGCTGATGCAAAAAAGGCGGATAAAATATTTTCGTCTTTACTACTAATGCGCACAAAGTCTTGGTTTATTTCATCATATCCAGGTGCACCTTGTAAGGTTTGGTCACGTTTTTCCCAATTATCAAACCAGTTTACTAAATGGGGATTATTGACAAAAGTGGCTACTACTTTTCCGTACTGAGCAAAATAGCTTTGCATTGATAGTTGTTCGCTTTGCAAGTAGCTGTGGGCTTCACGCTCGATACTTTGTCGAGACAAAGCGGCAATGTGATTAACAAAGTACGCAGAGGCAATCAGTAATAAGACACTTATAGTGCCACCGATCAGTAATAGTATTTTTTTTCGCAATGATAGATTTTTAAGCATAAGTGCACACATTCTTGTTATTTAGTAGAGTAAGCACTCTTATCTAACCATATCTTGATACGTAGTGCTATGGTATCTGATAAGACAAATTAATGAAATTTTATAAAATTGTAAGGGTGATGTTACGTAATGGGTACAAATAAAGACCAGTTAATTGTATTAGGTGCAGGTTGGCTGGGTCATCCCTTGTGTTTACAACAGCAGGCTAAAGGCTGGGACGTACAAGGTACGCACCGCAGCAATGTACACCAACATGCTTTTCAACGGCAGCTAGTATTGCTAGACAATAAGCTAACTCATCAACTTGATTTACATAATGCGTGGTGGGTATGTGCAATACCGCCTCGTAGCCGACACGCAGACAGCCACTATTTAGAAACTCTGACGCTGGCCATTGAGCTTGCTGAGTCTATGAAGGCAAAAGGGTTTCTCTTATGCTCATCAACAGCTGTGTACGATCAAGATAATGCAATCTATACAGAGCAAAGTGAGGTTAAAGCAAGCACTGCACGTCAACAGCCACTAATTGATGCAGAGCAATTAGTGTTAAATGCGGGGGGAAAGGTACTTCGATTAGGTGGTTTAATTGGTCCTGATCGCGAACCAGGTAGGTTTGTGGCGGGTAAAGAATTACGTGGCTCGAGTCGACAAACCGTTAATATGGTGCAGCAGCAAGATGTAATTAATGCGGTACTTACGGTGCTGGATAACTGGCAAGTGGCAGCGCCAATATACAATGTTGTGAATCCCGCGCATCCAACTAAAGCGGATTATTATCAGCAGAAGTGTCAGCAGTATGGTACGCAAGCGCCCACCTTTATTAGTGACAAAATAGCCGAACGCATCATCGATGGTTCGGCTATTGAAGCGTTAGGTTTTAATTATCAATTTGCTATTTAAAACGAAGGTAAAATGCCCGTAGGCAACAAGTTACATAGTTTACCTTGTTGCAATAACGTATTGGCAGCTTCGATATCAGGGCCAAAATAACGGTCCTTATCGTAGTAACTGACCTTTTCACGCAAGATAGCTTTAGCTTGCTCTACTTTTACAGAAGCTGTTAATGGTTTTCTAAATTCCAACCCTTGCGCGGAGGCGAGCCATTCAATGGCTAATACACCTTGGGTGTTATTGGCCATTTCACCAAGACGACGCGCTGCAAAGGTTGCCATTGAAACATGGTCTTCTTGGTTTGCTGACGTTGGTAGGCTATCTACCGACGCAGGGTGCGCCAGTGATTTATTTTCAGATGCCAGTGCTGCCGCTGTTACTTGCGCAATCATAAAGCCCGAATTAACCCCACCATTTTCAACTAAAAACGGTGGCAGTTTTGATAGATTTGAATCAATCAATAGGGCAATTCGACGCTCCGCAAGGGCGCCAATTTCGGCAATCGCTAACGCTAAGTTATCGGCTGCCATTGCAACTGGCTCGGCATGGAAGTTACCACCAGAGATAATATCACCGACATCTGCAAAAACTAATGGGTTATCTGTAACACCATTTGACTCACACAATAACACCTCTGCGGCTTGGCGAATTTGTGTTAAGCAGGCTCCAAGCACTTGTGGCTGACAACGTAAGCAGTATGGATCTTGTACTTTTTCACAATCAACATGGGCTTCGCTGATCTGCGATTGTGCACCAAGCAGTTCACGGAAGATGGCTGCGGTATCTATTTGCCCGCGTTGACCACGTATATCATGAATACGCGCATCAAATGGTGAGCGACTACCCATAGCCGCTTCAATGCTGATTGAACCAATAGCACAGCTTTGTGCATATAAGTCTTCGGCGCGGAATAAGCCTTGCAGAGCAAATGCAGTAGAAGCTTGAGTGCCGTTTAACAAAGCTAAGCCTTCTTTAGCGGCAAGTGTTAGCGGTTCAAGCTTGGCAATTTCTAGGCCTTGGGCAGCGCTGATTAATTTACCTTGATGACGCATTTCGCCTTCACCCAATAGTGGTAAACACATGTGTGATAACGGTGCTAAATCGCCCGATGCACCCACCGAGCCTTTCTTAGGCACACAAGGGTAAACTTCGGCTTCAAGTAATTGCATAAAAAACTCAATAACTTTTAAGCGAATACCGGAAAAACCACGAGATAAAGAATTGATTTTGAGCACCATCATCAAACGTACCGTGCTGTCATCCATGTATTCGCCAATACCTGCTGCATGAGAAAGCACAATAGAGCGCTGTAGTAGTTCCAGTTCATGCTCGGCAATTTTAGTATTAGCCAGTAAGCCAAAACCAGTGTTAATCCCGTATACTGTACGCTGCTGATCAATCACATCTTGCACCGTTTGTGCGCTTGCGGCGATCTTGATGTCGCTGTCTTTAGCAAGCGTTAACTTAACTGGCGAAAGATTAATTTTACGCAGTGTTGCCAAATCGAGCTGGCCGGGTGTGAGAGTATATTCAAACATGGTTATTCCTTATTCAACATAGGTAAGTCGAGACCTTGCTCGTTTGCGCAATTAATTGCAATATCGTAACCTGCATCAGCATGGCGCATTACGCCGGTAGCAGGGTCGTTCCATAGCACGCGACCAACGCGTGCGGCAGCTTCATCTGTACCATCGGCAACAATCACCACACCAGAGTGTTGGCTAAAGCCCATCCCTACGCCACCACCATGATGCAGTGAAACCCACGTCGCACCGCCGGCAGTATTCAGTAAGGCGTTTAATAATGGCCAATCAGAAACGGCATCTGAACCGTCTTTCATTGCTTCGGTTTCACGGTTAGGGCTGGCAACTGAACCTGAATCTAAATGGTCACGGCCAATCACGATTGGTGCTTTTAATTCGCCATTTTTAACCATCTCGTTAAACGCCAGTGCTAGGCGGGCGCGGTCTTTTAAGCCAACCCAACAAATACGCGCTGGTAAACCTTGGAACTGAATACGTTCACGAGCCATATCAAGCCAGTTGTGCAAATGCTTATCATCAGAAATAAGCTCTTTAACTTTAGCATCAGTTTTATAAATATCCTCAGGATCGCCAGATAGGGCTACCCAACGGAACGGACCGATGCCTTCACAAAATAATGGGCGAATATAAGCGGGTACAAAACCTGGAAAATCAAAGGCATTACTTACACCTTCTTCAAACGCCATTTGGCGAATGTTATTGCCATAATCAGTTGTCGCAGCGCCAGCTTGTTGTAGGGCTAACATCGCAGTGACTTGTACTGCCATAGATTGTTTTGCAGCTTTCACTACGGCTTGTGGATCTTGTTCACGCATTTTAGCAGCATGATCCATGCTCCAACCTTGTGGTAAGTAGCCATTAAGCGGATCGTGCGCTGATGTTTGATCGGTTACAACGTCTGGGGTAATTTTACGTTTAACTAGTTCACTAAATACATCGGCGGCGTTACCAAGTAAACCAACCGATAGCGCTTCACCTTTAGCGCATGCATTGTTGATAAGCTCTAGGGCATGATCTAAATTGGTCGCTTTAACGTCTACATAGCGGGTTTTAATTCTAAAATCGATACGGGTTTCATCACATTCGACAACTAAGGCGCTAAAACCTGCCATGGTTGCTGCAAGTGGTTGCGCGCCACCCATACCGCCTAAACCACCGGTTAATACCCATTTACCAGTAGCATCACCGTTAAAGTGTTGTTTTGCCATGGCGACAAAGGTTTCGTAAGTACCTTGTACTATGCCTTGTGAGCCGATATAGATCCAAGAGCCTGCGGTCATTTGCCCGTACATCATCAAGCCCAGTTTATCTAGCTCATTAAAATGCTCCCAATTAGCCCAGTGTGGTACTAAGTTTGAGTTCGCAATTAATACCCGTGGTGCATTGCTATGAGTCTTAAATACCCCAACAGGTTTACCCGATTGCACGAGTAGCGTTTCGTCGTCTTCGAGTCTATCAAGGGTTTCGATGATTTTATCAAAACAAGGCCAATCACGGGCTGCACGACCAATGCCACCATATACAACGAGGGCATGTGGGTGCTCTGCAACCTCAGGATCTAAGTTATTCATTAACATACGCTTAGCCGCTTCGGTGAGCCAGCTTTTAGCGCTTATCTTATCGCCATGTGGCGCGCGGATCACACGCGATTCGTCAAGTCTATTGTTCATGGAGTGCTCCTGTTGTATATACAAGCTTGTTAGTTACAAAAAATACGCTGTTAAGCGCATCATTTTGATATTAATGATCTTTTAATGTTGCTTTTTAAATGTTAAATGGCCACCTAAGCGGTATTTACTACCAGGGGACACTAAACGAGCAAAGCTTACTATGCCTGCGGATGACCAGGTGCGGCGGATCACCTGCAAACAAGGTTCTTCATGGTATAAGTTTAACCACTGGCACATTTCACTATTGGGCATAATTGCTTCAACTGTGTGGCGTGCTTCGGTCAGCGGAGCCACACTTGATAAATACTCATGCGGTGTCAACGTGGTAAAATCTTGCTGTAAGTAGCTTTGTGCTAGCGCGGGGTTAACAAAGCGCTCCTCCACTTGCAGTGGTTGATCGTTTTCGTTGTGCACCAGCACACTGCGAAATACTACACTGTCTACTTCAACACCAAGGGCAATGGCAATCGGTGCCACGGCATTGATTGATTCAAGTACTAATACCGTACAACTGTAATTGCCATTTCGGGCTTTCACTTCATCCGCTATATTTTTAATTTCAAGTAATGATGACTGTGATTTGAAACTGGCGACAAACGTCCCTAAGCCTTGGCTACGAGTAAGGATGCCGGCTTCGGTTAATTCGCTTAATGCTCGGCGTGCAGTCATGCGGCTAACACTAAATTGTTCGGCTAACTCGTTTTCAGAAGGCACTCGTTGGTTTTCAAGCCACGCGCCTGAGCGAATATTATCAACAATAAACTGTTTTATTTGCGCGAACTTAGGTGTCGTCATGTACAGAGCCACTGCGTTATTTTAATGAAATACAGGCTATAAGATGGCACATTTATCTTGTATATACAAGATAGCTTGTTAAACTGATGAAAACATTTTTTAGGGGCTGCTATGACAAATCTAACTGTAAATAACCACGGTGAGGAGTGGGACTTATTGATCACTGATGCCAATATTGCCACTATGGATAGCAGTATTGCTGCACCTTACGGGGCTATTGAAAATGCCGCGTTGGCAATTAAGGATGGTCACATAGCTTGGCTTGGTAAGCAAAGCGAGTTACCACAGTTTGATGCATTGGCAACGCCAATCATTTCGGCAAAAGGGCAGTGGCTCACGCCTGGTTTAATAGATTGTCATACCCACTTAGTGTTTGCCGGCTCCCGCGCTGAAGAATTTGAACAGCGTTTGCAAGGTGTAAGTTATGAGCAAATTGCCGCACAGGGCGGCGGTATCGCAAGTACAGTCAGCGCCACTCGCGCAGCTGATCATGAAACATTATTTGTATTAGCGAAAGATCGTTTAAATGCACTTTATGCTGAAGGTGTTACGACTGTTGAAATTAAATCGGGTTATGGACTCGATTGCGAAAGTGAAGTGAAAATTCTCGAAGTGGCGCGATTACTGGGTGAAAATCACCCTGTTGATGTAAAAACCACTTTTTTGGGTGCTCATGCACTCCCACCAGAATATAAAGACCGCAGTGATGAATATATTGAGTTAGTGTGCAATGACATGTTAACGCAAGTCGTTGCGGGTAATTTAGCCGACGCAGTGGATGTATTTTGTGAAAATGTCGGTTTTAGTCCTGCACAAACTCGTCGTGTGTTTGATGCGGCCACTAAGCACGGTCTACCTGTTAAATGCCACGCAGAACAATTATCAAATCAACAGGGCGCGCAGCTAGTTGCTGAGTTTAATGGTTTATCGGCGGATCATATTGAGCATCTAGATGAAGAGGGTGTAAAAGCTATGGCAGCGGCAGGTACTGTCGCGGTTTTACTACCCGGTGCATTTTATTTTTTACGTGAAACTAAGCAGCCGCCAATTGCATTATTAAAGCAATATAATGTGCCCATGGCCATCTCAACCGACTTTAACCCAGGTACGTCACCCTTGTGTTCTTTGCAATTAATGATGAATATGGGCTGTACCTTATTTAGGCTAACACCAGAAGAAACCTTAACAGGCGTCACTAGAAATGCAGCAAAAGCCCTAGGTTTAACTGATCGTGGGGTACTGAAAGTGGGTATGCGTGCAGATATAGCACATTGGCAGATATCCCACCCTGCGCAATTAAGTTACCAATTAGGCGTAAATAAACTGTTAAATTTGTGGGTTTTGGGTAGACTAAACTAATCAGTATTAATGTTGTACTCAAAAGATGTTTTTAATTGCGCTATTAACAAACACAGGACTTGAACATACTGCAGGGAGCGCATTACTTAACCACACACAATTACCTGTTTTTTTGGCCGGTGCTGTTTTAATGGCGATGATCTGCGCTTTGTGCGTTACTCAAAAGCCGTTATTCCGTCTGAGTTACTTGATCAATAGCGTACTAGCGCTGGCAGTATTAAGTAATGAGCTTAACTTTTTGGAGTTATTCTTCGCAGCCAGTATCGGCTTACATTTATGGTTGGCATTTTCGCAAGATAAATGGACGATGCTAACAATCAGTTGCTGTTCTGCTTTGGTGTTTACCGTATTTTTAGCCGCTCATTTATTATTGGGGTCACCACTTTATTTGATTGTACTGGCGAGCATAGTATTAACGATATCAGGCTATTTTACTGATGAAGAGCTGACAACTAGCGCAGATGAAACAACTCAACTTAGTAGTGCCAGTTACATGGAACCTGCGCCGTTATTAAATTTACCTAACACTACACTGTTACGCCAACGTTATTATCAGTGGCGTAAAGATAACCCACAGCGTGCAGCCTTGGTGGTATTTCGTTTAGAAGGGTTTGCACAAGTTAATCAGCATATTGGTCGTGATTTTGGTGACTTATTACTTGCGCAGTCGGCGAACCGTATTAAGCAATTACTTCTTATTGATGAAGTGATTAGCTTAGCGGGTGAGCAGAAGTTAGCGCATTTAGGTGGACTTAACTTTGCTTTTATTTGTAATTTAGCCCACCAAAAGCACTTACATGAACAGCTAATCAATCAAATATTAGGGGCGACAGTAAAGCCTTTTAATGTAGCTAACTGCACCATCAAAGTAAGCGCGCGGGCGAGTTTTGTAGATTGTGATGAGCAAGAAAATAGCTTTGATAATCTAATTTCGTTCGCTTTTCTCGCGTTAGATAGCCACCCTCAACAACAAGTGGTTGCTTATCATCAACAAATGAAAATAGAGCAAATAGAACAGCAAGCCCGTTTACAAGAGCTCGCAAATATAGATTTTACCAGTGAGTTTGAATTGTATTTCCAGCCGATTATTTGTAATCAGCATGAAAAAATTGAGTTTTTAGAGTTATTGCTACGTTGGCAGCATCCTCGACAAGGGATCTTATCAGCCAACCGTTTTATAGATGACATACGTGTGGCTGGGCTTGCCTATCCATTAGCGACCTTTGTAATAGAGCGCGCTGCGGAACTTGCTATGGCACTGCGAATGGAAGGTATTAGTATGCCTTTAAGTATCAATCTATTTGGTTCAGAAATGCTCAATGAAGAATTTATTGAGTTTATCGATCGCATCTTTGCTGAGCATAATCTACAAGCGGGTGATTTAATTATTGAGTGCCCATTAAACTTGTTTATGAGCCTAGACGAGCAGGGTAAAGCCATGGTGTCGCGCATAAATAGCATAGGGATTAAAGTGTGTGTGGATGGTCTTGGCGATAGCCCTATTTGGTTAGCTAAACTGCCAAATTTAGCGGTTGAGTATGTAAAAATAGCCCCGGCATTAACTGCCGATTTTAGTCAACAAAGCCATGTTCGCAGTTTGATAAGTGGTATGGTCGATATGCATAATCAGCAAAATGCGAAAGTCATTTGCGAAGGGGTTGAAACTCGTGAGCAGCTAAACTTTGTGAAAAGCTTAAATACTTACGCTGCACAAGGGTATTACTTTAGTCATCCATTGAGTAGTGTTGGCATGATCTCTTGGCTTAAGCAATGGCAAATTGAGCATCAATAGCTGTTATAGCTGCTCTCTGGCTTGTAAATAAGCATTCACTAGCGCAGTTATTATTTGTCCTGCGTCGCTCATTCCTGCCTGCATACCGCTGGGGTGTTGATTCGGCGCAGCTTCACATAAATGCAAGTAGTGGCTGTTTATTTGGCTGGCAGCCAAATGCACAAAATGCTCGGCATCACTGACACTAAAACCACAGTTTGTGTAAGCACTGACGGGCATTAATGAAATGCTATCTAAATCAACTTCCACCCCAAGAGGAGCATGAGTTAGCGTTGCAAGTGCTTGCTGGCAAGCTTCTGTGAGAGTTTTTTCGCGTCTTACTTGCAGTGCTTGGTAGCTGTCATAATTAAATTGCGCAGTTGCTAAAGCGTCAATAATCGTTTGATTGTTTTTTAGTTCATGCATGCCAATTACATGGTAATTAGCTAGGCACTGCTCATTGTAAGCATAACGAAAGCCATTGCCGCTGTGGCGACCTTCGCAATCACGAAAATCAGCATGTGGATCAAAATTAATTGCATTGATCGCAGTTTGTTTGTGTTTGCTGAGTGCGCGAATAATACCTAAGCAATTATTATGACCACCGCCAATAACGATAGGCTCAAGACCTGCGGCAAAAATTAAACTCAACACTTGCTCAACACGCTGATCAAGTTGAGCACATAACTCACGTAATTGGATTAACTGCTGAGGATCTTGGTTTGATAAATCGCGTGCCGCAAGGGTTAAATCGTTCACTGCGACTTCACCTAATAACAACACTTTTTCGTTCGCTAAAAATTGGTTATCAGGTTGATTTAAAAATCGTTTAAGGAATGCTTGCCAACCATCTTCCGCACCACCATTGCCTAGATTAGCACGCGGACCAATATCTTCGCACACCCCCACTAGCACATACTTAATACCAAACTGTGCGGCATCCTGCATGGCTTGCAGAGGATCTACATGGGTATCGAGCAAAGCGATAGATTGCCATGCTTTTTTTTTCATTGGCGCGACTGCTACACCAAGGTTTTACAGTCGCTTCGTCATAAATATGGAGATGGTTTGTCACTGACTATTCTTCTACAATTTCCAGTTCAAGTTCTTCTGCTGATAACACAATACCTGTACTATCGGCGTAGATAAAATCATCATCAAAAAACGATACACCCGCAAAGTTTACGCCAATGCCATCTTCGCCAGCACCAGTGCTATCAGCCGCTACAGGGATCGAAGCGATGGCTTGAATACCTAAATCAAGTTCTTCCAACTCATCAACATGGCGAACGGCCCCATAAACAATAATACCTTGCCAGTTATTTTCAATGGCGAGTTCTGCAAGCTCAATATCAATAAGCGCACGACGTGTCGAGCCACCGCCGTCAATTAATAGCACACACTCGTCCCCATCTTGAGAGAGTATGTCGCGGATCAGTTCATTATTTTCAAAACACTTTACGGTTTTTATTCGGCCACTAAAGCTGTGACGACCACCAAAGTTAATGAACATAGGTTCGAGCACATCGACCACATCGGCAAAGTGATCGCATAAATCTGAAGTGCTGTAATCCATTTTTCTATCCTTTTTGAAGATACGTGAGCTGAACTTTAGTATACCTTGCTTTATTGCAATAACAACGACTTAATTGCAACGCTTTGTTCTTTTTTTAAACAATTATTGCGCTAAAACAGTAAAAGCAATATTAGTGTCTTAAAAGCGTCACTCAATTGTTATTTTCACCACCTAAGCTGAAATTGTGTACAGCGTTTACACCATAAAGGAGCAAGTGATGAATGAGAACAACATGCTAAAAAAAATGGCCCAGCTTGATCAAAGCTTATTTTTAATGGTGTTTAATGGTAATGCCCCAAACTGGTTAAGAAATTCTGCCTTAGGTTTTTCTAAAACAGGGGATGGGGGGCTTTACGTGTTAATTGCTGTTGGTTTTGGTTGGTTAAGTAATGAACCTGAGTTACGCCTTTTAGCAATGACCTTATTACTTGGCTTTTTAATCGAGCGACCAATTTATTATGTCGCAAAAAATAGTTTTGCCAGAATTCGGCCATGTGATTGCTTAATCAAAGGGGCTTACATTGTTCCTAGCGATAAGTTTAGCTTGCCATCAGGGCACAGCGCCGGCGCATTTTTAGTTGCCGTTGTATTAGCTCAGTACTTTCCAGAACTCATTAGTTTGTGGTTTCTATGGGCTACATGTGTTGCTACCTCTCGGGTTTTACTTGGCGTTCATTTCCCTATAGATGTCGTTCTTGGTGCATTGATGGGCAGCAGCTGTGGTTTATTAGCAATCTTACTAGTGGCGACTTTATGAAGATATTGTATGGTATTCAAGGGACCGGCAATGGTCATGTTACCCGGGCGCGCGTGATGGCGAAGGCGTTCAAGCAAATGGGGGTTGAGGTTGACTATGTGTTCTCAGGACGAACCCAGCAAAACTACTTCGATATGGATGAGTTTGCAAATTATCGTAGTTTTCGCGGCTTATCCTTTAGTACTAAAAATGGCCAAGTAAATAGCTTTCACACGGTGAAAAATACTCGGCTTTGTAAATTGCTGAGAGATATAAAACAGCTCGATGTATCTGATTATGATTTTGTATTTAACGATTTTGAACCTATTACCGCATGGGCGGCAAAGCGCCAAGGAGTGCCTGTTATTGGCATGAGCCATCAGGCCGCATTTTTATCGCCTAAAGTACCGATGTTTGGACACAGCTTACTTCGGCGCTCATTTATTAAATATTATGCTCCTGCAGATATTTATTTAGGGGTGCATTGGCAACCTTTTGCGCAAAATATCATTCCGCCATTTATTGCTCATCATCACCATAACAACCCTGTTAATGTAGATAATAAAGTATTGGTGTATCTTCCTTTTGAAGATCTCAATAGCGTAATTGATTACTTACGCGATTTTCCTGAAAAAGAGTTTTATTGTTATCACCCCCAAGCTAGCAATGCATCAAGTGGGCATATTCATTTGCGAACTCCAGCCCGAGATGGCTTTTTAAATGATTTAGCAAATGCCAGTGGTGTGATTGCTAATGCAGGATTTGAACTGTCGAGTGAAGCATTAAAGCTTGGTAAAAAGTTGCTACTAAAACCCTTATCAGGACAGTTTGAACAAGATGCCAACGCACAAACATTATTGGCAATGAAAGCTGCACACGTTATGAATTATTTAAACCCCAATGCCTTGGATGATTGGATCCACAGTGCCGGGCAAAAACAAATTAATTTTCCGAGTGATCCACAGCCATTAGTTGATTGGTTGGTGGCAAAGCAGTGGCATAGCACTGAGGATTTGCACCAAAACTTGTGGTCAGCGGTAAGCTAACGTTAAATTTAGCTCAGTTTTTAAAACATCTTGTAAATAGAGCAATAATGTAAGCTAACTTTCCGTTATTTAACTATACTATTTACAATGAATAACTTTAAAGGCTGTTGTTAATGGGTTTACTCCAAAATTTGACTATTAAACGTCGTTTACAAGTCAATGCACTCGTAGTTGGTCTTGCGATGGTAGTTATGCTGTGCGTCATTATTTATGAAGCACGCATAATGTTAAAACTAAATGAAACGATTCAATATGCAGAAGAACTCGATATCCATGAGCTCTCTATGCGTAAGTACGAAAAAGACTTTTTGTTTTATAAGCAAGAAAGCAGTTTAGAGTTATTTGCACAAGAATATGAGCAACTAAAATATAAAATTAGTATGTTAACAGAGCTCTCTCAAGAGCTGGAAATCGCCACGGCACAGGTAGAGCAATTTGCCACTCTTGCTGAGCAGTATAATGAAGATTTTCAGCACGTTGTTAAATTGCAAAAGAAAATAGGTTTACACCCAACAGATGCACTTTATGGTGAACTACGAGATGCCGTTCATCAAATGGAAGCTTTGCTCGATAAGCAAAATAACTACCACTTATTAAGCCTAATGTTACAGCTTAGACGCTCAGAAAAAGACTTTATGTTGCGCTTTGATCTGAAATACCTAGACCGTTTTGAAGAGGGGGTTGCTCAGCTGACAAGGCAGATCCGCAACGAAGACTTAGCAACCAATCAGCAGTCTGAATTGCTCAGTCTACTCACCAGCTATAGTAGCAAGTTCAAAGCATTAGTTGATGCACAAGTTGCGCTAGGTTTAGATTTAGATTCCGGTGCGCTGGGTAAAATGCGTACGAGTGTGAAAAAAAGTGATGACGTGGTGACACAAATTACCGCAGCAACTAAAAAGCAAGTGGAATCTACAGCCGCCCAAGCACAAATGACGGCGATCATAATTTTTATTATCGCAAGCTTGTTAGTGATGCTTTTAGTGTACTTCACAAGTCGCTCGATTATAGTGCCTATTGAGCGGGTTTATCATGCTATTAATGATATTCGCCGTAACAATGATTTACGTCTTTCTATAGAGCACACAGGTAAAGACGAAGTAACCACTATGACCATTGACTTTAATAGCTTAGTGGGTGATTTTAAAAAGCTAATTTATGAGGTGAATACCGCTTTAACCACGCTAAATATAGCGACCGACCATCTATCGGAAACTACCGCCGCCACCAGCTCAGGTATGCAAGAGCAGTTACATGAAGCCGACATGGTAGCAACGGCTGCTACTGAAATGCAGGCGACTATTCAGGACATTTCTCATAATACTGAAGCCGCAGCTAAAAAAGCTGAATCAACTAACCAAAGCGCACAACAAGGCCGCCAAGAAGTTGAAGCAACGGTTAAACAAATAAATCAACTATCTGATTCGCTAGGTGATGCCTCAGCGGTCGTATCGCAGCTCGAAAAAGACGGCGAAACAATTGGTTCAGTACTTGACGTTATTCGCGCTATTGCCGAGCAAACAAACTTACTAGCCCTAAACGCGGCAATTGAAGCCGCAAGAGCTGGCGAGCAAGGACGCGGCTTCGCAGTGGTGGCCGATGAAGTTCGCTCGCTTGCCCAGCGCACGCAAGAGTCAACAAAAGAGATTGAAAGCATTATTTCTATCTTGCAAGGGCGCACTCAAGAAGTGGTAAGTATAATGCAGCACTGTAGAAATCAAGGCGGCGAAAGCGCAGCGCAAGCAACTAAAGCCGGTGAACTGTTAGGCTCAATTACCGAAGATGTACAAACGATTATGGAAATGAGCACTCACATTGCCGCCGCAATTGAGGAGCAAAGCCAAGTTGCTTCAGAGGTAAATAAAAACGTAGTACGTATTCGCGATATTGCCGAAGACGCCTCCGGCCACGCCGCCACTAACGCACAAACCAGCGAAGAAGTGTCAGAGCAAGCAAGAGTACTTTATAAAGCAATAGATAAGTTTAAGGTGTAGCTGTCAGCTTTAAGCGCTAAGCCATAAGTTTTAAGCAGCCTGATCTGACCCCGCTAAAGTAGACACGGGGTTTTATTTTATTGATTCATATTGCATGGGACTTACATTACCTAATGTTCCATGCATTCTCACTGAGTTGTAGTAGTCAATATAAAAACGACTTTGTATTGTCATTTCACTGCGACTCAGTTCAAAGATTCACCACAGAGAACACAGAATTCATAGAGGAAAGTGAAATATTAATTTTGGTTTCTCATTTATTCTCATTCACTTCTCTTTGTGCAAATGGTTTTGAAGTAACTTATTCACAAAGAGGGTAAGAGACGCTGCGCTGAAGAGGTTAAAGGTTAAAGGCGCTAGGAGCTAGGGAAGTGACTAGGGGCTAGGTGTCTTGGCTTTTGTGGGAACAAGCTTTAGCCGTGATTGTTTTTGGTTATGTGTTAAAGCTCATCGGCGCTAAAGCGCTCTCCTACAATCATTAAAGATTTTAGACTTAGGGCAGTGACTAGGGGCTAGGATTCGTAGCCCGCAGCTCGCAGCTCGCAGCCCGTTACCCGCAGCCCGTGGCTTTTCTTCTAGGGGGGCATAAACCTGCGCGAGGTCAACTCGCGCCTACGGGTTTGCACCGGTGTTTGGGTTATTATAGGCGCGGCTTTATGCCGCGCGGTTAAGGGTAATTCTAACCCCTTCTTTTATTATGTTATCTATCCTCATCTACTTTACCTGTTACCCTATTTTAGGTAAGTTGCAGTGAAGTAAATCCAGGGATAATTATAAAATGAAGCAAATTAATCGTCGCGATTTTTTAAAAGCAGCCAGCGCGGCTGCGGCTGCCAGTGTGGTGGCAGGCTGTGCAGGTAATACTAATTCTGCAGCTATAACTCCGAAACAACAAGGCCGTTCAGTAATTGGCTTGATTGCGCCAAAAATGGATGTAGTACGGGTTGGCTTTATTGGTGTAGGCCAACGAGGTTTTGGCCATGTAAAACGCATGAGTCATATTGCTGGTACTGAGATCAAAGCGATTTGTGACACGCATAACGAAGTATTAGAACAGTCCGCAAAGTATCTCACTGATAAAGGGTTAGCAAAGCCTGCTTTGTATACTGGGTCAGATAACGCTTACCAACAAATGCTTGAGCGTGACGATATTGATATTGTCATTATTTCCACTCCGTGGGCATGGCATGCGCCGATGGCGATAGATACTATGAATAGCGGTAAACATGCGTTTGTTGAAGTGCCGCTAGCATTAACCGTTGCAGAAATGTGGCAAATTGTTGATACCGCAGAGCGCACCCAAAAGAACTGCATGATGATGGAAAACGTCAATTATGGTCGTGATGAGCTAATGGTTTTGAATATGGTTCGCCAAGGTGTATTTGGTGAATTACTGCATGGCGAAGCGGCGTATATTCATGAATTACGCTGGCAAATGAAAGAGATTGAGCATAAAACCGGCTCTTGGCGTACCGCTTGGCATGCAAAACGAGATGGTAACTTGTATCCTACTCATGGCTTAGGGCCTGTG
Source organism: Pseudoalteromonas sp. KAN5 (assembly GCF_022846535.1). NCBI lineage: Bacteria > Pseudomonadati > Pseudomonadota > Gammaproteobacteria > Alteromonadales > Pseudoalteromonadaceae > Pseudoalteromonas > Pseudoalteromonas sp. KAN5. Next base: position 3,695,971 of record NZ_AP025589.1, read on the forward strand.
TCGCAGTATATGAATATCAATCGCGGTGACCGTTTTGACTTTTTGACCTCAATGAGCTCACCTGCTTTGGGGCGCAGCGCTTATGCAAAAAAAGAGTTTCCAGCCGATCATCAGCGTAATCAACTTAATTATATTGCTGGTGATATGAACACGACGCTAATCAAAACCGTTAAAGGTCGCAGTATTATGGTGCAGCATGATACAACTACGCCTCGACCTTACTCTCGCCATAATTTAATTCAGGGCACTAATGGGGTATTTGCTGGGTTCCCAAATCGTATTGCACTAGAAGACGGTGGCTCAAAAAGCTTCCATGAGTGGGATTACGAAATGGCTGATTGGTATAAAAAGTACGACCATCCCTTGTGGATAAAAATGGGTGAAGAAGCGCAGCGTAACGGCGGCCATGGTGGCATGGACTTTTTAATGTTTTGGCGAATGATTTATTGTTTACGCAATGGCGAAGCGCTCGATCAAGATGTATACGATGGCGCTGCGTGGTCTGTAATATCACCGCTTTCAGCAGAGTCAGTGAGTAACCGCAGCGCATCGATTGATATTCCTGATTTTACCCGTGGCGCGTGGCAAAATGCCAAGCCGTTGGGGATTGTGGGTTAAAAATTAAAGGGGGAAGGGACGAGGTTCTAGGGAAGTGACTAGGGGCTAGGATCCATAGCCCGCAGCCCGTGGCTTTTCTTCTAGGGGTGAACATAAACCTGCGCGAGGTAAACTCGCGCCTACGGGTTTGCACCGGTGTTTGGGTTATTGTAGGCGCGGCTTTATGCCGCGCGGTGTAAAGATTCATGGCTAAAGCCATTTCCTACGTTACGATGTTAACCTTGAATCTTGAATCTTGAATCTTGAATCTAAAATCTAAAATCTAATCTCTTTCTTTTCCCTGGTAGCTTTAACTTTGCTATTCATCTAGAATTGATCTCTCGATGTAATTTGGTGTTTTTCATGGCTAAAGATAGGTTTGCGCCAAAACCGTTAAACGATATTATGGCAGGTCTCAGTGGCCGGTTGTCGTCGTATGCGGGTAAAAGCCAAGCGCTGGATAAACAGCAGAGCTTATTAAGCGAATTTTTAGGGCCTAATTTAAGTGCTAAATGTCGGGTAAGTAATTATCGAGATGGCACTTTAATGATTGAAGCCGTCTCTGCTCCAATTGCTTTACGGTTAAATTACTTAAAAATGGATATGCTGTCGCACTTTCGCGGTGCAGGAATGGCTGAGCTTGGGCAGATCAAAATTACTGCTAACCCACAAGCAAGCCAGCGTTTGACACCAAACAATGCTACAAAAACCGCAAACGCTATGCCCGCTAAAAAACTTGCTATGAGTGAGCAAACAGCAGATTACCTTACTGCTATCGCCGCAGATGCACCGCCATCACTAAAAGAAAAGCTTGAACGATTGGCAAGGCATGGTAAGAAATAAAGGTTTTGGCGCTAGAACCTAAGTTTTTTTCACCTCTTGATTTTATTTTATCTACCTCCATATCTTCAGAGTTAATGTCGTTTCATCGCTTTTATTAAAGTTATGTTTACGAGTTATTGTAAATTTTCTTGCAGAAAACGCATATCTTAACTACGCGATGGTTTGATGTTTCGCATAGTCTGGTATAGTAGCGCACGTATTGAACGCTGCATTTGGCAACGTTTCTCGAAATTGCTAATTAATATGTGCTCAAATGAGTAATCTATTAATTAGTAATTATAAAAATGGGTTAGCTGATAATCGGCTAGCAAAGAATACATTGTAACGGTTTTATCATGATATCTAATTTATTTACCAAGATTTTTGGTAGTCGCAATGACCGCACTATTAAAAATTTAAGAAAGACGGTCGCGCTGATCAACGCACTTGAAACGCAACTTGAAGCGCTTTCAGATGAAGACTTAAAAGCCAAAACAGCAGAGTTTAGAGAGCGTTACGATAACGGGCAAAGCCTTGATGACATTTTACCAGAAGCATTTGCAGTGGTACGTGAAGCATCGAAACGTGTTAATGGTATGCGCCACTTTGACGTACAGTTACTAGGCGGCATGGTGTTACACCAAGGCCGCATCGCAGAAATGCGTACTGGTGAAGGTAAAACTCTTACCGCAAGCTTACCGGCATACCTACGCGGTATCACGGGTAAAGGGGTTCACGTTATTACCGTGAATGATTACCTTGCTAAGCGTGATGCTGAGACTAACCGACCATTATTTGAGTTTTTAGGGTTAACGGTTGGCTGTAACGTGCCTGGTATGATGCCGCAACAGAAAAAAGAAGCCTACGCAGCAGATATCACCTACGGTACTAATAACGAATTTGGTTTTGATTACCTACGTGACAACATGGCGTTTAGCATTAACGAGCGTGTTCAACGCCCACTTTACTATGCGGTAGTCGATGAAGTTGACTCAATTTTAATTGATGAAGCACGTACACCATTGATCATTTCAGGTCCTGCAGAAGACAGCTCGCAGTTATATGCTGAAATTAATACCATAGTCCCGCTTCTTGAATTGCAAGAGAAAGAAGACGAAGAAGGGGTTGAAGGTGATGGCGATTTCACCATTGATGAAAAAGCCAAGCAAGTTCACTTAACTGAGCGCGGCCAAATCAAGGTGGAAGAATTGCTAATCGAGCGTGGCTTGATTGAAGAAGGTGATTCGCTTTATTCTGCTGCAAGTATTACGCTATTAAGCCATATTTATGCGGCATTACGTGCTCATAAGTTGTATCAAAAAGACATTGATTACGTAGTAAAAGAAAACGAAGTAATCATTGTTGATGAGCACACTGGCCGGACTATGGAAGGACGTCGTTGGTCTGAAGGTTTACACCAAGCTGTAGAAGCAAAAGAAGGTGTGAAAATTCAAAACGAAAACCAAACGTTAGCGTCAATTACCTTCCAAAACTACTTCCGTATTTACGACACGCTTGCAGGTATGACAGGTACTGCTGACACTGAAGCATTTGAGTTCCAGTCAATCTACGGCCTAGACACCGTTGTAATGCCAACGAATAAGCCGATGATCCGTGAGGATCGTGCTGATTTAGTTTATCTAACGCAGGAAGAGAAATACGAAGCAATTTTAGTTGATATTAAAGATTGCCAAGAGCGCGGCCAACCAGTATTGGTGGGGACTATTTCAATTGAAAGCTCAGAGTATTTATCACAGTTTTTACGTAAAGAAAAAATTAAGCATAATGTCCTAAATGCTAAATTCCATGCGCAGGAAGCTGACATAGTCGCCGATGCTGGTTTACCAGGTACCGTTACGATTGCCACTAACATGGCTGGTCGTGGTACCGATATCGTATTAGGTGGTAATTGGCAAAGCGAAGTTGAAAAACTAGACAACCCAACTGATGAGCAAATTAAGGCAATTAAAGACGCATGGCAAGTTCGACATGATGCTGTAATTGCGGCTGGTGGTTTACATATTATTGGTACGGAACGTCATGAATCACGTCGTATTGATAACCAGCTACGTGGTCGTTCTGGTCGTCAAGGTGATGCGGGTTCAAGCCGTTTTTACTTATCAATGGATGATGCATTAATGCGTATTTTCGCAGGTGAACGCATGACCAATATGATGCGTAAACTCGGTATGCAACGTGGTGAAGCGATTGAGCATCCGTGGGTTAACCGCGCCATTGAAAATGCACAACGTAAAGTTGAAGCGCGTAACTTTGATGTTCGTAAACAATTACTTGAGTACGATGATGTGGCAAATGATCAACGTCGTGTTGTTTACTCACAACGTAACGAGTTACTTGAGGAAGGCGATATTTCAGAGACTATCTCGGTTATTCGTGGTGACGTATTAGGCAATACTATTGACCAATATATCGCGCCGCAAAGTTTAGCTGAAATGTGGGATATTCCTGGCCTTGAAGAGCGTTTAAAGCAAGATTTCTTAATCGAGTTACCAATTGCACAGTGGCTAGCTGACGATAACAAGCTTTACGAAGAAAAATTACGTGAGCGTATCGAAGAAGCGGTCGAGCAAGCTTATAAAGAGAAAGAGCAACAAGTTGGTGAGTCAGTACTTCGTCAATTTGAAAAGGCGATCATGCTACAAAGCTTAGATCAACATTGGAAAGACCACCTGGCGGCAATGGATCATTTACGTCAAGGTATTCATTTACGTGGTTACGCACAAAAGAATCCTAAGCAAGAGTACAAGCGTGAGTCGTTTGAATTGTTCTCAGAAATGCTTGAGAACCTTAAAATCGATGTAGTGAGCATTTTAAGTAAAGTGCAAGTACGTGCTGAAGAAGATGTTGAAAAAGTAGAAGAGCAACACCGTAAGAGTGAAAATGCCCCTCGTGAATATCAGCATGAAGAAGTTGAGCACGTAGGTGGTGAGACACCACAGGGCGCTGTAGTTAGCGCTCGCGCGGAACCTAAAGTTGGCCGTAATGAACCATGCCCTTGTGGCTCAGGTCAAAAGTTTAAGCAGTGTTGTGGTAAGTTAAAATAACCTGTTTGAGTACTGAAAAAGCGACGCCTACGTCGCTTTTTTTGTTTTAAATTAAGGGGAACAGGGAAAGGTGAAAGGCGCTAGGTTCTAGGGAAGTGACTAGGGGTTAGGTGTCTTGGCTTTTGTGGGAACAGGCTTTAGCCGTGATTGTTTTTGGTTATGTGATAAAGCTTATCGGCGCTAAAGCGCTCTCCTACAATCATTAAAAACTAGGAGCTAGGCTTCATAGCCCGAAACTCGTCACCCGCCGCCCGTGGCTTTTTCTTCTAGAGGGGCATAAACCTGCGCGAGGTAAACTCGCGCCTACGGGTTTACACCGGTGTTTGGGTTTATTGTAGGCGCGGCTTTATGCCGCGCAAAAGGTTTAAGTGAATTATTCACAAAGAAGTAAAGAGGCGCTGCGCTTTAGAGGAGAAAGGTAAAAGTTAAAAGGTTAAAGGTTAGGGTCTTGGGAAGTGACTAGGAGCCAGGTGTTTTCATAGCCCGTAACTCGCAGCCCGTAACTCGTAGCCCGTAACCCGTAACTCGTAGCCCGTGCTTTATGCCACGCGGTTTTTTGGCGGTGTAGATTAATAATAAAGGTAAGATGATAATGACTAAAGAAATTGTGCATGTAGCGGTGGGGGTTATCAAAGCGGGTAACACTTTATTTATCTGTAAGCGTCCAGATGATAAACACCAAGGTGGTTTATGGGAGTTTCCAGGTGGTAAAGTGGAAGATGGCGAAACCGTTTTTGCAGCACTGCAACGTGAGCTTCAAGAAGAAGTTGGTTTAACAATTAATAGCTCAAGTGAATTGATGGTGATTGAGCATGATTACGGCGATAAATGCGTAAAACTCGATGTGCATTTAGTGACTGACTTCAGCGGCCAGGCTCATGGCGCAGAAGGCCAGCAAAGCTCTTGGGTTGCTATTGAGCAGTTAGATGAATATAACTTCCCTGCTGCAAATGTAGAGATTATAGAAAAAATAAAAGAGTCTTGTTAAGCCATATCCCGCGTTCAAAAAATTCTAACCTATGTGAGGAAATATAACTGCTATAACAGTTAATAAGTAATTGCCTATAAAGGGGTTTTATAGGCAACTCAGCGCTAAATGTAGTTTAGCGCATGATGCTTTCCTTAAGGTACTGAAATAACTCTTTGTAGCTTTTGGCTGGTTTTTCAGCTTTTACTTCTTTTGCGGCATTGCGTACTAATTGACGTAGCTTTTGACGCTCAATAACAGGGTGCTCTTCAATCGTTTGATTAACTAAATCATCACCTTGCGTAATTAAGTCTTCGCGTAACTGCTCAATTTTTTTAATCAAAACCTCTGCTTGGTTGTTTTTATTGAGCATAATATCGATGATAGCTTTGATCTCTTCGATATTTTCAACAGTACGTAATGTTTTAGCTATGTAATTTAAATGACGACGATACGCATCACTTTTGTTGCTGATTTTATCTGCGACTACCATGGCTTCTTTTAAATCATCATTTAAGGGTAAGCGTTCACGCTGTTTTTTCCCCATTTTGGCAATTTCTGAACCTAACTGATGAAACTCTTGCGCTTCGCGCTTTAGTTCACTTTTTGATATATAGATAATTTCTTCTTCAATTTCAGCAGGCTTGCCTTTTTTCTTCGCCATGGGGTACTCATATGATAACGTTAACTGCGGTCATTATACGTGATTCTTTTAATGATTAATATTAGCTGATGCAATGCGGTGAGTGTGTTAGCATTTAAGTATTATGATTGCGCCCGTAAAACGCTCTAAGCTCAGGACTAAAAAGATGAAAAGCCAACAGCAAGATCCTATTTATACTCAAATTTCTCAAATTAAAGATGCCGTTGCAGAAGTTTTAGAACACGCTAAAAAACTTGGCGCCACAGGCGCTGAAGCTGCTATGTCGAGCACATCAGGTTTATCGGTAAGCACACGCATGGGGGAAGTTGAAACCATCGAGTTTAATCAGGATGGTGGATTGGGGATCAGCGTTTATGTTGGTAATCATAAAGGTTCAGCATCAACGGCTGACTTAAGCCCAAAAACATTGCGTACAGTGGTCGAAAAAGCCATTGATATTGCTAAATTTACCTCAGATGATCCGCATAATGGTGTTGCTGATAAGGCACTTCTTGAGTTTGCTCCACTTGATTTAGATTTATATCATCCGTGGGATGTTAGTCCTGAACAGGGAATTGAGCTGTGCCATACTGCTGAGCAGGCTGCACTAAACGCTGATGCGCGTATTGTTAATTCAGATGGCGCGAGTTTTTCATCACACCAAGGTCTACGAGTGTATGGTAATAGCCACGGCTTAATTACCGGTTATCCGCGTACGCGCCATAGTATTAGTACCATGGTGATTGGTAAAGATGGCGAGCAAATGCAACGAGATTCAGCCTACACGGTCGCGCGTGACCAAGCTGGTTTGAATAGTGCCGCAGCGGTTGGGCTTGAAGCCGCTCATGAAACATTAGCAAAACTTAACAGCCAAAAATTAGGCACCATGAAAGTACCAGTGGTTTTTCGTGCCGATATTGCTAACTCATTATTTGGTCACCTTGTGTCGGCAATTGGTGGTGGTGCATTATACCGAAAGTCGAGTTTCTTACTTGATAGCCTTGGCACACAAGTGTTCAATAACTGCGTTAATATTTCAGAACGTCCGCATATATTAAAAGGCCTAGCGTCTTCACCATTTGATAGTGAAGGGGTAAAAACAATTGACCGCGAAATCATTCAAGGCGGTGAGCTACAAACTTACTTATTAGCAAGCTACGCAGCGCGTAAGATGAATATGACACCTACCGGTCATGCAGGTGGTATTCATAATTGGCTAGTTGAACAAACCCATGCTGACTTAGCGGCCTTGTTAAAAACCATGGGCACTGGCTTATTAGTGACTGAATTAATGGGCCAAGGAGTTAATACCGTAACAGGTGATTACTCGCGTGGCGCCGCTGGTTTTTGGGTTGAAAATGGTGAAATACAATACCCTGTAAGTGAAATAACCATTGCAGGTAAACTGCAAGATATGTTTAAAGGTATTAGCGGTATAGGTGGCGACATAGAGCGTCGTGGCGGTATTCAAACCGGCTCTGTATTGGTTGAGCAAATGCAAATAGCGGGAAGTTAGGTTAAAGCTTTAAGTCATAATTTTTTAAGCTATAAGTCCTAAGTTTTAAGCAATAAGTTTTGCTCGGTGCCTGAATTTGCGTAGGCGCGGCTTTATGCCGCGCATCAGCGGGAAAGGTTAAAGATGCTAGGGAATATGCTTTTGTAGGTCGGGCTTTAGCCCGAAAAAGTAAAATATTAATTTTTTGGTTTCTCATTTCCTCTCATTGTTTTCTCTTTGTGTAAAAATGTTTATAGGCGCGGCTTTATGCCGCGCATCAGCGGGAAAGGTTAAAGATGCTAGGGAATATGCTTTTGTAGGTCGGGCTTTAGCCCGAAAAAGTAAAATATTAATTTTTTGGTTTCTCATTTCCCCTCATTGTTTTCTCTTTGTGCAAAATGTTTATAGGCGCGGCTTTATGCCGCGCGGTGTGAAGATTCATGGCTAAAGCCATTTCCTACGTCATGCTGTTAACCTAGACCCCCCATTTTTATTATTTCATTTTTCATAAAAAACACTTTACCTCAACTTTGCTTGAGGTTTTATTGTGCCTTTAATTACTCAAATAAAGGAATTTTATTATGTATTTAGAGCACGTGAATTTAGTTGTTGATGATGTTGAAGCTATGCTGCATTTTTATAAAGCCGCTTTTCCACATTGGTCTATAAGAAGCCAAGGTGAAGGGGCGTGGCATGGAAAACCGCGAAAATGGTTGCACTTTGGTGATGACCGACAGTATTTGGCACTAAGTGATAATGGTGAACAACGTAATCGGGATTTAACGGGCCATCAAATTGGTTTAGCGCATTTTGCATATGTTACAAATAATATTGCAGCGGTTATTTCGCGTTTAGAAAGTGCGGGTTACCGTATTGATAAGCGTGGCGCGGAAAACCCTTTTCGTAAAAATGTTTATTTTATCGATCCGGCTGGATTTGAAATTGAGTTTGTGGAGTACCTAAGTGACATTCCCAGTGAGCGTAATAATGATTTATAAAGCGATTAAGTAACTCGCGGCTAGCGTGTAGATAGCTGGCCGCTTTATCGGCTTTACGAGCGCTTATTCATATCTTGCCAGCTGGTTTTGAGGCTGTTGGCGAAGGAGATAAACTTTTCTTTAATGGTTCGCTTGATTTTAATTTCTACCGAGCCAAGCAACACTTTACCTTCGATAGTAATAGTTGGTCCTTGCTGCTTGTTCAGTGACACAGATGTATTTTCAACACTGCCAATAATACTAAATAGTTTTGATACAACATTAACGTGCTCTGGAACATAAATTTGGTCACTACCAAGCAAGCAATTAACATAGAGGGTGATATTTTGATGCTGGAATATGGCATCAGTAAAATCAAGTTCAATCGAACCTAGCAGGTTAGTTAGGTGAATTTCTTTGGGTACGACCCATTGACCACTGCGCTCATTTGATCCCAATATGCTGCGTAGGTGCAATGCTTCATCGTTGTTTTTATTACTGTAATTTGGGCTAAACTGTGCTCTTTTTTCAGATTGATAGCTACTATCAGTTGTTAGTTCAAGGTCACTTACCAAATCAATTAAGGTTTGGTTATCTTTAGCTTCCATCGCTTGGTCTAATCGGCGCTCAAAAGCCTCTGCTGAAATAACCGCATGGCTGTAGTTATAAATTAATTGATCAATAACTTGTTCACGCACTTGCTCAATTGGGCGATCTTCTAGTTTTACAGGCATGGTGTATTCCTTTTTAGTGAAGCAGTTGCTGTATATGTACTATTACTAAGTTCAACTATAACTAAGCAAGGCTTAGGCCATTATTAATTGCAATAAAAATCAATCTGTTAGATTTTATGAAACTAAAATGGTTCGTTATATTAACGACAGATTAACGAATAATGTTATTAAATAGTTAATTTTGCAACGACCAGAATAAATTACCGAATAGTCGGTAAATTATTACCAAGACAAAACACACTGTTGTCACATTTATTCTGTAACACTCTGATTTTTATTGTTTTAAATGTTGGCCTGATGTTCGCATTAATCATATTGTCTTTAATCAAAAGGAGAAAGATTATGAAAACATTTAACAAATCTATTATTGCAGCGTTAGTTCTTGGTACAACAGCAATGGGTGCTCAAGCAAGTAGCTGGGAAAATGAAAGTAAAGATGCTTGGATTGATGGTAAGGCAGAAACAGTTCTTCTAATGAACACTAACTTAAACAATTTTGACATTAACACTGATGTAAAAAATGGCAAAGTTGTACTCACTGGTAAAGTTGAAAGTGAGCTTGATAAAGAGCTAGCCGAAGAGCTTGTATTAAGCCTTGATGGCGTAACTGATGTTGATAACGAATTAACGGTTGTTAAAAATGTCGAAGCCAAAAACAAGAAAATGAAATCTGATAGCACTGAAAGTGACTTAACTGACGCTAAAATCAGTACTGTTATCACAACTCGTTTCTTGTTCAACTCTGAAGTAGGTGGTACTGATATCGACGTTGATACCGATAAAGGTGTAGTTACACTCAAAGGTACTGTTGAATCTGAAGCTGAAAAACAGCTTGCGGTGAAAATTGCCAAAAATGCTGAAGATGTTCGTGATGTGATTGATGAGTTAACAATCGTCGCTGAATAATCTATAAGTCAAGAATGCCCAGCTAGGCTGGGCTTTCTTATGGAGTAAACAATATGGACTTAATTCGTATTATATTTTCAGTATTGATCCCGCCACTGGGTGTTTTTTTACAAGTGGGCTTAGGGATACAGTTTTGGATTAATATTTTGTTAACATTGCTGGGGTATATTCCAGGCTTAATTCATGCAATTTATATAATTGCTAGGCGTTAAGCGCGCAATGTTCAATAAAACAAGGATGGGCAGCCTTATGGCAAGGAGAAATATTATGGACAACATATTAAGGAAAAACCAACAAGGAAGAACAGTCAGTGTTACGCCACTGTGGACGGCACAGCAATGGAAGCAGTTAATGGATAAGGCAACAAGGAGTGAAGCCAAAGCAACAAGGAGCGGGCTTTAAATTATAAGGAATTTACTAGGATGTTAAATACCGAAAAATTATAAGTGCATGCTACTTTTAAACGCAGAGCATGCACTTATAACCTTCCCATAGAATATCTCAAAACTAAATTAGTATCATATAAGCTATAAGCGGTCGGCTTTAGCCACTAAAGGTGTAAGGTAAAAGTTATTAAAAGGCGCTAGGCTTTAGGGAAGTGACTAGGGGCTAGGATTCGTAGCCCGCAGCCGTTACCCGCTGCTTTTTCTCTGTGTAGCGAAGCGCCTCGCTGCTCTTTGTGGTAAAAATTGTTTGTAGGCTCGGGTATCCCGAGAGAAAGATTTAAGTGATTTATTCACAAAGAGGTTAAGAGGCGCTGCGCTTAAGAGAAAGATATAAATGGGTATGTCTTCTCATTTACTCTCATTGTCTTCTCTTTGTGTAAAAAGTGGTTTTTGTCGGAGCTGGCTTTAGCCGCGAAGGTGTAAAGTAAAAGGTGCTAGGATGCGTAGCCCGTGACTTTTATTTTCGGTGGTGAGTATAAACCTGCGCGAGGTAAGCTCGCGGCTACAGGTTTGCACCGATGTTTGGGTTTATTGTAGGCGCGGCTTTATGCCGCGCTTAAAAGGCGCTAGGTTCTAGGGAAGCGACTAGATACTAGGGCCTAAAACCTAGCTTCTAGAACCTCTATTCCTATCTAGACTAACAACCAAGTTGCGGTGCCGAGAAAGGCAAAAATGCCTACAATATCAGTTACAGTAGTCAACACTACACTACCAGCTAGTGCAGGGTCTATTTTCATTTTCTTTAACAGTAGTGGGATACTTGCGCCGGCGACGCCTGCTGCGACTAAATTCATAAACATGGCAAAGGCGAGTACGCCGCCGAGTTTAAAGTCCCACTGCCATAGTGCGACTACACCTGCTATTAAAATTGACCATACCATGCCGTTTATAGCGCCGATCGCGAGCTCTTTCATTAGTAAAAAGCGTTGGTTAGTTTGGTTAATATGACCTACAGCGATACCACGGATCACTAGAGTAAGTGTTTGGCTACCAGCTACGCCACCCATTGAGGGCACAATCCCGTTGAGTACAGCTAGGATCGGTAGAATCGCTAAGGTGTTTTCAAAGAAGCTTGCTACAATTGCAGCGAGCAACGCGGTTAATAAGTTAACGCCAAGCCATACTGAGCGCTTTTTCGAACTTTTTAATACTGGGGCGAAGGTATCTTCTTCGTCGTCAAGACCCGCTAAGCTCAATAAGCTGTGCTCTGCATCTTCACGGATAACGTCAACGATATCATCGATGGTGATCCGGCCCAGCAGGTGGTCGTTATCATCAACAACAGGTGCAGATATCCAGTTATGGCGTTCGAACAATTGGGCTACTTCACTTTCATCCATGGAAATAGGGATTGATTCACAATCTTCGTCCATTAATTCGCGAATAACTTTATCCGGCGAGTTGGTGAGTAGCGTGGTGAGCGACATTGCGCCTAAAAAGCAGTTGTGTTTATCAACCACATAAAGGTCATCAGTGCCTTCAGGCAGTTCGCCACGTAAGCGTAAGTAGCGCAGTACCACGTCAATAGTGACATCGGGACGAATAGTGACCGTATCGGTATTCATCAATGCGCCAGCTGAGCGCTCTTGATAGGAAAGCGCTTGAGTTGCCCGCTCACGGTCTTGGCTATCCATGGCGCTGACAACGTCTTGGTAGACTGTGTCAGGTAAGCTACGTAATACTTCCCCTAAGTCATCGTGACTCATGTCTTCGGTCGCCGCAGCAATATGCTCTGGCGCCATTTGGGCAATGATCCCTAGGCGAACATCTTCAGAAAGCTCTTCGAGTACATCACCTTGTACATCTGGATCTACCAGTTGCCAGAGCAAGGTACGAATTTTATGCGGCGATGATTCTAGTAGTAAAGCTGTGTCACAGGGAGCTGTTTTTGCCAACATACGCCTTACTTGAACAAATTGACCACTGTTAAGTGACTTGGTCACTTGCTTTAGTTGTTGTAGTGGGTAATCTTGTTCAAAAGCTTCTGGCATTGGCGTCCTTAAATAATAAATACATTTAATTGGTGGGATGAAACTTTGATAATTACACTGGTTGCGTTGACCAGTAGCTTATTAAGTTTAACGTAATTTTATTGTGCTGACTATGGACTATTCTTGCTCGTTAAAGCGGTGCGCAATCAGCTCTCCAATAGCAGCAAGTGCGAGTTCGGCATCGGGCCCTTCACACACAACTTTAACTTCTTTACCTTGGCTGCTTTCTAATAACATTAGGCCTAGAACACTGTCGCCAGCGGCTTGTTTGTCATCTTGGTGAAGTGTGATACTGGCATCAAACTGCACGGCTAACTGTGCTAATACACTGGCTGCGCGGGCATGTAATCCAAGTTTGTTTTTTATTAAAAATGTATCTTCTAAGCGCATCCACATTCCTTACTGTAACAGTGGTTGTTATTCTTGCTCGCGATGGCGAATTTTTACATTGCTGTGGCTCATTGAAAAGCTTTCGCCAATGGTTTGCGCTAAATAAACCGAACGATGTTGGCCACCTGTGCAGCCGATTGCAATGGTTAAATAACTGCGGTTATTACGTTCTAAGTGCGGTAACCAGGTTTGTACAAAGGTTTGGATCTGCCAAGTGAATTTTTGCACAATACTGTGGCTGGCTAAGTAATCTTTAACTGGTTGATCAAGACCTGTCAGTGGCTTTAGCTCAGGCTCCCAATGCGGGTTAGGTAAAAAGCGCGCGTCAAATACATAATCCGCTTCTTTTGGAATACCATGTTTAAAGCCAAACGATTCAAAGGTGATAATTAGCTTTTTATCTTTTTTACCTAAAATCTTTTCGCGAATCGTCTCGGCAAGTTGATGGACACTTAGATCAGTGGTATCTAACATAAAGTCAGCACGTGTTGTTAACACATCAAGTAATACTTTTTCTTGTTTGATGGCTAAATCAAGCGGCAATGAATCTAAAGAAAGTGGATGCAAACGGCGCGTTTCAGAAAAACGTTTGATCAGTGTTTGATCATCACAATCTAAATAAAATAATGTTGGATTGGCAAAGCCGGGTAAGTACTCAAGAATGTCGTTAAATTCTTCTTGTTCTTTGGGTAAGTTACGAACATCAATACTAACAGCAATTTTGTCGTAATTATCAGAGACACTACGAACTAATGAAGGCAGTAAGTTTACAGGGATATTATCGACACAATAATAACCAAGATCTTCAACTACACGCAGGGCAACCGATTTACCTGAGCCAGAGCGCCCACTGATGATGATTAACTCCATGTAAACTCTCCTTCACTTAATAGCAATTTTATTAAAAACATGATCACTCTAGCTGGTTAAATAACTCATTAACGTTATTAAAAATTATGTGTACAGAATAACTACCTGTCATAATTTTTCCTTGTTATTGAACTACTTTGTACCGCCATAATAGATCACTAACGCAAGAGGTATGACTTACGATTGCTCAACAATAACGTGATATAAATCTTGATCTGTTTTCGCGCTACGTAGTTGTTTACAAAAATCTTTGTCGTTAAGTTTATCAGCAATTGTGGCTAACGTCTTTAAATGAAGTTGACTATCACCCTCTGGTACGATGAGAGCGACAAACAGATCCACAGGGCGATTATCAATTGCGTCAAAATTAATAGGCGTTTCGCTCACTAAAATGATTGCTAGTGGATTTTCAATACCACTCATTCGACCATGAGGAATGGCAATGCCACGACCAATACCAGTACTACCTAGTTTTTCTCTAGCGAGTAATGCATCGAGGATTTCTTGTTGTGATAGCTGAGGAAGTTGTTCATGAGCCAATTGGCTGATAAATTCAATGATCCGTTTTTTGCTATTAAAAAGGACCGCAGTTTTACTGCAGTCCTGGCAAATAAGTGAGCTTAATTTCATAGTGTTAGTGTCGAGCGTGCTTCTCTTTGTGTTTGATTACTTGACGGTCGAGCTTGTCGATTAGTCCGTCAATGGCTGCATACATGTCTTGATGTTCAGTTGAAGCAAATAACTCAGCACCACTGACATGGATGGTGGCTTCTGCTTTTTGGCTTAGCTTTTCTACGTCAAGAATAACATGGACATTGTTGATGTGATCAAAATGCCTCTCAAGCTTCGCAAACTTATTGTTTACATAGTCTCTTAATGAATCAGTAATTTCTACGTGACGACCAGTTAAATTTAGTTGCATAAGCATTTTCCTTTTTTGATTTTACGCCTTAAATCAAACTCTTTCTTTGATTTGACGGTGGAATAGCCAGTGACTCGCGGTATTTTGCAATAGTCCGTCTAGCTACTTTGATACCTTGCTCTGCCAATATATCTGCAATTTTACTATCACTCAATGGTTTCGCTGAGTTTTCTGCGCTAATCAGTTTTTTGATTAGTGCGCGAATAGCTGTCGATGAGCATTCGCCGCCATTTTCAGTGCTAACATGGCTTGAGAAAAAATACTTTAACTCAAAAATACCACGCGGGGTATGCATGTATTTTTGGGTAGTTACACGAGAAATTGTTGACTCATGCATCTCTACCATTTCAGCAACGTCATTGAGTACCATAGGTCGCATGGCTTCAGGGCCATGTTCAAAGAAACCTTGCTGCTGTTTTACGATGCAATTGGTTACTTTGAGCAATGTGTCATTGCGACTTTCTAGGCTTTTTATAAACCATTTAGCTTCTTGCAGATGCGAACGAATAAACTGACTATCAGTGCTCGACTTTACTGAGCGCGACATAGCTGCATATTGGCTGTTCACTCTGATTTTTGGCATGCTGTCTGGATTAAGTTCAACCACCCAGCGGCCTTTAATTTTTTTCACTGATACGTCAGGAATAACGTATTCTGACTCTTCTCGTACTATGGTATCCGCAGGCTTTGGATTTAGGCTGTGGATCAGAGTCATCACTTCTTTTAGTTCATCTTCCTTAAGCTTAGTCTTTTTCATCAAAGTGCGATAGTCGCGACTAGCTAATAAATCGATATGATCAGTTAAAATCATTTTTGTCTCATTAATCCAAGGGGTTGCCGGATCAAATTGATTTAGCTGAATACATAAACACTCTTGTAGACTGCGAGCCGCGATGCCTACAGGGTCAAATAATTGGATACGTTTTAAAACCGCTTGTACTTCGTCAAGTTCGATTTCTTCTTCGTTGTTGCCTTGATTTAAGCTCTCTACAATGTCTTCACAGCTAAGCGTTAAAATACCTGAGTCATCAATGGCCTCAACAATTGCAATGGCTATTGCTTCATCTGTAGGGCTAAATGGAGTTAGCTGTAGCTGCCACATTAAATATTCATGCAAGGTTTCTGTTGAGGCGCCTTGATATATAGATTCGTCCTCTGGCATTGGGCCTGCTGAGCTATTTGGTGCAGCGCTCATGTACTCATCCCATGTGACATCCATCGCCATTTCATCACTGAGTGTTTCTTTGGTGAGTGCTTCGCTGCTTTCTTGTTCGTATTCGCTGGGCTTGTCATCTGCTGAGGCGCTAACGGTTAAGTCGTCGTTATCTTGCTTTTGCTCATTCTTGCCCGCCGTGTCGTCTGAATACTCATGCTCTTCTAGCTCTAGTAACGGATTGCTATCTAACGCTTCTTGAATTTCTTGCTGCAGATCCAATGTGCTGAGCTGCAATAAGCGGATAGCTTGTTGCAGTTGCGGTGTCATTGTAAGTTGCTGGCCCATGCGCAGCTGGAGTGATTGCCTCATGTATCTCTAACAATCCTTTTATTGTTGTCATTGTTAAGTTTAGCAGATGCTTAGCCAAGTGTGGCTTTATAGCCTAAATTGCTCACCTAGGTAAACATCGCGAACTGTTTGGTCGGCGAGTACATGCTCAGGTGTGCCTGATGCAATTAACTCCCCATGAGAAACTATGTAGGCTTTTTCACAAACATCAAGAGTTTCTCGTACATTATGGTCGGTGATAAGCACGCCAATACCACGGTTTTTAAGGTGTTCAATAATCTTCTTTATATCTAACACTGAAATTGGATCAACACCAGCAAAAGGCTCATCTAACAAGATAAATTTTGGGTCTGCGGCTAATGCACGGGCAATTTCAACACGACGACGTTCACCGCCAGATAGGGCCATACCTTGGCTGTCGCGAATATGTTGAATGCTAAATTCATCAAGTAAGCTGTCAAGAGCTTCTTCTCTTGCTTGTTTTTTAAGGTCTTTTCGGGTCTCTAAAATAGCCATCAAATTTTGATAAACAGTCAATTTACGAAAAATTGATGACTCTTGCGGTAAGTAACCAATCCCCAAGCGAGCGCGACTATGCATTGGCAGTAAGGTGATGTCGTTGTCATCTATACTGATCTTGCCTTTGTCGCTAGGCACTAAGCCTACAATCATATAAAAGGTTGTGGTTTTACCCGCACCATTTGGGCCCAGTAAGCCAACAATGCTGCCGGCGGTAACTTCTAAGCCTACACTTTTGACAACTTGGCGACCTTTGTAGCTTTTAGCTAAAAATTCAGCTTTTAATGTACTCATGGCTGGCCTTTAGATTTGTCTTTTTTGTTACTTACCGGTACTAAAATAGTGTGCACGCGATCATTTGAGCTTTCGCCTTTTTCGGCGCTGATAAGCTGTTGGTCCATGTCGTAGGTAATGCTTTTAGCATTAATTTTTTGCCCTGCTTGAGTAACCTGCGCATCGCCAATTAAGGTTAAGTAGCGCTTGGCAACGTCGTAACGAACCTCTTTAGCGCTGGCGCTCATAATTGTGCCATCAGCTTGTTTTTCTTCAAAATAAGCTGGACTTCCTGTGGCTACAAGCAGTTGTTTATTGTCGCCTAAGTCTTCACGTTTGTGTACTTCAAGGCGATCAGCTTTAATACGGCGGTTACCATGAATAATTTCAACGTTGTTTTCAAAAATACCGATGTTATCTTTTAACTGGGCAAGTTGTTTGTCTGCACTGATCGATACTTGGTCCGCAGGTGGTAAATTAGTCTCAGCAAAGCTTGCAAAGGCCATGAATAAGCTTGGTATAACAAGCAAGTGAGCAAATTTATTGGTCATAATATATGGTTCGCGTATGGTTAATTAGTTCTACCACTTCGGCTTTTAAGTCGGCATTGAGGCCGCGCCCAGTGATCTTTAAATTTGGCCCAATCAATTCTACAGGTTGTTCAGAGCTCATGGTTTGTAGTTCAATATCAACCTGAATGTTATCTGCATTGATGTGCTCAATCATGGCATTGTTGGTCAGGTTTTTAGCCACCACATTGCCTTCTAAAATTAATTGATGGTTTTCATATAAAGTGGCTTCGTTTGCATTAATTTGCCACGTTTGTTGTTGATTATATAAAGTAAAAATAGGTTGCTCAAAGTAAGTGAAGCCTAACTGTTGATAGAGCTCCATTTTTGCAGCGGTTACTTTGTGGCTAATTTTACCTTGTTCATCAAATGCTGTTTGTTTTAATGCTACGGCAGTGTAATCGGGTTTTGCTATTATATCTTCTTGGTTTTGTGGTGCATTTGTTGGCTGATTAAAATAGGGAAACCACAACCACACCATGCAAGCGACGAACAATACGCATAATATTAAACGCGCACTATTCATGAGCTAGTCCCTTCGCTTGTTAGTGACTTACCATTTTCAAGCATCAATAAATCAGTGAGCTCACGCACTGCACCAAAACCACCTGGTAGCATGGTTGTATAATGCGAGATGCGTTTTATGAGCGGGTGTGCATCATTCACTGCTACAGCAAAACCGACTAATTCCATAACCGGCATATCTGGTCCATCGTCACCTATATAGGCTATTTGCTCATCTGTTAACTGCAATTTATTTTTGAGCTGTTGATAAGCTTGCAACTTGTTTTCTTGACCTTGATAAATATGCGCTACAGTCAGGCTAGTCATTCGTTGCTGAACTATCTGTGAATGACGGCCAGTGATCACTGCCACTTCAAAGCCACTGTTGATTAAGGCTTTAATGCCAAAGCCATCTTTAGTATTAAAGGCTTTGAGTTCTTCACCATGATTACCTAAGTAAATACGGCCATCTGAAAATACACCATCGATGTCGCAAATAAGCAGTTTAACTTTTTGCGCGCGACTACGGGCATCATCACTAAGCGGCTGGTATAAATCAGCAAACTGCATTATAAAACTCCTGCTTTGAGCAAGTCTTGCATGTTGAGTGCACCAATAGGGTGTTGATTATCGTCAATCACAATTAAGCCGTTGATACGCTTATTTTCCATAATATTGAGTGCCTCTGCTGCCAACATATCAGCGCTTGCTGTAGTACAAGAGCGGGTCATTACTTCGCTGATTAAGGTGCTATGAATATCAACCCGCTGCTCTAAAATGCGGCGTAAGTCACCATCAGTAAATAATCCTGCAAGTTGGTTGCTATCATCAACAATGGCGGTCATCCCTAATCCTTTGGCTGACATTTCAATTAATGCATCTTTAATACATTGTTTATCATTAATGATAGGTGTTGCAGTCCCCGTGTGCATAATATCTTTTAAGCATAGCAGTAGGCGTTTACCTAAGCTGCCACCTGGGTGCGATAATGCAAAGTCGTCGGCGGTAAAGCCGCGGGTCTCTAACAAGGCAACGGCCATAGCATCACCCATTGCAAGCATTGCAGTAGTGCTTGCTGTAGGGGCTAGTCCTAATGGGCAGGCTTCTTGACTTACTTTTGTACACACATGGGCATCTGCCCAATTCGCCATTGACGATGCAGGGTTTCCAGTAATGGCAATCATTTTTGCGCCAATTCGTTTGATTACTGGAATGATATTCAGTACTTCGCTGGTTTCACCAGAGTTTGATAACAGCATGACGACATCATCGCGGGTTATCATTCCTAAATCGCCGTGGCTTGCTTCACCGGGATGAACAAAAAACGCAGGTGTACCTGTACTTGCCAATGTTGCTGCAATTTTATTACCGATATGACCTGATTTTCCCATGCCAACAACAATGATCCTGCCATGACATTGATATATCAGCTGGCAAGCTTGATTAAAGTTTTCGTCTAGGTATTGGGCTATCTCAGTTAGTGCTTGGCGCTCGATATCGAGTACCCGCTTACCTTGTTCAATAAAATTTAACTGCGTCATGTGTTGTCCATTTTTTGAGTAGCATTAAGCAACTTGGTTGAAAATATAACCTTGATAGATTAAAAACGCGACCAATAAAAGGCCACCTTCAACGCGGTTTATGCGTCTTGTGCCTCTAAAACTCAAAGACATAGCAATCAATGCTATGGTGGCACCAATCATAATTAATGCATCACGGTTTGCCGCGGATGGATCGATAATTGATGGGTTGATAATACCAGCCAGCGGCAATACCGCTAAGATGTTAAAGATATTAGAGCCGACGATATTACCCAGTGCTAAATCATCTTCTTTTTTCAATACTCCAGCAATACAGGCAGCAAGCTCTGGTAAGCTGGTACCAACGGCAATAATGGTTAAGCCGATAACCAGATCACTTAAGCCGAAGAATTTGGCAATATCAACCGCTGAACCAACTAAGAAGTGCGAGCTAATAGGTAACACAATCATGCCAATAATGAGCCAAAATAACGCTGATTTAGTTGATACGTTATCTGGGACGTCCTCACAGGCTTCGCTGACAAAAGGGTCATCAGCTTGGTTTTTTGCGCGAATAGAAATAACAATTAAACCCGCAATAAAGACAACAAAGCCAATAATTAATGCAACACCCTCAGCAAATGAAAAGTAGTTATCGGAAAACACATACCAAGCAGCAATCGAAACTAATAATACTAACGGCATTTCACGCTTTAGGGTCATTGATGACACCGAAAGTGGACGTAACAGCGCGGTAATACCTAAAACAAGCAAAATATTCGTGATATTTGATCCTACCGCATTACCTACTGCGGTGTCGGTTTTACCTGCCAGAGCCGCTGAGGCAGAGACCATCATTTCAGGCGCTGACGAGCCCATTGCAACTACGGTTAAACCAACAATAAGTGTAGGGACACCGAAATTTTTTGCCAGTGCTGCTGCACCGTAAACAAAACGATCTGCACTCCACACAAGAGCTGCAAACCCGAGAATTAAAATGACAAAAGAAGTCACCATTATGTTACGCCAATTATTCAAAATGAGATGGCTGCAAATAGTAACAAAAGCGAACCTGAAAGTATAAATAAAAGAATCAGGTCAACTTGTTGTATTGATTTTGCTTAATAGAATTTTTTTAAGCGCCTGTTAAGCCTGCTGCTGTAAGGTTTTGGCTGTTATTACATAGAATATTACAAAATTTTACGATTTGTTTTTTCCATCTTGCTGTAAAAACGCTTAAAATAGGGGAACTAGTGAAAATAGTAATGGAGAGCGGCTTGTCGCAACCAATAGTAGAAATCAAGGATGTAAGCTTTTCTCGAGGCAATCGCAGCATATATAAAAATATGAGCTTTAGTGTCCCTAAAGGGAAAATTACGGCGATCATGGGACCAAGCGGAATTGGTAAAACCACCATGCTGCGTTTAATTGGTGGCCAATTAAAACCAGATAGCGGTACTATTTTATTCGAAGGCAACAACATTCCTACCATGTCCCGTAAAGAGCTTTATGCGGCACGTACCAAAATGAGTATGTTATTCCAAAGCGGCGCATTATTTACCGATATGTCGGTGTTTGACAATATCGCTTTTCCGCTGCGTGAACACACTCGTCTCAGTGAAGATTTGATCCGTCTTGTGGTGCTCATGAAACTACAAGCCGTTGGCCTACGTGGCGCTCAGGATTTAATGCCTTCTGAGCTCTCTGGCGGAATGGCGCGTCGCGCTGCATTAGCGCGTTCTATTGCACTTGATCCTGATTTAATTATGTATGATGAGCCGTTTGCAGGCCAAGATCCGATTTCAATGGGGGTGTTGGTTAAATTAATTAAGTCACTTAACCAAGTGCTTGGTTTGTCATCGCTAATTGTCACCCATGATGTAACCGAAGTAATGAGTATTGCTGATCACGTTATTATTATTGCAGAGCAAGGCGTTATTGGTAGCGGTACACCAGATGAAATGCGTCATCATGAGTCACCGCTTGTACAGCAGTTCTTAAAAGGGTTATCTGATGGCCCTGTGCCATTTCATTTCCCTGCGCAACCTTACCAGCAAGAGTTACTGGGAGGGCGCCGCTAATGTTAGATTTTTTGCAAATGTTAGGCCATAAAGCATTAGGTCGTTTTGCGGCGCTTGGCCGTTCGACACAAATGTTGTTTGGCGCGCTATGCCATTTACCTAACTTTAGAAAAGGTACCCCGTTACTGGTTCGTCAATTATATATGGTTGGTTCGCAGTCATTATTGATTATCATGGTATCGGGCTTATTTATTGGTATGGTGTTAGCGTTACAGGGCTACACTGTGCTGGTTGGCTATGGGGCAGAAGACAGCTTAGGGCCGTTAGTGGCATTGAGTTTATTGCGAGAGTTAGGGCCGGTAGTCACCGCGTTATTATTTGCTGGACGAGCAGGGAGTGCGTTGACTGCAGAAATAGGTTTAATGAAAGCAACTGAGCAGTTATCTAGCCTTGAAATGATGGCGATTGATCCTCTTAAACGTATTATTGCACCGCGCTTTTGGGCAGGTTTTATCAGTATGCCATTGTTAGCATTAATATTTTCTGCTGTTGCAATTATTGGTGCTCACTTAGTTGGCGTTGATTGGCTAGGCGTTGATACAGGCAGTTTTTGGTCAATCATGCAGTCGCAGGTGTCATTCCAGCAAGATATTTTAAATGGCATGATCAAAAGTTTTGTATTTGCCATCGTGGTTACATGGATAGCACTTTATAAAGGTTATGATTGTATACCGACCTCTGAAGGGATCAGTAAAGCAACAACAGAGACGGTAGTACACTCTTCTTTGGCTGTTTTAGGGTTTGATTTTATTTTGACAGCGGTAATGTTTACCAGCTAATAAAGGTATAAAAAATGAATTCACGGAAATTGGAAATTTTAGTTGGTTTTTTTGTTGCGTTAGGTATTGCTGCATTTGCAATGTTGGCGTTAAAAGTGGCCAATGCAGGGATCAGCGGTAATGGCGAAACGTATTTATTAAAAGCCAAATTTGAAAATATTGGTTCGTTAAAGGCGCGTGCGCCAATCAAAGTGGGTGGGGTTGTAGTTGGTCGAGTTGAGTCGATTTCAATTCATCCGCAAGAATTTGTGCCAGTTGTTGATATGACGATTGATGCGCAATATCAATGTCGTTTTTCAGACACCAGCTCAGTGTCAATTTTGACCTCAGGTATTTTAGGTGAGCAGTACCTAGGTATTAACCCTGTTATTGCGCCGAAGTCGGCTGAGCAAGCTTGTTTCGGTGTAGCAGTCACCAGTGATGATAAAGATTTAGGTTTAGATGAGCTATTTGGTGTTGAAAGCAAAGCCTTAAAAGATGGCGACTATATCACGGACACTAAATCTGCATTGGTGCTTGAAGAGTTAATCGGGCAGTTTTTATTCAATCAAGGCGGCGAGTAAATAATTATGTTTAAACAATTTTTAATGATAGTGGCGCTTACTTTCAGCGCTATCAGTATTGCAAGTGAGCCGGTTGACTTAAAAGACCCTTACAAAATGGTACGCCAAGTTTCAGATAATACGTTTCAGCGCATTACGCGTGACCAGCCTTTAATTGAAAAAGACAAAGAGCATTTACGGGTGATCGTAAAAGAAGAGCTAATGCCGTATATAGATTATAAATATGCTGCACTTCGGGTGTTAGGTAGCCATGTTTCTAAAGTTCGTTCAATTAAAGATCCTGCAGAGCAAAAACAAGCGGTTGAAGACATTAAACGCTTTATTGATGTGTTTCAAGAGTATTTAATCGCAACGTATGCTGGTGTGTTTACCCAATACACAAACCAAAAAGTAGAGTTTGGCCCAAGCAAAGAGTTTGCTGGACAAGATTTAGTATTAGTAAAAACAAAAATTGTTGAGCCGGGTAAGCCAGAAATTAAAATTGATTTTAAAGTGCGTGAAGACCGCGATGGCGAATGGCGTGCTTATGACATGGTTGCTGAGGGCATTAGCTTATTAGATGCAAAGCAAAGTGAATTCCAAGGTATTTTACGCCAACAAGGCATTGACCATGTAAGTAATCTACTTGAACAGAAAAGTAAGTTACCAGTGCAATTTAGAGGCGAAGGCGGTAATGAGTAAAGTGACGGTTACTCAGCTCAATGAACAGCAATTTCGAGTCAGTGGTGAATTGACTCGAAATTCAATTTCTGCTGAACGACTTCTGAATAAAACACCACAAAGTGACCATAAAACATGGTATTTTGACCTTTCTGAGGTGTCTAGGGTTGACACGGCGGGCTTAGCTTGGTTAATTCACTCTTTCGCAGAATTAAAGCAGCAAGGTATTCACCTTGAATTGCAAAATATTCCTGAGCAATTGCAAAAATTGATGCAGTTGGGACAGGTTACAAACCTATTTGAGTGAGAGTTATGCAAACGAGCCAGGTCGAAACCCTATTACGCGACGAACTACAATTAGCTGAAGTACATGTAAAAGCCAATGGTAGCCATTATGAAGTCATCGCAGTTGGTGATTGCTTTGATGGTTTGAGCCGTGTGAAAAAACAACAGCTAGTGTATGGGCCGTTAATGAATACTATTTCTGATGGTACAATCCATGCGGTGTCGATTAAAGCCTTTACACCGACTGAGTGGAAGCGCGAACAAAAATTCATTTTACCTCAATAAAAAGGTTTCCTCATGGATCAATTTGTAATTCAGGGTGGAACCGGACTTGCCGGTGAAGTCACTATTTCAGGCGCTAAAAATGCTGCGCTGCCCATCCTCTTTGCCGCTTTACTTGCGGATGGCAAAAGTACCTTTAACAATGTGCCTCGTTTACGTGATATTGGGACTACTGAAGCGTTATTAAAAACCCTTGGCGCAGAAACCCAATGGCATGGTGAGCAGCTTGTTATTGATGGTGGCAAAGTAGATAAAACACTCGCTCCTTATGAACTTGTTAAGCAAATGCGTGCATCGGTATTAGCTTTAGGGCCTTTGGTTGCGCGTTTTGGTCAAGCGCAAGTATCGTTGCCTGGAGGCTGTGCAATTGGCGCACGTCCTGTTGATATTCATATTCAAGGCTTAGAGCGCATGGGCGCGGTAATAAGTGTTGAGAATGGTTATATTAATGCCAAGGTTGACGGGCGTTTAAAAGGCGCTGAAATATACATGGAAATGGTTAGCGTTGGCGCAACGGAAAACTTATTGATGGCCGCTACTTTGGCCGATGGTAAAACTGTATTAGAAAATGCCGCTCGTGAACCAGAGATCATTGATTTAGCTGTGTGCTTAACCGCTATGGGCGCAAAAATTACAGGTGCGGGCACCAGCCGTATTGAAATTGAAGGTGTTGAAAAACTTCATGGTTGTGAACACCGTATTTTACCGGATCGCATTGAAACCGGTACTTTCTTGGTGGCTGCAGCGATGGCGGGTGGTGAAGTGCTGTGTAAACTTACTGATTTTCACAGCCTAGAGCCTGTGATTGAAAAGCTGCGCGCCACTAATGCGTTAATTGAAGTACACGACGACAGCATTTACCTTGATATGCGCGGCCGTGAACTCAAAGCCGTAAATATCAAAACCATGCCACACCCAGGCTTTCCTACTGATATGCAAGCTCAATTTACTGCGTTAAATGTGGTTGCTAATGGTAGTGCGACAATCACTGAGACGATTTTTGAAAACCGCTTTATGCATGTACCTGAGTTACAGCGTATGGGTGCTAATATTCGTTTAGAAGGCAATACCGCTATCTGTGGTGACACTAAAAGCCTAACTGGTGCGCAAGTGATGGCAACAGACTTACGTGCTTCAGCGAGTTTGATTTTAACGGGGATAGTAGCGCAGGGTGAAACGGTTGTTGATCGTATCTATCATGTTGATCGTGGCTATCAACGCATTGAAGATAAACTCAGTGCATTAGGTGCCAATATCAAACGTAGAAGTAGTTAATAGCCTAGAACCTAGGTCCTAGCTTCTAGGCCCTAGGTTTTATAGTTTAGTCTCAAGCTCTGCCACTTTAACCATCACTTTCAATATTTCACCATTGCGATAAAGCTCAAACTCAATTTCATGGCCGGGCTCTGAATTACCAATAATATTTAAGGTCTTTTGTGGGTTAGTGACATTTTCGCCTGCAATTTTTACCACTATGTCTTGCTCTTTGATCCCCGCTTGCCACGCAGGGCCTAATGGATCAAGGTTGGTTATACGCAGACCAGCCACTGGCGTATAGTTATCACTGACCTCTTTACCTGTGCTATCAACAGCGGTACCCGTGAAACCTAGATAGCCGCGTACAACACGTCCATGACGGATCAGTTTATCCATTACTTCTTTGGCTAACGAGTAAGGAACTGCAAAGAATATTCCTTGAATATCTAAGTTCTCCCGGGTTTTAAATTGTGCGGAGGTGATGCCAACGAGATCGCCGTTAGAATTGACCAGTGCGCCGCCTGAATTGCCAACATTGATTGCGGCATCCATTTGTAACAGGCTGTTGTAGGGGCTGTCGGTAATTTTTTGTTTTCCCGTTGCACTGATGATCCCTTGGGTGATGGTTTGTCCTAAATTAAGCGGGTTACCAATTGCAAGGACGACATCGCCAACTCGTGGTATAAAACGGTCGCTGATCGGGATCACTGGCAAGTGCTCTACATTAATTTTTAATAATGCTAGGTCGGTGATGGTATCAAAGCCGATCAGCTGCACATCAAAATAACGACGGCCATCAGTGAGTAGCACCATAATTTGGTCAGCGTTATTGATCACATGATAGTTAGTTAGAATATAGCCATCACTTGACATGATCACGCCTGAGCCAAGTTCTTGCACGGTATTTTGCCGTTTGTAGCGTGGCTCTTTTGAAATGCTTTCAGAAATGATAGTTACAACCGAAGGTGCGGCGCGTTGTACTGCATCAGCAAAGCTCAGGTGATTAACACTCATGGCGCTTGGCAGTGGGACATTGGGTAGTAAGGTTGCACGCATATTTGGGCTAAAAAAAACGACCAAAAAGGCGATGCCGAGTCCGGCAAACAGCGGAGGAAGGACAAACTTAAAGAATTTCAGCACAATTTTCTTATTCTTAGTGAGCAATCTGGTAATGATGGCACAAAAAAAATAGCAGCGGCAAGTGCCACTGCTATTTTTTATGTCATTTGTGCAATATTTACTTTATTGAATTAAAACAAATACTGACTCACGACCACGTTGTACCCCAAGTACTATGTTTCCTTTGGTATTCTCAATGATCTTATTCATATCATGAATTGTTGCAACGCGCTGGCGATTGACCTGCATAATAACATCACCTTCTTCAAGACCGACTCTTGCTGATGGTGAACGTGGGTCAACAGTTGTTACTTCGACGCCTTTTGCTCCGTTTTTCTGGGTGTTCTCAAGCGTGGCTCCTTGGAATGCAGGGTGAAGTTCATCCCCTGCGGCAGTGAGGCCTGATGCGCCATCAAGTGTCACTTTAACCGTTTGTACTTTGCCATCGCGGTAAATTCCCAGTTTAACTTTTTTACCTTCACCTAAGGTAGCAATTTTACTGCGTAGTTCGTGGAAGCCACTGATTTCGCTACCATCAATGCTAATAATTACGTCACCGGCTTTGATGCCTGCTTTACTTGCAGCAGAATCATCCATCACTTGCATGACGTAAGCACCTTGTTTTACATCTAGCTTTTGCGCTTTGGCAAGGCCTGCGTCAAGTGGACGGCCAGAAATACCTAATGAGCCACGACGTACCTCGCCATGCTCAATAATTTGATCAACTAGGTTTTTCATCATATTAGATGGGATGGCAAAGCCAATGCCCACATTACCACCAGAGGCACCTAAAATAGCAGTGTTAATGCCGATTAGCTCACCGTTGAGATTAACGAGTGCACCACCAGAGTTACCTTGATTTATCGCGGCGTCAGTTTGAATAAAGTCTTCATAGCCTTCAATATTTAAGCCGCTGCGGCCAAGCGCACTGACAATACCTGATGTTACGGTATGGCTTAAACCAAAAGGATTACCAATAGCAACGGCAAAATCACCCACGCGAAGTTGATCTGAATTAGCCAGCTTTACGGCTACTAAGTCTTCAGCATCAATTTGCAATAGGGCGATATCTGACTCTTTATCGCTGCCGATTTTAGTTGCTTCATATTCGCGGCCATCTTCAAGAGTCACTAGCATTTTTTCTGCGTCTTGAACTACATGATTGTTAGTCACTACGTAGCCTTCTTTAGCATCAATAATAACCCCTGATCCTAAACCACTAAATTCACGTTTTTGACTGCGTGGTTGCGGGTTGCCAAAAAAGAAATCAAGCGGATCGGCGCGACGACGAACTTCTTTTGAGCCGGATACTTGGATGCTGACAACGCCCGGTGTTATTTGTTCTAGCATAGGCGCTAACGTTGGTAATTGTTGACCATTAACAGCGATAGGCATTTTTGCCATTGATACAGCAGGGGCCAATAATAAGCTGGTAGATAACATTGCTGCACTGATTAACGATAGTTTCATTTTCATAGTCAGGGTTTACTCCACATCACAGGAAAAAGCACAAACAAAAAAGGCTGCATGTAAGCAGCCTTTTCGAATTTAAATATAAAGCTGTTACATTTAAAGACTATGGGGTCAAAAAAAAGTTCATCAAGATACTTTAGAATGTTCTGAAACTTTATTTTCACCAGCAAATAATCCTGAAGTACCGGCTACATAGTCAGAAGGTTGTGCGTGTGCTGATGAACGATCACTTTGACGCTCTTTTAATGAACGTTGTAATTGTTCTGTCGTTTCTTTTGAGAAGAATGGTTCTGCGGGGTGTTGTTTTTTGTCAGTCAACAGTAGCTTATTGGTTTCATCAACATGGTTTAATAGTTGATCATAGTTGTCTTTCATTTTGCTAACTAACTTACTGGTACTTGCTAAGTGATCTGCAACGTCTTGGCGATATTGCTCCAAAGCATTTTTAGCTTGTTCAGCTTGTTGTTCCAGCTCATCTTGTTTAAATTGCTTTTTGGTTACAAATGCACCTAGGAAAAAAGCCGCCACTGCCACAATAATAATAATGCCGATCCAAGTAACTGTGCCCATAAATTCTACCCCTTTGGGAATTAATACGTAAAAAATAAAAATAACGCCTAAATTGCGTATTCAATAATAAATCCTGTTGTTGCTAATATACCCCGAGTTACGATGCGTGTTAACATATTGCGTAAATTAAACCGTGTTTTATTGTAACTATCTATGACTCCTTGGCAAAAATATCAACAAGATTTACAACGCGATGACTTTGTTTACGATGCCGCGCAAGAAAATGCCGTGCGTCACTTACAAAGACTCTTTGATGACTTAACAGCTCCAAAGCCTGCCGCTAAAGGTTGGTTTTCTAAGCTCTTTAATAATAAAGATAGCACGCCACCTATAAAAGGTTTGTATTTTTGGGGTGGGGTAGGTCGTGGTAAAACATACTTAGTTGATACCTTTTATGAAGCGCTACCTGGCAAGCGAAAGATGCGTGTGCATTTTCATCGCTTTATGCACCGAGTTCATGATGAGTTAAAGAAATTAGATAAAACAGCGAATCCACTTGAAGTTGTTGCGGATATTTTAAAAACCGAAACTGACATTATTTGTTTTGATGAGTTTTTTGTTCAAGATATCACCGATGCTATGCTACTTGGTGGTTTAATGGAGGCCTTATTTGAGCGAGGCATAGTATTAGTTGCTACATCGAATATCGTACCTGATGAGTTATACCGTAATGGCCTGCAACGCGCCCGTTTTTTACCTGCCATTAAGTTGGTCAATGAAAACACAGTGATTGTGAACGTAGATTCGGGGATTGATTACCGGTTACGTACTTTAGAGCAAGCAGAGATATTCCACAGCCCACTCGATGCGCAAGCGGATAAAAACTTATTTGAATATTTTGATAAATTATCGCCAGAGCCGGGCGTACTTGATAAATCAATTGAGATTGAAGGGCGGATGATCAAAACACGTAAAGTGTCAGATTGTATTGTAATGTTTGATTTTCCAGAGCTTTGCGAAACCGCCCGTAGTCAAGTGGACTACATGGAGATCAGCCGTCTTTATAACACCGTGATCTTATCTAACGTAAAGCAGCTCGGGCAAAGTAATGATGATGCTGCACGCCGTTTTATTGCGTTGGTAGATGAGTTTTACGAACGCCACGTAACATTAATTATCTCTGCTGAGAAACCGATCACTGAGCTTTACACGCAAGGTAACCTTAACTTCGAGTTCAAGCGCTGCATTAGCCGATTACAAGAAATGCAGTCACTAGAGTATTTAGCAAGAGAGCATTTGGCTTAGTCTGAGCCGTCAGCCGTCAGCCGTCAGTTTAAGACAAATTCGTCTTTACACGAAAGTTGCAGCGGGCAAATTTTCTAGCTGATAGCTGATAGAAGAAATTTCTTGCGGAAAAAACAACCGTCGAGTAGCAATGTGGTAAAAGTGCTGGTATACTCCCGCGTCTGCCACGTTGCGTTCTATTGCCTTCATCAGATTAGCCTCTTTTGAATGGCGCTAAAGTCTTAAACTCGAAGGGGTTGGAGCAAACATTTAGAGCGGTAATTAATAATAATTACCTGTGGTTTTAATTGAAAAACATTGGATTTTTATAAATGAAAACGTTTGTTGCTAAACCAGAAACAGTAAAACGTGACTGGTACGTAGTTGACGCTGAAGGTAAAACTTTAGGTCGCATCGCTACTGAAATCGCTCATCGCCTACGCGGTAAGCACAAAGCTGAGTACACTCCACACGTAGATACTGGTGATTACATCATCGTTATCAACGCGGAGAAAGTTACTGTAACTGGTAACAAGTTCAAAGATAAAGTGTACTATGCTCACTCTGGTTTCCCAGGTGGTCTTAAGTCTACTACTTTTGATAAACTTCAAGCTGCAAAGCCTGAAATGATCATCGAGAAAGCTGTTAAGGGCATGTTGCCACGTGGTCCTTTAGGCCGCGCAATGTACCGTAAACTTAAAGTTTACGCGGGTACTGAGCACAACCATGCTGCACAACAGCCTCAGGTTCTAGACATTTAAGGAGCACTAACATGGCAAATCAATACTACGGTACAGGTCGTCGTAAAAGTTCAAGTGCTCGCGTATTCTTACGCCCAGGCACTGGTAACATCGTAATCAACAATCGCTCTTTAGAAGAGTATTTTGGTCGCGAAACAGCACGCATGGTTGTTCGTCAAGCTCTAGGGCTTGTTGATATGACTGAAAAGTTTGATCTTTACATCACCGTTGCTGGTGGTGGTACTACTGGTCAAGCTGGTGCTATCCGTCACGGTATCACTCGTGCACTTATGGAGTTTGACGAGTCACTACGTCCACAACTTCGTAAAGCAGGTTTCGTTACTCGTGATGCACGTAAAGTTGAACGTAAGAAAGTGGGTCTTAAGAAAGCGCGTAAGCGTCCACAGTTCTCAAAACGTTAATATTTACGTTATCAAGAATTCAAAAACCCAGCCTCGGCTGGGTTTTTTGTTTTTGCGGCTATAAAAGTTAGCGATAAGCCTTGAGTTTTATATGGTGGTATTATTTAATCTTGAAAAACTCGCAACTCGCAACTCGCAACTCGCAACTCGCAACTCGCAACTCGCAACTCGCAACTCGCAACTCGCAACTCGCAACTCGCAACTCGCAACTCGCGCTCTCTATAAGTGAATGCAAATTCGCACTTTTTATTAGTAACCAGCAAACTCGCATCAAATATGCGCCTAATAATTAACCTGCTTTGGCCTTTACTGCGTGTAACTCAAAAAAAAGTTCAATAATTATTGTAATAAGTGTAAATCCGTCAGTTAATTGGTGAATTTTTTTGCTACAATTGTCTGGCAAGTAATGTGAGTGAGTTCAACAGCACCATGTGCAGTTTATCTGTTTCCTCTTAGTGAGGTTGATCTTGGTCAGTATATTGTTTTTTAAAGACGCTATTATAACAAACGGCTTCATACTCGAGCCGACCCTATTAATAATTTAATTAAATCGGGTTTATTCGAGCATGGAACTGTGAATAACCTTGTTTTAATCAAGGGTTTTAATTATGATCGCGTCTATTTTAAAATTTCTAAAAATTAACCTGCTGTAACTGATGTTCTCAATATAGCAAGTGTTGGGAATCATAGTGGAGATAAGTGGATGAGCAATGCGCCTGTAGACAATGGCCGACGTCGCTTTTTAACCATAGCTACCTCTGTTGTAGGTGGTGTTGGTGCGGCTGGGGCTGCTGTTCCTTTTATTGCGTCTTGGAATCCAAGTGAGCGAGCTAAATCTGCGGGTGCGCCTGTAGAAGTAGATATCAGCAAGCTTGAGCCTGGGCAATTAATACGTGTCGAGTGGCGTGGTAAACCTGTATGGGTTGTATCACGTACCCCAAAAATGCTTGAGCAGATGAAAGCTCACGAAGATCAACTTCGTGATCCTGCATCTGAAGAGCCTCAACAACCTGAATCAGCTGTAAACGAATACCGTTCAAAACGTCCGGAAATTTTCGTTGCTGTTGGTATTTGTACACACTTAGGTTGTTCACCAGGCTTTTTTGAAGGCAACTTTAGTGAAAAAGTAGAAGGAACCGATGATGGTTTCTACTGCCCATGTCACGGTTCTAAATTTGATATGGCAGGTCGCGTATTCCAAGCGGTTCCAGCACCATTAAATTTAGAAGTACCGCCTTACACCTTTATCGATGACACCACTATTTTAGTGGGCGAAGAAGAAGGGGCTGCCTAATGTTTGGTAAGATTATTGGTTGGATCGACGACCGTATCCCAATGACACGTGTTTGGAACATGCATATTGCACAGTATCCAGCACCAAAAAACTTTAACTTCTGGTACTTCTTTGGCTCTTTAGCTATGTTAGTGCTGGTAAACCAAATCCTAACTGGTATTTGGTTAACGATGAACT
Source organism: Pseudoalteromonas sp. KAN5 (assembly GCF_022846535.1). NCBI lineage: Bacteria > Pseudomonadati > Pseudomonadota > Gammaproteobacteria > Alteromonadales > Pseudoalteromonadaceae > Pseudoalteromonas > Pseudoalteromonas sp. KAN5. The sequence continues at coordinate 3,728,611 of NZ_AP025589.1, forward strand.
TTGTTCCGTCAGCTGAAGGTGCATTTGCTTCTGTAGAATACATCATGCGTGATGTTGAATACGGCTGGTTATTACGTTATTTGCATTCAACCGGTGCATCAGCGTTCTTTATCGTTGTCTATCTACATATGTTCCGTGGCATGATCTACGGTTCTTATCAAAAACCACGTGAATTACTGTGGTTGTTTGGTATGTTTATCTTCTTAGCGCTTATGGCTGAAGCCTTCATGGGTTACTTATTACCTTGGGGTCAAATGTCATTTTGGGGTGCACAGGTAATCATTTCATTATTCGGTGCGATTCCGGTTATTGGTGATGACTTAACGCTTTGGATCCGTGGTGACTACGTAATTTCAGGTGCAACGCTTAACCGCTTCTTCGCACTGCATGTAATTGCGTTACCTTTAGTGATCGTTATCTTAGTATTCTTACATATTGTTGCACTTCACGAAGTGGGTTCAAATAACCCTGATGGTGTTGAAATCAAACGTAAGAAAGGCTCTGTTGCAGAAGAAGATAAGCCTAAATTTAAATTCCATGAGTATTACACTGACAAGAAAGACATTGTTGATGCGATACCGTTCCACCCATATTACACAGTAAAAGATATTATGGGCGTGGTAGGTTTCTTAATCTTATTTTGTTGGGTTGTGTTCTTTATGCCTGCGATGGGTGGGTTCTTTTTAGAAGCGCCGAACTTTGAGCCAGCAAACCCACTTAAGACGCCTGAACATATTTTCCCTGTTTGGTACTTTACGCCATTCTATGCAATCTTACGTGCAATCCCAGATAAATTAATCGGTGTTGTCGCTATGGGTGCATCGATTGTTGTACTGGCTCTGTTACCTTGGATTGACCGTGGTACAGTTAAATCAGTTCGTTACCGTTGTGGCTTCCATAAATGGAACATCGCAGGTTTTGTGGTGACTTTCGTTTTACTTGGTTGGGTGGGCGCAACTCCACAAACTGATTTGAAAACGATTATCTCGCAAATCTGTACTGTGACTTACTTTATGTTCTTCGTGCTGTTATTTGTATACAGTAAGAATGAAAAAACTAAGCCATTGCCAGAGAGGTTAACGAAATGATGAAGAAGCTAATTATCGGTTTATTTGCTTTATCAATAAACGTATTGCCGGCAATGGCTGCAGGTCCTTCGGTTCCGTTAATGGAAGCGGGCAATGACCTTACAGATCAGCCATCATTGCAACGTGGTGCAAAGTTGTTCATGAATTATTGTCTTGGTTGTCACCAAATGCAGTATCAACGTTATGAGCGTACTTTTCGTGATATCGGTATTCCTACAGAGGTAGGTCTTGAGCAGTTAATTTTTGACGGTTCAAAAGTAGGTAGCCATATTACCAATGCAATTACTAAAGATGATGCTGCAAAATGGTTTGGTGCGGCTCCGCCGGATCTAACAAATGTTGCGCGAGTGCGTGGCAGTGATTGGATTTACACCTATTTAAAATCGTTTTATAAAGATGAATCTCGTCCGTTCGGTGTGAATAATACAATATTCCCATCGGTAGGTATGCCGCATGTTCTACAAGAGCTGCAAGGTTTACCTACGCCTATCACTGAAGAAGTGGAAGAACATGGTCAAACTGTGACTAAAGTTGTTGGCACTAAAACAGATGGCACTGGCGAATTAAGTGTAGATGAGTATGACCAAGCTGTTCGTGATTTAACGAACTTCCTAGAGTACGTAGGTGAGCCTACGCGTCTTGAATCGGAAGCGCTTGGCCTTAAGGTAATCGGATTCTTAATTATCCTCTTTATCTTGTCATTTATGCTGAAGAAAGAATACTGGAGAGATGTTCATTAATCTTGAACATATTTAAAGGTAATTTTGCAATAGGGGCTTAAGCCCCTATTGCTGTTTTTGTTATTTAATGGAGGTAGGCATGGCCGTAGCTGCCAATAAGCGCCCTGTAATGACCCTTTTTTCTGGTGCTAACTGTATGTATAGCCATCAAGTACGCATTGTACTTGCTGAAAAAGGCGTAAGTGTAGATATTCATCTGGCTGAAAAGGACAACCTGCCAGAAGCACTTCATGAAATTAACCCTTACGGTACAGTGCCAACACTGATCGACCGTGAGCTTGGTTTATATCAGGCAAACATCATCATGGAATACCTTGATGAACGTTTTCCTCATCCTCCACTAATGCCTGTTTATCCGGTAATGCGTGGCCGTAGCCGTTTGATGATGCATCGTATCGATACAGACTGGTATAGTTTAGCTGCTAAAATTTACGACAATGGTGCAGAATCTGCTCAAGCACGTAAAGAATTAACAGAAGCTCTACTTGCTGTTTCAGCCATCTTCACCGAAGCGCCATATTTTATGAGCGAAGAATTCAGCTTAGTTGATTGTTACTTAGCGCCGTTATTATGGCGTTTACCAGAGCTTGGTATTGAGTTAACAGGTGCAGGTTCAAAAGAAATGAAAGAATATATGATCCGTTTATTTGAACGTGAATCATTCCAAGCTTCTTTGACTGAAACTGAGCGCGAGATCCGTTTGTAATGACGCCTAATCGTCCTTATTTATTACGCGCTTTCTTTGATTGGATTGTCGATAATCAGTGTACACCGCATTTAGTGGTTAACGCTGATTTTCCAGCAGTACAAATACCAACACAGTTTGTTCAAGATGGTCAAATTGTATTGAATATTAGTCCTTCTGCTGTAACACAATTCTCAATGGATAATCAGCAGTTAAGCTTCAATGCACGTTTTGGCGGTCAGCCAATGCAAGTTTATGTACCAATCGGTGCTGTACTTGCTATCTATGCCCGCGAAAACGGTGAAGGCACGGTGTTTACCGCAGATGAGTTTTTAGAGGACGAAGACGAATTTGCAGCTGAGTTAGAAAGTGTTGATGTCGCAGATGAATTGTTACCTGACGAACCAGCACCAGCTAAGCCAGAAAAGAAAAAAGGCTCACATTTACGTGTTATTAAGTAATATGTAATTGTTTGATAAAAACCGCTTAGTAGCGGTTTTTTTATGTCTGAATAAAAGCAGGTTCTAGATCAAAGTGAAAGGTGCTAGGTACTAGGGAAGAGACTAGGGGCTAGGTAAACTCACGGCTACGGGCTGCATGGGGGGAGGTTTATTGTATGCGGGGCTTTATGCCGCGCTTAATAGGTTAAAGGGAAAATACTAGGGGCTAGGATTCGTAGCCCGTTCCCCGTATAGCTCGTGGCTTTTTTTTCCCGGTGGTAAACATAAACCTGCGCGAGGTAAACTCCCACCTACAGGAATTAAAAAAGCCTTGCGATATTAACCGCAAGGCTTTTAAACTCGTTGCTCGTTGCTCGTTGCTCGTTGCTCGTTGCTCGTTGCTCGTTGCTCCTGATACCTTTTACAAATATTCAAATACTTTAATTACACGCTCTACACCAGATACATTACGGGCAACGTCTACAGCGGTGTTCGATTCAGCATTTGATACTAAGCCCATTAAAAATACTTCACCGTTCTCTGTAACTACTTTGATGTTGTTGCTACTGATATTTTCAGTGGTGAGTAATTGTGTTTTTACTTTAGAGGTAAGCCAAGAGTCGTGGGTTCGGGTGCTCATACTTATATTAGAGCCAATACGCAGCTGGTTATGTATTTTACGTATTGCAGGTAAGCCCTCAATCGCTCGCTGAGCTTCGTCTTTCATTTCTTGGTTAGCAACTTGGCCTACGAGTAATACAATGCCGTTAACGCTAATTACGTTAATATTGGCATGATCAGCAAGACGAGGCACATCGTTTATTGCAACCCCAGCTTTGATTTCAATATTGCTATCGTCTATTTGTGAGCCAAGCGTACGACGATCGTTTGCTGCAGTAACAGCTCCCGCAGTGCCAGCGACGACTGCAGCGGCACAACCTTGTAATAATAAAACCGTACTGATAACGATAAGAGATTGTTTCAACATTAATTTTCTTCCTGTGGGAATAAGGTTAAGTCGACGAGTTCGCTTAAACAATGAAGATTAACCAAGTGAGATTCAATAATGCGACTTGGACGTTTTGATGGCACACGTATTTCTACGTCATTTGCACCCAATAAACCAACTAATTCACCACCGTCATCACCAACCAACACAATGACTTTCATATCTTTAGTGAGTGCCGCTTCAACTGCGCTAATGATATTTTTTTCATTACCATTGATTGCCAACACTAACAGTAAGTCGCCTTGTTGAGCAAAAGCGCGAACTTGACGAGCAAAAGTATCTTGGTCATCACTTTGGTTGTTTTGACCAAGATTGATATGTTCTTGAGAGAGAGCAATTGCGGGTAAACACGGGCGTTCGGTTTCATAGTAATTGATCAATACACCTGCCATATGCTGTGCAAGCATATGGCAGCTAGCGGTGCCGCAACAGATCAATTTATTACCATTGATCAGGCTTTGCGCTATGGTAAATGCAGCTGCTTCTAATGCACTAGGGAGTACTTCACCTGCGGCAATTTGCACTTGAATGCTTTCTGTAAAAATTTCTTTAATGGTATCTTGCATATTAAAATACGTTTTTTATCCAATTAAGTTGTTGTGATGCTTCGCCGGTTATAGCGACAAAGTCAATTCGTATTGCTTGGTCACTCAGTTTTTTCGCCGCTAAATAATGGTAAATTGACCGTTTTAAGCGTGCTTGCTTTTGCTTCCCTAAAGCATGGAGTGCTCCGCCTTTAACATGGCTACTGCGAAATTTCACTTCCACAAACACTAACGTGTTGCCATCGCGCATTATTACATCTAGCTCCCCGTAAGGGCAGTTATAGTTACACTCAATAGGGATTAGCCCCTGCGCAACTAAATATTTTTGAGCTTCTTGCTCGTAGTATTGGCCTTTTTCCCGGCTATTTTGCCACAGCTGTTTAAACCACGACATAATGACATCCTTGTTTGATAAGTTTGTTAACAACTACTCACTGTTAGATAAGGTGGTAGCTGATTGCATAAATAAGGGCATCGGCGCTGATGTTTGTAACTGCACTGCTTGGATCTGCCTATCTTTGTACTGTGCCCAATCAAGATGACGATTAACTTGGCCATCACTGGTAATACTTAACTGTCCGGTTAAGCCATTAAAGCGTTTACCGGGGATCATACTCAATTGTGTAATATTACTGAGCATTGCCACAGAGTCATACGCCATGGCAAATAAACGTTGGCTAATATCGGCTTGATCAGGCCACAATGAATTATATTGTTGACGCAAACTATGATCTGCAATTTGCCCACTCAACATCCAAGGTAGTTCAGTAAAATACAAGCCTTCGAGGTCGCCTTTATCTGTACTATCTATTTGTTTACTATGGCTTTTAGAGCTGGCATACAGAGGGATGCGATCTGCAAAAGTACTCACGTTGACATCTAAATAAGGTTTGATAAGTCGCGTTTCCATCGCATCACCAAGGATATAAATAACATCAATATCACGGCGAGAGCGGGTTTCACTTTCGACTTCTTGTTTAAATAGCGATTTAACCGAAGCAACACGCTCTTTTGATTTATCTACTTCAAGCAAGCTGATTATAGTGGTAGGCATGTCTTTTTTATCATTATACAGCCCGACTTCCGGAGTCGTTTCGCTGTAGCGTTGCCATTGTACGTTGAAAAAATCAACTAAGCGCTGCCCTGTACTATTATTAGGTGCTAATAACATTGGCTTTTGGTAGCCCACCGTTAAAAAGTGTTCAAGAGCTTGCTGTACTTCGTGCTCAGGGTTTAAGGCAAAATAGTAATGCTGCGGTGATTGGCGTTCGGCATCTGCTGTATTTAAGTGCAGTACAGGGTAGTCTAATAAGGTTTTGCTTGCAGCAAACTTATCGATATTTCCTTTGAGCAACGGACCAATCACAAAGCTTGGTTGGGCTTCGTGTAATTTAACCGTCAACTCTTCAGGACTGAGCATTTCGTCAATAAAAATGGTTTCATCAATCGCGGCGTTATCTAATGCAGCTAGTACACCCGCTTTTAAGGCATCCCCCAAACGTTGATTAGCGCCAGATTGCGGCAATAATACCACTAAACGTTCAATAGTAAGGGGGGTAATGGCGATTAACTCAGCCGCTTTTTTTGGCAATACATCAATTGCAGGGTGACCAGGGTAACGGCGTTGCCAATTATTAATCGCTTGATCAAGCTCAACCGGCGCACCTAAATATACTTGATGATAAAGAGCTAAGTTTACCCAGCCTTGCTGCACTACCGAGCCGCGATTAAAGCGCTCCAACGCATACGATGATAATTGTTGTAAATTGTGCCAAAGATCATGGTTGAGTTGTGGGATCGTTAAGTTATTTTTGCTGGCGGTTTCAGACGCGCGAAAAAAATACTCCATCGCTTCTTTTGGCAAATTTTGTGACGCATACACACTGGCAGTTAAATATTGGTGCCAAGCAAAATGTTCAGGTTGAGTTAGTTGGTTGTCTAAGCTGGCTAAGATCTCAAGTGCGGCGGTATTCTTATTTTGTTGTTTTTGCGCAAACGCGATATACAGCTTATTCTGCACTTGATCTACGCTCGGTGTGCGTTCTAATTCAGTGCATATTTGCTCTAGGAGTGGCCATTGTTGCTCTGTGATCGCCGCATCTCGTGCACTATACAAGAGTTGAATTTGGTCCACACCTTGGCGATTTAAAGCTAGTTGGTACAGTGATTGTGCATCAGTTGCTTGAATTTGTGATGAGCTATTAGCTGAACTGAGATTTTCAGTGGTTTTAGTCGGTTTTTCGGTTGTACTACAGGCCGATAACCCTGACAATATGATAACTAGACTAACAAGTTTAAGTCGCACAATGATTTCCCAATACGTTAAACGCGATTTGCTTATATTACTGACTGACGCAGGAGACCTCAATGTTAAATGAGGAGAATTCACAGAAAATCGGCACTCTTTACATTGTAGCCACCCCAATTGGCAATTATGACGATTTAAGTCAGCGTGCAATCGCGACATTATCGCAAGTTGACTTAATCGCTGCTGAAGACACACGCCATACTGGTAAGTTGCTTAGTCACTTTGGTATCAAAGCTAAAACCTTTGCTTTACATGACCATAATGAAAAACAAAAAGCGCAACAAATTATCGATCAACTTAACCAAGGTTTAAATATAGCACTGGTTTCTGATGCAGGCACACCGCTGATTAGTGATCCCGGTTATGCGGTTGTAAACTTGTGCAGAGAACAAGGTGCTCATGTTACACCTATTCCAGGGGCATGTGCAGCCATCACAGCAGTATGTTGCTCTGGCTTGCCAACAGATCGCTTTCAATTTATTGGTTTTACTCCCGCAAAAAGCAAAGCGCGGCAAGATTTTTTTATTGAAGCGGTTAATTCCAACATCACCAGCATCATGTACGAAAGCACGCACCGTATTATGGCAAGTCTTGATGACTTAGAAATTGCCTTAGGGAGTGAACAACAGGTGGTATTTGCCAAAGAATTAACTAAAACCTTTGAAACATTCTTTAGTGGCACTGTTAGTGAGTTAAAGCAATTTTTAACCGATGACCCAACCAAGCAACGGGGCGAAATAGTGCTTATGTTACCTGGTAACCCTAAGCAGGTTGATGATATTCCGCCAGAAGCACGAAAAATGTTAGCGCTACTTGAGAATGAAATGCCAATGAAAAAAGCCTGCGGTATTGTGGCTGATTACTTTGGCATGAAGAAAAACGCCTTATATAAAACAATTATTGACGAAAAAGGCTAAATCTTTACTGCACACAACTACAAGCTCAGGTATACTGCGCGCCGAGTCAGCCAAGATGATCGCTGCCTGCAACGAAAATGCGCAGGGGGAGGAAAGTCCGGGCTCCACAGGGCAGGGTGCCAGCTAACGGCTGGGGGGCGTGAGCCTACGACAAGTGCAGCAGAGAGGAGACCGCCAACTTCGGTTGGTAAGGGTGAAAGGGTGCGGTAAGAGCGCACCGGGCCACTAGTAATAGTTGGTTGCAAGGTAAACTCCACCCGGAGCAAGACCAAATAGGGTTCCTTAAGGTGTGGCCCACATCGGAACCGGGTAGGTTGCTTGAGCCATAGAGCGATTTATGGCCTAGACGAATGATTATCACTTTCTTCGGAAAGGACAGAACCCGGCTTATACGGCTGACTCACTCATTCAACAAAAAAAGCCCGCAGTTAACGCTGCGGGCTTTTTTTGTGCTTGTGTTTAGGTTATGGGTCTCGAGTTTCGAGCAGCGCGCTACGGGAGTAGGATGTTGAGAGGTGGACTCAGATCTCAGATATAGAAATTAGAAGTTAGAAACTTAAAATTTAAATTTATTATTTCAATAAATAGACTTGGAATAGCTTACATAAGATAACGTCGAGGTAAAAATAGCAATACGCTTAAGCTAGATATTCAAAAACCACTATCTCAGTATTGCATCGCTTATAGCAGCCGTAATAACCAACTAAATTGACTTAATTTAGCGACATTACTGGAAGGTCGGCGGCTATTTAGCGCTTGATAACCTGCACCGGCAGTAAATGCGCTGGCAATACCCACTTTGGTTACAGCAAAGCGTTTCAGTCGATAGTTGAAAGCTTGATGGTGCTGTTGTTTTAAAGCTTGAATGGTGTTCATCTTTTCAGTTAAATGAGCCACTTTCCGGTTTGGTTTGAGAATAAAGTAATCAATGAGCATCTATTACTCCTTGGTAATATTGAGCAACTGCTTAATGCTATGGCTGGTTTTATCGAAGCCAATTTTACTACTGATATAACCAATGTTTTTCCACAGCCAAAATAAACACAGTAACTGCAAGCTGATCAGGCAAAGGGCACTGAGCCAGATTGATTGGCTAAAGGCGAAAATAGCCAAGCCAAGAGTGACGAGTAGACCTGCCCATAAGAGTACTAAGCCACCTGCAAAGCTCACGAGTAAAATGATAGTCAACGCTAATGAGCGGGTTGATAGTCGCCACTCTGCACTGGCTAACTCTTTACAAATACCAGCTTGTTGGCGGTAATCCTGATAAAGCTGTTCACCATACTGGGTTAATTTAGCTAGGTGATCTTGCCACTGATCTGCACTTTGCTGTGCAGGATCAGCGGCTTGATTTTGCTTATCTTTAAGATCAGTATCTTGTTGCATAACAGCTTACTTGCCACGACGAAGTAATGCAGTTACTAACATACCAGCTGCAAATGCAATACCAGCTGTTGCAAGAGGATTTTCTGATGCTAGCTGACGTGTTTTACCACTGTATTCAGTTAACTTTTCACGAGCAACTTTTTGCTTTTCTGACAGTGTTTCAGCTGAACTAGCTGCGCCATGACGGATACTTTGCTCTGCTGTAGCCGCCTTTGAAGAGAGTGCGTCAACTGCAAGATGAGCCGCTGAAGTGGCTTTATCTGTAAGTGGCGCCTCTGTATGAGGTGCTAGGGTATCTGTATTTTTGTTAGCTGCTGAAGCTGAGTTAGTACTTGATGTTGAAGTAGCCATAATAATCATTCCTTAAATATTAAAATTAAATAGTGCAATACTAACTGCATCCTTTGTACCAGTTCTGCCAAATAATAATTTAACCATTAAATCAGTTGCTTATGTTTTTTAATGGAAATTGAAATACTTAAAAAAGCAGCATTTTAGGTAACTATTGCAAAGCCATCGCGTAAATTTTACAAGGCGTAGTTAATAGGCATTTGGTGTTGTTTATTTTGTAACTATTCATTGATTATTCATTAATCATTTAGCTTGGTTTATTTGTTTTTATCTCAGAATAAAATATTTTTTTCAAAGATATCCACTTTTTCCCACGTAATTCAGTAGCTTTGCGCTAGCCCTTATTTTTTCTGGCTTTAACACGCGATTATAGGATCTTGCTGACTTGACAAAACCGCTTGTCAAGCCCTAAACTGGAGCACTGTGGTAAAAAGTGGTTTTTAGTGGATCAAATTGGATCAAACTAATCAAAATGGATTGATTATCAACTTTTAGAATAGGCTTTTTATGTTCCGTGGTGCGAGTTCGCTCAGTTTGGATGACAAAGGACGGTTTGCGGTACCTACTAAGTACCGCGATGCGTTGTTGTCTGAAGATCAGGGAACTGTGATTTGTACAGTCGCACTGAACGAGCCTTGTTTGTGGTTATATCCACTGGCGCAATGGCAAGATATAGAAGATCGCCTCGCTAGAATTTCTAATATGAATCCACGTGCTCGACGCATGCAAAGGATGTTGTTAGGTAACGCAACTGAATACCAATTAGATAAAAATGGCCGAATTTTGCTGGCACCGTCGTTACGGGCTCATGCAGATTTAGGCAAAAAAATCATGTTGGTTGGTTTGATGAATAAATTTGAGATCTGGGATGAAGAGCGTTGGCATGAACAAATGCGCCAAGACACCGAAATAGAACGCCTCGGTGAGTTTGAATCAACACCAGACTTAGATAATTTTTCACTCTGATCACACAATAAAAAAGGCAAATAATAGCTAATGACAGCGCAATTTGAACACATTTCCGTACTAATGGACGAAACCATCGATGCGTTAGCAATTAAGCCAGACGGCATCTATATGGATGGTACATTTGGCCGTGGCGGACATTCTGGGCAAATCTTGGCGCGCCTTGGTGAACATGGTCGATTACAAGCGATCGATCAAGATCCACAAGCAATTAAGTCAGCTGAAAAGTTTGCCGATGATAACCGCTTTGCTATTGCTCATACGCGTTTCTCTAATTTATACGAAGTGGCGGCGCAAAACGATCTGCTAGGTAAAGTGGATGGTATTTTATTAGATATCGGTGTGTCATCTCCGCAATTAGACGATGCTGAACGTGGTTTTAGCTTTATGAAGGATGGCCCGCTTGATATGCGTATGGACCCAACCAGTGGCCGAAGCGCGGCGCAGTGGTTAGCCGAAGCCGAACTTGAAGACATTGTGCATGTGATCAAAACCTATGGCGAAGAAAAGTTTGGTCGCCGTATTGCGCACAAGGTTTTAGAAGTTCGTGAACACACTCCTATTACGACGACCAAGCAGCTAGCTGATTTGGTTGATGAAGCGGTCCCCGTAAAAGATAAGTTTAAGCATCCGGCTACGCGTACTTTCCAGGCGATCCGTATTTATATCAATAGTGAGCTTGAAGAGATTCAAACAGCGCTGCAGGCGGCAATTAGGGTATTAAAGCCGGGTGGCCGTTTAGTGGTGATTTCGTTTCATTCGCTTGAGGATCGCATTGTAAAACAGTTTATTAAAAAACAGAGTAAGGGAGCAGCATTACCCAGAGGTCTGCCTTTAACTGATGCACAAATAAATCAAAACCTGACGTTAAAGGCAGTGGGTAAAGCTATTAAGCCAAGCCAAGCTGAAATTGAGCGTAATCCACGTTCACGTAGCTCAGTACTTAGGGTGGCACAGAGATTGGGATGAAGCCAAAAGCGAATCATCGACAACCCAATTTATTTGTAGAAGTGCTCAAAGGCCTAGCAGCAAATAAGCTGACGTTGGCCTTATTGGTTGTGATATTTGCATCCAGTTTGAGTGTGGTGCAGGTCACCCACTTTGCTCGCCAAGAGCTGATTGAACAGGATCAGCTGCTGCAAGAGCGAGATGAGCTGGATTTAGAATGGCGTTATTTATTAGTTGAAGAAGAATTTTATTCGCAGCATGCGCGCATTGAAGAAATTGCCACCATGCAACTTGAGATGAAACGGCCGACCAGCCAAGATGAACAGGTGATAGTACTGCCATGAGAAGCAGAGGGAAAAAACCAGTCAATAGTTTGATCACATGGCGTTTTATGCTGGTGTGCTCTGTTGTGCTGCTTGTTTTTGTCACTTTGGTTTCACGTGCGGCCTATTTACAAGTTATTGAGCCTGATAAAGCGCGTTCAGAAAGTAACAAACGTACCGTGCGAGTTGAAAAATTACACGTACAACGTGGGATGATTTTTGACCGTCATGGTAAAGAGCTCGCAGTGAGTGTGCCAGTTGTAAGCGTGTATGCAGATCCAAAAGCATTGCATAAGTCATTGCGTACTAAAGTGCTTAGGCAAGCACGAAAAAATGGCGAAGACGAAAAAGCATTGGCCGAAAATACAGCATTACTTGAGCAACGTATTAGCGAATATTACAAAAATGACTTACGTTGGCGCGAACTTGCCGATGTACTGCGTATTGAACCGAACAAAATTAATAGTCGTTTACGCGACGATGCTAGCCGCCGTTTTGTGTATTTAAAACGCCAAGTAACTCCAGCCGTTGCCAATTATATTGGTGATTTACGCCTACCAGGTATTCATTTATTAGATGAATCAAAACGTTATTATCCAGCAGGTGAAGTAACTGCACATGTGCTAGGTTTTACCAATATTGATGGTAAAGGGATTGAAGGCATAGAAAAACTGTATGAAAGTGCGCTAACCGGTGTGGAAGGACGTCGTACTATTCGTAAAGATGCACAAGGGCGTGAAGTGGAAGTACTTGATGAACGTGAACGCATTGAGCCTGAAAATATCCAACTCAGTATCGACCAACGTATTCAAGCAATTGCTTATAAAGCAGTTAAATCAGCAGTACTGACTTACAAGGCAACCTCTGGCTCGGCAATGGTTGTGGATGTAAAAACCGGTGAAGTGTTAGCGATGGTTAACAGCCCCTCTTTTAACCCCAATAATTTAAATGATGCAGCTCCTCATAAGCGTCGTAACCGCGCAATCACTGATTTGTTTGAACCTGGTTCAACCGTTAAGCCTCTAGCCATTTTAGCTGGCTTAGACTACGGCACAATTCAACCGGATGATAAAATTGATACTTATCCAGGCTGGATGCGTTTAGGCGGTAGTTTAGTGTCAGATTCGCGTAACCACGGCGAAATGACACTGCGTGAGATTTTAAAATACTCCAGTAATATGGGCGTGACGAAAATTAGTCAAACAGTGCCTAAGGATTACTTTGTTGGGTTATTCCAAAAAGTGGGTTTTGGAACAGATTCAGGCACCGGTATGGTCGGGGAAAGCAGTGGTTTGTTTTACCCTAATCGTCGTTGGTCTGATCACGAAATTGCCGCTTTGTCATTTGGTTATAACCTTGCCGTAAGTACCGCTCAAATGGCACGTTTTTATGCCATGTTAGGTGCTGGTGGTGTAAATCGTCCACTTACAATCTTAAAGCAAGACAGTATTCCTGAAGGTGAACGAATATTTCAACAACAAGATGTTGAAGCCGTTGTACATATGATGGAAAGCGTATTTGAAGACGATGGTACAGCGAGACGTATAAAGGTCGATGGCTATCGCGCAGCAGGAAAAACAGGCACCTCTAAAAAAGCCGCCGTAGGTGGTTATGGGGATGAGTATGTTGGTTATTTTGCAGGTTTAGCACCTGCCAGTAACCCACGTTTAGCTGTAGTAGTATTAATTAATGAGCCCGGTGGAGATGTTTATTACGGCGGCGCAACGGCAGGACCGGCGTTTGCTGAAATAATTTCTAATTCATTAAGAATTTTAAACGTAGCGCCTGATAAAGGCTCGGTTGCCTACGTGAAGGGCATAGATGATGATGCGTGATTTAAAAATAATTTTACAAAAAATAGAAGTATCAGCTGCAAGCTTGTTAGTTAAAGATTTGCGTTTGGATAGTCGCGATGTCACCCCCGGTGACGTATTTGTGGCTATTAAAGGCCACCAGTTAGATGGTGGGCACTTTATACAACACGCCATTGATAATGGCGCGGTGGCGATTATTGCTGACCGTTTATGTGAGTTTGAATCTGATTTTGATCCGCTGTATTTAATTACTGACTTGGATAAAAAGCTACCGGCTTTGGCGAGTCATTTTTATCAGCAACCGAGTAAGCACTTAGATGTGATAGGTGTTACTGGTACGAACGGTAAATCAACCACCACCGCTATGATAGCCCATTTAGCAAGGTTTTGTGGTACCCCGTCAGCCATTGTTGGTACATTGGGTTATGGGCAGCCAGATAACTTAACCGAATTAATTAACACCACACCGTCATGTGTTGACTTGCAAAGAATATTAGCGCAATTAGCTGAGCAAAATAATAAGTTGGTGGCGATGGAGGTTTCATCCCATGGACTGGTACAGCATCGTGTTGCCAATACCCACTTTAAAGCTGCGGTGTTTACCAATCTATCTCGCGATCATTTAGATTACCACGGTGATATGGCAAGTTATGCTGACGCTAAGCTAATGCTAATGCGAGACTTTGATGCGCAGCTGGTGGTACTTAATCAAGATGATCATCAAGTTCAGCAATGGTTAGAGCAGTATGATTTTACTAGCTTAATTTGTTATGGTCACAAAGCGCTAGTACCTAAAAATGCACGGTTTGTTTACTTTACCGATGTTAATTACCATAAAACTGGTATTTCGGCACAATTAACGACAAGTTGGGGTGATGTTGCCATTGCTTGTCCGCTGTTTGGTGAATTTAATTTATATAATTTAGCCGCCGCAATAGCCACGTTATTGGGTATGGGTTATCCGCTTGAAAAATTAGCCGCAGGGTGTGAAAGTTTACAGCCTGTTGCGGGCCGAATGCAGGCCTTTAGCGCACCAAACCAACCAACTTGTATTGTTGATTATGCTCATACGCCGGATGCCTTAGCATTGGCACTGCAAGCACTCCAACAACATGTGCCTGGTGGCGTAAGTTGTGTATTTGGCTGTGGTGGCGATCGTGATAAAGGCAAGCGCCCGATGATGGCAAAAGCGGCAGAGCAATATGCTGATCAGCTTATTGTCACCAGTGATAATCCCCGCAGTGAAGATCCGTGGCAGATCATTAACGATGTTGCCGCAGGTTTTAGTCAACCAGATAAAGTTCATTTAGAGGCGGATCGTGCTGCAGCTATTGCCTTTGCTATTGATAATGCAAATGCTCAAGACGTTGTTTTGATTGCAGGCAAAGGCCATGAAGATTACCAAATCATTGGTGCGCAACGGATCGATTTTTGCGATCGAAAGTTTGTTCAGCAGCACTTACAACAAGCACAAAAGCTAGATTTACAAGAACAACAACTCAGAGGATCGCAGTTATGATCCCTATGGATTTTGATTGGCTGGCAAATGTGCTAGCAAGCGATTATCAAGGTGATAATCAACCCGTAATTAATATTAATACGGACACTCGCACAGTTTGCGCGGGAGAGGTGTTTTTAGCGTTACAAGGCTCTAATTTCGACGGCCATAAATTTGTACAACAAGCGAAAGACAAAGGCGCAATAGCTGCCATCGTTAGTCATAAAGTTGCCGTTGATATTCCCCAATTTTTAGTGGCAGATACACGTATTGCACTAGGCGACATTGGTGCTGCGGTAATGGCAAGTGTTGCTCCGCAAACTATCGCGATCACTGGAAGTGTCGGTAAAACCACGGTAAAAGAAATGTGTGCCGCTATTTTAGCCGCACATGGTGAGGTGTTAGCAACGAATGGCAACTTTAATAACGACATTGGTGTGCCATTGACCTTGCTTCGCCTTGAACCTCAGCATAAGTATGCCGTTATTGAACTTGGTGCGAATCATATTGGTGAGATTGCATACACTGTTGCCATGACCAAACCTGATGTAGCTGTAGTATGTAATGTTGCAGCAGCGCATATTGAAGGCTTTGGCTCGCTTGAAGGCGTAGCCACTGCTAAAAGTGAAATTTACGACGGCTTAAAAGAGCATGGTACTGCAATTGTTAACTGTGACAGTGAATTTAGCGATGGTTGGTTGAATAAGCTTGCAGGGCGTAAAATTAAATGTTTATCAAGCACTGAACAGCTGGACATTTGGGCTGAAGATATCAGCTTAGATGCACAAGCACACGCGTCTTTTTTCTTCTGCACTGCGCAGCAACGTGTGCCAGTAACGCTTGCACTGCCTGGTCGTCATAATGTGACTAATGCATTAATTGCTGCGGCACTAACCAGTGAGTTTGGTGTGTCACTTGAGGCGATCGCTAAAGCGCTCGCAAATATGGCTGAAGTTAAAGGCCGAGTAAACATAATTCCTGTTACTGACACCCTAACCGTGATTGACGACACCTATAACGCTAATGTGCAATCAGTTAAGGCTGCAATCGACCTATTACGTGACCTAGCAGGTAAGCGTGTTTTGGTCTTAGGTGATATGGGCGAACTTGGCAAGGAAGCTGCGCTTTATCACCAACAAGTTGGTTTATATGCCAAACAACAAGGTATCGATGAGCTGTATAGTTTAGGTGTATTGAGCCAATATGCCAGTGATGAATTTGCTCAACCACAGCGGCATTTTTCGAGCCGTGAACAGCTATTGCAACAGTTGCGGGCAGAGTTGGCTGATTCTACACAAAACACCACTATCGTCGTGAAGGGATCACGTAGCTCTCGCATGGAATTATTAGTACAAGATTTAGTTAACAGCCAGCAAGTTGGCCGCAATGGAGTATCTCAATGTTAGTTTGGCTGGCAGAATACCTAACTCAATATTACAGTGCCTTTAATGTGTTTTCGTACCTTACGGTGCGCGCAGTATTTGGCATTTTAACGGCATTATTAATTTCTTTATATTTTGGTCCTAAATTGATCCGCGCGTTGCAAAGAATGCAAATAGGCCAAGTAGTTCGTAATGATGGACCCGAATCTCATTTATCGAAAAAAGGCACTCCAACCATGGGGGGCTTATTAATCTTAGCGTCTATTTTTACAAGCTCACTACTATGGGCTGATCTGAGCAATAAATACGTGTGGGCAACACTGTTTGTGATCGGCTCGTTGGGTATTGTTGGCTTTGTTGATGATTACCGTAAAGTGATCCGCAAAGATCCTAAAGGACTTATCGCTAAGTGGAAATATTTTTGGCAATCAGTGATCGCACTCGTGGTGGCGTGTGCATTGTTTTTTAGTGCGAATCATGCAAATGAAACCTCACTCGTTGTGCCATTTTTTAAAGATGTGTTACCGCAATTAGGCTTATTTTACATAGTAATGACTTACTTTGTGGTGGTGGGTACTTCAAATGCTGTAAACCTCACTGATGGCCTTGATGGCTTAGCTATTGTACCAACTATTTTAGTGGCGGCAGCACTGGCGATCATTGCGTATTTAACCGGTAACGTAAATTTTTCGGCTTACTTACATATTCCACATTTACCGCTGGCTAGTGAGTTAGTTGTGGTATGTACTGCCATTGTCGGTGCAGGCCTAGGCTTTTTATGGTTCAACACCTATCCGGCACAAGTATTTATGGGGGATGTAGGTTCATTAGCACTTGGTGGTGCACTAGGAATTATTGCGGTATTGGTACGCCAAGAATTGATACTCATTATTATGGGGGGCGTGTTTGTGATGGAAGCGTTATCGGTGATTTTACAAGTCGGCTCGTATAAATTACGCGGCCAGCGCATTTTTCGAATGGCGCCTATTCACCATCACTACGAATTAAAGGGTTGGCCAGAACCACGTGTTATTGTTCGGTTTTGGATTATATCAATCGTGCTAGTACTGGCTGGCCTCGTGACATTAAAGATCAGGTAAATGACGTATTTAAACGAGATAAAAAACAAACAAGTAACAGTGCTCGGACTCGGTGTAACCGGTCTGGGCATTGTGCGTTTTTTATTGTCGCAAGGTTTAACACCGAATGTAGTTGATAGTCGCCAATCGCCACCGGGAAGTGACTGGCTGCAACAGCATGCGCCAAATTTAAATACTCATTTTGGTGATCTAGCAAAGGCAAAGCTTGATAGTGCCGATATGATCATCATCAGCCCAGGCCTAAGTTTGACCCTTCCTGCTGTTGCACAAGCGATACAAGCGGGTGTGGAAGTATTGGGTGATATTGAATTGTTTGCGCGCTTAACAGATAAGCCTGTAGTTGCTGTCACTGGTTCTAATGGTAAATCAACGGTGGTGACACTTGCGTACGAAGTGCTAAAAAGCGCCGGTTATAAAGTTGGCCTTGGTGGCAATATTGGCACCGCAGCGTTGGACTTATTAAGCGATGATTTTGATGTGTATGTACTCGAGTTGTCGAGTTTTCAACTCGATACCACATACAGTTTAAAGCCGATTAGCGCAACGGTATTGAATGTTTCAGAAGATCACCTAGACCGCTATGCCAGTTATCAAGCATACATAGAGTCAAAACAAACAATTTATAGTAATGCTGCTCTTGCTGTGATCAACAGCAGCGATAGCGCAACCCATACGCAGGTTATGCCGCAATTGAGCTTTGGGATAGACACTGGCGATTATTGCCTGATGACTTATCAAGGTGTTCAGTACTTTAGTTATCAAAATGCGCCTTTGTTGCCTGTGAGCAGTTTAGCGGTGGTGGGTCGTCATAATCAGCTCAATGCATTAGCGGTTATGGCTTTACTCAGCCCATTTGATATTACACCACAGCAATATGCACAGGCATTTGGTGAATTTACAGGGTTAGCTCATCGTTGCCAGTTTGTTGCAGAACAAGCGGGCGTTAAATATTTTAATGACTCTAAAGCCACTAACGTTGGCGCGACTATTGCGGCAATAGAAAGCTTGGCAGATCAAGCTAAGCAACTGGTGGTTATTGCCGGTGGTGATGCTAAAGGTGCAGATCTTGATAGTTTAAAACCGTATTTACAGCAACAAGTTAAAGCGTTAATTTGTTTCGGTAAAGATGCTAAAGCCTTAGTTGCATTAACTGATAAAGGTCACCTAACAACAAATATGGAACAAGCTGTTGCGCTTGCTAAGCAGCTAGCGACAGTGGGTGATATTGTTTTGCTTGCTCCTGCTTGTGCCAGCATCGATATGTATAACAATTACATGCAACGTGGCGATCACTTTAGCCAATGTGTTTTAGCGGAGGCGCTATGATCGCGTTTGCTGATATTCGTGACTCTTTGACTCCAAAGCCATCGGCGCAGCTGTTCGATGTACCTCTGCTGTACTGTGTGATTATGCTCATAGGTTTGGGGTTTGTGATGGTGACGAGTGCATCAATGCCCACCGCAGATCGTCTGTTTGATAATCCGTATCATATTATTATCCGCCACAGCATGTTTTTAGCGATTGGTTTTGTATTGTTTTGGATCACCTGCTGTGTGCCGATGGACTGGTGGAAGCGCTCCAACCCTTATTTGTTACTGCTTGGCATGGTGTTGTTGATCATTGTGTTGATTGTTGGCCGTGAAGTGAATGGTGCAAAGCGCTGGATCCCAATAGGTCCGATAGGCTTTCAAGTTGCTGAAGCCGCAAAGTTATATTTTTTCAGTTATATCGCTGGTTATTTGGTACGTAAACGCGAAGAAGTACAAGAGAACATAAAAGGTTTTGCTAAGCCTATTGCTGTATTTGCAGTGTACGCGGCATTAATTTTACTACAACCCGATTTAGGGACTGTGGTGGTGATGTTTGTAACTACAGTCGGGTTATTATTCTTAGCTGGCGCGAAATTGTGGCAGTTTTTTGTATTGATCTTAACCGGCATTGGCTTAGTGGTTTTACTGATCATTATTGAACCGTATCGCATGGCGCGAGTGGTAGGCTTTTTAGAACCATGGGATGATCCATTTGGAAAAGGCTACCAGTTAGTACAGTCATTAATGGCCTATAGCCAAGGTGGTTGGTTTGGTCAAGGCTTAGGTAATAGTGTACAAAAATTACAGTATTTACCAGAAGCTCATAATGATTTTATTTTTGCCGTGATCGGTGAAGAGCTAGGTTTTATCGGTATTGTCAGTATTTTGATGGTATTTGGAACCTTTGTATTTAGAGCCTTATTAATCGGTCAACAAGCATTAAAGTGCGGCAAAGAATATGAAGGCTATTTTGCATTCGCAATAGGTATTTGGTTTGCGTTTCAAACCATGGTGAATGTGGGCGCAAGTGCCGGTATTTTACCAACCAAAGGCCTAACTTTACCGTTTGTGTCTTATGGTGGCTCTAGCTTACTTATCATGACCATAGCGGCAGCTATTTTATTACGAGTGGACTTTGAAACCAAAATGGCCACAAAACAAGCAACATCTCGCGGAGGTAAGCGATGAGTAAAAAATTAGTCGTTGTTGCTGGTGGCACGGGGGGGCATATCTTTCCTGGTATTGCGGTGGCGGATCACTTAAAACAACAAGGTTGGCAGGTTAGTTGGATTGGCACGGCCGACCGAATGGAAGCCCAAGTGGTACCCAAACACGGTATTGATATTGATTTTATTAATGTCAAAGGCGTGCGAGGAAATGGCCTTGCACGTTTAATAAAAGCCCCATTTATGGTTATTAATGCCATATTACAAGCGCGTAAAGTATTGAAAAAGCAACGCCCTGATGTTGTGCTTGCGATGGGCGGCTATGTGACAGGGCCAACCGGCATGGCTGCAAAAAGCTTAGGTATTCCATTGGTGATCCATGAACAAAATGCAGTGGCTGGTATGAGTAATAAATACCTCGCTAAGTTTGCTAATAAAGTTTTAGCTGCATTTCCGCAAGCCTTTGCAGCAGGTCACAGTGAAGTTGTTGGTAATCCAGTGCGAGCCAGTGTGGCAAATGTAACAACGCGCACCGCATCAACGCCGGTTAATATTCTAGTTGTTGGTGGTTCATTAGGGGCACAAGTACTAAATCAAACACTACCAGCGGCATTTAAGCAACTGAATGATGACTTTCAACTAAATGTTTGGCATCAAACAGGCAAAGGGCAGCTTGGCTCGGTAACACAGGCATATCAGCAACAAGGTTTTAGTGTTGAGCAAGCAAAAGTGGCAGAGTTTATTGATGATATGGATACCGCATACAGTTGGGCTGATATAGTGGTTTGCCGCGCTGGCGCTTTAACTGTCAGTGAAATTGCCGCTGCTGGCAAAATGGCGGTATTTGTGCCGTTTCCGCATGCAGTGGACGATCATCAAACCGCCAATGCAAAATTTTTAGTCGATGGCAAAGCAGCATTATTAATGCCGCAGGGGCAGTTTAACGAACAAAACATTGTTGAACTATTGCGCCCATATTTAGCCGAACCAGAATTAATTAGTGAACTTGCTGGTAATGCAAAACAGTTGGCGACACTCGATGCTACCGCAAATGTTGCATGGCATTGTATGGATGCGGCCGGTGTTGCTCTGCCTGCACAGCACGTTACAGAAAAAAGAGATTATTAAGTGAAAGAAACGTCAACAGAAAAAAGTACTCGTCCGGCAATGCGCCGTATTAACACCATTCACTTTATTGGCATTGGTGGTGCGGGTATGGGTGGTATTGCCGAAGTACTCGCTTTTGAAGGATACCGTATTACTGGGTCTGATATTGCGCACAGTGCAATGACCGAACGTTTGATCCAAGCCGGTGCTGAAGTGTTTATTGGTCATCATCAAAGCAATGTAAAAGATGCCAGCGTTGTAGTGGTATCAAGTGCGATTGATGAATCTAACCCTGAGATTATTGCAGCAAAAGCTGCACGTATCCCTGTGGTTCGCCGCGCTGAAATGCTGGCCGAGTTAATGCGTTTTCGCCATGGTATTGCCATTGCTGGCACTCACGGTAAAACCACAACAACCAGTTTAATTGCCAGTATTTATGCTCAAGCAGGGCTTGATCCAACCTTTATTATAGGTGGCTTACTTAATAGTGCTGGTAGTAATGCTAAGGTGGGTAAAAGTGATTTTTTAATTGCTGAAGCGGATGAGAGTGATGCGTCATTTTTACATTTACAACCTATGGTATCGGTGATCACTAATATTGAAGAAGATCACATGGATACTTACGGCGGTAGTTTAGAAAAAATGAAAGACACGTATGTAGACTTCATTCATAACCTACCGTTTTATGGCCTTGCTGTGGTGTGTATTGACTCTGAAGTGGCGGCTGAGCTTATTCCACGTTTTGCACGTCCGGTGATCACTTACGGAGAGTCAAGTGACGCCGATTATCGTATGACTGACTTTAGCCAAACCGCAAATACGAGCCAGTTTAAAGTGCGTAGCAAGCAAGGTGATGAGTTAACTGTGCATTTAAATATGCCAGGTAAGCACAATGCATTGAACGCCACTGCAGCGATTGCTGTGGCCAAAGATCAAAAAATTGCTGACCATGCAATTTTAGAAGCATTGCAGAAGTTTGAAGGCATTGGTCGTCGTTTTCAGCATTATGGCGACTTTGAAAACGAGCGCGGCAAAGTGATGCTAGTGGATGATTATGGTCACCACCCTTCAGAAGTTGCGGTAACAATCGCGGCAATTCGCCAAGGCTGGCCTGATAAACGTTTAGTGATGATTTATCAACCGCATCGTTTTACGCGTACTCGTGATTTGTATGAAGACTTTGTAAAAGTACTTGCTGATGTTGACCAGTTATTATTGTTAGATGTTTACAGTGCTGGTGAAGAGCCAATTGTGGGGGCTGATAGTAAGAGCTTATGCCGCACTTTGCGTCAACGTGGTAAAGAGCCTCTGCATGTTGCCAGCAGCTCAGAGCTTGCAGGTGTTTTAGCAGATACATTACAAGATAATGATTTAGTTATAACCCAAGGCGCTGGTAATATAGGTCAATTAGTAAAAGTACTCGCAGCGACATCGCTATCGATTGAGAAACTTAAGCAGGTAAAGGTATGACGCAATTAAACACACAATTTGGCAAAGTGGCCGTGTTGCTTGGTGGTAACTCCGCTGAGCGTGAAGTCTCACTAAAATCAGGTCAAGCTGTCTTGAACGCATTACAAAATGCAGGTGTTGATGCCATTGCGTTTGATCCAAAAGAGCAACCTTTATGGCAATTAAAAGAATTAGCTATCGAACGTGTGTTTATTGCTTTGCATGGCCGCGGGGGGAAGACGGTACCATTCAAGGCGCACTTGAATTTATGGGCATCCCTTATACCGGCAGTAACGTATTAGGTTCAGCGTTAGCGATGGATAAAGTTCGTTGTAAGCATTTATTTAAATCAGCAGGGTTAAGTACCGCACCATATGCTGTTGTGGATAACAAACGTGGTTTTGATGCTAACGCTATTATGGCTGAGCTTAAAAAAGTAATGGTTAAACCGTCACATGAAGGCTCTAGCATCGGCATGGCGCAGGCAAATAATGCGCAGGAGCTTGATGCAGCACTGGCTGCTGCATTTAAATTTGATAGCCAAGTATTAGTTGAGCAATGGATAACTGGCCGTGAATTTACTGTGGCTATTTTAGGTGATGATGTACAACCTGTAATTGAAATGACCACCCCGAATGGCTTTTATGATTACCAAGCTAAATATCAATCAAATACTACGCAATACCATTGCCCTGCTGATTTATCAGCAAGTGACACGCAAAAGCTGCAAACAATGGCGTTACAGGCGTTTGATTTAGTAGGCGCCAGTGGTTGGGGACGTGTTGATGCAATGCAAGATGCTGAGGGCAACTTTTACTTACTTGAAGTGAATACTGTACCAGGCATGACTGAAAAATCGTTAGTGCCGATGGCAGCGAAAGCAAATGGCGCAAGCTTTGAGCAATTAGTTGTTCGCATTTTAGGGCAAACGCTTTAATATGCCTCCCTTTTTGGAAAAAGCGCAGCAATTAAAACAGCAACTAAATTGGTCGCTGATTTTTGGAGTGAGCTTTTTTCTGGTCGTGGTGTTTAGCTTAGTGCAAATCACCAGCGGCGTAAGGGAGTGGTTGGTAGAGAACAAAGACGCCCAAATTAAGCATTTATCGGTATTAGGTAAACCTCAATATACTGATGAAAAAGCGATTATTGGGGCAATTAAAAAAGCCGACTTATCGAGTTTTTTTGATTTAGACGTTAAACATGTGCAGCATTTGGTACAAGCGCTGCCTTGGGTTGCCACGGCATCGGTACGTAAGCAATGGCCAGACACATTACAAGTGTACGTAGTGGAGCACCACGCGGTGGCAATTTGGAACAGTGATTTATTGCTGAACCAAAGCGGTGAAGTATTTGAAGCGAGTAGCGACAAACTCGTTGAACAACTGCCGCAGCTTTATGGCCCGGAAGGGAGTGAGTTAGAAGCATGGGTTGCCTTCAAGCAATTTGATGAGATGCTCAAAGTAAACGATTTAAAGTTAACCAGTCTTGCATTGTCTGAGCGGTTTTCATGGCAACTGTGGCTTGATAACGGCATTCGTCTTAAGTTGGGACGTAAAGAGAAAGCTAAACGGGTACAACGGTTTATCGATGTGTACCCGCGGATGGAAAAACGTGCAGATGCACAAGTAGATGTAGTGGATTTACGGTATGATACCGGCCTTGCAGTGAGCTGGAAGCTCCTGGAAGAAGCGCAATTACAAAATAAGAGTAAGGCATGACTAAGTCAGCAGAAAGAAACCTCGTGATTGGATTAGACGTTGGCACCTCAAAAGTGGTGGCCACGGTTGGTGAAATCACCGCAGATAACAAGCTCAGTATTGTTGGGGTTGGCAGTCAAGTATCCCATGGTATGGATAAAGGCGGCGTAAACGACCTTAATTTAGTGTCTGAGTCTATTCGTCGTGCAATCGATGAAGCAGAGCTTATGGCAGATTGCCGTATCAGCTCTGTGTATCTGGGGATTTCCGGTAAACATATTCAATGTCAAAACGAAAGTGGTGTGGTGGCAATTAATAACACCGAAGTTACCGATGAAGACATTGAAAATGTGATTCATATTGCTCGTTCAGTGCCGGTATCTGCTGAGCGTAAAATGCTGCATGCGTTGCCGCAAGAGTACAGTATTGATATGCAAGAAGGGATTAAAAACCCACGTGGTATGAGTGGTGTACGAATGGAAGCCCGTGCTCATATCATCACTTGCTCAAATGATATGGCGAAAAACATTGAAAAATGTGTAGAGCGCTGTGGTCTTGAAGTTGACCAACTGATTTTTACAGCCCTTGCGTCGTGTTACTCGGTATTAACTGATGATGAAAAAGAGCTTGGTGTAGCGGTGCTTGATATTGGCGGTGGTACAATGGATATCACCATTTATATCAATGGTGCGCTGCGTCACTCTGCGGTTATCCCTGTTGCGGGTAATCAAGTGACGGGCGATATTGCAAAAATATTTCGCACACCGATATCACATGCTGAATCACTCAAGGTACAATACGCCTGTGCAAGTAGCCAGATGGCCAGCAGCGAAGAGACAATAGAAGTACCAAGTGTTGGTGGGCGACCTGCGCGATTAATGTCGCGACATACCTTATCAGAGGTGGTTGAGCCACGCTTTAGAGAGTTATTTGAACTGGCGATGGAAGAAATTCATCGTTCAGGGTTAGCAGACCAAATTGCAGCAGGACTCGTCATAACTGGCGGGAGTGCTAAAATGGCTGGCGCGATGGAAGTGGCAGAAGACATTTTCCAGATGCCAGTAAGAATAGGCAAGCCAATCGGGATGGTTGGTTTGACTGATTATGTAGATGACCCTTCATATGCAACGGCGGTGGGCTTATTACAGTATGGCCGCACAATGCAATCGATGAATGCACAAAAATCGAAACCTGAAGGCGATAACAATTGGTGGAACCGTATTACTAAGTGGTTCCAAGGCGAGTTTTAATACTCAAGTCGGAGAGTAAACATGTTTGATATGATGGAACAACACAGCGAAGAAGCTGTCATAAAAGTAATAGGCGTGGGCGGCGGCGGCGGTAATGCAGTCGAGCACATGGTTAAGCAACAAATTGAAGGTGTGCGTTTTATTGCAGCTAATACGGATGCGCAAGCATTACGTAATTCATCTGCCGATATTACCGTGCAGCTAGGTACGCAGATCACCTCAGGCTTAGGTGCTGGGGCAAATCCTGAAGTTGGCCGAAATTCAGCAGAAGAAGATGCGGAAACTATTCGTGCCAGCCTTGAAGGTGCTGACATGGTATTTATTGCTGCAGGTATGGGCGGTGGTACTGGTACTGGTGCTGCACCGGTTGTTGCTAAAATAGCTAAAGAGCTAGGTATTTTAACCGTTGCAGTAGTAACGCGTCCGTTTGACTTTGAAGGCAAAAAGCGTGGCAGCAGCTGCTGAACAAGGTATTAACGAATTGTCAGAAATTGTAGATTCACTTATTACAATTCCTAACAATAAATTGCTTAAAGTTTTAGGTAAAGGGACTACACTATTAGATGCGTTCGCGAAAGCAAATGACGTATTGTTTGGTGCGGTACAAGGTATTGCGGAATTAATTACCCGCTCAGGTTTAATCAACGTGGATTTCGCCGACGTACGTACAGTAATGTCAGCAATGGGTACTGCGATGATGGGCACAGCGTCAGCGTCGGGTCCTGATCGTGCGCAAGAAGCGGCAGAAGCAGCTATCTCTAGCCCATTACTTGAAGATGTTGATTTAACCGGTGCTAAAGGTATCTTGGTTAATATCACCGCCGGTATGGATATCGCGATTGAAGAATTTGAAATTGTTGGTAACCACGTTAAAGCACTAGCATCTGAAAACGCGACAGTTGTTGTAGGTGCTGTGATTGACCCTGAAATGACGGATGAATTACGTGTAACAGTGGTAGCAACAGGTTTGGGCGGTGATCGTCGTCCACAGTTTGGTATTGTTGATAACGGCTTTAAGAAAGCGTCAGGTTCTGATGTAAGTGGTTCAACAGGCCAAACAAGCAGTATGTATGTACCAAGCTTTGCAAGCCAAGGTAGCAGTGATGATGTAACTGCTGCCCCAAGTGTTGAAAAACACGAGTCGAGCATGACAACGCAAAGCAATAGCGGTTTATCAAAAACCAATGAAAGCAGTAAAAAGTCTGAAAAATCAGAAGGTGGTGATTACTTTGACATCCCTGCCTTTTTAAGAAAACAGGCCGATTAAGCAAATAAATAAAATTATTTTGCTTGAAAAGTAATCGAATTTGGCAGCTGGTCGTATATGTGATACAATCGGTAGTCTAACTGTAACTATAAGTGAGCGAAGCTATGATTAAACAGCGTACGATTGCAGAAATAGTCAAAGCCATAGGAATTGGACTTCATAAAGGTGAGAAGGTCACAATAACTCTCCGACCTGCGAGCGCAAATACTGGGATTGTATTTCGTCGTGTCGACCTTGATCCGGTTGTTGATTTTGAAACAACGCCTGAAGCCGTTGGTGATACGCAATTGTGTACCTGTTTAACTAACAAAGATGGCGTTCGCTTATCTACGACTGAGCACCTGATTGCAGCGGTAGCAGCAATGGGGATTGATAATTTGATCGTTGAATTAGATAGCTCAGAAGTGCCAATTATGGATGGTAGTGCATTGCCATTCATCTATTTGTTACAAAAAGGCGGCATTGCAGAGCAAAATGCGGCTAAGCGCTTTATTCGTATAAAAGAAAAAGTACGTATTGAAGAAGGCGATAAATGGGCCGAGATCGAACCTTATGATGGTTTTCATATCGACTTTGAAATTGCTTTTGACCACCCGGCAATCAATGAAAGCCGCCAACGTATCGGTTTAGATATCACGGCACAAAGCTTCACTGAAGAAATTAGCCGCGCGCGTACTTTCGGTTTTATGAAAGACATTGAATATATGCATGCTAACAACCTAGCTTTAGGTGGCAGCATGGATAACGCGGTAGTATTGGATGAGTTTAAAGTACTTAATCCTAACGGTCTGCGTTACAGCGATGAGTTTGTTAAGCATAAGATTCTAGACTGTGTTGGTGACATGTTTATGACAGGTCACAACATTTTAGGCAAAATTACTGCCTATAAGTCGGGTCATGACTTAAATAACAAGTTACTTCGTAAAATTATGGCAACTGAGTCTGCATGGGAATGGGCTACATTTGATACTCCAGTTACAATGCCAGCACCGGGCCTAGAAGTAGCCACAGCGTAATTACAACCGCTTACTACAGTTATAAAAAATGACGCCATTGAGCGTCATTTTTTTGCCTTAATATTATGGCCTAGATTTTAATTGCAAGCCTAGAACCTTTCTACAATCCCAACAGCTGTTGTAATTGCACCAACTCGGTAATTTTATAAGTAGGCGTGATCCCTTGCGGTAGCTCAAACCCTGGGTGCTGTAACCAGCAGCTATCAATTCCTGCATTTTGCGCACCGAGTATATCGCTGTTTGCAGTATCGCCAACCATTAAGATCTGCGCTTTGTCAGGGTTACCCATTAAATCAAAAGTATGTTGAAAAATTTCCTTCGCAGGCTTTGCTATGCCAACTTGCTCAGAAATAACTAGCCAATCAAACATATCGTTTAAGCCGGTGCGCGCTAAGCGGCGAGCTTGTAATTGCGTAAAGCCATTGGTAATGATACCAAGCCGAGCATGTGGTTTTAGCGCAGTGAGTAACTCTACAGCACCTGGTAAGGGGTGACAGATTTCAGCCATCGCGGTTAAAAAATCATCATTGAGTGTTTGAGCGGGCACATTGAGTTTAGCGGCCCATTCACTAAACCGGGTTACCTGTAAGTGTGTTGCCGTTATTTGATTGTCTTGATAAGCAAGCCACAGTGATTTATTGGTTACTTGATAGTGTTGATAATCAGCCTCAGTAAAGTTAACTCCGTAATTGGCAAACATTCTTTTTAAGCCTGCGAAGGCATTGAAGCTGAATAGCGTTTCGTCGGCATCGAATAATACATGGGTATACTTCATTAAACTTCCTTAGCGATAAAGTGCAGGGTGTATAAACGGCGCCATAGCGAGTGTTAAGGCTTGCGTGTAAGTACTTTCACGGGTGGCATGGTGGTTAGTTAATAAACCGATAGCGCCGCCTTGCTGTTTGATATTGGTGGTATTAAATGCATTGTCCATTACATCACCCAGTTCGTTACCTTGTAGCAACGAATCATAAAGACGTTGTGGTAAAGGTAGATTACTACTGCGGCCGATTGCTCGTTGCTGGCTGTTGGCAATCACCACAAATGCAAAGGTTGCTGGGCCATAACTAAATTGCTCTGCACCGCCTTCCATTGCCACGTAAAAGTCGGCTTGATGATGCTGTTGGCAATGTAATACACGATTTTCTGCACCAATACGGGTTTCATCTTCACCGATTGGTTGATCTGGTACTTGTGATGGAGCGTCAACACCTTGGCAGTCAATTGTCATATCAGGATAGTAGAGAGAGAAAATACTGCGTGCGGCATTTATTTTAACTGGATTGTTTGAACCGACAATAATACGTAATGATTGTGCCATGCTGACATCTCCTTTTATGATGAAGTCAGCAGTTTACATAAGCTAGGTATTTCAGCAAGCGTATTTCTTAAATAGGCAAATCAACCGGGGCTAATTCGGCAAGGGCGCGTTTTTTCAAAATAATGTCTTTAATGAGTGGGGTTAACACAAGTTCCATTGCCAAGCCCATTTTTCCACCAGGTACTACAAGGGTATTGATACGTGACATAAAGCTGCCTTCAATCATCCGTAGGTAATACGGAAAATCTACATCATCTATGCCACGAAAACGGATAACTACAAAGCTTTCATCAAGGGACGGAATATCTTTTGCGCTAAAAGGATTAGACGTATCAACCGTTGGAACCCGTTGAAAGTTTATATGCGTGCGTGAGAACTGTGGCGTAATGTGATTAATGTAATCATCCATACTGCGCACAATTGAGCCCATCACGGCTTCGCGAGAGTGACCACGTTCAGAAGTATCGCGGATCAGTTTTTGGATCCATTCAAGGTTAATAATTGGCACCATGCCAATGAGTAAGTCGACATGTTTTGCTACGTCGTGATCTTCATCAACTACGCCGCCATGCAGTCCTTCGTAGAATAAAATATCAGTGCTAGCCTCTAACTCTTGCCATGGTGTAAAGGTACCAGGTAATTGATTGTAAGGGACGGCTTCATCGAAGGTGTGCAAATAACGACGTAACTTACCAGCACCAGTATCACCATAGGTGCTAAACAAGCTTTCAAGTGCGCCAAAGTCATTTGCTTCACGACCAAAGTAACTAATGTGTTTACCTTCTTGTTGCGCTTCACGGACTTTTTTATCCATCTCAGGGCGAGTATAACGGTGAAAACTATCGCCTTCTATAAATGCAGCCTCAATATTAAGACTACGAAATATATGTTTTATCGCGCTTGTCGTAGTGGTAGTACCTGCACCAGATGAACCAGTGATTGCAATAATCGGATGTTTAGCTGACATAATTGTTCTCGTTATTATGGTCTAGTCATTTATAAAGGGCTTAGTAGAGTAGGTCAAGTGACATAGGGAGTTAATTAACGCTATTATAGGCAGAGAATAATAACGAGAGACCCACATGAAATTGATTTCACCTTGGTTAAGTTTAGTTGCCACCTTTGTCACTATCCCTCATATGGCTCTGGCTGCGATGCCAAAGAGCGAAATTTTACTTGCTAAACTTAACACGGAATATGGATTACAAGTAAGCCGTATCACCAATAATGATGTTTATAATAATCAACCGTTACTTACTCAAGCCGGTATTTATTTTACCAAAGAAGTACAAACAGATGGGCAAAGCCAAACTGATTTGGCTTTTTACGATTTTAGCAATCAACAAGTCGTTAATTTAACAAATACAGCTGTAAGTGAATACTCTCCTACTTTAACTCCTGATGGTGATGCGCTTTCAGCAATCGTGGTTGAGGCTGACGGTAAGCAAAAATTATGGCAATACCCGTTTGATCATAACGTACCACCGAGTCGCATTTTTGAGTGGATAGAGCCCGTTGGTTATCATGCTTGGGGGCCTAAAAATGATATGGTTATGTTTATTTTAGGCGAACCTCATACCTTACAATACACTCAGGTTACTGCTGCAAAGCCAACAGTTGTTGCGCACAATATAGGGCGTACTTTGACTTTTAACCATACTCTAGGAGTTTACACATTTAGCTACAATAAAGCGCAGCAGCATTGGTTAGCCAGTTATGATCCGCAACAAGCTAGTGTGACTAATTTGTTTCGTTTACCCCAAGATGTACAAGATTACGCATTTAAAGACGCAAATACGGTTATTTATGCAATCGGTAGTCGTGTTTATCAACGCCAGTTGGATAGCCCTGAACACGTTTCACTGTGGTTAGATTTAACGCCTTATTGTGATAGTAAGATTACTCGTATGAGCTATTTAGATGAACAGCTCGCTTTTGTATGTAGTATATAATATAAGACTTTTCAGGCTTTTAGCTGTACTGTAGTTTACAGCTAATAGCCTAATGAGGAACAGAATAACCATGTCAGCTAGCCCAGAGCAAATCAACGAGCAGTTAATTGAATTACAATGTCGTAGTAATTTTAGAATTAAAAATATTACTGAGTACATGTTGCCTAAATCAAAAGAAGCTATTTATCTGCATATAGAAGGCGGGCAAGCTAAGTTAGTACTGCGCCCGGCGCTGGAAGTGTTTAGTGATGATTTTAATAACATAGACGGTGTTAGCCGTATTGCAGGCTTTTTCCATAGTAGTGAAATGACTCGCTTCCCGACTCGCATTTTTAAAAGCACCAATCCCATTCATTACGGTATTGGTTTTAAAATGAATAGTGTTGCAGGCGCGAAAGAATTTATTACTCAGCTGGTAAAAATTATCAACGGTTAGGTTCATTTTGATTTCAGTTTGCTTGGGTATAATCGTCCCTAAAGTAAATAAATGGAATTGACTTATGCAACGCTTAATACTCGCTTCAACTGTAGCGGCGAGCTTAGCTGGTTGTGGTTTACAAGCTACTCATAGTGTACCAGCGCCTGATTATACAATTGAACATGACCAGTTCGTTAGCCAGAATGAAGTAATACCAGCAGGGTGCTTTGCACAATTGGTCACTAACCTTAATGGTGATAATACCACTGCCGCAGTGTTTATTGAGTCAGCAAATTCACGTGGCTGCAATAGTGCAAATTATCCGTATCCCGGTGGGGATGAAACACAGATAAGCTACAGTATTGAAAAAATATTACCGGATCACAATTATCAGCTAAAAGTATGTGAAACACGTGATGAAGGAAGTATAGCTGCAGTTTGTGATCAGATAGTGGTTCAGTTTACTAATTTAGACTATCAGTTGGTTGGGGGGGCTGAGCAAGTTCTGTCAATTATTAAGCGCGGTGAATGGTAAGTTTAATATTGCTAAGTTCAGGATTAGTTTAGTAATAACGGCAAACCAGTGGTTTGCCGTTTTTATAAAAATTAACGCTTTAAGAAGCTATTAACAGACGCTAACTCACGTTCTTTAAGTGAGATACAATTATTCACGCTTTCTTCAAGTTTACTTAATGTACGCGCATAACCTGGCTCGTCAGCAATTTTATCCATAAAGAAACTTTGTGTTTTTGCCAAGCTACTAGCGCTACAACCTGAGGTTGTAAAATAAGGTAAGTTAGGCACAAAGAAAGGAGGTAAATTGGCCGCTACTTTATCGTAATTTTCATATACCCAATTGATAAATAAGCTTTCACGAGGCTTACTATACATTTGACCAGACATGATAGTACGCATGTCTGATGCAGTCACATCGTCAGTTAAGCTGTAATTTAGCACCTTGGTTTGTAGTTCAGCACTACCAAAGTAACTCATTGCGGCAAGCATTTTAGTGCGCACTTGCGGGTCTTTAGTCGTTTTAAAGGTATTTATATAGGCATCAAGTAAGTGTTGATCGCCATGAAATGCCGCTAAGTTTAAGTAAGTTGATGCCAGATATGGGTCTACTTTCTCAGGATTGCTTAAGTAAACACGCGCTTGTGCTTTAGCGGTGTTTATTACGCTTTTGTCTTCTCCGTCAAATCCTAAACGAGCTACCACTTGCGTACGTAATTGTGAAATTGCTGCGTCTTCATCAACTTTGGCCGTTAAACCATATTGCTTAGCTGCGGGCATGATGCTTTTACGAATAAACTCAGGCCACAAGTCGTGGTTGCTTTCATCTTCAAAAGTACGTTTTTGCGCTGCTAAATAGCCAAGTGCAGTGTTTGCAACACGAGGATGTTTATCACTTACGAATACTTCCAGAGTTTGCATTAAGTGGGCTGCTGAAATTACACCGGCATCTAATAATGCATCGGCGGCTGATAGCAATGCTAAGCGCTCGCGTACGGTGAGTACTTCGGCTGCATGCTCAATTAATGAAGCGAATTGTTGGTCGTCCATTACCCAGCGATAATAACCTAAAGCTCCTTGATCTGGGTAAATCCACTCTGGTTCAAATTCAAGCTTAACACTCTGGTTGGCCTTACTCAGTAATACATTAGCGGTTTTGACTTTGTCGCCTGCACCGTATTTTATTGCCACAGGTACATTCCAAAGTTGTGCCGGCGCGTCAACTCCAGCGTTGGTAAAGCGGCTTTGGTTAATGGTCAGTGTTTTACCTTGCTGAGTTACTTTAACAAGCGGAAATGAAGACTGTTCGATGAACGATTTTAATACGCTTGCTACATCTTTGTTTGATGCTTTACCAAGTGCTTGCCATAAATCAGCCGCTTCTGCATTCTTATAAGAGAACTCTTTTAGATACGCCTGAATACCTTGTTGGAATGCCTTTTCACCAATCCAATTTTCAACCATGGCTAATACAGAGCTGCCTTTGCTATACGCAAGGCCTAAGCCATCCATAATATCGGCTTCGGTTTTAATTGGTTTCCGAATTGGTTTAGTACTTAAACGTGCATCGAGTGCCATTACATTATTTTGTGGTAAATCTAAATGTGATTCAAACTCAGGGTTTAATTGAGCGGTGATTTTGGCCGCCATCCAGCTCGCAAACGCTTCATTTAGCCATAAGTCATTCCACCATTTCATGGTGACTAAGTTACCATACCATTGGTGAGCAAGTTCATGAGCAATAATCGATACATTACGCTGCTTTTTACTGCGCGTAGCCGTGGCTAAATCTAGCAGTAAAATATCTTCACGGTAGGTAACTAAACCAGCATTTTCCATTGCGCCAAATGGAAACTCTGGTACAGCGACAGAATCCAGCTTTTTATAAACGTAGGGGATCCCAAAATAATCCTCAAGGGCTGCTAGCACTTTTGGCATTGCTTGCTCGGCATATTCGCTTAAATGAATTTTACCTTGTGGCGTGATCACGCGTCCTGGAATAGGCATACCTTTGACTTCACGCTCTTCAAATGGACCCACAGCCATCGCCACCAAATAGGATGGAATTGGCGGCGTTTTACCAAAATAGTGAGTGGTCATCTCACCCGTTTTTGTGGTTTTTAGTTCAGGGGTGTTGGCATACACTTTTTGTGAACTTGGCGCTGTAATCGTTAATTGAAATGGGATTTTGTAACTTGGTTCATCAAATACCGGAAATGCACGGCGGGCATCGCTCATTTCAAACTGGGTAAATAAATATGGCACACCTTGATCTAAGGTTTTATATAAGCCCACACTTTGGCGGTTATAAGGTGCGGTAAAATCAATTTTTAGGGTATACTTTCCTGGTTGGATTTGTTCAGCGCAACTGAACTTAACCTTGCCAGTTTTAAGCATTTCAGTACTTAAATCGCAGTTTTCATCCCCCAGCAACTTTGCCATTTGTGCTGCGTAGTCAACACCGTTCAGTTCGATATAGTTAGTTGGTTTTAGCACTTCAAGAGCTATTTCGGTCATACCGGAAAATGTATCTTGGGCTGGATCTAGAGTTAAAGAGACGTGTTGAGAGCTTGGTTTGGCAAGTTTTTCGATAACAAACTCATTAGCATGGGCTGAACTAACAGCAACGGCCACACTCAGAGTCAGTAAGCTTTTAATAAACATAGAGCACCTGGATTTTTCTTGTTAGAAGTTATGTACCAAAGCTTCAAAAAAGTACTTTGGCAGCGTCTTTCCTATCCTAGCAGTTTTTTATCAATGAGTAACAAATTTGTCAGACTGCGTGACGTTGCACAAAGCGGGACCAGTGGATGTGAGGGTTGATCACTCTGAGCTGCTGGGTGATCTGATTTAGTTGCGTTATATCATTAAACTCGTGCTGGTCATATTCATTAAAGCCGAGCAAATAGTTAAAGGCATCTTTATTATTTGCTTGCATAGCATAAATACGAATTTGCTGTTCAAAGTTAAGCCGTAAGCTACTGATCGCCGTTTTCATACCGAGTTGATCAATACTGGGAATATCACACTTTTGTAAGTACCCGGCACGCTCCCCTTCACCGGAGAACCAAATACGCACTTTCTCACTGTAACGACCTGATTTTGAAGGTAAGTCAAATAGTAAACGAGTGTGATTTTGTTGTTTTACTAAGGCGATATAGTCATTTAAACCGGCATCAAACAGGGCTTGATGAATAGGCACAATACGAGCTTTAATTTTACCGTGAGTATGAAAATGAAAACAAAATACATGTTGGTGTTCAACGATGTCATCCAGTTGCAAATGACCAATTTCGTCACTGTAGGCACCGCTATAATAGGCGATTAATGGCAGCCAAAAATGCCAATGTTTTGCTTGTTCACGAGGGAGGCGTTGATCACCATAAATATAGCCATGGTAAAGCGTATGTAATTCCATAGCGGAAAAAGGGCGACGACCAAGATGGGATTTCAACGTAATACCCTGAAAGTAAATATGTGCGTTAGTTTATAGCAAATAAACCAACGCAGTAAAGCAATGTTAAATAATGCTTATTCGCTTAACGCGCGTGCTAATCCAACTGGTTCGATTTCAACACAGACTTGATCGTCATTCCAGTTTAGGCCTACAAGTGCATCATCTTCTTTAAGGTCTTCAACCCAATCATCTAAAAATTCATCTAAGGTAATTTCAAGCGGACTGTAATCAGCCCATTCTTCTTTACACTGGGCCTTTGCCGTAGCTTCACTTTCCCATAATAGCAGTACATCGGTGTTTTCAAATTGGTTAGAATCACAAACCACAAAACCGCCATCTTCAGCACCGAGTGCCCATAGTTTTTCACTTAGGCGTACTTTTTCTACAAAACTAACTAGTTCTGATTCTATTTCGATATCACTCATGTGTTTACCCTTAATATTAAATTCGAGGATTAGTTTGCTGTGCGACAGTATGTTGACTGTATGAACGGTGAAACTCAATTAAGTTACTAAATAGAGTCAGATCAACCAGCTCACGAAAGCAAATCCAATCAAGTAAGCAGTATAAACTGATGTGCATACCCAAACCACCTCAAAATGTAAGTTTCAGTTGGAATTAAAAGTGATTTAGGCAAGGCATTGATTGCAAGTAATAGTAGATCTATTGTTAAAATCAATAACGCAGTATAAATCGCTTTTAAACCAACCCGTTGGGCGTTTCACAGGCACTTACTCTCAGCGTTGTTACTTTTTAAAAGGGACATTCTTGCAAAGTAACGCCTTGATATTAAGCACCTGTGAAACGCTGAATTCTGCATCTTGGGGTGGTTTGGGTATAATTATTCACAGCTTTTAAATTCATGATCAGTTCAATGACTATTTAAATAGCTTAATGTTTCAGCAATGCGTTCGTTTTGGAGATTAAAAAATAATTTATCTTGTGTGGAATCAAAGCCAGAGCGTTGGCACAATAACAGTTCAACCCGCGAATCATTGCAGCCATTAATAGTGCTAAGTAAGTGCTCCTGTTGCCAGCTAAGGCGAGGGTGAGCATGCTGCTCAAGTAAAAAACGGATAATGTTATTCGAATCAGCAAGTGTGTGCTGCTTGGTGATTAGCACCGGAATTTTACGGGCAGGGTTGTTTTTGATCATTAATTAGCGATCGTGCTCAGCGAAAATATTGAGATTGATAAACCCCAATTCGCAGTTATTTAACAATGCCCAAATACGAATGCGGCGTACAAATGGTGAGGTTGTTGAGCCTAATAACTGCATATGCTTACCTGTGACATAAAAATAAAGCCGCAGAGGCGGCTTTATTCACATTAGTTGAAAACTAACATTATTCTGAGCGGCTGGTTACTTCAAGTAAGTGGTAGCCAAACTGAGTTTGCACAGGGCCTTGTACCTGATTTATTGGTGCAGAAAAGACCACTTTATCAAATTCAGGAACCATCATACCTGGGCCAAATTCACCTAGCGCACCACCATCTTGGCCAGAAGGGCAGTTAGAATGTGCTTTTGCTAATTCAGCAAAGTCTTCACCTTGCTCAATCTTGCTTTTTAAATCTAAGCACTGCGCTTCGCTGTCTACTAATATGTGTCTTGCACTTGCCACTGTCATAAAATCTCCCGTTTAAAATGGTGTTTTTTTAATCAAACCTGTGGTTATTCTAGTCTAATACTATCGTCTTGTACCAGTATTTATTTAAATATCTGAAATTGCTTGTTCAACGGCTTTCACCATTGCCTCTGAATTTGGTTTAGCTTTGCTATTAAAACGTATGATCTGTTTACGATCTGCAGAGACAAGGTATTTGTAAAAGTTCCAATTTGGTGAACTGGTCTGGGCATTCAAATGCTTAAAAATAGGGTTGGCGTTACTCCCGCGTACTTCGCTGGTTGCAAACATTGGAAACGTAACCCCATAATTGATAAAGCACACTTTTGCAGTGTCTTTTTCATCGTCTTCTTCTTGAAAGAAATCATCTGATGGAAACCCCAAGATCACTAAACCTTGCTCTTGGTATTTTTGATACAGCGCCTCTAACCCTTCAAACTGTGGAGTAAAGCCGCAGTTGCTAGCAGTATTAACGATTAATAGTGGTTTGTTTTTAAACTGGCATAGATTAATGCTCTCTTTAGAGCGTAATTTACGCATATTGACATTGGTAAAGTCATCACACTGTGCTGAGGCTTCTAATGTCGCTGGAGTGGTTGCGGCATTTAGGTAGATGCTACTAAATAATGCGGTACAGAATAATAATTTTTTAAACATAGTGATTCCTAGCTGGTGGTTATATACCCGAACCACCTCAAGATACACGTTTCAGTTGGAATTAAAAGCGACTTAGGCAAGGCATTGATTGCAAAGAATGGTTGTTCCCTTGTTAAAATCAATAACGCAGTATAAATCGCTTTTAAACCAACCCATTGGGCGTTTCACAGGTACTTACTCTCAGTGTTGTTACTTTTTAAAAGGGACTGCCATTATTGCAAAGTAACGCCTTGATATTAAGCCCCTGTGGAAACGCTGAATTCTGCATCTTGAGGTGGTTTGGGTATAGCTGATACGTTATTATCAACATTACTGATCAATAACCATAACAAACTTAATGACAACTCGATTAGCGACTAGCAATGATTTACCGGCCATCGTTGCAATTTATAATGAAACCATTGCCAGCAGAATGGTTACCGCTGACACCGAAGAGGTGACAGTAGCACAAAGACAAAGCTGGTTTGATAGCCATACGCAACTTCGGCCAATATATGTGTATGAGCAAGATGAAAAAGTGGTTGCATGGCTCAGCTATAAATCGTTTTATGGCAGACCCGCTTATGACGGCACTGTTGAGATCAGTATTTATATTACTGGCCGCGCACAAGGGCAAGGGCTTGGTAAGTATTTACTCGAATTTGCACAGACGCAGGCTAAGCAGTTAAATATTAAAGTGTTACTAGCATTTATATTTAGTCACAATATTCCCAGCATTAAACTGTTTGCGGCCTTTGAGTATCAACAATGGGGAGAACTCCCCAACGTTGCTATTATGGATGGTAATCACTACAGCTTAACCATATTAGGCAAGCATATTTAAGAAAATGACCTTTTTGATTATGTGAATACAGAAAATTTAGGCTACGCTTTCATCAGGTTAAGTGGGTGAAAGTGTGGTCAAAATAGTGCGAAAAATATTAATCGTTGATAGCAGTAGTGTTTTAGCTATGCGAATAAAAGTATTGCTAGAATTAATTGGCTGCGAAGTTGAATTAATCCATTTTTCAATGTTAAAAGAGTGCCCCGCGTTGAGTTCTTACGATCTCGTGGCTATAGCACATGGCGTGCCAGTAGCTACTGCAAGTTTATTAATTGCAGAGATCAAAGTCGAGCACGTGGTACTTCTTGCACCAAAAGTTGAAAACAACGAGCAACTGTCTTTATTCAGTGAACTTAACCGGTTGGTGCCAAATGCGATTGTCATTTATCCCTTCTTCTCAAATAAAGAAATTAGCAGCTTATTAGAGCAAGCTCTAGAGCTTGGCACTGATACTACGTTGCAATTACCGACAGTATTACTGGTTGATCATATTCCTGAGCGGCTTGAAAAAGTAGCGAATAGCTTGTTAGGCGCTCATATCAAAACTATTACTGCTAACAGTATTAGCGCTGCAATTAGCCAAGCACAAGGGCATGATATTGATTTGCTATTGAGTGACTTTAGTTTACCTGATGGCTCCGGTATTGATGTATTTGTTACCCTCAAAGCACATTACCCACAATGCCGTTGCTTGCTTTTTACTTCAAAGCCAAATCAAGTTTCTATGATTGAAGCGATCCGCCAAGGTGTTGAAGACGTGTTAATAAAGCCAATTAATGAAAATATGCTACTGCAATCTGTACATAAACTCTGGCAAACGGAATTATTAAAACGTCATAACATTGAATTGGTTGAGCGCTTACAAGATACCGTTGATGCACTCATCGAAAAAGATAGTCTACTGCGAGTTATTTATAAACATACCCCAGATCCTATCATGCTATTTGCAAGAAATGGTGAAGTCATTGAAGCAAATGACGCCTGCTCTAAACTTTTTCGACTTTCAGCAAAAGAGCTTCAGAGCTGCTCTGTGTTTACTTTATTAGATGAAACATCAGCAGAAAAAATTAAGGATAAAGTGGTCACTTTAAATCAAAATCGGCAATTTAGCTGTGACGTGCACCTACCTTTGGAAGCCGGTGAAGGCATCCCTTTGGTTGGCTCGTTTAATGAGATTGATCATCATGGTGAAATTGCGCTGGCTGTTATTTTTAAAAACGTTACTCATCTAAAACACAAAGAAGATCTCTTACTAGAAGCGAAAGATATGCTGGAAGAGCAAGTCAGAGCACGTACCTCGCAATTGGAACATGCTAAAAATGTTGCTGAAGCGGCTAATCATAGTAAGTCAGAGTTTCTTGCCAATATGTCTCATGAATTGCGTACCCCAATGCATTCAATCTTAAGTTTTGCTCGCTTTGGTTTAGATAAGCTTAGCAAAGGGGATATTGCGGTGGAAAAGTTACAAAAATACTTATCACGTATTGAGTGCAGTGGTGAAAGATTGCTTTCATTACTTAATAATTTGCTCGACTTATCAAAATTAGATGTGGGCAAATTTCCCTTTAATCCGCGTCCGCATAATCTAACGAACATAATTAAAACCAGTATTGATGACGTCTCTGGTACTGCGATGGAAAAAGAGATAGACATTCAGTTTGTGCCACCAAGCTCGCCTGTCATGATTGACTGTGATGAAGAGCAAATAAATCAGCTATTACGAAATATATTAGGCAATGCATTGAAATTTAGTGAACCACGTAGCTGCGTTGAAGTGGTTTTAACGACTAATCAACAAGCGCAAGCTGTTATTGAAGTCATCGACAGTGGTATTGGTATACCTGACGATGAGCTTGAGCATGTGTTTAGCAAGTTTGTACAAAGCAGTAAAACGAATAGCGGTGCTGGGGGAACTGGCTTAGGTTTAGCGTTATGTCGAGAGTTTGTTTCGCTACATAAAGGGGCGATATCAGCGCATAACAATAGTTCAGGTGGGACTACAATTAATATCAATTTGCCATTAGAGGTAAAACTTTAGCCAAACAAAAATAAATTACTTGTTCGTACTGGTAAGTGCCTTTTTTACGACTAAACTATTAATGTTAATTAAGAAATGGACGACAATTATGGCTTTGACAAGAATATTGGCGGTTGATGACGAACCTTTTAATTTAGAAATTATTGAAGAGATATTACTCGATTTGGATTTTGAATTAAAAATGGTAGGCAGCGGCTTTGAATGTTTGAGTGTGGTAGAAGACTTTGCACCGCAAGTTATTTTACTTGATGTGAGCATGCCGCAAATGAACGGCTATGAAGTATGTAGAAAACTGAAAGCGAATCCTAGCACAGCTCATATCATTGTTATGTTTGTTTCAGCTCGAGGCACTGTTGAAGAGCGTATGGAAGGTTATGCGGTAGGAGCCGAAGACTATATTGTTAAACCGTTTGGCCACGATGAATTAAAATCAAAGCTGAACATTCTTAATCAAGTATTAATTGAAAAAGAGTCGCTAGAACAGCAGGTTGAAGATGCAACCTCAACCGCTTTTAATGCTATGGCAAATAGCTGTGAGATGGGATTAATCGTTAATTATATTGAAAGCATAGGTATGATTAACAACACTAAGGCGCTTGGTGAGGCTTTAGTCAATTGCTTAAAGTCGTTTGATTTACAAAGTAATGTTGAGTTTAGAACGATTCCTGATGCTCCTGAGCATTTTTCTCTAACAGGTGTGTGCTCGCCAATTGTAATTGAATTGTTTGATATGCTTAAACATAAAGGACGATTGCATGAATTTTCTCACCGCATATTGGTTAATTATGAATTAATTAGTTTATTGATTTTAAATATGCCAGATCATGATCCTGATAAGCATGGACGAATTCGTGATCATGTTTGTTTTATTGTTAGTGTGACCGAGCAACAGCTGCGAGCAATTATGAACCGTGCAGCTTTAGAGTTGCAACAAACCAAACTAAATAATGCCATAACGATGGTTAATAGTAAGTTTCATGGCTTAATTGATTTATTGAATGAAAATCGTAAAAATAATGAAGCCGTTTTTAAGCGTTTACAAGAGGAATTAGAAGAACGGATCCCATCAATGGGATTAGATGAAGATCAGGAAATTTTTATTTATCAAAAGGTCGATCAAACTATCCAGAACTCAGTTGCCCGAGAAGAGTCTGTTAAGGAGGTGAAGGCTGCTTTTCATGAAATAGAGCAAGATCTATCAACTTTACTAAGTAAGTAAATTTACTCGCGATAATTGACTTTATGCGTCTCGTGGTAAGCCTTTTTCTACAATACGTATTAAACGGGCGGTTTTGCGTAATAACTTATCATGCTTAGCGCGTTGTTGCGCAAGCGCCCAATCGATATGCTCGATGACCATAGCACTCGATTGTGTGCGAATAACATTGAGTGTATCAACAATGCTTTGGCTAAATGCTGCATTTCCTAATCCCACCGCAATATTGCGACGCCAGCGCTGATGGCCAATGCGACGAATTGGGCTGCCTTCGGTATTCTTTAAAAAAGTGGCTTCGTCCCAACTAAATAGCTCGAGTAGATCTTTATCTTTTAACTGCTTGCGTGGGTGAAAATCTGCTTCATCTGTGATTTGCCCATAGCGATTCCACGGACAAACGAGTTGGCAGTCATCACAACCATAAATACGATTACCAAGTAGTGGCCGATATTGTTCAGGTATTGAGCCTTGTAGCTCAATGGTTAAGTAAGAGATGCATTTACGCGCATCAACCACATAAGGCTCAACAATAGCACCAGTTGGACATAAGGTAATACACGCAACGCATTTCCCACAACCTTCAAACTCATTTGGTTTATCAATGGGTAGTGGAATATCAACAAATAGCTCCCCTAAAAAAAACCAAGAGCCAGCTTCTTGATTAATCAATAAGCTGTGTTTGCCTCGCCAGCCTAGCCCTGCTTTTTTCAGCCAGTTGTCGCTCAAGTACCGGCGCTGAATCAACAAAAGGGCGAAATCCCAATTGATCAACATGCTGCTCAATTTTTTGACCAAGCTGCTTGATGCGATTGCGCATCAGTTTGTGGTAATCACGGCCAAGGGCATAGCGACTAATATAGGCTTTATTAGTATCTTTGAGGGTTTTAGCAAAGCTTGCATCGGGGGGCAGGTAATTCATTTTTACCGAAATAACTCGTACAGTGCCTGGTACGAGTTCAGCTGGGCGCGCACGCTTCATACCATGGGCGGCCATGTATTCCATCTCACCGTGATAGCCTAAATCAAGCCAACGTTGTAGTTGTGCTTCATGTTTGCTCAGATCAATATCAGTGATTCCGACTTCACTAAAGCCAAGTTCTAAACCCCACTTTTTTATATCTAAAGCAAGTTGTTTGTAATCAGAAGTTAGGTTAGTCACACGGGCACATCATGGTTAAAAGTCGCTGCGTAATTTAGCATATTACGCAATTAAGATCACGATAGGTTATACAAAGCGCTGTAATTGCTGCTGTGTTTTTTCGCTTAACCGCTGAGACTGTTGGCAGTCAGTAACGGCGATATCGATTTGTGATTTGGCTTGACTGCCCAATGCAACGATTTGCTCAACTGATTGGTGGGTTTGGTTTTGTGTTTGCTCAAGTAGATGCACGGCATGCACAATTTGCTGCAATTGTTGTTGGTTCTGCTCAAACTCAATTAACCGCTCCGTGAAACCATGGGAGGTATTGCTGATAGTGGTTTCTGCATTGTGTGAATAATTAACGAGTTGTTCTGATTCTTTATTTGTTTGGTTGACTAAGGAATCCATTTGATTGATGAAATCGCTGATCTGGCGAGTTGCATCGCTTACTTTAACTGATAATGTTCTTACTTCATCGGCAACAACAGCAAAACCACGACCCGCTTCACCAGCGCGAGCAGCTTCTATGGCTGCATTTAGAGCCAGCAAATTCGTTTGATCTGAAAATTCTTCGACCATTTTTAGGATGCTGCGAATATTGTCACTGTTTTGTTTCAAACCTAAGATTGTTTCTGAAAAGCTGCTTAACACATGACTAATCGACTTAACTTGGCTAACGAGTTCAGTTAGTTGCTGTGCCGAGTGAGTTACAAAGTTTACATGCTCACTATTTACTTGATGAACACTGTCGGTGTTACTCACAATGCTTTGCAAACTATCGGTTATTTGATTGCTGGCAGCGGTGATTGTTTGGCTAAAGTCGATTTGTTGTTCGCTTAATTGTGCAGTGTGTTGCATTGATACGGTCACTTGATTATTACTCTGTGCGCTGGCTTGGGCACTTTGATAAATAGTGCCTAATAACTGACTCAAATGCTCCGTAAAAATATTGTATTGCTGACTAACGTCGCGAAACTCATCAAAAGTAAATTGAGGTAATTTTGCAGCTAGATTGGCATCTTCGTGATTTATTTTAACTAATGTATCGCGCATAGCTTGCACAGGACGCACAATTAGAAAGCGCATATAAAAAATGGTGAAGGCAAAGCCGCTAATAATGATAAAGGTTAGAACCCAAAAAACCCCAGTGTTGGTGCCTTGCTCATTAAGGCTTTGATATAACCAAATTAGGGTAACGGCTTGAAAAGCGAAAACAAAGCTCAGGTTACCAATGATTTTTCGCGTTAAAGTAAAAAATAAGCTTTGTTCAATAAAGTTATAAATACGCATATACCCACTCATTAGTCGCCCGCTTGGCTGTTGCATCTGTTTTTACTCAGTATTGTTCAAATTCACTTTAATTCAAGAATATAGGACGAACTGTAGTATCTTATACAGTAGGCTCAAAGTGAGTTTAAAATCATTTTAGTGTTACAAGGGTAGTTGGTAAAAATACCCTCTACGCCATAATTAAGCATTAATTCTATATCTTCCTGTTTATCAACTGTGTATGCATAAACTTGTAAACCACGTTGCTTAGCGTCAGCAACAAACTCATGATTAATGAAGTTTTTATCAATATGAATACTTGAAGCATGTAAACGTTGTGCGAATTCTGCATAGTTGATTGGAATAGAGGCTGTTAAAGCGCCAATTTTGACCCATGGTAACTTTTGTTTTAACCACATGAGTTGATGGTGATCAAATGAAGAGACTAAAAGGTTCTCCCGCGACAGTTTGTTAACTGCAATATTTGCTTCAATCAACTCAACAAACTTATCCAGCGAAAAGGTGTGTTTTAATTCAAGGTTCAATAATGTTTTATTACCAACCCAGTCAATGGTTTGCTGTAAAGTAGGGACGCACTCGTTATTACCAGCATCAAAACATTGAATTTGCTCTCGAGTAAGTTTATTGACTTTACCGCGGCCGCTGGTGGTGCGATCTAACCACGTATCGTGGATAATCATGTAATCATCTAAACAACTTTGCA
The DNA here is from genome assembly GCF_022846535.1 of Pseudoalteromonas sp. KAN5. Lineage (NCBI taxonomy): Bacteria > Pseudomonadati > Pseudomonadota > Gammaproteobacteria > Alteromonadales > Pseudoalteromonadaceae > Pseudoalteromonas > Pseudoalteromonas sp. KAN5. The sequence goes on from NZ_AP025589.1 coordinate 3,773,527, forward strand.
CATCAACTTCAATCCCATCAACTTCTATATCAACAGCAGCTAAAATCGCACTTTGAGTATTTTCAGGGTACGTACCGCTGGCGCCGCGATGAGCAAAAACTTTTATCATAATGTGTGTTTCCGAGTAACTGACCATGTTTCATACAATGCTGCACTGATCACCATAGTACCACCCAGTAAGGTTAGCAGTGAAGGTTGTTCATGCAACAATAAAAATGCTAAAAATGTGCCATACAGAGGCTGCAAACAAGAAATAAGCCCCGCAGTCGATGCGGATAAATATTGTAAACTTGCCGCAAATAAAGAATGCGGAGTTGCAGTAAATATAACTCCTGCAACGAGTAACAGGCCCAAGTCACGGGTGGATACATTAAGCACTGGTACTTCTACAAAAGTAGCTAATAAAATACTTGCCACTAACGTTTGATAAAACATGGTTTGTGGCCCGCCATACTGGCTAAAATAGCGTTTGTGAACAATATTTCTAAACGCGAAAAAAAACGCCGAAACCACCCCAGTTATCACCCCTAAAGTGATGTCATTACCCATATTTGCATTGGGGATCAGTAAATAGATCCCAGTTATTACTACACAGGCACTGAGCAAATCGTTTACTTTAGGTTTTTTGCCATTAAAAAAAGGTTCAATAAAAACGGTTATTACTGGGTAGGTAAAAAACGCAATCATACCCACTGCAATGCCAGCCATTTGCATACCAGCAAAATAGGTTACCCAGTGTATGCCGACAGTCGCCCCTAAAAATAGCGCAATGAGGTAATCTTTCCTGCTATTGAGTTTAATTGCTTTCTTTTGCCATAGCAGTAAAAGCAAAATAGCTACACCTGCAATGGCGGCACGATATACCGTAATATCTAGTGCATTTAAGTTAATTAGCTTGGCAAATAATGCTGTACCACCAAACAGTAATACGGCGATGTGGAGATAAATTAAACTTTGCTGCTGAGCTTGCATCTAGACCTCTTTTAGACTGGTAAATACTAACATTTCAGATGTTATAAACAGGCTTGTTTTTGTAGCATTTTGTATCTTTATTAATGACAAAAGTCAGTTTTATTGATGACAATTTACACTACACTAAGCCAGCTTTAAAAGAGATAGTTAACATATTAAGTTGACTTGAGGTTGGTTATGAATATTGCAGCATGGGTAAGTTTTACATTTTTATCTTACGCCTTAAAGTCATTACCGCTTGGTGTGGACTATAGTGCAAAGCAATTAGAGCAAACGCATTAGCTGATGGTGATCTCTTGTCACCGAAAGAGCGCAAAGCATTACAATTAGCGGGTGAAGGCTTGAAAACCGTTGATATCGCCGCTAAATTATATTTAAGCGAGGGCACGGTGCGTAATTATCTATCCGATGCGATTGCCAAACTCAATGCCAGTAACCGAGTCGATGCGGCACGTATAGCTAAACAAAAGGGCTGGTTATAGGCTTTTTTAGTCGATTTAAAGTAACTAAATTGGCTTTCTTAAAAGTTTCATAGCTTTTGCCTGTCTCATTGATCGGTTATGGGTTAAAATAACATCATAACCAATTAACAAGATAGTGAATGTCAAACCAAGATCCTAATCTCAGTCGAGAACAAGAAAAGTACGAAAACCCTGTCCCAAGTCGTGAGTTTATACTTACTCACCTAAAAGAGTGCGCTAAACCAGCTAACTTCCATCAGTTATGTGAAGAGTTGGCTGTAAACGATGATGAGCGCCAAATTGCGTTTAAGCGTCGCTTACGTGCTATGGAGCGTGATGGTCAACTATTCTTTAATAAATTTAAATGTTACGCCTTAATTGATGAAGCAGGGCTTGTTAAAGGTAAAGTAATAGGTCACCGCGACGGGTTTGGCTTTTTAGAAGTCGAAGGCGAAAGTAAAGACTGGTTTATTGCCAAGCATCAAATGAATATGGTGCTCCATGGCGACATCGTCTTGGCTAAAGGTAGCAAACGCGGCTCAGGTGGTAAATGCGATGCGCGCATCATTAAAGTATTGCCTAATGAACGTGCCCCCATTGTTGGCCGTTACTTTGTTGAACATGGTATTGCTGTTGTTGTCGCGGAAGATCCGCGTATTACACAAGATATTATAATTTTGCCTGGTAGTGAAAATGGCGCTCGGCATAACCAAATGGTGCAAGTGCAAATTACTCAAAACCCTAGCCGTAATATGAATGCGGTGGGAAAAATTATCGATGTATTGGGTGAGCATTTAGCACCAGGTATGGAAATCGAAGTAGCACTGCGTAATCATGATATTCCTCATGTTTGGCCTGAAGCGGTTGAAAAGCAGGTTGAGCATTTAGGTGAGTTTGTCGAAGAAGCCGACAAGCAAAACCGAGTCGATTTGCGCGATTTACCCCTAGTGACGATTGATGGCGAGGATGCTCGCGATTTTGATGATGCCGTGTACTGTGAGCCTGTTGAATCAGGTGGATGGCGTTTGTGGGTTGCGATTGCAGATGTATCTCATTATGTAGGAATGAATACTCCTCTCAATGCCGAGGCAATCCAACGCGGTAACTCAGTGTATTTCCCTGAGCAAGTTATTCCTATGTTGCCAAAAGTTTTATCCAATGGCTTATGTTCATTAAACCCAAAAGTTGACCGTTTATGTATGGTCGCAGAAATGCTGGTATCAGCTGAAGGCAAACTATCAGGTTACCGTTTTTATGAAGCGGTGATGAACTCACACGCGCGTTTAACCTACACCAAAGTAAATGCCATTTTACAAAACGATGAAAAACTACGTACTGAATACGCAGCCGTTGTGCCTCATTTAACTGATTTACAGCAAATGTATATGGCATTAAAGGCAGCTCGCCAAGAGCGTGGCGCGATTGAATTTGAAACCCTCGAGACCCGCTTTGTTTTTAACGCCCAGCGCAAGATAGAGTCTATCGTGCCAGTAGTACGTAATGATGCGCATAAGCTGATTGAAGAGTGTATGATTCTAGCTAATGTATCAGCGGCTAAAATGCTTGAAAAACATGAGGCGAGCGCACTCTATCGTGTGCATGCGGAACCTGATGGTGAAAAACTGGGGAACTTTAGACAGTTTTTATCAGAGTTGGGTATCGAATCTACCCTGAGTGACGAGCCAACACCAAAAGAGATCACTCACGTATTAGCTAAACTTGGCGATCGCCCTGATGCTGAATTGATCCAAACTATGTTACTGCGCTCAATGAAGCAAGCTGTTTATCAGGCCGAAAATATTGGTCACTTTGGTTTGTCATTGGATGAATACGCGCATTTTACTTCACCTATTCGTCGCTACCCTGATTTAGTGGTACATCGCGCGATTAAAGGTATTTTAAAAGCACAGGGCATGGTGACATCGGGTGCTTATGTCTACAGTGATGAAGAAGTTGCACAACTAGGTGAGCAGTGCTCAAACACTGAGCGTCGTGCCGATGATGCAACGCGTGAAGTGGCCGATTGGCTCAAGTGCGAATACATGCAAGATCATGTGGGCGACGAGTTCGAGGGAGTGATCTCTTCGGTGACTAACTTTGGTCTGTTTATTCGCTTAGCTGATTTGCAAATTGATGGTTTAATTCATGTCACGAATCTCGGCGATGAGTACTTTCAGCATGATGGCGCGAAGCATTGCTTAATTGGTGAACATTCTCGTAAGGTTTATCGTTTAGGCGATAAAGTGACGGTTCAGGTTGCGTCAGTAAGCTTAGATGAGCGCCGCATTAACTTAACCCTTGACGGTAATGGCGAGCAAGATAGATACGCGCGCCGTCGTGGTGATGCAAAAGGACATCGCCCAGCAAGTGTTCGTTCGCAATTAAAACGTGGCAAAATACCAGGTAAAAAAGCGGATGAAACCGCCACTTCTGAGCGTAAAGGCGGTGCTGAGCAGAGAAAACCAAAGCCAAAAAAAAGCAGTGCCAGTAGAGGCAAAAAAGAAGCCCGCAGGGAAGTCAGCTGCAGCAACGACTACAACAGCAAAAAAACCGAAGAAAAAGGCAGTTAAAAAGCCAAAGAGACCCGGCAAAAATGCCCGTAAAAGTACTAGCTCAGGAGCAAAGAATACGTGAGTAATGAATTAATTTATGGCTTTCACTCAGTTGAAGCGATTTTAGCAAGTGAACCCGAGCGTTTTATTGAAATTTATGCTCTTAAAGGGCGCGATGATAAACGCTTATCTCCGGTTATTGAGGAAGCGCGTAAATTTGGTATATCAGTACAATTTATGCAGCGTAAAGCGCTTGATAACAAAGCAAAGGGTGAGCAGCATCAAGGTATTATTGCAAACGTTAAAGCGGCACCTACGTTTAATGAAAAAGATTTGGATGTTATTATTGCTCGCGAAGACACGCCATTTCTATTGGTGTTAGATGGTATTACAGATCCACATAATTTGGGGGCTTGCTTACGTAGCGCTGATGCAGCTGGCGTTCACGCTATCATTGTACCAAAAGACAAATCTGCTAAATTAAATGGTACTGCACGTAAAGTAGCCTGTGGCGCAGCTGAAACAGTACCGCTGATCCAGGTTACAAACCTTGCGCGTACTCTGCGTGAAATTAAAGACGCAGGCGTGTGGGTAGTTGGCACTGCTGGCGAAACAGATACTCATGTATTCGATGCTAATCTAACCGGCCCAATGGCAATTGTAATGGGCGCAGAAGGCGAGGGCATGCGCCGCTTAACCCGTGAACACTGTGATGTGCTCGTTAAAATTCCAATGGCCGGCACCGTATCAAGTTTAAATGTTTCGGTAGCAACGGGCATTTGTTTGTTTGAAGTACTACGCCAGAGAAACGCAACACAAGCTTAAGAAGTTTTAAGCTTGTAGCCGTCAGCCGTCAGCCGTCAGTTTAAGATCAAGTAACTTATTGACACGTAAGTTAATACGAGCAAAATCTCTAGCTGATAGCTGATAGCTGATAGCTGATAGCTGATAGCTGATAGCTGATAGCTGATAGCTGATAGCTGATAGCTGATAGCTGATAGCTGATAGCTGATAGCTGATAGCTGATAGCTGATAGCTGATAGCTGATAGCTGATAGCTGATAGCTGATAGCTGATAGCTGATCTTATTTAAAGCTAAAAAACCTACTTGCTTAATTTTCCCACTAAGCGTAAAATGCGCGCTCATTTCGGCCTAATTAATATTAATTCCTTGCCTTAAACCGACTGGCTGAAACGGTAGAAGGCTCTATTAACCGTAAGGAATATCCATGCGTCATTACGAAATCGTATTCATGGTTCACCCAGATCAGAGTGAGCAAGTTGCTGGTATGATCGAACGTTATACTGGTTCTATCACTGAAGCTGGTGGTACTATCCACCGTCTTGAAGACTGGGGTCGCCGTCAATTGGCTTACCCAATCAACAAGCTTCACAAAGCTCATTATGTTCTTATGAACGTTGAAGCACCAACTGAAGTAATCAGCGAGCTAGAAACTACTTTCCGCTACAACGATGCAGTGCTTCGTAACTTAGTTATGCGTACTAAAGACGCTGTAACTGAAGCATCTCCTCTTGTAAGAGAAGAGAAGAAAGAAGCACCAGCTGCTTAATTGTTTTGAGTCCAAGCATGGCGTTTGATCAGCGAGAATTTTAAGGTAAACCATATGGTCAGTCCTTTTATGAATCAGCTGGTTATCTCTGGGGTTGTTTGTAAAACACCTAAGTATAGCCAAAGCCCTGCTGGTATCCCACATTGTATTTTTGTTGTAGAACATAAATCAATGCAAGTTGAAGCAGACCTTAACCGTAATAGTTATGTCAGACTTCAAGTGGTTGCCAGTGGTAAGCAAATGCAACAACAGACTCAACATTTGCACGTTGGGCAGGCATTGCAAGTGAGCGGTTTTTTAAATCGTCACGAAGGTCGTAACGGCCTTAGCCAATTGGTTTTGCATGCTCAGCATATAGAAAGAATTATTTGAGGAATTTATCTCATGGCACGTTATTTCAGACGTCGTAAGTTCTGCCGCTTTAAAGCGGAAGGCGTACAACAAATCGATTATAAAGATCTAGCTACTCTTAGAAACTATGTTACAGAAAGTGGCAAAATCGTACCTAGCCGTATCACAGGTACTAGCGCTAAATACCAGCGCCAGCTAGCAACTGCTATTAAGCGTGCTCGCTACTTAGCCCTTCTTCCATACACTGACTTACATAAGTAAGCAGCGGATTAACACGTTTTTAAAAGGTGTAGAAACATGCAAGTTATTCTACTAGATAAGATCGCAAACCTAGGTGGCCTAGGTGACCAGGTTGTAGTTAAATCTGGCTTCGCACGTAACTTCCTTTTCCCACAAGGTAAGGCAGTTCCTGCAACTAAAGCTAACATTGAAACTTTTGACGCACGTCGTGCAGAGCTTGAAGCGAAAATCGCTGAACAGCTTGTTGCTGCACAAGCACGCGCTGATAAGCTTGAAGCATTAGCTGAAGTTACACTAGTTTCTAAAGCTGGTGATGAAGGCAAATTATTCGGTTCAATCGGTACTCGTGACATCGCTGACGCTATCTCAGCTGTTGGTGTTGAAGTTGCTAAGTCAGAAGTTCGTTTACCTCTAGGTACTATCCGTGAGACTGGCGAATTTGACGTATCAATCGCAGTACACTCAGACGTTACGGCTACTATCAAAGTAATCGTAATCGCTGAAGCTTAATTTTAATTAAGCAAGAAAAGCCGTGCTGAAAAGCGCGGCTTTTTTGTTTGAATTGTTATAATTTTTATTTCCTCATTGTTTATAGCTATTTTACTATTGCTATAGTCGCCCACTAATTTAATAAATATTAACCCAATGCTGCTTAAGCGCTTTATGATATGAAGTTTAGGTTCTTATGTATCAAATACAGGTAAACTGCAGTAGAATTTCCATTTTAGCTAGTTTCTTATTTGCTTGTTTTAAATTAAAAGCATAAAAAACTAATGATTTATGCTTGTTATAATGTAGCAATATTGTAATTATGTTACAGTTAATTGACATTGACAGCGTTGTCACTGTATATTGTTTGTGCACTGGGCATAGTGTTAAGGATGCAATAATTGAAACAACACATGATGAGCAATGTGAAACCACCTGCTGGTTTTACATTAATAGAGTTATTAATCGTAGTCGCCATTTTAGGCATTTTGTATAGCGTTGCCATGCCTTCATATATTGAGCATATGGAGCGTAGCCGCCGTGCTGATATTCAGCAAGTTATGTTACAACATGGGGCGTCTTTGGAGCGTATATATTCGCGTAATGGTGGTTATCCAAATACTTTTGATGCGGCGGTAAATACAGAGTTTTACACGTTCACTTATACAGCGTTAAACCGTGTTACAGGCGCTGCGGCAAGTGAAAACTTTAAAAGCCGTGCATTTACATTAACGGCAACACCAAAGCTTGGTTCTGCTCAAGCGGGAGATCGCTGCGGTGCTTTAGTGATCAAGCACGATGGTACACAATCAGCTGATGCAAGTAACTGCTGGGAATAATAATGATTCGAACTGCTGCAGGCTTCACATTAGTAGAACTCATGATTGTGGTGGGAATTGTTGCGATCATGGCCGTATTAGCTTTTCCATCGTTTAGCCAGCAAATAATGCAAGATCGCGTAGTAACCACAGCTAATCAATTGAACAGTGTTTACAAATACGCGCGTAGTGAAGCTGTAAAGCGCGATCGCGATATTAAATTGATTGTAAGTGGTACAAAGTGGCAAGTAAAAGCATCTGTTGATGGCGTTGACACTGTTTTAAAAGAGTTTGTAATTCAACATCAAGGTGTAACCGTTGGATTAGTTGATCGTACTGTTTGGTCTACTGGTGAAATATCTGCGGCAAGCCAAATATTAATTGAAGATGATAATGATAAGACGGTCGACTACTATCTGTGCATTTTAAAAAGCGGCCAAAATTGGTTAGCTGAACAGTCAGCGGCGTGTGCATAATGAACAAACAACAGGGCTTTTCATTATTGGAAGTGATGCTATCTGTGGTAATTGCAGGTATTGCATTACTAGGTTTGGCCGCAGCGCAACTAAAATCATTACAGTATGCGACCAATAGCTTTAATTACACCATCTCTTTAGTACAAGGACAAAACACTTTAGAGCGAATTTGGCCTCGTTTATGTGAGCTACAAACAACAAACTCTGCATTATTTACAGATGCTAACTTTCGTGCTTCTTTAGGTCCGCAAATTAATGATTACCAGCTGACGTTACCTGCGGCGTACGCACATGATATGCAAATTACAGTGTCTTGGAGTGATGAACGAATTAAGCAGCAAGATCCTGCTCAATTAGAGAATCAGATTACCTTGAATGCCAGTTACCCCGAACTACCTGCAGGGTGTATTTGATGATATCGATTTATCGTACACGAGGTTACACCCTTGTTGAGCTAATGGTTGCATTGGCTGCCGGTGCGTTTTTATTAGCAGGTGTTAGCCTGTCATATTCAGCAATTAAAGGTACGATTTTGGTTGGTAAAGAGCTGGAAAATGCGCAAGAAGTGATCCGCTATACCAGTAAAGTTTTTACGCGCAGTATTAAACAAACCCCAAAGCTTCCTGAAATTGCGGCAGATGGCTCGACAATTACTATTTATCAGCCAGCAGGGGTTATTACCTGTGATGGGAGTGTTTCGGCTGCTGATGTTACAGAGGTTTATAGCTTAGCAGGCAATAGCTTAATGTGCGCCTTAGACGCTGCCCCTGCTCAGCGGCTGTTAACTGGGATCACGCAATTGAGTTTTTCACTTAATAATAATGTTGTAACCATTAATGTAGGGCCTGAAAACTTACCGAGCCAATTTGGTGGCGCAATTATTGTAGATATTGCGGTATCTAATGTGATTTTAAACAATGCATTCGGTGGTGTGTAATGGCTAAAAAGCAGCACGGTTTCACGTTAATAACAGTATTAATCCTCACCAGTATGGCAAGTATTGTGGTGCTTAATTCATTGCGTGAAAATATTGTTCAAGAGCGCATGAGTGGTAATTTTCAAAAGAAAATGAATAGCCGACTGCTTGCAGAAAAGGGCGTGTTTGAAGAAGCCAAATTATTGCAACAAGCTTTATTAAATGATCAAACATTAGATATAGACGGCTTAATTGCCGCTACCGGTAATGCATCCGGCAGTGGTCTGATTGGTGATGATGCCACTTATCATGCCAGTATCACTAAAAATGCCGCAGGTGAACTGGAAATAGCCAGTCTTGGACAGCGTTATGATGGTGATGCGCAAAGTAACTTAGTGGCGAGGTTTGGCTTTACACCAGGTAAAGGTGGCTCTGTTTTTGAAAATGCAATCGTGGGTTGTGAAGGGGTTTCATTAAGTGCAAGTGGCCGAATCGATAGTTATGACTCAAGTTTGGGCAACTACGATCCAGATAATGCAGAGGCCGCAGCCGTTATTGGCACTGTTTATAAAGATAAAGACGTGACGTTATCAGGCGCTTCCACTATCTGGGGGAGTGTACATGCTACGGGCAGTATTATTTTCAGCGGCTCATCACCTATTACCGGTTCGTTGCGAGCAAATAATACCATTACTATAGACTCTAATTTCACTGTGTCTACAGATCCACTTTTACCTGAAGGGTTTCCCCTAGATACAGCTGTTGGCGGCGATGTATTATCGGCTGGTGATGTAATATGGAAGCAAGGGAAAATACTGGGGGTAGTTCGTGCTAATAATGATTTAATTTTTCCAAATAACAGTGCCAGTACAGTCTTAGTAAATAAAAATAATGAAGTGTATGATGTTATGTATGGTAATACATTACAAGCGCCAGCGGGGTTAGCTGCACACCTAGAGCAAGACGGAGTTCCATATTCTGATGCTCGGTTTAAGCAATCGCCAAATGTAGAATTGGTCCCTTTTCAAGATCCCGATAACTTCGAAGCCAGTAAAGTGCAGTGCGATCCTATAGATATTGCTGGTGCTGTAAATGATCTTATAGATCCTGCAGCTGAAGATATTTTAGTTAAACACAGTACCACAACATTAGTTGTTGGCCAGCCTGAAACCCGAGTTATTTACGAGTTAACACCTGATATTGGTCAATCTAAAATAGAGAACCCAGGCACTTATGTATGGGAGAATTGGTTAGGTGAGCCCCCAGCAACGTTAGATTATCAGTTAGCTACAATTAACGAGGAAATAGATCAAAAAGTACTTAAATCAGGTAGTTTTGAGCTAAATAATGGTATCTTAAAGGTAACAGGTGGCGATGTTATTTTAATTGTTAATGGTGATTTTACCATGACAGGTGACTCCTTCATTGATATAGCAGTCGGTAGTAGTTTAACTCTGTATATTTCAGGTAAGGTCGCAATGAATGCAGCTGAAGGGGCGATAACTATGAAGCATGGTTTAACTGAGACTGGTAAACCTGTTTTTAGTATTTACTCTGGGTATTCAGGTGTGGATGGCATAGATATTAGTGCAGACTCTGATTTATACGCTGCTATCTATGCACCTAAAACGGATGTAAGTGTTGTGGCTAATGGCGGTTTTAGTGGTTCTATTCGAGGAAAAACGGTAACAGCCTCTGGACGAGGTGGGATTCATCATGATTTAAACTTATCAAATGTAAATAATGGTGGAGACAGTGCCACTACAGGAAAATTAGTTTTTCTTGGCTGGTCATATAAAGTACCCGCTCAGGCTCCAGAGGAGCCGGTTGAAGAGCCCGTAGAACCGACAATTTAATTCTCACCTAAACGGCTAACAGTTAAGTTAGCCGTTTTTGTATTTATCTTTTAAAATTTTTCAACCAGCTTTAAACCTTTTCATTCTTTCTCTACGTCTAACTATTCAAGAAACATAAAACATCTGAAAGATCGTATTTCCACCATGGTTGGGTATACACTAAATTCAGAATAATAATCATAAAGGGACAGCATCAACGATGTTGATAGATGCAAAACAGGCTTTTACACAGCTAAGTGAAGATACACTTATTACACGTGTTAAAAGCGGTGATCAAAATGCCTATGCGGCACTTTATGAGTTACATGTAAAACGGGTCTACGGTTTGTGCTTGCGCTTATTAGCGGATCGCGAACATGCGGAAGATGCAACTCAGGAAGTGTTTGTGCAATTGTGGCATAAGATAGCCAGCTTTGAAGGGCAGTCACAGTTTTCTACTTGGTTGCACAGTGTTACTAGCAATATTGCGATTAGCTATTTACGCAAACATAAAAATTGGTTGCAAAAAGTGGTGAGCTTCGAGCAAAGCGGTATGGATGAGCAAAGTGCTGCTGATTGCCAAGGATTAAATGGACTCGATAAATTAGTACTAAGGCTCCCTGAGCGAGCGCGTATGGTGTTTGTTTTACATGCCATAGAAGGTTACCGGCATGAAGAGATTGCCAGTATGTTAGGTATGGCAGTTGGATCGAGTAAGTCGCAATTTCATCGCGCCCGTCAGTTATTAAAAGAGTGGTATGAAAATGAATAAGCCAGATTTTGAAACCTTTTTAGCTGAGTCCATTAACAACACTGACTCAGAAATTACGCCACAAAAAGACTTATGGCCAGGCATAGAAAAAGCACTAACGCATGCTCCTGTGTCGCAATCTAAAACGATTTTATGGCCTAAATTAGCGGGAGTTGCGGCATGCTCGGTCGCCGCTTTATTAAGTGTGCAATTAATATTTTCGGGGGCAGAGCCTGCAACCAGTGTGGCGATGAGTGATTATTTTACCCAACAAAAGCAAACCTTGTTGGTGCAATATCAAAACCAACCAGCTTTGACCGACAATTGGCAGCAACAGTTAGCGGAGCTAGAAGATGCTGAGCGAGCAATTAAGCAAGCATTAGAGAATGAACCTGAGAACCCCGCGTTATTAAAGATGCTGGCGCAGGTTTATCAACAGCAATTAGATTTAATTAATAAGGTACATGCACCGAAGTGGCAACAAATTTAGGAGTAACAATCATGAAAACATTACTAATAGCACTGACTTTATTGCCGTTTATAGCTACGGCGGGTGAAAAAATTAACGAGCAAATTGAGGTGCCAGTTAATAAACGCATTTTTATTGATAACCAACGTGGTGATGTCCGTATTGAGGGGTGGGATAAAGCGCAACTACAGATCACTGGTGAACTTGATGATAAAGCGCAAGGTTACCGTTTAGAGGATCGAGACGGTCGCATCGAATTTATTGTTAAAATGCCGCGCAACAATAATGGTTGGAACAGTGGTGATGGTTCACAGCTGACTATTTATATACCAAAAAGTAGCGAGCTTGAGTTTACGGGAGTGAATGCCAACATCACTGCTAAAGAGTTACATGCCGGAGTTGATATTGATGTTGTTAACGGTGATATAAACTTACACAGTATCAGCGGCAATATTAGTGTTGATACCGTCAATGGTGATGTTAATGCTATCGGATTAAAAGGTGATATACGCTATGAAACTGTTAACGGTGAAATTAATGATAAAGATTCACAGGGGACACTGCGCTTTACTGCGGTTAACGGCGATATTAAATCTAAAACAGCGGCGCAAGAAGTACGTTTAGAAAATGTGAACGGTGATATTGATTTTGCATTTGCAGCGTTGAAAAGTTTACGCATTAATACCGTTAATGGGGAAAGTGAAATCCATATTAATCAGTTATTAAAAGGCGCGCAGATCACGTATGAATCAGTCAGTGGTGATGCCGACTTTTATTTCCCTGCGAATGTATCGGCTCACTTTGAAATCGAAGCTCATGCCAATGGCAAAATCGTTAATGAATTGAGCAATGATAAAGTGAAAAAAGCCAAGTACGGTCCTTCTAGTGAATTAGAATTTGCAGTTAACGGTGGTGATGCAGATATTGAAATAGATACGATCAGCGGACGCATTGAATTACGTAAGCAAAACTAATCTCCTTAAGCAAAGCAGGAAAAGAAATCCTGCTTTGCTCTTTGCACGGCTTAGCCAAGTCGATAGAATAGAGGCCATTCATTGTTAGTATTGCGAAGTTATGGCTACATATGGCTAAACCAGATAAACAAGTCGACACTCTTAAAGTTCCTCCTCATTCCATTGAAGCAGAGCAATCTGTTTTAGGTGGCTTAATGCTTGATAATCAAGCCTTTGACCGTGTTGCTGAACTGGTTGTTTCACAAGACTTTTATACCCGTACCCACAAGCTGATTTTTGAGGCCATGGTTGAGCTTGCTGAGGTGGGTGATCCAATCGATTTAATCACTATCTCTGAAAGCTTAGAGAAGAAGAATTTACTCAGTGGCATTGGTGGTTTTGCTTATTTAGCTGAGATCGCTAAAAACACACCTAGTGCGGCGAATATCGACGCTTATGCAAACATTGTACGTGAACGTGCCGTAGTGCGAGAAATGATTGGTGTTGCCAATGAAATTGCCGAAGCGGGATTTAACCCCGAAGGGCGCACCAGCCACGATCTACTCGATTTTGCAGAGAGTAAGGTTTTTAAAATTGCTGAGCAACGCACTAAAAGCAACGATGGCCCACAAAGCTTACACAGCATTCTAGAAAAAACCGTCGATAAAATTGAAGAGCTTTACCAGTCACCGCAAGATGGTGTGACAGGAGTAAGTACTGGGTATGCTGACTTAGACAAGATGACCACAGGTTTGCAGCCTTCAGATTTGATCATTGTTGCCGCGCGTCCATCAATGGGTAAAACCACCTTTGCGATGAACTTAGCTGAGCACGCTGCGATGACCCAAGATAAACCCGTGTTAATTTACTCATTAGAGATGCCCTCGGAGCAAATCATGATGAGGATGTTGGCATCACTTGGTCGCATCAACCAAACCAAAGTACGTACTGGTCAGCTCGATGATGAAGATTGGGCGCGTTTATCATCCACCATGGGCTTGTTGATGGAAAAAGGCAAGATGTATGTGGATGATGCCTCGGGCTTAACGCCAACTGATGTGCGTTCTCGTGCGCGTCGTATTGCTCGCGATCATGGCGGTATCAGTATGATTATGGTCGATTATCTGCAATTAATGCGCGTACCGAGCTTATCAGATAATCGTACCTTAGAAATTGCGGAAATATCTCGCTCACTTAAGTCCTTAGCCAAAGAGCTGCAATGTCCGGTTGTTGCGTTGTCACAGCTAAACCGTACCCTAGAGCAACGTGCCGATAAGCGGCCAATCAACTCTGACTTACGTGAATCAGGCTCTATCGAGCAGGATGCCGATTTGATCATGTTTATCTACCGTGATGAAGTGTATAACGAAGACAGCACCGAAAAAGGTGTGGCTGAAATCATCATAGGTAAACAACGTAACGGCCCAATCGGTAAAGTGCGCTTAACTTTCCAGGGTCAGTTCTCGCGTTTTGATAATTACGCGGGCCCTGCAATAGATGATGATTACTAATGCGTTTAGCGATAGCCGAAATTAATCTGCAAGCACTTGCCCATAACCTAGCGCAAGTGCGTCAGTTTGCCCCTGATAGTAAAATTATGGCGGTTTTAAAAGCCAATGCCTATGGTCATGGTTTAGTGAAGATTGCCCAACATCTCAACGCAGCTGATGCCTTTGCTGTTGCTCGTATAGATGAGGCTTTGGCTTTGCGCGCAGGTGGGTTAACTAAACCAATAGTGTTACTTGAAGGCTTTTTTCATCAAGATGACTTACCCATTTTATTGGCAAATAACTTTCAAACCATTATTCATGATGAAAACCAACTTGTCGCGCTAGAACAAGCCCAGTTAGATGCACCGATCAGCTGTTGGTTGAAAATCAACACGGGCATGCATCGATTAGGGATTGCTGCGACTCAGTTTGAAGATTTTTATCAGCGTTTACTGGCGACCCCAAATGCGAAAAATGAGATTAATTTAATGACTCATTTTTCGTGTGCTGACGATGTGAGCGATACCAAAACAGCAGAGCAAATTAGTTTATTTGATTCGTTAGTAGCAACAAAGCAGCAAGCCCATTGTTTAGCTAATTCTGCTGGCATTATTGCTTGGCCTGCAGGGCATGGTGACTGGGTGCGACCTGGTTTAATGCTGTATGGCGTGTCACCTATGCTTAACTGCACGGGAGCGCAACATGATTTAAAGCCTGTGATGCGCTTAACCACTAAGGTGATTGCAATTCGTGATGTAGCAGCAGGACAATGTGTTGGCTATGGTGGTCGTTGGCACAGCGTCAAGGCGACTAAGCTTGCTGTGGTTGCTATGGGGTATGGTGATGGTTATCCGCGTCATGCAAAACATGGTACGCCTGTGGTCATCGGTAATAAGCGTTACGGTATCGCTGGGAACGTATCAATGGACATGATCAGTGTGGATATTGGTGATAATAGCGACAATATCAAAGTAGGCGATGAGGTGGTAATGTGGGGGCCAGAACTTCCCGTGGAAGAAATAGCCCTGTGCGCTACAACAATACCTTACGAGCTATTGTGTAATATCACCCCACGGGTAAGTTATGAGTATTTAACTTAAACTAATGAGAGTAACGTTAAGCGTTACTCTTTAATAAAATACACATCACTGAAGCCCATACGGGCAAACTCTTCATCACGAAAATTACGTACTGCTGCAGAGCCTTTTGAGGTCATAGCAATTTGCTGTTCCATTTTTAAGTAATTTGTTAAATCAATCCCTTCAGCGGCTGCAATGGCTTGGTACATATCGTGGTACTTATCTTTAGCAAAATTAATTTCGCGCGGTTGATTTTTAAACTTATACGTAATGCGTCGTGCCATGGGGAACTCGTAAATTGAATTAAATTGCCCTGATTTTATACCTTATTCGTCATCCTCTCTACCTTTGAATGACTTGTGGCTAAGCTCAAGTTACAATGGTGACTTATTTTGTAGCCGCAGCAAAGGAACATCATGAAACTAACTGTTGAGATCAGCAAATACCCACTACATCAAGATTACATTCCTTTTATTAAAGGTTTTATTGACCGTTTAAATAGTTACGATGACTTAAAAGTGATTACCAATACGTTATCAACGCAAATTTTTGGTGATTATGATCTCGTTATGTCCGTGCTTAGCACAGAGATTAAACGTTCATATGAAGAGTTTGGTAAAGCCATTTTTGTGTGCAAATTTCTCAATGGTGATCTTTCTCCTGAATAACCGTTAACTTCTTAGAGAGTCAACATGGATTTTATCACGCAAACGCTTACAGGCTTTACGGCCATGTCGCACTGGGAATATATCGCTGTAGCTTTGTCGATGGCGTATTTACTGCTGGCTATTAAAGAGAGCTTGTGGTGTTGGCCTGCGGCATTTTTTAGTACTTTAATTTATACCATCATGTATTGGAATGGTGCCTTACTGATGGAATCGCTATTGCACTTTTACTATATGTATATGGCAGTTTATGGCTGGCTTGCATGGCGTAAAGGAGGAGAAAATAAGCTTGAATTAGCTATAACTTCATGGCGTTTAAATCAGCATTTATTGATCATTATGGGCACGTCAATTGTGGCTGTAGTCTTAGGGTATGTAATGAGTAATTATACCCATGCAGATTTTGCCTATTTAGACAGCTTTACAACTTGCTTTGCCGTTGTTACTACTTACTTGGTTGCAAAAAAAGTGCTTGAAAACTGGCTATATTGGATAGTGATCGATGCGGCGTCTATGTACTTATATTATGAGAAAGGATATTACCCTACACTGGTGCTTTTTGTGTTTTACACCATTATGGCGGCGTGGGCATTTAAAACTTGGTACGAAGAGTACGAGCAAACTCAAGCTAAGCCGTTAGCACAACTATAAGAAGCACTATGACAGGTCACGAAATTAGCGGCATTTTTGCCGCTTTTAACTCGCAATTAAACATCGTTAGCAGCGAACGATTGCATAGCGGTTTGAGTAACGATAATTTTTTAGTACGTGCACAGTGGAAGCATCAGCCACAGGCTTATTTATTAAAGTGTTATCGTGATCATTGGCCTGAAGTTGGTTTAATAGCGCAAGCCGATTTTGCAGCACAAGGTATTTGCCCACAGCCACTTTGGACTGATAAAGCCAATAAAATCGCTATTTTTGATTACTTAGAGGGCGATATTGCACAAGGGAATTACACTACAGAGCTTTTAAAAAAGTTAGTCACTTTACATGGTTATCATGCCCAAACAGTACCAATGAACATCAATGATGAACTCGCTTTTTATCAACAAACGCCCTTATATCAGTATTACCAAGTGAGTATTGCAAAAGCATTGCAGCAAATAGCTTTGTTTCCTCGCGATGACGGCTTTTGCCATAATGATTTGGTGAAGGAAAATATTATAGTTAATCAGCAGGGGATGTTCTTAATTGATTTTGAATACGCGAAGAGCAACGATGTTTACTTTGATTTAGCCGCGCTGGTAGTTAGTTTTTCGCTCGATGATAAGCAAAAAACTAATTTGTTGGCACACTATCAACAATTTTTACCTGATGGTCAGCAGTTTTATTGCAGCATAAACAAGTTAGAGTGTTATCAAGTGGTCTTTTTAGTTTTATGTATTTGTTGGTACAGCGCACGCTCAGTCGAAGATAAAGTATCATTATTACGTACGCAGTTAGATCGTTTAATTAACCGTAAAAGCAGTAATTAAAGACCGCCAAAACGAGCGGCAAGTTCTTTATACTTTGCAACTTCATCGGCATCAAACTGCGGATCGCCATTAGCGTCTTCACCTTTTGCGATCAGTAAGCTTTCTCTGGCTAAACGCTTTACACGCTCAGTTTTAACACCTAAAAATTCTGCGACTTGCTCGGTTGACATTAAACTCATAATACTTCCTCGTGTTAAACCTTTTACAAGCGCCTTATAAGTTGTTCGACGGGCATTGATATGTTGCAAAATGGTTATTTATTTTCATTAAGTATAATTTAATAGCGGTTTTTTGCTTACTTGTGAAGTAATTTATTCTATTTCGTTTGTTTTATAATCAACTAGGCGATAGATGCTGGCAATTCATTGCAGATGCCTTTATTATTGCTGCGCCTAAGCACTGATATCGCGAGTTAGTGTGGTGGCACAAATGTGCTCTCGTGGTGAAATGGATATCACGTGGCCCTCCGGAGGCTAAGTTGTAGGTTCGATCCCTACCGAGAGCGCCATTTGCTTACATAACCCGCTTTAAATCATACACTTAATTAAGTATTCTTTATTTGTAACTACTAATTAGCTACCAGCTAATCACTGTCGTTACAAAAATAATGCAGCAGCACCTCTATTACTGAATAATGTAAAACTTAAGTGATAGTAATAAATGAACTTAGGTATATTATGATCTACACTCAAAAGTGCGCTAAAATAATTAAGGTCAAAATTAAGAAAAGGGAAAGGCTTAATGATTATGGTCAAATATCTGTTACTGTTGGTTTGCTTTTCACTGTTAAGTGCTTGTGAAGAAAGTAAGGAATTAAATAATGCACAAGTGGAGTCGCTAGCAACCTTGGTGTCAATAACATCGCATAATGCAAACTCTACTTTATCTGGTAGTGAAAATGAGATAGAGCTATCAGCTCAAGTATTCACTATTTGTAATGAAAAGATATACGTAAATAACCCTGATATTAAAAGACTTACCCGATTGGCTGTTCAGGAAGCATTATATGCTCTCCCTATTACCAGCTTAACCAATGGTGCATTCGAAGATACTGTTAAAATGGTTACTTCTAATCCTGCATTGGATATGGGCATTTCTCCTATATTTATATCTTTATACTCACCAACTACTACACAAGCAGATATATTCGAAGATGATTATTTGGCATTTAAAAATTCACTTGTTGAACTTTATGAGTTGACGGATGAGTTTGTGAAAAGTGAGGAGAAAAACAGAAGTAAATACTCAGATAAAGAGTTTACTCGACTAGCAGTTATGAAGTTACCACACATTGCTTGTTTTAGTGCAGATTTTTACCTCAGTCTATTCGATTATAGTCAGGTTAATGGATTTAATACAATAGCCAGAGAAGCCGCGATAAAAATGCTATCCAATACCAGAAAAAAAGCTATATCAGATGTTACAAAACGATTAAGAAATTATAATTGAGTTAGTACAGTTAGAGTGTCTAACATAAAAGAGTATACCAAAAAAATATCTTAAATAAAAAATAATAGAGTTATGCTAGCGCCTTGTTAATCAAAGAATTTCAGCACTTAAAAATATCGTAGCTGAATTATTGAAATATCGTAGCTGTATCAAGTGGTTAACTTGTTTTTGATACGGTAGAACGTAGCACTACTACAGCCAGCTAGTTGCATAATTTCTCTTGGAGCTAAGCCTTTCTTAATGTAACTATCAATCTTATTGATTAGCTCAGTGTTGGCAGGGCGACCACCTTTGTCGAGTTCAACACCCTTGGCGGCTGCCATCTCTTTAGCACGTTGTTGACCCTGCTTGATACGCTCTACACGCTTCTCTTGGTCTAATCTTGCCATTGTTGCCATCAAATCTACAAGCATATTATTGATACAATCTAATACTTGCCCAGCTATAGAGCCGTCATTTACTTGGTGAGTGGTTGGCAAGTCTGCAACTATCAAGCGTAAGCCTTTAGCTTTTAGTTGGTCTTTAAGGAGTTCAAAGTCTGGTTGTGATAAACGGCTCAATCTATCTACTGACTCAACGAATATCACTTCACCAGCTTTTGACTCTTCTAGCAACTGATTAAGCACAGGGCGCTTTAGTTTAGTACCTGTGTAATTTTCAATGTAAGTTTCTACAATTGTTAAACCAAGCTCTTCTGCTTTATCTACCAGTAAATATTTTGCACGCTCTGCGTCTTGCTGTTTTGTAGATGCTCTCAAGTAGATTCTAGTATTCATAATATTCTCTCTCACATTATCATTAACTTGTTGTTGATAGTATATCTTATGAGAATTCTTGTAAACTTATTTATTCTATATGTTATGAAGTTATTTTAAGCTTGTAACGCTTGCCCTTGCTGGGTTTCACCAAGTTTATACAGTTATGAGAGAGTTTAGAGAGATAATAAAGGCTATAACCACCAGCTGTAACCTTATTAATAACAACAAGTTACACACATATTTGTATGAATTATGAACGGGCACATTAAAGGGTGATACTTTAAAGTTGTTGTTTTTCAATTATTTAGACTCTTGCGGTCTTGGTGGTGCGGTATGTAATTATTTTTTGTCATGATACGGTGCGAATCATGTCCTCAATTTGTTAAGCATAAAGGGCTATGCAGCCCTCTTAATTGTATTTTTCATTGAGGCTTTGAAGTTGGTTCTAGTTGGCTGAAAGCCTATATCAGCTCTTGTAACACTTGTGTCAACTTTAGCGAGATATGCAGCCAAATAAACAGCATTATCAATAAGGCTAGGTTTTGTTTTAGTGCTATATAATTCTACTGAGGTTTTGTTGATATCCTTTAGCCCTTTCCAATTCAGTGGATACATTAAATTCAGTCTATGATCACTACCTGCGCTAACAGCGTGAGAGGTAATCAGCCCTGCTCGCAGTAACATATTTAGAGCAGAGTTAACACGTTCAGGAGAGCAGCTATCTCTATCTACAACTAACACCATGTGAAAGTGTAAGCCGTCCTGCGTAGTGTTAGATTCAGCCTTGGCAAAGTACAGGGGGTTACCACTGGCAAGGTATTTTGTGAGCTTCTTTGTTATTTGTGTGTATTGCTCACTATTCATTAAACTAGATGGAGTTATACGAATAAAATAAGCCGTTGGTCGTTTGTATGCACCGCTGTATGAAGCGTATTCTATTAGATCTGTGAGTGTTCTAAGATAGTCACGAATGTAACCATTTTGCTTGTAAAGTAATTCATAGTGCTTGCGCTGATAGTGAGTAGAATTAATATAATTGTTTGTTGTTACCTCTAATGTTGGCATTAAAAACCTCCTGTTAATTGTTCATAAAATCACCTGTTAAGTTGGGTAAATTGTTAAATGTTATAGCTATAGTTATATACCGTAATTATTCTTGGTAATCCGCCACGCACAATACAACGCTTAAATCATTAATAACAATGACTTAAAGAGTTAGTTAGTTTGGGGGAATATAGCTAAATGAGTAAAAACACTTAAAAAGTGGGGGGTAGCCACTTTCAATTAAATAGTTAACTTTTTAATTTATCACCAAATCATTCGCATGTAAAGATAAATACTTTGCTTTCTTAAAAGTTTATTTCGATGGGGAATTTTAGGCTAACCATTTGTGTGATTCTAATTTCATCAAACCCAAGTTTCTCTAATGCTAGTGCGAAAGCGTAAGCAGATGGACTGTTTTGTGTGAAGTCATAACCAAGTCGCTCAAGTAGAGCCTTAACGTTTATCTTGTTATTAGACATAGTTTTCCTTTTTATTATTGCTGCTAGTGGACTGGTAAGAAGGGGTACAAGGCGTTTTAAGCTTTTATTTGATAAATGGTATTGGTTTTATATTAAAAATGCTTTTACCCCCGCTACAGGAAGAATTAGAGCATATCTAATAATGAATCTTTTAGTTTTTGTTGCTCTAATTTATGCTGAGTTTCAATATCAGCAAGTTTTTGTTGCTCCTTTTCGAATAGTAGATTCTCTACATACTCCTGTTTTACTGCTTCGAGTTCCGTCTTATATTGTGCAAGCACTTCTTTATCTATACGCTCAATGTCTGTCTCTTGAATGTTTTGCGGTTTAATTAGAAAGGCTTTGAATGCACCATGTGTAGCGGTACTTCTTGATAAATCAATTTCATACTCTGCCCACTTAGGTAGCTTTATCTCTTTTAAGAACTCATAGAATGTATTCTTGTAAATGATTATCTGAGAGTAGTTTTCAGTATCGCCAATTATGGGGTATCTGCTGTAATTAATTCTTGCTGCTGCATATCGTTTAGCAAGTTCAGTTTCATCAATCTGCCATGCTTGTTTGTGTTGGTCTAGCAGTTTCTGTAAGGCCGCTGGTAACTTTTTATTGCTCATGCTCACCTCCTAAAATTTGAGCAACTGCTGCAGGTAATGACTCGCCTTTTTTGAGTAAGTTGAGAATTTTTAGATATTCGTTTCTATGAGTTGATGGGTCTATATCGAGCGCTCTCATAATATCCTTAACGCTTGTTATCGTCTTTGTCGTTTCTGTGAAAATAGCCTTTGCTGTTTTAAGGCTGTAGCTTGTTTTATTGGTTGTTACAATGTCGTATGTAATCAATTAATTTGTTCCTTGTGCTGTGAAAAAAGCACACACAAAACCACCGTCCGATAAACAGAAAAATTGAGGATAATAGCGGCTAGCGTGTACTTTGGATTGGAAAGCTATGATATGAACTATTAGAAGTATTACTAGTTCATGTACCCATTATAACACTTAGTGAATAGTTATGCAATACCCTGCATTTCTATTCATTTTTGAAAGGGGGGGAATGGCTATAATAAATCAATTCCGTAAAATTTTTTTATATTTTCAGTAGAGTAGCGCTTGTGTTCTTTATCCCACCCGCTTGAATTTGGGTTTTGGCTTGCTTTATTTGCTAAAGTCTGGGTAGATTTACCTGTTATTATAGAAAGTTGCTCTCTTTTGGCAAAACCCTGACTCTTAACTGTTTGCTTACATTGTTCTATTTTGTCAGGGTCATTAATTGCATTGGGAGTGGTGGTGTGGGGGTTTTGGGTGGGAATAATTAATTCTGGAATTTCACTATTAACTTCAAGAGTTAGCTTATCAATAGTTTCTTTCAGAAATAATAGTTCTGTAGGTTGATGCTCAAACCTTACTTTATTGTTTGTTACATGTGAGAAACCATATTCACTAGACCTAGTGGTTTTTGAGAGATAGACCAATCGAAGGAGACTATCTTCATGATATATACGGGTTATAAAATGGTCATTTGAATCTACAATGCCCACTCCAGAAATGATTGTTCTTGTTGTAGATAAACTACTCAAATCCACCTCGAAAGCGCCATTTAGCTTTATTAAGCTAGGCTTGCTTCCTGATTGATGTGACGAGCCAACAGCGTAACCATTATAGTTAATACAAGGGCGTATGACGTATTGACGATAAATATAATCTTCCATGTCATCGTAAGAGCAACCTAGTTGTTTGGCAGCTTCTTTGTATTTATAGTATTTACGGGCTAGCACGATTAATTAATTCCCTTAATAAGTGATCTTTTTCTTCTTGAGTCATTTTATCAATATCTATTGTAGATGTATTGCTGTTTCCAAAAATCAGATCAGCATAACTCTGATTACTCTGTTTCATTTGCTCCATATTTGTATGGGCATAGACTGATGATGTTACTCCAATATTACTATGTCCAAGGTTTTTAGAAACGACAGTTATATCTGTTCCGCTTCTTAATTGAAGAGTTGCGTATGTTCTTCTAAGATCATGAACTTGAACATTCTTCTCTTTATCGTGAGGGAAGTGCAACCCTGCTCTAGCTCTAATTCTATACCACCAACTGCCTTTTGATGTTTTTTCACTAATATGGGTTGTAGGTTTCTTATTACTAGGGAATACATATTCACCTTGATTTTTGGTTAGCTCTTTCCTTAAGTTCAATAATTTTATCATTTGTTCTGATAGAGATAACTCCACCCTTTTCTTATTTTTAGATAAGCTTGCAGGAATAATCCAAGTTTTAGTGTTTAGGTTTATATCCTCCCATCTCATAGATAAAACATTATTTTTTCTTTGACCTGTTAAAATTAAGGATGTCAGAACATGCAAGTAAATTAAATCCTCATGTTTAGCTGACTCAATCAAAGCGTTTACCTCATCGACACTTAAGACTCGTTCTCTTGGGGTGTTAGCTATTATTTTAATTGATTGAAACGGATTGACGCTTATAACCTCTTCATTAAAAGCTTTAGTAAACATAGCACTTAAAACTTTTAACATAGAGTCTCTTACTGTTGGACTGTGCTTTGTTTCAACTTCATTAAGATATTTATAGGCTTTTCCTTGGGTGAATTGTTCTATAGCTATATCAGGCAAAGCAGGGTAAATACTTTGTTTTAGGTTTAAATGTCTTAGACATGAATTTAACCACGATTCGCTAACATCTCCCTTTTTATATCGGCTGTGTGTGTATTCGTAAAAGCTTTGGCTATATGACTTTAGTGAGTGCCCCTTGAAATTAGGGTTTTTACCCTCGTTCAAAGCAACAAACACCGAAGCCGCTTTTCTTCTCATTTCTGTAACTGAATACTCAGGAAAAGTGCCTAGCGTAATAGTTTTAACCTTTCCCTTAATTTTCTTGTATAACTTAAAAGTTTTACTTCTTTTTCCTACCTCAATTATTAGATAAGGAGTGTCAGTATCAAAGTACCGTTGTGATTTTTCTATTGAAAGGGGAAGTTTGTCTATAAAATTTTTAGTTAACTTAACTCTGTTAGTTTTCATTCCAGCTACCATTTAACTACCTTTTTTTGGTAAATTACAGTAATTTCTGGTAATTAGCAAGTTCGGTTACTTGTGGTTTTGTTGCTTATCCTTGTGTTTTTTAATGATAATATTATATTTCGGTATGGTTTGGTAATGCTTGGTTTTACTCCTACCGAGAGCGCCATTTGCTAATCTACAAGTTATTATCGAACTAAATAGAATTCGCTATTTTGTTTCTAATTACTCCCTTTTGTTTGTCTAGCTAATACCAACCAACTTAAATATTTAACCATTCTAGCGAGCTAAAAAGCACCTCAAGTTATTGCAAATTCAATTGATAATCATTATTGTTATCGCGGTGTTGAGCAACGTCGCTTACTACTTGGCATTGCGGTGAAGGTAGATTGATAAGTGCGGTTAGCTTTTGTGTACTTTTAATTTAAAGCTGAGTTTTAGACCATTTGCTAAATGAATTATTAACAGACTTAAAGGAAATCTAATGAAAAGCCTAAAAAATTCTCTTTTTATTGCTGCGCTTTTAACGTGTAGTAACTTTGCGATTGCACATGAAATTTGGTTGGTAAAGTCGGCGAAAGGTGATGCTGTAAAATTGTATTTAGGTGAGCCTGGGGAGCCTGAGTCCGGCGATAAAATTGCAGGGCTGAAGAATACAAAAGTATTTGTAGATTCAACAGAGTCGACTTTAGCACTGACTCAACAGCAAAACTTTTGGTCAGCAGAGCTTACTGAACAAGGGGATGTAAGAGCGTTTACGGATGATTTATGGAAGCCTTGGAAAATGGAAAAAGTATCAGAGCAAGATACAGATACATTTCAAGCGGCTAAGTTATTTGCGAAAGCAGGCCGTGAAGAGATCCAAGCAAAGCAAGAGCTTGAATTTGTACCAACTAAATCAAACGGGGATACCTTCACACTTGTTTATAAAAATAAACCGGTTGTTGATCATGAAGTATTAGTGCAAACACCTAAGCACCAAGTAAAAACAATTACAGATAAACATGGTCAACTAACAGTTACTAGCGAAGAACAAGGAACCTATATTATTTCGAGTGATCATCCGGTTGCGGGTAAGGCGGTGATTGCCGGTAATCAGGTTGATAGTACGTATAATATTGTAACAATTAGTTTTCAAGTTAAGTAATTAAAGTTAGAGGTAAGCACTTTATGTTTTGTTAAGTTGCTTATCTCGAATTTAAGTTAAGTAATTTTTTAATAGTTGCAAAGCGTATTTATAGAGCATTAGTTTACATGGTGGATAGATTTGACATTGTGACTTCTTCAAGTGGTATTATATTATAATAATTGATGCAAGTAGTTATCATTCGTGATATCTTTTGCGTTGTTGTTTTTCTTATTAGAGTATTACCATGCATTTTACCCTACTGCCAATTGCGACAGCTGTCAGTGTCGCGCTAATGTCAATGAATCTAGCTGCTGCAGAAAGCGACAGTAAAGACGAAAATAAAATAGAAAAAATCACTGTTAACGGCAAATATATTGTTAATGAAAACATCGATACTGCCACAGGATTAGGCTTATCTATCCGTGAAACTCCTCAATCAGTCACTGTATTCACCGCTGAACGTATTAGAGACCAAGACCTTGATACGATTATTGATGCGGTTGATAACACCGTAGGTTTATCATCATCAAAAATGGATAACATTCGTAACACTATGCAGTCGCGTGGTTTTAGCGTATCTAATTATCAAATAGATGGTGTGCCATTATCATGGAGTTTGGCTGGGGACTCTGGAGAAACATCAGCGGATGTGGCCATTTATGAGCGAGTTGAGTTTGTTCGTGGTGCTACGGGCTTATTAACCGGAGCGGGCGACCCGTCTGCATCAATTAACCTGGTTCGTAAGCGTGCAAGTAACACTGATTTAACAGGCTATGTTGATTTATCAGTAGGTAGCTGGAATAAAAAAGAGCTAACCGTTGATCTTGCCAATGGCTTGAATGACAGTGGTTCAGTGCGTGGACGTGTTGTTGCTAAAGTCGTTGATAGCGAGTCTTACATTGACTTATACGAAGAAAATAAAAAGATTTTTTACGGTGTATTAGAAACTGATTTAACTGCAGACACTATTTTTCGCGTAGGCGGTAGCTATCAAAAAAGTGATCCACATGGGCCGGTGTGGGGTGCATTACCCGCTTATTATACAGATGGTACAGCAGCAGATTGGGATGTATCAAAAACCACAGCTGTAGATTGGACGCGCTGGGAAACTGAGCACACCAATTATTTTGCTTCACTTGAGCACGTGTTCTCAAATGGCTGGCAGTTTGTTGCTAATTACAACCACTCAGAATACGACAAAGAAACAAAATTATTCTATGTGTATGGTGCGCTTGATAAAGAAACTGGTGCCGGCTTAACTGGCCAGCGTTACTTCTCGTTTGGTACCACAGAGCAAGATAGCTTTGATTTACAATTAAAAGGCCAATACAACTTATTCGATCAAACTCATGACTTTGTGCTAGGTGCTTTGTATTCAAAACAAGAAGGCACAACCAGCACGCGCGATCCAGATCCTGTTATTGGTGGTACCGCATGGGATGCTGTGCCAATTGATGACTTCTATAACTTTGCCGGCGATTCAATTGCTGAACCTAATTGGACAGAAGAAGCCACAGTACAAGACGATAATGATACTGAGCAAAAAGGCTTTTACGCAGCTACACGTATTTCGATTACTGATGCATTTAAAGTGATTGGTGGTGGACGTATTTCATCGTGGGATCGTAAGCGTTATTACTATGGTGCAGAGCAAGATTACGGTAACTCAGGGGTGTTTGTGCCTTACTTTGGTGCTTTGTATGATCTGAACTCTCAGCACCGTATTTATGCAAGTTACACTGAAATATTCAAACCACAGAATAACTTAGATGCGAACGGTGAATACCTCGACCCAATCGATGGTAAAGCAAGTGAAATCGGCTTAAAGAGTGCTTACTTTGACGAGCGTCTACAAACGTCACTTGCGATCTTTAATATCCAACAAGACAACTTAGCCGTTGAAGATCCAAATTACGTACCGACCGCAGAACAGATGTCAGCTTATTATGGCGCTGAGGGTACGCAAAGTCGTGGTTTTGAGTTTGAAGTAATGGGTGAACCAGTGGATGGTTGGAATATCTCTGCTGGTTACTCTCAGTTTGAAGCGGAAGATGCGGATGATGTTAAAGTAAATACCTCAGCACCTCGTAAGCAGTTTAAATTGTTTACTACCTATCAATTTGTTGAACAATTACCTGACTTGACAATTGGTGGTGGTGTCAACTGGCAAAGTAAATCTTATGCCGAAGGTAGTACTGTTAACGTAGAGCAAGGTTCATATGCGTTGGTTAATTTAATGGCGCGTTATGACATTAACGAAGCAATGAAAGTGCAAGCTAACGTTAATAACCTGTTTGACGAAAAGTACTACAACTACATGACTGCAGGTAGATCAAATCTATATCGCTACGGCGCGCCACGTAGTGTATCAGTGAGCTTTAGCTATAACTTTTAAGCTGAACACAATGATAAGCGGACCGCTCGTCCGCTGTAATTTACTAAAGGCGACCAGTGCGCCTTTAGTGTTTTATGTCAGTAGGAAAAATTAAGTGAAATTACGTTTTAGAGACAGCATGAACTGGTTACACACATGGTCTTGTGTGGTACTAGGTTGCCTTTTATTTGCTGTGTTTTTGACTGGGACATTGGCGTATTTTCAATATGAAATTACTCATTGGATGCAACCAGAAGTAGAGCAGATCCAACATAAAGACAAAGCGATTAATCAGGCTCAGGCTTTTTTAAATACGCATACAGAAAACGCTCCGCGCTGGACCATAGTGCCGCCTAATGAACGTTTTTCGCCGATTGTCACTTATTGGCGTGATAAAAATACTACAGGGCGATTTAGTGTTGCTCGCCTTGATGAACAAGGTAACGAAATTAACAGCCGCGCAACGCGTGGAGGCGAGTTTTTATACCGGTTTCACTTTGATTTACATTATATGCCGGTATTTTATGCCCGTTGGCTAGTGGGCATAGCAGCAATGTTGATGCTGGTGGGAATTATAACCGGCATTGTGGTTCACAAAAAAATATTCAAAGACTTTTTTACACTGCAATTTAACAAAGGAGCAAAAAGCTGGCTCAATAGCCACACTGTGTGTTCAGTACTTGCGCTTCCTTTTCATATTATGATCACTTACACAGGGATAGTGACGTTAATGCTTATGTACTTCTCATGGGCGATGAATATGGGCGATGGGGATAGACGTAGCTTCTTCTCGGCATTTAGCGATCAAGCCCCAGCTTTAAAAGCGTCAGGAGAAAAAGCACAATTACTTCCTCTTGGTGATATTTACAACAGCGCCAAAGCTCAGTTAGGGCACGCTGGTATCGGCTCAATTATTGTAAGTAACCCTGGCGATAGTAACGCTATGGTGGAAGTGTATGAAAATGCAACCGAAGAACTCACTTCAGATTACCGAACACTTAGATACCATGGTGTCACAGGTGAACTATTGCATGATTCAGGGGTAACAAACGCAGCAGAGCAAACCCGACGAACCATGATTAGTCTGCATGCCGGGCGTTTTGCTGATACTTCGCTACGTTGGCTGTATTTCTTGTCTGGGATCATGGGAACAGCTATGGTCGGCACAGGCCTGTTGCTTTGGTCTAATAAACGTAAGCAAAAAATGAATCCACGTTTTCGCATCGGTTATAAAATCATGGATGTGACTAACTTAGCATCTATTATAGGTCTACCTTTAGCTATTTCGGGGTATTTTGCTGCAAACCGGTTACTACCTTTGCAGCTTGAAAGTCGTGCCGAATGGGAAATTCATTGTTTTTTTATTGTTTGGCTTATGGCGTTTGTTTACCCGATACTAAGAGGGTGCAAACACAGCTGGCAAGAACTAAGCTTTATTACAGGCGTGAGTTATTTAGCATTACCTGTAATCAGTATTTTTACTACTTCACGCCACATTCTCAACTATCAATTTGAGCGAGATGCCACTTTGCTGTTTATGGATTTATTGTTATTTTTTACCGGAGGGTTGTTTATTTATATTGCGCATATAGTTTGGCGTAAAGGACATGAGCCAGCCGTGACTGCTCGTCCTAAAAGGCCGCCACGAGGAGTCGTACAATGACAATCAAGGCTTTTTTACAAGCAATCAGCAATGCTAAGGGTATGCAAATATTATGGCGAGTCGTGCTGGCAAGTGTTCTAGGATTCATTTTTTTAAGTGTGTTTATTGCTGGCGTAGCAAGCTTAGGCAGTGCTTTATTTCACCTGAGTAAAGCCACACTGATGTTATGGTTGATGCTGATTGGTATCGTCTTATATTGTTGTTTAGTTATGTGGATATTTGCCAGTAATAAATTAATGCGGTGTAGTGTAATTATTATTGCTGGTATTGTGATCTCTAGCGCTGCATTGTATGCCGGTGATATGTTGCATAAAAATCATCAGCCTGTGGAGTCTCGCTGATGATATTATTTATCAGTTTAATTATTAGCCTTATTGGTTTTATAGTATTAGCATTGGGAATGGCAAGGCACCGTAAAACGTTTGCTTTGACGCCAATATCAGCCATTGGTGAGCAGATCTATTTATCTGCTGGTTTGCTCATTATTAGTCTTTCCTTGTTAATAAATATCACGCAATTAAATGCAGGCTCGGCCATTGTATGGTGGTGTGGGCAATTGTCGTTGAGCGCATTGGCCGTCGTGACTATTTTGACTAGGAAACGAGGTAAGCGTTACTAATCGTTGAGTATAGGAGTTTATTGTTATGACTTATCAGCCTATAAAATGTACAGCTTACGATCAGCTTGAACTTTTTTGTATACAGCAAGCTAAGGTCACAATTACAACAACGGATGATGAAACGTTAATTGGTAAAGCTATTAATCTTGAGAACTATAAAGGGCAGGGGGAGTTTTTACTTATTAAATGTGAAGGTCAAGGCGAACATTTAGTTCGCCTTGACCAGATCAAAGCCATCGCTTATTTTTAAAGTACACGCCAATTGCACCAGTCAGGACTACCAGAAAAATTACAAAGGCGCTAAACGCATAAGGACTTTCAGTGCCCGGGATACCGCCGACATTGACGCCGAGCAATCCAGTTAAAAAGCCTAGTGGTAAAAACAATGCGGCAACGACCGACATGACATACATACGCTGATTAAGTTGCTCAGAAACTTGGCTGGTAATCGTTTGCTGAATAATTTGTGCTCGTTCAATCGAGTTGTCTAACTCTTCAATAAAACGAATAAGTAAGTTGGTTGTTTCATTTAGTTTCGCTTTATCGTTTTCATCTAACCAGCTATAGCGGTTTGTCATTAGCATAGTAAGCGCTTCTTTTTGCGGTTTTAGATAGCGCTTTAAGCCAATGGTTTGACGACGTAATTGCGACAAACCTTGGTTATCGAAACGTTTTGTTGGCTCGTCAATTTCATCTTCAAACTCGTCAAGAGAATCGTCTAAGTTATCAATAACGCCTTGCATACGAGAAGTAAGATTATGCGTTAATTGGCAAACAAGCTCAGAAATACTGCAGGGGCCGGCTTTTTCTGTTAATGACATAAGCACATCTTGTACCGAAAGTAGGCGGCGTTTGCGTGTCGTGATCACGATGTTTTCATTAATGAATAAACGAATAGACACCATGTCTTCTGGGCTTTGTGCCGGATTTAGATTAACGCCACGTAAAAATAACATACAGCCGTTGGTGACTTTGGTGATCCGAGGCCGCGTTTCATCGGCAGTTAATGAAGCTAGCTCATAATCAGTGAGTAGTTCACTGTTTTTTAGCCACTCAATAGCATCAGCTTGACTATAATCTAGATGGACCCAGAGTTTTCCTTGCTCAGGTTGCCAATTATTTAAGTCAGTGCTGCTCTCTATTATATGCGCTCCGCCCTGCTCATCGAGGGTAAGTGCGTGAAGTAAACCATTGAACATAGTAAATTCTCTTAATTGCTGTATGGTTAATATAGTTGACTATTGAAAGAGTTAGGTCAATCAAATTGACTCATCGACTTAATAAATTTATTTCATTGGTGTTTTTACTCGTGTAGCGTATAAGACAGTTTTTTATTAAAGGGCACATTTATGACGGCAAAGATAATTGTTGGTTGGCGTGAGTGGTTAAGTTTACCTGAGCTTGGCATTAATCAAATTAAGGCTAAAATTGATACGGGTGCCCGTACCTCATGTATCCATGCACTTAATATTGAAGAATATGAACTAGAAGGCGAAAAATGGGTGAAGTTTACTGCCCAGCCTTTACAAGAAGACGAACATACTCAAGTGCAGTGTCATGCTAAAGTAAAAAAGATGAAGTATGTAACTAGCTCAAGTGGGCAACGGGAGTTACGGTATTTTATTGAAACTCAGCTCTGTGCCGGTGGTCAAAGTTGGACTATTGAGGTGACTTTAACCAGTCGAGCCAGCATGAAATTTAGAATGTTATTAGGGCGTACAGCCATGGAAAATCGTATAGTCGTTGATCCGGCTTTATCTCATTTATTAGATAGTTAAGGTATTAACTATGAAAATCGGTATTTTATCTCGCAACAAAAATTTATATTCAACACGTCGTTTAATCGAGGCTGCCCAGTTGCGTGGTCATGAAGTGAAAGTGATTGATGCATTACGTTGCTACATGAACATTAACTCTGAACAACCAGAGATCCACTACCGCGGTGAAAATCTAAAAGACTTTGATACCATTATCCCGCGTATTGGTGCTTCGGTTACGTTTTATGGTTGCGCCGTATTACGTCAATTTGAAATGATGAATGTGTTTCCTGTTAATGAGTCTGTGGCAATTTCACGTTCGCGAGATAAATTACGCTCGTTACAGTTATTGTCGCGCAAAGGCGTAGGCATGCCAGTAACAGGCTTTGCTAGTAAACCAGACGATGTGAAAGACTTACTTGAAATGGTAGGTGGTGCACCCGTGGTCATTAAATTGCTCGAGGGTACACAAGGTATTGGTGTGGTGTTAGCTGAAACGCGTAAAGCAGCAGAAAGTGTTATTGAAGCCTTTATGGGTCTAAAAGCTAACATTATGGTGCAAGAATATATTAAAGAAGCGGGTGGTGCTGATATTCGCTGTTTTGTATTAGGTGATAAAGTGATTGCCGCGATGAAGCGTCAAGCACAAGAAGGCGAGTTCCGTTCTAATTTACACCGCGGTGGCAGTGCAACATTAGTGCGTATCACGCCTGAAGAACGTAGAACAGCTGTGGCTGCGGCTAAAGCGATGGGCTTGAATGTAGCTGGGGTTGACTTACTTCGCTCATCTCGCGGGCCTTTGGTAATGGAAGTAAATTCATCACCAGGTCTTGAAGGTATTGAAGTGGCGACAGGAAAAGATATTGCAGGCATGGTGATCGAATTTATCGAAAAAACCGCTGCGACTAAAAGGACCGCAACGCGTGGCAAAGGTTAAAATCAATAGTGCGTTTACTTTATTAGGTGAAACGGTAGGTGTAGGCGAGCGTAAAACACTGGCCTTGGAAGCTGCAAAGCTGTACACCCACTCACCGTTAAATATTCCTATCGAAGTAGTGAATGGAGTGCAAGCTGGCCCAGTGTTAATGGTCTGCGCAGCAATTCATGGTGATGAACTCAATGGTGTTGAAGTAGTACGCCAATTATTAGCGAAAATAGATCCGTCTCAGTTACGGGGTACGTTAATTGCGGTGCCTATTGTGAATGTATTTGGCTTTATCCATAAGTCACGTTATCTACCCGATCGTCGCGACATGAATCGTAGCTTTCCGGGTTCTACTCGTGGCTCTCTTGCAGGACGTATGGCGCATATGTTCTTTTCGCAAGTGGCCGTTCACTGTACGCACATTATTGATTTACATACTGGGGCGATTCATCGTACTAACTTGCCACAAATCCGTGCCAATTTAAGTGATGAAGCCACAGCACAAATGGCTAAAGCATTTGGTACGCCGGCGGTGATTGATGCCTCTTTACGTAATGGCTCATTGCGTAGCGAAGCTGCTAACTTAGGTATTCCAGTTATTACCTATGAAGCAGGTGAAGCATTACGTTTTGACCCAATAGCCATTGCCGCAGGTATGCAAGGCGTAGATTACGTGATGCGACATTTAAAAATGATCCGTGGTAAGCGTGCTAAAAAGCTGCCTGAACCTATCATCGCGAGCTCGACCAGTTGGGTGCGTGCAGAGGTTGATGGTATTGTACGCGCACAAGTATCATTAGGTGAGCGCGTAATGAAGGGCCAGATATTAGCATATATCAGCAGCCCATTAGGCGACTCAGAGCTTGAGCTGTTAGCTCCACGCAGTGGTATTGTTATAGGGCAACAAACAATGCCATTAGTTAATGAAGGGGATGCCGTGTTCCACTTAGCTTATTTTGCCCACGCGAATAGCTTAGTAGAGCAACAGTTAGAAACCTTTATTGATGAAATTAGTGATCTTGAAGATGAGTTAAAAACTGCTGATTTAAATAATTAGTCTGCTTAAGAGATTTACGAACACATTGGTTTAAAAAGCCGCTGAAAAGGTTTTTTCTTCAGCGGCTTTTTTGTACCCGTTAGACTACTGAGGTGACTTTTTAGGGCCGATAATACGCTTTATTGGAGCTACTTTAGTGGGTTTGGGTTCACTGCTTAATACCATTACAGGCCGGGTAACAAACAAGTTATTTGGGTAAATAACACGGTGGCCATCGATATGCTCAAGTACCACATTCATTAGGCCCATTTCGACAATGCGCCCTTCCACAAAATTAGCGCCATCAATCACGCGAACCCAATAGCCAACACGGCAATCATTTTGGATAAACATCAGTAAGAAGGAAGTTAGATTGCTTAAAAGTGACCATGCGGCAAAAAGCGCAACCCCTAACATAGCAAACAAGGAAGACCCTAACACCAGTAAGCCTCGTAGCTCAATGCCCCAAAAAACCAGCACTAAACAGATCATCACAAATGCGAGAATAATTTTTAGCAACAGTTCGGCACGGTACTTTCTGTGAATATCGACCTTACCTTTGATAGTTTTTTCGAGTAATTTAGTAGTGAGTTTTAATAGTAATGGGAATGCCAGCAAGGCAACTAATGTTACCACCCACCTATATTGCATAATAAGAATATCAAGTAGTTCCACAGGTTGTCCCAATCAGCTTTACTTAAGCCGTATTCTAGCGTTTTTCGCGACCATTAAAAGGCATTTTTTACAGTAACAAGCCATTGGATTGAATCAACGTCATCATCTTTATCTAGGGGAGCGGCAATATCTAAATGAATCACCGTACCGGCATTGGCTCTACTCGGTGCTAGCCTTAAACCAACACCAATATTTTTTAATACCTGACCATTATCGCCGTTATTTTTATCGTTAAACCAGGCGCGCCCAATATCAAAAAATGCAGCCCCGCCGACTTTAAAAAGCTGCAGCAAGTCGTATTCCCAATAATAACGTTTCTCTAAATTAATCAAAAAGCTGCGATCACCTTGTTGGTAGTCCAATGGGTAGCCACGTAAGCCATTTTCACCACCTAAACTCAATTGTTTATCTGGGGTGAGATTACCCGCATAATCAAGTCGCATTCTGGCATACCATGATTGCTCTAAACTGGTATTTAAATAATATTGTACTTGGCTGCTGGCTAAAAGGTTCTCTACTTTGCCTTGCTCCTCGTTCCAATAACCATCGAGACTGGCATGAAAGCGCCAAAGTGTATCGTTGCCGCTAAAGTGCGCTTTTTTGGCATTAAAAGAGTACACAGCGCGACTGGCATCATTACTGACTTCTTCACTTGAGTAACCGAGTAAAGCTTGTACATTCCACCCTAAATTAAGGTCTTCGGTGCGATAAATACTGTCGAAGTTTCTAACTTTTACAAAGTGATCTTCAAACCAATGACCGCTTACATAGGGATAACTTAGCTCTCGCTCTTCAGCCAGTGGTGTATTGGTCTCTAAAGTACTAGCAAAGCTCTGTTGTTCGTGGGTATAACCTACGGTAAGTCGCTGTGTCCAGCTATTACTTAGGCGTTTAGAATGACCGAAGTAAATACGGTTATATTCAGTTTTTTGGGAAAATTGGCTGAACACTTCGCCGCGTTCATAAAGCGATTCAGTTCGTTGATCTGAGTAGCTCAACAAGCCATAACTATAAGGTGTGTCAATTGAATAAAACGGGTAAGTTAACTCAAGTAAATGGCGTTTCCCATCATCGTTATCAGAATACTCGACGCGGCCACGGTAACGGCTAGACAGTATGTTCGGGTCATCATAAACAAATAAATAACCATTGCGCTCAGCATCAGTTGTACGTGACAGTGATAGGCGTTTTCCCCAGCCAAATAAGTTAGACTCACGAAAGCCTATGCTCGATTTATTTTCGCCGCCACTTCGACTAAAGCTTACCTCTGGGAGTAATGTCCATAAATCGCGGGTCTCAACTGTGACATCAATATTACCGTCACAATTAGTTTGTGCACTTATATTTGCATCGTACAGGTAAGCTTGGCGACGTAGTAAGCGTTCTGATTCGGCTAATTTTTTTGGCTCATAGTTATCTTCAGGCATAAATAACAGAATGCTTTTAATAACATCAGGCTCGGTGGTCATATGTGCACGATTAGCAAATCTAAATAATGCGTTATTCTCTTCTTCGAGTTCAGTATTAAAAACGTTAAGTTGGTTTAGTTCGATTTTTGCTATTTTAGCGCCCGGGGTTTTTTCAGGCAGTAGTTCCTCACCATCAAGTTGGCGGTGAAGGTTTGTTTCAGTGGCTGTTGTTGTTTGTTGTTTTTGGCAGCTAGATTCGCTTTGCATAGGTGATTGTGCAAGGCAATAGGGGGCATAGAGCAGGTAGCTAGAACAGCTCAAAAATAAAAATTTAAAACATCTGCTTACGGCCATTTAAATCCTTGAAAATGAACTTTAGTCTTTGCTTACTACACACTAACTTGCAGTATAAGTCCACCTCATTGCTGCATTTGTGTAAGAAAATAATGCACAAGTACAGCTAATAATTGCTCAGCTTCAACTCCTTCACCATTAATCCATATACTATTACTGTAATGTTCAAAGTTTAAATTAAAGTTTTGTTGCGCGTAGCTAAAGCGACATTGGTGGCGATCGGCACCACTGGCAAATTCGCTAATGCTGAGCGCGGGAGCATGCAAAAATAAATGTGCCCATAGTTCAAAGTCATCATCATTGGGCATTTCGCTTGGGTTGATAATGATTACATTATGACGGGGGTCTAATTGAAATTCAGTCATGTTGTTACTCGGTACTTAGGAAGTCGCTAAATAGTTGCGAATAGCATGCAAAAATGGGCTGCCGTATTTGTTAAGTTTGGTAAAACCAACTCCTGAAACTTTGAGAAATTCACTGTCATTGGTTGGCATCAACTGTGCCATTTCTGCAAGAGTTTTATCGTTAAATACCACATAAGGTGGTACATCATCAGCATCAGCAAGTTCTTTGCGCAGGGCGCGTAGTTTAGCAAAGAGCTTTTTATCATAATTAAATTGGGCCAGTTTATCTTGATAAACGTGCTTAGCCTGCAAGCGTGGCTCGGCCATTTGCAGTGCGTATTCGCCTTTAAAAATCGCACGAGCACCTTCAGTTAAACGCAGAGCAGAACCTTGGGTGATATCCTGGCTGAGCAATCCTTGGTGAATAAGTTGGCGTAAAATACTCAGCCAAAATTCACTACTGTGATCTTTGCCGATACCGTAGGTGCTTAGCTGGTGGTGATTGTTATCACGAATGCGGCTAGTATTAGCCCCGCGTAATAATTCAACAATGTAACCTAAACCAAAACGCTGCTCGGCACGGTACACACATGAGAGTGCTTGCTGGGCAACTAAAGTACCATCAAAGCTTTTTGGTGGATTCAAGCAAATATCACAGTTGCCACACGGTTCTCGTTGGTATTCACTAAAATAGTTAAGCAGTATTTGTCGGCGGCAGGTTTGTGCTTCTGCAAAGCTGGCCATGGCATTAAATCGTTGCTCTTCGACGCGACGACGCTGTTCATCTTCAATGTCTTCAAAAAAGCGTCTTACTCGACCAATGTCAGCAGGATCAAAGTACATGATTGCTTCAGCCGCAAGGCCATCACGCCCAGCGCGGCCCGTTTCTTGATAGTAAGATTCAATACTTTTTGGAATATCGTAATGTAGTACAAATCGCACATTGGGCTTATTAATACCCATCCCAAAGGCCACGGTGGCAACCACGATTTGAATATCATCACGGGCAAAACCTGTTTGCACAAACTGGCGTTGCTCGTTACTCATGCCAGCATGGTAAGCCGCAGCATTCATTCCTGCGTCAGCTATCTTTTCAGCTATTTCATCAACGCGTTTACGGCTAGTGCAATAAATGATGCCACTTTGATTTTGTTGTTCTTTTAAATAGCGTAAGAGCTGTGCGAGCGGCTTGAACTTTTCTTCTATGGTATAACGAATATTAGGCCTATCAAAACTGCCAGTATGAATATAGGGAGCTTGTAAACCTAACTGTTGCACAATATCAAACCGCGTTGCTTTGTCAGCTGTAGCAGTTAGTGCCATCATAGGCACGTGTGGGAAATGCAGCTTAAGCTCGCTTAGGCGACAATAATGCGGGCGAAAATCATGACCCCAATGCGACACACAATGTGCTTCATCAATCGCAAATAAACTAATATTAAGGTGACCTAGGCGTTCTTTAAATTCGTGTTGTAGAATTTTTTCTGGAGCAACATACAGTAGTTTTATCAAGCCACTGTGTAGTTGTTGGTATATTTGTTGTTGCTCGTCGCGGTTCAGGCTATTGTTAATATACGCCGCTTTTACTCCAAGCGCTTGGAGTTGTGACACTTGATCTTGCATGAGTGAGATCAATGGTGAGATAACCACGGTAAGGCCACTCAAGGCCAGTGCCGGCACTTGGTAGCATACTGATTTGCCACCGCCTGTGGGTAATAACACGAGGGTGTCTTGGCCACTGAGGGCTGCATTGATCACCGTTTCTTGGCCATCACGAAATTCACTATAACCAAACACTTGTTTGAGTATAGCGGCGGGACTGCGCACAATGGTGCTTGGAGTGGGGGTTGGTGTATTCATCGCGGTCATTTTAGAGCTTTTAGGCGACCTTGCATAGGTGATTTTATCGCACTTTCTTTTTAGTTGTGCTTTACTCGTCTTACCAGTCATAAAAAGCGGATAATAATAATGAATAAAGCTATTTTAATTGATCGAGTTGCTAAGGTGTTTGTTGAGCAAATGCCGTTTAATCAGTTTCTACAAATAAAAGTAGAGTCACTGGATGCAGAACAAGCACAAATTAGTTTTCCTTGGCAGGATGTTTTTATTGGTAATCCGGCGCAAAAAATCCTTCATGGCGGAGTGATCTCCTCAGTACTTGATAATGTTGGGGGGATGCTTGCTGCGGCAGCGATGATCGATAAACTTACCGAACTTGACCTGCCAAGCCTACAAAAAAAATTGGCAACCTTAGGTACTATTGACTTACGAACCGACTACTTAAGACCCGGCAAAGGGCTTGAGTTTACCGCCAGCGCAAAGCTGATCCGCTCAGGAAACAAGGTGTGCGTATGTCGGATGGAGCTGCATAATGAACTTGGTACACAAATAGCTTTTGGTACCGCGACTTATTTAGTTGGATAAAGCCTAAGAGGCAGGTAAACTAGCCGCCTTTCATCCCTTTTAGAATCAATTTATGCCAACTAATCTTGAGCAGCGTAAAGGCGTTATATTAGCGTGTATGGCCTTTTTTATGTGGGGCCTTGCGCCGATCTATTTTAAGTTATTACAACATATATCAGCATTTGAAATATTAATGCACCGTGTTGTATGGTCTGTTTTGTTTATTGTTGTCATTGTATCCGTTATGCAGCAATGGCATAAAATTCAAGCTGTAATAAGGAAGCCTAAATTATTATTGATGTTGGCTTTAACTGCTGCGCTATTAGGTTTTAATTGGGGGTTGTTCATTTGGGCGGTAAACAATGATCATATGTTGGATGCAAGTTTAGGTTATTACATAAACCCGCTTTTAAATGTATTACTTGGTATGCTCTTTTTAGATGAAAAACTTCGTAAGTGGCAAGGCGTTGCGGTTGCACTTGCATTAAGTGGTGTTGCGATTCAGTTGATCAGTTTTGGCTCGTTTCCTGTTGTGGCATTTTCATTAGCAGGATCTTTTGCTATCTATGGGTTATTACGTAAAAAACTGCCGATAGAGTCTCTGCCTGGTTTACTATTAGAGGCTGTGATTTTATTACCTGTTGCGCTTATTTATTGGTGGTTAATGGCGCCGACTGCAAGTTCTAATTTGATTTTAAACGATTGGCATATGAATGCATTACTGATCAGTGCTGGTGTCGTTACCACCTTACCATTACTTTGTTTTACAGGGGCTGCTAAGCGCTTACAGTATACGACCTTAGGCTTTTTTCAATACATAGGGCCAAGCTTAATGTTTATATTGGCAGTTATGTTTTATGGGGAAGTATTTAGCAATGAAAGAGTGGTGACTTTTGCATGTATTTGGAGCGCCCTTGCTATTTTTAGCTGGGATTCTTACCGCCAATCACAAAAGCGCAAGCGTGAAAATATCCCAGCACCCACTAAGCCTATTTAACCAGAGTTTATACTAATTAAGTACAGACTTTATTGCGGCCTGTTTCTTTGGCTTCATAAAGCTTAATATCAGCCTGTTTCAACAGTTCATCGATTTGATAAACAGGCTGATGCGCATAACCGATAGACAGCGTAAATTGAATTTTTTGCTGGCTAAATTCTGGGCTGTTGAGCTCAATGAAATGGCGAAAGCCTTCTAGATGCTTTAACACATCATTGCTGTTGGTATCACTAAAATAGACCGCAAATTCTTCACCACCCAAACGAGCTGCCAAATACTTTTTAAAGTATTTAGCAAAGCATCTCGCAAGTCCTTTAAGTACTTCATCACCGGCATCATGGCCGTAGGTATCGTTAATTGATTTAAAGTGGTCAATATCAAACATGGCTAACGAAGGTGTTAATTTTGCTTTATGCATTTGCTTTAATGACTTTGCTGTTTCTTCAAAGAAATAACGACGATTAGGAAGCTTAGTTAAATAATCAGTATTGGCTTGTAAGCGAATCGTGGCAATTTGCTCAAGCATATCAACGTTTTGGCTTAATCGACAGTAAAACTCTTCACTGTTAAAGGGTTTTCGTAGATAGTCGTTAGCGCCATTTTTTAAAAAGCGTGCTGATAGATGAGATGAATCAGAGCCAGAAATTCCAATGATGGCTTTTTCATCATTACTGTATAGGCGACGGATCTCACTGCATAACTCATCGCCATTCATATTCGGCATTTCGTTATCGGTAATAATCACGGCAATGTCGGGAGTGTGTGCAAGTATAGCAAGTGCCTCCACACCATCATTGGCTTCTAAAACCTGGTATTTATGACGCTTTAATAAACTACAAATATGACGGCGGGTTGAAAGAGAATCATCGGCCACTAATACTTTAACGTTTTCATTACGGGGAAGGCGTTGTAATTGTTTCTCTAAATATTGGTAAGCTTGTTTATTTTCTTTGGTGATGTAATCAATAATGGGATATTTTTCAACGGTATCACGGGTTTTTAAATCGATGTTACCAGTCATTACAATAGTGGGGATTTCTGCTTCAATAGTGCAGGGAACGGCTTCCCCTTGCGGGGCATCTGGTAGAATAAAATCCACAACAGCACAAAAATAGTTATTTTTACTGATCAACTCTTTTGCTTGCGCTAGGGATTCGGCTATATCAGCGTCATAGCCAACTTTAATTGCAATGTGTTTTTGCA
The DNA here is from genome assembly GCF_022846535.1 of Pseudoalteromonas sp. KAN5. Lineage (NCBI taxonomy): Bacteria > Pseudomonadati > Pseudomonadota > Gammaproteobacteria > Alteromonadales > Pseudoalteromonadaceae > Pseudoalteromonas > Pseudoalteromonas sp. KAN5. The sequence goes on from NZ_AP025589.1 coordinate 3,814,746, forward strand.
CTCGCGCTATAGTTGGCGTATCTTCAATGATGAGTATTTTCCGTGTCACGTAACACCTTGTTTTTTGGCTGAGCCAAATATAATTGCTTATACAAGTTGTAACTGTTAAAACACGAAAAAGCAAATAACATCATTATTTTTATAGACTATCTGACTCCGAATAGTAGTCTTGGCTCTGCGGTGTTGGACTTGAGATCCTAGAGCGGCCAAATAGCGTATGAAACTTGGCTTTACAGGTTGTCAGCTTGAGGTATTTAATCCACGCACGTTCAATTGCGTTGGTTGGCTCTTGACTACCTGAAACAACAGCAAGAAATTGTGCTTGAATTTCGTTTTGTGGTTCAAGGGTTTTGTTGTATAACCCTTTGAGAACAACGCCGTGCTGCTCGAGTATGCTAGCTTCTAATAAAGTGAAGTTACCGCTGCGGCCGAATCCGCGTGGAAAATTCTGGTCATCATAAAACTGACGTTGGCTTACAAATGCTTGGCGAAGTAATGAAATATCATTGCTCATGGCTGTTTCCTCATGCCCTATTTACTGGCTGGAGTATGGATCAAGTTGCGCAATTTATTAAACAAAAAATTTTTATCGTGAGGATAAATAATTGGATATAGATTTATTAAAAACTTTTGTTGAAGTGGTGCGTACTCGCCACTTTGGTAAAGCAGCTGAAAACCTTTATATCACACAGTCTGCAGTGAGTTTTCGTATTCGTCAATTAGAGCAAGGGTTAGGGGTTAACTTATTTATCCGCCAACGCAATAATATCCAATTGACCGCTCCTGGAGAGCGTTTGCTGCCCCATGCACAAATGATTATAACAGGTATGCAACGAGCTAAATTAGACGTTGCACTTGCGGACAATATGCATAAGCAAGTGAGTTTAGCAGGTACCCCAAATATTTGGGATGCTTTTTTGCAGTTTGGTATTACAAATATCGTTTCAGCTATGCCTGGTGTATCACTGGTTGCAGAAGTGAAAGCGCAACAAGAAAGCACGCGGTTATTATTAGAGCGTACTTTAGATCTCGCTATTTTATTTGATCCGCCTAAAGTCGATGAGTTGGTTGTTGAACGTATTTGCACGTTGCCTATTATTCCTATTAGTGCCTTTGAAGGAGTTGGCAATGAAAACTTTTTTGATAATCAATATGTATACGTAGATTGGGGAACCACGTTTTCTCTTTGGCATGCGCGACAGTTTACTGGTCATACTCCACCTTATTTTCGTACCAGTACTGGACGTATTGCACTAGACTTAATACTGCAATGCGGGGGGAGTGCATTTATTCCAGAAGTATTAGCGAAACCTCACTTAGACAAAGGTGAGTTATATCGAGTACCAGATGTCGAGCATACTTCTCGCGATATTTTTGTGGCGTATCATAGAGACAACGAACAAAAGCCGTTACTTGAAACGTTAGTTAATCTGTTGGTTGAGTTAACGCCAAATATGAGTAGTGAATTTGGCGTAAAATAGCTTTACTGGTACTTTATCATGCCACAGTGCAATAAATGTTTGTGACAATTTCATGTTGATTTGATTTCAGTTTGAATGATTTTTAATGAAATATTTAAGTCGAAAATGTGTCTGCTGTAATATTTCTGTCATTTATCGATGGCAAAATGCAGCCGTATCAAAACTAGTCTGTTGCGTTTATTGAGGAAAGAATATGAAATTTGCAAAATCGAGCCTGTTACTAGCGGCTATTAGTGGTGTGTCTTTCTCGGCATTAGCTGATGTTGAAGTATATGGTAAAGCAAATATCACAGCACAGTCTTCAGATGAAGGCGATGGCTCGTTTACTGAGCTAAAAAGTAATGAGTCACGCTTCGGTATTAAAGGCGGCGAAAAAATAAATGATGGATTAGAAGTTATTTATCAATTTGAGTTTAAAGTTGATGTATCGGATGCGGACTCCAAAGGCGATGAAGACAACATAACTGCACGCAATCAATTTGTCGGTCTTAAAGGTAGCTATGGAATGTTGACAGCAGGTCGTGATTACTCGGCTTTGCGTAAGTCACAAGGTAAAATTGACCAATTCAATGACCTTGAAGGTGACTTAAAGAATGTATTTAAAGGTGAAGTACGTACCGGTAATGCATTACATTATACTTCAAACTCAATGAATGGTTTTAGCGCTTACGCAACATATGTAGTGGAAGATAATGCACAAGGCGATAACTCTTATTCAGCTGCTGTTACTTACGGCGATAGCAGATTAAAAGAAACTAAGTTTTATGCTGCCATTGCCGGTGATTACGAAATGGAAGGTCACGATATTATTCGTGCAACTGTTGCAACTAAAGTTGCAGGGATAAAGCTAGGTGCAATGTATCAAAGCCAAGAGCGTTTAATAGATAAAGTAGACTCGGATGGTTTTTTGGTGTCAGCTGCCTACGATATTAGTCAATTTACACTAAAAGCACAGTATCAAACCCTTGATAGTGATGATGGCTTAGATAAATCGGGGTATAGTATTGGTGCTGATTATAACTTGAATAAGAATACTCGTTTATTCACATTTTATACCGACTATGATTACGCATTAAAAGATGATGCTAGCTACTTAGCATTAGGTCTTGAATATAAGTTTTAGTTTATCGAATTACGGTAATCAACTAGGCCCTGCAATTTAGCGGGGCTTTTTTATGCCTGCGCATAGTCAGCTTTACCAGCAAGCCAGCGGCTGATTAACATATCAACCTGTTGTGGGTGATGCTTTAACATTTGCAAGGCAATCGGCCGGACTTGGTTCAAGGTGTGCTTATCTCGGGTTAAATCAGCGATTTTAAATTCAGCTAAACCCGTTTGCTTGGTACCGAGTACCTCACCAGGACCACGAATTTCTAAATCGCGCTCTGCGATAACAAATCCATCATTACTATCTCTGAGTACTGCTAGGCGTTTTTGTGCAGTGTATGAAAGTGGTGCGTGATACAGTAATACGCAATGCGACGCCGTGGCTCCTCGACCTACGCGGCCGCGTAACTGATGTAACTGGGCAAGACCTAAGCGCTCAGGATTCTCAATAATAATTAAACTAGCATTTGGCACATCAACCCCGACTTCAATAACCGTGGTTGCGACTAATACATGAATATTACCCGCTTTGAATTCGCTCATAATTGCTTGTTTTTCAGCGGCTTTCATGCGCCCGTGCACCAAACCAACCTTCAATTGTGGTAAGGCTTGGGTTAATTGCTGAGCACTGTCTTCAGCTGCTTGGCATTGCAGTGCTTCTGATTCATCAATTAATGTGCATACCCAATAAACTTGACGACCTTGTTCAGTACAAGCTGTTCTTACCCGAGCTATAATTTCATCACGGCGAATGTCAGGCAGTGCAACGGTGGTAATGGGGGTTCGACCCGGCGGTAACTCGTCGATAATCGATGTTTCTAAGTCTGCATAGGCGGTCATTGCCAAGGTGCGTGGTATTGGTGTGGCCGTCATCACTAATTGATGTGGGTAACAGTTATTAAAGCGACCTTTTTCTCGCAGTGATAAGCGCTGGTGGACACCAAATCGGTGTTGCTCATCGATAATGATCAATACTAAGTTATTAAACACTACTTGCTCTTGAAATAACGCGTGGGTGCCGACAATCATTTGCGCTTCGCCAGAGGCTATTTTCTCTAAAGTAGCACTGCGCTCTTTGCCTTTGGTTTTGCCACCTAGCCAAGCTGTAGTGATACCTAGCGCTTGAAACCAGTTTTCGAAGGTTATGCCATGTTGCTCAGATAAAATCTCAGTAGGTGCCATTAATGCGACCTGATAGCCTTGTGCGATTGCTGTTAAGGCGCTTAAGGCGGCAACGAGTGTTTTTCCTGAGCCAACATCACCTTGAACTAAGCGCATCATTGGGTAAGGGTGCTGTAAATCACTTTTTATTTCTGCCACCACTTTACTTTGTGCATTGGTTGGGGCAAAAGGCAGTAGCGCTAAAAACTCTTTCTCTAATTGATTTATTGGCGACAGTGGCACGGCTTGCTGCTGTTGACCTTGTTGGCGCAATTTCAATAAGCTTAGGTTTTGTGCTAGCAACTCTTCAAATACCAACCGCTGCTGCGCTGGGTGCAAGCCTTGCTCAAGGGCTGTTAAGTCAACATTATTTGCTGGGCGATGCAGTAATAATAGTGCGTCAGTTAAGTTAATATTGCCATGCTGAAATTGCTTGGGTAATAGCTCTTCAACGTGATACTTATTGAGCAAGTCAATTGCTTGATCGCTTAAAGAGCGAATCGAGAGTTGTTTTAAGCCCTCAGTTGTTGGATAAACGGGGGTTAGCGTGGTCGCTGTAGGCTGTTCGCTCGGTGTATCGCTGAGGCTGTATTCAGGGTGGGTCATTTCATAGCCCACTCTGCCACGGCGTATTTCACCAAAACAGCGGATCACTTTTCCACTACTTAAGTTATTTTTTTGTGCTGCCGTAAAGTTAAAAAAGCGTAATGTTAATCGTCCGGTACCATCATTTACTTGGCACACCAGCATACGTCGCTTACCAAACGTGATTTGGCTGGTTTCTATGGTTGCTTCAATTGTTACATGGCTATGAACAGCTAAATCACAGATATTGTAAACACGGGTACGGTCTTCATAACGCAGTGGTAAGTGGAAGAGCATATCTTGTACTGTGCTGATCCCCAGCTTTTTAAGGCGCTCAGCCATCTTCGGGCCAACACCTTTGAGATCAGTAATTGGATAGCGACTTAAAGCTGGTTTTGACAAAATAGGCTCAAATCATTCATTTTTAGATGGTTTTTAGTTTACGTGCGAAAGCTTTAGTCATCAAGCATGTTTTAGCCGTTGCCAAAAGGCATCATCAGCCATGATCTCGCCACTATCATCAAGTGCTGGGTAGGGGAGTGACTTTTCTCTGCACTTTTGCGCAATGATTGGATGGCAGCCTTCAAATAGCATTGCATGTTTTACAGTTTCATCAAGCATAGTACGTTCATATAAACCTGCTTTTAGGCGCTGGTCTTGTGCTTCAAATAAAATCAAAGCAGCTGCTACTGATACATTGAGTGACTGCGCCATTCCCTGCATTGGGATAATGATATTTTTATCAGCGTGAGCCAGTGCTTGTGGCGATATGCCAGTTTTTTCTTGGCCGACAATAATTGCTGTAGGAAGTGTGTAGTCTATATCGCGATAATCAACGGCATCAGGGCTAAGATTAGTAGCAAGAACTTGGACTTTCGGATTGTGCTGACGCATCATTGCCACGGCATTATCAATATCCTTATGCAGGTGCGTTGCGATCCAATTTTTACTGCCACCAGAGGTGTTATTAGTTAGCCATTTTTGGTTTTGTGGCCACACAGCATGTACATGATGGCAGCCTACCGCATCCGCACTGCGAACAATCGCAGACAAGTTATGGTGTTTATGCACATCTTCTAAGCACACGGTTAAATCAGTTTGACGGCGATCAAGTACGTGTTTTATACGATGGTAGCGAGTATTTTCCATTTTTAGCCTTGTCTGAACTCATAAAATTGCCGCAATTATACGGGAATTAGTGCCTTAAGGCATTACTGAGCGGCTTATTGGATTTTGTAGCGAAATGAGCGTTTCGGTTGACTGTATGGCTTCGATAGCTTGAATTTTATTGATCAGTACATCTTGTAAATGATCAATTGAACGCGTCATTACCTTAATAAAAATACTGTAGTTACCGGTTGTGTAATAAGCCTCAACCACTTCTTCAAGTTCTTTTAAATGCAGTAAAGTTTGCGGGTAGTCTCGAGCATTATTAAGGTTTATACCTATAAAACAGCAGACGTCATAGCCAAGTTGTTTGGCATTAATGCTGACTTGAGTGCCGGTGATGATCCCTGCATGTTTCATTTTTTCAACACGAACATGAATAGTCCCGGCACTGACTGCAAATCGTTTAGCTAATTCTGCATAGGCAGTACGGGCATTATCCATTAAGGCGTGAAGGATCTGTTTATCGAGATTATCGATTTGATAATTTTCCATGTAAATAAGTCGCTATAATTATTGAATCTCTATTTTTTATACCATCAAATTAATTGAAATTATATATTAAAGCTCTTTTTGTTATTGGTTATTGAATTAAAATGCTAAATAGTTGAGGATTGCTTTAACGACATGGTTGCTGCAGCGCAACTATGCACTTTTAGCAAGTAACAATAACTGGGAATGAGGCCAATTATTATGAGTTCACAATTTATGCAGCAACAGCTGCAAATTAGCAAAGTGAAACACTATTTTTCACAGCAATTAGAGCAACAATTAGGCTTAATTGAAGTACAAGCCCCTATTTTGGCTAAAGTAGGCGACGGTATTCAAGATAACCTTAGTGGCACTGAAAATGCGGTTGCGGTAAATGTTAAAACCATTCCACAGAGCCAATTTGAAGTGGTTCACTCTTTAGCAAAGTGGAAGCGTAAAACATTAGCGGATCATGGTTTTGCTATTGGTGAAGGCTTATATACACATATGAAAGCATTGCGCCCGGATGAAGAGTCATTAAGCCCGATCCACTCAGTGTATGTTGACCAATGGGATTGGGAAAAAGTCATTTGTGCTAGCACTGAGCGCTCTTTAGATAAATTAAAAGAAACAGTGCGTGCATTGTATAAAGGGTTAAAAGCAACTGAGCAATTTGTTGCGGATGAATTTGCTATCAGCCCTTTTTTACCAGCTGAAATTACCTTTGTGCATAGTGAGCAATTACGTCAAATGTATCCTGATTTTACCGCTAAGCAGCGTGAAAAAGCCATTACTCAGGAGTATGGCGCGGTGTTTTTGATAGGTATTGGTGGGGTATTGGCTGATGGCAAAATTCATGATGTACGTGCGCCTGATTATGACGATTGGTCAACCCAAACCTGTGAGCAGTATAGTGGTTTAAATGGTGATATTTTACTATGGAACCCAGTGCTTGAAGATGCTTTTGAAATTTCTTCAATGGGGATCCGTGTATCACCAGAGGCGTTAGTTGCTCAACTAGCGATCACTGGTGACGAAGGACGATTAGAGTTTGATTGGCATAAGCAATTGCTCGCTAAAGAGCTGCCACAAACTATCGGTGGTGGTATTGGTCAATCACGTTTGGCTATGTTGTTATTGCAAAAGTCGCACATTGGTCAAGTACAAGTAGGTGTGTGGCCTGCAGATTTAAAACAAAATATTGCGGGTATTTTGTAAGTAGTATTAAGCAATAAGAGACTAACTAAGGGTAGTCTCTATCTGTTTGTGATCAACTGGTTTTAAATTCAATTTCTATCTTCCCTTCTTGCAATTTTACATTGCACGGAGGGTAGCTACGGTTAGTTTTCAATACCTTATCAAAAATATGGATTTCAACACCCGAGTGTAATTTCTTATTAACTGCTAGATTGGCATTATTGAGTAGCCCATATAAGTGATGTTCTAAATTCGATAAGCGCTTTTCGAGTTGTTCAGCTTGTTGGCAATAATGAGTTTGAGTAGCGCCTATTTTGGCTAGCAGGAGTTTTTTCTTCTCCGCGTCTTTAAGTAAATCAGCTTTTTCAATAGTCGCTTGCAACGTATCAAGTTGCTCATCTGTTTTAGCTAGCTCTTTTAGGCACTCATCTGTTTCTGCAGTAATAGCTCGCCCTGATGCAGCCATATTAATGAGCATTTTGGCACCAGACTCATTGCCAATCTCACCGGCTGTGATCATCCCAGCATCAAGAATTTCACCGCCAAATAGTTTACCTTGAGGATTATCAGCTTGGCCAATTTGTAGTAACTGCGTCGCTTTCATTGCGCAGTGGCTCGCTTGGCGTTCAATAAAAATATTATTACCAGCAAGGTAACTATATTGGGCGTGCGATAGATGAATATTACCTTCACAAATAATTTTACACGAGAGGGTTTTATCTTCTAGCTGGTGGCCAATAACACCTTGTTTAATAGTAATATCGCCTTGAGCAGTTAACTCACCGGATTCAACCGTGCCCATAACGGTAATATCGCCTTTGGCAGTCACTTTCATGCCCGGCTCAATGTTGTGAGTGACGATAACACTGCCATCAAAATTAACATGACCACTTTTCACGGTTACATCGGAAATAGTAAAAATATCATCAACGCGCATACCATTTTGAATTTCGACTGGTACGCCTGCAATGGTTGATATTAGCTCTAGCGGATTGGTTTTAGATATTTCGCTGCCTTCTCCGGCAACCAAAGGGCTACTTTCCCCCGGTTTCGCGGGTAAAATATCACCTTTGACGGTAAAGCCTTCTTTACCTGGAGTTGCAGGTTGCTGTTTAACTAATAATGTTCCCGGTTCAACACTGGCCAACTTGCCAAAGTCGCGCATATCTACAGTGCCATCTTCACGTAACTTCGGTGTTTTTAATCGTTCTTTTAGTGTTTGTACTTGAGGGAAAAGTTTGGATGATTTTCCGTCTTCAGGCAAGCGACCTTTTGCGAGTATGCCTTTAACTGTGGTACCTGCGGGTAATTCAAACTGTTTCTGTAAAAGCTGTTCTAAAAAAACTTGTTTGTAGCCTCTCGCAACTCCCGCTTTAATTAATTGCTGCTTCGCTAAATCTAAACCTAGCACTTTACCACCTTGCGCAATTGTAAGTTCACCGGTGGCTAACATTTTATCATCGCTGATAGTCACGACTAGGCTGGCATCATGCTTACTAGCGACAACTAAACTGCGTTCACTATTGGGTTCTTTAAAATAAGCGTTTATGGCATCGTGATCTATTCGGCATTCACAGAATGTCGATTTTTCGAGTGCTTCAATAATGAAGGCGGCACTGGGTGGTGAATGTTCTATAACATCAAGTAATACATTACCGTTATGAGCAAGCTTAAACACGGATTATCCTTTTACAACAATTAAGTTAAAGGTTTTTATTATTTATAATGATAGAGTGCTAGAGATTTGGGGTAGAGTCAAGAAAATCGAAGGTGAGATTAGATAAGGGCAATAAACCTAAGTATTTATTCTTAGGTATATTACCCCTTTAGTCATGGTTAGTTTGTAGACGGTAATTCCATAATTCCATCAATTTCAACTTGCACGTTTTTTGGTAGTGCACGTACACCGATTGCTGCGCGTGCAGGGTAAGGTGCTTTGAAATATTGGCTCATTACTTCGTTTACAGTAGCAAAATTAGATAAGTCAGTTAAATAGATGTTCACTTTTACTAAATCTTGAATGCTACCACCGGCTTCTTTACATACCGCGCTGATATTTTTAAATACTTGATGTGTCTGCTCTGCAAAATCTTCAGAGATCACTTCCATCGTAGCTGGCACTAAAGGGATTTGACCAGATAAGTAAACGGCCGTGCCAACCTTAACAGCTTGGCTGTATGTACCGATTGCAGCAGGTGCTTGTTCGGTAGAGATAAATGCTTTATTCATGATTTTCCTATGTTATTTTTTACGATAGACTTTTTGAACATCAGGCATAACGCGAATGCGGCGCATGATATTAGCAACATGGACACGGTTTTTAACAGTGATCCCTAAATCTATCACGTACAAATTACTTTCTTTTTCATCAGTGGCAATTTCCACTATGTTTGCTTGGGTTGTCGCAATCACATTGGTTAATTTTGCTAATGCACCTTGGTGATTAATAATCTCTACTCGCAGTGCTGCAATATACTCTTTCTCAGGGTTATCATCCCATTTTACGACTAAATATTTAGAGCGCTCAGTTTCCCAACCACGAATGTTTTTACATTCCTGGCGATGAACTGTAATGCCTTTACCTTGGCTAATGTGTGCCGTAATTGCATCTCCAGGCACTGGTCTACAACATTTAGAATAGTTAACTAACATGCCCTCAGTACCAATAATGGTCGCTTTGGCATTTTTAGTTAGATCGCTTAAGTCATCATTATCGTTTTGTAACAGGCGACGCGCGATCAACATACTCATTAAATTACCGCAGCCAATTTCAACTAATAGCTCTAACACTGTATTAAGTTCATGCTCTGCTAAAACACGGTTGATATTTTCTGCAGGTAAGTCATCAAATTTAGTTTCACCTAAAGCTGAATCCAGTAAACGGCGGCCAAGGAGTAGAGCTTCTTCATGATGTTGGCTCTTCAGGTAGTTTCGAATACCCAAACGGGCTTTGCCAGTGACAATAAAGTTGAGCCAAGTTGCATTAGGATGGGCACCTGAACTTGTTATAACCTCAACAGTTTGACCCGTATCAAGTGCCTTACTAAGTGGGTGAGGCTTACGATTTACACGAGCACCGACACAAGTATTGCCAACATCAGTATGTACCGCATAGGCAAAATCAACAGCTGTTGCGCCCATGGGTAATTCAACTATGCGACCATCGGGAGTAAATACATAAATTTCTTCAGGGAATAGCTCTGTTTTAACGTTTTCAACAAATTCAAATGACGAGCCGGCACTTTGTTGTAACTCTAGTAAGCTTTGCATCCATTGACGTGCACGTTGCTGTGCCGTGTGGCCTGCGCTATCACCTGCCTTTTTATACATCCAATGTGCAGCAACGCCTTTATCTGCCATATGATCCATATCGTGAGTACGAATTTGGATCTCAACAGGGATACCATGTGGGCCTACTAATGAAGTATGTAGCGATTGATAGCCATTAGTCTTTGGTACCGCAATATAGTCTTTAAAGCGCGTTTCAATCGGTTTATATAAATTATGTGCAACCCCTAATACGCGATAACAGGTGTCCATTGATTCAACTGCAATTCTAAAGGCGTAAATGTCCATCACTTCATTAAATAGCAACTCTTTATTCAACATTTTTTTGTAGATACTATATAAATGCTTCTCACGACCTGAAACGGTAGCTTTGATACCTGCTTCCTCAAGTCGAGCAGTGATCTCTGTTTGAATATTTGAAATGACTTCTTTACGATTACCTCGGGCTTTAGCAACTTCTGATTTTAAAGCGCGATGACGCATAGGGTAGAGTGCTTGAAAGCCTAAATCCTCAAGCTCATTTTTTATATCGTGAATACCTAGACGGTTAGCAATTGGCGCATAAATTTCTAGTGTTTCACGTGCTATGCGGCGGCGCTTATCCGGACGTAGAGCACCGAGAGTACGCATATTGTGGGTGCGATCGGCAAGCTTAATCAAAATAACCCGAATGTCTTGGGTCATTGCCATAATCATTTTTCGATAATTCTCAGCTTGGAACTCTTTTTTATCTTTAAAGCTGAGCTTATCTAGTTTGCTAACGCCTTCAACCAACTCGGCAACAGTATCGCCAAATATTTCTGCTAAATCTTGTTGGCTAAAGTCGGTGTCTTCAATCACATCATGCATTAATGCGGCCATTAATGTTTCATGATCTAAGTGCATGCCAGCTAAAATTTGGCTTACTTCAACAGGGTGAGTAATGTAAGGCTCGCCGCTTGAGCGAGTTTGACCTTCATGGGCCTCTCGGGCTACCACGTAAGCTTTTTGTACTAACTCTACATCGGCCGCAGGTAAGTATTCAGATATTTTCTTTTTTAGACCTTCAAAAAGATACATTCACACTCCAATGTTCTCGTGAAGCAATTAGGTAACGGTATGTTAAGAATATACGATGAAAAGAAGGGATTGCCAACGGCTAGCGTATAAATACTACGCCGTTGGCTAAATCAGACTAGTAAGTCAGATTATTGGTTGCCGCCTACAATTGCTGCTACCGCAGCCATTTCAGCTGCTTCTTGGTGTTGTTGCTCTTCACGATCGATAAGATCCATTGATGAACTATCTACTAAACCAAGTTCAATTTCACGTAAAGCAACAACTGTTGGTTTATCGTTCTCAGGGTCAACAAATGGTTTTTTACCACCCACTGCGATTTGGCGGGCACGACGAGCCGCAACTAAAATTAAGTCAAAACGATTACCAATTGCATCTACTGCATCTTCAACAGTTACGCGAGCCATCTTCAGCACTCCAAATAAATTTTTAAGCAAAGACGTAGTTTACTGCACGTAGTCAGATTCGCCAATAGCTTGTGGTTAATTTAAACAAATAAAATACGGGCTTAATAAAAATAACGATTATTTAAGCAAATCAGTGAGCAATTTTTGATGACGTATAGCTTGGCTTTGAAGTGATAAGCGCTTTGCTAATACGATTGTTTCAATTTCGTTGAGTGCAGTAGCAAAATCATCATTAACGACAACATAATCGTATTCGTCAAAATGAGATGTTTCTGACTGTGCTTTTGCCATTCTGCCAGCAATTACTTGTTGAGAGTCTTGGCCACGATTATTTAAGCGTGATTCAAGCTCGGCTTTCGATGGTGGTAGAATAAAAATAGTTTCAACATCAGCAACTAGCTCGCGAACTTGGCGGGCGCCTTGCCAATCAATATCTAAAAATACATCAATGCCAGCAGTCAATTGCTGCTCAATAGCCTGTTTAGATGTACCGTAGTAGTTATCAAAAACTTGCGCCCACTCAAAAAAATCATTTTTCTCTATCAGCGCTTTAAATTCTTCAACAGTAACAAAGTGGTAATGCACACCGTTTTCTTCCCCTGGACGAGGCGAGCGAGTCGTATGTGATACCGATACTTTCATATCACTATGTTTTGCTAACAATGCATTGATTAAGCTCGATTTACCCGCACCAGAAGGGGCCGATAAAATAAATAAGTTTCCGCGAGTTTGCGTCATGAATTTGTTCTCTTACTAAAAATAAATAGGCTTGAGTTACGAGTAACTCAAGCCTTTAATAGTTGTATTGTACTTTATTTGAGTAATTTTGCTCAAGTTGAGCGAGTTATTGATTATTCAATATTTTGGATCTGCTCGCGCATTTGCTCAATCAATACTTTAAGTTCTACTGCGGCATTGGTGATGTCGCTGTTGATTGATTTAGAGGCGAGGGTGTTAGCTTCGCGGTTAAACTCTTGCATCATGAAATCTAAACGACGACCACATGCGCCACCTTTTTTAAGGATTTTTTTAGTTTCTTTCACATGCGATTTTAAGCGGTCTAACTCTTCGGCTACGTCTTGTTTTTGTGCAAGATAAATAAGTTCCTGTTCAAGACGAGACTCATCGATATCGGTTTTTAAATCTTCCAACTTTTGGTTGAGTTTTTCACGTTGCCATTTGGCAATCTCTGGCATATGGGTTTCTACAACAGCAACTTGTTCTAAAATACCATCAAGACGCGTTGCAATCATTTCTTCAAGGTTAGCACCTTCGGAAGCTCTTGCTAACTTGAAGTCTTCGATTACTTGATCAAAACCTGCAATAAGTGCGGTGTTTACGCTGTCCATGTCAAGCTCTTCAGCTTCCATAACGCCAGGCCAACGCAGGATATCAACAGGGTTAATATCGCCATTACTTTGCTGTTGAACCCACTTAGCACTATTAATTAGCTGCGCGGCCAGTGCTTCATTAATAGATAGCTCACCAACGTGGGCTGGATTTGCGACAAACTTTAAAAAGACTTCGACTTTACCGCGTTGTAAATGTTTACGTAAGCGCTCGCGAATAACAGGCTCCATGCCACGAAATTGCTCAGGGGCGCGAATAAAAGTTTCAAGGTAACGTTGGTTGACTGAACGAACTTCCCACGTGCCAGTGCCCCAATCGCCTTTAATTTCGCGACGCGCGTAAGCAGTCATACTGTGGATCATGGATGATTTCCTAGTTTTATTTATTCAATATTAATTTGATTATACCGTAACACTGCATAAGCTCTAGCGGAAATTTTTGTTGATGAGAATTTTACAATCGGCTTTTGTACAAATCAGCATGGCATCTGAGTACACATCGACTTATAATACGTAAAATTATGAATTAAGGGGATCGTTAATGCGTCCAAGCGAAAGAACACCTAACCAAATTAGACCGGTTACATTTACCCGTAATTATACATTACATGCTGAAGGATCTGTGCTGGTTGAGTTTGGTAACACTAAAGTACTTTGTACAGCAACTGTTGAATCAGGTGTACCGCGTTTTATGAAAGGCCAAGGTAAAGGATGGATCACAGCTGAGTACGGTATGTTGCCGCGCTCAACCCATACTCGAAATGGTCGTGAAGCGGCGCGTGGAAAGCAAGGCGGTCGTACCATGGAAATTCAACGTTTAATTGCGCGTGCTCTGCGTGCTGCAGTTGACTTAAAAGCGTTAGGTGAAAATACCATCACTATCGATTGCGATGTTATTCAAGCTGATGGCGGTACTCGTACCGCGTCAATTAGTGGTGCGTGTGTAGCGTTAGTCGATGCACTTACACATATGCGTAGTAAAGGTATGATCAATTCAAACCCACTTAAATTTATGATAGCAGCAATCTCGGTTGGTATTTATAAAGGCCAAGCAATTACTGATTTAGAATATTTAGAAGATTCTGATGCTGAAACCGATATGAATGTCATTCTTACTGAAACCGGTAAAATTATCGAAGTACAAGGTACCGCAGAAGGTGAACCATTCTCGTTTGATGAACTAGATGAGTTACTAACTCTTGCTAAGCATTCGATTCGCGAAATTATTGACGTCCAAAAACAAGCATTAGCTTAATAAAGAAATAGGTTTATATAGTAATGAAAGATTATCAAATCGAGTTTATTGAATTTGCACTTGAAAAGCAGGTGCTAAAGTTTGGTGAGTTTACCTTAAAATCTGGCCGTACTAGCCCTTATTTCTTTAATGCTGGTTTATTTAATACAGGACGTGACCTTGCACGTCTTGGTCGTTTTTATGCCGCAGCCCTTGAAGATGCTGCGATTGACTATGATGTATTATTTGGCCCAGCTTATAAAGGTATTCCGATTGCAACAACTACTGCAGTTGCACTTGCTGATCATCACGATAAAGATGTGCCTTATTGCTTTAACCGTAAAGAGAAGAAAGCACACGGTGAAGGGGGAACATTAGTTGGCTCTGAGCTTAAAGGTAAAATCATGTTAGTTGATGACGTGATCACCGCAGGCACAGCTATTCGTGAATCAATGGAAATCATTGCACAAAACGGTGCTGACTTAAGTGGGGTGTTAATCGCGCTTGATCGTCAAGAAAAAGGTAAAGCAGAGTTATCAGCTATTCAAGAAGTAGAGCGTGACTTTGGTACTAAAGTTATTTCGATAGTAAAACTGGCCGATCTTATTAGTTACCTTGAAAGCAAAGGTACTATGAATGAGCACCTAGCATCTGTAAAAGCCTACCGAGAGCAATACGGTATTGCTTAATTAAGCTTTGTTAAATTGTTATCTAACAAAAAGCCCAGTGATCATCACTGGGCTTTTTACGTTTTATAACTCCCGCAGGTTAAGGTGAAGTAAAAAAAGTATCACTTTTGTAGAGTTTGGTTTGATTTTTGAACGAACAGAGTTTTATTTTAAGTTTTCTTCAATAAAGGGTTGATCTGTTTCTGGATCTCCCTATAATGCGACCCCACTGAGACGGCAGAGCAGGCAACGCTTAAGCTGCAAGCAAGTCACTTAGTAAGTCGAGTAAAACTTGAGTTTAGATTTTTTAGAAAGTTTAAAATTAAGTGTTGACAAAAAAATAGGAAAGCGTAATATGCGCAGCCCTAGCGAGGTAAAGCCAAGCGCTTTAATCGCAACCGGATAACCGGTATAGCTCTTTAACAATATAAAGCAATCATCTGTGTGGGCACTCGTACAGATTGAGTTCTAACAGCAGATTCTAGTTCGCTAGATGACGCAAACAAATTTAGAGTCTCAATTGAACTGAGTGACCAACAGCAATAAATTTATTTATTGCAGCACAGTCAATTCAATATCGAAAGATATTAAATAAATTCAGAATTCATTGAGCTGTCGAAAGACAAAAAACTTTTAATTGAAGAGTTTGATCATGGCTCAGATTGAACGCTGGCGGCAGGCCTAACACATGCAAGTCGAGCGGTAACATTTCTAGCTTGCTAGAAGATGACGAGCGGCGGACGGGTGAGTAATGCTTGGGAATATGCCTTTTGGTGGGGGACAACAGTTGGAAACGACTGCTAATACCGCATGATGTCTATGGACCAAAGTGGGGGACCTTCGGGCCTCACGCCAAAAGATTAGCCCAAGTGGGATTAGCTAGTTGGTAAGGTAATGGCTTACCAAGGCGACGATCCCTAGCTGGTTTGAGAGGATGATCAGCCACACTGGGACTGAGACACGGCCCAGACTCCTACGGGAGGCAGCAGTGGGGAATATTGCACAATGGGCGCAAGCCTGATGCAGCCATGCCGCGTGTGTGAAGAAGGCCTTCGGGTTGTAAAGCACTTTCAGTAAGGAGGAAAGGTTAAGTGTTAATAGCACTTAGCTGTGACGTTACTTACAGAAGAAGCACCGGCTAACTCCGTGCCAGCAGCCGCGGTAATACGGAGGGTGCGAGCGTTAATCGGAATTACTGGGCGTAAAGCGTACGCAGGCGGTTTGTTAAGCGAGATGTGAAAGCCCCGGGCTCAACCTGGGAACTGCATTTCGAACTGGCAAACTAGAGTGTGATAGAGGGTGGTAGAATTTCAGGTGTAGCGGTGAAATGCGTAGAGATCTGAAGGAATACCGATGGCGAAGGCAGCCACCTGGGTCAACACTGACGCTCATGTACGAAAGCGTGGGGAGCAAACAGGATTAGATACCCTGGTAGTCCACGCCGTAAACGATGTCTACTAGAAGCTCGGTTCCTCGGAACTGTTTTTCAAAGCTAACGCATTAAGTAGACCGCCTGGGGAGTACGGCCGCAAGGTTAAAACTCAAATGAATTGACGGGGGCCCGCACAAGCGGTGGAGCATGTGGTTTAATTCGATGCAACGCGAAGAACCTTACCTACACTTGACATACAGAGAACTTACCAGAGATGGTTTGGTGCCTTCGGGAACTCTGATACAGGTGCTGCATGGCTGTCGTCAGCTCGTGTTGTGAGATGTTGGGTTAAGTCCCGCAACGAGCGCAACCCCTATCCTTAGTTGCTAGCAGGTAATGCTGAGAACTCTAAGGAGACTGCCGGTGATAAACCGGAGGAAGGTGGGGACGACGTCAAGTCATCATGGCCCTTACGTGTAGGGCTACACACGTGCTACAATGGCGCATACAGAGTGCAGCGAACTCGCGAGAGTAAGCGAATCACTTAAAGTGCGTCGTAGTCCGGATTGGAGTCTGCAACTCGACTCCATGAAGTCGGAATCGCTAGTAATCGCGTATCAGAATGACGCGGTGAATACGTTCCCGGGCCTTGTACACACCGCCCGTCACACCATGGGAGTGGGTTGCTCCAGAAGTAGATAGTCTAACCCTCGGGAGGACGTTTACCACGGAGTGATTCATGACTGGGGTGAAGTCGTAACAAGGTAGCCCTAGGGGAACCTGGGGCTGGATCACCTCCTTATACGATTTAGAACTTATTTGTTCGAAGTGTCCACACAGATGATTGTTAGTTAGAAAGCGAAAGCTTACTAATTAATATGCTCTTTAAAAATTTGGAAAAGCTGATAATAAAATTCGTATGAATAACATTGTTATTTATACAGAGTTTTCAAAAGTAAAAAAGAATGATAGCAGTATCATTCAGTGCCATTTAATAAACGTTTACGTTTGTTGATTGGTATCTACTTTAGTATTCAATATTAACTTCTGGCGAAGTTAAACTGTCACAAAACAAAGACCCGTTTGGGTTGTATGGTTAAGTGACTAAGCGTACACGGTGGATGCCTTGGCAGTTGGAGGCGATGAAGGACGTATTAACTTGCGATAAGCTTAGTCGAGCTAGTAAAAAGCACTTGAGACTAAGATTTCCGAATGGGGAAACCCACCTGCTTGCAGGTATCGTTAACTGAATACATAGGTTAACGAGGCGAACGCGGAGAACTGAAACATCTAAGTACCCGTAGGAAAAGAAATCAACCGAGATTCCGGAAGTAGCGGCGAGCGAAACCGGAACAGCCCTTAAGCTTATAATGTGTTAATGGAAGGCTCTGGAAAGTGCCACGATACAGGGTGATAGTCCCGTACATGAAAATGCATTTTAAGTGAAATCGAGTAGGTCGGAGCACGTGAAACTTTGACTGAATATAGGTGGACCATCATCTAAGGCTAAATACTCCCAACTGACCGATAGTGAACCAGTACCGTGAGGGAAAGGCGAAAAGAACCCCTGTGAGGGGAGTGAAATAGAACCTGAAACCGTGTACGTACAAGCAGTAGGAGCAGACTTGTTCTGTGACTGCGTACCTTTTGTATAATGGGTCAGCGACTTATATTTTGTAGCGAGGTTAACCGAATAGGGTAGCCGTAGGGAAACCGAGTCTTAACTGGGCGAATAGTTGCAAGGTATAGACCCGAAACCCGGTGATCTAGCCATGGGCAGGTTGAAGGTTGAGTAACATCAACTGGAGGACCGAACCCACTAACGTTGAAAAGTTAGGGGATGACCTGTGGCTAGGAGTGAAAGGCTAATCAAACCGGGAGATAGCTGGTTCTCCCCGAAATCTATTTAGGTAGAGCCTCGGACGAATACTTACGGGGGTAGAGCACTGTTAAGGCTAGGGGGTCATCCCGACTTACCAACCCTTTGCAAACTCCGAATACCGTAAAGTACTATCCGGGAGACACACGGCGGGTGCTAACGTCCGTCGTGAAGAGGGAAACAACCCAGACCGCCAGCTAAGGTCCCAAAGTCATAGTTAAGTGGGAAACGATGTGGAAAGGCCCAGACAGCCAGGAGGTTGGCTTAGAAGCAGCCATCCTTTAAAGAAAGCGTAATAGCTCACTGGTCGAGTCGGTCTGCGCGGAAGATGTAACGGGGCTAAACTATGCACCGAAGCTGCGGATTCATCTTAGGATGAGTGGTAGGGGAGCGTTCTGTAAGCCGTTGAAGGTGACCCGGGAGGGTTGCTGGAGGTATCAGAAGTGCGAATGCTGACATGAGTAACGATAATGCGGGTGAAAAACCCGCACGCCGGAAGACCAAGGGTTCCTATCCCATGTTAATCAGGGTAGGGTAAGTCGACCCCTAAGGCGAGGCCGAAAGGCGTAGTCGATGGGAAACGGGTTAATATTCCCGTACTTGGTATAATTGCGATGGGGGGACGGAGCAGGCTAAGCAAGCATGGCGTTGGTAGTCCATGTGAAAGTGAGTAGGTTGGTGACTTAGGAAAATCCGGGTTGCTAAGACTGAGACACGAGACGAGCCACTAAGGTGGTGAAGTTGCTGATGCCATACTTCCAGGAAAAGCCTCTAAGCTTCAGATTATACCGAATCGTACCCCAAACCGACACAGGTGGTCAGGTAGAGAATACTAAGGCGCTTGAGAGAACTCGGGTGAAGGAACTAGGCAAAATCGTACCGTAACTTCGGGAGAAGGTACGCTCCTATCTGTGATGAGATTTACTCTCTAAGCGGACGGGAGCCGCAGTGACCAGGTGGCTGGGACTGTTTATTAAAAACACAGCACTGTGCAAAATCGCAAGATGACGTATACGGTGTGACACCTGCCCGGTGCCGGAAGGTTAATTGATGGGGTTAGTTTTCGGACGAAGCTCTTGATCGAAGCCCCGGTAAACGGCGGCCGTAACTATAACGGTCCTAAGGTAGCGAAATTCCTTGTCGGGTAAGTTCCGACCTGCACGAATGGTGTAACCATGGCCACGCTGTCTCCACCCGAGACTCAGTGAAATTGAAATCGCAGTGAAGATGCTGTGTACCCGCGGCTAGACGGAAAGACCCCGTGAACCTTTACTACAGCTTGGCACTGAACATTGAACCTACATGTGTAGGATAGGTGGGAGACTTTGAAGATGAGACGCTAGTCTTGTTGGAGTCGTCCTTGAAATACCACCCTTGTAGTTTTGATGTTCTAACGTTGGCCCCTGAATCGGGGTTACGGACAGTGCCTGGTGGGTAGTTTGACTGGGGCGGTCTCCTCCCAAAGAGTAACGGAGGAGCACGAAGGTTGGCTAAGTACGGTCGGACATCGTACGGTTAGTGTAATGGTAGAAGCCAGCTTAACTGCGAGACAGACACGTCGAGCAGGTACGAAAGTAGGTCATAGTGATCCGGTGGTTCTGAATGGAAGGGCCATCGCTCAACGGATAAAAGGTACTCCGGGGATAACAGGCTGATACCGCCCAAGAGTTCATATCGACGGCGGTGTTTGGCACCTCGATGTCGGCTCATCACATCCTGGGGCTGAAGTCGGTCCCAAGGGTATGGCTGTTCGCCATTTAAAGTGGTACGCGAGCTGGGTTTAGAACGTCGTGAGACAGTTCGGTCCCTATCTGCCGTGGGCGTTTGAGAATTGAGAGGGGTTGCTCCTAGTACGAGAGGACCGGAGTGAACGAACCGCTGGTGTTCGGGTTGTCATGCCAATGGCATTGCCCGGTAGCTACGTTCGGAACTGATAAGCGCTGAAAGCATCTAAGCGCGAAGCAGGCCTCGAGATGAGTTCTCACTAGACTTTTAAAGTCTCTGAAGGGCCGTTGAAGACTACAACGTTGATAGGCAAGATGTGGAAGCATGGTGACATGTTAAGCTAACTTGTACTAATTACCCGTGAGGCTTAACCATACAACGCCAAACGCGTTTTATCATTTACGTCCATGTAAATGACTAAAGCCGCACAAGTGCGTTAAAATCTGTTCCAGACAGATTTTTATGTGACTGTTTAAGCGCAGAAGTTAAGATTGTAGGTCGTGATTTATCGCGACAACTAAAGTAGATTTACTGACAGCCGTAAGCGATAAGCTTTCAGTTGTAAGAAAACTTTTATTATCAGAATTCCAAATTTTAGTTAGTGCGTAGCAATACGAACTGACACCAAATTTGCTTGGTGACAATAGCGTTTTGGACCCACCTGACCCCATGCCGAACTCAGTAGTGAAACGAAACAGCGCCGATGATAGTGTAGCATTTGTTATGTGAAAGTAGGTCATCGCCAGGCTCCAAATAAGAGAAACCCGTTACAGTAATGTGACGGGTTTTTTGTTGTCTGGGATAAAGTAAGCCGTCAGCCGTCAGCCGTCAGCCGTCAGCTATCAGTCGCACAGTGTCAACCTATACACCGTGATGAGTCTCTGACACCCACGGAGAAAAGAACGCCACGAACTCCTCAGAGCGCAACATACACCTTTAAAACGGCTTGCCTCTTTAACTCCCCTATACTTTAATCTTGAAAAACTCAAAACTCAAAACTCAAAACTCAAAACTCAAAACTCAAAACTCAAAACTCAAAACTCAAAACTCAAAACTCAAAACTCAAAACTCAAAACTCAAAACTCAAAACTCAAAACTCAAAACTCAAAACTCAAAACTCAAAACTCAAAACTCGAAACTCGAAACTCGAAACTCGAAACTCGAAACTCGTCCTACTGCGTAGTGTATGATGGCTCCAAATTAAAGAAAGCCGCTTTATAAATGAAGCGGCTTTTTATCGGTTTAACCTTCTCGTTGGATCAAGCCTTCTAGAGCTCGGATATTGGTGAGTAAGTCTTGGCGTTGAGGATTGGCATTAAATGCCTTTTTTAGCTGGTTTAATGCTTGTTTGTAGTTCTTACTATCAATTTCTATTTGAGCTAATCCTAACCATGCAGATAGTTGGAAATCAGGTAACGCTTGAGCTCTAACATACATTAACCTTGCTTGTGTTAGTTGGTTTTGCTGTTGATAAATAGTTGCCAGACTTAACAGCGCATCACCTAGATTTGGATCAATAGCCAACGCTTTGTTTAACCGCTTGGTAGCCTGTTTTAAGTTTCCTTGTTCAATTGCTAATTGTGCACTGTAAACTGATAGTTCAGCTTGTGATTGTTTTGATAACTTATTGCTAAACGGCGTTAGTTTAGCAATAAGCTGTTTTGCCTGAGCCCATTTTTGTTGGGCGATAAGCCAATTTAGGGTTTGCATGCTTACCGCAGTGGCTTCATCTAGGTGTGCTGATTCTGTATTTGCAAGGGCCTTATTCAGTAGATCTACTGATCGAGAATAACTGCCTTGAGTAAGGTGTAGCTGTGCTGCAAGTAGCTGGTTATTGGCGTTAGTAGGCGCTAATTTTAGCGCGACTTCAATGCTGGCTAATGCTTGCTTATTATTATTTTGCTGAAGTGCGATTTGTGCCCGTTGTAGCCAAAGCTCAGAATTCTCCGGAGACGCATTGAGCAGCTCTTTTAACAGCACTTGGGCTTGACTAAGATCACCTGCGGAGATCAATGAAAATAATAACCCTTGTTGATATTGTGTTTGCTGTGGTTCCAGCATGAGTGCTTGTCGATATGCGGCTATAGCACTCCATGGTTGCTCAGCTTGTACATGAATATAAGCAAGTTGTGCATATACTTGAGCATCCGCTTGACCAAGTTCAATACAACGAGTTAGATGAGGTTGTGCTTGTTTATAACTACCTTGTTGCATATAAAGCAGACTTAGCCCTTGGTGTGCTTTAACTAGATCTGGGATAGTCGATAAACTTGCCTTTAATGCCAGTTCAGCCTCTTTAAACTGCTTTAGGGTCAACAATACTTGACCACGTAACAGTTGGAGTGCGGGACTGTCATTATTAAGCTCTCGTTGTTTGAATAAGTTTGCAACAGATTGATAATTTCCTTGCTCTAACAATGGTTTTACTTGTTGGGCGAAACTACGTTCGTTTGGCTCTATTTTTATATCTGTTGGACTCAGTAAATTATTATTAATAAGCAATTGCCAGTGCGGATCGCTGGGCTGTAATTTAACACTCAAAAGTGCAGCCTGACTGGCATTTATATAAAGTGTTAATGGCATGATTGCACAGCAAGCAAACCATTTTTTTGTCGTTAATTTTTTCATTGTATTTTCACTTTAATACTGACTTGCTAAGGTTTAAATTCAATGGGCCAAATAAATCTGGCACGCACTATATCACCGTCTTTTTTAGGTGAACTAAAACGACTTTGTTTGATTATTCTATCTATTTCGGGTTTTAGTTCTGGATACGGGTTTTGCACTACATTTATTAAACTTAAGCGACCATTTTCATCGATAAATACATCGAGTTTTACTATAAAAGAGCTTACTCCTTGGCGGGTTAGCTTTTTTGGTAATATGGCCTTTACCGGAGTGAGTAGTGTCGGAAGACCGTCTAGTTGGTTTAAGCTAAACGCATCCCAGTTTACCTCAATTGATTGAAATTCAGGGGTTGCTATTGGCATGTTAGTAAGTGTTGGCTTGCTTAAAGATATTTTGCTCTCAACTTTTATATTAATAGCTTGAATTGTTGCACCCGCTCCCTCGACGACTAAGCTTTGCATTGGTTCTGCTACTGTAGACTGGGTAACTGTTGGCGGTGGGGGGGCGGCAACGGTACTAAAGCAACTTCTCGCACGATCACTTTATCATTGATAACATGTTCGGCTATTTGCCCAAGCCATAGCAAGAGTAATGCAATGCTAAGTACGGCAAGGCTTAATATAAAAGCAAAAAATGGATGTCGCTTATTGCTTGTTGCTGATGTAAGCGTATTACTGTGCATATTATTGTTGGGTCGCTAAGTTAACAGTTGCAGCACCAGCGAGTTTAGCTTCGTCTATGACTTTGACTAATAACTCGGTTGGCACGGTTTTATCTGCTTGGATCACTACTGGGCGCTGTTGTTGTTTTAGCATTTGCTCAACACTGCTGCGTACACCCGCAACACCTATTTGGCTGCCATCAAAGTAAACTTGTTGGCTATCCGTTATAGCAATAAAGATCACTTGTTGCTCTAATCGGCTGGCTGAGACTGCTTGCGGTTTATCAACTTCAACACCGCTTTCGCGAACGAACACAGTGGTAACGATAAAGAATATTAATAAAATAAACACCACATCTAACAGTGGTGACATATCGATATGGTGAGCTGATTGCTGCTCTAGACGCTGTTTTAATCGTGCTTGCATTGGTTAGCTCACTGGTAATTTAATCGCACTGCGACGCGTAACGTACAATAAATATGCCTGCATCAGCCATGCGGGAATAGCGCAGACTAACCCTAACTGTGTTGTTAGCAAAGCATCACTGATCGCTTGGCTCATTAGCTCGTTTTGCCCTTGTGACATCACTTTAAATGTATCAAGCAAACCAATAATAGTACCGAGTAAGCCAAGTAATGGTAGGGCTGCAGTTAAAATAGAACTAACATCATGCCAATAGCCTTGACGTTGAAGCTTATACTGCTTTATATGCAAAATATCGTGCCAAATAAGCTGATAAACATAAAGCGCTAATAAGATGATCAGCCAGCAGATAAAGTTACCAAGTAGTTGATCAAACATCTTTTACCTCTAGCTGACTAAGTTGCAGTGCAAATGCTTCAAGTTGGCTGTAATAGGCTTTAGCTTTACGCGATAGTAGAGCATTGAGCACTAATGCAGGTATTGCGACTACTAAACCAAGCTCTGTAGTGATCAAAGCCTGAGCTATACCGCCTGATACGACCTCGGGATCACCTGAGCCAAACAATGTCATCATTTTAAATGTTTCAATCATTCCACTGACGGTGCCTAACAATCCTAATAGTGGTGCGACAGATGCAGTAATTGCAATCGCGCCAATGTAGTTATCGAGCTTATGTTTATCATGCATCAGTTGATTAAACAGTTGATCGTCTCGTATTTGCCCTTTGTGGTTATCAATCGATAGCTTGAAGAGCGTAGCTTGCATCCCGCTAAAGTTATGTTGCTCTGGCGCGTTAAATGTATTTTGTAATGTCAGAGCTGAGACTGATTTTATTTTGCTTAAACCAAACAATTGATACGCTTTAAATAAAGCAATCAATAAAGCAAAGCATGCAAACAGAATAATTGGAATTGCCCACAAGCCGCCCTTTTCAAGATGCTCAACAGTACCTTCTTGCTGAGCTTGGCTCGCAGCTAAGCGCGTTAAACTAGGATCAAATGTTAGTGATACGGTTGCTTTTTCCGAGTTCTTACTAAGTTGTGATAATGCTTCATCAAATGGCGTTTCACCGCTTGTTGATTGCACTAATGCAACTTTAGGTGGAGCTTGGGTTGGGTCTGTTGTAGCAAGTAATCCCATTAACTGTGGCTGGGTAACGCTAAACCAAGCAACGGGCCCCACTTGTAACGTTGTAGCTGGGGTAAGCTCACCATTTTTCAGTACAATATTTTGTTGTTTAAATTGCGGATAGAGCGCCGCAGTTTGCTGTTTTATCACAGAGAATACGTTATTCAACAGTGTTTGTTGATCGTTATTACTTTGAGCAGCTTTAGCGTATTGGCGAGTAAAGCGGTTCAGTAAATTAAGGCGATATTGTTGCTGTTGTTGCCAAGTATCTAAGCGAGTTTGCAGTTGAGTTAAACTAAGTGTGTCTTCATCTGCAAGGCGACGGTTTATAGCTGCTTGTTCGCGTTCTTTTTTTAGTGCTTGTTGTTTATCAAATATTTTTTGTGCAAGGGCCGTTTGTTGCTTAGTAATTCGCTGTTGTGACTTATTTAATGTGCTTTGCGCACTTTTTATATCTGTTAGTAATTGCTGTTTAGCATCATTTGCTGTGGCGGCTGTAGTTAGTTGACTTACGAATAAAAGAGCAAAACACAATAAATTGATTAATTTCATTGAATAGACTCCTTAGCTGCATAACTAAATACAGGTAGGGTTAACCAGTTTGCTGCTTGCTTTTTCTCTTGCACTGCAATGCCGTGTGCAATTTGTTCGCCATCAAGTTCACTGTCAAACTGCCATTGCCACCCTAGCTCAGCAGGAAAACCGATCCCCGTGTAGCTTAAATCATTACTCACAAACCATGCTTGAGCGGCACCTAAATAGAGTTGTTTGACCCAAATTTCTTTACCTTGATCGTTAGTAATTGCCATCTCATGAATCGAAATTCGATTTTGAAAATCAGCAAGTTGACCTAACATTTTTAAAGCAATTTGGAGTTTTTCATTTGCATCCAAATTTTCATCAGTTAGATCGCCAATTTCTTGCCAGCTAGTGAATAATGGTGGCGGTAATTGTACTTGCAGTGAACGCAGTTGCTGAATGAGCTGATTTAATTGAGTGTTTAAAGCGCTTTCATCGACTTCAAGTTGCCCTTGTTTTTGGATCAGTGCAGTGCGCTTTTCTGCAAGTTCAGAGCTGTTCTTTTGACGGTTGTGATTGAACTGTTTGAGTTGGGTTTGCTCCGCATCCAGTAGCGTGAGAGTTTGTTCCATAGTGGCTTTTTTTTCTAACCAGTGTGTTTCTAGCTCATTTGTTTGTTGTTCTATTTGTAGCCATTGATTGACAAGGCTTTCAAGTTCGCTAACTGGATCTGCGGTACTTGAGAATGAGCTGAGTAAAATAACTGCCCCAAGAGATTTTATAAAACGTTGCATATGATAATTAATGCCCTAAAAGTGATGACGATATGTAGCACGGCACAGAGTTTAGGCTAGATGAAAGTCATGCCTAAAACTGTAAATTTTTAAGTGCTTTAATATTTTTTATAGCGTAATCGGTACATCTAAATTGATGTTTATTTAACAATGGTATTACGTATGTTTAAAAGTGCGAAAAATAGTACAATGCCTGACAAAATAACACAAGTGATAATATTTCGCATTTACATTGCTTTTATCGAGTGCTAGGATTTCGCCGAATTAAAATCAACGTGCTTAAACGACTTGCTACAAATAATTATGTTAGCGAGCGACCTACATATGGAGTTAAAATGGGTAAAATGTCTAGTAAACGCCGAACTTATGTAAAACCTTTGGCTGCTTTCGTAACCGCAACTTTATCAACTTGGGTATCTGCTCAAGGAGCTGAAAATGTGCAAGAGTTATCAGTAACCAAAGCTACCACACAATCGGAACAAAGCTACAAAGTTGAAAAATCTTCATCAATCAAGAACACCCAACCACTCGTTGATACTGCAAAATCAATTACGGTTATTAACAAAGCGGTGATGAAAGATCGAAATGTAGATAGTTTGCAAGACGCTTTGCGTAATGTGTCAGGCATTTCATTAGCAGCAGGCGAAGGTGGTGCTCCTGCTGGCGATAGTTTATCTATTCGTGGCTTTAGTGCGGCGAACGATATTTTCATTGATGGTATTCGTGATATTGCTGGGTACGATCGCGATACTTATAATGTTGAGCAAATCGAAGTGGCTAAAGGTCCAAGCTCAGCAATGACTGGCCGTGGCTCAACCGGTGGGAGTATCAACTTAACCACTAAAACAGCAACATTAGATGAATTTAATGATGTGTCATTACGTTTAGGAACCGAAAGTGATTATCGTGGGCAAATCGATAGTAACTTCAAAGTAGGTGAAACATCTGCATTACGCGTAAATGCTTTAGTTGATGAAGGTGATGTTGCTGGGCGTGATCATGTTGATTACGAAAAACAAGCTGCAGCTATTTCATTTGCCTCTGGTTTGGGCACTGAAAGCCGTTTTAATCTTAATGCCGATTATCAGAACCAAGATAATATGTCTGATTATGGTATTCCGTGGGTTGGCTCTGCACCTGTGGTTGCTGAATTAGCTGGTAGCGAAAATGCGGCACCACCAGTGGATTTTGACAACTTTTACGGCAATGTATACCGTGATTTTGAAGATATAGAGGCTTACTCAGCAACAGCCAAATATGAATATGACTTATCACAAACCACAATGTTACGTGCGCAAGGGCGTATCGGTAGCGTTGAGCGTAAAGATACAGTAACTGCACCGCGCTTTATTGATGTATCGACAACCACAGATATCAGAATGAGCGATGTTAAAAACCGCGATACACGCAATGAATTAGCAACATTACAGCTTGATTTGGTGGGTGAGTATGATTTTGCGGGTGTAAAACATAATGTGGTCGCTGGTGTTGAATTAACTAACGAGACGTTTAGTCGCTGGAACGTAACTGCGCTGGTCGCTGATAATTTAAAAGATGAGCCGGCATTAAATGACTTATATAATCCGGATGCATATTTACCTTACAGCGGTCAGTATGGTCGTGATGGTACTAGTACTGAAGCGGTTGCTAAAACCCGTGCTATTTATGCTTTTGACACTATAACTTTTAATGAGTATTGGGAAGTCACTGCAGGTTTACGTTCAGAGCAGTATGACAGCGATTATCAGTATGATTACAATGATCCAAGTTTGACGATTTCAACCAGTGATACGATGACCAGTTGGAATGCGTCTGCGGTATACAAACCAAGTGAAAATAGCAGTATTTACTTTGGCGCTGGTAACTCGTATAACCCATCAGCAGAGGGGATCGCAGTTTCTACACGCGGTAATGCCAGCGAGTTAGAACCAGAGAAAAGCCAAAGTTATGAGTTGGGAACTAAGTGGAATCTCCTCGACGATAAATTGATGACTACAGCTGCTATTTTTAGAACGGTTAAGACTAATGCGCGAGTTGATGATCCAACAAGCGATGAACGTGGTGTTGAAGTGCTTGATGGCGAACAACGTGTACAGGGTTTGGAACTTTCTGCTACGGGCCTAATTACTGACGAGCTTAGTATTATCGGCTCTTACACATTCCAAGATAGTGAGGTGACGGAGTCAACTGTAGATGGTGATGTCGGTCATGATTTAGCGCGTGCGCCTAAAAACAGTTTTAGTGTATGGGCGCGATACGACTTTAGTGATGCGCTAGCCGCAGGCTTTGGTGCACAATATATTGGCGAACGTTATAATGGTAATTCATCGACCAGCCGTAAAGCCGATAGCTATGTGTTATTAGATATGATGCTTTCTTACCAAGCTACTGAACAGTTAAGTATTCAGTTTAATGGTGAAAACTTAACCGATGAAGATTATGAAGATCAACTCGGTGGTGGGCATTTTATTCCAGGTCAAGGTCGTTACTTTACTCTAACGGCTAGTTACTCTTTCTAATTACAACCAAATGTTTGTTGAATAGGTTAGAGCTTAATGAAACAGGTTAATGTACATTAACCTGTTTTTGTTTTAAAAATTCAGGAACCTCCATGTTATTAAAAATACCTGATTTACTGAGTGCTGATGAAGTTGCTTATTGCCGAAAGGTGTTATTAGCCGCGCAATGGACAGATGGCAGTGTTACCGCTGGTTATCAGTCAACTAAAACTAAAAATAATTTACAATTACCAGAGCAAAGCGTTGAAGCTAAAGAGCTTGGCGATATTGTTATGGGCGCTTTGGCGCGTAGCAATTTGTTTATGTCTGGTGCGTTGCCTGCAAAAATATTTCCGCCCTTATTCAATTGTTACCAAGGTGGGCAGTCGTTTGGTATTCATGTAGATAATGCTATTAGGCAAGTCCCTGGCACGCCAGTAAAAATTCGTACAGATTTGT
Source organism: Pseudoalteromonas sp. KAN5 (assembly GCF_022846535.1). NCBI lineage: Bacteria > Pseudomonadati > Pseudomonadota > Gammaproteobacteria > Alteromonadales > Pseudoalteromonadaceae > Pseudoalteromonas > Pseudoalteromonas sp. KAN5. The sequence continues at coordinate 3,844,005 of NZ_AP025589.1, forward strand.
CTATGACATTGTTTTTCAGTGATCCAGAAGACTACGATGGCGGTGAACTTATTATTGAAGACACATATGGATCACATTCGGTAAAACTCCCAGCAGGAAGCATGGTGTTGTATCCATCAAGTAGTTTGCATAAAGTGACACCCGTTACGCGTGGGCGCCGTTTAGCGTCATTTTTTTGGTTACAAAGTATGGTCAACAGTGATGAAAGACGTACTTTACTGTTTGAATTGGATTCATCAATTCAAAGTTTGCGTGAAAAAGTCAGTGATAGCCCAGAGATAGTGCGATTAACAGGGGTTTATCATAATCTGCTTAGGCAATGGGCACAGACTTAATCAAGCTAGACAATAATTGTCTAGCTTGATTAAAACGAACTATTTATAGCCGTTAGGGTTGTTACTTTGCCAGCGCCAAGTATCTTCCATCATGCTATCAATCCCGCGCTCTGCTTGCCAACCAAGCTCATTAAGGGCTTTTTCTGGTGCCGCGTAACAGGCTGCGATATCGCCTGGACGGCGAGGGGATACTTGATAAGGAACATCTTTACCGCAGGCTTGGCTGAATGCGTTGAGCATTTGCAGCACTGAATAACCATTGCCTGTGCCAAGGTTGTAAACGTGGGCGCCGCTATCTTGGTTTATTTTATTAAGTGCCTTTAAATGGCCAAGTGCTAAGTCTACAACGTGGATATAATCACGAACCCCAGTACCATCGACGGTATCGTAATCATCACCAAATACACCTAACTGCTTTAACTTACCAACAGCAACTTGCGAAATGTAAGGAAGCAGGTTATTTGGAATACCATTTGGATCTTCACCAATTAAACCTGATTCATGTGCACCTACAGGGTTAAAGTAGCGCAATATCGCAAAAGCAAAGCGCTCGTCTGATTTTGCGATATCTTGCAGCATCATTTCAACCATCAGTTTTGATGTACCATAAGGGTTGGTAGTACCACCTACAGGGAAGTCTTCACGAATTGGCAGACTTGCCGGGTCACCATAAACGGTAGCAGATGAACTAAATACTAGCTTGAATACACCCGCATCACGCATAGCATCAACGAGGCTTAGCGTACCTTGTACGTTATTTTGATAGTACTCAATTGGCTTTTCGACTGACTCGCCTACCGCTTTTAGACCTGCAAAATGAATAACACTCTCGATTTGATGTTTAGCAAACACGTGGTCTAAAAATACTTTATCGAGAATATCACCTTGATAAAAAGTCACGTCTTTTGCTGTAATGCTTTTGACTCGGTTGAGTGATTCTGGTGACGAATTACTTAGGTTATCAATAACGACAACATCCTGTCCTTGCTGTAGTAGTTCTAAAACTGTGTGTGAGCCAATATAGCCTGCACCACCGGTGACTAAAATAGTCATACTATCTCCATTTAAGTAATTTTATTCAATTAAGCTAATTTCATCACAAATAGTGATTGATTGCCTGTTTTATCTGTCATTAATTTTTTTAGTGTTAGTAAAACTATCTGCTTGATTACATTTTTGCTATAAATGATAACAATTAAGAAAATTAGTATTAAGCTATAGTTAAGTTGAAAGTGCTAATCTTGCACCTAACATAGGGTAACGCCTTTATTGGAGAATGTTATGAATACAGTAAAAAAAATAGCAATGGCAATGCTAGTAGCACTTCCTGTTTTTGCTCATGCTGGCGAGGCTGTAGTTAAATGGCAAGACTTTAATGATTATCGCGATACGCGACCATCTAATGAACCTAAAGGGTCATATCATAAACATATTGCGACAAGCTTTGAAAAGCACTTCAATAAATTGGCTGAAGATTTACCAGAAGGTTATAAATTTAACGTTGAAGTGACTGAACTTGATTTAGCTGGTGATGTACGTTTTGGCGGTATGAATGATTTACGTATTATTAAACCTATTTATTTTCCACGCATCGAGTTTAAATACTCAGTGACTGATAAAGATGGCAAAGTGCTGAGTGAAAGCGATAAAGTCGAGTTAAAAGACATGGGCTTTATGGATAAAATTAAAATGGGCCGTGATGAAGAGTTTTATTACGATAAACGTTTAATTACAGATTGGTTTAATAAAGAATTAATGCCGCAAATTGTTCCTAGTTAATTACACCCTAGCTAAGATGAAGAAGCGCTCACACTGTGAGCGCTTTTTTGCTATTTAAAGGTCGCTAATAATTGCAGGATTTGTTGGAGTTTAATTACCGTAGCTTTAAGCTTTTCTTCGTCAAGGCCGTTTGTGCTTAGGCTCTCGACATCAGCGGCAACATCCAGAACATAAGGTTTAAAGCGCTTTGCTTCAAAACTAAATCCTGCATCTGCAGGAAATAATGCTTTAAATTTGCCATGGCCCTGTTGCTGAAGTTCATCTAACTTTTTATCAGCATCAAGTGATTGACGATAAACAATTTTTAAGTTGGCATTGAGTTGTTCAATAATAGAATCCATTTTTTTCCTAAAGCTTTCGACTGCATTGCCGATATAATACGGGTAATGAACTAAAAAGTCAGGTATGAGCTATGAATATATCAGGTGGAAACCTACCGGCCATGAGTGGTGCGGGACAAAGCGGTGAAGTGTACAGCGCAGCATTGGCAAAAAAACAGCAAAAAGCTGACGGTGCAGCAGCGCTAGCGTTAATTGAGGCTGCTGGGACTAGTAGTACAGCGCAAACACCCGCAAAGTCTGTAACAGCAACGCTTGGTAATAACGTAAACGTGTATGTTTAACAGCGCCTTGCGTTGTTAAATCAGTTTGAGGTCGATAGGGGTTTTACTTTTTTGACCACCGATCTCGCGAACCAGCTTAGGCACTAAATAGCCTGGTAGTGCATGTAGCATATCAGCCAAAATTTTGCGTGCCTGCGATTCATCAATATCAAAGTGACTAGCCCCTTCAACTTTATCAAGTAGGTATAAATAATAAGGTAGTATATCAGCTGCAAACAACGCCTCGCTGAGTGCTATTTGAGCTTGGCTAGAATCGTTCACTTCTTTAAGTATTACTGCTTGATTTAGTAACATCACACCTGCCTGTTTGAGCTTTTGCATCGCGGCTTTAAATTCATCGTCAATTTCATTGGCGTGATTAATATGATTAATGAATACGATTTTAAGCGGTGATTTTTCTAATCGTTGGCATAATTGCTCGGTAATACGCGCAGGGATCACCACAGGTAATCGGCTATGAATTCGCATCCGCTTAATTTGTGGTAATTGTTCCAGCTCATCCATAAACCAACTAATAGCATCGTCTTTGGCCATTAGAGGGTCGCCACCACTTAAGATCACTTCATTGATATTATGATCCGACTTAATGTAATCGAGTGCTTCAATGAGACTGCGCTTATTCAGTTGATTTTCTTGGTATGGAAAATGACGACGAAAGCAATATCTACAATTTACCGCGCAGCCAGTTTTAAACATTACTAAAACTCGCGACTTGTATTTATGTAAAAGCCCTGGTTGCGCATTGTTTTGCTCTTGCAAAGGATCTTTATCAAATCCGGTTTTAGAGATAAACTCTTGGTGGCGTGGCATGACCTGCAACAGTAATGGGTCGTTTATATCGCCATAACGCATTTTTTTGATAAAAGGCACAGGTACACGAACCGGAAAAAGAGCCCGTGCTTTAAGGTCTTTTTCATCGGCCATGCTTGATAAACCTAGCATTTCTAGCAAGGTGCGTGGGCAAGTAACAACATTAGCTAATTCTTTTTGCCAGTTTTTATGCAAATTTGTTTCATTTCTTTGTATCATTGGCACGTAGATTACTCGAAAAATTATTAGATAGAGGAAACGATGGCGAATTATAGCACCAACGAGTTCAAGGGCGGCCTAAAAATTATGATGGACGGCGAGCCTTGTAGTATTTTAGAAAATGAAATGGTAAAGCCTGGTAAAGGTCAAGCATTTAACCGTGTTCGCATCCGTAAGCTGATCTCTGGAAAAGTACTTGAGAAAACCTTTAAATCAGGTGACTCAGTAGAAGGTGCTGATGTAATGGATACTGATCTTGCGTATCTATACACTGACGGTGAGTTTTGGCATTTCATGAACAACGAAACTTTTGAGCAAATTGCCGCAGATGAAAAAGCGCTAGGTGATTCAGGCAAATGGTTAGTTGAAAATGATGTATGTACTATTACATTATGGAATGGCAGCCCAATTGCTGTAACCCCACCTAACTTTGTAGAGCTTGAGATCACTGAAACTGATCCAGGCCTAAAAGGTGATACAGCCGGTACTGGTGGTAAACCAGCTACATTAAGCACTGGCGCTGTAGTACGTGTACCATTATTCGTACAAATTGGCGAAGTGATCAAAGTAGATACTCGCAGTGGTGAATACGTAAGCCGTGTTAAGTAAGCAATAACATGACTTAATTAAATCCCAGCTTAGGCTGGGATTTTTTTTGGAGAAAATATGTCAGCAGATCTTTGGATGCCTAGTGCCGAAATAGCAACCTTGCAGCAACGTGCGAGTATTGTAAGAGCTATCCGTGAGTTTTTTTATGCCCGTGAAGTAATGGAAGTCGATACCCCCAGCTTAAGTGCGGCCAGTGTTACTGACGTACACTTAGTTAGTTTTAATACCTCTTTTGTTGGGCCGGGTCATTCTAAAGGCTTGCCGCTGTATTTACAGACCTCTCCTGAGTTTGCCATGAAGCGTCTTTTAGCGGCCGGTAGTGGGGCTATTTTTCAGCTCTGTAAGGCATTTCGTAATGAAGAAGCGGGTAGTCATCACAACCCTGAATTTACTATGCTGGAGTGGTATCGCCCTGGGTTTGATGAGTTTGCCTTGATGGATGAAATAGATGAGCTAATGCAGTTGGTTTTAAATGTCCCAGCAGCGCAGCGATTAACTTACCAGCAAGCATTCCAACAGGCTTTGGGGCTTGATCCACTGACCGCGACACTGGCGCAATTACAGCAACTCGCTATTGAGCAAGGCTTTGCTGACATAGCCGCACATGAAACTCACCGAGATACTTTACTGCAATTATTATTTTGCATGAAAGTAGAGCCAACTATTGGCCAAGATAAGCCCTGTTTTGTTTATCACTTTCCGGCGTCACAAGCTGCTTTAGCACGTATTTGTGAACACGACTCACGAGTTGCAGGGCGCTTTGAGCTTTATTATCAGAACATGGAGCTGGCGAATGGCTTTAACGAGCTTACCAATGCACAGGAGCAAGCTAAACGTTTTACTGATGATAACGCATACCGCAACGCTAATAACTTAGCACAGGTGCCTATGGACAAGCGTTTAATCGCGGCTCTTGAGCACGGTTTACCACAATGCGCAGGGGTGGCATTAGGTATCGATAGGTTAGTGATGTTAGCCACCAAAAAAGACACCATAAAAGAAGTGATCGCGTTTGATGTAGGTAGGGCTTAAAAGATTCAAGGTTCAAGATTCAAGATTCAAGATTCAAGATTCAAGGTTCAAGGGAAGGTAAAAGTAATCTAGCTTTTACCTTGGAACTTGTCCCTTGAAACTCGTTTTTATAACTCGTAAATAAAGGTGACACCGGCGACCATAGGTTCGCCAAATTGTGTGTAGGTGTGAGTAGCATAACCATCAGCTGGGTCGTTACCAAACTCAAAACCACGAGTGGGTACTTCTTCGTCAAACACGTTACGCGCCCAAGCACGAACAGACCATTGCTCTGCTTCATAGCCCGCACTGAAGTTAACTAAATTAACGCTCGGTGCTTGTGAGTTATGACTATCCGAGAAGTAATAATCGTCTTTGCCTTCAATACCCACAGTGGCATATAGCTCATTTGTGAAGTTATAGCGCGCTGTAAATGCGTATTGGTATTTAGGGGCTTGTGATTGTTCACGACCATCTTGATCTAATGGAGGTGAGTAAAGGCTTGTTCTAGCTACATAATCGTTTATCTTAGTATCCAAGTAACCTGCACTACCGGTAAAAAATAAGTTATCGGTTAATTGATAGCTACCTTCAATTTCAAGGCCGTAGTTTTCACCTGAACCTGCATTGTCAAAATAACTAGTAAAGTTTTTACCTTCTATTAACCAAGACTTTAATTGCATGTCTTCACGGTACATATAAAATGCCGCTAAACGCAGCACAAATTTGTCATCCAGTGAGCTGCCTTTCACCCCGAACTCACCATTCCATAAGTATTCAGGTTCAAAGGTTGTGTGTTGTTTGAAAAAGTCTGCATCGAGCGCGAATTCTTGCGCTTTTGCGAGCGCTTCAGAGTTAATACCACCGGCTTTATAACCACGGGTTAAACTAGTATAGATCATGGTACGGTCAATCACTTGGTATTCAAGTGCTAACTTACCACCGACCATGACATCGTCAGTATCAACAATAAACCCATTGCTATCAGTGTAATCCCCTTGGTATTGCTCAACTCGCAAGCCAGTGATCAAAGTGGTTTTCGAGTTGATTGGGGTTGCTAGTTGGCCGTACATAGCGACATTGTTCACTTCATACGTTGAGTCAAAGGTTTCTAGTTCAGAAAACTTTCTACGCTGGCGGTCCAGATCTACATCTCTTCCTTGATAATAAATACCTGCAACCCAATCGCGTGACTTACCATTGAATTGTAATTCAGCAGTTTTATCTTTGCGGTCACGATAATAATAATCTTCGTAGCTATAACCATCAGGGTGTAGTCCGGCAGCGCATAACTGTGGCTGGTTAATATCATTACATACCCAGTCTTCATCAAAGCTGTAAACTAGCTCACTATCAATACCTGATAGGTTAAGATTGACATCAAACCAATCAAAGCCGGTGTATATATTGGCAAGGCCTACGGCAATACTTTCTTGGTTATCTTGGCCTGGTTCATCAGCTACGCTATTGCGGCTGTTATCTAGAGTAAATGCATCATAGCCGTTGTTGATATCAATATAGTGAACGCTTAATTCAGAGCGCAAGTGATCGGTAAGTTGGCTATGAAGTTTAAAGCGGCCAACCATTTCGTCTTGTTGTTGTGTTGGTTTATCAAGGTATAAATTATCTTGATAACCGTCAGATTCGCGCTGGTAAATACTGGCGCGTACTGCGGTGCTATCTGTAATACCAATGCCTGCGGCAACACCCGCTTCATAACTATTGTAGTTACCTGCGCCCAGTTGTACTTTTAAACTTGGCTCAAAGCTTGGATCAGCTGATTCCATTTGGATCATACCAGCCATGCCGTCTGCACCAAAGCGTGTGCCTTGTGGGCCGCGGTATATTTCAACTTGGTTAACATCAAATAACAGTGAACTGCCGCCAAGGCCTGAATAATTAATGCCATCAATCACTAAACCAACAGATGGGTTGATTGGATCAACAAACTGCGAGCGTAGACCAACCCCACGAATTTGAATATAGCGGCCACGCGATGCGCCAGAGGTAAAGTTTACATTGGCGGCACTGGCAAGCATTTCATCTAGAAAACTAGCACCACGCTCATTAATTTCACGATCGCTAAATAAGCTAGCGCTGGCGCTAAGGGTTTGAATACTTTCTTTTTGAAAATCCCCAGTAACGAGTATTTTTTCAAGTTCAGAATCATCAGCAAAAGTAGGGGCGCTTACTAAAGGTAAGAGCGCGGCAGTAATTAAAGACAAGCGTAGTTTCATTCGGTTACTTAACTCCATTTCAGGGACTCGCATGATAGCAACTATTCTTATTAAAGTCGTGATACGCGATATATTAATGTGCTATAAACGCGCACAGTATACATAATAAGGAATACAAATATGACCTTTAAAGTTGACTTTAAAGTGCGTGATTACGAATGTGATCTGCAAGGTATTGTGAATAACAGTGTGTATTTTAACTACCTAGAACATGCGCGTCATGAATTTTTACATGCCAATGGGATTGATTTTGCACAGCTCGCCCGTGATAAAATTAACCTTGTAGTGATGCGCAGTGAAATGGATTATAAGCAATCATTAGTGCCTGGGGATGAATTTTACGTAGTTGTAGAGCCTGAGCGTATTAGCCGCTTAAAGTTTGGTTTTCGGCAAACGGTTGTACGAAAGCATGATGAGAAAGTGATGTTAAAGGCATTAGTAATTGGTACCTCGGTGAATGAGCAAGGTCGCCCATTTTTGCCAGCGCAGGTTGATCAGCTATTTAAAGTCGAATAATTCTCGAATTTGAATGTTTTTTACTATCTTAGAACAATTTTTTACATTAAAAACATGCATTTTTAACGGTATAGATGGTTATTTGTTGTTATTATAATGTGATTGAGTTTTAGGTTAGTATTCACATGAAATTAGCAGCAATACCGATGCTTGTTATCGGTTTATGTGTAGGCTGCTCATCGACAGGGACCGTCACTAGTGAGCAATTGAAATACACCAAGTGGCAACTATCACGGGTTGATGGTTTAGCGATCCCAGCATCTTATTCTGCCTCATTGAGCTTTATTGAAGCTTTGCAAGTCAATGGGTTTGCTGGTTGTAATAAGTTTTTTGGCGAAGGGCAACTTGATGATAATCATCTCACGGTGAATAAATTAGGGATGACCCGGAAGTCGTGTGGTAATGAGCTGGATGAGTTTGAACAGCAGTTTTTAAATGCCTTAAAGCAAGGCGTGCCGTTGCAAATGCAAGATCAGCAGCTTGTCTTAAGCGGCGAGCAAACGTTTGCATTTATTCCAGCGGGTTAAGCGCTTGCAGACGAGTTGTATCTGACGTACACTCGTCGACGAACAATATATAGAATTTTTACTTGTCGGAGTGCCTTGAGTTTTAACTTAAAGGCTGAGATCGCGAAAGCGGGATCCGTGAACCTGATCAGGCTAACACCTGCGTAGGGAACAAGCTGCCTTAAATGGGTGCTTGTGCGCCTGTTTGGCGTATAAGTACTCTGGCTGCCAAGGTTAGGTGTACTTTTATAACACCCGCCTACGATCCATGTAGCTGTTGCTACTCTCTATTGCATAGCAATATCTGACAAGACAACCCTTTTAGCAATGAGGTAAGTCATGTCAAACACATCAAATAAACCGTCTCGCCGCGAAACCCGTGCGGCTGCATCAGATTATATTTACAACCTGACTGGGCAACCATTCCCAAGTTCACACAAAGTCTACGTACAAGGCACGCAAGAGAATGTACGCGTTGGTATGCGTGAAATTACTCTAAGCGATACTTTTATAGGTGGTACAGAAGAAAACCCAGTATATGAATCAAATGCGCCATTGCGTGTATACGATACCTCTGGTCCATACACAGATCCTGACTTTAAGTTAGATGTGCGTAAAGGGCTTGATAAATATCGTGAGCAGTGGATTGAAAGCCGTGGCGATACAGAAATTTTAGAATCCGTGACCTCACAGTTTTCGCAGCAGCGTATGGCTGATGAAGGCCTTGATCACATTCGTTTTGAGCACCTTCCTAAAATTCGTCGTGCTAAAGCGGGTAAAAATGTCACGCAAATGCATTATGCTCGCCAAGGTATTATTACCCCTGAAATGGAATATGTAGCGATCCGGGAAAACATGGGCCGTGCACAAATTCAACAAGAATTGTTAGCGCAGCAGCACAAAGGCGAGTCGTTTGGCGCGAGTATTCCTGAATTTATTACCCCTGAATTTGTCCGTGATGAAATTGCTCGCGGTCGTGCAATTTTACCAAATAATATCAACCACCCTGAAACCGAACCAATGATTGTTGGCCGTAACTTTTTAGTAAAAGTAAATGCCAATATTGGTAACTCGTCTGTTACTTCATCAATTGAAGAAGAAGTTGAAAAAATGGTGTGGTCAACCCGTTGGGGTGCTGACACCGTAATGGATTTATCAACGGGTCGGTACATTCATGAAACGCGTGAGTGGGTAGTACGTAATTCACCAGTGCCAATTGGTACTGTGCCTATTTACCAAGCGCTTGAAAAAGTAAATGGTGTGGCTGAGGATCTCACGTGGGAGATTTTCCGCGATACGCTTATTGAACAAGCCGAGCAGGGTGTTGATTACTTTACAATTCATGCCGGTGTATTGCTGCGCTATGTACCAATGACAGCTAAGCGCGTTACGGGTATTGTATCGCGCGGTGGTTCAATTATGGCTAAATGGTGTTTAGCGCACCATAAAGAAAATTTCTTATACACTCACTTTGAAGATATTTGCGAAATTTTAAAGCAATACGATGTGTGTTTTTCATTAGGCGATGGCCTGCGCCCAGGCTCAATTGCGGATGCTAACGATGAAGCGCAATTTAGCGAGCTACGTACTTTAGGGGAATTGACCAAAATAGCGTGGAAACACGATGTACAAGTGTTTATTGAAGGCCCAGGTCACGTGCCAATGCATATGATCAAAGAAAATATGGAAGAGCAACTTAAGCATTGCGATGAAGCCCCTTTCTATACTCTTGGTCCACTGACGACTGATATCGCTCCAGGTTATGACCATATCACTTCAGGGATTGGTGCGGCACAAATTGCTTGGTATGGTTGTGCGATGCTGTGTTACGTAACACCAAAAGAACACTTAGGTTTACCAAATAAAGAAGACGTTAAAGAAGGTTTGATCACCTATAAAATTGCCGCCCATGCAGCCGATTTAGCGAAAGGCCACCCTGGTGCGCAAGAGCGCGATAACGCCTTATCAAAAGCGCGCTTTGAGTTCCGCTGGCATGACCAATTTAATATTGGTTTAGACCCTGTTCGTGCTCGGGAATACCACGATGAGACTTTGCCGCAAGAATCGGGCAAAGTGGCACATTTTTGCTCTATGTGTGGGCCAAAGTTCTGCTCAATGAAAATCACCCAAGAAGTGCGTGATTACGCCAAAGATCTCGAAGCCAGAGGTATCGATCCCAACAACGTAGGCGATGCGATTGAGATCAAAATGGTCGATGTCGAAGCCGAAATGAAAGCTAAGTCAGCCGAGTTTAAACAAACCGGCTCAGAGATTTATCATAAAGCGGTTTAACTAAAAGGCGCTAGGTTCTAGGGAAGAGACTAGGTTTTAGGATGTTGTTAACCTAGAACCTAGAACCTAGAACCTAGAACCTAGAACCTAGAACCTAGAACCTGAGGAGCTCTTATGTCTTATAACATTGCGGTAATAGGCTTTGGTTTAACTGGGCGCTTAGCGGCGCTTGAACTGAGCTTAAAGCATAAGGTGACTGTTTATGAATCGGGAGATGAGCAGGCGCTTGATAGTGCGGGAAAAGTCGCTGCGGCGATGCTCGCGCCTTTAGCTGAATCGGTATTATGTGAACAAGATTTAGCTTTGCTAGGACTGGATTCGATCAGGCGCTGGCCAAGTATTTTAGCGCAGCTTGACGATGAAGTGTTTTTTCAACAGCAAGGTTCTTTAGTGGTCGCTCACCAGCAAGACAAAGGCGATTTACAGAGTTTTATACAACGCTTAAAACCTTTGGCTGGCCATCATGGACACCGGTTAACAGGAGCGCAAATCGGTGAGTTAGAGCCGGAACTTGCAGGGCGTTTTAATCAAGGTGTGTTTTTACCGTGCGAAGGGCAAATTGATAATCACGCTTTTTATCAAGCGAGTTTTAAGACTCTGAAGCAGCGGAATGTGAGCTTTAAGTTTGCACAAACAGTTGATGTAGACTCTGGAAACTTGCAGCAATCATTTGATTATATTGTTGATTGTCGTGGTCTAGGCGCTAAAAGTGCAGCGTGTAAGTTGCGTGGAGTACGTGGTGAGGTCGTGCGTTTGTTCGCCCCTGAGGTAAAGTTAACGCGTCCGGTGCGGTTAATGCATCCGCGCTATCCAATCTATATTGCCCCTAAGCCTAACGACCAGTATGTGATTGGTGCGACAGAAATCGAGTCACAAGATCATGGCCCAGCTACGGTACGCTCAACTCTTGAGCTATTATCGGCAGCGTACACAGTACATAGTGGCTTTGCAGAAGCACGGGTGTTAAGCATTCAAACTGGCCTGCGCCCTGCGTTTAGCGATAATCGCCCGCAGGTAACTCAGCAGCAACAGCTGATCAGCATTAATGGCTTGTATCGCCATGGCTATTTGCTTGCACCGAGTTTAGTCGCTGATGCTGTGGCGCGGATCAATTAAGGGTTAGTATGAAAATGAGTATGAAAATAACAATTAATGGTGAAAGTTTTGAGTTGGTAAATACTGCCAATTTAACCCAAGCATTACAGCAATTTGCTGCAAAGGAGCCTTTTGCGGTTGCGATTAATGGTCAATTTATTCCGCGTAGTCAGTGTGATACACACTTACTCAATGAAGGCGATAGCATTGAATTACTATCACCGATCCAAGGTGGTTAATGTGAGTAGTTTAATATCAGATAGTTTTAGTATTTATGGTGAGCAGTTCACTAGCCGCCTATTAATTGGCTCAGCATTGTATCCGTCACCTGCGATTATGGCCGATTCCATTGTAGCCAGTGGTGCGCAGGTGGTTACTGTGTCATTACGACGTCAGCAAAGCGCCGCAGCTGGTGATGACTTTTGGCAGTTGATCAAAGACACAGGGTTAAAAGTATTACCCAATACAGCAGGGTGTCATAGTGTTAAGGAAGTTGTTACGCTTGCGCAAATGTGCCGTGAAGTGTTTGCCACCGATTGGATCAAGCTAGAATTAATAGGTGATGACTATAACCTACAACCCGATCCGTTTGCTTTACTTGAAGCCACAAAAATATTGTTAGCTGACGGTTTTAAAGTGTTACCTTATTGCACCGACGATTTAGTATTATGCCAACGTTTAGCTGAAGCTGGATGTGAAGTACTAATGCCATGGGGAGCGCCGATTGGCACAGGCAAAGGGTTATTAAATCAATATAATTTAAGAACTATTCGAGAGCGATTACCCGATACCACATTAATAGTCGATGCAGGCTTAGGTTTACCATCACACGCCTGCCAAGCGCTTGAATTAGGTTATGATGCAGTGTTATTAAATTCGGCTATTGCAGGCGCGGGCTGCCCTGTTACCATGAGTCATGCATTTAAAGCAGCGGTTGAGGCTGGCCGTTTTGCGTATCGAGCGAAGGCGATGCCAGAAAAAGACGTTGCTGCCCCATCTACTCCCACGATGGGTATGCCTTTTTGGCATCAAGATTTTGGTATTAAGAATAAAAATTAGGAAATACGTAACTATGAATCATGTTGTTTGGACAATTGCTGGCTCTGACTCTGGCGGTGGTGCAGGTATTCAAGCGGATATTAAAGCGATGCAAAGTTTTGGCGTCCATGGTTGTACGGCGATCACCGCGTTGACTGCGCAAAATAGTTTAGGCGTTGAAGCACTTAACCCAATTTCAACCGAAGTGATTGAATCACAATTACTTGCGCTTGAAAGCGACATGAAAGCCCGAGTTATTAAAATTGGCATGTTGGCAAATGTGCAGCAAATTCAATTGATCAGTGAGCACCTTAAACATTATAAAGCCACATGGCCTGTTACACCTTTAGTTGTTTATGATCCCGTGGCGATTGCTAGCAGTGGTGACTTACTGACAGAAGAAGATACTGTTAGTGCAATTAAAGAATGCTTAATGCCGCTGGTGGATGTGATCACCCCCAATACGCATGAAACGCAGTTACTCACAGGCGTGTATTTAATAGGCCCTAGCGCTGTAAAAGAGGCAGCAGCTAAACTACATAGTTGGGGCGCGAAAGCGGTGGTGATCAAAGGTGGTCATTGGGATTACCCAAGTGGATATTGCATTGATTACTGCAGTGAGGGGGAAAGCGAATACTGGCTTGGCAATGAAAAAGTTCAAACCCCACATAGTCATGGTACAGGGTGTAGTATGGCGTCGGTGATTGCTGCCTGTTTAGCAAAAGATTACCCACTAAAAGATGCCTTTATTTTAGCGAAAGCGTATATCAATCAAGGTTTAAAAGCGGCTACTCGCTACGGTGAGGGGATTGGTCCTGTGGCACAAACGAGCTTTCCAGAAAATCTTGCCGATTACCCACAAGTAATAGAAGCGGGCAGTTGGCTGGGGGATGAACTTGATTTTGAACAACCGAATGAATTTACTATGGCGGCAGGCTTTGCAGAGTGTGAAAGCAAACAGCTTGGTTTGTATGCGGTGGTTGATACGCTTGACTGGCTAGAAAAGTGCTTGGCTCAAGGAGTTAAAACTGTACAGCTTAGAATGAAAAATGGCACTGATGAGGAGCTTGATCACGCAGTTGCCGCAGCTGTTACACTAGGTCAAAAGTATGATGGTAATGTGTACATTAACGATCATTGGCAATTAGCCATTAAGCATGGTGCTTATGGTGTGCACTTAGGGCAAGAAGACTTACTGGAGGCTAACCTAGTTGCCATTAAAGAGTCCGGTATGCGATTAGGGCTGTCAACTCACGGTTTTTATGAAATGCTACGCGCTCATAATTACCGCCCGAGTTATATGGCGTTTGGCGCTATTTACCCCACCACCACCAAAGATATGACAGGGCAAATACAAGGGCTTGAAAAGTTAAAACACTTTGTGCCGTTAATGCAAGATTACCCAACCGTTGCCATTGGTGGTATTGATTTAGCGCGTGCCAGTGACGTTGTGGCAACGGGGGTTGGTAGTGTGGCGGTAGTGAGAGCGATTACCGAATCTACTGATTATCAGCAAGCTATAGCCGATTTACAAAGTATTATTGGTCATGAATAATGATTGAGTTATCAGACAAAGAGCAGCTGCGTTACAGCCGTCATTTAATGCTCAAAGAAGTAGGGCTAGAAGGGCAGTTAAAATTAAAAGCAGCCCATATAGTGGTTGTAGGCGCAGGCGGCCTAGGCAGTCCTGCGTTACTGTATTTAGCTGCTGCTGGTATTGGCGAGTTAACCTTGTTAGATGACGATAAAGTTGAGCTTTCAAACTTACAGCGCCAAGTGCTCTATAAGGTAAATCACTTAGGACAAGACAAGGTCAGCGCTGCGGGTAAAGTGTTAAGTAGCTTAAATAATCAAATAAAAATTAATACAGTTAGTACTAAACTCAGTGCTGATAATGCCCAGCAAGTATTCTCTGGCGCGACTTTAGTACTTGATTGCAGTGATAACTTTAGCACGCGTTATGTGGTGAATCGGCAATGCTTGGCACTAGGGATCCCGCTTGTGTCAGGGGCGGCTATAGCGAGCGAAGGTCAGTTGATGTGTTTTGATTTTCGCCAGCCACAAAGCCCTTGTTACGGCTGTTTATTTGGAGCACAACCCCAAGAGCAAACGCTCAATTGCAGTAATGCAGGGGTATTAAGCCCGCTATTAGGGGTAATCGGTTCAATGCAGGCACTATTAGCAGTTAATATTGTGCTTGGTCATCATCAAGGAAGTCAGTTTATTCGTTTTGATGGATTAAGTTTAGCGCAGCAGCAGTTTAAATTAAGCAAAGCGCCCCAGTGTACGGAATGTGGTGGGGAACTGGCTTGATATAATAAAACGCGGCATGACAGGATCAGCCGCGTTTTTATTGAAAAATTAATTAATCATCAATCTCAGCGAAGGGTGTGCCCATACGGGTTATAGTGCCAGGTTTTTGATCATCAAAAATGTCTGCTTTATCCGCTCCCCAAGCTAAAATAACCGTTGAGCCTAATTTAAAGCGGCCCATTTCTTCACCTTTTTTCAAGGTAATGGCGTTGTCACCTGTGGTTGGGTAGTTCCAGCTAAATACATCTTTACCTGCGGGTGGTGTCACTGTGCCAGCCCAAACAGTCTCAATGCTAGCAACAATAGTCGCTCCTACTAATACCATAGCAAGCGGGCCAATTTCAGTATCAAATATAGCTACTACGCGTTCATTACGTGCAAATAAGTTTGGTACATTTTGTGCGGTAAGTGGGTTCACTGAGAATAAATCACCCGGTACATAAATCATTTTGCTTAATGTGCCGTCAATAGGCATATGAATACGGTGATAGTCCTTTGGGGCCAAATAAATAGTTGCAAAGTCACCTCCTAAAAATGGCGCTGTATCTTGCTCTGAGCCACCTAGTAGTGCTTGCAAGCTGTAATCATGGCCTTTAGCTTGGATCAGTTGACCTTCAACAATCGGCCCTAGTTGGCTGATCGCACCATCGACAGGGTGAGCAATGATGTCACTCTCTGTTGCTAATGGGCGCACACCGTCTTTTAATGGGCGAGTAAAAAATTCATTAAAGGTTTTATAGTGAGCAGGATCGCTATATTGCGCTTCGCTCATATCAATTTTGTATTGTTTAATAAATAGCTTGATCAAGGTAGTGGTAAGTGCGCCAGCTTTCGCTGCGGCTAATTTACCCACCATGCGCGATACAAAGTGTTTTGGCATTGCATATTGCATTGCTATTTTGAACTTATCTAAACTCACTGATTTCTTCCTAATTTATACGCGCGGAGCGCGAGCTCCGGCACGGCCATCGGCCATTGTTTCTAAAATTCTGTGGTAACTATCAAAACGTAACTGCGAAATATCACCTTCATCTACTGCTTGACGAATTATACAACCTGGATCGTTTAAATGCTTGCAGTCTCGAAAACGACAGCCACCGATGAATTCACGAAATTCTTTAAAGCACCATGTAACACGTTCTACATCTAAGTGCCATAAACCAAACTCACGAATGCCTGGCGAGTCAATTAAATTACCGCCAGAAGGGAGATGGTGTAATCGTGATACTGTCGTAGTGTGTTGACCAAGACCGCTGTTTTCAGAGACTTCTTTGGTGAGTATTTCAGCATCAGGTAAAACAGTATTCACTAAGGTTGATTTACCTACGCCACTTTGACCAACAAAAATACTGTTTTTATCAACTAACGTTTCTTTTAGTGCGTCAATGCCATAACCACTTTTATTACTCACTAAAAAAACTTGATAACCAAGGCCACGGTAAATATCGAGTACTTGGTTGATTTCTGCTAAGCCTTGCTCGTCAATTAAGTCTATTTTATTAAGCACTAAAATAGGCTCTATGCCCATGTCTTCACACGCGATTAAATACCGGTCGATAATACTTGGGGTAAACTCGGGTAATACTGCTGACACCATCAATATTTGGTCAATGTTGGCTGCTATGACTTTTACACCGTCGTAAAAATCAGGGCGAGTTAATTGCGAACGGCGTTCATGCATCGCTTCAATTACACCAGCTAAATCACCTTCGCTGACTTTAGCACGACGAAATTGTACTTCGTCACCACAAACAATGCCTTTTACGGTGCGGCGAATATTACAGCGTAGTACATCGCCGGCATCGGTTTCAATGTCTGCATGTTGGCCAAACCGGCTGATCACCACGGCATTTTCTGCAGGGCCTAAATTGTCCGTTTGCCATTGGTTTGATGCACCTTGGGCAGTGCCTGCATCGGCATTCGACAAGCGCTTTTGGTGATTGGCCTTGATCCGACGGGATTGGCCTTTACTTAATTTCTTCTGTTTTGCCACTTTTGGCCTATAACTTGGTTAAATGTCGTGCTTTTTGAAAAAAAAGCTTTAGGTCGACTGATGATACTAATATGATATAACTAAATGCGTTGGATCTAAAGGAAAGTACCGCTTAGGTAATTATGTCTTTTCATAAATCAAATCTTATCTGGCTCGACCTTGAAATGACAGGTCTTGAACCAGCCACAGATAAAATACTCGAAATAGCCACTGTTGTCACCGACAGTGAGTTAAACATTTTGGCTGAAGGGCCAACTATTGCTATTCATCAAAGCGATGAGTTACTTGATGGCATGGATGAATGGTGTACCACTCAACATGGTCAATCTGGCTTAACAGCACGTTGTAAAGCAAGTACATTTACAGAGCAAGATGCTGTAGAGCAAACCTTAGCATTTTTAAAGCAATGGGTTCCTGCTGGCGCGTCACCTATGTGTGGAAACTCTATTGGTCAAGACAGACGCTTTATGAATAAGTATATGCGCGAATTGGAAGATTACTTCCATTACCGTAACTTAGACGTGAGCACCATTAAAGAGCTTGCACGACGCTGGAAACCAGAGGTGTTAGCGCAAGTGAACAAAAAAGGCTCACACCTTGCTTTGGACGACATCAAAGATTCGATCATGGAATTAAAAGTCTACCAAGAAAAATTCTTTAATTTGTAAAAAACACTTGCAAACACATTGAAATATTGTAGAATCCTGCCCCGCTTAAGACGATAACCCCCGCGGGGTTAGTGTGTTTGAGTGCAGGTTAAAGGAACGAGGTTTAATATTGGTAGAACCTAGAACCTAGAACCTGAATATGATGCGGCACTAGCTCAGTTGGTAGAGCGCGACCTTGCCAAGGTCGAGGTCACGAGTTCGAGCCTCGTGTGCCGCTCCAATTTCTCACCAAAGAAATTGGCTTAAGTTTCAAGGGGAAAGTTGAAAGCTCCAAGCTGTTCTAACTTGAATCTTGTAACTAGAAACTTTTTATGCGGCACTAGCTCAGTTGCCAGAACGTTTTACCGCGACTTGTCGCGCACCAACGGACAAATTACTGGCTATTTTGAATGCGGCACTAGCTCAGTTGGTAGAGCGCGACCTTGCCAAGGTCGAGGTCACGAGTTCGAGCCTCGTGTGCCGCTCCAATTTCTCACCAAAGAAATTGGCTTAAGTTTCAAGGGGAAAGCTGAAAGCTCCAAGCTGTTCTAACTTTTAACTTGAATCTTGTAACTAGAAACTTTTTATGCGGCACTAGCTCAGTTGGTAGAGCGCGACCTTGCCAAGGTCGAGGTCACGAGTTCGAGCCTCGTGTGCCGCTCCAATCTTTATCTAATATCAAAAAAAAAACATGCCAAGGTCGAACTAAGTCATAAGCAGTTCGAGCCTCGTGTGCCGCTCCAATCTTTATCTAATATCAAAAAAAAACATGCCAAGGTCGAACTAAGTCATAAGCAGTTCGAGCCTCGTGTGCCGCTCCAATCTTTATCTAATATCAAAAAAAAACATGCCAAGGTCGAACTAAGTCATAAGCAGTTCGAGCCTCGTGTGCCGCTCCAATCTTTATCTAATATCAAAAAAACATGCCAAGGTCGAACTAAGCCATAAGCAGTTCGAGCCTCATGTGCCGCTGGATTCTCTTCTAAGTGAATATTCATCTTTTATTTATTAAAACCGCCACAAATAAAAGAAGTTAATAGTTTTACTTAATCAGCTGTTGGAGTAATGCTTTTCTGATAGCTGATAGCTGATAGCTGATAGCTGATAGCTTTATATTTGCCCTTGCAATGTCACAACAATACGTCTTGCGCCACCATGATCACGATGCTCACCTAAATAAACTCCCTGCCAAGTGCCTAGTTGTAAGCGCCCTTGATTAATTGGAATAGTCAGTTCACAACCTAAAACACTGGATTTAATGTGAGCAGGCATGTCGTCATCGCCTTCATAGTCATGGCGGTAATAAGGTTGGCACTCGGGGACAAATTTATTGAAATGGCTTTCCATATCCATACGAACCGTTGGATCGGCATTTTCGTTGATAGTTAAGCTTGCTGAAGTGTGCTGAATAAAAAGATGTAATAAGCCAATTTGATAATCAGCTATTTCAGGTAGTTGGCTAATTATTTCATTGTCAATAATATGAAAGCCTCGTGAGCGAGGCTTCAGTTGGATGGTTTTTTGTAACCAGCTCATAATTTGTCGAAGCTAACTTCTATGTTGGCATTACCCGCATCTGAGGTAAATGGCATAAGTATTTTTGCGCCTTCACTTTTATGAGTAATGGTATGGCCCTTACCTGACACAACAATCGGGGTTGCCATATCAAAATCATAGCCTTTTTCACCAAGTAGGTTTTTGGCACCACCTGTTACCATGTTGGTAATTTCTCCTACCATATCGGTAACTTCTTCGTTGATTGAATCAGGGCGTTCACCTAGCATGCGTTCCATAATTGTTAGTGCAAGGTTTTCATCAAATGTGATTGAAAATGACCCTTTAGTTTGTGGTCCTACCATGCCAATTAATCCAGAAACATCGCCACAGGCAATTTCATCTTTTTTAATTTTTGGCTTTCCTGGCTTTAGCTCGGTTTGTGCCATTGTGCTGAGCACGTTCAACAAAGATGATAAAAAAGGATTGATGAACTCTACATTCATTGTTGTTTATCCCTCGAATTGAGCAGTTTTACTGCGGTTATACATTAAAGTGTAGTGACTTATTTTAGCTCTGCACTTAATTATTCTTTACATTGGCCACATTTACCATGGGCTTCAATTGTTTGCCCAGAGACGATAAAGCCACTTTCTGCAGCAAGACTGTTAAGTTCGTGCGAAATTACACTTGAATGTAGTTCTTTGACAAAACCACAACTGTCGCAAATTAATAGTTGTACTGGGTGAATATGATCAAAATGATGGCACAGCATAAATGCGTTAGTACTTTCGATTTTGTGGATAAAACCAAGTTCAGCTAAAAAGTCTAAGGCGCGGTAAATAGTGGCTGGTTTTGCTCCAGATTCGGTCAACTTGAGTTGCTCTAATAAATCATAAGCGCCTACACCGCCTTGAGCAGTTGCTAATAGGCGAAATACTTTTTCACGGATGGGTGTAAACCGCGCGCCGCGATTATCACACACTTGCTTGGCTTTACTAACGAGTGATTCTATATTCATCTTCATCTTATCCTTACGCTACCCGCGATATACTAACATACTGTATTGTAGTTGCAGTGTTTTTATTCAACAGTTTTATTCTAGAAGTGGCTATGGTCTATTGTGGTCATTATGGCAAGTTTGAGTGTTTCACAGTGTCGCTTACTTATGGGTATTATCAATACTGTTTTGATGACTTGTAATACTAATTACACGTAGCTTAAGTATAAATCACAGCATTTATGATAACTGTTAATTGTGGAATTAATATCATCATCAGTTGCTACGCTATAACGCTATAAGTTAAACCTAAGCATCAGTATTTTCGTGCAAGACGTTATTGATGAGAGGTATCCATAAAAGAGCGTAATTTAACTGATAAATGGAATTAAATATATTTCATTGATTTAATTATTGAAATATCGTTAAGTGTTATCTAGTTTTACACTATAGGTTTTTTAATTTAAGGAATAAAAATGAAGCTTAAAAGTATTGTTTTATCTGCGTTACTTCTTTTTGGGGCTGTGGCTTGCGTAGAACCTAGTTATGATAGTGATAAAATAAGAGTTGTTGAAGTTACAGAGCATGATTTTGAGTTAAATGGGCAAAGCGCTGTAACTATATTTGTTGGTGAAAAAAACACCCCTAAGTTTAGTTTTACAATTTTAAAAAGTGACTTGAAAAAAGGAACGTTGCTGCAGTCCACCTCTAACAGTGAACCAAATCTAGCCGTAAGTGCTAGTGTTGGCTCAGAATACTATACTCAGTCAGCGGATTTTGATACATCAGCGACTGTACAGATTGTAGAGCTAGATAAAACTAATAAAATTGCGAAAATAGCTGTCGGGGCTAAATTAGTTAATCCTAAAATTAAAAATTACACTGAGCTTGCTGTGACTGTTGTGGAAGTCAGCGGTGTGAATTACGATTATTTAGTTAAGTAACCTCAGCCACGATAATAAATCTTAATCGAGCCATTTACAGCTATCACTCGAGGCTTGCAATTGGCTCACTGCTTATCATTGAAGCAGCCTCTCTACTTGTGTAAAATACAGCGCTTTTTACGTGGCTAATGGTAGCGACTAATTAACCTGAGGATTTTACTTTGAATAGACGTTTTTCCGTGGCACCTATGCTGGATTGGACTGATCGCCATTGCCGTACTTTTCATCGTAAAATGACAAAACACGCGGTGTTGTATACTGAAATGGTGACAACTGGGGCCATTTTATTTGGCCGCGGTGATTATCTACATTTTAATCATCATGAAAACCCGGTTGCTTTGCAATTAGGTGGCTCTGATCCAGACGCGTTAGCTAAGTGTGCAAAGCTTGCTGCTGAGCGCGGCTACGATGAAGTCAACCTTAATGTTGGTTGTCCATCAGATCGTGTTCAAAATGGTCGTTTTGGTGCGTGTTTAATGGCTGAGCCACAACTGGTTGCTGAGTGTGTTGCGGCCATGAAGGCAGAAGTTAATATCCCAATTACGGTAAAAACACGTATTGGTATTGATGAGCAAGATTCGTATGAATTTTTATGTG
This sequence comes from Pseudoalteromonas sp. KAN5, assembly GCF_022846535.1. NCBI lineage: Bacteria > Pseudomonadati > Pseudomonadota > Gammaproteobacteria > Alteromonadales > Pseudoalteromonadaceae > Pseudoalteromonas > Pseudoalteromonas sp. KAN5. The sequence goes on from NZ_AP025589.1 coordinate 3,866,062, forward strand.
CATTGATAGAAGCTAGCCATAACGTTGGCTGTGACGATTTTATTATTCATGCTCGTAAGGCATGGCTAAGTGGTTTGAGCCCGAAAGAAAATCGCGAAGTACCGCCACTTGATTACCCACGAGTTTATCAATTAAAGAAAGACTATCCACAACTTGACCTGAGCTTAAATGGTGGTGTTAAAACGATCGCTGATAGCCTTGCCCATTTAGCGCATATTGATGGCGTAATGATAGGTCGTGAAGCTTATAGTAATCCATTTATTTTAAGTGAAGTAGACGAAAAAATTTATGGTGAAAGTGCATGCACTTTGTCTCGTCATGATGTGGTGCGTGCTATGTATGATTATATTGAAGATGAAATGCGCCAAGGTGCTAACTTTTGGCATATTGCTCGCCATATGCTGGGGATTTTTCAAGGCCAACCCGGTGCGCGAGGTTATAGACGCCACCTTTCAGAACATGGTCATGGCAAACAGGCTGATTTGTCAGTGATGGATAAAGCACTTAGTTTTGTTCCCGAATAGCAGTACCTTTTTAAATTAAAAAGCCACTTTTTAGTGGTTTTTTTGATCCTAAATAATGGTTAAAAAATCATTTTTTTAGTCAAATTAACTTATGCATATTCATTTCAGAGTCAGTTTAGTCTTCACTTTTTAAGTGTATCCTTTTGTTTTTTATTGTTTAAATTTTAATTTTTGTCACTTGGCACAAGTCTTGGAATCACCTTGTTGTAATCACCCATAATCAACAGGAGAAAATCATGGGCTTAATTAATCGTGTTAATGATCTAATTCAATCAAACCTCGTTGCTGTGTTAGATAAAGCAGAAGATCCAGAAAAACTACTCAACTTATTAATTCAAGAAATGCAGCAAGCATTGGATGAATGCCGTACTACTGCCGCGACAATACTCTGTGAACAAAAAGCGTTACAGCGCCAGCAAACTGATAAAAAAACGTCGATAGCACAATGGCAAGCAAAGGCTGAGTTAGCGGTCACTAAGGGGCGTGATGATTTAGCCACTGCAGCACTTAAAGAAAAGCAACGTGTTGCAACTGAGTTAGCTGCGATTGAACCAGAGCTTGTTAAATTATCAGATTCATTAGCGAAGTTACGTGATGACGCGCAGCGTTTACAAGACAAACTGAGTGCGGCTAAAGCTAAACAACGTAGCTTGGCGCAGGTTCATCATGTTCTAAATGCTCGTGTGCGTGTTAATCAACAATTAAATAGCGATAAAGTTGCGCATGCACTTGCACGCTTTGATGTTATTGAGCAGCGTGTGGAGTCAATTGAAGCACAAGTTGACGCCTATGATGTAACGGCAAAGCAGCATTCAACTGCAGAGCAGATAGATGCATTAGTAAAAGATGAAGCGTTAGATAAAGAGCTTGCAGTGCTTAAAGCTAAATTGCAACAAACCGCTTAGGAGTAATAAACAATGAATACATTTAATCATGCTCGTTGGAGTAAAGATCCGTTAAATAAAAAAATATCGGGTGTATGTAGTGGTTTAGCACGCAGGTTCGACTTTCCTATTTGGGCGACTAGGCTTGCTACAATCGTGCTTTTTATTCAGTTTCCTGTTTTTATAGGTGCAGGTTACTTAATTGCTCATTGTTGTTTAGATAATAAAGTGCACTAGGGAAGAGCCATGAAAATTATTGCATTTTGCTTATTGGTTGTGTTGTGCATAGCATTTAACCCATTTGAAGTAGGGCGATTTGATTCATGGCAGCTACCGCTATGGATTGCAGACTTAAGCTGGGTTGGTATTGAGTTATTTGGTGCATTAGTGGCGGTGATCGTTGTAATCGCTTTGGTTGCGCTGGTGAGTGTTGGCTTGCTTGGTGCGGGTCTCATTGTAGGAGTTGGTGTGATATTAGCCTTGCTTTTTGGTTCTTTAATGATTGCTTGGCCATTATTGCTTATCGTTTGCTTGTGTTGGCTTGTTGCGGATAACCAAAAAGTGGCTTAATTTGGGCCACTGAAATAATCTTAAATGCTAATTTAGCTGACTATTTTTTCGTAAATATGCTAAATTTAGCACTTAAACTTGATTCTCATAACAAGGATCGAAATGTCTCTTAAGCCATTACTTACTTTGCTCTCATCTGCTATTTTTGCAATAAGCTTTTATTCTTCCGAGTTATTTGCTCATACAGGACACCAACATGAAACTGTAAATAAAGTGGTTGTTAGCAATGCTCAAGTGCGAAATTTTTTACCTGGAAGTAAATCCAGCGCTGGCTATTTAACACTAGTAAATCATGGTGATACAACCATTGAGCTAACAAAAGTGACTCTTGATGGCATGGGGCGTGTTGAGGTTCACGAACATCAACATGTTAATGGTATGATGAAAATGCAAAAGGTAGATATGCTACAGATCAAGGCTCATCAACAACTCGATTTTAAGCCTGGTGGTTATCATTTAATGGTTTTTGAGCCTGAAGAGCCATTAAAAATAGGGCAAGAACTCAAACTCACGCTATATTTTAGCAATGGAGATCGTGTATTTACTCAAGCAACGGTGGTTTCATTAGAGAGCCAAATTGAAGAAGTGCCACAATCTCAGCAGCATACACATCACTAGGAGGTTAAATGTCACAGCATAAAGGGAAAATTATCACTGGGCTAATAGTAGTCTTTATTATTTTTTATACCATATCGGTTTATTGGAGCGTTGAACCAAGTCGCGTAAATGTAATTACTCAAGCAAAGCAAGAGGCGCAGTTGCGTGGAGAGAAATTTGTTACCGGCTATACAACCACCTCAGCGTTGATTAATGTTGCGACTACCTTATTAAATAAACCGGGCGGTTACTTATCGAATGATATGATGCCGCCAAGTGTGTTGATGGACAATATGCCGGCATGGGAATACGGTGCACTTGAAATGACTCGCGATTTAGCACTGTCGATGCGTAAAGATTTTAGCCGCTCACAGTCACAGTCAACCGAACATGAAGCTTTAAAAAAAGCGCAACCACAATTTAATATCAGCTCAGAAGCCTGGGCATGGCCAAGTGCTGAAAGTGAATATCAAAAAGGTATCGATTTTTTAATTGTGTACCGAACTCAAATAGCCGATCAAAATGCTCGAGAGAGCCAGTTTTATGCACGTGCTGATAATTTACGTGGCTGGTTAAAGGAGGCTGAAAAGCGCCTCGGTAGTTTAAGCCAGCGTTTAAGTGCCAGTGTTGGTCAAGAGCGCTTAAATACCGATTTAGCCGGTGATAAAGAAGCGCATCAAGCAACTTATGCCCCATTACAAAACCAAGTGAAAACCTCTTGGTGGAAAATTGATGATGTATTTTATGAGTCACGAGGAGCTACTTGGGCTTTATTACATTTTTTGCAAGCAGTGGAATATGATTTTGCAGATGTATTAGAGAAAAAGAATGCGCGAGTAAGCTTACAGCAAATTATACGTGAACTTGAGGCAACGCAAGAAACAGTGTGGAGTCCTATTATTTTAAATGGCAATGGCTTTGGTTTTGTTGCAAATCATTCATTAGTAATGGCAAATTATATCTCAAGAGCCAATGCGGCTCTTATTGAACTTAGCGAACTTTTAGCACAAGGATAAAACATGAAAAAGTACTGTTTAGCTGCCGCCCTTTCTATGGCCTGTTTAGCACCAGCGGCACACGCTGATACTTTATTAGGCTTATATGTTGGTGTTGATGGCTGGCAATCTGATAACTCAGGTAGCTTTGCTGATCAAGGCAATATGCAAGATTTTGATTTTGAAGATGAAACCTTCACTAGCTATTATGCGGCGCTTGAACACCCAATTCCGTTAGTACCAAACATTAAATTAAAGTATACCGAACTTGAGCTCAATGGTTCTGCACTTCTTGATGAAAGCTTTGTATTTGGTGGCACTACGTTTACTACAAATACTCAAGCCAACACCATCAGTGACTTATCACATATCGACTATATTCTTTACTATGAGATTTTCGATAATGACTTAGTGTCTATTGACTTGGGTGTGAATGCTAAGCAGTTTGATGGCGATATTATTGTTTCGGGTACTTCAAACGGCCAAGCAACAACTGAGACAGTAGATTTTTCAGGCTTTGTACCACTTGTTTATGGTCGTGCTGAAGTAGGCTTACCATTAACCGGATTAAGCGTATTTTTTGAAGGCAGTTTATTAGCGATTGATGATAGCAAAGTGCAAGATTACCAAGCGGGTATTGCGTGGGCTTTACTTGATAACCTTGCGATTGATTTAGATATCAAAGCGGGCTACCGTCAAATGACTTTAGAACTAGATGATATTGATGATCTATATACTAATATCGATGCATCAGGTCCATTTGCAGGCGTACAAATTCACTTCTAATTTGTTAGCTTTTACGTGGCACTGTTATTTATTTGCGTGCCACGTTACTTCAAACTCCTCTTCAAGCGCACTGCTTAATAATTGTTTATAAGCTTTATTTATGGGCGTGTTGATTAATTTTCGTAATTCATCACCTGTCTGCGTAAATTTATAATAACTCAGTACTAAATCGTTACTTTTGGGCTTAAGTGCTATTCGCTGGGTTAAAAAGGTTAGGTTTATTTCTTGGCCTGCTTTTAGCGCCGCAGACTCAATTTCTTTACGATAAATTAGGCCAATATCCATTAAGGTTAATATATCTGGAAAGCTGATCCCAGCTTTGCCTAAGTTAAAGGACACTTTATTGCCTTTGCGCAGCAAATCAAATAATGAGGGTTTTTTGTAAAAGCCTAATAAAATTAAATGACTGTGATCTTTTTCGTTATAGCCACAAAGTGCGGTGCACTTTTGCAGTGCATCTGCTTCGCGTTGGGTCATTTGCTTTAGTGTTTGTAAGCTTTTAATTGAAAACGTACCTGGGGATACCGTTTCTCCGGCTAAAATTTTTGCCCATAATTTTTGCATTGATTCATTAGCAGTGTCTTCACACAGTGCAATAAACCGCTCAACCCAATCACTGTCAGGTTGGCCATTACTGGTGACATCAGGGCAAAAGTCCATTGCCATGGCCATAATAGCTTCAATATTTTGCTGTTGTTTGACTAGTAGTAATTGTTGGCGATGTTGTGCTCTGCCGAGTGTAGAGTTATCACTATTTACTTGATAGGGGAGCTTACTTTGTCCTTGTGGACCATAACTGTCGTCACTGGTGCTGGTAAGGCGAGTTGAGCTGGTTTTACGCATGGAGTAACCGAGCTTAGTTTCAATAATATGAGCGAGATTAATTTTTGCTTGGGCTGTTTGAATCGTCATTAGCGTTCTCTAACTCTGGTATTGTTTGTAGTTGTGCTGTCGTTTTTAGGTTATTAAGTCCAAGTCTTAAGGTGTTTTCTAAGATGTATTGGCTAAAGAGTGCTAAATAGCCTCCAAAAATTGGCGTGGTAACTTCGCCGGATAACGTACATGTCACTAAATTGCCATTGTCTTGTGGTGAAAAAGAAACTTGTCCGGTAACAATATGCTCTTCATTAAATAAAATATTAAAATCAATTTTAGTATGGCTTATATTGGTAATGGTCATTTCACCAAATCCCCAGCTACTTTGCCAAAATTGATGAGCCCCCACCCCTGAATTTGGTTCACCAAGAGTGAAAACAATACTTGGGTCTACTTTTTGCCAAGGTGACCAACTTGACCACTTTGTAAAGTCGCTGATCAAGGGGGCTATGTTTGTTTGCGTAGCATGTATTGTAATGCTTTTTTGAACTTGGTATTGCTGGGGCAATAGCAGCCCAATTACTAAAAGAATCAAAGCAATAAGAAAAATAAATTGAGTAACTCTGGGTAAAATTTTAATAGCTATTCCTTAGGTGATAAATTCCACTGTTGTACCATGAGGCATTGAATGTTGACTATAATCTGTCTATCAAGCTTCATTATTTATCAACATTAGTACTGTATCATAAGCTAAATAGTGATAACTTATTAGTCAATAGTTGGATAGTCTCAATATTAAATGATAGCGCGGGATATTTGCATTTAAAGGGTTTGGAATGACGTCAGAACACAATGATTTTTTGTTTGCTAATCATGAAGAGGAACTTCATGCGGAAGTTGTGCCTGTTGGGTATTGGGATGTTTTGATTGTTGATGATGATCCTGAAATTCACACTGTTACTGAATTAGCACTTTCAGGGGTTAAGTTCTGGGGGAAAACATTGCGTTTTCATCATGCTTACTCTGGTGTTGAAGCGGTTGAAGTATTAGCTAATACTCATAATGTGTCGGTATTGCTGTTAGATGTCGTGATGGAATCAGATGATGCGGGGTTAAAAGTCGTTAAAGAAGTACGCGATACGTTGCAAAACCATAATGTACGTATCATTTTACGTACAGGGCAACCGGGTTACGCGCCTGAAGAAAAGGTTATTCGTGAATACGATATAAATGATTACAAAACGAAAACAGAGCTTACTCGCAGTAAATTAGTGACATCTTTAGTGACCGCTATTCGTTCGTATGAACAAGTTTGCCAACTTGAATACCAAAGCAAAGCGTTAAATAATATTCTACTGGCCTCTAAAGCTATATTAGGTTTTACCGACATCAAAGCTTTTACGATGGCGGTGATTAAGCAACTCTCGGTCATTTTAGATTGTGCACCAAGAGGGGTTGTGTGCGGCAGTTTGGATGACAGTCATCAAGTACGAGTGTTAGGTGGCTGCGCTGAGTTTAGCGCCTTTATTGGTCAAGGTATTGAGCAATTAGATGATGGACGAATAATTCTTCAGGTACAAAACTGTTTTGAATTTGGCGAACATCAACACACCGAGCATGACACGACATTTTTATTGAAGAGTAAGAATCGCCAAGCGGCTATTTATTTAGAGTATGTCAGTCAGCCAAGCTTAACCCAACTACAATTTGCTGAAATTTTCTTAACCAATGTCAGTGTAGGATTAGATAATGTTAGGCTATTTAATAAACTCAGAGATGCCGCTTATAAAGATGTACTGACAGGGCTTGCGAATAGAACGGACTTTATTGAACAGATTGAAAAATACCATCGCTTAAATAGTAATGAATACATATTTGTTTTAATTGATGTCGCACACTTTTCAGATATCAATAATGGACTAGGCCAAGAAGTAGGTAACCACTTACTTATTGCAATTGTTGAACGGCTTAAACAAGAGTACCCACAGGCTAAATTACTGTCTCGAATTGGCGCCGATGTATTTGGCTTTTTAATTGCCCGTGATGAATTTAATTTAAATATATTGCGGGAAAACTTAAATCTTCCTTTTACTGCTGCAGAGCACTTATTACCGGTTAATTTTAAAATTGGCTTATGTGAACAGCAAGACTTCCAAGCCACGGGTATCGAAACACTAAAACTCGCCTATATAGCACTTAACCAGTCTAAACAAGGTAAGTTAGGTAATGCTGTTTATTATACGCCTGATATGGAAGAGCAAATGACTTGGCGACTAGGAATCATTCGCCAGCTGCGCCAAGATTTTGAAAATAGTAAACTAGAAGTATGGTATCAGCCGCAATTGGCTTTTAGTGATTTATCCTTAATAGGCTGTGAAGCGTTACTGCGTTGGCCGTCGGGTAATGGTAATTATATCTCCCCAGCAGTTTTTGTGCCGCTGGCTGAAGATGCAGGATTAATTGTTGATATTGGTCAATGGGTGTTAGAACAGGCTTGTCAGCAACAAAAGCGTTTAGCTGCGCAAGGTGTAGAAATACGTATTGCAGTGAATGTGTCGGTGCCGCAATTTAAGGTCAAGGATTATGCCCAACAAGTCAAAGAGACGTTATTAAAATATCAGGTTAACCCCAAAAATATTGAATTAGAAGTCACTGAAAGTGTGGTGATGGATGAGCTTAGTGTGGTGATTGATACCTTAAATGAGCTTAAAGCGTTTGGTGTTGAAGTGGCCATTGATGACTTTGGTACGGGTTTTTCATCATTGAGCTATTTGCAAAAGTTGCCATTAGATCGATTGAAAATCGATCGAGCATTTATTAAAGATCTTCCTGATCAAGACGACGGCGCGATTGCTGCGTTAGTGGTTGCATTGGGTGCTAAGCTCGGTTTAAAAACCATTGCTGAAGGGGTCGAAACACAAGCACAAGCTGACTTTCTTAAGCAATTAGGCTGTGATGAAGTACAAGGTTTTATGTACGCTAAACCAATGCCAGAAGTTGAGCTTATTCAGTATATTGAAAACAAAAAGTAGCAAGATTATTGGAACTATCGGCTATCATCGTAAATAGTTAATATCGCTTGGGGATTAATTCGAGTATACTTTGCGACCTTTTTTAAAGCAATTGGTTACTTTTTATGAGCGCACTTAAAGCCAAGCGAGCGTTATTCTCATATCCCAAATATTGGGCTGAGTGTTACGGCACAGCTCCATTTTTACCTACAACACGCGAAGAGATGGACGCCCTTGGCTGGGATAGCTGCGATATAATCATAATAAGTGGTGATGCGTATGTTGATCACCCAAGTTTTGGTATGGCCGTAATAGGTCGCGTGCTAGAAGCGCAAGGCTTTCGGGTTGGCATCATAGCGCAGCCTGACTGGCAGTCAAAAGATGCCTTTATGGCACTTGGTAAACCTAACTTATTCTTTGGTGTTACCGCTGGTAACATGGATTCGATGATCAACCGCTATACGGCTGAAAAGCGTATGCGCCACGATGATGCATACACGCCGGGTAACATTGGTGGTAAACGTCCTGATCGCGCGGTAATGATTTATTCGCAAAAATGTCGCGAAGCTTATAAAGGCGTACCTATTGTTATTGGTGGTATTGAAGCAAGCCTCCGCCGTATTGCCCACTATGATTATTGGCAAGAAAAAGTGCGCCGCAGTATTTTATTTGATGCCAAAGCCGATATTTTAATTTACGGCAATGCTGAACGTCCGTTGGTGGAAGTTGCGCACCGTATTGCTGCAGGCGAAACCATGGATACCATTCAAGATATTCGTGGTACAGCGGTTATCCGCAAAGAGCCATTACCTGGTTGGCGTGGTAGTGATTCAACAGCAATCGACAAAATTGGCAAAATTGATCCAATTCCTAACCCTTATGGGGCGGATGATGTAGGCTGCAGTAAAAGTGAATTTAAACAAGCGGGTATTGATTTACAAGCTGAAGCTGCAAAACCAATTACAATTCAGCCAGCACGCCCTAAGCCGTGGGAAAAAACCTATGTTAAGTTACCTGCATTTGAGCAAGTAAGCGTTAACAAGCCGTTATACGCCCACGCATCACGTATTTTACATCAAGAAACCAACCCAGGTTGTGCGCGTGCCTTATTCCAACGTCATGGCGATCGTTCAATTTGGGTAAACCCGCCAGCGTATCCACTGGAAACGCATGAGATGGATGCGGTATTTGGCCTGCCTTATCAACGTATTCCACACCCAAGTTATGGTGATGCGAAGATCCCCGCATACGATATGATCAAAACCTCGGTTAATATTATGCGGGGCTGTTTTGGTGGTTGTTCGTTCTGCTCTATCACAGAGCATGAAGGGCGGATCATTCAGAGCCGTTCGCAAGAATCGATTATTGATGAAATTGAACAAATTCGTGACAAAGTACCGGGCTTTACGGGGGTTATTTCAGATCTGGGTGGCCCAACCGCCAACATGTATAAACTGCGTTGTAAGAGCAAAAAAGCAGAGAGTACCTGTCGTCGCCTATCGTGTGTTTACCCTGATATTTGTAAGCATATGGATACTGATCACACGCCAACAATTGAGTTATATAAGAAAGCCCGTGAAGTAAAAGGGGTGAAAAAAATTCTCATTGCTTCAGGTGTGCGTTACGACTTGGCAGTGCAAGACCCACGCTATGTAAAAGAGCTCGTTACGCATCATGTTGGCGGATATTTAAAAATAGCCCCAGAGCATACTGAAGATGGCCCATTATCAAAAATGATGAAGCCAGGCATGGGCGCCTATGATCAGTTTAAAGAACTCTTTGATAAGTACTCAAAAGAAGCGGGTAAAAAGCAGTACCTTATTCCTTATTTTATCTCTGCACACCCAGGGACAAAAGATGAAGATATGGTAAATATGGCGTTGTGGTTAAAAGAGAATGATTTTAAACTTGATCAAGTGCAAAATTTTTATCCATCCCCTATGGCGAACGCGACGACGATTTATCATACTGAAATGAATTCGTTACGTAATATTAAAAATAATACTGAGCAAGTTGCTGTACCTAAAGGGGCACGCCAACGCCGCTTACATAAAGCGATATTACGTTACCATGATCCAGCTGGTTGGCCGATGATCCGCGAAGCTCTTCGTAAAATGGGTAAAGCTAAACTCATTGGTAAGGGGCCTAATTGCTTAGTACCTGAAGAAACCCGCGATGAAAAATCGCTTAAAGCAGGTAAGGGAGGGCGTCCAGCACTGAGTCGCCATACTGGTTTTAGTCAGTTTAAAAAAGCGAATACTAAGCCGAGAGTAGGCGGCAATCGCCAACGGGCAAGGTAGTTTTTCGGCCGCTTAAGTTAAAACGCCCAGCATTTGCTGGGCGTTTTCGTTTATGGCTTATAACCTTATTCTTCTATAAACGCTTCACCTTCCGTCATCCACTTAGTAGCAGGCTTGCCTTTTAAGTAGTGATCAAAGTACTGCATCATACGAATTGAAAAATCCACTTGGTTTGGAAATTTCTTTAAATGATGCGGTTCACCTTCGTATTGCAAGAATGTAGCGTCTTTACCTGCACGGCGCAGCGCTAAATAATACTGCACACCTTCGTGCCATGGTACAGCGTCATCTTTATCTCCAAACATAATCAAGATAGGGGTATTTACTTTGTCAGCAAAAAACACCGGTGAATTTTCAATATACAGCTCAGGCGCTTCAAACAAGGTTTTACCGATGCGGCTTTGCCCTGTCTCATATTGGAACTGACGCGCAAGGCCTGATTTTAACCGAATACCACTGTAAGCACTGGTCATGTTAGACACTGGTGCACCCGATACAACCGCTTTAAACATGTCGGTTTGAGTGATCATAAAGGCACTTTGGTAACCTGCCCATGAGTGGCCTTGTAAGCCAATTTTATCCGGATCCGCAATACCTAAATCAATCAGTTTTTGGGTCGCGTTGATCATGGTTTGGGTTGATGATTTACCGGGATGACCAATTTCAAAGCGAATATCTGGTAAGAAAATCGCATAGCCGTTTGAGGTAAACATGGGGAAGTTAGGGCGGTGGTTTAACTCCATTTTAGGGAAATCATACATGCGTTGACTCATATAACGATAAAAGTACACCACTACTGGTACTTTATCGCCTTTTTTATAGCCGGCAGGTTTAATTAACACACCTTGTAAGTCTTCACCATCAAAGCCCTTATAACTAATTAGCTCCGGTTCTTGTCCCCATGCAAAGTCATTAACTTGTGGATTTAAGTTGGTAACACGTTGTGGTTTTTTAAAGCTAAAATCAGTTTGATAAAAATCAGGGAACTGCTGATAAGTTTGCTCAGTAAATAAGTACTTATCTGCGTGCTTGGCTTTTTTCACTACATCAAAACGTTTTTGACCGCTTAATACTTTACTTAGCGAGTTATCGGTAAGCTTAAGTTTGACTATTTCAGTTTGTTTTTGCTGCAAATTTGTTGCGCTAAGTAGTAAAGTTTCATCTGACTTAAAGCCAACGTGGTCTTTATCAAGTTTGATAACTCGATATTGAGTATTGATTTCTTTACCATTGGTTAAGCGAGTCGCTTTAAGAGTGTTAACATCAAACACCCAAATATCATATTTACTATATACCAATACTTGACTGCTATCGTTAAGCCAGCCAGCAACACCATAACCTGGCTGTGCTGATGGGTAATCGTGTTGGTCATCTGCAAATGTTGCTTGAATCGCTTTTGTTAAGGTGCTGACTTTATTGTTGTTTAAGTCTTTTAGTTGTACTTGGCTATTTTCAAAGTAAGTCGCGTATTGCCCACTGGGTGACAGGCTCGGTCTAAACGGGTAATCGTTGATAATTGCTTTTCGCTCACCTGTTTGTACATTCACAGCGTAGTAGTCGGCAAAAAAACCACCGTACATAATGCGTTCAAGGTAAGGTAAATTCGATGAACCAAGTAATGCATCTCGACTATTAGTATTGAGCGCCAGACTCGGCATACTTGTATCACTTAGCTGGGCAACCTGTTTGCCATTAAGGTGGTAAACTGCTTGGTAATGGCGATTTTTATTAACCTCATTCCATTGTTGTTCTTCACGAGGTTTGATTTCGGCGTCGTTATTGTGCCAAACATTTAGGCCTTTTTGGTCGCGGATAGTATCGTAGTCAAATAGCGAGGCTTGATCTGTGTATTTCTTTGCTGTAATTTTTTCTGCTAGCTTAGGATGGTTCTCAAAATATAAGCGCTCACCGTCTTCAGACCAGCTCAATTTTGCTGTTTTGCCGATAGTCCAACTTTTCTCTGGTGAAGCTATATCTGTAAGCAGTTCGTTTTGCCACAGTTTGAGTTGATGATCGCGACGACGCATATCGTCATTCACATAATTACCCAGCGTGAAAGCGGCGATATTCTTAGTTGGGTGCCAAGCAATTTTATTTGCAACAACACCTGGTTCATCAATTAATACACTTGTTTCAAACGTACTATTTAATGAAATTAACGCTACCTGATTATCGCTTCCATCTGAGTAGCTTTGACTGACAAGTAGCTCGTTGCTTGATGCATTAATAGCGTAACTAAACACGCTATTTACAGTGTGAGTTGTTTCATCTTGTAAATTTACAACCACTAAATCAAATGTTTTGTCTTTCTTATCAGGTTTGATTTCACTTGATTTATCTGTGCTATTTGCGTTATCAAGGTCTTTACTTTCATCGTCTTTATTAGTTTTTTCATCTAATCGATAGGCTAACCAGTTACCATCATCAGAGAGCTGGTAGTCCTTTATGTTTTCAAAAGTTTGTTGCTTGCCGGTAGTTGTATTTACTAAGACCAGATTGTTTTTTAAGCTGTCTTTCTTTTTTGTGGTCTCTTTTTCAAGCAAGGTAGGTATTTGGGTAAATGCTACCCAGTTGGCGACTTTATTGATTTGAGGTTGAGTGCCACGCTCAACTTCAGCGAGTAATTTATTATTGTTTAACGTATAAACTAAGCCCGTTGCATCGCCACGATAGGGTGTTGAGCTAAAGCTGAGTACTTTACCGTCTTCTGATAATTGGGTATTTTTGGCTGACTTGAAATCGAATACATCTTTAAATTGCAGCGCTTCTTTTGCGTTTACAGTGGCGCTACTTAGACTGGTAACCAGTGCTATGCTGAGCAGGGAAAGTTGTGCTTTCATTAGTAGTTCTCTTTTTGTTTCATCAATCCCATCATAACGAGTTTGTTAAACAATTCGAGTAGATACGATAAGTGCACTAAAAAGGAAGTTAAAAGTAGCAAGTGGCAAGTTACAAAGTAGGAACTAAACTTTGTTCCTGTCTATTTTATTAAGGGTTATGATGAGATTTGAACAGCTTCATGTTTGGCAGCGCTTCGCTGATTTGGCTTGTGAGGTTTATATTCACTTTAAAACAAGCAAAGAGTTTGGGCTTAAAGATCAAATTACTCGCTCAGCTCTTTCTATTTCTTCAAATATAGCTGAAGGCATGAGCGTGAAACGACTAAAGGTTATGCACGTTTTTTATGATACGCAAAAAGAAGTTGTGTGGAATTATTTCCAAAATGTTGACCGGTCTAATGAATACGGTCAACTCTTGGGAACCTTGAACCTTGAACCTTGAACCTTGAACCTTGAACCTTGAACCTTGAACCTTGAACCTTGAACCTTGAACCTTGAACCTTGAACCTAACTTAAAGCCAGATTTTTTGCAGCTCTAGCCATTGCTTTTCAAATTGAGCGCTAGGTTTTGCTTTAAAATCACTGCGTACGAATTGATTCATTTTGCCCTCTATATAGGCAAGTAAAAAATTGGCAATAGTTAACTCATCACTTTGGAAAGTTTTACCTTCGCGTAGTTTTCGTTCACGAAGTACTTGTTTTAGCTGAGTTTCAAGCTTTTCAAATAAGCCTTGTACACGATCACGTAAACGCTCTTGCTCACCTTGTAGTGCGTCACCCGTTAAAATACGGGTGATACCTGGGTTTTTTTCAGCGAAGGCTAATAGTAATAATAAAATGTTATAGATACGGCTTTGCGTCTCTTTTTCATTTTCAAGAATTAAGTTGATCCGTGAAAGTAGCGTGTCTTCAATAAACTCAATTAGCCCCTCAAACATCCGTGCTTTACTCGGAAAATGACGATATAACGCAGCTTCAGATACGCCCACCTCAGCAGCTAGTTTTGCTGTGGTGATACGTTGACCTGGGCTGGTTTCTAACATTTGTGCGAGTGCTTGTAGTATTTGCTCTTTGCGATTACTTCTTTTTGTCGCAGGCATGAACATTCCTTTCTTTTGATAATTTATTGAGCGTAGGCCAGCGTTGACCACTCACTTTTTGAGCTAATGAGTGGGGCTATGTTAATGTTTTATTCAGTTTCTTTCCAGCCTTTTTACAATCGTTTAGCAAGCTCACTCATTACACTCAGTGCGAGTGCGCTTTTGGTGTCAATTGCTAATTCTTTTTGCTCATTGTGCCAGAATAATGTCAACGCATTATGATCTGAATTAAAGCCAAGGCCACTTGTTGATACGTCATTAGCGCAGATCATATCTAAATTTTTATTCGTTAGTTTCCCTTTTGCATAACTTGCAACATCTTGGGTTTCAGCAGCAAAGCCTACGGTATAAGGACGGCCATCAGTGAGATTGGCAACGGCTGCAATCACATCAGGGTTTTTTACTAACGTCAGCGTTAACTCGTCTCCTTGCTTCTTCATTTTTTGTTCAGCAACCTTGGCTGCACGGTAATCAGCAACGGCTGCACAACCAATAAATGCATCTGATTTTGGAGCCAAAATAAGCGCCTGTTCAAGTAGTTGCTCTGCACTCTCTATCTTTATAAGGTTAGCGCCCGTAGGAGGAGTGAGTGTAACAGGACCTGAAATTAAATTAACTTTCGCACCCAATAGTAAGGCGGCTTGTGCCAAAGCGTAGCCCATTTTTCCTGAACTGTGATTAGAGATAAAACGCACCGGATCAAGTGGCTCACGAGTTGGTCCTGCAGTGATTGTAATGGTTTTACCGGTCAGCAGTTGCGGCTGCTCAGGTTGGGTGCAAAGTGCGACTAATTCGTGTGGCTCAAGCATACGGCCCGCGCCTACATCACCACAGGCTTGCTCACCTTTGCCAGGGCCCCAAATTGCAATGCCGCGTTGTGCTAACGTTGTTAAATTAGCTTGCGTGGCCGGGTGGGCATACATTTGTTGGTTCATTGCAGGCGCTACCGCTACTTTTGCTGGTGTTGCCAGTAATAAAGTGGTGAGTAAGTCATCCGCAATGCCTGCGGCCATTTTTGCAATTATATTACTGGTGGCAGGGGCAACTAAAATTAAATCAGCCCATTTCGCAAATTCAATATGACCCATAGCGGCTTCAGCAGAAGGATCGAGTAAAGAATCTGATACCATTTCACCACTAACTGCTTGCATGGTAAGTGGTGTTATAAAGTGCTTAGCTGATTCGGTCATAACGACTTTTACATCACAGCCACGCTCTTTTAAGCGCCTTACCAGTTCGGCGCATTTGTAAGCGGCAATACCACCGCTGATCCCCAGTACAATTTTTTTATTGATGAGTTCTGTAGGTAAATTGGTCATTAACTTTGTCATACTTTGCTGAAACCTTTGTCGATATGCGCTAACGATAGCAAATCTTTGCGTTATGGACGAAGTTTTAATAGGGAATTTTATTTTAACTTTAACAGGCGAAATTCTATTTTTGCATTACAGTTAAATAATAAAACACTTTTCAGGGACGAAATAATGCAGCTTATGTCTTTACCGAGCAACCAACGACCACGGGAAAAGTTATTAGCGAGTGGAGCTAAGTCGCTCAGTGATGCAGAATTACTTGCTATATTTTTACGCACAGGCTTGCCGGGAATGAATGTTGTGGAGTTAGCGCAGCATTTAATGACACAAAATCAAACCCTTCATAATTTATTTAATGCGACGATTGATGATTTTTGTGCACAAAAAGGTTTAGGGGTCGCAAAGTTTGTGCAATTGCAGGCCGTGCTGGAGCTCAGTCGCCGTTATATGATGGAGCAATGTAAGCGCGATGCAGTATTTAATTCGCCACAATCAGTGTATGACTATTTAACGCTTGAATTACGAGGCTTACAGCAAGAAATATTTATGGTGTTGTACTTAGATAGCCAGAATCGATTAATTAAAGAAGAAACTCTTTTTTATGGCACAATCAACGCTGCATCAGTTTATCCACGTGAAGTGGTGAAAGCAGCATTGAAAAATAATGCCGCGGCGCTAATTTTGGCACATAATCACCCTTCTGGAATTGCTGAACCGAGTCAAGCAGACAAATTAATTACCACTAAATTGCAGCAAGCTTTACAATTAGTTGATATAAATATTTTAGATCACATCATTGTCGGTGGAGATAATTGCGTTTCGTTCGCAGAACGAGGCTTGATTTAAGAGCATTCAAATCACTAAGCGTGTTAAAAATGAGCGGTTTAGTACTTATTTGCAAATTAGTTTAATTTAAATGCAGTTTTTACTTTCCCTAAGGGCATTCGATCTTTATAATTAGCCGCTATCAAATTTACACATGAGCTGATTGGATTAGATCAATCACTTGATCTTTGCCTGTATAAGCTGTATAAAGAGCGCCCTTCGATTTATCCCTGGGGCACAAAATACATAGCCTAGGGGAAAATTAAGCTCGAGCGAAGTTATTGGAGATATATAGACATGTCTAAAGTATGTCAAGTTACAGGTAAGCGTCCTGCGGTTGGTAATCACCGTTCACACGCGAGAAACGCGACTAGACGTCGTTTCCTACCTAACCTACAAACACACCGTTTTTGGGTTGAAAGTGAAAAACGTTTTGTAACATTACGCACTACTACTAAAGGTATGCGTATTATCGATAAAAAAGGCATCGACACGGTTCTTACTGAAATCCGTGCTCGCGGCGAAAAAGTTTAAGGACCTGAGTCATGCGTGATAAGATCCGTTTAGTTTCTACAGCTGGTACTGGTTTTTTCTACACTACCGACAAGAACAAGCGTAACATGCCGGAAAAAATGGAAATCAAAAAGTTTGATCCAAAAATCCGTAAACATGTTCTTTTCAAAGAAGCTAAAATCAAGTAATTTTAGTTTTCTCTGAATATCAAAAACCCAGCCTAGGCTGGGTTTTTTGTTTTAGACTAGCCGTCAGTTAAGAGCAGCTAGGAGCGGTAAGCTGTAAGTTTTAAGCTGAACGGCGTTAAAATTGGCTACGTAGGTTGTGGTTGAGCAGCGCGAAACCCAACGAAAAATACCATATCAGCCTGCATCAAAAAACTGCATTATCGAATGTTTTTACTCCTTCGGTTTATCTGTTTAAATGGCTTACAGCCAACAAAAAACCGTTGTTATTTACATAACAACGGTTTTTAGAATTACAGCTTACAGCTTACAGCTTACAGCTTAGCAAAAGCGTCTTGCAGTGGTGGCACTACTTGCTTTTTACGGCTTAATACACCGTCTAACCATACTTTACCGTCTTCAGGCGTTACACCATAAGCAGCTTCCACTAATGTTGCATCGTCAGAAGCGATGAGCATTTGTGAGCCTTCTTTCATAATGTCGGTAAGTAGTAAGAATACCGAATGACGGCCGCCTTCTTCCTTAAGCTTGGCAATATCAGCTTCAAGCTCGGCTTTTATGTCATCAAATACTGCAAGATCGATAACTTCTAACTGACCAATCCCTACAAGCTTACCGTTCATGTTGAAGTCTTTAAAATCACGCATTACTAAATCGCGCGCAGGTGTATCTTCAACAGCTGATTTAACACGGAACATATCCATGCCTAATTCTTTAAAATCTTCAATGCCAGCAATTTCAGCTAGTGCTTCAACACATTTTATATCAGCTGTGGTGCAGGTTGGAGATTTGAAAATTACCGTGTCACTTAAAATTGCGCACATCATGATGCCTGCAATGTCTTTTGGTATTTCAACATTGTAAAAATCATACATCATTTTGATGATGGTGTTTGAGCAACCAACTGGACGGATCCAACACTCAAGTGGTGTTGAGCTAGTTAAATCACCTAATTTATGGTGATCAACAACACCCACAACGCGTGCTTGGTCGATATCATCTGGTGCTTGGGTTTTTTCAGTGTGGTCAACGATGTAAACGTCTTCACCTGCGTAGCTTAATTTTAGCTCTGGCGCTTCAAAGCCAAACTTATCAAGAATAAATTGTGTCTCAGGTGAAACTTCACCAAGACGGGTAGGAATTGCAGGCTCTTCAATTTGGTTTTTCAAATAAGCCAGTGCAATTGCACCACAAATAGAATCTGAATCTGGGATTTTATGACCCACTACATACATTGACATGACGGAACTCCTTAAATTTTGCCGTATATTAGCAAAGTAATCTAACTTTGGCACATTACCACTGGTGAATTTTAGTAATATTGCATAACAAATTTCGGCTGCCATTTTTACATATTTTTGGTTACACTTTAACTAATTGAATCTTTTAGGAAGAACTCAAATGCAGTTAGGCCGCAAGGGCTGGAACAATGTTGTTATTTTTTCCATGCTGTTAATGATTTTCTTTTTTAATGGATTACACACTAAACTAAACAGTGGCCCAGAAGAAGCTAGGGTGCAGAGCGTGTTGCCTGACCAAAGTTTTATTTTAGCGCTTGAATTCCCAAATCAAAAAATAGAGCGGATCGGTACGTCTTGGCGTGCTATAGCATTAATTGACAATGCCCCACCGAGTCAATGGCAAGCAACCACAGTTAATCTTGTCGAATTAATTAATCAGTGGCAAAACATGCAGTTGTCGGTTGCAGAAGAGCAGCCGACATTTCACAATACCACCGCGTTAACAGTTGCTACTGTGTGGTTGGCAGGTGAGCAGTTACCTTGGTTATATCAATTATACCGTGCCCCACAGGGCTATTATTTACTCGATAAAAGTAACCAGCGTGTATTGTTGCTTGATCAACAGACTGCGCAGCGGTTATTTCCAAGTTTTAATTTTATACACAGCGAGCCTAAGTCGAATGCCTGAATTACCAGAGGTTGAAGTTAGCCGAATGGGGATCACCCCACATATTTTGCAACAACGTGTCACTAAGGTGAATATTCATAACCCTAATATGCGTTGGCCAGTGCCTGATGAGGTTTATCAAATCACTAATTTAGCTGTGTTAGATGTACAGCGCCGAGCTAAGTATTTACTGCTGAAATGTGAATTGGGTAGTGTTATTTTACATTTGGGAATGTCGGGTAATTTACGGGTTGTTGATAAAGACGAACCATTAAAAAAGCATGATCATATTGAATTCATATTTGCTAATAACAAAGCACTGAGACTCAATGATCCGCGCCGTTTTGGTTGTTGCTTGTGGCAGCAGCTTGACCAGTGCCATAGCTTATTAAGTAAGCTTGGTCCTGAACCGCTTACTGATGAATTTACCGCTAAACGGGTATATGAGCAGTCGCGTAATAAAAAAGTGCCAGTTAAACAGTTTATCATGGATAACGCCGTGGTGGTTGGGGTAGGTAATATTTACGCTAATGAATCCCTTTTTAAAGCCGGTATTCATCCTAAACGCGAGGCAGGTAAAGTATCACTGGCGCGTTATCAGCAATTAGTGCCTATTATTAAAGATACACTCGCTGCGGCGATCACCCAAGGTGGTACAACGCTAAAAGATTTTGCGCAAAGTGATGGTAAGCCAGGCTACTTTGCTCAGCAGCTTCTAGTGTATGGTCGTAAAGGTGAGCCGTGTATGGTGTGTAAACAAATATTAACTGAAATTCGCTTAGGTCAGCGCAGCACTGTATTTTGTAGTCAGTGCCAGCGTTAATTAAGCGTACTTTCTCCATCGGTTTGAGGTAAGTTAATAAAAGGTCAAAGGGTTAAGCGTTTGACCTTCCATAAATTACAACTCAAATGGTGCGACGCCGACGGCTGTCATTTTATAGCCCACTTGAGCTATTTCGCCACTCCAAGTTTCAGTGTTGATTACGCCGGTAACAACAATTGCATCGTAGAGGCTTTCAATTGGCACACCGCCTTTAATTGTGACGTGAACAATTTGATTTGGTGGTGGTGGTGGCACATGAATACAGGCGCCAAAATACGGCACCAGTAAAAACTCAGTGATCACTTCGCTATCACCTTCGAGCGGTACAACAAACCCGGGTAAACTGACTGATTGGCCATTAAGTTCTTTTACAACTGGGGCATCTAAGTCGGGTTGCACCCAATTTTGCTCTGTTCCTTCATGACTGGCTTGCTCTTGAGTGTCTATTTGCACGTGCCCTTTAGGGATTAAATCTTCCCAAAATATCTCTTTAGGTTCGTTGGCTAAGCTATTAAAGCTTAGAACAAAACTAAAAATAACTAAGCAAACTACAGTGAGTTTTTGAAAATACTGCATGGTGTTCCTCTTAAATTTTAATGCTCATGCCATCTGATAATGAATAAAAATAAGCACGGGAGGCTGGAATTAAGCCAACGATAAAACCGGCCGCCATAATAGCGCCGATCAGCATCAGTTCATAGCTCGATAGCATAGCAATGGTGGTAGTGATCCCTGCGTGGCTTTGTAAGTAGCCTGAAGCGAGGGCCATGAGTAAATAAAATAATCCACAGCCCGCTAAGCAACCTAAAAATGTGGTCAATAAGGATTCAATGCTGATCAAGGCGAATAGGTGCCAAGGTCTTGCACCCACTGAACGCAAGATTGCTAATTCACGACGGCGTTGATTGAGGTTCGCTAATAGCGTAGTGAGCATGCCTAATAGGCTTACTAATACTACGACTATAGAAAACAGCAGTAAGATTTTTTCAACAATGGTGAGCATTTCCCACAATTCACGTAATGTGACACCGGGCATTATGGCGAGCAATGCTTCATCTTTAAACTGGTTGATATTACGGCGTACCTGGAGAGTATAAAGTGGTGAATCAAAACCAATTAAAAATGCGGTAATTTGTTTTGGGTTGCCAATCAAATCAGTAGGCTTTTCATGTTCATGTTCATGTTCATGTTCATGTTCATGTTCATGTTCATGTTCATGTTCATGTTCATGTTCATGTTCATGTTCATGTTCATGGCTGGTATGGTTTGTACTATGAATTTGTTCAATTGCAGCTAATGGGATATGCAGCGTTTTATCAACAGGGGTGCCGGTGGCATTTAAAACGCCGACAACCGTAAAAGGGTTGTCATCATGATGATGAAAGCTCGTGTTACCCATGCCGTGGGAAATAATAATACTATCGCCAAGCGAGTAGCCTAAGCTCTTGGCGACTTGAGCGCCGAGCACAACTTCATTTAAATGCTGAAAAGGCCGCCCTTGGCTAAAACTAAGTGGCTGCTTTTTAGCAAATTTATAATGCTGGAAATAGTCTGCAGAAGTGCCCAGTACGGCTTGACCTTTATGGCTATCGCCAAGTGATAAGGGGATACTCCATTTTACGCCGCGTTGTTGTTTTATATATTGATAACTTTGCCAACTAACCCCGTTATTAGCGTGACCAATGCGAAAAACTGACGACAGTAACAGCTGAATATCACCCGTTCGTGCACCAACAATGAGATCAGTACCTGAAATGGTATTACTAAAACTGCTTTTGGCATCAACACGTACGCGTTCAATACTCAGTAATAGCATTACGCTGATAGCAATAGTCAACAAGGTCAGAAACACACTTGCACGGCGGTTGTATAGGCTGCTTATAGCAAGCTTTACTAGGACCATTAAACTTGCTCCTGTAACGCGATCAAATCAATATTACGATTAAATAAGGGTTGTAAGCTGTCATCGTGACTGACAAAAACGAGGGTGCTGTTAGCGGCTTGAGCTTGTTCGAACAATAACTTAATGAATGCTTGACGGTTATTGCTATCAAGTGCTGACGTTGGTTCATCAGCGATGATAAGCTCAGGGCTACCAATAAATGCCCGTGCGGCAGCGACACGTTGTTGTTGCCCGATACTTAAATTAGCAACATTTTGCTGGTGGAATTGCTCGTCCAAGCCAAGCGCATTCAATAGTCTGCTAGCTTCTTGATGCAGACTTGAGCTAGTTGTTAATGCTTTTTTTGTCGCAGCTTTGAAAACTGACAACCTAAAGTCACATTCTCAAGCGGTGATAAGTAAGGCAGTAAATTAAAGTTTTGAAAAATATAGCCAATGTGATCAGCACGAAAAGCATCACGCTTACTATTGCTTAGCTGGTTAAGCTCACAATCCAAAATTTTTAACGTCCCTGATGTTGGTTGATTTATCCCCGCTAGCAATGCTAGCAATGTGGATTTACCACAACCGCTTGGGCCATGTAAAAATACATGCTCACCTTTTATCACCTCCAACGATGCAATTGCTAGAGTGGGCTTAATTTGGTGTTTTTGCCATTTAAAACTTAGCTGCTTTATATCAATCATCATACAGTTTACTGCTGGAATTTGATGTTATCTTATAACGTTAATAACAAAATACCAACTAATCTGCGTTAAATCACATAGTGCTTTAATTGTGATTTTCCCCGGTCTCGATTATTATTAGCGGCTTATAACCCCAATCCCATACTAGTGCCTGTAATAGGCTCGCCATAGATCCGGAGATAGCATGACTAGCTATAAAGTTTTAGATGTAAACGATGACTTACCAATACGCACTAAGGGCCCTGTTCATAGTGGTAAAGTTCGGTCAGTTTATTGGCTAACAGACGAAGATAGTGCGCGTTTGATTAACGAAAAAGGTTATCAAGTACCTAAAGGTACTGAGCTGGCTATTATGGTTATTTCTGATCGTATCTCTGCATTTGATTGCATTTGGCAAGGTGAAAATGGCCTAAATGGTGTGCCAGGTAAGGGGATTGCATTAAATACTGTTGCATCGCACTGGTTTAAGCTATTTGATCAAGCGGGTCTTGCAGGAAATCATATTGTTGATATTCCACATCCATATGTTTGGATTGTTCGTAAAGCCAGTACAGTAAAAGTAGAAGCCATTGCTCGCCAGTATATTACCGGCAGTATGTGGCGTGATTACAGCAAAGGTGTTCGTCATTTTTGTGGTTTAGAATTACCAGAAGGCTTAACCGCGAATCAGAAGTTGGATGATGTTTTAATTACGCCATCAACGAAAGGTATTATTACAGGCGTTGCAGATATTCCTGCCGTGGATGATGTAAATATCACGCGTGACAATATCACTAATAATTTGAGTGTTTTTAATTTTAAATCTGAAGATGATGTTGCAAAATACGAAGAGCTACTTGTTGAAGGTTTTACTTTAATTAGTGCTGAGTTGGCTAAATTGGATCAAATTTTTGTAGATACAAAGTTTGAGTTTGGTTATGTAGAAGATATTGATGGTACAGATAAGCTGATCTATATCGACGAAGTAGGCACACCTGACTCATCACGCATTTGGGATGGTGCAGCTTACCGTGATGGTAAAATTGTTGAGAATTCAAAAGAAGGTTTCCGTCAGTTATTAATTAGCAATGTACCTGATAGTGATGTATTACTAAATAAAGACCGTATGCCTGAGCGAGAACAGCTTGCTAAAGATTATATTTTGCCAGAATCAGTAATGTTATCGGTGTCAGAAACTTATGTTGGTATTGCTAGTAAGATAGTTGGCTATGATATCGCCATTCCGACAGATCCACGTACTGAGGTTATTACTATTTTAGATCAGCAATATGGCTTGATCACCAAGCTTTAATCATGAGTTTTTTATTTGCTAATGTTTAAAAGCCTTAAGTTTTACTCTTATTTAGTGTAACTGGGCTTTTATTCTTGCATTTCGGGTCAGTCTCTAATTAACTTAACCTAAGATTAATTAGAGACACTCATAGGTTAGTGCTTACGCGCTACCGAGGATGACTAAATGAAACTGCAAAAAATGGCAAGCAAAAGCATAGTGACTCTTTTTACAGTGGCGCTCTCATACGCAGCCTGTGCGCAGAATGTTGCACTTAATATTGTTGATCAACATGACTTGCCACTTAAAAATACAGTTGTCGAACTGGTTGGTGAAGATACTCGTAAATCATCATCGCAGTTACCCGTACTTATCATGGATCAAGTTGACAAGCAGTTTTCACCCTCATTGTTAATTGCTCAGCAGGGACAACAGGTTAATTTTCCGAATAGCGATAATATTCGTCATCATGTGTATTCTTTCTCTCCTGCAAAACCATTTCAGTTGAAACTTTATTCAGGGCAGCCTGAAAGCCCAATTACATTTGAGAATCAAGGGGTCGTGGTGCTTGGCTGTAATATCCATGATTCTATGTTAGGGTATATTTATGTCGCTAAAAGTTCTCATGTATATCAAAGTGATGAGCATGGAAATGTGCAGCTAAATGGCTTAACACTGCCCGTTCAGCTTAGTCTGTGGCACTCACTGCAAAAAAACGCTCTAGAAGAAAAACAATCTTTAACGTTAACTGTAAATTCACCTAATCGTGTCCAAGTTACATTGCAAACAATAGAGCCTAAGCCACGTAATACGTTTGGTAGTAAGTTTAAGGGCGGGAATGACTAACAGCTTAAAAAATCGCATTACTATTTTATGTGTAGGCCTTGTATTATTGACGACTATGGTCAGCTTATTGAGTTTTTGGTGGTCGACGAGCCAATTTAATGAGAAAAAGGTCACACAAGATATTAACGTGGCCGAGAATGTCTATAAGCAGTATCTGACCTCAAAAGAAAGTTTACTACTTACCGCTGCTAAAGTATTAACTGCTGACTTTGGTTTTAAACAAGCGGTTGCGACTCGAGATGCCAATACTATAAGTAGTGTATTGTATAATCATAGCCAACGTATCAATGCTGACTTGATGTTGTTATTAGACCTATCAGGGAAGTTAGTATCAACTAACCGACAGCAAGATTTTGATAGTAATTTACAAGAACTGATGAATGAGTTGCTCAATAATACCGAGCAATCAAGCTTTGTTGTGCTAAATAAAGAACTATACCAGGTTATTTTATTACCGATCAAAGCACCTCGCACCGTGGCTTATAGCCTTGTTGGGTTTAAAATTGATGACGAGGTTGCTGTTGAATTAAAAAACCTAACCGGCATGGATGTAAGCTTTATTGCTAAAAGTGATGACTTAGTAAAAAGTTCGTTATTAGAACGGCCAACGCCCTTTATTCCAACTGAATATTTTCATAATAAAACCACACAACGAATTTTTGGTGAACAACTCGTTTATAGCAATCGTGACGTACATTTACCCTCACTCAATAACCACCCTGTGAATGTGTTACTAAGTGCTGATTTAACGCAAAGTTACAGTGAGTTTGAGCGGCTGTTTTACACGTTAGTTATTTTAGCCACGATAACCATTTTTATTGGTGTGATTACCAGTAGCTTATTAGCAAAAAATTTAACCATGCCACTATCACAATTGGCTAGCTTAGCGCGGCAATTTGCGCGTGGTAATTACAATGTTGAGCTAATGAGTAAAAAACAAAGCAATGAAATATCAACCTTGATCGATGCTTTTAAAAATATGGGTAATGATATTCAAGAACGTGAACAGCAAATTAGCTTTGCAGCAAAACATGACTCCTTAACAGGTTTTTATAATCGTTCAGCGATATTAGAAGTATTGAATGAGACCCTTAACCAAAATCAAGAATATACTTTAGTCGCAATTGATATTCGTGGCCTCAGGCACATTAACGATAAGCTCGGTGCACGTATTGGTGATGATTGTTTAAAAGCCGTAGCATCACGGATTGCTGAGTTTTCAGATGACTTAGGTGGTTTACATGCCCGCATTGGAGGCGATGAGTTTTTAACTGCATTTGCGAGCAATACTGGGAGCAACCTTAAAAGTGGCATAATTGGTTTAATGGCGCAGTTGCAAGCATGTTACACGATTCAAAAGTTGAAAATTAATTTACGTTTCAGTGCAGGGGTTGTGCAATATCCCTCTCAGGGTTTGCAAGCCGATGATTTAATGCGCCGGGTGTTGATTGCTGTTGATAGTGCCGCTAGTGCGCATGAAAATATCCATTATTACCAGCAAGGTGAAGATGAAGAGCACCTTGAAAGGCTGAGAATGATCGATGAGCTCAAACAGGCTATTAATGACGACGATGGTCAATTATTTATGACTTATCAACCCAAATTACATATTGCCACTCAAAAAATAGATAAAGTTGAGTCACTCATTCGTTGGCAACGTAAAGATGGTAGTTGGGTGTCTCCAGAGTTATTTATTGATTTAGCAGAACAATCAGGGTTAATTGTTGAGTTAACAGGCTGGGTTGTTAAAACAGTAGTTGCACAAGTGGGGCTTTGGCAACAGCAAGGTATTTATATGCAAGCAGCTATTAATGTGTCAGCCCAAGATATAGCTTACCCAGGATTTCATGCAAATTTAATACGTACGTTAAAACAGTTTTCGGTGGCTCCAGCGCTTATTACTATCGAATTAACCGAGCGCGATATGATCGAAAATGAAGAAAAAGGTATTCACGCACTGGAAAACCTTAAAGCTATTGGCGTAAAAATTTCGTTGGATGATTATGGCGTAGGGCAAACTTCCTTAGGTCGTTTAAAAATGCTTCCTATTGATGAGCTGAAACTTGATAAGTGTTTTATTTTAAAGCTAGATGAATCAGAAAAAGATCAATTCATTGTGGAATCCACCATCACCTTAGGTCATCAACTTGGATTTTCTGTGGTTGCAGAGGGAGTCGAAACCTTAGCTTCGCTTGAATTGTTACAAAGAATGCAGTGTGATCATGTGCAAGGTTATTACTTAAGTCGGCCGCTCAAAGCGGAGGTGTTTGAACAATGGTTGGAGCAATATAATGAACAAGCTTAAGTTATTATTTGTTACCGTTATAACATTATCCGTTTTTGATTCTTTTGCATCACAGGGTAAGTTGTTAGCAACCCCCGGGGTATCGCAAGTAGAAGGAAGTGGCGGTGGGGGGATCGTCCCCTGGGCGCAACTTGCAGGGTATGCCAGCGAAGATGAATTTGCCATCAATGGCTTTTGTAGCCGTGCAGATGTGACAGATTACACTCTAGATGTATGTGGTACACAAATTAATTTATTTAATCGTGTTGAGCTTAGTTATGCACAGCAAAATTTTGCAGTGCCAGCACTTGATACTGAAATCGAACAAGCAATTACAGGTGTTAAAGTTAGGCTCTATGGCGATATTGTCTACAGTGATTGGCCACAGCTAACACTCGGTGCGCAGCATAAGTCTCTTGATGATGGCACTGTTGCGACACTCGTAGGCGCAAAAGAGACTTCGGGCACTGATATTTATCTTGCGGCGAGTAAGTTACATTTAGGTGCTATCGCGGGTTATAACTGGTTCTGGAATTTAACTACACGCTATAGTGAAGCAAATCAGCTAGGGTTACTTGGCTATGGTGGAGCCAATGGCGGCGAAAAATTATTATTTGAAGGCAGCACTGCTATTTTCTTAAGCCGAGAAATTGCCATTGGTGTTGAATATCGACAAAAATCAAATAATCTAGGGCTCGGCGAGCAAGATTGGCACGATCTGTTTGTAGCGTGGATGCCTAATAAATATGTTAGCGTTACCGCAGCATACCTTGATTTAGGGAGTATTGCGGGAGCTGCTGAGCAAACGGGCTGGTATTTATCGGTAACAGGGTATTGGTAATGCTTAAATTTATTCCGGTAATAGTTTTTACAATGATACTCAGTGCTTGCTCAAATATAAGCAACTTAACTTTGTACCAACAACTCGATGGCCAAGCAGGCCTAGAAAGGTTAGTTGATAGCTTTATTAATCAAATTGGTAATGATGAGCAGGTTTTTCACTATTTTGAGCATGCCAATATTAGCCATTTTCGTGCAGGCTTCCTTAACCACCTATGCGTGTTAACGGATGGCCCTTGTGAATACACGCGCGATAGTATGGTTGACATCCACACTGGTATGAATATTACCGAAGCGGACTTCAATCATGTTGTCGATTTACTTATTAATGCCATGAATGAACAAAATATTGATCACACCGTACAAAATAAAATACTTGCGAAAATGGCACCGTTAAGGAAAGAGATAATTAAGATATAAATAAAATAGTCGATGATTTTAAACGATTCGGCTGAAATAAAATGATAGATTATGTACAATGTTATCTGCTTTTGCTAATTTAATGTAAGCTATGTTCATTTACTTCGATGTCCAGCATATTTATTATATCCCTCAATACCTACCAGTTATAAAAAAACTAATCGGAAAAGGGCACAAATGTGTATTGGTTTTTTATAAAACGCAGGACGCGAAACTCATTTCAATCTGTAATAGGTTTATCACAGAACAGCAGCTAGCAGCTGTTTGGTTAAATACTAATAGTGATGCTTTTTCTTTTTATCAACAAAGTGATGCTGATTGGATAATCTTTGGTAATGCTTTCCCTAATTGTGACAAGTTAACTAAGAAAACAGCTTTAATGCAGCATGGTATTGGCCCAAAGCAGTGCTATTATGATGTCTCAAATACAGGGGTGACGATACGCTTTGTTGAGGGTGAACATAGACTGAAAAGGTTACAAGATTTATATCCGAATGGCCATTTTTACGATAGCGGTTATGCTAAATTAGACCCTTTGTTTGATAATAGCGCTGAAAAAATATCGCTGAAAGAGCTAGGCCTTGACCCGAATAAAAAAACTTTACTTTATGCACCCACATTTTACCCGAGCTCAATAGAGTGTATGGGTGATCAATTTGCAAATGACTTTACTGATTATAATATAATTATAAAACCTCACTTTTTTACTCTTGTAAAACCGCGTTATAAAAAACAACGTATAAAGCTAGCGCACTGGGGGAAAAGCTCTAATGTATATATAGCAGATGAAAACCAGTTTGATCTTATTCCTTTTCTTGCCATCGCAGACGTTATGCTTTCTGATGCATCTTCAGCCATTTTTGAGTTCTCAGCTTTAGATAAACCCGTTATTTGGTGTGATTTTTATAAATTACGTTGGAGTTATAGAGGTATCTTTTCATTCAGATTGAAAGAACGATTAGATGATGATATTAATTATTTTAATGAAATTTGTCACCCAGCTAAGCATTATCAAGAGGTCATTACTACGCTTAGAAAGCCTATATTTGAAAGTATGATATTTAAGGAAAATAGAGCTAGGGTTATCAAACGGCTCGCTGGTAAAATAGATGGCTTATCTGCTGAGCGAATTGCGAACTATTTAGAGGAAAATAAATGAAACGAGTAATAACTTTTGGAACGTTTGATATTTTCCATGTTGGCCATATCAATATATTAGAGCGTGCAAAAGCATTGGGCGACTACTTGATTGTTGGGGTGTCATCAGATGCGCTCAATATGTCAAAAAAGGGGCGCAACCCTGTTTACAGTGAAGCCGACAGAGTAAAAATTATCAGCTCATTACGTTGTGTTGATGAGGTGTTTATCGAGCATTCGTTAGAGCTGAAAGGGGAATACATCACTACACATAAAGCTGACTTATTAGTTATGGGGGATGATTGGGCAGGACGTTTTGATGAATTTAAAAGCCTTTGTGATGTACAGTACCTTACTCGCACACCTTCAATTTCAACCACTGAAATAATTGAAGTGGTACGTAATCCATTATCGCAATAAGCCGTTAAGGTGGACCCCGCCCACCCTCAAGTTACATCACTTTAATTTCATATAGTTGAGTGCTTTTCGGATTTTGTATCGACGCAATAGATTGAGTGGCTTTTGCATAACCCCAGCTTCAATTACTTGTGCGGTTGCAGCCAGTACACGTTGAGCACTGTTGCCATCAGTAAAAGGGTGTACTTGAGTTATATACTGATTAATCTTTAGTTGCTGCTCATCACTTAAAGTGAGAGCTTGTGCCAAAGCATTACTTAATTGCTCCGGTTTAGTGATATTTATCAGTGCATCTTGCGGTTGAGAGTTATTAAAAGTGATCACTGGTTTACCTAATAGTAAGGACTCATCAACGGCGCTCGATGTATCTGAAATAACAACATCTGCGTGTTGAATTAAAGGAATTAAGTTATCACTTTGACAGATCTCAAAATGTGCTAACTCAGCAAGTGACTGATACAATTGTTGCCACTGCGGTTTAGTTTTTGGGTGAAACTTCAGTTTAATGTCGTAATCACCACTACTTGCAAGTGCTTTTATTTGCTCAAATAAGCTCTCAAGCGAAGATAAGTTTGGCGAAAATGTTGGCGCATATAAAATAACCGGCTTTATATTCTGTTGTTTTTGATAATCGAAGTAAGGGTCGAGTTTTGGCCAGCCAGTTTCAGTGACTCTAAAATATCCGTGTTTTTTCGCGAGTTGTCTAAATGGCTCAGTGGTGAGAGGACCGTGAGTGCAGTACAAGTCAAAAAAGCCTCTGATCGCAAAATGCCCTTTCTTTTTATATTCTAAGCCATGAAACACTTGTACCTTTACCCCAGGGAAAAAATCCGGAACAACATTACCTGGCACAAATACGGCACACGGGTTAAAGTTTTTAACTTCTTCAATAGTATGAAGTTGTTTCTCACCGTCTAATAAGCTGTTGGTAATACTGCTTTTTTTTGTAATAAACCAGCAAGCTTTATCTCCATTTGCTTTAATAGCTGCTTGAATAGGGCGTAAAATAGCAAAGCTATAGGGTTGTTCTACATAGAATAAATAATGTTTAGGCATGTGAAGTCACTTTTCGACTTTAAGTTGGCAATAAAATGCATCTCGAAGGTATTGGTAAAGACTCTATTTACCGGAATTAGTTTCATATAATACAGTTTTATTACATTAAAAGAAAATAGTGTATTTTCTCTGTCAAAAAAGCCGAATCGATTTTTTGTTCATAAATTAGTCATAATTACAGCTTAGTATTACCACCTAAAGAAGCTAAATGGGTGCGATCTTACTATGCATTTCCTCTTTGTATCTCGTCGTAATATACATGCTCGATATTATAAAAAGTTAATTGCTCAACTAGATCTGCATGCAAGTTTACATATTTTTGGTAAACCAATGCTCAGTGCATTAACATATTTACCTGACGCATTTAAAGTATCCTTTGATAGCGTTATTGCTACGCAATTAAAGCGTAAACAAGCAAAGCATGCTATTTGGCATAACTATCTGATAAAATTAGTCTACTCTTTTTTAATGAATGTAGTTGAGCGCTGTCGTTATGCTAAGTATTTAGCGTTATTCAAGAAGGAGCAGGCCACCCATTTAGTTATTTGGAATGGTCATAAACTGCCTAATGTTACAGTCGTAAATGCAGCCAAAAAGTTAGGTATTAGTGTTATTTATTATGAAAATGGCTTATTACCTAATACAACTTGTTTGGATCCCAAAGGCGTTAATTATGCATCTTCAATTCAACGTGAGAAACATTTTTACCTCGATATTGCACCTTCAAAAACTGCAGTTTGTGAAGCATCAGAATTAACAGCTAGAGTAAATCATAGAAAACGCAAAGCCTTTATGAAAAGCAAGCTGCCAGCTCGTTATATTTTTGTGCCGTTTCAAGTTCCTCATGATACGCAACTAGTATGTTATTCGCCTTGGGTTAATTCGATGGAGATGCTATTTACAGAGGTAATGACTGCGATTGAAAAGCTAAATGATCCAGACCTAAAAGTCGTATTTAAAGAACACCCTTCTTGGCATAAACATTATTCTCATTTATATAAAAAGCACCCTCAAGCAGTATTTGCTAATGGTAATATGGCAGCTGATTTAATTAATAACGCAGAGTATGTGATTACAATTAATTCAACCGTTGGCTTGGAGGCGCTATTGTTGGGGCGACGCGTTATTACATTAGGGCAGGCTTGCTATAACATTGATGAATTGGTTTTACATGCAGGTAACAGCGAGGAATTAATTAAGCGAATATTACTAATGAGCCAAGGTTGGCAATTCAACCCTCAACTTAGGGAGCAATTTTTCAATTATTTAAAGCATGTTTACAGTATTGAAGGAAGGTGGCAAGATTGCTGCAAAGAGCATGCTAAAGCTGTGGAGCAACGTTTACTCGGGTTAGATGTTTTTTCTCAGCAAATTAATGAAGTAAAGGACCATAATGAAAAACATAGTAACTTGCCAATGGTTGAACGAGCACTTGAACGACCCCAAGCTGATTATTTTTGATGCCGGCATGGTGCGCCCTGGTAAGCCGGGTGAATATAAACCTCAAGCTAAGTTACCGAATGCTTTACGTTTTGATTTTAAAAAGCAATTAGCCGATCAAGAAAATCCACTACCACATACTATGTGTAGTGCTGAGCAATTTACTCAGCAAATGCAGTTGCTGGGGGTTGATAAAGATTCGCTGGTGGTTATCTACGAGGATAAAGGATTATTTAGTTCGGCCCGAGGTTGGTGGATGTTTAAAGCCATGGGCTTTGATAATGTTAAAGTTCTCAGTGGGGGCTTAGAAAAATGGCAATCTCTCGGGTATCTCACCCAAGTTGAATACAGCCATAATCATCATAAAGGTAACTTTATTGCCAACCCAAGAACAGATTATTTTATAGATGCTGCAGCGGTATTTAACGGTATTGATGATGAGCACACGGTACTGCTTGATGCGCGGGGTTATCAGCGTTATTTAGGTGAAATGGCAGAGCCAAGAGTGGGTATGCGCAGCGGCCATATTCCTAATAGCCGTGCTTTGCCTTTTGGGGAACTGTTAGAGGGCGGCGAAGCAAAACCATTAACTGACATTAAAGCAGCATTTGATGTAGTTCTTGGCGATCAAGCTGATCTACACACTCGCTTGCAATTTAGTTGTGGCTCAGGTGTGACTGCTTGTATTTTGGCGTTATTTGCCGATGAATGTGGTTATCAAAACTTGCATGTCTATGATGGTTCATGGAGTGAATGGGGGGCTCGAGAAGAGTTGCCTATTGAAACAGGCCCTTGCCCCGCACGTTAAAATGCAAACGCGTAGTGCCGCCAGTAGTCAATTGCTTTGTTATTAAGTGGCTGGCGCACTTGTACTTTACTCGCCGTTGCTGACGGGCTGAGGTGCTGATAAAAATCAAGACATTGCGCCTGCCAAGGCAAATCACAAAAATCATAGAGTTGTTGCGTGCTTTTTATTGGTTCTGACACTAATGTTTCGTATTGCATAATCATCACATTAGCGGAGTGTTTTGCTGCAAAGTGATTGATCAAATCGCTGTAATCCTGATAAAAGCTGTCTATATCTTGTAGGTTATAACTGTAGTGATGAAACGCACTGGCTGGGCTGTATAGTTGACGATAATTAGCTATGCAGCTGTCTTCGCGTCCTCGTTGCATGCAAATAATTTTTGCTTTTGGAAATGCCGCTAAAATTAAATCAATATAGTAAAAATTAAACGGTTGTTTGTCACAACTACGCAGTAGTGGTGCCACTAATTGCTTAATACGCTGCTGATAGTGGCTAAGCTGAACTGGCAGCTTTGTATTTTTATATGCCTCATTGAGCACATGCTTACTCAATACCTGAGCATTCTTGCCTTGGCAAAGCTGGGCAATATCATTAAGTTCACCCACTCCATGTACTTGTGTTGACTGATTCATTATTTTTTCTAACAACGTTGTGCCTGAGCGTGGCATACCTACGATAAATAGCGGCGCAAAATTGCTGTCGCTTGAGCGCGCCTTATAATCATTACTGAGT